>NZ_DASZWC010000059.1:0-98790 GCF_035546795.1 Amycolatopsis sp.
GCCCTGTCGCTGGCCGCCGTATTCCTGGCGCTGGCCGTGGGCGTCGTGCTGGGCTCCGGCTTCCTGTCGGACACGTTGCTGTCCAGCCTGCGTGACGAGAAGAAGGACCTCAACACCCAGATCAGCGGGCTCAACGACCAGAAGAATGTGCTGAACGAAAAGCTCAGCGCGGCAAACAATTTCGACACCCAACTGGCCGGTCGGATGCTGCACGACGCGCTGGGCGGCAAGTCGGTGGTGGTGTTTCGCACCCCGGACGCCAAGGACGACGACGTGGCCGCGGTGTCGAAGTTCATCGGCCAGGCCGGCGGGACGGTGACCACGACGGTGGCGCTGACCCAGGAATTCGTCGAGGCCAATTCCGCGGAGAAGCTGCAGACGGTGGTCAACTCGTCGGTGCTGCCCGCCGGCCAGCAGCTGAGCACCAAGCTCGTCGACCAGGGCTCGCAGGCGGGCGACCTGATGGGAATCGCCTTGTTGACCAACGCCACCCCGGCCGGCCCGCCGCCGCCGGAAGTCTCCGAGACCCAGCGCAACACCGTGCTGGCCGCGCTGCGCGACACCGGCTTCATCACCTACCAGGGCGGCGACCACCTGGGCGCGGCCAACGCCGCGCTGGTCGTCACCGGCGGCGCGCTACCCCAGGACGCCGGCAACCAGGGCGTCAGCGTGGCCCGGTTCTCGGCCGCGCTGGCCCCGCACGGCTCGGCCACGTTGCTGGCCGGGCGCGACGGATCGGCGACCGGAAGCGCCGCCGTCGCCGTGACCCGCGCCGACGCCGGGATGAACTCCGCGGTCAGCACCGTCGACAATGTCGACGCCGCGCCGGGCCGCATCACCGCCGTCCTCGGCTTGCATGACCTGATGAACGGCGGCCACCCCGGGCAGTACGGCACCGGTCACGGCGCCACGTCGATCACGGTCGCTCAGTAGCGGGCGTGTTCCCCGCGGCGCGGCGCCGTGGATGTTAGGGTGGGTTTCCGTGGGTCGGCAGGCCCAGCTAGTGATTCGCTAGAACAATTTTGACGCCCTGCCCGTCTTCACGGAGGTCGCCTGTGCGAAAGCACCCGCAAACCGCCACCAAGCACCTCTTCGTCAGCGGGGGCGTCGCATCCTCGTTGGGCAAGGGATTGACCGCCAGCAGCCTCGGTCAGCTACTGACGGCGCGCGGGTTGTACGTGACGATGCAAAAGCTCGATCCGTACCTCAACGTCGACCCCGGCACCATGAACCCGTTCCAGCACGGCGAGGTCTTCGTCACCGAGGACGGCGCCGAAACCGACCTCGACGTCGGCCATTACGAGCGGTTCCTGGATCGCGATCTGTCCGGTTCGGCGAATGTCACTACGGGACAGGTGTATTCGACCGTCATCGCCAAGGAACGGCGCGGTGAATACCTGGGCGACACCGTCCAGGTGATCCCGCACATCACCGACGAGATCAAGGGCCGCATCCTGGCGATGGCCCAGCCGGACGCGCAGGGCAACCGCCCCGACGTCGTCATCACCGAAATCGGCGGCACCGTCGGCGACATCGAGTCGCAGCCCTTCCTGGAGGCGGCCCGGCAGGTGCGCCACGACCTGGGCCGGGAGAACGTCTTCTTCCTGCACGTGTCGCTGGTGCCCTACCTGGCACCGTCCGGTGAGCTCAAGACCAAACCCACCCAGCACTCGGTGGCCGCGCTGCGCAGCATCGGTATCACCCCCGACGCGCTGATCTTGCGCTGCGACCGCGACGTGCCCGAGGCGCTGAAGAACAAGATCGCGCTGATGTGCGACGTGGACATCGACGGCGTCATCTCCACCCCGGACGCGCCGTCCATCTACGACATTCCCAAGGTGCTGCACCGGGAGGAGCTCGACGCCTACGTGGTGCGCCGGCTCAACCTGCCGTTCCGCGATGTCGACTGGACCGAATGGGACGACCTGCTGCGCCGGGTGCACGAGCCGCACGAGACGGTGCGAATCGCCTTGGTGGGCAAGTACGTTGAGCTTTCCGACGCCTACCTGTCGGTCACCGAGGCATTGCGTGCCGGCGGGTTCTTCCACCACGCCAAGGTCGAGATGGTGTGGGTGGCCTCCGACGACTGCGAGAGCGCGTCCGGTGCCGCGGCGGCGCTGGGGGAGGTGCACGGCGTGCTGATCCCCGGCGGGTTCGGCATCCGCGGCATCGAGGGCAAGATCGGGGCCATCCACTACGCCCGCACCCGCGGGCTGCCGGTGCTGGGGCTGTGCCTGGGCCTGCAATGCATTGTGATCGAGGCCGCCCGCGCGGCCGGCCTGGCCGGCGCCAACTCGGCCGAATTCGACCCGGACACACCGGATCCCGTCATCTCCACGATGGCCGACCAGGTGGACATCGTCGCGGGCGCGGCCGACCTGGGCGGCACCATGCGACTGGGCGCCTATCCCGCTGTGCTGGAAGAGGATTCGATCGTGGCCCGGGCCTACGGGACGACGCAGGTGTCGGAGCGGCACCGGCACCGCTACGAGGTCAACAACGCCTACCGCGACCGGCTCGCCAAGTCGGGCCTGGTGTTCTCCGGGACCTCCCCGGACGACCGGCTGGTCGAGTTCGTGGAGCTGCCCAAGGACGTGCACCCGTTCTTCGTGGGCACCCAGGCGCATCCGGAGCTCAAGAGCAGGCCCACCCGGCCGCATCCGCTGTTCGACGCGTTCGTGAAGGCCGCGGTGCGCTACCGGACCGCCGACCGGCTGCCGGTGGAGCTGCCCGAGCCGACGGCGAGCGTGCGGTGAGCGTTCCCGGCGAGCACGACTTCGAGGTGGTGTCCTCCCGGGACGTGCACATCGGCCGCGTGGTCGGGCTCCGCGTCGACGACGTGCGGATGCCCGGCGGTTCGGTCGCCAAGCGCGAGGTGGTCGAGCACCTCGGCGCGGTGGCGATCGCGGCGATCGACGACGACGGGGCGATCACGCTGATCCACCAGTACCGGCATCCGCTGGGGCGGCGGATCTGGGAGCTGCCCGCCGGATTGCTGGACGAGCCGGGCGAGGTCCCGGTCGAGGCCGCCAAGCGTGAGCTGGTGGAGGAGGCCGGGGTGACCGCGCGGCGGTGGGAGACGCTGGTCGACGTCGCGGCGTCGCCCGGCTTCACCGACGAAGTCGTCCGCGTGTTCCTGGCCCGCGAAGTGTCCGAAGTGGACCGTACGGAGCTCGGGCACGACGACGAGGAAACGGATCTGGTGGTGCACAAGGTGCCGCTGGCCGAAGCGGTGCGGATGGCGCTGGCCGGGGAGCTGGTCAACGGCGCCACCGTCGGCGGGGTGCTGGCCGCGCACGCGGTGCTCACCGGAGCCGCGAGCACCCGGCCCGCGGACGCGCCGTGGCGTGATCGTCCGGGCACCTTCGCGAAACGGGTTCGCTAGGTCTTCGCGTACGCGGGCGGGGGGCCTAGAGTGTCGCCGTGGCGAACCCGGTGGAACACGTGATCGCGGCCTATCTCGATCACCTCGCCGTGGAACGCGGGACGGCGCGCAACACCCTCGACAGCTACGCCCGCGACCTTCGCCGCTACGCCGGTCACCTGGACAGTGCCGGCGTCACCGACTTCGGGAAGATCACCGAGAAGGAAGTGACGTCGTTCGGCGCTGCCCTTCGCGAGGGCGACGAGGACCATCCGCCGCTGGCGGCTTCGTCGGCGGCGCGGGCCCTGGTCGCCGTCCGCGGGCTGCACCGCTTCGCGCATCTCGACGGCATCACCGTCGACGATCCCGCGCGCGAGGTGCGGCCCCCGGCGGCGGTCAAACGGCTGCCGAAAGCGCTTCCCGTGAACGACGTGCTCCGCCTGCTGGACATGCCCGGCGCCGAAGGCGAGCGGGCGTTGCGGGACAGGGCGCTGCTGGAGTTGCTGTACTCCACCGGCGCGCGGATCTCCGAAGCGGTCGGGCTCGATCTGGACGACGTGGACCGCGAAGAACGCACGGTGCTGCTCGACGGCAAGGGCGGCAAGCAGCGCCTGGTGCCGGTCGGGAGACCCGCGGTGCAGGCCGTCGAGGCCTATCTGGTGCGGGCCCGGCCGGTGCTGGCCGCGCGCGGGCGGGGCAGCGCCGCGCTGTTCCTCAACGCGCGCGGCACCCGGCTCTCGCGGCAGAGCGCCTGGCAGGTGCTCAAGACCAACGCCGAGCGGGCGGGGATTTCGGCCAGCGTGTCGCCCCACACGCTGCGTCACTCGTTCGCCACCCATCTGCTTGAAGGCGGGGCAGACGTTCGGGTGGTTCAGGAACTGCTCGGTCACGCATCGGTGACCACCACCCAGGTTTACACCCTGCTAACCGTCACTACTCTGCGTGAGATATATGCTACGGCCCATCCTCGGGCACTGGGTTGAGACGACAGAACTCGGCGAGCCGCTTTGGCGACAATCGCGGAGCGCAATAGGCTGCGGCAGACCCGTCGAACGAGGAGTTTTCGCGCCATGTCGACAGAGCAGCCAGCGGCCAGATCGGCAGCGGCCTTTTCAGCCGCCGCGAATCTCAACAACATGACCATCGCGACAGAGGGGGAACCCGAGGCTGTGGACACGGCCGTGCAGCCCGGCAAGGTGAACGGGGCGCCCTCCGTGGGCCCGACCGGCAGACCATTGCGGGACATTCCGGACCCGCCGTTGCTCGACAGGCACGGCCCGGCCACGGTGCTGGCCATGTGCAACCAGAAGGGCGGGGTCGGCAAGACCACCTCGACCATCAACCTGGGTGCCGCACTGGCCGAGTACGGCAGGCGGGTCCTGCTGGTCGACTTCGACCCGCAGGGCGCGCTCTCGGTCGGCCTCGGCGTGCAGCCGCACGAGCTGGACAACACGGTCTACAACGCGATCATGGAACGCGCCGTCACCGCCGATGACGTGCTGCGCAACACCAAGATCGAGGGCATGGACCTGCTGCCGAGCAACATCGACCTGTCCGCGGCCGAGGTCCAGCTGGTGGCCGAGGTCGGCCGCGAGCACACGTTGCTCCGGGTACTGCAACCGGTGATGAGCGGGTACGACTATGTTCTGGTCGACTGCCAGCCATCGCTCGGGCTGCTCACGGTGAACGCGCTGACTGCCGCGGACGGCGTGATCATCCCGCTGGAGTGCGAGTTCTTCAGCCTGCGTGGCGTGGCTTTGCTGATCGACACGATCGAGAAGGTACGCGAGCGCTTGAACCCCAAACTGGACATCACCGGCATCCTGGCCACCATGTTCGACCCCAGGACCCTGCATTCGAGAGAGGTCATGGCGCGGGTGGTGGAGGCATTCGGTGAAACCGTGTTCGACACGGTGATCAACCGCACCGTCCGGTTCCCGGAGACCACCGTGGCCGGAGAGCCGATCACCCGCTGGGCCCCCAAGTCGGCCGGTGCGCAGGCCTACCGCGCGCTGGCTCGCGAGGTGATCGCTCGGTGAGCAGGCGAGCCTCCCTGCCCGGGGCTTCGGAACTCTTCCGCCTGACCAGCAGCCCGGCACTGGAACCGATGCTGCCCGTGGAAATGCCCAAGCCGGCCCCCGCGCCGCAGGACCAGCGGCAGCAGCTGGAACGCAGCGGTGGCGCGGCCAAACGCGGTTCCGGACGCCAGAAGCACGATTCGAAGATCACGGTCTACGTCTCCGGGGACGAACTGGTCGCGATGGAACAGACGCGGCTGACGCTGCGCGCCACACACGGCCTGGTCATCGACCGCGGCCGGCTGGTGCGCGAGGCGGTGGCGGTGCTGCTTGCCGACTTCGAGCAGCACGGCCCGGATTCGGTGCTGGTCCAGCGGTTGCGGGAGCACGAATACGACGCCGAGGAAGCCACCGGGTCGTGACCACCCCAGAGGAACCGGCTGGGGAGGCTCCCCGGCCGGAGCCTTTGGCCGAAGAGGTCGTCTCCGAGGGTGCCGCGAAGTTCAAGGTCCACCTCGCCAACTTCGAGGGCCCGTTCGACCTGCTGCTGCAGCTGATCTCGCAGCATCAGCTCGACGTCACCGAAGTCGCTCTGCACCAGGTCACCGACGATTTCATCGTCTACACCCGTGCCCTTGGCGCGAAGTGGGACCTGGACGAGACCACCGAGTTCCTCGTCATCGCCGCGACCCTGCTCGACCTCAAGGCCGCCCGGCTGCTGCCGGCGGCCGAGGTGGAGGACGAGGACGACCTGGCGTTGCTGGAGGCGCGCGACCTGCTGTTCGCGCGTGTCCTGCAGTACCGGGCGTACAAGCAGGTCGCGGAGCTGTTCTCGGAGCTGGAGGCGGGTGCGCTGCGGCGGTACCCGCGCTCGGTGGCGGTCGAGGAGCGCTACGTCGGGATGCTGCCCGAGGTGATGCTGGGCGTGAGCCCGGAGAAGTTCCGGGAGATCGCGCTGGCGGTGTTCCGGCCCAAGCCGCCGCCTACCGTTTCGCTGGACCACCTGCACATGGGGCGGGTGTCGGTGCGCGAACACGCCGCGTTGCTGCGGTTGCGGCTGGCGGAGGCGGGCACGGCGAGCTTTTCGGAGCTGGTGTCGGACTGTGCGCACACCATCGAGGTGGTGGCGCGGTTCCTGGCACTGCTGGAGCTTTACCGCGAGTCGACCGTCCAGTTCGAACAGGCCGAGGCACTGGGCTCGCTCAGCGTCCGCTGGACCGGTGGGTCGGTCGAGCAGGCCGCCGAGGAAGCCGAAGCCGACCGTGCCCGCGCCGAAGAGGAGGAGTACGGGTGAGCCCCCAGGACGAAGACGCGATCGTCGATCTGGACCGGATCGAACCGGAGCCAGTCGCCGAGCCTGGACCTGAAGTCGAGGCTGAGCCTGTCGCGGAGGCGCCGGAAGAGAGCGCGCCCGAAGAAGCCGAGCCGGGCGAGGATCCCGAGCTGGTCGCGATCGAACGGCGGATGCCCGACCTCACCGAGCCGGCCGCGCTGGAGTCGGCGCTGGAGGCGCTGCTGCTCGTCGTCGACTCGCCGGCCAGCGAGGAGTCGCTGGCCGGGGCGGTCGAGGAGCCGGTGGACAGGGTCACCGAGGCGCTCAAGACGATGTCCGCGCGCTTCACCGGAAACGGCAGCGGGATCGACCTGCGCCGCGTCGGGGAGGGCTGGCGCTTCTTCACGCGGGACACCTACGCGCCCTTCGTCGAAAAGCTCCTGCTCGACGGCCAGCGGTCCAAGCTCACCAGGGCGGCGCTGGAAACCCTCGCGGTGATCGCGTACCGCCAGCCGGTCACCCGGGCCAGGGTCGCCGCCGTGCGCGGGGTGAACGTGGACGGGGTGATCCGCACCCTGCTCGCCCGCGGTCTCATCGAGGAGACCGGCACCGACCCGGAGACGGGTGGCAACCTGTATGTGACCACCGAACTTTTCCTCGAGCGGCTCGGGCTGTCGTCGCTGAACGACCTGCCCCCGATCGCCCCGTTGCTACCGGAAGTGGACGCGATCGATGACATCTGACGAAACCCCTGACGGCGTCCGCCTGCAGAAGGTGCTGGCCAAGGCCGGGGTCGCCTCGCGGCGCGCGGCCGAAGAGCTGATCGTGCAGGGCCGGGTGAGCGTGGACGGCCGCACGGTGCGGGAGCTCGGCCGCCGGGTCGACCCGGACAACGCCGTGATCCACGTCGACGGCACCCGCGTGATCCTGCGCGAGGACCAGGTCTACTACGCGCTGAACAAGCCGCGCGGGGTGCACAGCACGATGGAGGACGACCAGGGCCGCCCCTGCGTCGGCGACTACGTGCGCAACCGCGCGGAGCGGCTGTTCCACGTCGGCAGGCTGGACGCCGAGACCGAGGGCCTGCTGCTGCTGACCAACGACGGTGACCTCGCGCACCGGCTGATGCACCCGTCCTTCCACGTGCCCAAGACGTATCTGGCCGAAGTGGACGGACTGGTGCCCCGCGGGCTGGGCAAACAGCTGAAGGCGGGCGTCGAACTCGAGGACGGTCCGGTCAAGGTGGACGCGTTCCGGGTCAAGGACATGCAGGCCGGAAAGACGCTCGTCGAGGTCGTGCTGCACGAGGGACGCAAGCACATCGTGCGGCGGCTGCTCGCCGAGACCGGGCACCCGGTGCGGAAGCTCGTGCGCACCGCGGTCGGTGACGTCCAGCTCGGCAACGGCAAACCGGGCAGCCTGCGCCGGCTGACCCGCGAGGAGGTCGGCGGGCTCTATCGCGCCGTCGATCTGTGACGTTGCGGGGCGACCGGTCGGGGCGTT
The DNA here is from genome assembly GCF_035546795.1 of Amycolatopsis sp. Lineage (GTDB taxonomy): Bacteria > Actinomycetota > Actinomycetes > Mycobacteriales > Pseudonocardiaceae > Amycolatopsis_E. Next base: position 8,159 of record NZ_DASZWC010000059.1, read on the forward strand.
CCGATGTCACGCCCGCTCCGCGTGGTCCTTCGATGACGTCAGACCCCGCCGCTACCATCGCGGGGTGACTTCCACCGACACCGTCTCCGACGCACTGGACGTGCTCCGGCGCGTCTTCGGCTACGACGCCTTCCGCGGCGAGCAAGAGGCGATCATCGAGCACGTCGCCGACGCCGGTGACGCGCTGGTGCTGATGCCGACCGGTGGCGGGAAGTCGTTGTGCTACCAGATCCCGTCGCTGGTGCGCGAGGGCGTCGGCGTGGTGATCTCGCCGCTGATCGCGCTGATGCAGGACCAGGTCGACGCGTTGCGCGCGCTCGGCGTGCGGGCCGGGTTCCTCAACTCCACACAGGATTTCCAGCAGCGGCGCGAGGTGGAGGACGCCTTCCTCGCAGGCGAGCTCGATCTGCTGTACCTGGCGCCGGAACGGCTGCGGCTCGAGTCGACGGTGAGCCTGCTCGGCCGCGGCAAGGTCGCGCTGTTCGCGATCGACGAGGCGCACTGTGTTTCCCAGTGGGGGCACGACTTCCGGCCGGACTACCTGATGCTGTCCGAGCTGCACGAGCGCTGGCCGGACGTGCCGCGGATCGCGCTGACCGCCACGGCGACGAGGGCGACGCACGAGGAAATCGCGACGAGGCTGAACCTCGGCGAGGCGCGGCATTTCGTCGCCAGTTTCGACCGGCCGAACATCCAGTACCGCATCGTGCCGAAGAACAGCGCGCAGAAACAGCTGCTGGACCTGCTGCGCACGGAACACGCCGGGGACGCGGGGATCGTGTACTGCCTGTCGCGGGCGTCGGTGGAGAAGACCGCGGAATTCCTTTCGAGCAACGGGATTCCGGCCGTGCCCTACCACGCGGGGCTGGACTCGCGGACGCGCGCGGCCAACCAGGCGCGGTTCCTGCGCGAGGACGGGCTGGTCGTGGTGGCGACGATCGCGTTCGGGATGGGGATCGACAAACCGGACGTGCGGTTCGTGGCGCACCTCGACCTGCCGAAGTCGGTCGAGGGGTACTACCAGGAGACCGGCCGCGCGGGCCGCGACGGGCTGCCGTCCACGGCGTGGCTGGCGTACGGGCTGCAAGACGTTGTGCAGCAACGCAAGATGATCGACACGTCCGAGGGCGACGACGCGCACCGGCGGCGGCTCGGGCAGCACCTGGACGCGATGCTCGCGCTGTGCGAGACCATCGAATGCCGGCGTGTGCAGCTGCTGAACTACTTCGGGCAGCAGGGTGAGGCGTGCGGCAACTGTGACACCTGCCTGGCGCCGCCGGAGTCCTGGGACGGGACGATCGCGGCGCAGAAGCTGCTCTCGGCGGTGTACCGGCTGGCGAGTGAGCGGCGGCAGAAGTTCGGCGCGGGGCAGGTGATCGACATCCTGCTCGGGAAGCAGACGCCCAAGGTGAGCCAGCACCGGCACGACGAGCTGACGGTGTTCGGCATCGGGGCAGAGCTGTCCGAGAGCGAGTGGCGCGGGGTCGTGCGGCAGCTGCTGGCGCAGGGATTGCTTGCGGTGGAAGGGGATTACGGCACGCTCGTGCTCACCGACGCCAGTGGCGAGGTGCTGGGGCGGCGCCGTGAGGTGCGGTTCCGGCGTGAGCCCAAGCGCGCCGCGAAGGCACCGAAGGCGGCCAAGGCGAAGGCCGCGGCGGTGGAGATGCCGGCCGGGGCCGCGCCGGTGTTCGAGCGGTTGCGCGCCTGGCGTTCGGAGACGGCGAGGGACCAGGGTGTCCCGGCGTACGTGATCTTCCACGACGCGACGCTGCGGCAGATCGCCACCGAGCAACCGTCCACTTTGGCGCAGCTCGGCGGCGTGAGCGGGGTCGGTGAGAACAAGCTGGCCAAGTACGGGCAGCAGATTCTGGACGCGCTGGCGAGCTGACTGAACCGGTGCGCGGGCACCTCGTCGTGCCCGCGCACCGGTGTGCTCAGTTCGCCGTGGAGGTGGCCGTTTCGTGCCGGGTCGCCTTGCGCTGCAAGGCTTTCGCCACCGGCTCGACGATGCGGGCCGCCGTCGGGCCGAAGATGGCCATCAGCAGGACGTACGCGGTGGCGAGCGCCGCGAGCTCGTCGGTGACCGCGCCCGCCGTCACGGCCAGGCCGGCGATCACGATCGAGAACTCGCCGCGCGCCACCAATGCGGCGCCGGCACGCAGCCGGCCCAGTTTGCCTACCCCCTGCCTGCGCGCGGCCCACCAGCCGGTGCCCACCTTCGACGCCGTGGTGATCACGGCCAGCAGGACCGCCCAGCCCAGCACGGGCGGGATCGACGCCGGGTTGGTGTTCAGCCCGAACACCACGAAGAACACGGCCGCGAACAGGTCGCGCAGCGGCTCCAGCAGGTGCGTGGCGTTCTCGGCGGTGGACCCGGAGATCGCGATGCCGAGCAGGAACGCGCCGACCGCGGCCGAGACCTGCATCGCCGAGGCGAGCCCGGCCACCAGCAGCGCCGCGCCGAGCACCTTGAGCAGGAACACCTCGCGGTCGTCGGAGTCCACGATCGCGGACACGTAGCGGCCGAACTTCAGCGCGATCACCAGCACCACGGTGATCACCAGCAGCGAGATGCCGACGGCCTCCATGCCGCCGAGGAAGCTGACCCCGCCCAGCACGGCCGTCAGGATCGGCAGGTACAGCGCCATCGCCAGGTCCTCGAACACCAGGATCGACAGCACGACAGGGGTTTCGCGGTTACCGAGCCTGCCGAGGTCGCCGAGCACCTTGGCGACGATCCCGGAGGAGGAGATGTAGGTGACCCCGGCCATCACCATCGCGCCGATCAGGCCCCAGCCCATCAGCAGCGCGACGGCCGCGCCGGGGGCGGCGTTGAGCACGATGTCGAGCACGCCGGCCAGCCACGACCGTTTCAGTCCGGTGAACAGCTCCGCGGCCGAATATTCCAGGCCCAGCAACAACAACAGCAGGACGACGCCGATCTCACCGGCCAGATGCGTGAAACCGCCGATGTCCTGCAGCGGGATCAGGCCACCCTGGCCGAAGGCGAGACCGCCCAGCAGGTAAAGCGGGATGGGGGACATGCCGATCCGGCCGGCGAGCCGGCCGAGCACGCCCAGCACGAAGAAGACGCCACCGAGTTCGATGAGGGACAGGGCGGTGTGATCCATAGGCTGGCTTATCCGTTCTTCAAGATCTTGAGGGCGTTTTCGAGCCCCTCGGAGGTGCCGACGGCCACGAGCACGTCGCCCGCGGTGAAGGTGAAGTCGGGGGTGGGGGAGGGATGTGCCTGCCCGGCCCGCACGACGGCGACCACCGAAACCCCGGTTCTGGTGCGCATCGCGGTGTCGCCGAGCGTGCGCCCGTCGAACGGCGCGCCGGTCCTGATCGGCAGCTGCCGGGTGCTGATGCCGGGCAGATCCCGGTGCTCCTCGGTGAGCTGCGCGACCAGCTGCGGGGCGCCGAGCAGGTTCGCCAGCGCGCTCGCCTCTTCGGCGGTCAGCGGCAGGGACGCCAGGCAGGCGTCGGGATCGTCGGATTTGGACACGATCAGTTCTGTCTGCCCGTCGCGATGGGTCACCACGCCGATCCGCCGTCCACTGCGGAGGGCGAAATCCTTGCGTACCCCGATGCCGGGCAGAGGAGTCACTTCCACATTCACGCTTCCCCACGTTACCGGTTTGCCCGATTCGGCCCGGTGCGGCCGTCCGCCCGCCTGCCAGGCAGAATGGGCGGTGACGACAACCGGTTCGAGTACCGAGGAGAATTGCGGTGGCGGGAGCCCTACGTGGCGTGATCGCGCTGGACGGACCGTCGGGCACCGGGAAGACCACGGTGGCGCGCAAGCTCGCCGAGCGCCTCTCGGCCGGGTATCTCGACACCGGCGCGATGTACCGGGTGATCACGCTCGCGGTGCTGCGCGAGGGCACCGATCTCGAGGACGCGGAGGCGATCGCCGCCGTGGCCCGGCGCACGGTGTTCTCCATCGGCACCACCCCGCAGCGCCCGGCCGTGGCGCTCGCGGGCGAGGACGTGGCCGCGGAGATCCGCGGGCCGGAGGTCAGTCACGCCGTGTCCCCTGTTTCGGCCCTGCCCGCGGTGCGCGAGCTGCTGGTCGCGCGGCAGCGGCGGATCGTCGAGGACGTCATCGCCGAGGTCGGCGGGATCGTCGTCGAAGGGCGCGACATCGGCACTGTCGTGGCGCCGGACGCGCCGTTGAAGATCTATCTGACCGCGTCGGCCGAGATCCGGGCCGCGCGGCGCAGCGCGCAGGATTCGGCCGCGGGCCGGGAAAGCACCCACGCCGCGGCGCTGGCTTCGGTGGACAGGCGGGACAAACTGGACTCCAGCCGCGCCGCTTCGCCGTTGCGCCCGGCCGAGGACGCGGTGCACGTGGACACCTCCGAGCTGCAGATCGACCAGGTGCTGGTGGCGCTGACCGAACTGGCCCGCAAGCGGAGCCTGCTCTCGGACTGCACGGCCGGGGCCAGGCGGTGAACTCGGCAGGGCTGCCCGAAGGCGCGTCGCCCTGGCTGCACGAGGTCGGCCGCCTGATCGGCAAGGTGCTGCTGCGGCCCGCTTACCGGATCCGGGTGCACGGCCGCGAGCGCGTGCCGCGCACCGGGCCGGTGGTGCTCGTGGCCAACCACAGTTCGCTGGTCGAACCGCAGCTGATTTTCGGAATGCTGCCGCGCCGCTCGGTGTTCCTCGTGAAGGAGGAGATGTTCACCGGGGTCGCCGGGTGGCTGCTCCGGCGGATCGGACAGGTGCCGGTCCGCCGGGGCGAGCCGGACCGGGCGCCGTTGCTGGTCACCGCGCAGCTGCTGCGCGACGGCGGCCTGGTCGGCGTGTTTCCTGAGGGCACCCGCGGCGACGGGGACGTGGCGAGTGCCGAACGCGGCGCGGCCTGGCTGGTGCGGGCTTCCGGCGCGGTCGTGCTGCCGGTCGCGGTCCGCGGCACGAAACGCCCGGCCGACGGGAAACGGCGGTTCCGGCCGACGATCGACCTGGTGTTCGGCGAACCGTTCGCCCTCGAGGTGGGCAAGGGCCGGGCCGGGCTGGTGACGGCCACCGAGACATTGCGAGCGGAGCTCGCGTCACTGGTGCGCGGACTGGATGAGCAGCGCGCATCGAGAAAACAGGAAGCGGAGTTATGACAGACGTGGACGGCACCTGGTCCGACGAGGCGGAGTTCACCGCGCTCGATGGCCAGGTGGACGGCGCGGCCGACGCGGACGAAGCCGAGCTGAGCCAGCCGGTGCTGGCCGTTGTCGGCAGGCCCAACGTGGGCAAGTCGACCCTGGTCAACCGGATCCTCGGCCGCCGCGAGGCGGTCGTGCAGGACGTGCCCGGGGTGACCAGGGACAGGGTGGCCTACGACGCGCTGTGGAACGGCCGCCGGTTCACCGTGGTGGACACCGGTGGCTGGGAGCCCGGCGCGAGCGGCCTGCAGGGCGCGGTCGCGGCACAGGCCGAGCTGGCGATGGCCACGTCGGACGCCGTGCTGCTGGTGGTGGACGCGTCGGTGGGCGCGACGACCACCGACGAGGCTGTCGCGCGCGTGCTTCGCCGCTCGAAGCGGCCGGTGATCCTGGCCGCGAACAAGGTCGACGACGGGCGCCTGATGGCCGATGTCGCGTCGTTGTGGTCGCTGGGGCTGGGCGAGCCGCAGCCGGTCAGCGCGCTGCACGGCCGCAGCTCGGGCGACCTGCTGGACGCGATCGTCAACGCGCTGCCCGAGGCGCCGCGCGACGGCGAGCGCGCGTCCGGCCCGCGCCGGGTGGCGCTGGTCGGCAAGCCGAACGTGGGCAAGTCGAGCCTGCTCAACAAGCTCACCGGCGAAGAGCGCGCGGTCGTGGACTCCGTCGCGGGCACCACGGTCGACCCGGTGGACTCCCTGGTGGAGCTGGACGGGCAGACGTGGCGCTTCGTGGACACCGCGGGGCTGCGCAAGCGGGTGCACACCGCCAGCGGCACCGAGTACTACGCCTCGCTCCGCACCAAGGCCGCGATCGACTCGGCGGAAGTGGTGATCGTGCTGCTGGACGCGAGCGAGCCGTTGTCCGAACAGGACCTGCGGGTGCTGACGATGGTCACCGAGACGGGCCGGGCCTGCGTGCTGGCGTTCAACAAATGGGACCTCGTGGACGAGGACCGCAGGCACCAGCTGGAGAAGGAACTGGACCGCGGGCTGGTCCGGGTGCCGTGGGCGGAGAAGGTCAACATCTCGGCGCTGACCGGGCGTTCCGTGCGCAAGCTGGCGCCGGCGCTGCGCCGGGCGCTGGAGTCCTGGGACCAGCGGGTTTCCACCGGCCAGCTCAACGGCTGGCTGTCGGAGCTGATCGCCGCCACCCCGCCGCCGGTGCGTGGCGGCAAACAGCCGAAGGTGCTCTTCGCCACCCAGGCGGCGATCCGGCCGCCGACGCTGGTGCTGTTCACGACGGGCTTCCTGGAGGCCGGCTACCGGCGGTTCATCGAGCGCAAGTTCCGGGAGCGGTTCGGCTTCGCGGGCAGCCCGGTGCGCATCAACGTGCGGGTGCGGGAGAAGAAGCCGAAGAAGGTGAAGTAAGACCGCCGCGGACCGCCAGGTAAACTGGCGGGCCGCACGGGCGCCTCAACCACCGCGAGCGCGAGCCCGACCTGTACCGGAAGGTGAGTGACGGGCTTGCTGTCTGCCCTGGAAACGCCCCTGCCCACGATCGTCGACACCAGACCGAGGGCGCTGTTCCGGTCCGGTCTCGCGGCCGCCGAACGCACCCTGCTGGACATCTTCGCCGAAACCGTCGCCCGGCATCCGTCCGCGCCCGCGCTGGACGCGGACGGCACGGTGCTGAGTTACCGGAAGCTGGCCGAAGAGGTCGACGCGCTGCGCGGCCGGCTGGCCGAGACCGGCATCGGCGTCGGCGACAGGGTCGGCGTGCGGATCTCGTCGGGCACCGCCGAGCTGTACGTCGCGATCCTCGCGGTGCTGGCCGCCGGCGCGGCGTACGTGCCGGTCGACGCGGACGACCCGGACGAGCGGGCGGCGCTGGTGTTCGGCGAGGCCGCGGTGTCCGCGGTGCTCACCGACGGCGGCGTGCTCACCCCGCACGCGACGCCCGGTGGCGAGCCCGGCGTGCCCGGTCCCGCGGACGACGCGTGGATCATCTTCACCTCCGGTTCCACCGGCAAGCCCAAGGGTGTCGCCGTCCCGCATTCGGCGGCGGCGGCCTTCGTCGACGCCGAGGCGCAGCTGTTCCTCGCCGACGAGCCGATCGGCCCGGGGGACCGGGTGCTGGCCGGGCTTTCGGTGGCGTTCGACGCCTCGTGCGAGGAGATGTGGCTGGCGTGGCGGCACGGCGCCTGCCTGGTGCCCGCGCCGCGTTCGCTGGTGCGCACCGGGGTGGACCTGGGCCCGTGGCTGATCGCGCAGGGCATCACGGTCGTGTCCACGGTGCCGACGCTGGCCGCGCTGTGGCCGGCGGACGCGCTCGAAGAAGTCCGGCTGCTGATCTTCGGCGGCGAAGCCTGCCCGCCCGAGCTGGCCGAACGCGTCGCCGTCGAGGGCCGCGAGGTGTGGAACACCTACGGCCCGACGGAGGCCACCGTCGTCGCGTGCGCCGCGCAGCTGACCGGCGAGGGCCCGGTGCGCATCGGGCTGCCGCTGCTGGGCTGGCAGCTCGCGGTGGTGGACGAGCTGGGTGAGCCGGTCGCGATGGGCGAGAGCGGGGAGCTGGTGATCGGTGGCGCGGGCCTGGCCCGCTACCTCGATCCGGTCAAGGACGCGGAGAAGTTCGCGCCGCTGCCGTCGCTGGGCTGGTCCCGCGCCTACCGCAGCGGTGACGTCGTGCGCGCCGAGGACGAGGGGCTGATCTTCCTCGGCCGGGCCGACGAGCAGATCAAACTGGGCGGCCGCCGCATCGAGCTTGGCGAGGTGGACGCCGCGCTGCAAGCGCTTCCCGGGGTGGCCGGTGCGGCCGCCGCGATCCGGGAAACCAAGGCGGGCAACCAGATTCTGGTCGGCTATGTGGTTCCGGTCGGCGAGTTCGACCTCGACGCGGCGAGCGCGCTGCTGCGGCAGAAGCTGCCCGCGGCGCTGGTGCCGCTGCTCGCCGTGATCGAAGACCTGCCGACCCGCACCTCGGGCAAGGTGGACCGGGCCGCGCTGCCGTGGCCACTGTCCACTGTGGAGGCCGGCGGGCTGTCGCCGACGGAGACCTGGCTCGCCGAGGGCTGGTCCGAGATCCTGGGTGTCGCGGCCGGCGATCCCGGCGCCGACTTCTTCAGCCACGGCGGCGGCAGCCTGACCGCCGCCCAGCTCGTCGCCCGGATCCGGACCCGCCACCCGCAGGTGTCGGTCAACGACATCTACCAGCACCCGACGCTCGGCGGGCTCGCCGCGCTGCTGGACGGGATGCACGCGACCGAGACCGTGCGCCTGGACGTGCTGCCCACGCCGCGCCGCGCCGGGGTGGTGCAGGCGCTGGCGATGATCCCGCTGGCCACGCTGGTGGGCCTGCGCTGGGCGGCGGTCGTGGCGGCGTTGTCCACGGTGCTGTCGATGACCGGGGCCGCCTGGGCGCCCGCGGTGTCGTGGTGGCTGCTCGCGGTGGCCTGGCTGGTGTTGTTCAGCCCGGCGGGCCGGATCGCGATCTCCGCCGGTGGCGCGCGGCTGCTGCTGCGCAAGGTGCGCCCCGGCAGCTATCCGCGCGGCGGGAATGTCCACTTGCGACTGTGGGCGGCCGAGAAGCTCGCCCAGTTCAGCGGTGCCGCCGACGTGTCCGGCGCGTCCTGGATGACGCATTACGCGAAAGCCTTGGGCGCCAAGGTTTCCCCGGGGGTGGACCTGCATTCGCCGCCGCCGGTGACCGGGCTGCTCAAGCTCGGCCGTGGCGCGGCGATCGAGCCCGAGGTGGACCTGTCCGGGCACTGGGTGGACGGCGATCTCGTGCACATCGGCAAGATTCGCGTGGGTGCCGGCGCCAGGGTGGGCGCACGCAGCACGCTGTTCCCGGGTGTCCGGATCGGCAAGGGCGCGGAGATCGCCGCCGGGTCGACGGTGCGTGGCGCGGTGCCGGCCGGGCAGCGGTGGGCGGGTTCGCCCGCGCAGCGGTCCGGGAAGGGTGCACTGCGCTGGCCGGCCAGCCGTCCGCCGCGTTCGCGCGTGTGGTCGTTCGTCTACGGGTGCACGTCGGTGTTGCTCGGTCTGCTGCCCGCGATCGCCGCGGTGCCCGGGGTCGTCGTGCTGGGCTTGGCCGTCGCGGATGGCCCTTCGCTCGGGAAAGCGCTTGCTTTCGTGCCGCTCGCGACGATCGTGTACTTCGTGTCGTACGCGCTGCTGGTTCTCGTGGGGGTGCGGGCGGCGGGCATCGGCATGGCCGAGGGCTATCACCCCGTGCACGGTTCGATGGCGTGGCGGGTGTGGACCGTCGAGCGGCTGATGGACATGGCGCGGACGGGGCTGTTCCCCTTGTACGCCAGCCTGTTCACCCCGGTCTGGCTGCGGCTGCTCGGCGCGAAGGTGGGCCGGGACGTGGAGGCGTCCACCGTGCTGGCGCTGCCGAAGATGACGAAGGTCGACGACGGCGCGTTCCTGGCCGACGACACGATGGTCGCCACCTACGAACTCGGCCACGGCTGGCTGCACGTGGCGCCCGCCCGGATCGGCAAACAGGCGTTCCTCGGCAACTCCGGGATCACCGCGCCCGGCCGGGCCGTGCCCAAGCGCGGGCTGGTCGGCGTGCTGTCTTCCGCGCCGCGCAAGGCGAAGAAGGGCTCGTCGTACCTGGGGATGCCGCCGATGCCGTTGCGGCGCGCGGTGGAAACCGGGGACGCCGGGCGCACCTATCGTCCGGCCGCGCGGTTGAAGGTGGCGCGGGCGCTGGTCGAACTGTGCCGGATCGTGCCGGTGATGTGCGCGGTCGCGCTCGGTGTGCTGGTGGCCGCCGCGTTGCTCGCGGTGTGGTCGGGCGCCGGGCTGTGGGCCGCGGCCCTGCTGTCCGGGCTGGTGCTCTTCGGTGCCGGGCTGGTGGCCGCGGCGGTGGCGACGGCGATGAAATGGTTGCTGGTGGGCCGGTTCCGCACGGTCGACCATCCACTGTGGAGTTCGTTCGTATGGCGCAACGAGCTGGCCGACACCTTCGTCGAGACGCTCGCGGTGCCCTGGCTGATCGGCGCTATCGGTGGCACGCCGCTGCTGCCCGCGTGGTTGCGCACGATGGGCGCGCGGATCGGGCGCGGGGTGTGGCTGGAGACGTACTGGCTGCCGGAGGCGGACCTGGTGCGCCTCGGTGACGGCGCGACGGTGAACCGTGGTTGTGTGGTGCAGACGCATCTGTTCCACGACCGGATCATGAGCATGAGCGGAGTGACCTTGGCCGAGGGCTCGACGCTCGGGCCGCACGGCATCGTGCTCCCCGGCGCGCGGATCGGTGCCCGCACCACCGTGGGCCCGGGTTCGCTGGTGACCAGGGGCGACGAGGTGCCCGCCGACTCGCGCTGGCTGGGCAACCCGATCTCCGCCTGGGGGCGCCGGGCTTGAGGACGGCACTGGGGAATCACGGCAGCGACGGCTACCGGGTGACGCACTACGACCTGGAGCTGGACTACAAGATCGGGCCGAACAGGCTGTCCGCGCGCGCGAAGATCACGGCGGTGAGCACGCGCGCGCTGCCGCGGGTGGTGCTGGACCTGTCCGGGTTCAAGATCAGCGGGGTGAGCGTGGACGGCCGGGCCGCCCGGTTCACCCGGCAGCCCGGCAAGCTCAGCGTCAAACCCGCCCGCGCGGTGCCCGCGGGCACCGAGTTCACCGTGGAGGTCCGGTACTCGGGCAACCCGAGGCCGGTGGACGGGCGGTGGGGCGAGATCGGCTGGGACGAGCTGACCGACGGGGTGCTGGTGGCCAGCCAGCCGATCGGCGCGCCGTCGTGGTTCCCGTGCAACGACCATCCGTCGGACAAGGCGTCCTACCGGGTCACAGTCACCACGGCTTCGCCGTACACCGTGCTGGTGACCGGGAACCTGGTGTCCCGCCGCGCCGGCGCGAGCACGACGACCTGGGTGTACGAACGTCCCGAGCCCACCGCGAGCTACCTGATGAGCGTCCAAATAGGACGATACGAGGAGCTGGCGCTCGACGGGCCGGTGCCGCAGCGCGTGGCCGTGCCGCGCGTGCTGCGGGCCGAAGCGGCGCGGGATTTCCGGCGCCAGCCGGAGATGATGGCGTTGTTCGAGCGGCTGTTCGGGCCTTACCCGTTCGGTGAGTACGTCGTCGTGGTGACCGACGACGAGCTGGAGGACCCGGTCGAGGCGCAGGGCATGGCGATCTTCGGCGCCAACCACGTCGACGGGGCGCGCGGTTTCGAGCGGCTGGTGGCACACGAGCTGGCGCATCAGTGGTTCGGCAACAGCCTGACTATCGCGCAGTGGCGCCATATCTGGCTCAACGAGGGGTTCGCCACCTACGCGGAATGGCTGTGGTCCGAGGAATCCGGCGGCCCGCGCGCCGAGGAGCTGGCGCGGCAGTGGTGGGGCCGGATGTCGGAACGCGCCCCGCTCAAGATCGGCGACCCCGGCGAGTCGAACCTGTTCGACGAGCGCGTGTACAAGCGCGGTGCGCTGGCGCTGCACGCGTTGCGCGAGCGCATCGGGGACGAGCGGTTCTTCGCGATGTTGTCGTCGTGGGCGCAGGAGCGGCGGCACGGCACGGTGAGCACGGCGGAATTCGTCGCACACGCGGAACACCATGCCGGTGAGTCACTGACGGAGTTCTTCGAGGCGTGGCTCGGCGACAGCGTCTAGAGCCGCGTCGCGGCGCGCACAAGCCCTGCGACAGCAAGGGATCGGCTGTGCGGCGGCCACGCGATCACGGTGGTGACCGTCGGCGCGTCCACCACCGGCACGGTCGCCAGGTTGTCGCGCAGCTGGCCGCGGACCGACTCCGGCAGGATGGCGCAGGCCCGGCCGAGCATGATCAGCTGGAGTAGCTGGCCATGATCCCGGAGCTTCGGGCCAGGGCCGTCCCGGTAGGTCCCGTCGCGGCCGGGCCAGCGCGGCAGCGGCAACCCGGGCAGCGCGGCGACGTCGGCCATCCGCACGTGCCGCCGGGTGGTGAGCGGGTGCCCGGCAGGCAGGACCGCGACCTGGCCTTCGGCGTGCAGCTCCTCGACGTCGAGCCCGGTCGTCGAGTCGAACGGGAGATGCAGCAGCGCTACGTCGGCCCGCCCGTCACGCAGAAACCCTTCCTGCTCGGCGATTCCGCACAGGACCACGTCGACCGCGACCGCGCCGGGTTCGGCGGCGTAGGCGTCGAGCAGTTTGGCCAGCAGCTCGCTGGACGCGCCGGCCTTCGTCACGAGAACGACGCTGGGCTCGCTGGTGGCAGCGCGCCGGGTGCGTCGCTCGGCGGCGTCGACCGCGTCGAGCGCGGCCTGGCCTTCGCGGAGTAGCACCGCCCCGGCGTCGGTGAGGGTGACGGCCCGGCTGGTGCGTTCCAGCAACGTTGCCCCGAGCCGCCGTTCGAGCTGCCGGATCGCCCGGGACAGCGGCGGTTGTGCCATCCCCAGCCGCTCCGCCGCCCGCCCGAAGTGCAACTCCTCGGCGACGGCCACGAAGTACCGCAGCTCGCGTGTCTCCATACCCGTCACGGTACGCCTGGTGACCTGGGTCGATACCCGTACGGTACCGCTGCCCACCGGGATGGTCTTGGCCTGTCCGGTGGTGCCGGGGACAGGATCGATGGCATGAGCGAACAGACGATCGCGCTGGTCACCGGCGCGAACAAGGGGATCGGATACGAGATCGCGGCGGGCCTGGGCGCGCTCGGCTGGCGCGTCGGTGTCGGCGCGCGGGACGGGCAGCGGCGGGAGGCCGCCGTCGAGAAGCTGCGTGCGCAAGGCGTCGACGCGTTCGGCGTGCCGCTGGACGTGACGGATGACGAGAGCGTGGCCGCCGCGGCGCGGTTGATCGAGGAGCGCGCCGGCCGTCTCGACGTGCTCGTCAACAACGCCGGAGTCACCGGCGGGATGCAACAGGTGCCCACCGCGGTCGATCTCGAGACCGTGCGGACGGCTGTGGAGACCAACGTATTCGGCGTCATTCGCGTGATGGATGCGATGCTTCCGCTGCTGCGCCGCTCGGCGTCGCCGCGGATCGTGAACATGTCCAGCAGCGTCGGCTCACTCACGCGGCAGACCACGCCCGGCCTTGAAACGGGCCCGATTTCGGCGGCCTACGCGCCCTCGAAGACGTTCCTCAACGCCGTCACGGTGCAGTACGCGAAGCAGTTGCGGGACACGAACATCCTGATCAACGCGGCCTGCCCGGGCTACTGCGCGACCGACCTCAACGGCTTCCGCGGCGTCCGCACACCCGAACAGGGCGCGGCGACCGCGATCCGGCTCGCGAACCTGCCCGACGGCGGCCCCACGGGCGGTTTTTTCGAGGACGACGGTGTGGTGCCCTGGTGACGGTTCAAGTCCGGGGCCCGGCAACGAAGGCCGGGGAACACCCCACGCGTGTCCGTTGCCGGTGCGGCACAAGGGAAGTCAGCCGAAAACCGCACCATCCCTGAACGCCCGGGCGGTGAAGCGCTCCGCGATCCGGTGATGGGTGGCCGCATCCGGGTGCAGGGCGTCCGGCAGCGGCAACTCCTCGAAATCCGCCGGGCCGTAAAGCTCCAGGCCATCCAAATAGGACAGTGCGGGATCCTCCGCGGCGCGCTGCTTCACGATGCGGGCCAGCTCGTCGCGGATCACGGTCAGCGTCAGCTTCCCCGGGGCGGGCTCACCGGTCGCGTGGAACCGCACCGCCCCGTCCTCGAACGAGGGTATGCCGGGGCCGGGGGTGTCCTCGTGGATCGGGCAGTAGATCGGGGAGATCACCAGCAGCGGCGCATCGGGATGCCCTTCGCGGATCGTGTCCAGGAAACCGTGCACGGCGGGGGTGAACGCGCGCGGCCGCATCAGGTCCGCGTTGACCAGGTTGATCCCGATCTTCACGCTGATCAGGTCGGCGGTGGTGTCCCGCATGGTGCGCGCGGTGCACGGGTCGAGCAAAGCGCCCCCGCCCAGCCCGAGCTGGATCAGCTCCACGTCACCAGCGGCGGCGGCCAGCGCGGGCCAGGTCTGGGTCGGGCTCGCCGCGCCGGTGCCGTTGCTGATGGAACTGCCGTGGTGCAGCCAAACGCGCCGCTCCATCGGAACCGTCTCCGCCGGAGCGTCCGTGCGCAGGGCGGCCAGCTCGGTGATCTCGTTGTGCGGCAACCAGATCTCGACCAGCTTCTCCCGCGCGGGCAGGCCGGAGAACCGCACGGTGCCGGCCGGGCCCGGCTGCCGCTCCATCGCACCGGTCATCATGTCCACCAGCAGCACGTTCCCGTCGGGCACGTTCGCCTGGGCGGTCAGCTCGCCGTCGATCAGCAGGTCGTAGACGCCGTCGGGCGGGGCGGGCGCGTTCCGGTAGGAAACCTTGGTGCGCAAGGTGTCCAGCTCGACGACGGTGGCCGCGGTCCGCAGTACCAAGCGGACGCCGGAGGGCTGCGACTGCGACATCGTCAGCCGCGGGTCGTTGGTCTGGGCTCGGGCCCACGCGGGCAGCCGGTGCGGCAGGAAGCCCTGCCCGGTGGGTTCGAGTTCGCGGGCCCCGCGCACGAGCTCCAGGGTGATCGGGGTGGTGTGCACGGACCCAGTCTGTCGGCCGGGGCCCGCGCGCGCATCCGCTTTCTAGTTCGGCACGCCCAGCGGCGCCGTGCAGAACGGGCCGCCGACGAACTTCGCCGCGATACCCGTCGGCGCGGGTCCGGTCATTTCGGCGGCGAACTTCTCGGCGTCGTCCTGAGAGCGGTAGCCCAGTGCCTCGGCTTCGGCGAGCGAGTACACGCGGCGGGTGTTGTCCGAGACGCCCCAGATGACGCGGTATCCCGGCGACGGGAACGTCAGGCAGGCGTCGAACAACCGGCCGGCGTCGTCGGGGGAGAGCCAGGTGGCGAGCCCGCGGATCCCCGGCGGCCGTTCGAAACACGAGCCGATGCGCACGCAGATGACGTCCATCCCGAACCGCGAGTGGTACAGGCTGCCGAGGGACTCGATGACGGCCTTGCTCACCCCGTAATAGGTGTCCGGCCGTGGCGCCGAATCCGCGGGCAGGTTTTCGCCCAGCTCACGGAATCCCGCCGCGTGGTTGCTCGACGCGAGCACGATCCGGCCCACCCCGGCCTGCCGCGCCGCCTCCAGAACCGTGTGTGTGCCATTGATGTTGACGTCGACGGTGTCCTCCCACGAGGCTTCCCGGCTGCGTCCGCCGAGGTGGATCAGCGCGTCCACCCCTGCGCACGCGGCCGCCATCGCTTCGGGGTCGGTGACCGAGCCGGTCAGTATTTCGTCATTGCCGCCGGGCTCGGGCGTGGTGAGGTCCAGCAGCCGCAGCACTCGCCCGTCCTGGCGGAGGCGGGGCCGCAGCAGCGTGCCGACGATGCCGGCCCCGCCGGTGATCAGGACGCGCATTTCGTTCTCCCTCAACGGATTCCGGCGCGGCGCAGCCGCTGGCCGAGTTCGGCGGCGGTTTCGGCGAGCAGCTCGCCGAGGTGGCGCACCTGTTCGTCGGTGACCTGGTCCACGGGCAGCGAGCAGCTGATCGCGTCGGTGCCGGGAATGCGGTAGGGCACCACGGCGGCGACGCACCGGACACCGGGCGTGCCTTCCTCGACCTCGGCGGCGAAACCGCGCTGGCGGGTGGTGTCGCATTCGGCGAGCACGTCGTCCAGCGAAGTGATCGTGTTCGGGGTGAGCTGCCGCAGCGGTCCGGCGAACAGCGCGCGGATCTCGTCCTGCGTCAGCTCCGCCAGCAGCGCCTTCCCCAGCGCGGTCGCGTGCACCGGCAGTGTGCGCCCGACCCGCGACACCAGGTGCGTGGAATGCCGTGATTCACGCGTTTCCAGGTACACCACCTCGGCGCCGTTGCGCCGCGCGTAGTGCGCGGTGAACCCGGTGCGCTCGCGGATGGTCTCCAGCGTTTCGGTGGCGTGGGGGATCGCCGGGTCGCGGTCGAGGTAGGCGGTGCCGCAGATCAGCGCCTGCACGCCGAGCCGGTAACGGGCTGTGCCGGGGTCCGCCTCCAGCCAGCCCGCCTCGTACAGCGTGCGCAGCAGTCCGTGCAGGCTCGACCGCGGGAAACCGGTCTGGGCATGCAGATCCGACAGGGACAGCCAGGCGTCCTGCGCCGCGAAGGTCTCCAGGAGTTCGACCGTGCGGCGGGCGGATTTCACTCCCGACGGCTCGGCCGCGAGTTCCGCGGGTTCCGGCATGGGCCCTCCGTTGACTGATGGCGCGGGCGATATTAGCGTTCAGCATACGGGCTACGTTCACTGATGTGAACACGGAGAGGATCGGCGCGCATGAAGGTCGTGGCGTACGCGTACCCCTGGGATGTCGCGGAGCCCGGTTTCCTCGACCGCGTCGCCGAACTCGGGGTGGATGAGATCGCCGTCGCCGTCGCGTACCACTCGGCCCGCGCCGCCACACCGTGGTCGGCCTCGCGCACGTCGGTGCTCGCCCGGGACGCCGCGCTGTACCGGCCGGTGCGTGACGAGCGGTGGTCCCGGCTCAAGCCCGCCGCGGCGGACTGGGTCGATTCCCCGGACAGCGCGGGCGAAGCCATCGCTTCGCTCGACAACGCCGCGGCGTGGCTCGTGCTCACGCACAGCTCGCGGCTCGGTGAGGAGTTCCCGGAACTCGCGGTGCGCAACTGCTTCGGCGAGCGCTACCCGTGGGCGCTGTGTCCGGCGCAGGAAGAGGTCCGCGACTACGCGGTCACGCTCACCGAGGAATCGTTGGCAGGGCTGGAAGTCTCCTCGGTGATCCTCGAGGCGTGCGGGCAGCTCGGCGCGGTCCACCAGTGTCGGCACGAGAAGACGGACGCTGTGTGGTCGCCCGCCGTGGTCCGGCTGCTTTCGGTCTGCTGCTGCGAAGCGTGCGGGCTGGAGTCCGGTGTGGACAGTGCGCTGCGAGCCGAGGTGAACCGGCTGATGGCCACCGGTGACGACACCGTCCGGCTCCCGGCGGACCTGCAGGCCACGATCCTCGCCGGACGGCAGCGGTCCACGGATCTGCTGCGGCGCGCGGTGCTGGAGAAGGTCGACGCGCCCGTCGTGCTGCACGGCGCGGTCGACGAGTGGGAAACCGGTGCGCTGCCGGGGCTTACGCCGTGCGCGGCCGAAGAGGTGGGCTCCGTCGTGTTGCCCTGCTGGCAACCCGGGGCTACCAGCCTGGACAACGTACGAGCCGCACGGAGCCGATACGCCAAGGCCGCGCTCGGCGCCTACGTGACAGCAGTGGGCGCGAACCCGGCGCCCGACATGAAGACGTACGTGAGCGAGCTGGGCCGTGCCGGAGCGGATCAGCTGCATCTGTACCACCTCGGCCTCGCCGGGCCCGCGCGGTGGGGCGACATGCAGGCAGCCGTAGCAGGCGCCGCGCAGTAGGAAGGAAATGATGGATACCGACACGACCGAACTGGACCGCGTACTCGCGGCGGCGGCCGGAGCCGCGCCGAAGCTCGCGGAGTCGACGCCGGCGCAGCGCGCGGAATGGCTGGGCGCAGCGGCCGACGCGCTCGACGCGGCAAGTTCGGAGCTGCTCCCGCTGGCCGCGAAGGAAACCCATCTGCCCGAGGCGCCCCGGCTCAAGGGCGAGCTCGCGCGGACCACGTTCCAGCTACGGCTGTTCGGCGAGGTGCTCACCGACGGCGCGTTCCTCGGCGCGACCGTGGACCACGCCGACGCGGACTGGCCGATGGGGCCGCGCCCGGACATCCGCCGCGCCGCCGTGCCGATCGGGCCGACGCTGGTGTTCGCGGCCGGCAACTTCCCGTTCGCGTTCAGCGTGGCGGGCGGGGACACCGCGTCCGCGCTCGCGGCCGGCTGCCAGGTGGTACTCAAGGCACACCCCGGCCACCCGGAACTTTCCGCCCGCACCGGCGAAATCCTGCGCACCGCGCTGATCGAAGCCGGCGCGCCGGAGGGGATCTTCGCGGTGATCTTCGGCGTCGAGGCCGGGGTCACCGCGCTGAAGGACCCGCGGATCGCCGCCGCCGCGTTCACCGGTTCCGTGCCCGGCGGGCGTGCCCTGTTCGACATCGCGGTCGCCCGGCCGACGCCGATCCCGTTCTACGGCGAACTCGGCAGCGTGAACCCGGTCGTCGTCACGCCCGGCGCGGTCAAGGCGCGCGGCGCGGAGGTCGCGAAGGGCTACGTGGGCTCGTTCACGCTGGGCGGCGGGCAGTTCTGCACCAAACCGGGCCTGCTGTTCCTGCCGGAGGGACACGGCCTGGAGGACACGCTGCGCGAGGCCGCCGGCGGGGTGGCCGGGCAGACGTTGCTCAACGAGCGCATCTCCGCCGGTTTCGGCAAGAGCGTGGCGAAGCTGCGCGAGCAGCCCGAGGTCACCGTGCTCGCGGCGGGGGAGGCCACCGCCGAGCAGTTCACCCCGACCCTGCTTTCCGTGCGGGCGGCCGATTTCCTCAAGGCCGACGAAGTGCTGCGCTCGGAATGCTTCGGCCCGGCGTCGATCGTGGTCACCTACTCCAGCCAGGAAGAGCTGCTCGACGTGCTCAAGCAGCTGGAGCCGGGGCTGACCGCGACGGTGCAGGCGGAGGAGTCCGACATCGACGAGGTGCGGCCGCTGCTGCCCGCGCTCACCGCGCTGGCGGGCCGGCTGCTGTGGAACGACTGGCCGACGGGCGTAACCGTCAGCTGGGCGCAGCAGCACGGCGGCCCGTACCCGGCGACGACCGCGCCGACCACCACGTCGGTGGGCACGGCGGCGATCGAACGGTTCCTGCGCCCCGTGGCGTGGCAGGGTTTCCCGGACGCGCTCCTGCCCCCGGCGCTGCAGGAAGGCAACCCCTGGAACCTCCCGCGCCGCACGGACGGCGACCGCTGAACCGCTGACCGTCACCCCTTTCCGGTGTTCTCTGCCATAACGGGCCCCCGGGGCGCGGTTTTCCGGGCGGCGCCGGGTAAGACTGTCCGCATGGGCATCGTGTCCCCGGGCTTTCACGGCCGCCGCCGCGGCGGTGACGTCAAGCTGCCGCCCGGGCAGTACCGCACGGACGACTTCCCCGTGCTCTCCGCCGGGCCCACGCCCCGGCTGTCCACCGAGACGTGGGAGTTCACGATCACCACGGAAACCGGTGTGGTGCACGAGTGGAACCGGGCGGAGTTCCTGGCGCTGCCCAGCGAAACGCCGACGGTGGACATCCACTGCGTCACCAAATGGTCCAAGTTCGGCACGAACTGGCGCGGGGTTTCGGTGGACACGCTGATGGCGGACGTCGAGACCACCGCGGATTTCGTGCTGGCACACTCCTACGACGGCTACACCACGAAC
Source organism: Amycolatopsis sp. (assembly GCF_035546795.1). Taxonomy (GTDB): domain Bacteria; phylum Actinomycetota; class Actinomycetes; order Mycobacteriales; family Pseudonocardiaceae; genus Amycolatopsis_E. The sequence goes on from NZ_DASZWC010000059.1 coordinate 27,481, forward strand.
CTGCCGCTGGCCGACCTGCTCGACGGCCAGGCCTGGATCGCCTACGAGTTCGACGGCGACCGCCTGGCACCCGAGCACGGCGGCCCGGCCCGGCTGCTGGTGCCGCACCTGTACTTCTGGAAGTCGGCGAAATGGGTGCACAACCTGGAGCTGACCGTCGAGAACGAGCCCGGTTTCTGGGAAGCCTCCGGCTATCACGACTATGGGGACCCGTGGCGGGAACAGCGATACCAGGGCGACTGAGCTGGCGGGTGGCCCGGCTGGCCGCGATCCGCGACGAGACCCCGACGGCGCGCACCCTCGTGCTCGACGTGCCCGGCTGGCCCGGGCATCTGGCGGGGCAGCACGTGGACGTCCGGCTGACCGCCGAAGACGGCTACACCGCCCAGCGCAGCTACTCGCTCGCGTCGGCGGGCGACGGTGAACGGCTCGAGCTGACCGTGCAGCGCATCGAAGACGGCGAGGTTTCCCCTTATCTCACCGAGGTTTTCGCGCTCGGGAACCCGGTGGAGCTGCGCGGACCGATCGGCGGCTGGTTCGTCTGGCGCCCGGCGAGCGCGGCCCCGGTGCTGCTGGTCGCGGGCGGTTCCGGGATCGTGCCGTTGATGGCGATGATCCGGGCCCGGCGGGCCGCCGGTTCCCGCGCGCCGTTCCGCCTGCTGTATTCGGTGCGCTCGCCGGCGGAGAGCTACTACGCCGACGAGCTGCGCGACGCCGCGCTCAGCGGGGTGGAAGTGTCCTATGTGTACACTCGCGAGGCGCCTGAGAACTGGCCCCGCCCGCCGCGCCGGCTCGGGGTGGCCGACGTACACACCCATGGCTGGCCCGCGGACTTCGGCCCGGACTGTTTCGTCTGCGGGCCGACGGGTTTCGTGGAAACGGTGGCGGACATCCTCGTCGCACTCGGCCACGATACGCACAAGATACGCACCGAACGGTTCGGCTAGTCTGGCGCCGTGCCCACCCTGCGTACGCGGATTCTCGATGCCGGTGTCGAGCTGATCTGCGACGACGGCTGGAACAAGGTCACGATGTCCCAGCTGGCCCGCCGCGCGGGGATCAGCAGGCAGATGGTCTACAAGGAGATCGGCGCCAGGGACGTGCTGGCGCGGGCCATCGTCGACAGGCACGTGGGCAGGTTCCTCGCCGGCGCCATCGAAAGGCTGCGCGCGCACGGCGCGGACGCCCAGGCGGGTATCGGCGCCGCGGTCGAGTACGTGCTTCGCACTGCGGCTGAGGACCCGTTGCTCAAGGCTGTGCTTTCGGCCGCGCACGGCGGCGGCCAGGACCTGCTGCCGTTGCTGACCGCCGACCCGGAACCGGTGCTGGAGCGCGGGATCGAAGCGATCACGCACGAGGCCCGCGCGCTCTACCCCGGCCTGCCGGCCGCCACGCTGGGCACGCTGGTCGAGATGGTCGTGCGGCTCACGCTGAGCCACCTCGCCCAGCCCACCGGGCCGGTCGAGAAGGCCGTCGCGCAGGCGACGTGGCTCGTGCGGGCGGCCTCACGGGCGGGGGATGTTGCGTAGGTTCGAGCGCGCCAGGTCGATCATCTTGCCGACCCCGCCGGTGAGCACCACCTTGCTCGCCGCGAGCGCGAACCCGCGCATCTGCTCGGTGGTGATGTGCGGCGGGATGGACAGCGCGTTCGGGTCGGTGACCACGTCCACCAGCGCCGGGCCGGGCTGGGCCAGCGCCTCGGCGAGCGCCTGGCGGACCTTGCCCGGTTCGGTCACGCGGACGGCGTGCAGCCCGGCGCCGCGCGCGATGGCGGCGAAGTCCACGTGCGCGTGGTCGGTCTCGAAGTCGGGCAGGCCGTCGACGAGCATCTCCAGTTTGACCATGCCCAGCGAGGAGTTGTTGAACACCACGATCTTCACCGGCAGATCGTGCAGCCGGACGGTGAGCAGCTCACCCATCAGCATGCCCAGCCCGCCGTCCCCGGACAGGGAGATCACCTGGCGGCCGGGATACGCCAGCTGCGCGCCGATCGCGTGCGGCAGCGCGTTGGCCATGCTGCCGTGCAGGAAGGACCCGATCACCCGGCGCCGCCCGTTCGGGGTGAGGTAGCGGGCGGCCCACACGTTGCACATCCCGGTGTCCACGGTGAACACCGCGTCGTGGGCGGCGAGGTCGTCGAGCAGGTCGGCGACGTACTCGGGGTGGATCGGCACGTGCTTTTCCACCCTGCGGGTGTACGCGTCGACCACGGTTTCCAGCGAGCGGTAGTGCTCGCGCAGCATGTCGTCGAGGAAACCCCTGTCCTGCTTCTGTGCCAGCAGCGGCAGCACCGCGCGCAGGGTCTCGCGTACATCGCCGTGTACGGCCAGGTCCAGCGGGGTGCGGCGGCCGAGTTTCGTCGCGTCGTGGTCGATCTGCACCGTGTGCGCTTGTGGCAGGAAGCTGTCGTACGGGAAATCCGTGCCCAGCAACAGAAGCAGGTCGGCGTCGTGCATCGCCTTGTAGCACGCGCCGTAGCCGAGCAGGCCGCTCATCCCGACGTCGTATGCGTTGTCGAACTGGATCCATTCCTTGCCACGCAAGGAATGCCCGACCGGGGAGTGCACTTTCCCGGCCAGTTCCATGACTTCCGCGTGCGCGCCGCGGACCCCGGCGCCGCAGAAGAGTGTGACGCGGCGAGCGGAGTTGATGACCTGCGCGAGTTCTTCGACCTGCTTGCGCGGCGGCACCAGGGTGGCCCGTTCGGTGACGAACGCGCTCGTGCCCGTCGGCGCCGTGGCTTCCAGCTGTGCGACATCGCCGGGCAGCACCAGCACCGAAACCTCGCCGCGGGTCAGCGCGTGCTGGATCGCGATGCGCAGCATGCGCGGCATCTGGCCGGGCCGGCTGATCTGCTCGCAGTAGCCGCTGCAGTCCACGAACAGCCGCTCGGGATGGGTTTCCTGGAAGAACCCGGTGCCGATCTGGCCCGACGGGATGTGCGAGGCCAGCGCCAGCACCGGCACACCGGACCGGTTCGCGTCGTAGAGGCCCTGTACGAGGTGGGTGTTGCCGGGGCCGCAGCTGCCCGCGCAGACCGCGAGCTTCCCGGTCAGTCCGGCCTCGGCCGCCGCGGCGAACGCGCCCGCCTCTTCGTTGCGCACGTGCACCCATTCGATGCCCTCGGTGCGCCGGATCGCGTCCACCACCGGGTTGAGGCTGTCGCCGACCACCCCGTAGATCCGGGACACGCCCGCCTGGACGAGAACCTGCACGAACTGCTCGGCGACGGTGGGTCGCGCCATCGGGGGCCTCCTCGGCTGATCGGTCCGGTCCCGATTCTGCTGGGGAAACGGCCGGGGCGCAGGATCAGGCGCACGGTAGCTTCGTCAGATGGAATTCCGTGAGTTCGCGGGCCGGAAGGTCCAGCTGCCGCCGGCCGGGGAGCTGGTACCGGGCGACGGGGATTTCGAGGAGGAGCTTTCGAAAGCGGTGCTGACCGGGGTGAGCCTCGCCGAGGACACGCGCGCGCCGCTGGAGCTCTCGGATGTCATGCTGGACAACGTGGATCTGTCCAACGCGAACCTGGCCCGGACCACGGCGCGGCGGGTGCACGTGAAGGCGAGCCGGGGCATCGGGCTGCGGCTGGTGCTCAAGCAGGCCACGGATCTGCTCGCCGAGGGCTGCCGGTTCGACTACGCCACGATCGAGATCGACCGGGTCAAGCACGTGGCCGTGTTCCACGAGTGCTCGTTCCGGGACGCCGTACTGCTGGGTGACCTGTCGAACGTCGTGTTCTCGGGCTGCGATTTCACCGGCGCCGAGTTCCAGGCGCGCCGCGCGGTGGACTGCGATCTGCGCTCGTCGGACCTGCGGGCGGCGCGCGGGCTGAGCACGCTGGGCGGCGCGAAGATCAGCACGGAGCAGGCCGTCTCGATCGCCGTGCGCCTGGCGGTCGAGAACGGCCTGCTGGTGGTGGACTGAGGCCGGGCAAGGTCGTGCCGGGTGACCGGTTCGGACGCTTGCCAGATGTTCGAACACGTGTTCGACTAGAGAGATGGAAGCAGTCCCGCCGTACTACTGGGAAGTGGCCACGAAGCTCGGGGATTCCTGGATCTGGCAAGGCTCCTGGCACGACGGCTTCTCCCGCGAAGACCTCGAAGCCGTGCTTCGCAGGTGGCACGACCGGCGGGGCGGCAGGGGAGGGCTGTGGCGGCTCCAGGTGATCCGGCGTGAGGACAAGGAAATCGTCGCCGAGGCGCAGGTCGTCCTGGATGAGCACTGGCCGCCACCGCGCCGGCGTGCCTTCCGGTGATCAGTCCGTGTGCGGCAGCCGTCCGGCGGGGATCACGCCGAAGCGGCCGGCCTGGAAGTCCTCGAAGGCCTGCACGACCTCCGCACGCGTGTTCATCACGAACGGGCCGTACTGCACCACCGGTTCGCGGATGGGTTTTCCGCCCAGCAGCAACACTTCCAGGTTCGGCTCCGCGACCGGCTGGCTGCTGTCCGCGGCGAAGGTGAGCGCGCCGCCGTCGCCGAAGACCGCGAGCTGGCCCTTGTGGATCGGCCGCGCGCCGGTACCCACGGTGCCCTGGCCTGCCAATACATAACCGAGCGCGTTGAAGTCCTCGCGCCACGGCACCCGCAGCTGCGCGCCCGGGCTGATCGTGGCGTGCACCAACGTGATCGGGGTGTAGGTCGCGCCAGGGCCGCCGTGCCCCGCGACGTCACCGGCGATCACGCGCAGCAACGCGCCACCGTCGGCGGAGGAGAGCAGAGTCGCTTGCGTGGCGCGGATGTCCTGGTAGCGCGGCGGCGTGAACTTGCTCGCCTTCGGCAGGTTCACCCACAGCTGCACGCCGTGGAACAGCCCGCCGGAAACCACCAGCTCCTCCGGCGGCTTCTCGATGTGCAGGATGCCGGAGCCGGCGGTCATCCACTGGGTGTCTCCGTTGGTGATCACCCCGCCGCCGCCCTGGGAATCGGCGTGCTCGAAGACGCCGTCGAGCATGTAGGTCACCGTTTCGAAGCCGCGGTGTGGATGCCACGGGGTGCCCTTGGGTTCGCCGGGCGCGTATTCGACCTCGCCCATCTGGTCCATGTGGATGAACGGGTCCAGCACCGAGGAGGCGATGCCGGCGAACGCGCGCCGGACGGGGAAGCCCTCGCCTTCGTAGCCGGTCGGCGCGGTGGTGACCGTGCGGACGGGGCGCTGCGGGGCGGCGGGGGTTTCCACGCGGGGCAGGGTCAGGGTGTCGGCGGTGACGGCGGGCATCGGGAGCCTCCTAGTAGTTTCACGCTCAACTTCTTCCACGCAAAACGTTTGGCGGGCCGATTCATTCCCTCCGCCGCTACTTCTGCCCGTGGATGAGCCCCTCCTGCGCCACGGTCGCGATCAGGGTGCCGTCGCGGTGGAAGATCCGGCCCTCGGCGAGCCCGCGCAGGTGACCGACCGCCGGGCTGCTCTTCGCGTAGTACAGCCAGTCGTCGAGGCGGACCTCGTTGTGGAACCACAGCACGTGGTCCAGCGAGGTCATCCCGGCGACGTCGGTGCGCTCGACCCGCCGCAGCAGCGACGAGACGAAGGTCAGGTCGCTGAAGTACGTCAGGATCGCGGCGTTGCTCACGCGGCCGTCGTTCTCCCCGTGCTGCGGCGCGAACCAGAGGTCGCCGAGCGCGCGGACACGCTCGTCGGGGTCGAGCGTCGCGGGGCGGATGTCGAACGCGTCGTGCGGGTCGACCACCCAGCGGTTCGGGAAGCGCCAGTCGAACGGGGTGCAGTCGGCCGGATCCGGGGCCTCGGGCGCGGGCACCTGGTAGTCGGTGCCGGAGCGGTCGGTGGTGAACGACGACTCCAGGCAAAGGATCGGCTCACCGTGCTGGATCGCGGTCACCCGGCGGCGCCGGAAGTTGCGGCCCTCCTGCAGCCGGTCCACCCGGAACACCACGCGCGCGCCGGTGTCGCCGGGGCGCAGGAAGTAGGCGTGCAGCGAGTGCGGCGCGGTTTCCGGCGGCACGGTCCGCTCCGCGGCGACCAGCGCCTGTGCGCACACCTCGCCGCCGAAGAGCCGGTGCCCTGGCTCCCCGGAGAGCCGGCTGCGGAAGATGTCCAGCTCGATCGGCTCGAGGTCGAGCACGTCGAGCACAGGCAGCAGTCCCGTGGCAGGGGCTTCGGCGTTGACAGATTGTGACATCGGTTTCCTCACGCAGGCGTCAGCCGATTCAAACACAGCCGCCCACCCCCGCTGCCGCAGAGTGAAATCCTTGTCACGTCCTGGCGCCACGGTGGACGATCTCACGGGCCCACTCGCCGCGCGGCTGGGCGTGCAGGGTCCAGAAGTGCTCGGCGATGAGGCCGGGATCGAAATCGGTGCCCGGCGCCACCGGACCGTCGATGGTCACCGAGGCCACGTGAATTCCCGGATATCGCAGGGAAAGCAGTTCCACCAGGGTGCGCACCCCGGCCTTGCCGAGGGAGAGGCTCACGTACTCCGGTTTCGGTTCCGGCATTCCGCCGGTGATGAGGAACGAGCCCTGTGTCATTCCGGGCAGCAGGTGCGCGGCGGCGGTGAGTGCGCCGAGCACGTTCACCGCCCACGCGTCGAGCTGGTCGCGCATCGACAGTTCGCCGGGCGCGTCCGGCCGGATGAGGGCGGCGTTGTAGACGATGACTTCGGGCAGGCCCAGGTCTTCGACGGCCGCGTCCAGCGCGGCGCGCAGGGCGTCTTCGTCGGTGCAGTCGGCCACGTAGGAATGCGCGGAAAACTCCTCGGGCACAAGGGATTCCGAGCCCGCGCTGCGCGAGATCAGCGCGAGCGGCCTGCCCTCGCGGGCGAACCGCAGCGCGACCGCGCGGCCGATCCCCGGGCCTGCACCGATGATCACGACTCCGGCCATGGTGGACTCCTCACGAATGGTTGGCGACCCCGGTAACGCTAAGGGGTGACACGGATGTCAGGGTCCACCGGACTTACTGTGCGATGGATCACAAATCGACGCTGTGATTGTTTCGTGATCGGGGTCGGGGGAATTCGGGCGCGAGTTTTCATGACCTTCGTGAAAGGAAATTCCGTGCTCACGCGACATCGCGGCCGGTTGTGTATTTCTCTCGCTTTCGCCCTGGTGCTCACCGGGTTTTCCGCGCCGGCCGGCGCCGTTCAGCTCAGCCGCGGCGACCGGGTCGTGCAGGCCGCCGCCGCGCAGGCGGGTAAGCCGTACGCCGGCGGCGGCGCCGGCCCGGGGAGTTTCGACTGCTCCGGGCTCACCGCCTACGCGCACCGGCAGGTGGGCATCAGCCTGCCGCGCACGGCCTCGGCCCAGCGGGCGGCCGTCCGCCCGGTTTCCCAACGTGACAAGAAACCCGGCGACCTCATCTTCTTCTCCAGTGGCGGCCGCGTTTACCACGCCGGGATCTTCGCCGGTGGCAACCGGATGTGGGCCGCGCCCTCGTCCGGCGATGTGGTGCGCCTGCAGAACATCTGGACCAGCGCCTACACGGTGGGCCGCGCCTGGTGACCCCGGGCGGTGCCGATCACGACCGTGCCGTCCAGCTCCGCCGAACTCGCCACCCGCGCGGTAAGCCCGGACCGTTCGAAAGCGGCCGCGGTGTGCGGTGCCTGGGCACGGCTGGTCTCGATGAGCAGCCGGCCGCCCGGCGCCAGCCACCACGGCGCGCCGGTGATCACCCGGCGCTGGATGTCCAGCCCGTCGGAGCCGCCGTCGAGCGCGACCCGCGGCTCGTGGAGCCGCGCCTCCGGCGGCATCGTCTCGATGGCGCCGGTCGGCACATACGGCGCGTTCACCGCAAGCACGTCCACCCGGCCACGCAGGCGCTCGGGCAGCGCTTCGTACAGATCGCCTTCGTGCACCTGCCCGCCGAGCGGTTCGACGTTGCGGCGGGCGCAACGGACGGCGGCCGGCTCGATGTCGGCCGCGTGCAGCTCGACTGCCCCGAGTTCGGTCGCGATCGCGGCGCCGATCGCACCGGAACCGCAGCACAGGTCGACGATCACCGCGCCGGGCTTCGCCGCTGCCACAGCTTCCGCGACGAGCAGACCCGTACGGCGACGGGGCACGAAAACCCCTGGGGCGACGACCATCCGCAGCCCGCGGAACTCCGCCCAGCCCAGGACGTGCTCCAGCGGCAGGCCTTCGGCCCGCTCGGTGACCAGCCGCTCCAGCTCATCCGGGGAACGCGCGGCGTCGACGAGCAGCCGGGCCTCGTCCTCGGCGAAAACACAGCCCGCGACGCGCAACCGGGCGACCACGGTGGAATAGGACAACAAACGAACACGCCTTTCGATCGCTGTCAGCCTATCCGTCCGCGGTGGCCGATCCCACCGTTTTCGAAACGCACGTCGTTCGAGTTCCAGCCGGGGCGAACGTCCACAAAGGACTCGTGCTCAGACGACCCGGGTGCGGCCGCGGGCACGGGTCACCACGATGCCCTCCTCGGCCAGCTGGTGCATCGCGCTGGCCACGGCCTTGCGGTTGCAGCGCAGGGTGACCGCGAGGTTCCGCAACGGGGGCAGCGTGGTGCCGCTGGGCAACCGCAATCTGATCACGTCGGTCAGCGCCGACGCGAGGTCGGCGGCCACCCGCCGCCGGTCGCCGCTGCGCCATGACGGGCCGACCAGCTCGGCGAGGTGCGCGGCCGACACAGGGGGGACCGGACTGGTCTTCTGCGCTGCGCGGGTCATCGGTCACCGCCTCATAACTGCACGAGTGCTGAGCGTGCTCGTCATCGTGCCCGCTGCTCTGGCCCGGCGCAATATTGCACTCAATATTGGTGCAACAGGAGGTCATCGCCGCGTCATCGGAAGACCATCGGCCGTTGCGCCGGAAGAACCAGCGGATACCGCCGTAGGAGGCAATTTCCGCCGCTTCCGCGGCGGGACTTGTGCTTCCGCGGGCGAAGGTGCACAAGCAGTTGTCCGGTTGTGCACAACCGTCGCCTGCGGACAGTGGTGGTATGCGCACTCGGTGTCACCGGGATTGCGCAGCGTCGCCGGCACGGGAGACTCCACTGTGGACAGTGCCGGCTCCGGAACTGTCGTGACATGACGAAATGGCGTGCGGGTGAAACAAAAGATCACGAACGCACGATTTCTCCCCCGATCCGGCGTCGCGGTCGCCGACCTGCTCCCGACCTGGCCGGCTGGTCAACGACTACATCGACGGCTCGGCCACCATGCCGGACCCGGAGAACGCCGACAGCATCACCAACGTGTGCGGCCGGCTGCGGACGGTGCTCACTCTGATCGCCGCGCCGGCATTCCTGCCGTGGCTCTACCGCGCGCGGACCAGCGCCGGGGCGCTTTCGCCCGCGCAGCACCGGCACGGCCGCGGCTCGGTGATCGGCGGCTGGTTCTGCCCGATCGTCAACTTCTTCTTCCCGTGGCACATCGTGATCAGCGCGCTGCTGAGCGGTGACGACCTCACGATGGACAGGCTTCGCGACAGCGCCTCTCTCCTGGCGGTCGCGTCGGTGGGCAAGCTCGCCGCCGCGGTGCTGGTCCTGCTGATCATCAAGCGCATCGACGACTGGAAGCGCGCTCCGCGGCAGCCGGCGGTTCCAGCGCTCCGAGGAACGTTGCCGGTACCAGGAAAATCCATTGTGGACGCCGGAACGTGCTGGCGCGCGCCGGGTGCTTGTGCCAGGCTCTGCGTATGCGTCCGACGCTGTACGAGTTCGCCGGGGGTGCGCCCGCCTTCCTGGCGCTGGCCCGCGCGCACCATGCCCGCTGCGTCGCCGACCCCGAGCTGAACCACCCGTTCTCGCATCCGGGCCAGCACCCGCGGCACGTGGAGCGGCTGGCGGCGTACTGGGCCGAGGTGTTCGGCGGCCCGCCGGAGTACAGCCGGGACTGCGGGGACCAGACGGGGGTGCTGGTCATGCACGCGGGAAACGGCGACATGAGCGATCTCGGCCGCCGCTTCGCGGACTGTTTCGCCGGTGCGGCCGATGACGTGAAACTGCCTGAGGACAAGGAATTCCGGGCCGCGCTGCGGGCGTACATGGAATGGGCGGTCGCCGAGGTGCTGCGGTATCCGGAGGAGCCGGGGGCCGTCCCGCGCGAGTTGCCGATGCCGCATTGGGGCTGGGAAGGGCTGCAGGAGTGAGCGGATGGCCACCGGACGCGCCGGGCGTACTGCGCCTGCCGTCCGGGCGGCTGGTCCGCGGGCGCGGGCTGGCTCGGCCGCTGCCCGACGGGCCGCGGCCGGAGTTCGCGCTGTACCTGCTCGGCCAGGAGCCACCGGTGGTGGAGTGGGAAAGCCGGTGGCTGCGCTGGCCGGATTTCCGGTTGCCTGCCGACCGCGGCGACGCGGGGGAAGCGTTGCGAGAGGCGTGGTCGCGCGCGGCGGCGGAGCGCGTCGAGGTCGCGTGCAAGGGCGGGCGCGGGCGCACGGGAACGGCGCTTGCGTGCCTTGCCGTGCTGGACGGGGTGCCGAGCAAGGAGGCCGTGGCGTACGTGCGCGAACGCTACTCGCCCCATGCCGTCGAGACGTGGGGGCAGCGCCGCTTCGTGGCACGCTTCGGCTGACAGTGGCCGCGAGTGCGCCCTCGCGGCAGGCTCAGATGCAGGTCACGTTCATGGCAATCCCCTGGTGGCCGGCGCTGCTCGTGGTGAAGAACGCGAGCCCGCGGGCGGCGGCTTGCGGCCGCATCCTCATGGCGTTCCTCCAGACGTGCCGGGGGCGACAGTCCGGGACAGCATGAGCGGGGTCGATACAACAGACGTACAAACGCGGCGTCAGCGCGGTTCAGCCGCGCACTGGCCTCAGCGCGCCGAGGCTTCCTTCGCCGCCTGTTCGACGCGTTCGCGGTAGCCGGCCCACCAGGCCGCGTCGCCCTCGGGCAGGTTGCTCGCGCTCTTGCGCAGCCCGGCCGCGCTGTCGATCAGCTCGCGCACGATGTCGGCGTGCCCGGCGTGCCGGTTCGTCTCGGCGATCATGTGCACCAGGATCAGGTGCAGCGAAACCGCCCGCCGGTCCGGCGGCCAGTGCTCGACCTGCCCGACCGTGTCCAGTTCCAGCGTCTCGATCGTCACGTCGGAGTGCGCCCGCACGCGCTGGTACAACCCGAGGATGTCCTCGCGGGACTCCTCCGGGGTGGCCCACATGTCCTCGTTCGGCTCGGCGTCGTCGGTGTACCACGGCATCGGCTCGGGGAAGGGCCTGCCGAACGTCGCGCCGAAGTAGCCCGCTTCGCAGCCGGACAGGTGCTTGATCAGGCCGAGCAGGTTGGTGCCCGTCGGGGTGAGCGGCCGCCGGGCGTCGTACTCGGACAACCCGTCGAGCTTCCACACCATCGCGTCGCGGGCGGAGTCGAGGTACCGGTGCAGTTCGGGCTTCATGAGGGCCAGTCTTGCACCCCGTTGGCGATCGTGGTCACCTCGGCACCATCGGGAAGGACATTGTGGACAGTCGCGACAGCGGAGAGTAAGCGCTTTTCGCCTCCGCCAGCACCGCTGGCAACCGTTCTTGCGGCCCCACCGTGGTCGCGACGAAGTCCGTTACCCCGGCGTCGCGGTAGCGCTGGATCTCCTTGAGCACGAACGTTTCGTCGCCCGCGACCACGGTGTCGGCCACGCTGGAGAGGCCGCCGCGATCGAGCATCGCGCGATAGGCAGGCAGCTGTCCGGCCGCGCCGAACTCGCGCGCGATCGAGTCACGCGCCGCGTCGGGGTCGTCGGTGACCGCCACCATCACCATCGCCGCGATCCGCGAGTTCGGCGCCAGCCGTGGCACCAGGTAGTCGGTCACGAGAGCGGGCCGCGCCCACACCGCGATCGTGCCGTCCGCGAGATCCCTCGCGACTTCCAGCATCCGCGGGCCGAGCGCGGCGAGCAGCACCGGAGGCTCCGGCGCCTTGATCGCCACTTGCGTGTCCACGGTGAAGAATTCACCGGAGTGGCGCACGTGTTCGCCGCGCAGCAACGGGCGCAGCACTTCGAGGTACTCCCGGGTGTGCCGCGCCGGTGCGGTGTAAGGGATGCCGAGCCAGCCGGTCATCGCGAGCTCGTGGCTCGGCCCGATGCCCAGGGTGAGTCTGCCACCGGTCAGCGCCTGCACGGTCAGCGCCGAGGTGGCCAGTGTGGCCGGGTGCTGGGGGTAGGTCGGCACGACGGCGGTACCGAGTTCGGGCGGCGCGTCGGCGAAGGAGGACAGCACGCCGAGCGGGTCCCAGCCGCCGGGCTGCTGGTTGGTCCACGCGCTGTCCAGTCCGCGCACCGCCGCGGCGTCCGCCCGCAGCTGCTCGACCGTGACGGCCCCGGAGGCGATGAGATGAGTTCCGATCCGCATACCTCCACCTCAGCGCCGATCGCGGCGGGCAACCAGATCCAGTTCGACCGCGCAGCGATAAGCTCGACTGATCGTCGCAGGTGGAAGGGGGGGAACCGGTGGAACTGCGGGCGTTGCGTTACTTCGTGACGGTGGCCGAGGAGCTGCATTTCGGCCGCGCGGCCGCGCGGCTGCACATCGCGCAGCCCGCGGTGAGCCAGCAGATCGCCCGGCTCGAACGCGAGCTGGGGGTGCGGCTGCTGGACCGGTCGCCGCGCAGGGTCCGCCTCACCGGCGCGGGCCGCCGGGTGCTCGACGCGGCGCGAGAAACCCTTGCCGCGGCGGAGAACGTGCGGCTGGTGGCCGGGAAAACCACGGGCACGGTACGGATCGGCAGCGCGGGCGGGCTCACCACCCGGCTGGAGCGCGCGATCGACGCGCTGCGTGAGCACCAGCCCGGCTTCGAGGTGATCCTGGTCGACCTGCCGGTCACGGCGCGGCTGGACGCGCTGCGGCGTGGCGAGCTCGATCTCGCGGTGGCCAGGGCCGTGCGGCGCGCGCCCGGGGTGCGGGTGCGCCCCGCCTGGTCCGAACCACTGCTCGCGGTGGTGTCGGCGCGGCATCCGGCAGCGGAGCGAGATGCCGTCGCTCTGGCCACGATGGCCGCGTCCGCGCTGCGTTTCCCGGCCCGCGAATGCGATCCGCCGCTGCACGACGCGGTCGAGGACGCGTTCCGGGAGGCCGGGGTCACCCCGCGGCTGGGCAGGCCGACCGGCACCACCCAGGACACGATCGTCGAGGTCGGCTCGGACCAGGAGAGCTGGACGCTGCTGCCCGCCGGCCTGGTGACGGAGTCGGCGCGGATCCGCCCGATCCCGCTCGACCCGCCGCTGGAGGTCACCGGCAGCGTGCTCACCAGGGAGGACGAAACGCCGGACGCGTGCGTGGAAGCCGTCGTGTCGGTGTTCCGCGACCGGTGACCGTCCTTTGTGGATGGTTCGCAGATGCACAGAAAGTGATCGGGCGGTGAGGGGTTCAGCTTCGCGTCCGGTATCGTCTGCCTGCAGTTCAGACTTGGCTGATCTACTCGGCCACGCTCCCGAATCCCCAGGTGACAGGGCGGAAATTGACGACTTCGGAACCCTCCGGCGGTGATCCGCTCGCCGCGTTCGAGGCGGAGCTGGCGGAGCTCAGGGCCAAGGCCGAGCGGATGCAGGAAAGCCTCCGGGAAGCCACGGCCACCGTGCGCAGCAAGGACGGCGCGGCCACGATCACGGTCGGTCCCGGTGGTTCGGTGACCAACCTCGAGTTCGGTCCGCGGGCCTACCAGCGCCCACCCGCCGCGCTGGCCGCGCTCGTGCTGGAGCTGATGGCCAGTGCGCAGAAGCAGGTCGGGGCCCAGGTCGCCGAGGCGTTCGGCGGACTGGTCGGGGAGAACTCCGCGGCCATGGAGGTGCTGCAGGAGTTCCTGCCCGAGGACGACGACGAGCCGGACGACGATGACGGCGTGCTCGACGTGGCCGAGGACCCGGCGCCGCCTCCGCCACCGCCGCTCTCGCCTCCGCAGCCACAGCCGCGGCGGCGCGCCCGGCCGCCGTCGGAGGACGACGAGGACTTCACCGACCCCTGGTGATTTCCGTTTGCCCGGCCCGGATCGTGGTAGTCAGCCGGGGACGGAACGGAGCGTGTGATGCCCGAAAAGCCCCCAGCGGATGCCCCTGATCTGGCCGAGTCCCGGCGCGCCATCGCCGAGGCGAAGGAAGCCGCCAAGGAGGCCCACCTCGTCGAGCCGCCCGAACAGGGCGAGGCGGAGGAGGAGCGGGAAGCGGAGTCGCCGGAGCGCTGAGCCGGTTCCGGGCGCTGTGAGCCTCAGTCCCCGGCGGCCGGGGCCACGTCGCGGGCGTCCATCGGCTCCCCGCACACGTCGCAGGTCAGCACGGGGTGCGTGACGCCGCCGCAAGTCGTGTGCCGGATGGCGCGCGCGGTGCGGTCGCCGTCCGGCAGATGCGCCTCGGCCCACTGGGCGAGCACCATCCAGGCCGGCACGATGGCCCGCGCGGACTCGCTCAGGTGGTACTCGAACCACGGTTTGTCCGGCCGGTACTGGATTTTCTCCACCAGCCCGAGCTCGGCCAGCGCGGCCAGCCGGGTCGTCAGGATGCTGGGCGCGATCCCGAGCGCCCGCTGCAACGCCCCGAACCGGCGCACCCCGTAGAACACCTCGCGCAGGATCGCGTAGTTCCAGCGCTCGCCGAGTAGCGCGAACAGTTCCCGGCCTTGCGTCCCGCGCTCCAAACTCATAGCGCCATGCTAGTACTTGCAAAACAGTAGTAGTCTCGTTCGCATGATCTACGAACTGGCCACGTTGTCCTTGCGCCTGCGGTCGGTGCCCCGCGCGCTTCCCAGGATCGAGGCCGCCACGTCGGCGGCGCCCGGCAGGTTGCTGGGCTGCTGGGAGACCGAGATCGGCGAGATCGTCACGCGCCTGCTGGTGCTGCGCGGTTTCGAGTCGGCGGCCGAGCTGGCCGAGGAGCGCCGCGGGCAGCTGTTCAGCGCGGACCCGTTCGGCATCGGCGAGGACCTGACCGGCCTGCGACTGGAGACCTACGAGAAGTTCCCGTTCCTGCCCGATGTCGAGCCCGGTGAGTACGGCAGCGTCTACGAGTTCCGCACCTACGAGCTCACGATCGGCGGCCTGCCGCCGACCATCGACGGCTGGCGGGCCGCGGTGCCCGGGCGGACCGCGATGTACCCGCTCACTGTCGCGATGTACGGGCTGGACGGGGCGCCCCGGATCACGCACATCTGGCCGTTCCCGGACCTCAACGCACGTCTGGAAATCCGGCGAGAGTCCTACGAGCGCGGGATCTGGCCGCCCCGCAACGGTCCGGAGAGCATCCGTCGCGCGACGTCGACCATCGCGCTGCCGACGGAGATCTCACCGCTGCGCTGACTCCGCCGGACCACTGTGGACGGTGCCGCGGCGCGGGTAACGGGAAACCAGCGACCGGTGAGGTTCCTTGTACCGCAGCAGTCACCAGGAATCCCACGGCGGAGCGCGCGACCGCTTTCCGCACCCGGCTCCTAATCAGTCGGACAGGCCGGGGCGTGCGGCCAGCAGGCCGAACAGAATTTCCGGCGCCACCAGCAGAAGCAGCAGCCCGATCGACCACGCCGACACGCTGCTGGCCCGGTGAGGAGGCCTGGGTGGAGCTGGACTCCCACCAGGCCGGTCTGGCCGGACCGCTGCGCATGTCCGGCTTCACCACCGCGATCAGCGGCCTGATCGCCCCCGCCGCCGGGCGGCTGGTGCAGGTGCGCGAGTGCGACGCCGCGGAGAGCCTCGACCTGCTGGTGGCGGGGGAAGTGGAGCTCGCGAGCGTGGAGCCGATCGAGGGCGGGCCGCCGCCGGACGACGCGCGGTTCGAGCAGAGCCCGGTGCTTGAGGAGCCACTTGTGCTGCTTGTGCCCGCCGACCACCCGCTGGCGAGCGCGGAATCAGTGGCGCTGGCGGACGCGGCGGCCGAGGACTGGATCGTCGCCGACGCGGGCACTGCGGCCACGCCCAGCGAGTGCGTGTGCTTTGTGCGGCGGCCGGCCTCGCCACGCATCGCGCACGCCGCCACCCAGTGGCCCGCCGTCTGGTCGCTCGTCGGGAACGGGCCGGGCGTCTCGCTGGTCCCGCGGCTGGCCGAGGGGCCGGCGGGCGAGGCGGTGGTGCGGGTGCCGGTTTCGAGCGAGCACATGCCGATGCGGATTCTCACCTGCGTGCGCCGGGGGAGCAGCCGGAACCCGCTCGTCGCCCTCGGATTACAGGTGCTCGACGAGGTCGCGCGTGCGCACCAGGCCGCCCCGATCCGCCTGACGGCTAGCTGAGCCAGGCAGCGGGATCGGCGAGGACGGTGGCGAGTTCGCGATAGGCGGCGCCGGTGGCGCCGGGCGCGAGGAGCGGTCCGGCGGGTTCGATGTGCGGCGGCGCCCAATGCGCCGAAAGCACGCGCGCGCCGAGGTGGGCCTCGACCTCGGGCGCGAGCAGTTCGGCGAGGTGCGCGAGGTGCCCGCCCAGCACGACGGTCGGGATGTCGAGCACGTTGATCACCCCGGCGAGCGCCACCCCCAGCGCCCGCGCCGTGCCGGACAGCGCCGCGCGGGCGCGTTTGTCGCCGCGTGCGGCCAATTCCGCGAGTTCCGCCGGGCTCGACGCCGGTGTCAGACCCGCCGCCGCCAGCAGCGCGTCGCGCCCCGCATAGGTTTCCAGGCAGCCCGTCGCGCCACACCGGCATCGCGGGCCCGCCGGGTCGACGCACACGTGCCCGATCTCGCCCGCCCAGCCGTGCCGCCCGGACATCACCTCGCCGCCGGACACCGCCGCCCCGCCGATCCCGATTTCCCCTGACAGGTAAACGAAATCGGCGAACTCGCCCGGCCGTCCCGGTGCCACGGCGGCGATCGTGCGCGCGGCCAGGTTCGCCTCGTTGCCCACGTTCGGTGACAGCCCCGAGAGCGCCTCGCCCTTGATCAGCTCCGCGGGCCGCACATCCGACCAACCGAGATTCGGTGCCCGCACGAGCAATCCGGACTCCTCCGCCACCAGTCCCGGCACCGCCAGCCCGGCCCCGACGAGCCGCACGCCCGCCGGCACCCCGCCGCAGACGCGGGCCGACAGATCCCCGAGCCGCGCCAGCGTCGGTGCCGGATCGCTGCCCACGAAGTCGTCGTACTCCGTGGCCTCGGCGACCACCCGGCCACGCAGGTCGATCACCCGCGCGGCCAGGAACCCGGCGTTGACCTGCAGCCCGAGCGCGGCCAGCGCCGAACCCGGGACCAGGGGAGTGCCCGGACGGCCCCGGCCGACGGCGCTCCCCGGCTCGGTCTCGCCGAGCACCCCGCCCGCCACCAGGTCGTCGGCCAGCCTCGACGCGGTCGCACGGGCGAGTGACGTGGCCGCGGCGACGTCCGCCCGCGAGAGCGGACGCGCCGAGGCACAGACCGTCCGGGTGACCAGCGCCAGGTTGTTCGCGCGCAGGGTCGACTGCCGGGATCCTTGTTCGGGCATCCGGGAATCCTAGCGGTACGGCATAATTTGTTTTATAGGTGAACTAATCAGCCGATGAGATGTTCGAGCGCGAGCTGCTGGAGCTTCACGAACCCGTAGTCCCGCTCGGCCGCCTTCTCGGCGTCGAACCCGTCGTCGGTGGCCAGGAACTGCGCCACCGTCTCGCCCTCGCCGAGCGTCGGCTGCGCCAGGTCGTAGATGCCGGAGTAGCGCATCGCGTCCTGCACCCGGCCATCCGCCCGGAACGCGCGCGCCTTCTCCGCGAGCATCAGGTATGTCGACATGCAGGCGCTCGCGGATTCCCAGACACCGTCGAGGAATTCCGTGCGGGACGGCTTGTAGTCGAAGTGCCGCGGCCCGGTGTAGCGGGGCGCGTCCGGGTAGCCGGGGAAGCCGTTCTCCAGCAGGTCCACGGTGAAGAACGCGGAGATCAGGTCGCCGTGCCCGAACACGAGGTCCTGGTCGTACTTGAGCCCGCGCTGCCCGTTGAGGTCGATGTGGAACAGCTTGCCGCTCCACAATGCCTGGCCGAGCGCGTGCGTGTAGTTGAGGTTGGCCATCTGCTCGTGCCCGGTTTCCGGGTTGAGGCCGACGATGTCGCCGTGTTCCAGCTGCGCGATGAGCCCGAGCGCGTGCCCCACGGTGGGCAGGAAAATGTCGCCGCGCGGTTCGTTCGGCTTGGGCTCCAGGCCGATTCGCAGGTCGTAACCCTGGGACTTGATGTAGCCCGCGACGGTGTCCAGGCCCTCCTTGTACCGCTCGAACGCCGCGTACACGTCCTTCGAACCGTCGTACTCGGCACCTTCGCGGCCGCCCCACATGACGAACGTGCTCGCGCCGACCTCGGCCGCGAGATCGACCGCCTTGAGCACTTTCCGCAGCCCGAACCGGCGCACCCCGCGATCGTTCGCGGTCAGCCCGCCGTCCTTGAAAACGGGGTGGCCGAACGTGTTCGTGGTGACCATCTCGATCACCAGCCCCGCCTTGTCCGCGGCGTCCTTGAGCCGCCCCACGATGCGCTTCTTGGTCTCCTCGTCCGCGTCGAACGGGAAGACGTCGTTGTCGTGGAAGGTGATTCCCCAGGCGCCCAGCTCGGCCAGTTTGTCCGAGTACTCCCACGGATCCAGCGCCGGCCTGCTCGGCCCGCCGAAGGGATCCGTGCCGGTCCACCCGACCGTCCACAGGCCGAACGAGAACTTGTCCCCGGTCACCGGTCGCCGCACCATCGCCCGCTCCTCCGATTTTGTTTTATGGAGTAACTTATTTGGCGGCGGCAAGGGTCGTCAAGGGGCCGATCGGTCCGCGTCGTACGGCTTTCGCCACACGCCGCGCTCCTGGAGCAGTTCGACCTGCCGTTCGGTCACGTCGCGGCGGAACTGTTCGTGCTTGGGCGGTTTCGCGTCCAGGTACCGGTTCTTCGGGTAGACCGGCCGCTCGTAGATGATCTGCGCGAGCTCGGCGCGGATGTCCTTGGCCCAGTTGCTGATCTGCGCGCTCGCCCGGTGGTGGCGCAGCGCCTCGATGTCGATCACGCCGCTGATGTAGGTGGAACCATTGGTGTCCAGCTGTTTGCCCACGATCGCCCCGCGATGGTTCACGATCATGGACTGCCCGCCGCCCGCGTCGATCGGGTGCTGGCTGTCCGGGTAGAGGTGGTAGCCGCCGATATTCGGGGCCACCACGTACATGTTGTTCTCCAGCGCCCTGGCGCGGTTGGAGATCTCGAAGAGGTCGTTCTCGGTGAACGGCGCCGGCAGCGAAGCGCGGTAGACCACCTCGGCGCCGTTGAGCGCGAGCCCGCGGCCATTCTCCGGGTAGCAGCCCTCCATCGCCATCATCACCCCGAGCCTGCCGATCGCGGTGTCGGCGACCGGCCAGAACGCGTCCAGGGTGCGGCCGTACTTCTCCACCCACCAGTCGAAGATGTCGTGCGGCGACACCGAGCGTTCCACCGGCAGCAGCGCGTTGAGCTTGTAGTGCTTCAGCAGGATCTCGCCCTCGGGGGAGAGCACGAAGCCGACGTTGAAGAACAGGTCCGGCCAGTCCGGGTGCCGGGCTTTGGCCTGCGCCATCAGGAATACGTTCCACGTCCGCGCCAGCCGGGCGAGCCGGTCGGTCTCCGGGCCGGGAATGTCGATGGCGCACGTGTGCGCGAACTCGGTGTGGTCCACGTCGAGGATCTCGTCGTTGAAGCCCTGCAGCGCGCCCTCGGGGATCGCCAGCAGCCGCACCGGGATGTCCAGGTTCGACAACCAGAACGCCGCTTTGGTGAGGCTTTCCAGGTGCTCGAGGTTGTGCTCGATGTCGGCCCGGGTCCGGATGCCCCAGAAGGTGGGGATCAACCCCACCGCGTTGTACGGCTCGATCACTGTCGTCTCCTCGAGGTTTTCCTGCACTAAACCTCACGACCGCAAGCGAAACCGATTATCCGGGCGAACCGGGCGGCGGGAAGCCGCCGGATGGCGAAACCGCGCTCGAGTGGCCGCTTACAGCGCCGCGAGAACGGCGTCGGTGAACGCGGTCGTACCGGCGTCGCCACCGAGGTCCGGGGTGGCGACGCCCGCACGAAGCGCGGCGGCGACGGCCGACTCGATCAGCTCGGCGGCGCGGCGCAGGGTGGTGTCGTCGTGGCGGGCGGCGAGCCAGTCCAGCAACATGCCGGCCGAGAGCATCAGCGCGCCCGGGTTCGCGATGCCGCGCCCGGCGATGTCCGGCGCGGAACCGTGCGTCGCCTGTGCCATGCCCTGCTCACCGGACACGTTCACCGACGGCGCGAGCCCGAGCGAGCCCGCGATCTCCGCCGTCAGGTCGGAGAGGATGTCGCCGAACATGTTCTCGGTGACGATCACGTCGAACTCCGGCGCGCGGCGCAGCAGGTGCACGGCCATCGCATCGATGTGGTGGTCCTCGACCGTCACGTCCGGGTACCGCGCGGCCACTTCGCGGCATACGTCGAGGAACATTCCGCTGGTCAGCCGGAGCACGTTTGCCTTGTGTACCACCGTCACGTGCCCGCGCCGGCGGCGGGCGAGCCGGCACGCCTCGTGCGCGATCCGCTCGATCCCGGGGCGCGTGAAGATCGCGTGCGCGATGGCGACGTCCGGCGTCGGCATGAACTCACCGGACCCGGCGAAGGTGCTGCGGTCGGCGTAGAAGCCCTGTGTGTTCTCCCGCACGATCACCAGATCCGTGCCAGGGTCGAGGGCCCGCGCGCCCGGGAAAGCCTTGGCGGGCCTGATGTTCGCGAACAGGTCGAAGTGTTTGCGGATGGTGCCGCTGGGATTGAGCGTGGACCGGTGCGGCTCGGGGTACGCCGCGTTGTCGTGCGGCCCGAGGATCCACGCTTCGAGCCCGGCCAGTGTGTCCACAGTCGACTCGGGTAGCGGCGTGCCGGACTCTTCGATCGCCGCGACGCCGACCGGCAACGGCACCCACTCCACCGGCTTCGCCCCGGCCGCGGCCAGCGCCGCGTCCACCACACGGGCCACCGCGGGCACGATCTCCGGCCCGATCCCGTCGCCTTCGAGAATCCCCAAGCGGTAGTTCATGCCCTGAGTATCGCAACTCACCCGTTCTCGTTGCGGGCGCGGCGTTCCCGCTCACGCTTGCTGAACGCGGCGCGGCGCACGGCGTCCTCGCTCTCCAGGCTGGAACCCAGCGCCCCGGCGACCGTCCCCATCGAACTGGCCAGCCACGCCAGATGCAGGTAGACGCCGATGGAGGCCTCGTGCCCGAGCGTCTTCGCCAGGTACCCGCCGGAGATCACGATGAGCGCGCCGGCCAGGGTCACCACGAACAGCAGCGCGTACATGCACACCACGCCGAAGGTGAGCGTGGTGATGCCCGCGGCGTTGTAGAGCACAGCCTGTTTGCGGGTGTCGCGCCCCCGCCCGTGCTCCCAAAGCCCGTTGTAGGCGGTCAGCCAGAGGACCATCACGGCGACGGCGAACAGGTTGATCACCGCGAGCCGGACCGGACTCAGCGCGTCGGCCATGCTCCAGATGCTGCTGTAGAACACCCCGAAGGCGGCCATCCCGGTCGCGGCCGCGAGCGCGCGCGAAAGGCTCGGCACGAGCCGCCACGGCCGGTTGTCGCGGACCATGCCGAACAGCAGCATCAGCTGACCGCGGAGACCCGGTAAGGTCAGCGACGTGTCGATGCCGTCGGCGGGATTTTCCAGCCGTCGCAGGGCAGTGGCCGGTTTCTTCCGCCTCGGGACCGCCACTGTCCCTTCGCCGAGTTCGGCCGCGAGCTGCACGAGGATGTCGCGCAGTCGCGTGCGCAGGCGCACCCCGGCGACGGCCGGCAATGACGCCAGCGCCACCCGGTGCGCCTTGCTCAAGGCGGCGATGACCGGCCGGTCACCGACGAGCCGGGGCAGGTCGGTGACGCAGATCAGGAGATCCCAGCCGCGCCGGGGCAGTTCCTCGTCCGCCAGCTCGGCGATCGGGATGGTGCCGTCGTCGTCGAGCACCAACGGGCGGCAGCGCAGCTCGACGGCCCAGTCGACGCTGTCGCTGACCTGCGCGCGCAGCGCCCCGGGCAGATCGTCCACCAGGCCGCGGGTCACCTCGGCGGGCAGCCCCGGGTCGGCCAGCAGCCCGACGGTCACGGGCATCCGTGCCTCCTCTCGTCCCGGGGGCTCTACCCGGTTTCACCGCTTTCCATGCCGGGTACGACGCGCCGGCAACGAGCTGTGCCGGCTGCCGGGGCTCGCCCGGCGCCGGAGACGAAAGGCCAGGAGATGCCCGGAAAAACGTTGCGGGTGGCCATGGTCGGCCACGCGTTCATGGGCGCCGCGCATTCGCAGGCGTGGCGGACCGCACCACATTTCTTCGAGCTGCCGCTGCGCCCGGAGCTCGCGGTGCTGGTCGGGCGCGACGCCGGACGTGCCGCACAGGCCGCGGAGCGGCTGGGCTGGCAGGAGAGCGCCACCGGCTGGCGTGCCGTCGTCGAACGGGAAGACATCGACCTCGTCGACATCTGCACGCCGGGGGACAGCCACGCCGAGATCGCGATCGCGGCGCTGCGGGCCGGCAAGCACGTGCTGTGCGAAAAGCCACTCGCCAACACGCTCGCCGAGGCCGAAGCGATGGCCGATGCGGCGGCACAGGCCGACGGGGTCCGCGCGATGGTGGGCTTCACCTATCGCCGGGTGCCCGCGATCGGCCTGGCCCGGCGGCTCGTCGCCGAAGGCAGGCTCGGGCGGATCCGGCACGTGCGGGCGCAGTACCTGCAGGACTGGCTCTCCGATCCGGACGCGCCCTGGTCGTGGCGGCTGGACAAGGAGCGCGCCGGCTCCGGGGCGCTCGGCGACATCGGCGCGCACATCGTGGACGCCACCCAGTACGTGACGGGACAACGCCTCACCTCCGTCAGCGGCGAGACGGAAACCTTCGTGGAGGAGCGCCCGCTGCCCGGCGGTGGCACGGGCGAGGTCACCGTCGACGACGCCGCGATGTTCCTCGGCAGGCTCGGCAACGGCGCGCTCGCCACCTACGAGGCCACGCGTTTTGCCCTGGGGCGCCGGAATTCGCTACGGATCGAGATCAACGGCGACCGCGGCAGCCTGGCGTTCGACCTGGAGGACCTGAACGTGCTGCACTTCTACGACGGCACCGAAACCCGCGCCACCGCGGGCTTCCGCCGCATCCTGGTCACCGAGCCTGAGCATCCCTACATCGCGGCGTGGTGGCCGCCGGGGCACGGGCTGGGCTACGAGCACGGGTTCACCCACCAGGTCGCCGATCTCGTCACCGCGATCGCCGAGGGCACCGACCCGGCGCCGTCCTTCGCCGACGGCCTCCAGGTGCAGCGTGTCCTGGACGCCGTCGAGCGCAGCGCCGCCGACCGTGCACAATGGACAGAGGTCCAGCGCGCGAGTGGCCGGCCCGGCGGCGGGCGGCGTAACCTACGAACGTAGCTTTTCCAACATGTGTCGGCGAGTGCGCGGCTGGCTGCACGCCGTAGCGGACCGGAGCTCTCAGCGAGGAGACCCAGAAGATGACGGAGCGTTTGGCGGGCAAGGTCGCGTTCATCACCGGTGCCGCCCGGGGCCAGGGCCGCGCGCACGCGGTCCGGCTGGCGCGGGAGGGCGCGGACATCCTGGCGCTGGATCTGGCCGGGCCGCTGCCCGGGGTCCCGTACGACTCGCCGACGCCGGCGGATCTCGCCGAGACAGCGGAACTGGTCGGGAAGACCGGCCGCCGGATCCTCACCCAGCGCGGGGACGTGCGGGATCTCGACGGCCTGAAAGCGTTCGTGGCGCGGGGGATCGCCGAGTTCGGCAGGCTCGACGTCGTGGTCGCCAACGCCGGTATCTGCATCCCGGCGGCGTGGAACGAGACGACGCCGGAGATCTTCCGCGACCACCTCGACATCAACGTGACCGGTGTGTGGAACACGGTGATGGCGAGCGCGCCGGAGATGGTGAAGGCGGGCAACGGCGGGTCGATCGTGCTGACGAGTTCCTACGCCGGCAAGAAAATGCAGCCGTTCATGATCCACTACACCACGAGCAAGCACGCGGTGACCGGGATGACGCGGGCGTTCGCGGCGGAACTCGGCCAGTACGGGATCCGGGTCAACTCGGTGCACCCGGGCCCGGTGGCGACGCCGATGGGCACCGGCGACATGGTCACGGCCATCGAGAAGACCAATGCCACCAACCCGAAACTGGCCGTCATGGGCACCACCTTCATCGACCCGCCCTACGCCGAGGCAGACCAGATCGCCGACGCCGTGGCCTTCCTCGCCTCGAGCGAGGCCGGCTTCATCACCGCCGAACACCTCTCCGTCGACGGCGGCTCCCAGTACTTCTGATCACGGGATTTCGTAGCTGCCGTCGAGCCGGGCGCGCGCCAGGACATGCCCGGCCATGGCGCGGAGTGCGTCGTCGAGGGTGAATTTTTCGGGCAGGCCGGGCTGCTGGTCCAAGGCGAAGAGCTGGAAGACGTAGGAGTGCGGCCCGTGCGAGCGCACCGGCATGGGGCCTGCCCAGCCTCGGCGGCCGAGCGGGCCTTTGCCGTGCCTGAGCCCGGAGATCGGGCTCGGGTCGGTGAGGCCGTTCTCCGGAATGCCCGGTAAGGCCGGATCGATGCCCGTGGTCAGGGCGTGGGTCGCCGCTTTCCCCAGCGGCACATCGGGGTCCTGCACGATGAGCAGGAGTTCCGCGGTGCCGGCCGGCGGCGGCGTCCAGGTCAGGGCGGGCGAAATGTCGGCGCCGAAGAGCCGGCCGCGGTGCCGGTCGGGAATCGGGTCGCCGTGCTCGAAGGCGGGGCTGGTGAGGGTGAAGCTCTCGGGTGCGGCCAGGTCGGGACGCGCCCAGGCGAGGGTGTGGTGTCCGGCGCGCCGGTTGCGGAGCGCGCGGCCGAGGGGGCTGGGCATGAGGTCCGTTCCTTCTCTTGGGTGCGCCGAAGAGTACTGGAGAGGGCCGCGGTGGCCAGATGCGCTCACGTCGGCTGCCGGCGAGATCGCCGATTCCTAGGCGTCCGGGGCTTTCGCGGCGGCCAGCAGGTGCGGCCAGACGAGGGCGCTGAGCTCGGCCGGGGTTTCGGGACAGTCGCGGCGAAGCCAGTCGAGGATCGTGCCCAGCAGGCCGGCCGCGATGAGCACGGCGGCGGTGTGGCCCTGCGCGGCGGCCGGGGCCGCGGCGGTGAGGTCCTCCTGCACCGCGCCGGCCGTGCGGTCGAGCAGCTGGTTGATCACGCGGGCGCTGCCCTCCTCGCCGAGCACCGCCCGGTACAGCTTCCGGTGCTCGACGACGTGCGCGAAAACCTGGGTGAGCAAGGCCTGGCCCGCCATGTCGGCGGCGGGGGTGAGTTTCGACGTGGCCGCGATGAGCTCGTCGAACATCGAGGTGCACGCGGAAGCCGCCAGGTCGTGCACGTCGGTGTAGTGCTCGTAGAACGTGGAGCGGTGCACGTCGGCCTGGGTGGTGACGTCGGAGATGGAGATCTGGTTCAGATCCTGCCCGGCGATCAGCTGCAGCAGCGCCGCTTCGAGAGCCGCGCGGGACCGGCGGCTGCGACGGTCCGTGGATCTCGGCGCTGGCATCCGGCCAGTCTAGTGCCTCGGCCCCGCCGGCCCGCGCGACTCGGTCCACTGTGGGCAGCGAAGATCCCCGAGCGCCACAAGGAAAGCGCCCGGTCTACTCGATCGGGACCACGCCCGCGCTGCCGATCGCGGCGGCGCCGTCCGCGCTGGTGTCCCGCTCCGGTTGCGCACCGTGTGCCCTGGCGAGCGTGAAGTCCAGGCGGGTGGTGGCTTCCCGGCCCGCGTCGACGCGTTCGGCCGCCGACCGGAAATGCGGCGCGACCACGACGACGGTCAGGTACTGCGGCGGCACGTCCTCCAGCGACTGGGTGTAGATCCCCGCACTGGACAACGAAGCGCGGCCGAGCTGCCTGCCGTGGTGGTCGGTGATCGTCACCGCGCCCCTGGTCACCGGCCTGCCCTGCGCGTCCCGCACGTGCCCGATCAGCACCGGCGACTCGGTCACCGGCACCGCCTCGGCGGCCTCTGCCGCGAGTTCGCCTTCGAGGTCCGTCGCTTCGGCCGCAGCGGCCCGCTTCGCCTTCGCGCCGCCCAGCACGACCAGACCGACACCGGCGAGGAACCACGCCGCCAGCACGAGAATCGGCCGCAGGGTCCCGGTGCCGCCGAAGTAGAGGATGCCGCGCGCGGCGTCGATCGCGTTGCCCAGCGGCATGACCGGGTGCAGGAACCGGAAGAAGCCGGGCACCATCTGCACCGGGATCGCGCCCCCGCTGGACGGGATGCTCAGCAGCACGAACAGGCCCATCGCCGCACCCGGGATGTACTGCTTCACGAACGGCGCCAGCCCGAAGGTCACCCAGCCGACCACCTGCGTCAGCAGGAACAGCACCGGCAGCAGCCACAGGTTGAACGGCATGACGTGCAGCGAAACGCCGAACACGAACGCGATCACCGACGCCAGCAGCCCGAACCCGGCCAGCACCCCGAGCTTGCGGCCACCCTGGATCGCCACCGCCTGGAACAGCATCATCACCGTGATGTAGCCGGCGATGTTGGCCACCATGAGGATATAGAACAGCCCCGCCCCGGTCTGGTCGCCGGACGCGGTGGGCGCGACGTCCACCACGTGGAGCTGTGCCCCGGATGCCTGCGCCGCGACCGGAGTGAAGGTGGCTTGCAGCGCCTGCACCAGTGACTGCCCGTCGGCCTTCGCCACGAACAGCGTCGACGTGGCCGGGTCGTAGGCGGCGACGATGTTCCGATCGAGGATCGCCTGCCGGGCCGCGGCGTCGTCGGCGACGGCGCTGATTTCGTACGCGCCCGGCGCCTTCGCGTCGAATGCCGTGGACAGCGCGGTCGCCTGCTGCTGCCCCACCACGGCCACGTCGACGTTGTGCAACGTGGGCGCGTGGAAGGGGACCAGATAGAAGATCATGAATCCGAATACGAAGAACAGCGGGAACCACAACGCGTTGAACAGCGTCTTCGCGCCGATCTTCGGTTCCGCCGCGTCTTGTGCCAACTCCGCCATGACGACGCCTCCAACCCCTTTCAGCCGTCGGCCGGCGGCTTCCCGATGACGATAGCACAAAACTTGCACTAATGCAAAATTGCTCTCGTGCAACTTTCGGCGGCGGTGGACGGCGGCTACGCTCGGCGAGGAAGAAGACGAAAGGTGGCAGCCGTGTCGGTCGGGGCGGCGGAGCGCGGTGAGGGCCTGCGCGCCCGCAAGAAGCAGGCAACCCGGATCGCGCTGCACGATGCCGCGATCCGGTTGATGACGCAGGCGCCGCCACACTCGGTCACCGTCGAGGCGATCTGCGCCGAGGCCGGTGTTTCGCGCCGCACGTTCTTCAACTACTTCGACAGCAAGGAAGAAGCCCTCTTCCTCTGGGACGAGGAATACGCCGGCCACGTCACCGACGCCATCCGCGACGACCTGCCGGATGCGTCGCCGATGGCCGCCGCGGGCCGGGCCGTGCGCGAGCTGTTCCGCCACACCGTGATGGCGCAAAGCCGTGCCCCGCTTCAGGAACTGCTCGTCGCGCATCCCGAACTGGTGGCGGCGGGACTGCGGGTGGGCCGGGCGTTGGAGGACGCCGTGGCCGAGGGCGTGGCCGCGCGGACCGGCCGGGACGCGGACGATCTCTACGTGCAGACGGTGTCGGCGGCGGTGAGCGCGGGCGTGCGCGTGATCAGCCGGAACTGGGCGAAGGCCACCGAGGCGGGCGTGGACCAGTTGTTCGCCGACGTGTTCGGGATCCTGGAGACCGGCGGGGCGTGAAGGTCACCGGCCGCCGCGACCCCGCCGTCATGGTGTCGCGACGACCGGGAACTCCGGCGGGAAGATCTCCGTCACCGGGCGGCGCCTGCGGTCGCGGGTCGGGTAGCCCTCCTTCAGCCGCCGCAGGATCTCCGCCGCGCGGGTCCGCGCGGAGGCCACGTCGAAGCCTGTCAGCTCACCATCGCGCACCACTGTGTGGCCGGCGACCATCGTCAGGCGCGGGTGCCTCGCGTTGCGGTTGTACAGCAGGGTGCGCACCGGATCGTCGAGGACGCCGTCGCAGATGTCGTCCAGCGGGAAGGCGACCAGGTCCGCCTGCGCGCCGGGGGCGATGCGGCCGAGGTCTTCGCGGCCCAGGGCGCGGGCGGCGTTCAGGGTGGCGGCTCGAACGTAGTCCGCGGGGCTCGCCGCATCCAGCCGGTGGTCCACGACCTTCGCCATGTTCACGCCGTAATCCATGCCTCGCACCAGATCCGGCGGGAACGAGTCGGTGCCGAGGGTGAGGTTCACCCCGGCGGCGCGGTACCGGCCGAAGGACTCCAACGCCGAACCGTACCGGGCCGAGGTCAGCGGACAGTGCACAATGGACACTCCGGCGGCCGCCAGCGCGGCGACGTCGTCCCGCCCCGTCGCGACGCGGGAATGGGAGTCGACGTAAATACCGTGCGGGATCAGCAGCCGCTCGCCGAGCAACCCGGTGCGCCGCAACACCGCCAGCGGTGACTCACCCAGCTTCGCGCGTTCGCCGAGGCCCTGCAGGCAGTGTAGCCGCACCGGCACGTTCAGCTCCGCGGCCGCCGCGGCCGTGGCCTTCAAGATCTCCTCGGTCACGGTCTCGATGCGGCAGGGCAGGAATACCGGCCGCAGCAAGGGATCCGCCTGCTCGCGAGCCCACCGCGCGAACCGGACCGCGTCCGCGAAACCCGCTTCACCCTCGGCCTCGTCCCACAGCACCGCCGGGGTGCCGTCGTCGAGCACGACGTTGACTCCACTGCGGTAGCTGGGCCCGAGGTACGTCCGCAGGCCCAGTTCCCTTGCCGCGGCCGCCATGTCGACGGTTTCGTCGAAGGTCTCGGCCCAGCGGCTGTGTGTTTCCGCCGCTATCGGCATCGCCGTGGTGACGCCGTGCAACAGCAGCTGTGTGAACGCATACCGGCGCACGAAAGCCTTGTCCTGCCGGGAAAGCACGTCGAACCGGCCGTACCGGAAATGGTGCTGCGACCAGTCCAGCTCGCTCGCGCCGAAGGAGTCGTAGATCGCGTGGTCGATGTCGGCCAGCGCGTCGAGGTCGATCAGGCCCGGCATCAGCAGCGCGGTACCCAGGTCGGTCGCCGGGGCACCGGTGGCCGGCCCGGCCGACACGATCCGGTCGCCCTCGACCACCACCTCGCCGTCGTGCAGCAGGACGTGGTCGCCGTCGCGGTAGGCCAGCACCCATTCCGCGCGCAGCCGCATCACACCAGCTCCAGGTCGTGCGCGACGACGCGGCCGGCGTGGAGCACCGTGCGGTGCGGCAGGCGGTCCATCACGGCCGCCGCGGGCGTCTCGCCCGCGAGCAGCACGAGGTCCGCCGGGTCGCCCACCGCCACCCCGGGCCGGTCGCCGACCCCATGCAGCGCACGGAATTCCGGGCTGAACACCGAGGCGCCGCCCCACGTGCCGACGGCCAGCGCGTGTTCCACGACCTCGTCGTTGCGGAAGCCGTTGGTGAACGCCAGTTGCCAGGTGCGGTCGAGGAGATCCGCGTTGCCGTACGGGGACCAGTAGTCGCGCTGGCCGTCGTCGCCGAGGCCCACGCGGATGCCCGCTTCCGTCAGCTTCAGCAGCGGCAACGTGTTCGGGCCTGGCGGGGCGACGGTCGCGACCGAGATGTCCAGCTCGGCCAGTTCCGCCAGCACCGGGTCCAGCCGGGGCGCGGGGGTGTGGGCGAGGGTGAAGGCGTGCGAGATGGTGACCTTGCCGTGCATGTCCAGGGCGCGCGTGCGTTCGATGATCTTGCCGAGGCTGAACAGGCCCAGCTCGCCTGGCTCGTGCAGGTGCACGTCCACCGCGACGCCGTACTTCTCGGCCAGGCCGAACACGACGTCCAGATGCCGCACCGGATCCCCGTCCACCCCGCACGGGTCGAGGCCGCCCATCACGTTCGCGCCGGTGCGCAGCGCCTCTTCCATCAGCTCCGGCACGCCCGGCTCGCGCAGCAGCCCGGCCTGTGGGAAGGCCATGATCTCCACGTCGGCCCGTCCGGCGTGCGCCTCGCGGGCGGCGGCGACGGCCTCGAACCGCTCCAGCTTGCAGTCGGCGTCAATCTGCGCGTAGCCGCGAACGCGGGTGACGCCTCGCGCGATCAGCAGCTCCAGCATGCGGGTGGACCGCTCGGTCATCGGGACTTCGGCGTCCCGCCAGTGCGCACGGTCGTGCAGCATGTTGGCCCAGACCCCGCCGGGGGAGTCGTTGGGCCGCCACGGCAGACCGAGCCGGGTCGAGTCCAGGTGCACGTGGACATCGGAGAACGAGGGGATCAGCAGGCGGCCCTCGCCGTCCAGCGCGCCCTCCGGAACGACGCCGCCCGCCGGGCGGACCGCGGCGATCCGGCCGTCCTTGATGTCCACATCGGACAGATCGCCGCCCCAGGGCCGGACCCCGGTGAGGTGCAGCTCACTCATGCGGCCTCCTCTCCGGACGCGGCAAGCCGCGGCAGTATCACTACGTCGGCCGGCATGGCGCTGGATGATTCGCTCGCAAGCTCGCTCATGTCAGCTCCGGAAACGCTTGCAGGGTCGGGATCCGGCCACGTTCGATATGCGCGTAGGCCACCGCCTCGGCGACCCGCTCGTTGCCCGAGCAGATCGCGTCGAACAGTTCGTGGTGCTCCTGGCACGCGAGCTCCTGGTCGCGGCCGGAGGTGAGGTAGAACAGCCACACCATCCGGCTGGTCACCGCGCCGCCGAGGGAGGTGAGCAGCTCGTTGCCGGTGGTGCGCATGACTGCCTGGTGGAACGCCGTACTGGCCTCGGCGATGCCCAGCGGCGAGTGTTCGTCGAGCGATTTGTGCTGGCGGGAAAGCGCTTCCTCCATCGCCGTCACATCCGCGCCGGCGCCGACCCGGCGGGCCGCCAGCGCGGCGGCCGACACCTCCAGCGACAGCCGCACGTCGAACAGATCGTGGATGGCCTGTGTGGTCCAGGTCCACACGATCGCGCCGCGCCGGGGCAGGCTCTGTGCGAGCCCGTCAACCTCCAGTTGCTGGATCGCCTCGCGCAGCGGGATCCGCGACACCGACAGATCGATCGCGAGCTTCTGTTCCGGCAGGCGGGAGCCCTGCGGATAGGTGCCGGTGATGATCCGCTCGCGCAGCGTCGTGTAAACCTGCGCCGACAACGACTCCGCGATGTCCACTTCGGACGATCTCATGTCAGCCTCGCGATCAGCCGGTTGTCGATGATCGTGCGCAGCTCGCGGCGCGCGGTCTCCAGTTCGGCCTCGGCGCCGCCGGCCAGGCGGGTGTGCAACCGCGCGAGCACGTCGTCCGGACCGAGCCCGGTCGTGGCGAGCACGAAGCGGAACCCGAACCGCCGCTCGTACTCGGCTGCCAGTTTCGTGATCTCCGGCGCCTCACCGACGCCCGCTTCTTCGGCCGCCGAAGCTTTCGAGCGTGCACTGTCGTCGGGGACGGCCTCGCCCAGCGGATTGCAGTGGGCCAGCATCGACGGCAGGTCTTCGATCATCGAGACAGCATTCCACGCATTCTGGATCAGCGCGGCGGTATCGGCGTCGACGAGGGCGGCCTCGATCCAGGGCTCGTGCTGATTGGCGAAGGCGAGGGCGGCGCGCAGTTCTTCTCGCGTGCGCGGGGTGCGCAGCCCGGCCAGCAACTCGTGGAACCGGGCGGTGGCCTGGGCGGCGGTCAGCCAGCGGGGATACCGGGGCACGGCGGCGACGGTCGCGTCCATCGCCCGCCGCAGCACCAGGACCTCGTCCGTGGTGACGTCGACGCCTTCGTGTGCGGCCAGGGCACGCACCATCCCTTCCGAGCTGAGCCCGCTCCACACCCAGGTCAGTTCCTGCCCCAGCGCGGAGGGCACCAGCCCGTGACTGATCGGCGGAAAAGCGTGCTGTCCCTGGGAAATCGCGGCGGCCACGTCGCCGGGCATGTTCTTGAGGTACGCGTATCGGCCAGTCAGCGGTTTCAGCGCGGGCAGCTCGACACCCGACTCGCGCTCGACGACCCGCGCGACGTGCTGGATGCGGCCGAGGTTGATCCCGGTGTCCACGCCGTAGAGGGTTTCCAGCGCCAATACCACTTCCTCCAGCGGCGCGAACCCGCACCGGTAGGACATCCCGTTCATCGCCACGTCCGGCGCGGCCCCGGCGGTGGCGGCCGCGATCGCGCCCGCGGTGGCCAGTCCGAACTCGTCGTGGACGTGCATGGTCAAGGGCACTTCGCGGGCCAGCGCCGCGCGGAACCGGCGGACGAACACCTTCATCGCCTCGGGGGTGAGGCTGCTGGTGGAGTCCATCAGGTCCAGGCGGGTGGCGCCGAGGCGCACGGCGTGATCGACCATCGTGACCATCCGGCCGAAATCGCGGCGGCCCACCTGCGCGAGGGTGATCGTGGTTTCCAGGCCCGCCTGCGCCGCGTACTCGAAGTACTCTTCCAGCTCCTCGATCTGGCGCGCCTGCGCGGCGTCGTCGGGCGCTTCGAGGATGCCGGGCGCCGCGATCCGTACCCCGGCGGCGGCGAGTTCGCCGACGGTCTGCCGGGCCGAGACCGGCTGGTGGTCGCGACCGTTGCTCAGCAGTGTGTCGGTGTACACGTTGAGGCGGAAGGGAAACCCGCCTTCGACGATCGCCTCCAGCAGCGCCCACTCCTGCGGGCCCGGATGCGTGGCACCGCTCCAGTTGATGTTGATGCTCTCGTCCTCGATGCCGAGATCCACCAGTGCCTCGGCGATACGCTGGAACCCCAGCCGCGAGGTGGCGTGCCCGGCGGTGAACAGGGTCTTGCGCAGGGTGGAGTCGATGACGCGCAACGGTTCGGGGAAGTCGAACCCGTCGGTGACCTCGGGTTCGAAGTCGACGGGGCTGACCCAGTGGCTGCCTTCGACCAGGTGCTGACGCTGCGGATTGAGCACGAAACGCTCCTCGGTTAGCGGGATTCCAGCCGGGACAGGCCGGACACCGGCCAGCCGGGCCGGTGCTTGACGGACGAGGGCGGCGCGTACGGGCCGGTCTTGCCGGTGCGTTTTCCCAGGCATACCAAGGCTTCGCACAGTTTCACGGCGGCGGCGACCCCGTCCACCACGGGCACGCCGAGCGCCTTTTCCATTTGCACGTCCAGGCCGCCCATCCCGGCGCAGCCGAGCACGAGCACGTCGGCGCCCTCGGCGAGCAGCCGCCGGCCTTCGACGGTGAGCGCCGCGGCCGTCGCGTGCGGGTCTTCGTGCAGGTCCAGCACATCGACCTCGCACGCGCGCACCCCGGCGCAGCGCGCCAGCAGCCCGGCGGTGCGCAGGCTCTCCTCGATCGGTATCACCGCGGCGCCCACGGTGGTCACCACCCCGAACCGGCTGCCCAGCAGGCAGGCCAGCTGCGCGGCCGCCTCGGTGATGTCCACGACCGGCACGTCCAGCAGCTGCCGGGCGCCTTCGCGGCCGTGCTCGCCGAAGCCGGCCATCACCACCGCGTCGAAGGTTTCCGTTGTGGTGCTGAGCAAATCCAGGACCGCGGCGGCGGAGATGAAGCTTTCGTAGTACCCCTCCGCGGAGACCGGCCCCCAGGACGGCCGGGCGCCGATCACCGTGGTGCCCGGCGCGGCGGCGGACCGCGCGGTGTCCGTGATCGCCACGGTCATCTCCGCCGAGGTGTTGCAGTTGACTACCAGCACTCGCATGTGTCGCCTTGTCTCGCGATCGAACCCTGCCTTCCTGATTTGTATACCATTTTGCGGTTCTGGTCCCAAGTGAAATCCAAGGTCAGGGTGTTAACAGCGGATTTACAGAAGAGGCCTGGCGTTCTGATCGGAACGGTATACCGTCACGGCAACTTCTCCCAGACGGCGCCGTTGTGGTACCGCGCGCCCCGTGCCCCACCTCCCGAGGAGGACTTCGATGTCTCAGCGCCACCGCGCATTCCGGCGATGGAGCCTCGCCGCGCTCGCCGTGCCGTTGCTCGCCGCGACCGCCTGCACCGCCGGCACGGCGGCGGGCGGGCCGCCTGCGAAGCAGGACAGCCTCGTCTACGCCTACCGCAACGAGGTCACCACCCTGGACCCGGCGCGCGCCAGCTACCTGCAGGTGGACACCGCCGACCAGCTCTTCTACGACACCCTCGTCGGCTACGACAAGGGCGTGATGGTGCCCGCGCTCGCCGGCGAGTTCACCTACAGCGCCGACCTCACCAGCATCGACCTCACGCTGCGGACCGGGGTCGCCTTCCACAGCGGGAACCCGTTCACCGCCGACGATGTCGCCTACAGCCTCGATCGCTACCGTGACCTCGGCGTCGGCATCGCGAGCCTGATCAGCAGCTACGCCTCCAGTACCGTCACCGACGCCCAGCACGTGAAGATCAAGCTCAAGCACGCCGATCCGCTCTTCCTCGGCGCGCTCAGCCGCGTCTACATCCTCGATTCGGTGCTGGTGAAGCAAAACGCGGGCACCGACAAGGCGCAGTCGTGGCTGCTCAACCACGACGCGGGCTCCGGGCCGTACTCGCTCAGCTCCGCCGCGGCAGGTACCTACACCGCCACCCGGTTCGCGAAGTACTGGCAGTACAACGAAAAGCGGCCGCGGACCTTCACACTGCGCCGGATCGACGAGTTCGCCACCGCCCGGGACGAGCTCAAGGCCGGGAGTGTCGACGTCGGGCAGATCGACGCGCAGTCCGCGGCGGACGTCACCGCCGCCGGGCGCACCACCACGCAGATCCCGGGCGGCCAGGCGATCATCTACTTCAACACCTCGCACGGGCAGTTGGCGAACAAGGCCATCCGCGAGGCCGTGCGGCTGGCGTACGACTACCAGGGCGGGCTCGCGGGCATTCGCTCCGGGCTCGGCACCATCGCGAACGGGCCGTTGCCCACCAACATGACCTGCCGCCCGAACCTGCCCACCGCGGCGCGGAACCTCGACCAGGCGAAGCGGATTCTCGCCGGCGCCGGGCTTTCCGGGCTGACGCTGACGATGCGCTTCCAGCCTGCTTTCGCCGAGCAGGCCAGGGAAGCGACGCTGCTGCAGTCGGACCTGAAGGAGATCGGCGTGACGCTGAACCTGCAGCCGATCGCCTTCGCCGACTACCTGACCACACTGTCGGACCCGGCGACCGTGCCGGACATCATGCTGCTGACCGAATCCGCGCAGTATCCGGACGCCGGCGTGATGGTCACCCAGACCTACTGGTCGCAGGCCACCGGCACGAACAAGTCGGCCTACCACAACGACCAGGTGGACGCGCTGATCGAGCAGGCGAGCCGGACCCCGGACGCGTCCGTCCGATGTGGACTGTACTCCCAGGCGCAGACGATCATCGACGGGGACGCGGCCTCGATGCCGCTCTACACCACCAACAACACCTACGGAGCGCGCTCCGACGTGCGCGGGGTGGACGTGAGCGCGCCCGCGGGCGGTGTCGACCTCGCCGCGCTGACCGTTGGCAACTGAGGAGATCCGGATGCGATCGCAGGCGTACTTCCTGCTGCGCCGGTTACTCGGCGCCGCGGGCACCCTGCTCACGCTGGCCACCGTGGTGTTCTTCCTGCTCAAGCTCGTCCCCGGGGACGAAGCCCGGGTCGCCGCCGGCCCCGGCGCCACCCCGGAGCAGGTCGAGGCGATGCGGCACCAGCTCGGGCTCGACGAACCGCTTGTGCTGCAGTGGCTGAGCTTCCTCGGCAGGCTGCTGCACGGCGACCTCGGCACCTCCAGCTCCACCCACGGCCCGGTCGGGCAGGCGGTACTGGACGTGCTGCCCGGCACCGCGGAACTCGTCGTCACCTCGATCCTGCTGTCGATCGTGATCGGGGTGCCGCTGGCCGCGCTGTCGGCGCTGCGCGACCGTGGCGCGGGGGACTCGGCCCGCCGGGTGCTGGTGATCATCGCCGCCGGGCTGCCGGTGTTCTGGCTGGCGCTGATGGTGCAGTTCGTGTTCGGCGCGAAACTGGGTATCCTGCCGATCTCCGGGCGGCTCTCGGCCTGGTTCAGCGTCCCGCCGGTCACCGGCTTCACGGTGCTGGATTCGCTGCTGGCCGGGAATCCGGCGGCGGCCTGGGACGCGGTGCAGCACCTGTTCCTTCCCGCGCTCGTGCTCGCGGTGCCCCAGATCGGGATGACCTACCGGGTGGCCCGCGCCGAACTGCTGCGCGTGCTGACCCGCGAGCACGTCCAGATGGCCCGCGCGAACGGGGTGCCGCGGCGGCGGCTGATCTCGAAACACGTGGTGCCGCAGGCGATGAACCCGGTGATCATCCTGCTGGGCATGGAGTTCGGCTACCTCTTCGGCGGGGCCGTGCTCGTCGAATCGGTGTTCGGCCGGGACGGGCTCGGCGCGTTCCTCACCAACGCCGTGGCGCAGAAGGACACCGTCTCCGTCGAGGGCGGGGTGCTGGTGATCGGGCTGATCGTGGTGCTCACCAGCCTGCTCGTCGACCTGATCCAGCTGGTCCGCGACCCGCGGGTGCGGACAGCCGAGATGGGAGCCTGACATGTCCGACCTTGCCTCCGCGGTCCCGCGCCGCCGGGTCCGGCTCGCCTGGGGCGTGCGCCGCGGTTCCTCCTCCGTGCTCGACGCCGTGACGCTCGGCCTGGTCGCGCTGATCGTGCTGGTCGCGCTGGTGGGCCCGCTGTTCGCGCCGGATGTCTACGCCTCGCACATCACGGAGGCGGCGCAGGGCCCGGGCGCCGCGCACTGGTTCGGCACCGACGATCAGGGCCGCGATGTCGCGTGGCGCATCGTCGTCGGCTGCCGGGACACGCTGCTGTCGGCGATGCTCGTCGTCGCCGGATACGCGGTCGTGGGCACGCTCGTCGCCGTCGTCGCGACCCTGGGGCCGCGATGGGTGCGGGAGATCCTGATGCGGCTGACCGACGTCGTGCTCGCGTTCCCCGGCATGATCTTCGCCCTCGCCGTCGCGGCGGCGCTCGGTTCGGGCCTGCGGTCGGTGATCGTCGCGCTCGTGCTCACCGGCTGGCCGATGACCGCGCGGCTGCTGCGCGGGGTCATGGCGGAAACGATGACGCTGCCGTTCGTCGAAGGCGCCCGCACGCTCGGGGTTTCGCGGACGCGGCTGATGCTGCGGCATGTGCTGCCGAACTCGATGCCGGTGGTGTGGGTGAAATGGGCCGGCGACATCGGCAACACGGTGCTGGTGATCGGCGCGCTGTCGTTCATCGGCGCCGGCGCGCAGCCGCCGTCGGCCGAATGGGGCGCGATGGTCAACGGCGCCAAGGGTTTCGTGTCGACCTCGTGGTGGATGGCGTTGTTCCCCGGCCTGGCGATCGCGGTCACCACGGCCGCGTTCGGGCTGCTGGGCGATCTGCTGCACGTGCGCAGCGACCCGGCGTTGCGCCGGCGCGCGGAAGGAGTATGAGCATGAGCCTGCTGGAAGTCGAGAACCTGGAGATCACCGCGGGCGCGGGAATCCCGCTCGTGCGCGACTTTTCCCTGACGATCGGCGAGGGCGAGCGGGTCGCGCTGGTGGGCGAGTCCGGCTCGGGGAAGTCGGTCACGGCGCGGGCGTTGCTGCGCCTGGACGACGCGCTGCGCGTGGCCGGCAGCAT
Organism: Amycolatopsis sp.; assembly: GCF_035546795.1. Classification (GTDB taxonomy): domain Bacteria; phylum Actinomycetota; class Actinomycetes; order Mycobacteriales; family Pseudonocardiaceae; genus Amycolatopsis_E. Next base: position 64,814 of record NZ_DASZWC010000059.1, read on the forward strand.
CCGGTTGTCCGGTCGTGAGCTGCTTTCCTTGCCGGAGAAGGAAATGGCGAAGGTCCGCGGCCGCGAGGTCGCGATGGTCTGCCAGGACCCGTTGTCGGCGTTGAATCCGATCATGACCATCGGCGACCAGGTGGCGGAACCACTGATCGTGCGCGGAGTGTCCAAAAAGGACGCCCGTCGGCGCGCGGTCACACTGCTCGACGAGCTCGGAGTGCCCGGGGCAGCGCGGCGCGCGCGGGCTTATCCGCACGAGTTCTCCGGCGGGATGCGCCAGCGTGTCGCCATGGCGATGGCGTTGATCGGCGAGCCGAAGCTGCTCGTCGCCGACGAACCGACCACGGCGCTCGACGTCCGGGTCCAGCAACAGGTGCTCGACCTGCTCGCGCGCGTCGCCCGCGAGCGGAACCTGGCCGTTCTGCTGATCACCCACGACATCGGCGTGGTCGCGGGGTTCGCGGACCGGGTGATGGTGTTGTACTCGGGGCGCCCGGTGGAAACGGCCGGGGTGCGGGAACTGTTCACCGGGCCCGCGCACCCGTACACGCGCGGGCTGCTCGGTGCGGTGCCGACGATGAGCGGCGCGGGGCGGCGCCTCGAACCGATGCCGGGTAGCCCGCCGGATCCGGCACGGCGGCCGTCCGGGTGTGCGTTCCATCCGCGTTGTCCGGTCGCCATGGCCGCGTGCAGCGAAGAGCGGCCCGTACCGGCCGAAGTCGGCGACGGGCATTCGGCCGCCTGTCATCTCACGGTGGGAGCGCCGGTATGAGCCTGCTCGAGATCAGTGGACTGACCAAGCGTTACCGGTCCGTGCAAGCCGTCGAGGACGTCGGGCTCACTGTCGGTGAGGGCGAAGTGGTCGGGCTGGTCGGCGAATCCGGCTCCGGCAAGTCGACGGTGCTGCGCTGCGTGCTGAAGCTCGTCCGCCCGGACTCGGGCTCGATTTCCTTTGCCGGCAAGGATGTGCTCCGGATGCGCGGCGCGGCGGCGCGCGCGTACCGGCAGGACGTGCAGATGGTGTTCCAGGATCCCTTGGGCAGCCTGAATCCCAGGATGACGGTGGAACAGCTCGTCGGCGAAGGGCTCGTCGTGCACCGGCGGCTGCCGGACGCCCGCGCGCGGCGGGACAGGGTGGTGGAGCTGCTGGGCATGGTCGGCCTGCGGCCCGCCGATCTCGGCCGCTTTCCGTCGTCGTTCTCCGGCGGGCAGCTCCAGCGCATCGCGATCGCCCGCGCGCTGGCCGTCGGGCCGCGGCTGCTGGTGTGCGACGAGGTGGTGTCCGCGTTGGACGTCTCGGTGCAGGCGCAGGTGCTGAACCTGTTGCTGGACATGCGGGACGAGCTGGGACTGTCCATTCTGTTCGTGTCGCACGACCTCGCGGTGGTGAACTACCTGTGCACGCGGGTGGCCGTGCTGCGCTCCGGCCGGATCGTCGAGGAAGGCACACGGGAGCAGGTTTTCGGCCACCCACGCCACGAATACTCCCGGGAGCTGCTGGCCGCGGTCCCGGATCCCGAGCGCGTCTTGTCCGCGCGATCCCACTAGGAAAGGAGCCGCCGTGCGGCTTGGCAGCGATGCCCTGAAACTGCCCGAATCGGCCCGGTACAGCCCGGTCGAGCAGCTCGAACGCGCCGCGAAGGAAGGGCTGGAAGGACTGTTCTTCCGCACCATCCTGCACCTGAGCGCGGAGCTGGACCCCGGCGAGCTGCGCGCGGTGCGGGAGAAGGCCGACGAGCTGGGCATGTACCTGGAAGCCGGGCTGGGCAAGGTGAACCCGTACAACCTCGCCGAGTCCCCGGAACTGCGCGCGCTCGGCGACGGCGACACGGTCGCGGGCTTCCGGCGCATGATGGAGGCCGCCGCGGACATCGGGATCACCGAGCTGTGGGGCGAAACCGCGACGATCAAACCGTACGAAGGCCGCTTCGCCTACGACCGGTTCCGCACCGACGTGCCGTGGGCCGATCAGCTCGACGCCACCGCGAAGTTCCTGACACTGCTGGCGCCGATCGCCCGTGATCTCGGCATCCACGTCAACCTGGAGACGCACGAAGAGATCACCACGTTCGAACTGGTGCGCATCGTCGAGACGGTCGGCCCGGACACGGTCGGGATCACCTTCGACACCGCCAACGTGCTGCAGCGCGCCGAACACCCGGTGCGCGCGGCCGAGCGCATCGCGCCCTACGTGCGGCAGACCCACATCAAGGACGCCGGGCTGTTCCGGCTGCCCGACGGACTCGCGTTCCAGATGCGGCCGGTCGGCGACGGGGTGGTCGGGATGGCCGGGATCCTGCCGGTCCTGCTGGCCGCGAACCCGGATCTGCACCTGTCGCTGGAGGTGCGCGACTACGGGGGAGCGCCCGGACTGCCCAGGCGCGGCAAGGACAAGCGCGCGGCCATCTCGCTGTACGAGCCGGAGTGGATCGCGGCGCACCCGGACCTGACGGTGCCGGAGCTGACGGAGTATTTCCTGCTGCTGCAACGCTATGAGGAGCGGATCGCGGCGGGGGAGATACCCGGGCACGAGGAGTACGCGCAGGCGCCGTGGACGCTGGACGACGCGTGGGAGTACGTCCGGCGGTCCCGCGATCACGTGCGTGCCGTGGTGGATGCGGCGTGATCCGCGGGATCGTGCTGCGCGATCTGCCCGTCGTGCCGGACGGCCCGGCGGGCCTGCGGGCCGCGCTGGGCGAACTGGAGCTGTGCCAGCTGCCGGGGCTGCGCTGGTTCTCCCCGACGCTGGACGAGTCCACATTGGACGCACTCGCCGTCGAGCTGTCCGGCATCCGGCTCGCGGCCGGGCTCGGGGCGATCAACGCCGCCCACCCCGGACGTGCCACGGAGGCGATGGAGCTGGGCGACGGTGACCCGGTCCGCGGCTGGCGCCGGATGATCGACGCGGCTGCCCGGCTGACGGTGGAATCGCTGCATTTCACCGTGGGCACGCTGGAGGACCGGTTCTCCGGCGACTGGCCCCGACAGCTCGCCGCCACGGCGGAACTGGTGCGCCCGCTGGTGCGCGCGGCCGACGAGGTGGGTATTCCGCTGGTGCTCAAAACGCACGAGGAGATGACGTCTTTCGAACTGCTCCGCTTCGCCGAGGCCACCGGGGTCGTGGCCGGGTTCAGCCCGGTGAACCTGTTGACCCGCCTGGAACATCCCGTCGCCGCCGCCCGCCGTCTCGCGCCGCTGGTGCACACCGTGTTCCTCGACGACGCCGCGATCACCTGGACCCCGGCGGGGCTGGCGCGGCGGATGCGCCCGGTCGGCGAGGGGGTCGTCCCGTGGCCGGAGATCCTGGGCAGGCTGCCCGCGGTGCCGGTGGTGCTGGACCTGCACCGGGCCGAGCTCGACATGCCGTTCCACCGGGAGGACTGGGCGGTCACACATCCCGATCTGACCGTGCCCGAACTGCTGTCGGTGGCGTCGCTCGCGACCGCCGACGAGCCCGCGACACCACTGGCGCACCGGCGGGAACCGGGGCTGAAAGCGCTGCTCGGAAAATGAGCAACGGATCAGTACACTCGTGGGTCCGGCACTTCCCGTAGCGGAGAGTTGATGTTGTGATGCCCGATCGCGACCGTCCCGAGATGGGTCCGACGGTACGGCGGATGGTGCTCGGCGCCCAGCTGCGGCGGCTGCGGGAGCGCTCGGGCGTCGCGCGGGCGGAGGCGGCGCGCGAGATCAGGGCGTCGGAGTCGAAGATCAGCCGGATGGAGCTGGGCCGGGTCGGCTGCAAGGAACGTGACGTCCTCGACCTGCTGCGGCTCTACCGCGCGGACGACGCCGAGGCGATGGCGTGGGCCGTGGACATGGTGCGCCAGGCCAACGAAACGGGCTGGTGGCAGCAGTTCGGCGAGTCGCTGCCCGCGTGGTTCGACACGTACCTCGGGCTGGAGGAGGCCGCCTGGAGGATCCGCACGTACGAGATGACCTTCGTACCGGGGTTGCTGCAGACGCAAGCGTATGCGCGGGCGGTGACCTCGCACGGCGACCCGGCGCTGGAGGACGAGGCGAGTGCGGCCAGGGTGGCGGTGCGGATGCGCCGGCAGAGCCTGCTGACCAAACCGTCGGCGCCGAAACTGTGGGCGATTTTCGACGAGTCCGTGCTGCACCGCCCCGTCGGCGGCCCGCCGGTGCTGAAGGCGCAGCTCCGGCACCTGCTGGAGCTGCTCGAACTGCCGAACGTGTCGGTGCAGATCGTGCCGTTCGAGCGCAGCGGGTACGCCGGCGAGGGCGCGTTCACGGTGCTGCAGTTCGCCGAACCGGAGCTGCCCAACGTCGTCTACATCGAACACCGCACCGGCGCGCTGTACCTCGAACGCCGCGACGACGTGGAACAGTACGGCCGCAGCTTCGACCGTCTGACCGTGGACGCGCCGAACCTCGCCCGCAGCAAGGCGCTGCTCCACAAGCGCCTGGCCGAGATCTAGAGACAGCGGCTCCGCCGCCCGGGGAAAGAACCCAGTGCCGATGAGTTTCCGTCCCGGCCCAGGTCTGTCCTGACGACCGCGTCACCGAAGGAGGGCAGCACGATGGAAACCCGAAACCTCGCCGAGCTGTACGAAGCCCCGCCGATGGACTGGGCCCGGGTGCGTGCCGCGCTCGACGCCGGGATCGACCAGGGGCCCGGCCGCCACAGCTTCTGGCTCGCCACGATCAACGCCGACGGCAGCCCGCACGTCACCGTCGTCGGCGCGTTGTGGGCGCGCGACCGGTTCTGGTTCCAGACCGGGCAGAGTTCCCGCAAGGGCCGCAACGTCGCCCGTGACCCGCGGTGCGCGCTCAGCATCTCGGCCGAGCGGTTCGACCTCAGCGTCAACGGCACCGCGCGTCTGGTCACCGAGCCCGCCGTGGTCACCGAACTGGCCGCCCAATGGTCGGCGCACGGCTGGCCCGCGACACTCGACGAGTCCGGGAAAGCGATCACCGCGCCCTACAACGCGCAGTCCGCGGGCCCGCCGCCGTGGCACGTCTACGAAATCGAAGTGGCCACGGCGCACGCCGTCCAGACCGAGGAGCCCTACGGCGCCACCCGCTGGACCTTCTGATCCCGGCACGGGCCGCCGCCCGCTCAGGACAGGCCGAGGAACGCCGCGGCATTCCCGCCGAGCAGCCGGGCGCGGTCGTCCTCGCCGAGAAAACCGGCCTCCCGCACCACTTTCCCGACCGGGCGTTCCCCCAGCGGGTACGGGTAGTCGCTGCCGAGCAGCACGTGGTCCGGGCCCATCGTGTCGACCAGCAGGCGCAGCGCGGGTTCGCTGAACACCACACTGTCCACACTGAACCGGTCGAGGTAGTGCGAAGGCGGATGCTCCGAGGTCGCGATCACGTCGGGCCTGCCGTGCCACGCGTTGTCCATCCGGCCGACCCAGTACGGGAACGAGCCGCCGCCGTGCGCGAAGCACAACCGCAGCGACCGCGGCACCTTGTCGAGCACGCCGCCCAGCACCAGCGCCAGGATCGACAGATGCGTCTCGGCGGGCATCCCGGTCAGCCACTGGGCCATCCACCGGTTCAGCCGCGGCGAGCCCGGCATGTCCCACGGGTGCACGAAAACCGGGGCGCCGACGCTCGCGCAGTGCTGCAGGAACGTGACGATCCCCGCGTCGTCCAGATCGCGGTCGCCGACGTGGTTGCCGATCTCCACCCCGCGGTGGCCGGCGGCGAGGCAGCGCTCCACCTCGGCGCAGGCCAGGTCCGGATCCTGCAGCGGCACCTGGCAGAACGGCAGGAACCGGGCCGGCGCGGGGGCGCAGATCTCCAGCGCGAGATCGTTGAAGATCCGCGCGATCTTCGCGGCGGCGGGCCCGGAAGCGCCGTAGGAGAAGAAGACCGGGGTAGGCGAGACAACCTGGACGTCGACCCCGTCCGCGTCCATTTCGGACAGACGAGCCCCGGCGTCCCAGGATTCGTGCCGGATCCGGCGGAACTCACCCGAGCCGAGCATGATCGTGGCGTCGCGTTCGGACTCGATGCGCAGCCATGGCTTCGCCGCTTCGCCCGTCTCGGCACCCAGGTCGGGCCAGGCGCGGGGAACGTAGTGCGTGTGGACGTCGATGACCGGCACGCCTCAGCCCTTTCCCGGGTGCAGATGCCCGCACGCGGGGCAGGTGCGGAGCTTCTCGTCCTTGTAGAACTGCTCGAACACCGGCGGCAGGTCGGTCACGATGTCCCGCACCTGGAGCTCGGCCGCGTGCACCAGCGCGCCGCATTCCGGGCAGTACCACTGGAACTTCTCCAGCGTGCCCTCTTCGCGGATGCGCTCCAGCACGATCCCGATCGAGCCGGGTTCCGGGCGCTGCGGCGAATGCGGCACGTTCCCCGGCAGCAGCCACATCGAGCCTTCGGAGATGTGCACCGTGCGCGGACCGTCCTCGGTCACGATGTTCACGTGCATGTTCCCCTTGTACTGGTAGAACCATTCCTCGTAGGGGTCGACATGGAAGTCGGTGCGCTGGTTGGGACCGCCGACCACCTGCACGATGAAATCGCCGGTGCCGGTCCACACCTGCTTGTTGTTGACCGGGGGTTTGAGCAGATGCTCGTGTTCCTCGATCCAGCGCGGGAAGTTGATCACCGGGTTGATGTCCGCCATGGCCGGGTCCCTTCGCTCGTCGGTACACACGATGCTTCCGCACCGGGACATGCCTGACCACGGACGATTCTCGCTCGCCGCGACCGCGACCGCTAGAGCGGCTGGGGCAGCAGCGCCACCGCCTGGATCTCGATCAGCAGGTGCGGGTGGGGGAGCTGGTGCACGGCGACGGTGGTGCGGGACGGGCCGCCGGCCGCGAAGTACTCGCCGTAGACCTCGTTGTAGCCGCCGAAGTCGTTCATGTTCACCAGATACGACGTGACCTGCACGAGGTCCTCCAGCTCCGCGCCGACCTCGCCGAGGATGTCGCGGATGTTGTCCAGCACCGCGGCCGTCTGCTCCCGGATGTCCAGGTGCGTCGTACCCAGCTCGTCGACCTCGGCCCCGGCGATGGTGTTGTCCGCCCGCCGGCTGCTGGTGCCCGAGACGAACGCGAACCCGCCCGCCACCTTCACATGCGGGTACCGCCCGCGCGGGGTCGCCTTGCCCGCGATCACCTTGCCTTCACTCACCGCGTCCTCCTCAGCCGTTCAGAGCCCTGCCGGCTCCCACACGAACCCGTCCGGGTCGGTGAAGGGCGCCGAGTCGCCGCCGATCACGATCCGGTGCGAGCCGGTGCCGTCGATAGTGACACCCGCGTCCTTCGCGACGGCCTTGCGGCTCAGCAGGGCGAGCTTGACCGGGCTCGACGGGTCGGCGAACTCGACGTATTTGCGGCCGAAGCTCTTCGTCACCTTGAGGCCGCGCTCGACGTAGAACTTCTTGCTGGCGGCCACATCCGCGACACCGAGCAGCAGCACGATGTCGTCGATCCGCCGGTTGGGCGGGGTGGTCTCCTTCTTGGACGAGGTCGCGACCTTCCAGATCGTCCCGTCCGGCGCCTGCACCACGCCGCCGTGGCCCCAGAACGATTTCCCGGCGGGCTTGATCGAGGTGGCACCGGCGGCGAGTGCGCTGTCGATGAGGTTGTCGACCGTGGAGGGCTGCGAGACGGTCAAGGAGAGCGTGAACCCGCGAAAGCCGGTCGACGGCGCGTCGGAAGCACGCAGGCGGATCTGCTTGTCCAGGTCGAAAGCCTTGGCGTAGAAGGTTTCGGCGGCTTCGGGGTCGGTCACTTCGAGGGTTACCGTTTCAAGGGAAGTCATGACCATGACGTTAGGCGGGGGCCGGCCGGCGCGCTTCTCGATTCCTGACCGGTTGGGTGCGGCCAGACGGGCGGCTCCCCTCGGCGAAGCCTCCTACCACGGTCCGAATTGGACAGTCCAGGCCACGTGGACTCGTGGCGTCGTCATCCGGTGCTGCGGGCCAGGGTCCGCCGGGTCATCGCTCACCGCGGTATCCCGGCGAAGTCCGCGATCAGCCCCATGTGGTGCTCGAAGTACTCCGCGCGTGCCTTGATCGTGTCGTTCAGGCGGCCGAAAACCTCGAAGTCGAGCAGGCCGAACAGGTGCGTCCAGCCGATAAGCACGCGATCGAGCCGTTCCTCGGACAGGTCGCCGGGGTACTCCTCGATGAGGCGCCGCAGGTCTTCGCGGACCGGGGCGGGGATCGGCGACGACACCGGCGCCAGCCGGTCCGCGCCGTCGATCACGATTTCCGCGAGCAGGAACACCACTTTCGACGCCGGCGCGACGGTGTCCTGCGGCGCGGCGTAACCGGCCACCGGGTTGCCGTACAGCAGTCCGTATTCGGCCGGGCGCGCGAGCGCCCACGTGCGGACCCCGCGGCAGGTGGCGAGCCATCGGCCACGCAGGTCTTCACGCGGCACCGCTGTTTCGGCCACGGTCGCCGCCGTGCCCATCGCCTCGTAGCCGTCGATGATCAACGCGGTGAGCAGGGCGTCACGGCTCGGGAAGTACCGGTACAGCGCCGAAGCCACGATGCCCAGGTCCCGGGCCACCGCCCGCAGGGACAGGTTCCCGCCGTCGGTGGCGAGGCGTTTGCGGGCGGCTTCCTTGATCTCCTGGCTCATCTCCGAGCGGACCCGGGCGCGCAGCGACGGTGCGGACATGCCCCCAGTGTCGCACACATCGAGAACCCCGTACCGGGCCGAGAACAGTGTTCTTGACCGGAAAGCGAACCTATGAGTACGGTGTGCTCATCAGAGAACAGTGTTCTCGGGGGAAAGGAACTTCGGACATGTCCCTGCACGTCATCGTCGGCGCCGGCCCGGTCGGCTCCGCCACCGCGCGGCTGCTCGCCGGCAGAGGCGACGAAGTCCGGCTGCTCACCCGCAGCGGCAGCGGCCCGCGGCAAACGGGCATCGAGCGCATCGCGGCCGACGCGAACGACCCGGCCGCGCTCGCCCGGCACACCGAAGGCGCCGTCGCCCTGTATTGCTGCGCGGGCCCGGCCTATCACCGCTGGCCCACCGACTGGCCGCCGCTCGGCGCCGCGCTCTTGCACGCCGCGGAGAAGGGCCGCGCGGTGCTGGTCACCACCGGCAATCTCTACGGCTATGGCGAGGTCGATGCGCCGATGACCGAAGAACTGCCGCTGCGCCCCAACTCCGTGAAAGGCGAAGTGCGCGCGAAACTCTGGACCGACGCGGTGGCCGCGCACGAAGCGGGCCGGATCCGCACGGCCGAGGTCCGCGGGTCGGACTACCTCGGCGCGGGCGTGGTCACCGCGTTCACCGTCATGGTCCTGCCGAAGGTGCTCGCCGGCCGGCGCGGTTCGCTGCCCGCCGACCTGGACGCTCCGCACAGCTGGACCTACGTCGGCGACATGGCGCGGACGCTGGTCGCCGTCGCGGCGGACGAAAACGCCTGGGGCCGCGCGTGGCACGCGCCCACGCCACCGCCGATGTCCGTGCGCGCGCTCGCCACCCGCGCCGCCGAACTCGCGGGGGCCCCGGCGGCCCGGGTGGCCAGGATGCCCGGTATCGCGCTGCGCCTGGCCGGGCTCTTCAACCCGGCGGCGCGGGAGATGATCGAAATGCAATACCAGCTGCAACGCCCGTTCGTGCTCGACTCGTCCGCCGCCACCGCCGCCTTCGGCATCCAGCCGACCCCGGCCGACGAAGCGTTGCGGGAGACCGTCAAGGGCTGACCCGGCGGCGCAGCGTGGTCTCTCGCTCCACATTGGACAGTTTCTCGGGGTTGCGCACGACGTACAGCCCGGTGACGAGCCCGTCGTCGACGCGCACGGTCGGTGCGCTGTCGATCTCGCCGTCGAGCCGCACGACCAGCGCCGGATGACCGTTGACCTCGGCCGGCCGCAGCGACCTGGTGGCGAGGTTGCCCAGCCCGGCCGTCAGCACCCGAGCCACGTCGCCGGCCCCGACGACAGGCTCGAGTGACGCCGTCACCATCCCCGAGGAAGACGACATCCGGTGCGAGAATGTCCAGCAGATGCGGCTCCTACCCGGCCGGTGCGAGGCCTCCAGCGCCAGCAGCATCGCCATCGACACGCTGTCGGCCAGTTCGACGTCGTCGGCCACGTCGGGGGTGGTCAGCAGCGGCTCGGGCAGCCACGGGCCGAAATAGGATTCCTTGCGGCGCACGGAAGTCCGCAGCCGGATGAGCGCCTGGCGGGTGGTGATCCGGGCCAGGTACGCGCGCTGGTCCCGCACGATGCCCGGATCCACGCACATCCACCGCGGCCACGTTTCCTGCAGCACGTCCTCCGCGTCCGCGGTCGAGCCGAGCATTTCGTACGCGACGGTGAAAAGCAGGTTGCGGTGGGCCAAGGCGTGTCCGACGAGACCTCGCGCCCAGGTGCGCAAGCACTACGACGACGAGCAGACCGCCGCGCTGGTGTGCCTGGTCGCGCAGATCAACGCCGCCAACCGGATGGGCGTGATCGTGCGCAACCAGATGCGGCTCCTACCCGGCCGGTGCGATCGCCTGATCCCTCGCCGAGCGCCGCGGGTCGCCGCCGTCACCCCGGCGGAGGTCAGCCCGACAACGCGGCCATGATCGTGTTGAGGTCGAAATAGTCCCGCCACGCCGCGATCCTGCCGTCGACGATCTGGAAGGAGCCCATCACCGGCAGCGGGGTGACCGTGGTGCCCTTGCGAAGACTGTCGGTGCGTTCGTTCAGCACGAACCCGCCGCCGCTGACCTGGCGGTGGATCTCGAAGTCGATCCCGTCGAAACCCTTGAGGAAGTTCTCGATGAACTCGCGGATCGCGTCGCGGCCGTGCACGGGTTCCATCGGGATGTTGTGGTAGACCGCGTCCGGGGTGAAGTACCCGGCCAGCACGCCGGGATCGGGGCTGGACCAGTTCGCGCAGAACTCGGTCACCAGGTCTTCATCCGATGTGGACATTCGCTTCCTCCGATTCTGTTGCTGTGCTGAGTTTCTGTGCAGTCCGGCGCAGACAGGAGAGGTAGTGCTCCCGCCGGGGCCGGTCGACGGCCGCCTGCAACGGGCCGATCTGGAGTTCCCACCTCGCCACGCCCGCGGTGTCGAAGACCGGAGCGGCGAGGTAGCTCAGGGGAAGGGCGGCGTCGGTGGCGAGATCGCTTGCGGTGTAAGGCTTTCCGCTGATACCGGCGAGCAGGCCGAACACCCGCTGGCGCAACCGGTGCGGCGCCGGGCTGCCGCCGAGATGCTCGACGACGTCGGCGAGCACGTCGAGCGCGGCGGGGTCGGCGGCGTCGATACCCCAGGCGCCGACGCCCGTGGACCGGATGAGCGCCAGGGTTTCGCCGAGCCGCTCGTGCTGGCCGGCCGGGGCGGTGGCAAGCCATTGCTGTTGCTCGGCTTCGGCACGGAAAGCCACGACGGCCGCGCCCGCCGGGGCGCGCAGTGGCAGCACGGTGTCCGGCGTGATCCCCGCCGGCACTCGTCCTTCTCCGGCCAGCACCGACACGAACGTGAGCTCGGTGGCGCCGACCAGGCTCAGCGCGGCGCCGCAGCCCACGGCGCCGGCCAGTTCCCGCAACGACTGCCGCGTGTTCGCGGGCACCGGGAGGGTCCCTCGTGCCCGCGTGACGAGCGTGGCCAGCCGCGCCCCCGGCCGGTACCGCAGATCCGGCGCGCGCGAGATCCAGCCGTGGCCGGTCAGCGTGGTCAGGATGGCCAGCGCGGTCGAACGGCTCAGCCCCAGCTCATCGGCGATCTGCGCCGCGCTGATACCGGACGCGCGATCGGCGAGCAGTTCGACGACGGCGATCACGCGCTCGGTCGGCGGCGAGGGTGAGCGCTTGTCAGGCATGACGGAACTCTCTACCGTTCTAGTACGCATAGTCAAGTCGATAATACGAATATTCGAATCGCCCGAGGAAGGGTACGGACATGACGACCTCCCCGCCGGCCGCCGCTGTCGATTTCGAAGGCATCGATTTCGCGTTCGACGACACTCCGGAGCTGCACGAGATCCTCGCCGGCCTGCGCGCCGCGAAGCCTTACGCCGTCGTGCCTTTCGCCGGTGTGCGGGCCGTCCTGCTGCTCACCCACGAGTTGGTCAGCGCGGCGTTCAAGGACGAGGAAACGTTCCCCGCCTCGGCGGTCTACCCGCTGACCACCGGCCCGGTGCTGGGCCGCACCCTGCAGTGCATGACCGGGCGGGAGCATCGCGTCAACCGCGCGATCGCGTCGCCGCCGTTCCGGCGCAGCCGTGTGCAGGAGTACATCGACCCGGTCCTCGCGCCGTTGGCGCACGAGCTGATCGACGGGTTCGCCGGCCGGGGCGAGGCCGAACTGGTCGCCGAGTTCACCAGCCGCTACCCGGTCCTGGTCATCAGCCGGCTGCTCGGCCTGCCGCCCGAGGACGAGCGCACGGTCCGCCGCTGGGCGAACGACCTGTTCCACTTCCCGTTCGAACCCGCGAAAGCCCTTGCGGCGTCCCGGGAATTCACCGGCTACATCATCCCGGCCCTGCGGCGGCGCCGAACCGATCCCGGCGACGACCTGATTTCCCTGCTGGTCACGGAATCGGCCGAGGGGGAGCGCCTCACCGACGAGCAGGTGCTGTCCTTCCTCCGGCTGTTGTTCCCGGCCGGTGCCGACACCACCATGCTCGCACTCGCCAATACGCTCACCGCCCTGCTGGCCCACCCGGACCAGCTCGAGCTCGTGCGCTCGGACCCGGACGAACACCTGCGGTGGGCAGTGTGGGAGGGCCTGCGCTGGGAGCCGCCGGTCGGCCTGCTTCCGCGTGCCTGCCCGCGGGCCACCACCTGGCGCGGTATCGACATTCCCGCGCGGACACCGATGATCTTCTCCATCAACGCCGCGCTGCGCGATCCGGCCGTTTACCCCGAGCCGCACCGGTTCGACCTGACCCGCCGCGAGACGGCGATGCTGGCCTTCGGCCAAGGGCCGCACGTGTGCGTCGGCACGTGGCTCGCCCTCGCCGAGCTGAACACCGCGTTGCGCATCCTGCTCGACCGCCTTCCCGGCCTGGAACTCAAGCAGGGCACCGAAAACGAGGCACGCATCCGCAGTCAGGTCGGCGTGGCCCTGCGCGGGCCCGGCGTCCTGCCCGTACGGTGGATGAAGTGATCCTCACTGCTCCCAGGTGGTTCTGGTGATCTCGTACTCGGCCTCACCTTGATCGACGCCGGGCACCTGAGGTCGGCCTCGCCCGGGACGTGAGCCGCCCGGTGGGCAATGTGGGCTGCGCCATGCTGCTCAGAACCAATGCAGACAGTGCGGGGCGCGCTCGCCGCGGAAGAGGGCGTCCGCGAGACTGGCCGCGCCCGGGCGGTGGGCCCGGATGTGCCCGGCACGCGCGAGCGTGCTCGGCGCGGTGCCGCCCAGGTACACCGAGCCCAGGTCGCTCACGTCCAGGGACAGGTCGGGCTCCCGGTCCGTCGGGCCGCATTCGGCCTTGCCGTCCCGGACGGTCAGCAGGTAACGGCCACGCTCGCCGGGAAACGGGTCCTCGACATCGAGGACGAGTTCGCCATCGGTGAACCAGCCGCGCGAGGTCAGCGCACGCGGGACGTCCAGCAGCCGCACCCACAGCCAGTCGGTGTCGTCGCTCACCTGGCCGGCACGGAAGTCCGCGAGCTGCCAGCGCAGCGGGTGCCCGGGCGGGAAATGCTTGAACACGACCTCGGTGACGAGATCGTGTCCGAGCAGGAACCGCGCCAGGGCCGCGAAAACTGTGTCCTCGGTGGTGATGGTCTCGTCGACGGTCAAGGTGCCGGGCTCGCCGATCGAGTAGCTGGCGTACCCGTCCGGGACACCGTCGGCGTCACGGTGGACGGCGACATAGCGCGGCGCCTGGGAGATCGGAGGCTGCCCGGCGCCCAACGCCCACCATCGGTGCGGCCGGGAAAGTGCTCCCGGCTGCGCGCGGCGATACCGGTCGTAGACCTCTTCGAGGATTTCGCCGCATTCGTTACGCCGCAGCAGCTCGACCGAGCCGGTATCCGGGCGGTCGATCCCGCGCGCCGGGGCAAAGCCGGCTTGGTGACGCGGCACCGTCAGCCGCCGCGTGTAGGTCGCCGGTCCGTAGCCGAACCTGCGATAGATCAGCGCCTCGGACGCCAGCAGCACGGAAAGGAACTCCCCGCGGCCCCGCAGCTCGTCGAGCTGATGTCGCATCATCGCGCTGAGTACACCCCGGCGCCGATGCGAAGGCAGGACGCCGACAGCCGTCACCCCGGCGGCCGGGGCGAGGATTTCACCGGGCAGCGTGAGCTCGAACGAGTGCGCGCCGGCGGTACCGACGGGCCGCCCGTCCGCCACGGCGAGCAGGCCGCGGTCCATCTCCAGCGCCGACCACCAGACTCCGCCGCCGTCGCCGGGGCGGTCCGGGAAGCGCCCGAACGCGGCGTGGAGCGTGTCGACGAAGACGTCGAGGTCCTTGTCGGTTGTCGCACGGATTTCCATTGCTGCCATTGCCTCCCCGGATGGTGTCCTGTCAGAGTGCACCGTCGACCCGGAGCCGGGGCAAGCGAATTACGCGCGCAGGAGTTCAGGGCCCGCTCCTCGTCGGCAGCCGCCGTAGCGAGTGCCGCAGGTGGTGCGGTGGACATCTCGTCGTCCAACGACTATCGGGCGACCGTCTCAAGAAGCAGCTTTGCGGCAATCGTCGCCCCGTCGGCGCGGATCGTGCCTGCCACGGCCTCAGCCTGCGCTCCGGTTTCCCGGCCCAGGGCCGTAGTGAGCGCCGAGGACAGGGAGGCGACCGTCGGGATCCGGCCTTCGTGCGCCGCACCGATACCCAGCTTGGCCACGCGCGCGGCCCAGTACGGCTGGTCCGCGATCTGGGGCACGATCACCTGGGGCACACCCGCCAGCGCGGCCGTCGTCGCGGTGCCCGCGCCGCCGTGGTGCACGACGGCGGCCACCCGGCGGAACAGCTCCTGCTGGTTCACCTCGCCGACCACGAAACAGTCGTCGGCGTCGTCGATCGCGCTCAGCCCGGCCCAACCACTGCCCAGGACCACCCGGCGTCCCTGCGCGCGGATCGCCTCGATGGCTACCGGAGCGAGGTCCTCCGGCGCATAGGCGGCCATGCTGCCGAAGCCCACGTAGACCGGCGGCTCGCCCGCACCCAGGAACGCCTCGAGCCCGTCCGGGAGCGGCCGGTCGTCGGGCAGGATCCACGCCCCGGTCTGCACGAGGTCGAGGTCCGTCCTGCCTTTCGCCGGACACAGCGTCTCGTCCGCCGCCAGCCACGGCCGGTCGGTGATGACGTGACCGCGCACGTTGCCCACCGGCGGCAGGCCGATCGCCGCGCGGTGGCTGTTGAGTGCTTCGCCGTACAAGGCGTTCACCCGCTGGCTGTCCTGCTCCCACAGCACCCGGTTGTCCGTCTCGCCCTTCGGGGACGGGGTGCCCGGCCGCGACCCCGGCGGGAAATGCCGCGACGGCATTCCGAGAATGTGGAAGCACGCGAACACATAACGGATGCCCAGCCGCTCGGCCACATCCGGGGCGCCGGCCGGCATCAGGCCCGTCGCCAGCAGCGCGTCACACCCTTCGGCTGCCGTGCCTAGTGTCTCGACCCGCGCCGCGACAAGCTCGGCAGCGAGCCGGAACGCGTCGTTCGGCGATTTCGGCTTCGCGACCACCGACCGCACCGACGGGCCGAGCGGCACCAGCGGCACGTCCGCACGCGCCAGCAGGTTCACGAAATCCTCGTCCGGCGGCGCGCACACCACCGCCTCCGCGCCGAGCCCCCGCACGGCGACCGCGAGGCCCACCAGCGGCTCGACGTCCCCATGCGATCCCCACGTCGACAACAACACGCGCATTCCGTGACTCCCCGTTTCGCGAGTTCCCGCTTCCGGCGGGCAAGTCTGCGGGACGACCCGGGTCTTGCCGCAAGCCCCCCGGTCCGCTATAGATTGAAGTGGGAGGGGAATGGGGCCCCTCCCTTCCTCCATTTCGGACCGGCCGCGGCTGCTCAGCTGTAGGCGACCGGGAGGGCTCCGTTGCCGCTGTTCCAGCTGATGGTGCCGTGCTGGAAGCCGTGGCGCCGTCCGCCGGCGGGTCTGTCCAATGTGGACGTTGCGGTGCAGTCCGTCCCCTCGGTGGCCTTCAGGTAGACGAACGACGCCCCGTTGTTGACGGCAGTGGTCCAGTCCACTGTGCCTTCGTGTGTGGCCACGGTCGAACCGAGGTGGGCAAGATCCGGCAAGAGATTGGCAAACCGATGTCGCGTGGCCGCGCGGGGTATCGTCGGCCGGGAACGGATGGGAGCGCGCGCCATGACCGGAACCGATCACCACGCAGTCGTTTCACTGAGCGTGCTCGCTACCGAACTGCTCGAAGAGGCCCGCGCGCATCACTCGCGGCGTACGGCCAGGACGATCGTTTCGGGCACCTCGATGCGCGCCACCGTCATCGCGCTCGCCGAGGGCGCCCAGCTCGCCGAGCATGACGCGCCCGCGGCCGCGACCGTGCACGTCCTGAGCGGCCGGGTCCGCCTGCACACCGACGAACGTGAGTGGCTGCTGGACGCCGGCGAAGTCGTGCCCGTCCCGCCGCAGCGTCACGGCCTGGACGCGCTGACGGACTGTGCGGTCCTGCTCACGGTCGCCTTGCGGTGACAGACTGCCCGAACCGGGCGCGGAGCTCGTGCTTGACCACCTTGCCGGCGGCGTTCCGCGGTAGGGCGTCGACCACTTCGAGCGCGGTCGGCCGCTTGTAGGAGGCGAGCCGGTCGCGGCACCAGTCCGCCAGATCCGCCAGGGTCGGAGGTGCGGCGGCGTCGGCGGGGGAGACCACGGCGAGCGGGGTTTCGCCCCAGCGTTCGTGTTCGATCCCGATCACCGCCACGTCGCCGACGGCGGGATGGTCCGCGAGGACGTTCTCGACCTCGGCGCAGTAGATGTTCTCGCCGCCGGAGATGATCATGTCCTTCTTGCGGTCGACAACGTAGACGAAGCCCTCGTCGTCCACCCGGACCAGATCGCCGGAATGGAACCAGCCCCCTTCGAAGGCGTCGGCGGTCGCTTCCGGTTTGTTCCAGTAGCCGGCCATCGTGCCCGGGCCCCGGTAGACGATCTCGCCGACCTCGCCCGGTGGCAGGTCGCGCATCGTCTCGTCGACCACGCGCGCGGCGACCGTGGGGACCGGCTTGCCCACGGACCCGATCTTGCGTTGCGCGTCCTTCGCTTCCAGCACGCAGGTCACCGGCGACATCTCGGTTTGGCCGAACAGGGCGACGATCGCGGCATCGGGGAACGTCGCGGCCATGCGCCGCAAGAGGTCGACGGTCGCGGGTGCGGCGCCCCAGCCGGCGGTCCGCAGCGAGCGTGCGCGGTGGCGGGTGGCCGGGTTTTCGCACAGCAGCTGCCATTGCGCCGGCACGAGGAAGGTGCTGGTGACCTGCTCGCCCTCGACGAGATCCAGCGTGCCGGCGGCGTCGAACCGGCCGCTGGGCATGATGACCGTGGTGCCGCCGATGAGCAGGATCGGCGCGACACCGCCGAGCGCGCCGATGTGGAACAGGGGCGAACCGCAGAGGAACACCTCGTCGTCGCCGTACAGGCGCCACGCCCTGATGACGGTCAGCGACTGCATCAGCAGGTTCAGGTGCGAGAGCATCGCGCCCTTGGGGCTGCCGGTGGTCCCGGACGTGTACATGATCAGCGCTGTGTCACGTTCCCCGATCGCGGTCACGGGTGGCGTGGCCCCGGCGTTGATCACGTCCTCATAGGATTCGCCGGTCACCAGGACGATGGGAGATTCTCCGGTCTGGTTCGCCAGGCCGGGTTCCGTGATCAGCACGGAAGCTCCGCTGTCACGCAGGATGTACGCGATCTCGGCCGGCGCGAGCCGGAAGTTGACCGGCACCGCGATCGCGCCCAGCGCGTTCGCCGCGATCATCGCTTCGAGGAACTCCGGCCGGTTGGACAGCAGGATCGCGACCCGGTCACCCTTGCCGACACCGCGCAGGTGCAGCCCGCCGGCGAGCGCCTGGACCCGCTGGTGCAACCGCCTCCAGGTGATCGAGGTGCCTTCGAAGCGCACCGCGATGGCATCGGGGCGGGTGAAGGCGTGCCGGGCGAGGTGATCGCACCAGTGCGCCCCGTCCCAGACCTGCGGGCCCATCGATCCGGACATCCGCGTCCTCCTCGTTCTACTTAGCGCTCGCTAATCTATGGGCGCGAGACCGGATCGACAAGCCCCGACCGGGCCTCGAAGGCAAGATTGTCCACAATGGACGCTGGAAGGCTCGGAATCCGTGCACCGGCCGGTTCCGGGACGCGAGCCGCACTGGTGCCCATGACCTGCATCACACGCGCCGGCATCCAGGCGCGCCCCGCTGCAGGGCGGGGCGGACGTGCGCTTGCCCGATCGGGTGGGGTCGGCGGAGTCCGGGCATAAGAAAGGCCCTACGCTCGTTGTTCGGCGTAGAGCCTGTCCGGGGTGGGCGATACTGGGATCGAACCAGTGACCTCTTCGGTGTGAACGAAGCGCTCTCCCGCTGAGCTAATCGCCCCCGTGCGGTACGAGTAAGAACTCTAGCGGACGCGTTTCGGGCTCTGACAAACGGGTGGTCTTTAGGGCACACGTTCCGCGTTCGCGCAGGTACGGAGCGAACAACCCGGAGGTAACCGGTGTTGTTCTGGTGCCGGGGCGAGCGATGTCACCTGCGACATCGCCAACGAGACGCTGTCGTTCGGCGACTAAACCGAGCAGTATGTAAGCGGTGGACGATCACGGGGCCGGACACCGAGGCCGCGCGGGCCGGGGTGATGATGGCGGCGTGCTGACCGGAAGGAACTCTTACGGGTGATCTCAGGTCGAAGGGTGAGCGAATGGGCCCACTCGCGCGTCACACCACCAGAACCCGGCCGAGCGGGCCGTGGAGGGAGACGAAAGGTAAGACGATGCGTAACGATCACGTGACGCTCCGCTCGACGGCGGTGTTCGATCTGCTGGCGCCCCGCACTCCGGCGGTCCCGGTGAAGGTGGAGCTGCGCTACGACACCCGCGACCCGTACGCGGTCGTCGCCGCGTTCCGCACGGGCCGGGCAGGCTGGGTCGAGTGGGTCTACGCCCGCGACCTGCTCGCCGACGGCCTGCTCGCCGAGGCCGGCGACGGCGATGTCCGGATCCGGCCTTCGGTGGAGGATCCCGAGTCCGTGCTGATCGAGCTGAACTCGCCGTCGGGGCACGCCATGTTCGAGGCCTCGGCCCAGGAGCTGGCCGATTTCCTCGACCGCACCTACGACGTCGTGCTGCCCGGCAACGAGCACCTCTGGGTCGATGTGGACGACGCCCTGACCCATCTCATCCCCAATGATCTGGGCTGATGACACCGCGCGACCGGAAACCGCACCCCCCTGTGATCGCGGTTTCCGGGGTTCGATATGGTTTTGCCACACCACGACGACGGGTTGAACAACGCGGAGTCGGTAGGTAACGCGGACGTAGCGCAGCTGGTAGCGCATCACCTTGCCAAGGTGAGGGTCGCGGGTTCGAATCCCGTCGTCCGCTCTGAGCGGCCCCCACGCCGGGCCGCCCCTGGAGCGAAGGCTCCCGCGGGGTCGGCCTCAGGTCGTCGATCCCCGAAGACAAGTTCCGGGAAACCAGGCGCGGCGGAGTGGCCGAGTGGTTTAGGCAAGGGCCTGCAAAGCCCTGTACGCGGGTTCGATTCCCGCACCCGCCTCAGCCCCGAGGACACCTCGGCGAGCTAGGAAGGCAGTACCCCGGGCGGTTGGCGCAGTCTGGTAGCGCGCTTCCCTGACACGGAAGAGGTCACAGGTTCAAGTCCTGTACCGCCCACCGAAGAATCCATAGCGCAGATGTCAGATATTCGCCCAAAAATGATCACGACGGGCCATAGCCGACCGGAGCGTTCTGGGCCACGGTGAAGCCATGAGCTCACCGCTGCCCCGTCTGGGCCATCTCGAACTTCCTCGCCAGAGCGAGCCGGTGGAGCCACCGATCCAGCGCCCGAGTCCTGACTTCTACGCCGAGCTGCTCGAAGCCGCCCCCGACGGCATCGTCGTCGTCGACGACCGGGGCACCATCCGGCTCACCAATCGCAAGGCAGAGCTGCTGCTGGGATGGACTCGCGAGGAGCTGGTCGGGAAGCCGCTCGAGACACTCGTGCCGCTGCGGGCCCGAGCCGGGCATCCGCAGCATCGCGACGGCTACGTCCGGGATCCCCGCAACCGCCCGATGGGTACCGGTCTCGAGCTCACCGCGCTGCGCGCCGACGGCACTGAGTTCCCCGTCGACATCAGTCTCAGCCCGCTCGTCACCGACGAGGGCACCTTCGTCTCCGCCGCGGTCCGCGACGCGAGTGACCGCAAGCGCAAGGAGCAGGAGCTGCGGGATGCGAATGCCCAGCTGCAATCCGCGGTCATGGACCTCGAGGCACGGTCGCGGGACATGTCTGCACTGTCGCGGGCGAGTCAGGTACTGCAGAGCTGCGCTCGGCTCGACGAAGCGATGCAGGTCATCGCACGCGCTGGCGCGGGACTGTTCGAGGGAGTTCCTGGCGGCGTCTTCGCGATCCTGCCCGACCACGACGGGCTGGTGCCCGCCGCGACGTGGGGCGGGCTCTCGCCGGCCGAGCCGTTTCGAGCCGAGGACTGCTGGGCGCTTCGCACCGGGCAGGTACACCAGCTCGGCAATGACGCGCTCACCCTGCCGTGTCCGCACATGCCAAGCGACACGGCTTGGTCGGTGTGCGTGCCGTTGATCGCGCAGAACGAGGCGATCGGTGTCGTTCACGTCCGCGTCGCCTCACACGATGACGCGCCGCCGGCCCTGCACCGCATCGAGGAACTGGCGAATCTCGTCCGCGATCAGTGGAGCCTCACCCTGGCGAACATCCGGCTGCGCGACACGCTGCGGGATCAGTCGATCCGCGATGCGCTCACCGGGCTGTTCAACCGGCGCTTCCTCGACGAGTCCTTCGACCGCGAGCTCGAACGTGCCCGCCGCCGGAAGCAGCAGCTCTGCGTCGCGGTGATGGATCTCGACCACTTCAAGCTCTTCAACGACACGTACGGGCACCACGGCGGCGATGTCGTGCTTCGCAACCTCGGTCGCTTCCTGCTGGAGTCAACCCGCGGCGAGGACGTGGTGGCGCGATTCGGCGGCGAGGAGTTCGTCGTGATCATGCCCGACACCTCACTCGCAGACGGCATCAGCCGCGCTCAGCACCTCGCTGCCGAGTGGCAGCGGCGTGGGGAGACCGCCGGCGGCGTCCTGCAGCCCTTCCCGACACTCTCGATCGGGGTTGCCGAGTATCCATCGAGTGGGGACGGCAAGCGGGACCTGTTCGCCGCGGCCGATGCCGCCCTGTACGAAGCCAAGGCCCAAGGCCGAAACCGCGTGGTCGGCACGCCGGCATCCGCCTGAGAGCTCTATCCGTAGTGTGCCGCGAGCAGCACGACGACCACGATCGCGGCGATCACGGCGAGGGCCCAGAGCACCAGGCTGCGGTCGCGCAGATCGCTCGTCGCCTGCGCCGTCCCGCCCAGCGGCACCGCCGCACCCGTGCGCGCGGGCGCTTCGGCGCTGGTCGAGGTCAGGACCGACCCGGCCGCGGCAGGTGACGCGCCTGCAAGGCTTGCCCCGCAGCTCGCGCAGAACTGCGCTCCGGGCACCGCCGGCGTGCCGCACTGTGAGCAGAACATGTGCCCCTCCCGACGGCCGGGGCCGCACGCCGCGGCCCGCCGTCCAGGCTGAGCGTAGCCAGATGCAGGCGTAGCGCTAGCCCAAGACGGCGAGCAGCACGACGGCGACGATCACAAGCGCGATCCCCACCATGGCCCAGGCCGGGATGAACTGAGCCTTCTGTGCCTGCTTCGCCTCAGCCACGCTGGGGCTCGGCAGGCGATGCGGGTCGGTCTTGGTGTCAGGCACGACGGGTGAAGGCGTGCGCGATACCGATGATCACGGCGAGGATCAGGCCGAGCCACAGCACGTGCGCCACGAACCCGAGGCCTCCGAAGAGGAGCAGCAACACCAAAGCGAGTACCAGCAACATGACAACCTCCCGATCGATTCACGGGATTGATCACCAGAATCAGCGCGAGTAATCTCCGCCGATCAGGTGCAGGGCTCCCCGCCGATGGCGCCGAGCACCGTGATCCGTGCCTCGTCGACGCGTCTGGCGGCGTACCGCGTACGCCCGGCACCCCGTCCTGAGGTGAGCTCGACGAACGCGCCGAGCGACGAGCTTCCGGTGCGCTTCGCCAGCTGCGGCCCGAGGTAGACCGCCTGCTGGCACTGCGCTGCGGTGAGCGCGTAGACCAGGTGCTCCGGCCCTGGCAAGACGGCGTGCCGGATAGCGGCGAGCGCGATCTCGGCGGTCAGTGGCGGAGAGAAGTGCAGGTACGTCGTCTGCGCGTTCCAGCTTCCGGCCGGGCTCGCCGGCGGCCTGGTGATCTCGGCCGCCAGGCGCGCCGCCAACCGGTCGCATCTCTCGCCCGGGAAGGCATCGGAGGCGAGGACCGCCTCGGCCGCGGCACGCGGCGCGCCGATCACGCCGGTCGCCTGCAGCGGCTTGGCGAGGCTCTCGACGACCGCCACGACGTCCGGTGGCGAGTTCGCCTTGCACACCCGGCGCAGCCGCAGCAACGGCACGAGGTAGGTCGCGCGTCGCGCGGGCCGACTGTCCTCTGCGGCGAGCTGCAGGGCGAGGCGCGGCAGGCTCGCCGCTTGCGGTGACGGCGTGGCACCGAGGCCGCGACCGGGGGTGGTGCCGGTCGACGTGGAGCACGCGCCGGCGGCGAGCAGCGCGAGAGCAGCGACGAGCGCGAACCGCCTGGTCAAGCGAGGCGCGTGGTCAGAGCTGCTACTTGCTGTCGGTGGCGGCGCCGAACTCCGAGACGGCCTCCATGATCCCGGCGAAGTAGCCGGCGAGGCAGCCGAGGACGAAAAGCCCGATCCCGACCCAGAACAGCGGCCAGTTCCAGTAGATCAGCGCAATCCCGCCGACGATCGTGCCTGCAATGGCGACGTACACCGTCAGCCAGATCGCGAGCGATGCGTTGTGCCCACCGGACTGGCCGGCCATGCGTCCTCCTCGGTCGAACCCTTGCCTAGAGCCTAGAGGCCCTCTCTTGCGTCCGCGGTCTCGGGGCGAGGCCAGAGCCGATCGATCTCCGCGTTCAGCTCCGCCCCGAGCAGGATCGCGAGGGCGGTGAGGTACAGGAACAGCAGTACGGCGACGGGCGCCGACAGCGGGCCGTACGTCGCGGTCTTGCGAAACGCCCAGTCCAGCCATGCACGCAGCAGCGTCGAGCTCGCCACCCAGAACAGCACTGCCAGCAGCGCTCCCGGCAGCGCCCGGCGCCACTGTGTCCGGACCGGCAGAGCCTGGTGGTACAGCGTGGCGATCAGCGCCAGCGACAGCAGGATGAGCACCGGCCAGAAGCCGACTTCGACGAACGCGTGCACCGCAGCGTGAAGCCGCGACGGGAAGGCGGACTCGACAGCTCCGGGGCCCAGGACCAGCAACGGGAGCAGCACGATCAGTCCCAGGACGAAGATCAGGTACATCCGGAGCGCCAGCAGCCGGCTTCGCACCGCGCCGCGGTGGCTGCGCAGCCCGTAGGCGATCGTGATGGTGTTGACGAAGGTCGCCATCGCCGACGAGCCGGTCCACAACGACACCACGAAGCTGATCGAGACGACATCGGCCCGGCCGTTGAACAGGATCCGGTGCAGCGCCGGGGCGACCGTCGAGTTGACGGCGCTCGGCACGATGACGTGCCGGAGGCCCTTCTCGATCGAGTTCTGCAGCCGGTCGAGGTTGTCTGCTCCCAGCAGGCCGTTGAAGTAGCCGATCACCCCGAGGACGGCGAGGATCAGCGACGGCAGCGACAGCAGCTGCCAGAACCCCGCCTCCGCCGACAGTCCGAGCACACGGTCGTGCCAGGCGCGGCGGACGGTCGACATGGCGAGCTCACGGACCGTCGCCATCACGAAACCGTACGGCGATCTGGCCCGAAGATCCTGCTTCACTGTTGCCATGGCCGACACCCACCTGGTCACCAACCAGCCGCCGCCCCTCGTCGACTACGACGTCTTCACCACCGACCTGGCTCTGGTCGAGGGAGTTCAGCGGCATCAGGCGGCGTGGGCGCTTGACCTGCTGACCGACCTCGGGCACCGCGCCGGCAGCGCGCAGGCCCAGGAGTGGGGACGCCTGGCGAACGTCTACCCGCCCCGGCTGGTCACCCACGACCGCTACGGGCACCGCATCGACGAGGTCGAGTTCCACCCGGCGTGGCATGAGCTGATGACCGTCGCGATCGAGAGCGGTTTGCACTCGAGCTCGTGGACCGATCCGAAGCCTGGCGCCCATGTCGCCCGGGCTGCGGCGTTCGCGGTCTGGTCCCACACCGAGGGTGGCCACGGCTGCCCGATCTCGATGACCCATGCGGCGGTGCCGGCCCTGCGCGCAGACGCTGCGCTTGCGGCGGAGTGGGAACCGCGCCTGATGTCGCGCACCTACGACCCGGGTCTTCGGGTGCCTGCCGAGAAGGCCGGGTGCCTGGCCGGGATGGGCATGACGGAGAAGCAGGGCGGCTCCGACGTCCGCACCAACACCACCGTCGCGACGCCGGCCACCGATGGCACCTACCGGCTGACCGGCCACAAGTGGTTCACGTCGGCACCGATGTGCGACGTGTTCCTCGTGCTGGCCCAAGCCCCCGGCGGGCTGACGTGTTTCGTCGTACCGAGGATCCTGCCGGACGGGACGCGCAACACGTTCCGGATCCAGCGACTGAAGGACAAGCTGGGAAACAAGTCCAACGCGTCGAGCGAGCCCGAGTTCGACGACACCGTGGGCTGGCGACTCGGCGACGAGGGCGCCGGCGTACGCACCATCATCGAGATGGTCACTTCGACGCGGCTCGACTGCGTGATCGGTACCGCGACGCTGATGCGCGAAGCCGTCGCGCAGGCGACCCACCACGCCCGTCATCGCCAGGCGTTCGGCCGCTACCTCGCCGATCAGCCGCTGATGCGGATGGTGCTTGCCGATCTGGCGATCGAGTCCGAGGCCGCGACGACCCTCATGACCCGGCTCGCGGCGGCGGTCGACGACGAGGAATCCGCCTTCAAGCGGGTCGGCCTCGCCGTCGGCACGTACTGGGTCTGCAAGCGCGGTCCGGCCGTCGCGGCCGAGGCGCTGGAGTGCTTCGGCGGCAACGGGTTCGTCGAGGACTTCCCCATGGCGCAGATCTACCGCGAGGCTCCGCTGAACTCGATCTGGGAGGGCTCGGGCAACGTCAACGTCCTCGACGTGCTGCGCGGCCTGGCCCGGACCCCCGAGGCGTGGGAAGCGTTCCGCGACGAGGTCGCCCTCGCCCACGGCGCCGATGCCCGCCTCGATGCCGCAACCAAAGCGCTCGAGGCGGAGCTCGCCGACACCGCCGACATCGAGGTACGGGCCCGGCGCGTGGTCGAGCGGATGGCGCTGGTGCTGCAGGGCTCGCTGCTGGTGAGGTTCGCGCCGCACTTCGTTGCGGACGCGTTTTGCGCGTCGCGGCTCGGCGGCGACTGGGGCCATGCGTTCGGGACGCTGCCGCCCTCGGCCGACACGGCCGCGATCCTGGAGCGCGCGACTCCCAAAGTCGGCTAGCCCGACCCCCGAGCACATGGCACATGCGTATTGCTATGGCGATACGCATGTGCCACCGGTATCGCTAGAGCAGTACCTATGTGCCATGCGCTCTCACATGTGGGGGTCGGTCTTGCTCTCGTCTGGTTCGGCCGGGAACTTCGTGTCCGCGCCCGGGGCGTTCAGCAAGTCGTTGGCGAACAGCGGGCACGCACCGTCTTTCGACAGGTACGTCGAGCCAGGCTTGCCCAGGGTGTCGGCCGCCCCGCGCAGCAGCGAGCACTCGACGCGGGTGCCGAGCGTGAACGAGACGTTGAAGAAGAAGTTGTCGTTGCCGACCGGGTCGGGGCAACCGATCGAGACGCCGAGCACCTTGCAGGAGGGGTCCCCCGCCGGCGGCGGGTCACCCGAGAGCAGCGACCGGCGAATCGGCTCGGGATAGGACGACAGCGGCGCGATCAGATAGCCCAAGAAGTCGCCCGCCGTCCCGATGTTGAGGTAGCCCTGCATCCCGGGCACGTCCCGGCGGACGGTCTGCACGATCTGCGGATACATCTCCCCCGGCCCGCCGCTGACCAGCAGGTCGCCGATGTGACCGGAGAACGTCGTCGTGCCGAGGAGATTCGCGGTGAACCAGGGATAGCCGAGAGCTCGGGCACCGGGTGCACCGACGAGCGAGCCGGCGTACTCCACTCCCAGCAGCACCGGTGAGTCGATCAGGTCCTCGATCAGGTAGCTGGACATCCCGACCGTCGCGGGTCCGCGCACCGGCTGCGAGTGCCGGATGGCGTACTCGACCCCGAGCAGCACCCGTCCGGCGTACTCGTCGAGCTCGCACAGCTGCCTGGCCTTGAACGCCTTCAGGTGCGGTTTGAGGCACTCGGCGCGGTTGGGCTGAGTACGACCGAGGGTCCCGACCTGGTCCATGGCGAACCCGCCGAACGCTCTCGTCATCGCGTCGTCGAGGCGCCCGACGTAGTCGCCGGTGACGTAGGTGTTGTCGGAGTCCAGCACGGTGGGGTGCGAGGAGTAGTTGGTGTAGGTGTCGAGCACCTTGCCGGTCTTCGGGTCGTGGGCCTGGATCACCCGGATCTCGTCGTCCATCGCCTGGTTGCGCGGGTCGCTGGAGAACTGGTTGGTCAGCAGCGGGTCGCCGTTGACGCTCGGCGGGTACTCCTTGGTCTCCCCAGCGACGCCGGCATGCGCGACGCCGTACGTGAGTGTCGCCGGACGCATTGCCTGCCAGGCCTCGACCAGCGCCTTCACCGTGCGGTCACGGACGAGCTCGAGGTACGACGTCGGGTCGCCGCCCCAGACCCCGACAGTGTCGGGTCCGCCGTGGGTGTGGTCGGAGTCGACGAGGATCTCCGCCGCGGTCGGCACCGGCGCGTGCCCGGGCTCCTTGGCGGCAAGCTTCGCGATCTGTGCGGCAGCGTCCTTGCGGATGTCCTCGATGCCGAACGGGCCCTGCTTGTAGGCGATGAAGTAGCCCTGCGTCTCGATCTGGGCGAAGGCGATCGTGTGGCGCCGGTCGCTGAACATGATCGCCCGGCTGTGCGAGCCGTCGCCGAGAATGCCGGTCGCATAGCGTCCGACGGTGTCCGGGATCTGGAACTTGCCCGCGATCTTGTCGTCGCCGAAGCCGTAGCCGCCGAGGTAGAAGTCCTTGTGCGCCAGCATCGCGGGCGTCGGGTTGATCGACTCGGCCGCGCCGCCGACGAGGTAGATCGCCTGACCAGCGGGCTGCGCGACGGTCCGGGCCGACGCGAGGGCGGCAGGGGTGAAAGACCCCGCGCAGACGGCGGCAGCGAGCACGGCAATGGCGGGTCGACGTCGCATCCGGAGAGGTTTCGCCCGCGCGGCGGCGAAGTCCTGCCGCATGCGACGAGCGGTTACCGCAGCCGTCGCCGCCGTGCCCCTCCTGCTCGGTGCGGCCATCGGCTTGTCCGACGCAACCGCCGCGTCAGCGCGCGCCGTGCGACCGGGCAGCGGCGGCTGGCACGGCCTCCGGGCCGGTGCCGCGGTGGTGGACGCGACCTGGCATGTGGGCGCCTCCGCGGGGCAGTACGCCAGCCAGGTGGGACCGAAGGACATCGAGGGTGAGTGGGATCCCAACGTCGCCTCGGTCCTCAAGCGATCGTCGTACGGCGTGGCCTCCCGGCTGTCGATCAGCGCGATCGTGCTGCAGGACGGCAGCGGCGACGCGCCCGTCGCGCTGGTGCGTGACGACAACTACCTCGCCCAGGACATGCTGGTGCGCCGGGTCGGCCAGATCCTCGCCGCCGCCCACAGCCCGGTCACCTACGACCACATCCTGCTGTCGGCGCTGCACGACCACTCCTCGCCGTACTACTCCACGCCCGCTGCCGGCGTCTGGCTCTTCCAGGACGTCATGGACCTGCGGATGTTCGAGTACCAGGCACGTCAGATGGCGACGGCGATCGAGCAGGCCTACGCCGCGATGCGGCCGGCCCGGGTGGGCGCGACCACCGTGCAGTTCGCGGGCTTCCAGGGAAACATCGCGGGCGCCGACGTCAACGAGGACGGCTCGCCCACCGGCTACCCCCAGGAGGACAACGATCACGAGCTCACGGTCATGCGCTTCGACGACATGACCGACCCGTCGCATCCGATCCCGCTGGCGACCTGGGTCGACTACGCCGAGCACGGCGAGTCCCTCGATGAGTACGACCTCATCAGCGAGGACTGGATGGCGCCGTTCATGCGCTACATGACGGACGCCACCCACGCGCCCATGGTCTTCAGCCAGGGCGGCGTCGGGTCCGCCGAAGGACCGTACGAGCACGCCTACCCGCCCGGCCACATCCCGACCCTGAAAGACCACGGCCAGACGGTCTACGAGATCTACGGACACATGGGCTATGCGCAGGCCGAGCGCGGCGCGCACCTGCTCTTCGAGCACGCGATCGCCGCCTGGCGGGCGATCGGCGGCGCGCACAACGGCATCCGGGTGGATGCGCCGTACCGGACGAACCCGACGGTCGCGATGCTCACCCGCTGGTACGCCGGCCCGCTGAGCCACCCGTACCCGTCGGTCAGCAACTGCCGAAGCACCGCGACGTTCAGCGGCAACGTCGGCCTGCCGGTCGTGGGCCTGCCCGACTGCGAGCGGATGACCGACGTCGGCGTTCCGACGCTGCCGCTGTCGCCGAAGCTGTTCCACCAGCTCAAGGCGGCAGGGCTGCCGATCCCCGACAACTACGACGCGCCCTCAGCACTGCTGGTCGAGGAGAACCTGCGCCTCAAGCTGCAGGCGGTGCGGATCGGCGGGATCCTGCTCGGCTCGTGCGCCTGCGAGCCGCAGGCTGATCTCACCCGCAACTTCGAGACCCGCACCGACCGCAAGACGGGGAACGAGTGGGACGGCTTCGACTACGGCAACCAGGCCGATGTCGACGAAGGTTGGCCGGTCGGCTACGACAACGGCCTGCCGAAGAAACCGGTCCGCGCCTGCTACCGGTCCGGCACCAGCGACTACTCCTGCCCGGACCCGCGAGACCCGATCGGCATCGCGCGGCTGACCGTCCCCACCGCGGCGTACCGGCACATGGAAGCCGAGATCAACAACAACGGCGCCGGGTGGAACACGCTGAGCTATCTCACGAAAGCCGACTCCGAGCCGCTGTCCGACGCCGCGATCAAGGGCAACTTCACCCACACCGAGCTCGGCGCCGGCAAGTACGCGAGCTGTCCCGGCTACCGGCTGTCGGTCGCGCTCGGGCACACCGGCGACTACAACGGCTACACCGTCTCCTACCGCGAGTACGAAGCCCGCGACTCCTACCGCAAGGCCCTGACGGCGTACGGCCCGCACAGCGCCGACTACTACGTCACCAACCTGCTCGGGATGGCTGCCCACCTGATGTGCGGCGCGCCGATCCCGACCCAGCCGACCGACCCGATCGCGACGCTCGACGAGGCCCGGCAGTCATCGGAGGCCGTCGTCCTGGGCCGGATCAGCTCGGCCGAGTACCGCCTCTGGGACGCCCGGGTCCCGAACAGCGCCGGGCCCGCGAAGGTGATCGCACAGCCGAGGAACCTCACCCGCTTCGACGACGCCACCGTCACCTGGGTCGGCGGCGACAACTGGACCGACGACCCGACGGTGACCGTGCAGCGCAAGGTCGACGGGGCATGGCGGCCCTACGCCGACCAGAGCGGGCAGATCCAGGTCGTGCTGGACCGACGCCCGGCGCTGACGACGGCTGCCCTCAACGAGCTGACCGGGCGGCAGCGTTGGACCTGGACTGCCTCGATGGAGGTCTTCGACTCCTACCCGCGGGCAGACGTCCCCGGCGGGCAGGTGCCGGACGGGCAGTACCGCTTCGTGATCGACGGCGACATCCACCTCGACGGCAAGAAGCAGGCCTACCACCTCGACTCGCGGGCATTCCGAGTCAGGCCGTGGCGAGGCATCAGGATCCGCGACCTGCGAGCCCACGACGGGACCGCGTCGTTCACCGTGGCGCCGATCCGCTACCCGCGACTACCGATCCATGTCCCGCCGGCGCTGGATGGCTTCTACAAAGACAACGGCGGCGGCACCGGCAAGCCCAACACCAGCGTGATCTGCGAGACCTGCAGCTTCCAGCCGTGGGCGACTCGAGGTCATCTGGCGAGCGGCGAGATTCAGATCGTCGACCGAGCTGGTGACGTCGTCGCGACTCTGCCGGCGCACCGGCTCGGCGGGCGTACGTGGGGCGCACGCGTCAGGCTGCGACCGGGCGAGCATCTCGTCGTACCGGCAGGCGGGGTCCGCGACACGTACGGCGAGACGAACGCCCGAGGCCTGGTCGGCCGGTAGCGGCGCCCAGTCGCGGCGCCGCCGTACGTGGGTCAGTCGACGGCGACGACGAACAGCCGCGACCCGGGCGGCGCGATCGCCCCGTAGTCCGCGGCGGTGGCCTGACCCTGCTCGGACCCGAGCGCGCTCTGCAGCGCAGCCTCGTCGTCGAACCACAGTTCGGCGATCCGGTACCAGCTCAGCTCACCGCCGTCGGCTGCGGCGACGAACCGGCCGCTCTCGGCGCGCTGCAGCCCGGGGATCGCCGCCACACCCGTCATGTGCTCGCGCAGGTAGTGATCGTCGAACGCCTCAGCGTCGTCGGGCTGGGTGTAGAGGACGACAAGTTTGACCGCCATGGGTCGCACTCTATGCACAGCCCGCGGAGTCAGCGCTGACGAGGCAGGCGCGGGCAGCGAGCCTGCACCGGTTGATCCCACCCGACCGGAGGTTGTCTGTGCCCTCGATCCGTACCGCCACCATCGCCGCGATGAGCACGGCCATCGCCATCGCCGCGGCGCCGCTCGCCACCTCGGCGCATGCCGCCGCGCCGAAGACGACGCGGGACCAAGTCGTGTGCAAGCACGCCGGGACGGCCCGAGCACGATGCTTCGCGATCCGCGTCGACCATCTCGTCCGCAGCCACCTCCACCGGGCGAGCGCTCCGATCGGCTACGGGCCCGCCGATCTCCAGGCCGCGTATGCACTGCCCGCCGCGACGAACGGCGACGGCGATACGGTGGCGATCGTCGATGCCTACGACGACCCGACCGCCGAAGCGGATCTCGGGGTCTACCGCGCGCAGTACGGCCTGCCGCCGTGCACGACCGCCAACGGCTGCTTCCGCAAGATCGACCAGAGCGGCGGCAGCGACTACCCGCCCGCCGATCCCGGCTGGGCCGAGGAGATCAGCCTCGACCTGGACATGGTGTCGGCGGTGTGCCCGCGCTGCTCGATTCTGCTGGTCGAAGCGGACAGCGCCTCGATGACGAATCTCGGGACCGCAGTCGACACGGCGGTCGCGGAGGGAGCCGACGCGGTCAGCAACAGCTACGGCGGGCCGGACGCGAAAGACGCGACGTACGGCCGCTACTACCACCACGCCGGAGTTGCAGTGACCGCATCGGCCGGCGACAACGGGTACGGCGTCTCGTATCCGGCCAGCAGCAAGTGGGTCACCGCGGTCGGCGGCACGACGCTGACCCGGTCGCGGTCAAGCCGTGGCTTCACCGAGAGCGCCTGGGATTCCAGCGGCAGCGGCTGCTCGACGCTCAACACGACTACGTGGCAGCTGGCGACGACGACCGGCTGCGCCGGGCGGGCAGTTGCGGACGTGTCCGCCGTCGCGGATCCGCAGACCGGGGTCGCGGTCTACGACAGCACGCCGTATGAGTCCGCGGCCGGCTGGCTGACGTTCGGCGGGACCAGCGCCTCGTCGCCGATCATCGCGGCGACGTTCGCGCTCGCCGGCAACACCGCCGACGTCGAGGACGGCTCGTACCTATGGAGCCACGAGACCGCTGCCAGCCTGTGGGACGTCACGAGCGGCAGCAACGGCTCGTGTCCCACGACGCAGTGGTGCGCAGCGCGAGCCGGCTGGGACGGCCCGACGGGTTGGGGCTCGCCCCACGGAGTAGCCGCCTTCTGAGGTTGTGAGGCCGCCGCCGCGTCCGGCTGCGGCGGCGGCCTCACAAGGTGGTGGAATCACCGGTGTGAAGCTGCCGGTGATGCCGCCCGTCTCCCCCATGCTGGCCAAGGCGGTTCCGGAGGTCCCGGAGGGCGGGTTCCTGTACGAGCCGAAGTGGGACGGCTTCCGCTCGATCATCTTCCGCGACGGCGACGAGGTAGAGGTCGGCTCTCGGAACGAGAAGCCGATGACGCGGTACTTCCCCGAGGTCGTGGAGTCGGTCAAGGCGGCGCTGCCGGACAAGTGCGTCGTCGACGGCGAGATCGTCGTACCGCTCGGCGGGCGTCTCGAGTTCGAAGTCCTGCAGCAGCGGATCCATCCGGCCGACTCCCGCGTCCGCAAGCTCGCCCTCGAGACCCCCGCCCACTTCGTCGCGTTCGACCTGCTGGCAGTCGGCGACGAGTCGCTCATGGGTACGCCGTTCGGCGAGCGCCGGGCGCGGCTCGAGGCAGCCGTCACGCGCACCGCCGACGTACACGTCACCGCCGCGACCCGGGACCTGGCCGAGGCCAAGCGCTGGTTCACCGACTTCGAAGGGGCTGGGCTCGACGGCGTGGTCGCCAAGGGCCTCGATCTGACCTACCAACCCGACAAGCGGGTGATGTTCAAGATCAAGCACGCCCGTACGGCGGACTGCGTGCTAGCCGGCTTCCGGTGGCACAAGAGCGGCCCGATCGTGGGCTCGCTCGTCCTCGGCCTGTACGACGGGGACCAACTTCGCCACGTCGGCGTCGCCGCGTCGTTCCCGATGAAGCGCCGCGCGGAGCTGGTGGACGAGCTGGCGCCGCTGCGCGAAGGCGCCGACATCGACCATCCGTGGGCAGGCAACGAGTTCGGCCCCGGCGGGGTCCCGAACCGATGGAACGCCGGGAAGGACATGAGCTTCGAGCTGCTGCGCCCAGAACTCGTCGTCGAGGTGGCGTACGACCAGATGGAAGGCCACCGCTTCCGTCACACCGCGCAGTTCCGGCACTGGCGGCCAGACCGCGACCCGAAGTCGTGCACCTTCGCCCAACTCGAGCGCCCGTTGAAGTGCGCCATCGAGGAGGTCTTCGAGGCCTAGGCTTTTCGCGGCCTGGGTTTCAGGCCGCCTTCAGGTTGCGGCGGTTGAGTTCATGAAGCAGGGCGTACTCGCCGGAGCAGCTACCGATCCGGCTCGTCCAGCCACTCCCCCCGGAGGCTGGACCCGGCGAGTACGTCCTCGCCCAGCCTCCGGGGTCATTCAGCCGAGTACGGCGAGCAGCACGATCCCGACGATGACGAGCGCAATCCCGCCGAGCGCCCATCCGGGTATGAACTCGGCCTTCGCCTCTTGCTTGGCTTCGGCGCCCGTCACGCTCGGTAGTCGATGCGGGTCGACGCGAGCGTCACGGGGCATGGCGGGTCAGGGCAGAAGCGATCGCGACGACCACGGCGAGAACCAGGCCCCACCACAAGACGTGGGCGACAAATCCGAGGCCGCCGAACACGAGCAGAAGCAGCAGTGCCAGTACCAACAACATCGTGAGCCTCCTGGGTGATCCGTGCCTGATTGATCACCCAGGAGACGCAGCCCAAACCCCAGGAGTGGCAACCCGCCGTCCTACTCGATCGCGGCGTAAACCTCGAACCGCGAGACACTTGACGGCGCCGGCCGATGGCGGTCCGGGTCCGAGGCGCGCGCCTCCCCGACTTTGGCCATGCCCGCGTCGTACGCCTCCTGGCTGTCCCACACCATCACCGTCATCCGCCGGCCGGCCTCGCGGTCGACAAGCCAGAACCCACGCAGGCCACCGGCCTCCTGCAACGCCGGCACAACCTCGTCGTTGACGTGCTCGATGCCGGCCGCCGTGTCTGCGGCCGACTCGCCGTCGAATGCCAACACCACTGCGAACACGTCAGTCGCCCTTCAGCTCGTTGCTTTCCACCGACGACCAGAACGTCGCGCGCGGCT
>NZ_DASZWC010000060.1:0-3811 GCF_035546795.1 Amycolatopsis sp.
CAGCGCGGCACGGACCGCGTCCACCGACGGTGCGGCCTCAGTAGAGGTCACGGATAACACCGGCCTTTCTGGTCGGGAGGTACGTGTCTTCCATGCTAGGCGCCACCTAGATGGCCATACTCCGTAGCACGACAGCGATGACCGTCCGTAGCATGAACTCGATGGCTGATCGCTACCCACGGGACGACGAGCTCGGTGCCTGGCGCGAGTTCCTGCGGGCCCACGCCCGGCTCACCCGGCAGATGGAAACCGATCTCGTCCGCGAACAACGCCTGTCGCTGGCCTCCTACGACGTGCTGGTGCAGCTCGCCGAGGCCCCCGAGCGCCGGCTGCGGATGACCGACCTGGCCAACGCCCTGCTGCTCTCCCGCTCCGGGGTCACCCGGCTGGTCGGCAGGCTGGAGCGCATCGGCCTGGTCGCGCGCAGCCGGGCGGCGGGCGACGGTCGCGGGGTGGTGGCCGAGCTCACGGACCGCGGCCTGGACCGGCTGCGGACCGCCAGCAGCACCCACCTCACCGGCATCACCAGGCACTTCGCGGACCGGCTCGACCCGGCGCAGCTCGCCGTGCTCGCGGAGATCTGCGCGACGCTCGCCGGTCCCTCGGTCAGCCCGTCCCGCCCCGCCGAGACCCGCCCGCCCGTTCCGTCCCGGACCGGCCCGGCGCAGAACGGCCAGGGGCACCACGACCCCGCGCCGGACGCTCCGAACCCGGCCCCCCTCGCCGATCCGGACCGGGACGGTCGGATGCCGGCCGGTCAGCACCGCCCTGCTCAGACTGCCCCGGCTCTCTGACCTCGACGAGCCGCGCCAGCTCGGAACGCAGGAAGTCGCGGGTCACCACCTCGCCGACGGCCAGGCGCAGCGAGGCGAGCTCCCTGGCCAGGTACTCGGTGTCCGCCTTGGTGCGCTCGGCGCGTGCCCTGTCCTCCTCCAGCGCGATGCGGTCCCGGTCGTCCTGGCGGTTCTGCGCCAGCAGGATCAGCGGCGCGGCGTACGCGGCCTGTGTCGAGAAGGCCAGGTTGAGCAGGATGAACGGGTACGGGTCCCAGCGCAGCGTGGCCGCGCTCAGGTTGATCGCGATCCACACCACGACGATCAGCGTCTGCCAGAACAGGTACTTGCCGGTGCCGAGGAACCGCGCCAGCCGCTCGGACAGCCTGCCGAACGTGTCCGGATCGAAGCTGATCACGCGCCGCCGGGCCGCGCGGGGCTGATCCAGCCGGCGCCGGTGCAGCAGTTCAGGCATTTTCGACCTCCTCGGAATTGGCCACGTCCTTCAGGCCCGTTTCGCGCCAGTCCTCGGGCAGCAGATGGTCCAGCACGTCGTCCACGGTCACCGCGCCGAGCAGGTGGTCTTCGTCGTCCACCACCGGGCCGCAGGCCAGGTTGTACGCGGCGAAATACCGGGTGACCTCGGACAACGGGGCGCTTGGCCGCAGCACGGGCAGGTCGCTGTCGACGGCGCTCGCGACCAGTTCCGCCGGTGGTTCCCGGAGGAGCCGCTGGAAATGCGCCACCCCGACGTAGCGGCCGGTGGGGGTCGCGCTCGGCGGGCGGCAGACGAACACCATGGTGGCCAGTGCCGCCGGCAGATCGGCGTTGCGGATGTGGGCGAGCGCCTCGGCGACGGTGGAGTCCGGGGTGAGCACCACGGGCTCCGGGGTCATCAGCCCGCCCGCGGTATCCGACGAGTACGCGAGCAGGCGTTTGACCGGCTCGGACTCCGCCGGCTCCATCAGGTCCAGCAGCCGGTTCTGGTCCGCGGGAGCCAGCTCGGCGAGCAGGTCGGCCGCGTCGTCGGGGTTCATCGCTTCGAGGATGTCGGCCGCGCGTTCCTCGGTCAGGTGCTGCAGCAGTTCCTTCTGGTCGTCCTCGGGCAGCTCTTCGAGGAGGTCGGCGAGGTGCTCGTCATCCATCGAGTCGGCCACTTCGAGCCGCCGTTTGACCGGCAGATCCCGCACCGTGGCGGCCACGTCGACCGCGCGCATCGTGTCGAACAGCATCAGCAGCTGCCCGGCGCCCTGCGGCTGGCCGGACAGGTCGGTGAGCCCGAGCCCGGAGACCTCCGACCACGGCACGACGTGCAGCGTGGACCGGCGGCGCGTGAGCCCGATCCGGCCGGTGCGTTCCCGGACCGCGAGCTTCGCCAGCACCCAGTCCCTGGTGCGGGTGGGCTCCATCGCCGCGTCGGCGACGGTGACCCTGGCGCCGGTTTCCCGCATCGTCGCGTGCGCGTCGGTGAGCTGGCCGAGCACGAGGACTTCGTTGGGGCGCTGGTGGAACTGGCGCATGTTGACCGAACCGGTGGCGAGGGTGACGGCGTTGGGCTCGATCGAGGTCACCCGCAGCATCGGCACGAACACGCGGCGGCGTGTGGACAATTCGACGACAACGCCCAGAACCCGTGGCGGCTGCTGGTCCAGCCGCAGCCCGACGACCAGATCGCGAACCTTGCCGATCGACTCGCCGTCCGGTCCGAACACCGGCAGGCCGGCGAGCTGAGCGGCGAAAACCCTGTTCACGGGGGACATGGCGCTTAGGCTATCGGCACCGCACGCCCGTCGCCTACCGCGCTCGCCCGCGGTTTACCTTGTCCACAAAGGACTCCGGGGCTGTGTCAAGTGGACGGTCGGGGTGCCCGGGGGCGCGGAGTGGGCCGCCGCTTGTGTGACGGGGGTAACATCGCAGTACAGGGGCCCGATCCGGGGAGCTGCCATGGTGGTGGAAATCGTCTCCGTGCTGGCGGTGGCCGGCGTCACCTGGCTCGCCGCCAGCGTGCGCGTGGTCAAGCAGTTCGAACGCGGTCTGGTGTTCCGCTTCGGCCGGGTGCGGCCAAAGGTGCGGGAGCCCGGGCTGGCCATGCTGATGCCGGTGGCCGACCGGCTGCAGAAGGTGAACATGCAGATCGTGACCCTGCCGGTGCCCGCGCAGGAGGGCATCACCAGGGACAACGTCACGGTCCGGGTGGACGCCGTCGTCTACTTCAAGGTCATCGACCCGGTGGTGGCCGCGGTGAACGTGCAGGACTACCGCTTCGCCGTCGGACAGGTCGCGCAGACCTCCCTGCGCTCGATCATCGGCAAGAGCGAGCTGGACGACCTGCTCTCCAACCGCGAACGGCTCAACGAGGGACTGGAGATCATGATCGACAGTCCGGCGCTGGACTGGGGCGTGCACATCGACCGGGTGGAGATCAAGGACGTCGCGCTGCCCGAGACGATGAAGCGCTCGATGTCACGCCAGGCCGAAGCCGAACGGGAGCGCCGGGCGAGGGTCATTTCCGCCGACGGTGAGCTGCAGGCTTCGGAAAAGCTGTCCCAGGCCGCCGCGCGGATGGCCGACACCCCGGCCGCGCTGCAGCTGCGCCTGCTGGAAACGGTGGTGCAGGTTTCGGCGGAGAAGAACTCCACGCTCGTGCTGCCGTTCCCGGTCGAGCTGCTCCGGTTCGTCGACCGGTTCGGCAGGCCCGACGCGGAGGCGAAGCCTGCGACGGAAGAGGTCGCCGAGAACGGTCACGCGCCGCTGCCCAGGGCCGCGGAGGACGACCGGCCGGGCTGACCTCCGGCCACAGTGGACGGTGTGGGCGGGTCGTGAGCGTGCTCATAGCGGGACGGCGGCGGTAGGGGTCATACTCGGCGGTAACCAACCGCGCCACGACACAGGAGTCACGTATGGCCCGCCTGGCCCAGACCGCTGGTCTCACCGACGTGCAGTCCGAGATTCTGTCCACTGTGCGTTCGTTCGTGGACAAGGAGATCATCCCGCACGCGCAGGAGCTGGAGCATGCCGACGCGTACCCGGCGGACATC
>NZ_DASZWC010000061.1:0-100422 GCF_035546795.1 Amycolatopsis sp.
CAGCTGCTTGGCACGGAACGGCTTCTCACCGAGTTCGGCGACCGCTTCGGCGCGCTCGGCGACGGTGAGGTCGGCAAGATGCCGGGGCGGCAGGCCACGGCGGGGCGCTTCGAAGACGAGGGGGAGGGCAGTCATAGCCCGTCAAGTGTCTCATGACCTGCGAGCTTGCGTTCCGACTGTTTCCGATATATCGTAAGCATGTCGGGACACAACGAGATGTTTCGGCGAACATCCACACGAAGGAGAACCATCATGAGAAGGCGACCATTTCCCCCTGGTCCGGAAATGCGCGGGGCGTTCGGCCCCCGAGGGCGCGGCGGCTTCGGCGAGTTCCCGCCCGGATGGGGTCCTGGCGGCCCCGGAGGTCCCGGTGGTCCGTTCGGCGGCCCCCGCGGACACGCCCGTGGTCACCGTGGCGGCCGTCGTGGCCGGCGCGGCGACGTGCGTGCGGCAGTGCTGGCCCTACTGGCCGAGCAGCCGCGCCACGGTTACGAAATCATCAGCGAGATCTCTGAGCGCAGCGGCGGTTTCTGGCGCCCCAGCCCGGGTTCCATCTACCCCACGCTGCAGTTGATGGCCGACGAAGGCCTGGTCGTGAGCCGGGACGAAGGCGGCAAGAAGCTGTTCGAACTGACCGACGAGGGCCGCGCCACCGCCGAGCGGCAAGTGGGCGCCCCGCCGTGGGAACAGATCGCGGACGAGGTCGACCCCAGCGAGGTCAGCCTGCGCAAGTCCGGTGCCACGCTGGCGGCGGCCGCGATGCAGGTCTCCCAGGCCGGCACGTCCAGCCAGAAGAAGCGGGCCGTCGAGGTGCTCAACGAGGCCCGGCGCGCGCTCTACGAAATCCTCGGCGAAACCACTTCCGAGGACGAGGAAGACGAGTGACCAGGAAGCACGAGGCCGGCGGGTTTCTCGCGGACGAGAACGCGATAACCCACCGGCACCGTGTATCCGTCGAAACCGTTGTCACGCAAGATATCCGCGATCGCCGCGGCGGCAACGCCGGGGCTGAACTCGATCTTCAGCACCGCCTCCATGGCAGCGCGATCGGTGAACCGCCAGCGCGTGCCGACGCGACGGCAGCGAAAACCCTGGCGTAGAAAGAACTCTTCCACCGCCGCGGGATCGTAATGCGGCAGGTCCTCGCGCATCCACCGCCCGTACGGCTCGGCGGTCACGTCGAGGTCGACGATCACCAGCCGGCCACCCGGCCGCAGCACCCGGTCCGCCTCCCGCAACCCCGGTTCACAGCCTGGGCCGAAGAAATACGCGGTCCGCGTGTGCACGAGATCCACGCTCGCATCGCCCAACGGCAGCCCTTGGGCGGAACCACGCACCACCCGGACAGCGGCCAGGTCGGCGGTCCGTCGCCGCGCGCGGCGCAGCAATGGCTCGTGTGGCTCCACTCCCACAACGGAATTCGCCCCTGCGGCGAAACGCGGCAGGTGGAATCCGTCACCACAGCCGACGTCGGCCACGTCCAGCCCGGCCCAGTCCGCTTCCTCGGCGAGCACCTGCCAGATCGCGCCATCGACGTCCTGCGCCTGGTTCTCGACCTCGTAGACATCGGGGTAATACCAGATATTCGGGCTCGGTACCACGCCCCCGTCGCGGGAGAGCGCTTTCAGCCCGCGACGGGCGGCATTCCACATCGGCACAGCATACGGGTTGGTAACAGGGAAAAGATCTCCTGTTCGCCATAGACTCAAGACCTCCCCGGGACAGGAGGCACCATGGCACTCGGCCCGCAGGTCACCCGCTCGATACTCCCCTCCGGTATCCCCTGCTGGATTGAGCTGGCCACCCTCGACGAGGAAGTCGCGCAACGGTTCTACAACGGGCTGTTCGGCTGGAACTTCGACCTCAACCGCGATCCCGCCGCGCCGACCGGCCGGTACCTGATCGCGTCACTCGGCGGCATCGACGTCGCCGGGGTCTACCGCGCAGCCCCGGATCAGCCGAGCCTGTGGACGATCAACGTCTCGGTCGGCAACACCGCGACCGCGGCCGAATGGGTGGTACACCTCGGCGGCAAGATCACCCTCGGGCCCGTCGAAATCCCCGGCCGCGGCAGCATTCTGCACGCGACCGATCCCGCGGGCGCGCCGGTCGTGTTCTGGCAGCCGGAGAACTGGTCCTTCGCCACGGGGCTGCCCAACACCTTCGCCACCGCCGACCTCAACACCCACGACGGCGAAGCAGCGGACGGCTTCTTCTGCCGCCTGTTCAGCTACACCGCCCGCCAGATCGGCGACACCCGCGGCGTCGACTACGCCGAATGGGTCCTGGACCAACAGGCGGTGCTCTACCGCTACGTGATGGGGCCGGAGTATCCGCCGGAAACGTTGCCGCACTGGTTGGTCTACTTCGAAGTGGAGCCGGCGCGTGGCGCCGACGCCACCGCCGGGCACGCGCTCATGCTCGGCGGCCGGGTGGTGATCGACCCGTACGACTCACCGTGGGGCCGGATAGCGGTACTGGCCGACCCGGGCGGAGCGGTGTTCGCCATCGTCGACCGCACGCGGCGGCTGGAGGACTTCGGACGCGCGGAAGTGGACGACCCCTACGACGACTAAGCCACGAAGGCCGACAACAGCACCCACGAGACCACGGCCGAGGGCAGCAGCGAGTCGAGGCGGTCCATCAGGCCACCGTGCCCTGGCAACATCGTGCCCATGTCCTTCACCCCGAGATCCCGCTTGATCAGGGACTCGACGAGATCGCCCAGCGTCGCGGTCAGCACGATCGCGGCCCCGAACAGCACGCCCTGCCAGGCGTGCGCGTCCAGCAGAAAACTGAAGGTCAGCGCGCCTGCGACGATGCCGGCCACCAGCGAACCGCCGAAGCCCTCCCAGGACTTCTTCGGGCTGATCGACGGCGCCATCGGATGCCTGCCCTTGAGCACGCCGGCGGCGTAGCCCCCGGTGTCGGACGCGACCACGCCGATCAAGAACGTCAGCACCCGCGCGGCGCCGTCGGAGGGCAGCAGCATCATCGCCGCGAAGGAACCGCACAACGGCAGATACGCGGCGGCGAACACGGTCGCCGAAGTGTCCCGCAGGTACCCGTCAGCACCGCCCGGCAGCCGCCACAGGAGACAGGCCAGCATGGTGAGCGCGAAGGCGACCAGCGTGCCCGTCAGCCCGAACGGCCAGGTCAGCCACACCATCGCCTGACCACCGACGAGCAGCGGGATCAGCGCGAGCCTGATCCCGGCCGCGCGGCGCAACGCCTGGGCGAACTCGATCGTGCCGACCGCCATCGCGATCCCGATGATCCCGAGGAAGACATAGCGGACCGTGAGCAGCGAGGCCAGCACGGCCGCGCCGAGCACAAGGCCGACCCCGATCGCGGCAGGTAGGTCCCGGCCCGCCCGCGACGGTTTTTTCGCCGGTTCAGCGGGCTCGACCGGCCCGGGAGAAGACATCGGGATCGGCGCCCTCTCGCGTTCTTCGCTCACCTGGGCCATCAGACCTCGAGAAGCTCGGCTTCCTTGTGTTTGACGAGCTCCTCGACCTGGGTGACGTAGCTGTCGGTGAGGTGCTGCAGCTCCTTCTCGGCGCGCGCGACCTCGTCCTCGCCCGCCTCGCCGTCCTTGGCGATCCGGTCCAGCTCTTCCTTGGCCTTGCGCCGGACGCCGCGGATATGCACCTTCGCGTCCTCGCCCTTGCTCTTGGCCATTTTCGCCATCTCGCGCCGCCGCTCCTCGGTCAGCTGCGGGATCACGATCCGGATGATCTGCCCGTCATTGCTCGGGTTCACGCCGAGGTCGGACTCGCGGATGGCCTTCTCGATCGCGCCAAGCTGCCCCTGGTCGTACGGCTTGATGATCGCCATCCTGGCCTCGGGGATGTTCACACCCGCCACCTGGTTGAGCGGCATGGTGGAGCCATAGGCCTCGACCGTGATCCGGGAGAACATCGACGGGGTGGCCCGGCCGGTCCGCACCGACGACAGATCCTCCTTCGCGAAGGACACCGCTTTTTCCATCTTCTCCTCGGCGTCGAGGAGGGTCTCGTCGATCACGGCTACTCCCGTTGTCTTCTCAGTTGTCCAGTGCGATCCCACCAGGGCTAGGCGTCGGGCCCGTCGGTGGGGGTGCTGACCAGTGTGCCGATCCTCTCACCACGCACCGCTCGCGCGATGTTTCCCTCGGTGAGCAGATTGAACACGATAATCGGCATGTTGTTGTCCATGCAGAGACTGAACGCGGTCGCGTCGGCGACCTTGAGGCCCCGCTCCAGCACCTCACGGTGAGTGATCTCGTCGAACATCTTCGCGCTCGGGTCACTCTTCGGGTCGGCCGTGAACACCCCGTCGACGGCCTTCGCCATCAGCACGGCGTCGCAGCCGATCTCCAGCGCACGCTGGGCGGCGGCGGTGTCGGTGGAGAAGTACGGCATCCCGACCCCGGCCGCGAAGATGACCACGCGGCCCTTTTCCAGGTGCCGCTCGGCGCGGCGCGGGATGTAGGGCTCGGCGACCTGCCCCATCGTGATCGCGCTCTGCACCCGCGTCGGCACGCCTTCCTTCTCCAGGAAGTCCTGCAGCGCCAGGCAGTTCATCACGGTGCCCAGCATGGCCATGTAGTCAGCGCGGTCACGGTCCATCCCCCGCTGGGACAGTTCCGCGCCGCGGAAGTAGTTACCGCCGCCGATGACCACCGCCAACTGAACGCCGGTGCGGACGACCTCCGCGATCTGCACGGCCACCGAATGCACCACGTCCGGGTCCACACCGAGGGACCCGCCGCCGAGCATCTCTCCGCCCAGTTTCAGCAGCACCCGTCGAAAGCCATCCGGTACACCCTGCCGGGAACCCACCTCAGTCACGCCCGCCTCACCTCCGCTGGGTACCGCTCTGCCGAAAGTCCTCGTTCGTAACCGTGCCCCGTCCCCGAGTTCTCCGGAGACGGGGCACGATACGCGTCAGCCGTCAGGCCTTACTGCTGGCCCACCTCGAACCGGGCGAACCGGGTGACGGTCACGCCCGCGGCGTCGAGCAGCTGCTTGACGGTCTTCTTGTTGTCGGTCACCGAAGGCTGCTCGAGCAGCACGTTGTCCTTGTAGAACGCGTTGACCTTGCCTTCGATGATCTTCGGCAGGGCCTGCTCGGGCTTGCCCTCGTTACGGGCCGTCTCCTCGGCGATGCGCCGCTCGTTGTCGACCAGCTCGGCCGGGACCTGCTCGCGGGTCAGGTACTTCGGCTTGAGGGCCGCGATCTGCAGCGCCGCGCCACGGGCCGCGTCGGCGTTTCCACCGGTGTACTCCACCAGCACGCCGACGGCCGGCGGGAGGCCGGCGCCACGGCGGTGCAGATAGGTCTCGACGGTGCCGTCGAACGCGACGACCCGGCGCAGCACCAGCTTCTCGCCGATCTTGGCGGCCAGCTCCTGTACGGCGTCGTTGACGGTCTTGCCGCCTTCGATCTCGGCCGCGCCCAGCTTCTCCACGTCGTCGGTGCGGGCGTTCTTGGCTGCCGCCACGATCTGGTCGGCCAGCTGTTGGAACTGCTCGTTCTTGGCGACGAAGTCGGTCTCGGAGTTGAGCTCGACCAGCACGCCGCCCTCGCCGGCGACAAGGCCCTCGGCGGTGGCGC
Organism: Amycolatopsis sp.; assembly: GCF_035546795.1. Taxonomy (GTDB): domain Bacteria; phylum Actinomycetota; class Actinomycetes; order Mycobacteriales; family Pseudonocardiaceae; genus Amycolatopsis_E. Next base: position 5,599 of record NZ_DASZWC010000061.1, read on the forward strand.
GCTCGGCGCGCTTGCCGACGTCCTTGGCGCCCTTGATGCGCAGGAACTCGACGGCCTTGTCGAAGTCGCCGTCGTTCTGCTCCAGCGCCTTCTTGCAGTCCATCATGCCGGAGCCGGTGAGCTCACGGAGACGCTTCACGTCAGCCGCGGTGTAGTTCGCCATCGTGCGCTTTCCATTCCCTTCGGGAAAGTCAGGGCCCGGCGGCCGCCGGCGAAGACGGCCGGCCGGGGCTTCGTTCGATCAGGAGGAGGTGGTCTGCTCGGCGGCGGCGGGCTGGCCGCCTTCGTTGCCGGCGAGGAGTTCCTTCTCCCACTCGGCCAGCGGCTCGTCGGTGGCGACGCCCGGCTCCGGCTTGTCCTGACCCTCCGGGGCCGAACCGTTGCGGCCCGAACGGGCGAGCAGGCCGGCGGCGGCCGCCTCGGCGACGACCTTGGTGAGCAGCGCGGCGGAGCGGATCGCGTCGTCGTTGCCCGGGATCGGGTAGTCGACCTCGTCCGGGTCGCAGTTGGTGTCGAGCACCGCGACGACCGGGATGTTCAGCTTGCGCGCCTCGCCGACGGCGATGTGCTCCTTCTTGGTGTCGACGATCCACACGGCGGAGGGGACCTTCGCCATGTCGCGGATACCGCCGAGGGTCTTCTCCAGCTTGTCCTTCTCACGGGTGAGCGTGAGGATTTCGCGCTTGGTCAGCCCCTGGAAGCCACCGGTCTGCTCCTGCGACTCGAGCTCCTTGAGGCGCTGAAGCCGCTTGTGCACGGTCTGGAAGTTGGTCAGCATGCCGCCCAGCCAGCGCTGGTTCACATACGGCATGCCCACGCGCTGCGCCTCGGCCGCGATCGCTTCCTGGGCCTGCTTCTTGGTGCCCACGAACATGATCGTGCCGCCGTGCGCGACGGTTTCCTTGATGAACTCGAAGGCACGGTCGATGTAGGTCAGCGTCTGCTGCAGGTCGATGATGTAGATGCCGTTGCGCTCGGTGAGGATGTAGCGCTTCATCTTCGGATTCCAGCGCCGGGTCTGATGCCCGAAGTGCACGCCGGAATCGAGCAGCTGCTTCATGGTGACGACGGCCATGGCCGGATTCGCACCTCTTCTGTCTTGAGCGCGCCGGGTACGACCCGGCCCGCATGGTCGGTTTGTCGCCGCCGGCCGGGTGGCCGGAGACCCTGGTGCAGTGCCGGTGCCCGGACCCCGTGTCACCACGAGGACCGCCGGGCGCCGCTCGTCCCACCACCAGCTGGAAATGTGGGACACGCACCTACACGCGAAGTCGACCTGTGCCAGCACAGGCCGCGCGAACAGTGTACGCCCAGGCCCGGTGCGCTTCATCACGGGCAAGTCGATCCCCGTGAGTTGTCCACACCACCCCGGTTATCCACAGGCGGCAAAACTTTTGGTGCGCCCCGACCATCCGGCACGCAAGGCTGGAGTGGTGACCCTCCTGATCCGTCTCGCACTGACGTTCCTGCTGGTAGCGGGAGCGCTGGTGGTGCCGTCGCGCGCGCTGGCCCAACCCGCCGAACCCCGCTTCACCTGGCCGCTGTCGCCGTCCCCGCAGGTGACGCGCACGTTCGATGCCCCGGCGAATCCGTATGGCCCGGGCCATCGCGGCGTGGACCTGGCGGCCGCGCCCGGCCAGCAGGTGCTCGCTGCCGGGCCGGGTGTGGTGGTGTTCGCCGGTCAGGTGGCGGGCGTGGGTGTCGTCTCGATAGATCACGACGGCGGCCTGCGCACCACCTACGAGCCCATGACGCCGCTGGTCCCGGTAGGTGCGCAGGTGTACCGCGGGCAGCCGGTCGGGATGGTGAATCCCGGGCATCCAGGCTGTCCGGTGGCGGCGTGCCTGCATTGGGGCGTCCGGCGAGGCGAGGAGTACCTGAGCCCGCTCGCCCTGATCCAGACGGAGTCGGTGGTCAGGCTGAAGCCCTGGGACTCGCCGGGAGATGGTGCGGGAGCCACACAAGGCCCACCTCTGGCCGAACCTCCATGACGAGCCGCGCACCGCCTGGCCCCGCGTTGTCTCACCGCGCTACAAGTGCGGCGCGACGTCACCCACCGCCGAAAGGAGGGCATCACAACGCAACATCCACGCTCCGGCAGACCGCCGCGATCTCGGACCACGGCCGCGCACGGGACGTGGCCTCACGGCCCGTCGCGAGGTCAGACGCTGGCTTGCTCGGTGAGCCGGGCCCGCAACCGCAGCACGGCGCGGGTGTGCAGCTGGCTCACCCGGGATTCGGTGACACCGAGGACCTTGCCGATCTCGGCCAGGGTGAGACTCTCGAAGTAGTAGAGGCTGACCACGATCCGGTCCCGCTCGGTCAGCTGCGCGATCGCTTCGGCCAGCTGCCGCCGGTTGTCCCGATCGACGAGGACCGCCACCGGGTCCACCGCGTCGTCGTCGGGCAACGTGTCTACCAGGGAACCGCTGTCCTTGCCCGCAGAGACGAGGTCTTCCAGCGCGACGACACTGGTGAGGCGCAACTGGCCGTAGAGGTCACGAAGCTCGCCGAGGCCGATCTCGAGCTCTTCGGCGAGCTCGGTGTCGGTCGGCGTGCGGTGCAGGCGCGCGCCCAGACGCTCCAGCGCCCGCTCGGCCTCCCGGAGGCGGCTGCGTACCACCCGCGGCACCCAGTCCTGGGAGCGGAGATCGTCGAGGATCGCGCCCCGGATCCGCTGCATCGCGTAGGTCTCGAACCGCAGGCCGCGCTCGGGGTCGAACTTCTCGATCGCGTCGATCAGGCCGAAGATGCCCGACTGCACGAGGTCGCCTACATCCACGTGGGTCGGTAATCCGGTGCCGACCCGCCCGGCGACGTACTTGACCAGCGGGGCGTAGTGGAGCACGAGCCGCTCGCGCAGCCGCTGGTGCGGTTTGGCCCGGAACTCGAGCCACAACGCGTGAATCGCAGCGTCAACGTTGTTCACCGCCGCCCCCGCCGAGGCCGATGCTGTTTCCGTCCCCGATCCTGCTGCCTTGGCGTGGCCCTCGCCAGTTGAGTCGCCACTGTCCGCTTGGGACACCGCGTCACGACCGTCGGCAGGCACGTTTTCGATGGGTACGGCTTCAGCAGACAGGTTTTCCGCGGATGCGGGCACCGGCCGTCCCACCGGCACTTCCCCAGACACAGCGGCGAACCGTTGCGCAGCGCCCATCGCGGAAGCAGCGGCGATCTCCGGACCGGCAACGACTCCCCGCCCGGCCGCAGCCCGCGCCGCTTGTACCGAGCGCTCGACTCCGTGGTGCTCGACTCCCGGGCGCTCAACTTCCGGGCACTCAACTCCCGGGCACTCGGCTCCCGAGTCCTCAACTCGCTGGCACTCAACTACCGGGCGCTCAACGTCCGGGCGCTCGACCTCCTGGTGCTCAACTACCGGGCACTCGGCTCCCGAGTCCTCGACTCGCTGGTGCTCGGCTCCCGGGCGCTCGACCTCCGGGCAGTCGAAGCGAGTCCCGTCGCCGCTTCCGTCCTGTTGGTCTTCCGCAGTTCCGGCACGGTTTCCGGCGCGGCTGTCTTCGGCGTTTCCGGCATCACTCATCGCCGACTCGGTCGTGGCTCCCCCAACACCCTCGACCGGCGCGCTCTTGGCCCCCTCGGCCACATTTCCCCCGCTGTCCTCAACCGGCGCCACCCCGGCGCCGCCGACCACCACTCCCCCGATGTGGTTGATCAATGTCCCTCGGCCGTCCCCAGCGGCGACAGCCGATCCCTCGGTTCTCCCGGACCCGGCCTCCACACCGGCCGTCTCCGTCTGTGCGCCGAACTCATCGATCAACGCACCGGGCACATCTCCTGTCGAGTGTGCCGCATCAAGCGTCCCGGCTGTTCCGCCATCCCTCGGATCCGGCCAACGGGGCCGTGAAGTCTCCTCAGGTGGCACACCCGAACCGTCCTCGTGACCCTCCTCAGTAGACCCGGCAGGCCGAGCGTCCCCGGATATGCCGGGGTGACCGCTCGGGTCGCCGCCCGATCGGTCTGTGTCGGTGAGTCGCAGATCGGCCGTCACTCGATGGCCGGTCTCGGCAGCGGGCTCAGTTCGGTCTCCGGGCTCGTCTTTGGTCGGTCGCGGCGAGGGCAGTCCAGCCAGCCCCGCCGGCCGGCTCCTGAGGTCGTCAGGCGCGTGGGTGGGCTCGATCATGAATCGCCTTAAGCCGCTCGACTGTCACGTGAGTGTAGAGCTGCGTCGTCGCTAGCGTAGCGTGACCGAGTAGTTCCTGAACGCTGCGGAGATCGGCGCCACCTTCCAAGAGGTGCGTTGCGGCGGTGTGCCGCAACCCATGTGGGCCCATGTCAGCCGCTCCCGGCACGGAATCGACTGCATCGTGCACCACCCGCCGCACAGCACGCGGGTCGAGACGACCGCCGCGGATCCCCAGAAAAAGCGCTGCCGGATGCGCCTTCGACGCGGTAGCCACCATCGCACGCCTTCCCTCGTCCAGCCACCTGCGCAACGCCTTGTCCGCAGGCACACCGAACGGCACCACGCGTTCCTTGCCGCCCTTACCCAGCACGCGCACGACCCGGCTGCCGAAGTCCACATCGCCGACATCGAGTCCACAAAGCTCGGACACCCGCACTCCGGTGGCGTACAGCAGTTCGAGAACCGCGTGATCCCGCAACGCCTCAGGATCAAGCTGGGCCGCCCCGGCACCGGATGCCTTCAGCACCTCCCCGGCTTCGTCCGTACGGAGCACTGCGGGCAGGGTCCGGTGCGTTCGCGGCGCGACAAGCCGCGCTCCTGGATCCGAGTCGAGCGCTCCTTGCCGCCGGGCCCAGGCCGTGAAGGTTCGCGCCGCCGCCGAACGGCGCGCGAGTGTTGTCCGGCTGGCCCCGTGTGCGTGCAGTTCGGCCAACCACGCGCGCAGGGAAGCCGTGTCGAGACCTTCAAGAGCCGCACGGTTATCGGGTTTCCTGTCATTGTCATTCGGCACCCCGTGCAGGAATCCAAGCAGTGACACGATATCGCCGACGTATGCGCGCACTGTGTGCTCGGACAGCCCGCGCTCCAACCGAAGATGACGCTCGTACTCGTCCAGCAGTTCACCCGCCGCCGACGGCAACCCGGCACGCACAAGCCGGAGGTCGATCCGGCTCTCAGGCATTTTGCGGGCAGCCATGCTCACGCCACCGTCGTCGTGTCAAGCAACCAACCGCACATCGCCATAGCTGCGCGCGAGTCGTACGCACGTTCGGCATTCGTGCGATCGGCAGTGGACGGAAACATGCCCATTACGCTGGGCGAAGCGGCGCGAATGGTCAAGCATCGCCACACCGCCATCACTTGCGTATCGCATCACCTCTCCCCGAGAGGCCGCGGCAGACCTGGCCGCTCATGCGGTCTTCCGTGATTTTCGAACCGCCGGGCTTTGTTGCCAGCCGCTTTCACAACGCTGGGCGAAGCCCTCCAACTCCAGCGGCGGCAGCACCGCGCGCACTCTCGGTACCGGCACCCCGGACTCGGCGGCGATCTCCTCGACGGACTTGCCCTTCCGCTTTTCGAGAGTTTCGTGAACGCGGAGCGCGTCGGAACCGAGACCGTCGGTCGGTCGCCGGCTTTTTTCTTTCTCAGCTGCCTGAGTACCGAGCTTGCCGACGACTTCCATCACGTCCTCGACCGAAGCGACCAGGGTCGCGGCCGAATCCCTGATCAGCTCATGACATCCGGCCGAAAGACCGGAACCGATCGGGCCGGGCACCGCCATCACGCTCTTGCCCAGCACGCCGGCTGTCGTCGCCGTGTTCCGCGCGCCGCTCCGTCGTGCTGCCTCGACGACGATCGTGCCCTCGGTCAGCGCGGCGATAAGCCTGTTCCGGACCAGGAAACGGTGCCGCGCGGGCGGAGTGCCGGGCGGGTATTCACTGACGACAAGCCCGCCGCGCTGCGCGATGCGGGACAACAATGCGGTGTGCGCGGCGGGATACCCGGTGTCGATCCCGCAGCCGAGCAGAGCGGCCGTCAGGCCCTCGGCAGCCAGGGCACCGCGATGAGCCGCGCCGTCGATTCCATAGGCAGCACCGGAAAAAATCGCCATGCCACGGCCGACGAGGCCATAGGCGAACTCACCGGCCACACTCTCGCCGTAACCGGTGGCCGCACGAGCGCCCACGATCGCGACCGCCGATCCGGCCGCCTCATCGAGCCTCGGCTTACCGCGGACCCACAACGCCAGCGGCGTTGCCGCCGTGCGGACTCCGCGCCGCTCGGCGTTTTCGAGAGACAGCAACGGCCAAGCCGGCCATTCCTCATCTTCCGGGATAACGAGGCGAACACCGAGCCGGTCCGCGTCGTCCAGATCCTTCTGCGGCTGGTCGATATGCCGCCGGGCGGCGGTCTCGTCCAGCACACGCGGCGGACACTGTCCATTTCGGACTCGTTCCGCCGCGGCGACGGGCCCGATCTCGTTGACGAACGCGGCGAGGGCCGGTGCGGGTGGTTCGGCCACGCGGGCCAGGTAAGCCCGCGCGAGACGTATTTCGTTCATGACGGCCTCCGGGCCGGAAAGTTGTTGTGATTGAAGGCCGTGGGGTTCGGAGAGCACTAGCGGTCTGCCACGTTGCCTCAGGCCGCGCGGACGAGCCGGCTACAGGAGCTCGCTCATGCGGCGCCTCGATCACGGAATTCGAGGGCAGCGGCGACATGGTCGGAATCCGGGCGAGGCGCCGTGGCGAGATCGGCGAGAGTCCAAGCGATTCGAAGGCACCTGTCGGCCCCTCGGGCGGTCAGGAATCCTCGCTCCAGGCTGCGATCGACCAGTGCGGTGGTCTTGCGGGGAAGTGCGAATTCTCGCCGCAAGGCCGGGCCGGGCACTTCGGCGTTGGTGCGCCAGCCGCGTTCGGACCAGCGAGCCGCAGCACGTTCCCGCGCGGCGAGAACCCGTTTGCGGACAACGTCTGTCGGCTCCGGGGCATTGTGCTCATGCGTGGTCATGGCGGTGATCGGGCGCATTTTCACGCGGATGTCGACACGGTCGAGCAGGGGACCGGACAGGCGGGCAAGGTAACGACGCCGGGCCCAGGGGGTGCAGGTGCAGTCGCTTTCCCTCGGTGGTGCGCAGGGGCACGGGTTCGTCGCCAGGACCAACTGGAAACGCGCGGGATAGCAGACGGAGCCTTTCGACCGGGCTATCCGGACCTCGCCCTCTTCGAGCGCGGTGCGCAGGGATTCCAGCGCCGACGTACTGAATTCGCAGGCCTCGTCCAGCAGCAGGATTCCCCTGTGGGCCTGGCTGATCAGGCCGGGCACAGCCATTCCGCTTCCGCCGCCGATCAACGCCGCGACCGAAGCCGAATGATGTGGCGCGACGAAAGGCGGGACCTTCACCAATGGAGACGCCCGGGACAGCGAGCCGTGCACGGAGCGCACCGCCGTCACTTCGAGCGATTCCTCGGCCGACAACATGGGCAACAGGCCCGGCAAGCGCTTGGCGAGCATCGTCTTGCCGACGCCGGGCGGCCCGGTGAGCAACAGGTGGTGCCCACCCGCCGCCGCGACCTCGATCGCCCATCGCGCCTCGGGCTGGCCGATGACATCCGCCAGGTCCGGGACCTCGACCGGCGGGCCCGGCGCCGGTGGCTCGGCCTCGGCCAGGACGTTCTCGCCATTCAGCCAGGCGATCACATCCGGAAGCCGCGCCGCGCCGAACACGTCCAGCCCGTCTACCAGCGCCGCCTCGAACAACGACTGCGCGGGCACGATGGCTCGCTTCATCCCCGCCTTGCGGGCAGCCAGCAGGCCCGGCAGGAGCCCCCTGACCTCGCGGATCCGGCCGTCCAGGGACAGCTCACCGAACAGCACAGTGCCCATCAACCGAGCGGAGGGCACTCTTTCCGCGGCGATCAGGACCGCGACCGCGATGGCCAGGTCATACCCGGAGCCGAGCTTGGGCAGGTTCGCCGGGGACAGACCCAGCGTGAGCTTCTCACCCGGCCATGCCTGACCGGAATTGCGCACGGCCGAACGGACCCTGTCTTTCGCCTCGCGCAGACCGGCGTCGGGAAGGCCGACGAGTTTCATGCCGGGCATGCCGCCGCCAAGATCGGCCTCCACCTCGACGAGGCTGCCGTCGATCCCGATCAGGGCGACCGACCAGGCGTTCCCCATCGGCATCAGAATGCTCCGGGAAAATGCCGCAACCGCGTGGCGCCGGCCGGCGAGACCAGGACCGTGATCACATCGAACCGGACCGCGCACCAGTTGACGCAGAACGCCCGTAGCCACTGCCCGGTGATGCGGCGGATGCGGGCGACTTTGGCCGGGGTGACCGCCTCGGCGGGATCGCCGAAGCGCTCCCCGGCCCTGGTCTTGACCTCGCAGACGACCAGTGTGCGGCCGTCGGTGACCACGAGATCCAGCTCGCCTTCGCGGCAGCGCCAGTTGCGGGACAGCACCACGAAACCGAGCTTCTGCAGATGCCGGGCTGCCAACTGCTCGCCCTTGCGGCCCAGCTGGAGATGCGGTGCGACCCCCGGCCTGGCCGCGGCGAGAACCGCGGCGTTTTCCATTTCGAACCCCCAGTGTCGAAATCTTTCGCGTCACCGATGACGCTGCCAGGTCCCCCGGCCCCCGCGCCAGACCGAATTGCCCCGCCTGTGGATAACCCACCCCATGTGGATAACTCGGAGTGGGACGGAGGGGTTGGGCAGGCGGGGTGGAAGTGGCGCTGGGCCGGTGGAATGGCGGGCAGTCGGGAGGGGCGCGTGGAACCGGCGGGCCGGGCTGGACCGACGGGCTGGCCTGACAGGCTGGGCGCGGGGGCTGGGGATGTGTGGAGTGGCGGTGACTGTGGCGGCGGTGGCGGGCTGACCTGCCCCGGCGCGGGACTGACCCGCCGAAGAGTTCGGCTGGCCTGCCGAGATGACGGACTCGCCCGCCCCGGCGCAAGGCCGACCCGTCGGAGAATTGGGCTGACCTGCCCGGATGGCGGGCTCGCCTGCCCGAATGCGGGACCGACCCGCCGGGACGGCGAGCTCGCCCGCCCGGGCGCGGGGCTGACCCGCCGGGTGCGGGGCTGGCCTGCGGGAGTGGCGCTCGCGGGGTGAGGGTGCCGCGGCGGCCGGCCGGGGAGGTGGGGGTGTGCGGAGTGGCGGGGCCCGGTCGGGTACCTGCCGGGACGGCGGCGACGAGCCGGTGGCTGGCCGGGACGCGGAGTGCCGGTGGCCTGCTGACCCAGTGACGCGGTGAGTGCGGGCGATTCGAGGGCGGTCGTCGAGGCGGATGCCGGCGCCTCGGGGCTGACAAGACTCCCCATGTGGGTGAGGGCCCGGGTGGCCGCTGACGACCAGACCAGCCGGGATGGGTGTGAACCCGAGGCCACGGGAAAGCGCCCGCGGCGGTCGGGGAATCGAAACTGCGGCGGTAACCGACGGCGAGGATCAGCCGGAGAAGGGGCCGTCCTCGGGGAGACGCAGGTCGGGCTTTTCCAGCTCCTCGACGTTCACGTCCTTGAAGGTGATCACCCGGACGTTCTTGACGAACCGCGCGGGCCGGTACATGTCCCAGACCCACGCATCGGACATCCGCACCTCGAAGTACACCTCACCGCCGCCGTCGCGGACCTGGACATCCACGGCATTGGCCAGATAGAACCGCCGCTCGGTCTCCACTACGTACGAGAACTGGCTGACGATGTCGCGGTACTCGCGGTACAGCGACAACTCCATTTCGGTCTCGTACTTCTCGAGATCCTCTGCGCTCATGAAATCCGCGCCCCTCCTCGCGAGCTCGACCGGTCTCCGGCGACGGAACCCTCATTCTGACTCAACCCGTCGAAGAGGGCATCCACCGGAGGGCTCGTCCGGCCCAGCGCCGCAGCGCTGAGCATCACCTTGTGCGGCGGACGCCGGTTGTGCGCGACCGCCGCGTTCGCGACGTTGGCGTACGACCACCGATGTACCGCACTCGGGCCGTGTTCGGTGAGTGCCGCGCCGTGGTCGGCCGTGCTGTACCCCTTGTGCACGTCGAACCCGTACAACGGATGCTCCCCGTGCAGGTCGGACATGATCCGGTCCCTGGTCACCTTCGCCAGCACCGAAGCGGCCGCGATGCACGCCACGGTCTGGTCCCCCTTGAGCACCGGGACACTCGGGGCAGGCAGCCCCGGCACCCGGAACCCGTCGGTGAGCACGTACCCCGGGCAGGTTTCCAGCCCGGCCACGGCCCGCCGCATACCTTCGATGTTCATCACGTGTATCCCCAGCGCGTCCACCTCCGCCGGCGGGATCACCACGATGCAGTAGTCCAGCGCCCGCTTCAGCACCCGGTCGTACACCCGGTCCCTGGCCGGCGCCGTCAGCAGCTTGGAATCCGTCAGCTCGTCCAGCCGGGCGGCATCTCCCGGTTTGAGCACGCACGAAGCGACCACCAGCGGGCCGGCGCAGGCACCGCGGCCTGCCTCGTCGACTCCGGCCACCGGGCCCAGCCCGCGCCTGTCCAGCGCGGACAACAGCCCCCAGGTGATCTCGCCCCGGACCACGGCCCGGGGTGGTTTGATCGTCGCGCCGAGCGCGGACAACGACCTACCCACCGGCTACCGCTTCCGCTTGACCGCCCTGCCAAGGCCCGAACCGAACCGGCGGCTCAACGCCACCGTGGGCCAGGCGGCGACGGCGCCGAAACCGATGGGGACGCTCTGCTGCCAGCCTGGCGCACCCAGTGCGACCGGCTGCGCGTTCTCCTGCGGGTTGGTGTCGCTCACCCCGCCCCAGCGACTGGGTGGCAGCACGATGATCCTGGCCTTGCCGATGATGTTGTCCACCGGGACGACACCCCGCAGCCCGCCTCCGCCCTGACAGCGCGAGTCACAGGAGTCGTTGCGGTTGTCACCCATCACCCAGACATCGCCGTCGGGCACCTTGACCGGATCGAACGAGGCCTGCTGCTGGTTGTTCGGGTCTTCCCAGTGGATGTAGGGCTCGTTGAGCGCCTTGCCGTCCACCACGACGCGGTTTCGCGCGTCACAGCACTGCACCGTCTGGCCGCCGGTGGCGATGATCCGCTTGACGAAATCACGCTCGTCCGGCGGGGCGAGGCCGAACACCGAGCCGACGTCCTGGAAGAACCGGACCACCGGGTTGCTCGAACGCTGGACCGGGGCTTCGTTCTCCAGCCAGGGATCCGGGCCCTTGAACACCACCACGTCGCCCGGCGAAGGGTCGGTGAAGTCGTACGTGATCTTGTCCACCAGCACCTTGTCGCCGTAGCAGCCGGTGCAGCCGTGCAGTGTGCTTTCCATCGAAGCCGACGGAATCGTGTACACGCGAGCGAAGAACTGCTGGAACACGAAGGCCAGCACCAGCGCGACCACGATCAGGATCGGCAATTCGACCCAGAAGGACCGCTGTTTCTTCTGCTTGCGGTGCCGACGTTTTCCTTTGCCGCCTTCGTCCGGATCGCGTTCCGGCTCGTCCTCAGCAGAGCTGGAGGGCACAGGCTCGACCACCTCGCCAGGCTACGCGCGCTGTCAGGAAGCGGTCGGGGTCTCGCGGCGCTCCTTGATCTTGGCGGCCTTGCCGCGGAGCTCGCGCAGGTAGTACAGCTTGGCGCGCCGGACGTCACCGCGCTTGAAGATCTCGATCTTGGCGATGTTCGGCGTGTGCACCGGGAAGGTGCGCTCCACGCCGACGCCGAACGAAACCTTGCGGACGGTGAAGGTCTCGCGGATGCCACCACCCTGACGGCGGATGACCACGCCCTGGAAGATCTGGTTGCGCTCGCGGTTTCCCTCGATGACGCGAACGTGGACCTTCAGCGTGTCGCCCGGGCGGAAGTTCGGAATGTCGGAACGCAGCGACTGAGCGTCCAGGGCGTCCAGGGTATTCATCGGTCTTCCGTCCTCGTCCTTCGTATGTCTTCAGTACATCCGGGCGCGGACCTGCTGGGAAGCGATCGACCCGGGGGCATTGGGGCTGCGCACACATCTGTACCTGCGCGCCAACCGGTCAAGTATTACAGACGCGGTCGCGGCCGACTCATCCGGCCTGCGCCTGCTCCTCGCGAACCCGGTCGAGCACCGCGAGGTCCTTGCTGTCCAGGCTACCTTCGGGCAGCCGGTCCAGGAGCTCCGGCCTGCGCCGCAGCGTGCGTTCCAGCGCCTGGTCCCGGCGCCACCTGTCGATGAGCGCATGGTTGCCCGAGCGCAGCACTTCCGGCACCGCCAGCTCACGCCAGACCTCCGGCCGGGTGTAGCTGGGGCCTTCCAGCAGCCCGTCGGAGAACGAATCCTGTTCCGCCGAAACGGGATTGCCCAGCACCCCTGGCAGCAGGCGGACCGTCGCCTCGACCATCACGAGCACCGCCGCCTCGCCGCCGACGAGCACATAGTCGCCGACGGAGACCTCGTCGACCGGCATCCGGCGCGCCGCGTCGTCGATCACCCGCTGGTCGATGCCTTCGTACCGGCCGCAGGCGAACACCAGGTGCTCCTCCGCCGCGAACTCGTGCGCCAGCTGCTGGGTGAACGGCCTGCCCGCGGGGGTGGGCACCACGAGCCTGGTCTTCTCGCCGCAGACCTCGTCGAGGGCATCGCCCCAGACCTGCGGCTTCATCACCATGCCGGGGCCGCCGCCGTACGGGGCGTCGTCCACCGCGCGGTGGACGTCGTGGGTCCAGTCACGCAGATCACGCACGCCGACCTCGATGAGGCCGCGTTCGATCGCGCGGCCGAGCAGCGCGGCCCGCAGTGGATCCAGGTATTCGGGGAAGATCGTGACGACGTCTATCCGCACTTCCGCTCCCCTATTCGACTTCGTCGAGCAGGCCCTCGGGCGGGTCGAGCACGACCCGGCCGGCGGCCACGTCGACGAGCGGGACGATCGCGCGCACGAAGGGCACCAGCACCGTTCGGCCGTCCCTGTCCAGCGAGAGCAGCTCGCTGCCGGGAGCGTGCACGATCTCCTTGACGGTGCCCACAAGTGACCCGTCGGTCAGCTCCGCGCGCAGCCCTTCGAGCTCATGGTCGTAGAACTCGTCGGGATCTTCGTTCGGCGGCAGGGTCGCGGTGTCGGCGAGCAGGAGAACGCCACGCAGCGTCTCCGCCTCGTCCCGGTTGCGCACCTGCGCGAAGGTCACCAGCAACCGCCCGCTGTGCCAGCGGGCGGTTGCCACGGTGAGTTCGCAGGTGTCGCCATCCCGGCGCCGTCCGGTGAGGACGGTGCCTTCGGCGAACCGTTGCTCGGGCGAGTCGGTGCGCACGTCCACGGCGAGTTCGCCCCGGATTCCGTGCGCCTTGGCGACACGCCCGACCACGACGTCCACGGCGGTGCGGGTCAGCGGTCGGTGTCGACGACGTCGACGCGGACGCCGCGGCCACCGATGCCGCCCATGACGGTGCGCAGCGCCGTCGCGGTGCGGCCACCACGGCCGATCACCTTGCCGAGGTCGTCCGGGTGGACGTGCACCTCGAGCGTGCGACCGCGCCGGGTGGTGATCAGCTCGACCCGGACGTCGTCCGGGTTGTCGACGATCCCGCGCACCAGGTGTTCGAGGGAGTCGGCGAGGAAGCTCACGCTTCCGCCTTACCCGCCTCGTCGGCCTCGGCCTTCTTCGGGGCCTTCTTCTTCGGCGTGGTGGCCTCGGTGCCGGGCTCGTCGCCGGCGGCCGCGAGGGCCGCGTTGAACAGGTCCTGCTTCGAGGCCTTGGGCTCACGCACCTTCAACGTGCCCTCGGCACCGGGCAGGCCCTTGAACTTCTGCCAGTCGCCGGTGATCTCGAGGATGCGCTGCACCGGCTCGGTCGGCTGCGCGCCGACACCCAGCCAGTACTGGGCGCGGTCGGAGTCGACCTCGATGAAGCTCGGCTCTTCCTTCGGGTGGTACTTGCCGATCGTCTCGATGGCCTTGCCATCCCGGCGGGTGCGCGCGTCGGCGACGACGATGCGGTAGTACGGCGCACGGATCTTGCCGAGGCGCTGCAGCTTGATCTTGACGGCCACGGGTGTGGGTACTCCTTGGATTCTCGGTACTCGCTGGTGCCGGGACACGATCCGCGTGGGGAAACGGACACGGGTACCCGAAGCTGGGTCGCCACGGCACGGTTGAGAGGGTCCGGCCGAAGCAGGCAAGGGTCAATTGTGCCAGACGCCCGTGGCGGCGGGCCTAGAGGGTGGTCACGCCGAGCGTGGTGAGCAGCATCGCCAGCGCCGGCAGGAAGTTGTTCATCTGGTGCGCGACCACCGCGCCGAGCAGCCGCCCGGTGAACAGCCTGGCCAGGCCGATGGGCAGCGAGATCACGATCAGCAGGGTGGTGCGCAGCGGCTCCAGGTGGCTGGCCGCGAACACGGCCGTGGACAACAGGAACGCCGCCAGCCTGCCGTACTTCTCCTTGCCCCAGCTCAGCCGTTCCACCGCGCCCCAGAGCAGGCCGCGGTAGATGATCTCCTCGCAGACCGGCCCGAGCAGCCACAGGTAGCCGAACATGATCACCGCCGCGGTGACCGACATCGGCTGGTTCTCCACCAGCGCGCTGATCGCCGACGAGGAGTTGTCCTCGCCGACGACCTGGGTCCAGACGTAGGCGCCGAGGACGGTCACCACCAGGCCGAGTGCGCCGAGCTTGAGGCCGAGCCGCACGTCGGCCCAGTTCCAGGACAACCGCAGATCGAGCACCGGGCCGTTGCCGCGCCACACCGTGATCAGCACCGCGACCAGCGCGGCCAGCGCCGTCGGCGCCATCGTGCCGATCAGGACGTCGCGGACCGGCGTGGGCCGGCCTGCCGGGACCGGCCCGAGCAGCACGCTGACGAAGGCGGCGGAAGCGAGCAGTGCGGCCTCGACGACGAGGAACGCGCCGAACCCCCAGCGATGCGCGGGGAAGGCGGGCGCGGCTTCGGTGAGTTCCAGTGAATCGAGTTCCGGGACGGGTTCGTCCGGTTGCGTCGCCGTCACCGATGACCTCCGTCCCGTCCGACCGAACCCTAAACCCATCACGCCACCGTCAGGAACCGGTGAGCAGCAGCAGCGCCGCCGGCAGGTTGTTGGCCGCGTGTGCGACCAGGCTCGCGCCTACGCGGCCGGTTCGCATCCTGGCCAGGCCGATCGCGAGCCCCTGCCCGAGCAGCGCGACCGTGCGCGTCGGCTCGCCGTGGACGTAGGCGAAGACGACCGCGGTCAGCACGAGGATCACCCAGCGCGGGATGCGGTGGTACTCCAGCGCGTTCCACAGCGCCCCGCGCACCAGCAGTTCCTCCGCCAGCGGCGTGGCCACTACCACGATGAGCGCGGCGAGCACGAGCCACAGCGTCTCGTTCTCGTCCACGCCTTCGGCCAGTTCCGTCAGCGGACTGTCGGATACCCGGTCCACCCCGTACAAACCGAGGATCAGCAGGTTGAGCAGAGAGCCGACGACGAGGGCGAGCACCCCGCACGCGAGCCCGACCTTCACGTCGCGGGCCGTGGGCAGCCAGCCGAAGTCCTGCGTCGGGCCCGCACCCCAGCGCCGCGACGCGAGGACCGGGCCGAGCGCCAGCACGATGCTGGGCAGGAAAGCCAGCAGCAGCATGGGCCCCACGTCGAGCAGTGCGAGCGGGTCGACACTCGCGTGCCCGGACCGCAGCGCTGTCATCACGAGGGTGACCACGTGGTAGGCACCGAGCCCGCCGAAGAAAGCCAGGAAAGCCCAGTGCGCGCCGAAGACCAGCCTGGTGTGGACACGGGCCGCGCGGTCCTCCTGCGTCACCCCGGCTCCCCCCTTCGGCTCCCCTCAGGCTAATGGCGCCTCGCTGTCGATCGAACCCGGGGCGTGACCGGATCGTCAACCAGGACCCGTTCCACCGGGCGGCCTTCAGCGGACGAGGACGCCGCCCAGCACGATGTGGCGCGGATTGCGCAGCACGTCGAGGTTTTCGCGGGGATCGCTTTCGTAGACCAGGAAATCCGCCGGTGCGCCGTCCTCGATCGACGGGTGGCCGAGCCATTCGCGGGCCGCCCAGGACCCGGCTGCCAGCGCTTCGGTGCGGGACATGCCGGCTCGCCAGAGCGCCTCGATCTCGTCGACGAGACGGCCGTGCGCGACCATGCCGCCCGCGTCGCTACCCGCGTACACCGGGACGCCGACGGACAGGGCCCCGGCGACCATGTCGCCGACTCCGGCGTGCAGCGCGCGCATGTGCGCCGCGTACACCGGGTACTTGCCGGCCTTGTCCGCGATGCCGGGGAAGTTTTCGATGTTGATCAGGGTGGGCACGAGCGCGGTGCCGCGGCGGGCCATCTCGGCGAGCAGTTCGCCGGACAGGCCGGTGCCGTGTTCCAGGCAGTCGATACCCGCGTTGATGAGGCCCGGCAGCGCGTCCTCACCGAAGACGTGCGCGGTGACCCTGGCGCCGGCCTCGTGCGCGACCTTGATTGCCTCGGCGAGTACATCGTCCGGCCAGAGCGGGGCGAGATCGCCCGTCGCGCGGTCGATCCAGTCGCCGACCAGCTTGACCCACCCGTCGCCGTCCGCGGCCTGTTCGGCTACCGCGGCCGGCAGCTCGTCCGGCGACGCCAGGTCGATGCCGAGGCCCGGGATGTAGCGCTTGGGCAGCGCGAGGTGGCGGCCCGCGCGGATGATCTTCGGCAGATCCGGGCGGGCCTGCAGCGCGCGGGTGTCGATGGGCTGACCGCAGTCGCGGATCAGCAGCGTGCCCGCGTCCCGGTCGGCCAGCGCGTGCCCGACCGCTTCGTCCACTGTGGTCGGTCCGTGCACGCCGATCGCCGGATGGCAGTGCGCGTCGACCAGCCCCGGGACCAGAAACCCTTCGGTGACAACGGTTTTCGCGCCGTCGACGGGTTCGGACGTACAGCGGCCATCGGAGACCCAGACATCGCGCCGCCCGCCGTCGGGCAGCACCACACCGCTGAACCGCATCACTTGTTCTTCGGCGGCAGCTTGAACTTCGAGGGGTCGAACCCGGGCACGTCGTTCATCCCGCCGCCCAGCTGGGACAGGTCCGGACCGCCCTGGCCGCCCATGCCACCGGGCGGCAGCATCGGCATGCCACCGGGGAAGCCGCCGCGCACCTTCGGCTGCGTCGGGCCCTTCCCCTTGCCCTTCTTCCCCTTCTTGCCCTTGCGGCTCTTGCTGCCGCCGCCCCCGCCGAAGCCGAAGCGGCCCGCCATCTGCTGCATCATCTTGCGGGCTTCGAAGAAGCGGTTCACCAGGTCGTTGACCTCGCGCACGGCCACACCGGAGCCGGCGGCGATACGCGCGCGACGCGAGCCGTTGATCATCTTCGGGTCGGCGCGCTCGGCCGGGGTCATGCCGCGGATGATCGCCTGCAGCCGGTCCAGCTGCTTGTCGTCGACCTGGGCGAGCTGGTCCTTCATCTGGCCGGCGCCGGGCAACATGCCGAGCAGGTTGCCGATCGGGCCCATCTTGCGGACCGCGAGCATCTGCTCGAGGAAGTCCTCCAGGGTGAGCTGGCCGGTGCCGAGCTTGGCCGCCGCCTTCTCCGCCTGCTCCTGGTCGAAGGCCTGCTCGGCCTGCTCGATCAGGGTGAGCATGTCGCCCATGCCGAGGATCCGGCTCGCCATCCGGTCCGGGTGGAAGGTGTCGAAGTCCTCGAGCTTCTCACCGTTGGACGCGAACAGGATCGGCTGGCCGGTGACCTGGCGGACCGACAGCGCGGCACCACCGCGGGCGTCGCCGTCGAGTTTGGTGAGGACCACGCCGGTGAAGCCGACGCCGTCGCGGAAGGCCTCGGCGGTGGTCACCGCGTCCTGGCCGATCATCGCGTCGACGACGAACAACGTCTCGTCCGGCGTGACCGCGTCGCGGATGTCCGCGGCCTGCTTCATCAGCTCCTCGTCGACGCCGAGGCGGCCGGCGGTGTCGACGATAACGATGTCGTGCTGCGCGTGCTTGGCCTCGTCGATACCGCGGCGGGCCACGTCCACCGGGTCGCCGACGCCGTTGCCGGGCTCGGGCGCGAACACCGTGACGCCCGCGCGCTCACCGACCACCTGCAGCTGGGTGACGGCGTTGGGACGCTGGAGGTCACAGGCGATCAGCATCGGCGCGTGGCCCTGCTTCTTCAGCCACAGCGCGAGCTTGCCCGCCAGCGTGGTCTTACCGGAACCCTGCAGACCGGCGAGCATGATCACCGACGGCGGGTTCTTGGCGAGGCTGAGCCTGCGGGTCTCGCCGCCGAGGATGCCGACGAGCTCCTCGTTGACGATCTTGATGACCTGCTGCGCCGGGTTCAGTGCGCCGGAGACCTCGGCGCCCTTCGCGCGTTCCTTGATCCGCGCGATGAACTCCCGTACCACGGGCAGCGCGACGTCGGCCTCCAGCAGCGCGATGCGGATCTCGCGCGCGGTGGCGTCGATGTCGGCGTCGGTCAGCTTCCCCTTGCCCCGCAGGTTCTGCAGGGCCGAAGTGAGCCTGTCGGAGAGGGTGTCGAACACGGGTGTGCACGCTCCAGCTGGTCGTGGTTGCTCGGTCCAGGGTAGCCGCCCGCCTGTCCCGAGCTGCGGGTACCGCGAAACCAGGCGAAACCGATACCAAGACAGTGTTTAGTAGTTTCACCGATTTTCCTTAATCTGTCGACCGGATTAGTAAGGTCATGTTTATGACTTCGTTGACGGAGGCGCCTCCCGAAGAGGAACAGCGGGTGCCGCTGTCCCGCATCATCGCCCTGTTCGGGCCCTATCGAGGGCAGCTGGCGGGGCTGCTCGCGGTGATCGTCGTGCAGGCGACACTCGGGGTGGCTTCGCCGTTCTTCCTGCGCCGCATCGTCGACGAGGCGCTGCCGCAGCGAAACACCCTGCTGCTCACCGTGCTCGCCGCCGGGATGATCGTCTCCGCACTGGGCAGCGGGGCGGTGAGCGTTGCTTCGACCGGTCTCGCGAACTCGATCGGCCAGCGCGTGATGAACGACCTGCGGGTGGGCGTTTACGGGCACCTGCAACAGATGTCGCTCGCGTTCTTCACCAGGACCCGCACCGGCGAGGTGCTCTCCAGGGTGTTCAACGACATCGGCGGGGTGGACAACGTCGTCAACACCACGGCGAGTTCGCTCGCGGTGAACGGGATCACCATGCTGGCCATCGCGGTCGCGCTGGTGATCATGGACTGGCAGCTGGCCGTGCTCGGCCTGCTCGTGGTGCCGGTGTTCCTGGTGTTCACGCTCCGGCTGGGCCGCCGTCGCCGGAAACTGGCGCGTGGCAGGCAGGGCAGGCTCGCCCGGCTCACCACGATGGTCGAGGAATCCCTGTCGGTGGCCGGGGTCCTGCTGTCGAAGACGATGGGCAACGGCGCGGAGCTGCGTGCCCGGTTCGCCGCCGAGTCGCGGGAGATCTCCCGGCTGGAACGGGAATCCGCGCTCGCCGGCCGCTGGCAGCTGGCGTCGCGACGGATCTGCCTGACCTGTGTGCCCGCGCTGGTGTACTGGCTGGCCGGGATGGCGCTCGCGCATGGCGCCAGTCCGACGACGATCGGCACCGTGGTGGCCTCCACCAGCATGCTCAACCGGCTGGTCGGCCCGGCCACCGCGATGCAGTCGGTCGGCCAGAACCTGTCCACCGCGACGGCCTTGTTCGGTCGCATCTTCGAGGTGCTGGACCTGCCGGTGGAGATCACCGACCGGCCGGGCGCCGGTGAGCTGGCCGTGCGCGACGGGACCGTCAGCCTGCGCGGGGTTTCCTTCTCCTACGGCGATTCCCCGACGCTGCGCGACATCGACCTGGAGATCCCGGCGGGCTCCACCACCGCGCTCGTCGGCGCGACGGGTTCGGGCAAGACCACGCTGGCGTACCTGGTCGCGCGACTGTACGAGCCGGACGAGGGCCGGGTGCTCATCGACGGCGTGGACGTCCGCGACGTGACACTGCAGTCACTGGCCGGGGCGGTCGGGCTGGTCTCACAGGAGACGTATCTGTTCCACGCTTCGGTGCGGGAAAACCTGCGGTTCGCCAAACCTGACGCGACCGACGAGGAGATCGAACGGGCGGCCCGTGCCGCGCACATCCACGAGACACTGGCCGGACTACCCGAGGGATACGACACCGTTGTGGGACAACGGGGTTACCGGTTTTCCGGCGGGGAGAAGCAGCGGATGGCGATCGCCAGGATCCTGCTGCGGAACCCGCCGGTGCTCGTCCTCGACGAGGCGACGAGCGCGCTGGACAACCGCACCGAACGCGCCGTGCAGGCCGAGCTGGACCGGCTCGCGGCGCAGCGCACCACGATCACCATCGCGCACCGCCTGTCCACTGTGGAAACCGCGGACCAGATCGTGGTGCTGCACGAGGGCCGGATCGTGGAACGGGGCAAGCACGCCGAGCTGCTCGCGCTCGGCGGGCGCTACGCCCGGCTGGTGCGGGGAGTCTCGCCTTAAGCTGTCAGTCATGCCCGATGCCGACCAGGAGATGGCCGAACTCGCCCGTGTCGTGCGGGAGGGGGTCGGCAGGCTGAACTGGCGGATGCGGGCCGAACGCGACCGGCGCGGCCCGAGCCCGCTGGTGCTCGCCGTGCTGAGCCGGCTGTACCGCGCCGGCACCCAGACGCCGAAAGCGCTGGCGGAGGGGGAACGGATCCAGCCTCAGTCGCTGACGCGGGTGCTCGCGACGCTGGAACAGGAAGGGCTGATCGCGCGCCGCCCCGATCCGGCCGATGGGCGGCAGTCGCTGCTGACGATCACCGAGACCGGGCTGCGCACCCTGCGGGACTACAGCGAGCAGCGCGAACGCTGGCTGGCGCGGGCGATGACGGACACGCTGACCGAGACGGAGCGGGAGCTGCTGCGGTTGGCGGCGAAGGTGATGGACCGATTGGCGGATGCCTGAGGGCGGGACACGCGACCGCTCCGGCGCCGGGGATGGCCGGCGCCGGAGCGGGCACGCATACCCCCGGTCAGGCGCCGCGCTCGGCGAGCAGGCGCATCCCGTCGCGGTCGAGGTGGAGGACGCACGGCACCAGTTCGGTGTCGGCGTATTCCGATTCCAGGGTCAGCTGCGTGATCATGTCCCCGAGCCCGGTGTCCGCCTCGGCCACGTAAAGGAACTCCGGGCACGGCAGGCCGACCACGAGCCTGCTCGTCTCCAGCGAGTTCGACATCATGCAAAAGAAGTCCGGTAGCGCCAGGGCGGAGCCGGCGAAGCCGTCATCTCGGCTCCAGGACAGGAAGTTGCCCTCGTCGCCCACCTCGTGCACGTTGATCCGTAAGCCGCGCACGAGGTTTCCGCGTGCCTCGGCGAGCAGTTGTTCGAACGACGTGCCCATGTTGTCGTAGGCGGCCTTCGTGACGTGCCGCAGCCCGAAGGTGCCGCGCGAGGTCTGCGCGACGTTGGCCAGCGCGATGGAAACCTTCGCGGGCACGAGCTCGGCACAGGGCAGGAAGTTCAGCATCTCGGCCTGCGGGGAGGACGCGCTCCACAGGATCGGCAGCAGTTCCCCGTTGCGGGCGCCGGAGTTCCGCTCGGCCAGCTCGGCCTCGATCATCGAGCGGCGGACTTCTTCGAACGCGTGCTCCCAGCCGCCGGGCTCCGGGCGCGAGAAACTGTACGTGCGCTCGGCGTCCGGGAAGGTGGCCGAGAGGAAGACCGCGTCCGCGCGTGAGGGTTCCCATTCGGTGTGCAGCCGGGAGACGTCACGGGGAGTCACCTCGTGTTCACGGCGGACCGTCGCCCACGCCTGCCGGACGCCGTCCTCGGCCTGGGTGGGGGCGGGCACGACGATCGGTTCCCCCGCGCCGCGCACCTCGAACGCGACCAGGTTGATGCTGACATCCGTGTTCACCCGGTAATCCTCGCCGAACCGCCCGACACGACCGGAACGATCACAAGGGCACGACGAGCAGGGGCGAACCGTAGCGGGTACGGGAGAACTGCGGAACCTGCCGGACACACATGCGGGTGGCTCGCCCCCTCGCCGAGCCACCCGCATGGTCGCGCCGAAGGCGTATCGCACAAGCTCGTCGCTCGCCGGACCCCCAGTACCTGGCGAGTTCCCTCGGAACACCTTCGACGCGATGTCCCTAAGCCTGCCGGGCAGGGGGCACGGCGGGCAGCGTGATGACACCCAAGTAGGCCTGGGTAGATCTACTCAAGTGCCGTCGCTCTGCTTCCGGCGCGGCAGTGGGACGCACGCCACCCACACGCGTGACGCGGGTTTGCCAAGATTTTTTCCGGACGCACCGTCAGCGGCGGGACTTGGACGCCGAACGTGCCTTTGACGTGGCCTTCTTCGCCTTGGTCGCGCCCTCTTTGGCCTTCTCCGCGGCGGCCTTCGCGCGTGCCACGGCAGGTGAGGTGGCCTGGTCGGTGTCCGTGCGTTCCTGCGCGCTCTCCTGGAGCGCGTCGAGCAGTTGCTCGACGCCGGCGTCCTGGACCGCGGCGGTGGGCTGCAGGACGTCCCGGCCGTCCACCTTCGCCTCGATAAGCGCCTGCAGCGCGGCCGAATAACCGTCGGAGTAGCGGCCGGGTTCGAAATCACCGGAAAGGTTCTCGATCAGGTTCGCCGCCGCCCGCACCTGTGCCATCCGCACGTCCACATCGTCGTGCAGGAACGGGAAATCGGGGGTGCGCACCTCGGCGGGCCAGTGCAGCGTGTCGAGCATGATCACCTGGCCGCGGACCCGCAGCGCGCCGAGCGTTTCCTTCTGCCGGATCGCCACTTTCACGATCGCCACCCGGTCCGCCTGCACAAGCGCCTCGCTCAGCAGCACATACGGTTTCGTGGCAGGCACCTCCGGCTCGAGGAAGTAGCTTTTCACGAAGTACAGCGGGTCGACCTGGCCGCCGGGCACGAACCCGAGGATCTCGATCGAATGCGCTGTGGGCAAAGGAAGAGCGGCCAGTTCTTCGTCACTGAGGATGACCACGTCACCACCAGGCAGGGTGTAGCCGCGGCCGAGCTCGCCCGGCGGGATCTCGACGCCGTCGACCTCGCAGATCCGCTTGTTGCGGACGCGGCCGCCGTCGGCGGAATGCACTTGGTTCAGCGGCGTGCTGTGGTCTTCGGTGGCGCTGTAGGCCTTCACCGGAATGGCCGAGCTGCCGAATCCGATCGTGCCTTTCCACACTGTGCGCATCCGGAAAGCGTATCCACGCGCGCCGGTGGGCTAATAGCTACAAACGGGTGTTGGGACCACCGAATTCCGCCAGCACGCGTGCGAGCGGCTCGCTTTCGCACAAGGCATCCGCTGAATAGCCGAACGCGCCCGCCGCCGCATGGAGTACCTGAGCCATCGCCTGTACCTGTGAGGGCGGCGCGGCGGCCAGTACCCCTTCCTGGCCGGCGTCGACCTGCTCGGCGAGGCGGTTGAGCGCGCTGGAGAGCATTCGCTGCCCGGCGACGAGATCGCCGATCACCGCTGTCAGGTCCCCCAGCTCCGTGCCCTGGGCGCCGTCGAGCTCGGCAGCGCACGCGCGGAGGTGGGAAGCGGCCACCGTGATGGGAAGGACGGTCGGCTCGAGCTCCGGCATGCGCGACATACTGCCATCGCGATCACGCCGGGCCCGCGCGACACGCCCTGTCCCGTCCCGGTTCAGGGAGCGGCCGCCAGAACAGCCTGTTCGACGCGCTGCCGCCACGGCTGGTCGATCCGGCCGCTGCGGGGAGCGACGGCGAACGAGTCCACCACCGCCCCGCCGAGTGTCGCGACCTTCGCCCAGCGCACCTCGGCATCGCAGGACTGCAGCGCACCGGCGACCCGGTACAGCAACCCGATCCGGTCCGCCGCACGCAGTTCCAGCACCACCGTGTTCGGCCCGCCGGTCTCGCCGTCGAACCAGAGCACCTTCGGTTTGGCCACGATCCGGACCGGGGTCTGGTAGTCCCGTTCCTTCGCGGCCAGTTTCGCCTCCAGCGCCAGCCCGCCGGCCACCGCGCGGGCGAACTGTTCCCGCAGCAGCGTGCTGTCCGGCAGCGAACCGAACTTGGGTGAGGCCGTGAAAATCCCGGCCCGCCCTTCGCCGTGCCCGCGCAGTATCGCCGTGTGCACCTCCAGCGAATGCAGGGCCAGCACGCCCGCCGCGGGCGCGAGCAGTTCGGCACGGGCGGGCACGGCCAGCACGACCGTGGCCATGTTGCCGTTCGAGGAGATCAGCGCCTCGCCGCGGCCGCTGCGCACCGCCGTGGCGATCAGCTCGCGCTGTTCGGCGTTCAGCGGTTCGGGCGGGCTGAGTCCCTTGCCCTGCATGACCTGTTTGCACCGGGTGACCAGGTTCGCGACGAGCCCGGCCTTCCAGTCCGTCCACATCCCGGGCCCGGTGGCCAGCGAATCGGCCTGGGTGAGCGCCTGCAGGAGTTCGAGCAGGACCACGTCGTTGTCCACCGTCTTGGCGACGCGCTGCACCGTGGCGGGCTCCTCGATGTCCCGGCGGGTGGCGGTGTGCGGCAGCAGCAGGTGGTGACGCACCATCGCCGACACCATCGCCGAATCCGCTTCGGACAGTCCCACCCGGCGGGCCACCTGCACCGAGATCGCCGCGCCGAGTTCGGAGTGATCGGCGTCGCGGCCCTTGCCGATGTCGTGCAGCAGGGCACCGAGCAACAGCAGATCCGGCCGGGACACCGTCGTGGTCAGGTTCGCCGCTTCCACGGCGGTCTGCACCAGATGCCGGTCCACGGTCCAGGCGTGCACCGGCGACCGCGGTGGCAGGTCACGGACAGCGCCCCACTCCGGGAACAGCCGCGCCCACAAACCCGTGCGGTCCAAGGCTTCCACGGCATCGATGAGGCCTTCGCCCGCGCCGAGCAACTCGGTCAGCGCGTCCCGCGCGTCGGCGGGCCACGGCGTGCGCAGCTCCGGCGCCGAGTCGGCGAGCGTGCGCAGTGTCCCGTGCGAAATGGGCACTCCGGTCCGGGCCGATGCGGCCGCCACCCGCAACAGCAGCGCGGGATCCTTGGCCGGTACGGCATCCCTGGCCAGTGCGACCTCGTTGCCGTGCAGCACCACGCCCTCGTCGAGCGGGGTCCGGCTCGGCCGCCGCCCGAAGCGGCCCCGAGGCGGCTCCACAGTGGACCGGAGCGCGACTTCCACGGCGTAACCGACCGCGCGGCCGGCGCCGGAAAGCTTACGCGCCAACGTGAACCTGTCCCCGAAACCGAGCTCGGCCGCCACCAGTTCGGCGTCGGGCGCGCTGAGGATGTCCCGGTCGCGCCGGAGTTCGCGCCGCATCTCGGTGCGCACGTCGAGCAGAAGTTCCCGTGCCTCGCGCGATTCCTCGCCAGGGCGGTCGGTCAGCTGCGCGACCGCGAGCGCGTCCAGCACGCCGAGGTCGCGCAGGCCGCCCTTGCCGTGCTTGAGATCCGGCTCCGCGGACTGGGCGATCTCACCGCTACGCTGCCAGCGTTTGCTGGTCGATTCGGCCAGTTCCGGCAGGCGTTTGCGGGCCGTGCGGCGCCATTGGTCGCGCGCCGCGGCGGCCAGCCTGGCGGTCAGCTCGGGATCCCCGGCGATGTGCCGGGCGTCGAGCAGGCCGATCGCCGTGCGCAGATCCTCGGACGCGACCTGCAGGGCCTCCGCCGGGGTGCGCACGGAATGGTCGAGGCCGATGCGCGCGTCCCACAGCGGGTACCACAGCGCATCGGCGATTTCGGCGACCTGGGGATTCTGGTTGTGCACCAGCACCAGGTCGAGGTCGGAGAACGGCACGAGCTCGCGCCGTCCGAGGCCGCCGACGGCGACCAGTGCGACACCCGGGTCCGCGGTGTCCACACCGGCCGCCGCCGCGGCCTTGCTGAGCCAGAACTCGTAGAGGTCGACGAGGGCGGCCCGGAGCGCGTTCGCTCCGAGCCTGCCGTGTCTTCCCTCCAGCAGGCGGTTCGCCGCCTTGGCGAGTTCCCCCCCGAGAACCATCGCCCGGGCCTACAAGGCGTCCGTGCCGCGTTCGCCGGTGCGAACCCGGACCACGGTCTCGACGGGCGTGACCCACACCTTGCCGTCACCGATCTTGCCGGTGTGCGCGGCGTTGACGATCGCCTCGATGACCTTCTCGACGCCCGCGTCGTCGGTCACGACCTCGACGCGCAGCTTGGCCACGAAGTCCACGGCGTACTCGGCGCCGCGGTAGACCTCCGTGTGGCCCTTCTGCCTGCCGTAGCCCTGCACCTCGCTGACGGTCATGCCCAGTGTGCCGAGCTGTTCCAGCGCCGCGCGGATGTCGTCGAGCGTGAACGGCTTGACGATCGCGGTGATCAGCTTCATGCCTTGCTCCCTTCCAGGGCAACGCCGTCCTTCGACGGCACCGGGGTGGGTGTGGTGCCGCCGCTCCCGCCGAACGCGGGCCCGCCGAAGTCATACGCGCTTTCCGCGTGCTGCGCTTCGTCGATGCCGCTGACCTCGTCCTCTGTGGACACCCGGAAGCCGCCTGCCGCCTTGATGACGAAGCCGATGATCAGGGTCAGGATGAACGAGTAGCCCAGGACCGCGAAGGCGGCCGCCGCCTGTTTGCCCAGCTGCGAAAGCCCGCCGCCGTAGAACAGGCCGTCCGCGCCGAGCGAGTTGACGCTGGTGGTCGCGAAGAAGCCGATCAGCAGGGTGCCGACGAGACCGCCGACCAGGTGCACGCCGACCACGTCGAGCGAGTCGTCGAAGCCGAGCTTGTACTTGAGCGAGACGGCCAGTGCGCAGAGCGCACCGGCGATGATGCCGATCGCGATGGAGCCGAGTGGCGTCACGAAACCACAGGCCGGGGTGATCGCGACCAGACCGGCCACGGCACCGGAGGCGGCGCCCAGCGTGGTCGGCTTGCCGAACTTGAGCTGCTCGACCAGCAGCCAGCCCAGCACGGCGGCCGCGGTGGCGACGGTGGTGTTGGTGAAAGCGACCCCGGCGAGGTCACCGGCCGACAGCGCCGAACCGGCGTTGAAGCCGTACCAGCCGAACCACAGCAGCGCGGCGCCCAGCAGCACGGACGGCACGTTGTGCGGGCGCCCGGTGTCCTTCGGCCAGCCCTTGCGCTTGCCGAGCACGATCGCCAGCGCGAGGCCTGCCGCACCGGCGTTGATGTGCACCGCGGTACCACCCGCGAAGTCCAGTGCCTTGAGCTTGCTGGAGATCCAGCCGCCCAGCGCGTCCGGGCCGATGAAACCGTCGAACGAGAACACCCAGTGCGCGACCGGGAAGTACACGACCGTGACCCACACGACCACGAACAGGCACCAGCCCCAGAACTTGGCGCGGTCGGCGATCGCGCCCGAGATCAGCGCCGGGGTGATCACCGCGAACATCAGCTGGAACATCGCGAAGGCGAGCACCGGCAGAGCGTCGCCGCCCGGCCAGGCGACAGCGGGCGAGGTGTCGGTCGCCGCGGTGGCGAAACCGGCAAGGTGACCCCACGTGTTGGCGAAGCCGGCGTGGTCGAAGTTACCGATCAGCCCGCTGAACGCGTCAGTGCTGAACGACTCACCGAAGCCGTAGAGCACCCACAAAACCGACACGATCGCCAGACAGATGAAGTTCATCATGAGCATGTTCAGGACGCTCTTCACGCGAACCATGCCGCCATAGAAGAACGCCAACCCTGGTGTCATGAGCATGACCAGCGCGGCGCTGGCCAACACCCATGCGGTGTCTCCTGCGTTCAGCACATCGTCCTCCCGGAATCGAGATATTGCCCGGGAGTTTCGATTTCGGGTGTTTCACGGGACGGCATCCGACGTTTCGCCCGCGTGAACTGTGGTCGCCCACTTGTTACGAGAACGTTTCCCAGCGGGCGTCAGGTTGTGCCGGTTTACGAAACGTCGTCGTCAGATACGCTGCGTGAGGCGGTCCGGAACGGCTACGGCAGGGGTGTGAATGTCGCAGGAAGACCTGCCCCCTTCGGTGGTGGGAGCGCTGCGCTGTTCGGTGTGCGGGGACCCCGTGGCGCCCGCGGGCCGGAGCCTGCGCTGCCCGCGACGGCACAGTTTCGACCTGGCGAAGCAGGGTTACGTGAACCTGTTGCACGCCAAGGTACCCGCGGGCACGGCCGATACCGCGGAAATGGTGGCGGCGCGGGTGGAATTCCTCGGCGCCGGGCATTACGCGCCGATGGCGGATCTGGTCGCCGCACAGGCGGCAGGCACCACCGGCCTCGTGGTCGACGCCGGCGCGGGCACGGGCTACTACCTCTCGCGTGTGCTCGACGAACTGCCCGAAGCGACGGGCCTGGCGCTGGACGTTTCGGCCCTTGCCCTGCGGCGCGCGGCGAAAGCCCATCCGCGGCTGGGCGCGGCGGTCTGGAATCTGTGGGCACCGTGGCCGGTGGCGACCGGCTCGGCTTCGTTGGTGCTCAACGTGTTCGCCCCGCGCAACGGCGCGGAATTCCACCGGGTCCTCGAATCCGGCGGAAGGCTCATCGTGGTTTCGCCACAGCCAGGCCATCTGCGCGAGCTGGCGGCGGTCGTGGATCTCCTCGACGTGGACGACCGGAAGGAACAGCGCCTCGACGCCGCCCTGTCGGCCTACTTCGAGCCGGAGGATCGTTTCGAACAGCAGCAGACCGTCACCCTCTCCCCCGGCGACGCGCGCCGCGCGGTGCTGATGGGCCCGAACGCCCACCACCCCGCGCGGCTGACCAGGCTCGCCGAGCTCACCGAACCGCTCGCGGTGACCACGGCTTTCCTGGTCTCGGTCTACCGGCGCAAGGACGTCACAACGCCGACAGGGCCTGGAAATCCTCGTCGGTGAGGCTGATCGACGCGGCGGCCACGTTCTCCTCCAGGTGGGCGACCGACCGCGTGCCGGGGATCGGCAACATCACCGGGGAACGGCGAAGCAGCCAGGCCAGCGCGAGCTGGGCGGGCGCTGCCTTGTGTTCCTTCGCGGCGTGCTCCAGCGTGCCGCCGGGCTCGGCGAGCTTGCCGGTGGCGATCGGGAACCACGGAATGAAGGCGATCCCCTTGCGCTCGGCGTAGTCCAGCACCGCCTCGTGCTTGCGCTCGGTGAGGTTGTAGAGGTTCTGCACGCTCACGATGTCCGCCGTCTTGGCGGCTTCCTCGATCTGCGACTCGTCCACCTCGGACAGCCCGATGTGCCGGATCTTGCCCTCACGTTGCAGCGCGGCCAGCTCGCCGAGCTGGTCGGCGACCGGGACCTTCGGGTCGATGCGGTGCAGCTGGTACAGGTCGATGCGCTCCAGGCCGAGCCGGCGAAGGCTCATCTCGACCTCCTGGCGCAGGTACTCCGGCCGCCCGAGCGGGACCCATTTGTCCGGCCCGGTGCGCACGAACCCGCCCTTGGTCGCGATGACCAGATCGTCCGGATAGGGATACAGCGCCTCGCGGATGATCTCCTCGCTGACATACGGGCCGTAGGAGTCGGCGGTGTCGATGAGGTTCACCCCCAGCTCGACGGCGCGCCGCAGGACGGCCTTGGCGCCCTCGCGATCCTCGGGCTCGCCCCACACACCGCGGCCGGTGAGCTGCATCGCGCCGTAGCCGAGACGGTGCACCGGCAGGTCGCCGCCGAGCTGGAAGATGCCTCCTGGAGTGGTCTGTGTATCGGTCATGCGGTGAAGCTACCCACTCTCGCCAGCCGGGAATCTTGGCTCACCTGGTGAACGGTGGGTAACGTCGCCGCTGTGACTGAACGCAGCTGGGGCTTCCGGACGCGCGCCCTGCACGCCGGCGGGACACCGGATCCGGCCACCGGGGCGCGCGCGGTGCCGATCTACCAGACCACGAGTTTCGTGTTCGAGGACGCGGCCGACGCGGCGAACCTGTTCGCACTGCAGAAGTACGGCAACATCTACAGCCGCATCGGAAACCCGACGGTCGCCGCGTTCGAGGAGCGACTCGCCAGCCTCGAAGGCGGGATCGGCGGGGTCGCCACGAGCAGCGGCCAGGCCGCGGAGTTCCTCACCTTCTCGGCGCTGGCCGAGGCCGGCGACCACATCGTGTCCGCCGGCGGTCTCTACGGCGGCACCGTCACCCAGCTCGACGGCACGCTGCGGCGCTTCGGCGTGGACACCACCTTCGTCGCCGGGGACTCCATCGACGCCTACGCCGAGGCCATCACCGACAAGACGAAGCTCATCTTCACCGAGGTCATCGGCAACCCGAGCGGCGGCATCGCCGATCTCGCCGGGCTCGCCGACCTGGCCCACGGCCACGACATCCCGCTGGTCGTGGACGCGACGCTGGCCACCCCGTACCTGTGCCGCCCGATCGAGCAAGGCGCGGACATCGTGCTGCACTCGGCGACGAAGTTCCTCGGCGGGCACGGCACCACGCTCGGCGGCATCGTCGTGGAGTCCGGCCGGTTCGACTGGGGCAACGGGAAGTTCCCGCGGATGACCGAGGTCGTGCCTTCCTACGGCGGACTGAAGTACTGGGAGAACTTCGGCGAGTACGCGTTCTGCACCCGGCTGCGCGCCGAGCAGTTGCGCGACATCGGAGCGGTGCTGTCGCCGCATTCGGCGTTCCTGCTGTTGCAGGGAGTCGAGACGCTGCCGCAGCGGATGGACGCGCATGTGGCCAACGCGCAGGCGGTCGCGGAGTTCCTCGAAGCCGACGAGCGCGTGGCGTGGGTCAGCTACGCCGGATTGCCCAGCCACAAGCATTACGAGCGCGCGAAGCGGTACCTGCCGCAAGGGCCGGGCGCGGTGTTCGCCTTCGGTGTCAAGGGTGGCCGCGCCGCGGGCGAGAAGTTCGTGGAGTCGGTCGAACTGCTCTCGCACCTGGCAAACGTGGGTGACGCCCGCACACTGGTCATCCACCCCGCCTCCACCACGCACCAGCAACTGTCCGACGAGCAGCTGGCGGCCGGTGGCGTCGGCCCGGACCTGATCCGGCTTTCGGTCGGCCTGGAGGACGTCGACGACATCCTGTGGGACCTCGACCAGGCGCTGGCCGCGGCGGTGAAAGAGGCATGAAGACTGCTTGCAGGCCCGAATCATCAGGCACCAGGCCGGCCGACGACACTGCCGCGGCTTGCCGCGTCCTTGAAGGTAGGGCCGCATGAGCGACGCTCGCGAGCGAATCATCGACACCATGCCGGCCCACGACACTGCCGCGGCTTGCCGCGTCCTTGAAGGTAGGGCCGCATGACACTCGAAACCACGGTTCCGCAGCACGCCGTCCGCACGGGTCACGAATTGTCCTGGCAGCCGCCGACGGCGCGGCAGCGCCAGGCCATCCTGTCCCGCACGAAATCGGTCACCATCGTCGGCGCATCGAACAATCCGGCGCGGCCGAGCTACTTCGTGGCGACGTACCTGCTGTCGTCCAGCCGTTACCAGGTGAACTTCGTCAACCCCCGGCTCGACGAACTGCTCGGCCGGCCGGTGTACCCGTCACTGGCGGACATTCCGGGCGAAGTGGACCTGGTCAGCGTGTTCCGCAAGCACGATGACCTGCCGGAAGTCGCCGAGGACGTCATCAAAGCCGGCGCGAACACGCTGTGGTTGCAGCTGGGTCTGTGGCACGAACCGGTCGCGGAACGGGCCACCGAAGCCGGGCTGGACGTGGTGATGAACCGCTGCGTGAAGATCGAGCACGCGCGCTTCGCCGGCGGACTGCATCTCGCCGGTTTCAACACCGGCGTGATCTCGTCGCGCAGACAAGGAAAACCCTGATCCGACGGAAGAATCCGCGAGATAATCAGCGTTGTGAGTGGCATGACGGACGAGTTGCGGCTGACCTTCGTTGGTGGCCCGACGGCACTGCTGGAAATCGGCGGCAAACGGCTGCTGACGGATCCGACGTTCAGTCCGGCGGGCGCGAAGGAAGGCGCCCCGGACCGGCCCCTGACCAAGACAGAGGCCCCGGCGCTGCAGCCGGCGGACCTCGAGCCGATCGACGCGGTGCTGCTGTCACACGACCAGCACGCG
This sequence comes from Amycolatopsis sp., assembly GCF_035546795.1. GTDB lineage: Bacteria > Actinomycetota > Actinomycetes > Mycobacteriales > Pseudonocardiaceae > Amycolatopsis_E. Next base: position 37,333 of record NZ_DASZWC010000061.1, read on the forward strand.
GACAACCTCGACGCCGCGGGCCGGGAGCTCGTCGGGCGGCTCCTGCTGACCCTGACCACCGTCAGCGGCGCGCGACGGCTGGGCGGCACCGCACAGGGCCTGCCGCCGTGGGCGGCGATCTCGGTGGGCGGCCTGGAGGTCATCTCCGTGCCGGCCCAGCACGGACCGCCCGGCTGTGAGGGCATCACCGGTGACGTCATCGGTTTCGTGTTGCGCGGCAAGGGCCTGCCCTCGGTCTACGTGTCCGGGGACAACGCCTCGCTGGACCAGGTGCGCCTCATCGCGCGCCGGGTCGGCCAGGTGGACGTGGCGGTGCTGTTCGCGGGCGCGGCCCGGACATCGCTGTTCGACGGGGCACCGCTGACGCTGACCAGTGAGGCGGCCGTGGAGGCCACCCGGATGCTCGGCGCGCAGCACGTCGTCCCGCTGCACATCCGCGGCTGGGAGCATTTCACCGAGGGCCCGGACGCGATCCGCAAGGCGTTCGCGAACGCCGGGCTCGGGGAACGGCTGCACGTCCTCGAACCCGGCGAATCGATCACGATCCGGCGTGGAACCGCTCGGTGAACTCCCGCCGGCCGGCTTCGGTGAGGCCGCCGTACAGCCGTAGCCGGGCCATTCCGCCGTCGGGATAGATGTCCAGGCGGAGGTGGGCGAGTTCGCGCGCCTCCGCCAGCGGGAACCGGTGCCGCGTGTCCGGCTGCAGCCGGGTGCGGGGCAGCACCTCGAACCACTCGTGCCCGTCCACCGAACCCGAGAGCGCGGCCCAGCCGGGCGCGTTTCCCTTGAAATGACTGGTGTCCAGCTCGGCGAGCCGCGGCACCCCGGCGCCGGCCAGCGCGATGGTGACCCAGTCGTTCCCGTCGTCGCGGCGGCGCGCGGTTTCCCAGCCCTCACCCATCACGGCCGCGGAACCGGGCGAGATGAGGTTGGCCGGGGACGAGTAGAACATGTTGCTGGCGCCGGTGACGCGCGCCCCGTTTTCCAGCGCCGCCAGGTCCAGCGAGCCCAGGTCCAGCAGCCGCGGGTCGGCCACCGGCGTGCCGTGCACCCGCAGCCGGGCCACGCCGCCGTCCGGGTGGATGCTCAGCCGGACGTGGGTGAACCGGCCTTTGCCCACCGCCTCGAAGAAGTTCTCGCTGTCGCCCTTGAGCGCCACGCGCGGCACGATCGGCTGCCAGTCCATTTCGGACAGTTCGGCCGGGCTCGGGTAGCCCGCCACCGCGAGCGCCTCCACCGACGCGAACGGCGGGTAGTTCCCGGTGAAGAAGGCGGTGTTCACCACCACCCCGGAGATCAGCCCGGGCAGGCCGAGCCGCACCATCGCCGCGTCACTGCCCGGTTCGCGGCGGCGGCGGGTCTCCCAGCCGTCGTAGATCTGGCCCTTGTGCCCGAAGTTCCACGGCCGGAACTCCGGTTCGGCCGGGATGATCAGGTTCTCCCGCTCGGCGAACAGCTCGTCGTTCGCCCACAGCACGCTGCCGCCGACGCGCCGGGACGCCAGGTCCGGCTCTCGTGTCCACTTCGGACGTTCCACTCAGTCCCTCCCTCGTACCAGCAGCCTGCCCTGCGGCGAGCCCGTGATCTCGTTGCCGCGCAACCAGGTCGAGCGCACCACGCCGGCCAGCGTGCGGCCGTGGTATGCGCTGACCGGGTTGCGGTGCCGCAGCTTCGCCACGTCCACCACGAACTCCTCCGCGGGAGCGAACACGCAAAAGTCCGCGTCGCCGCCCACCGCTATCCGGCCCTTCCCGCGCAGGCCGACCAGTTCCGCCGGCCGCGCGGCCATCCAGCGCACGACGTCGGAAAGCGAGTGCCCCCGCTCCCGCGCCTGCGTCCACACCGCGGGCAGGCCGACCTGCAGGCTCGCCACGCCACCCCAGGCCTCGCCGAAATCAGGGCGCTTCAGCTCCGGCGTGCACGGCGAGTGGTCGCTGACCACGCAGTCGATCGTGCCGTCGGCGAGGCCCTGCCACAGCCGTTCGCGGTTGTCGGCCTCGCGGATCGGCGGGCAGCACTTGAACTGGGTGGCCCCGTCGGCGATCTCCTCCGCCGTGAAACTCAGGTAGTGCGGGCACGTCTCGACGGTGAGCCGGACGCCTTCCGCCCTGGCGCGCGCGATCATCGGCAACGCGTCCGAGGACGACAGGTGCAGGATGTGCGCGCGTGCCCCGGTGCGCCGGGCCAGCTCGATGACCTGCGCGATCGCGACGTTCTCCGCGCCACGCGGGCGGGAACGCAGGAAGTCCTCGTAGTGCTCGCCGTGCGGTTGCGGGGCGCCGTCGATCGTTTCGGCATCCTCGGCGTGCACGATCATCATCGCGTCCAGCTCGCGCAGGATCTTCAGGTCGGCTTCCAATTCCGCCTCGCCCAGCGGCGGGAACTCGTCCACGCCGGAGTGCAGCAGGAAGCATTTGAACCCGAACACCCCGGCCTCGTGCAGCGACGGCAACTCGCCGCCGTTGCCGGGAATCGCGCCGCCCCAGAAGCCGACGTCCACGTGCACCCTGCCGTGCGCCGTCTTGCGTTTGACCTCCAGCGCGGGCACGTCGACGGTGGGCGGGAGGCTGTTCAGCGGCATGTCGACGATCGTGGTGATCCCCCCGGCGGCGGCCGCGCGGGTGGCAGTCTCGAAGCCCTCCCACTCGCTGCGGCCGGGGTCGTTGACGTGCACGTGGGTGTCGACGAGCCCGGGCAGCAGCACCTCGTCCTCGCCCAGCTCGACCACGCGATCGGCGCTCGGCCCGGCGTCGTAGGGCTCGACGGCGACGATCCGCCCGCCGTCGACACCCACGCTCAGTGACTTCTCGCCCGCGTCGGTGACCACCCGCCGAGCCCGGAAAACCAGGTCCACTGCGCCTCCTCGAACTTCCAACTTACGTCTATTCCCGGCCGGAGAGCCGGGCGACGAGCTTGAGCAGCGCACCGTGGTCGAGCCCGCCGTCGCCCTGCGCGTTCAACGCGGCCATCAGCTGCGCGACGACCGCGCCGAGCGGCATGACCACCCCGGCCTCGCGCGCGGCGGCCTGCACGATGCCGAGATCCTTGTGGTGCAGCTCGACCCGGAAGCCCGGGGTGAACTCGCGGTGCACCATCGCGGCGGCCTTGCGGTCGAGGATCCGGTTGCCCGCCAGGCCACCGGAGAGCACCTCGATCGCGGCTTGGGTGTCCACGCCGTGCGCTTCCAGGAACACCAGCGATTCCGCGACCAGTTCGATCGTGCCGGCGACGATGAGCTGGTTCGCCGCCTTGACCGTCTGGCCGGCGCCGGCCGCGCCGACGTGCACGACCGTGCTGCCGACGGCGTGCAGGATGTCTTGCGCGGCTTGGAAATCCGCCGCCGCGCCGCCGACCATGATCGACAGGCTGCCGTCGATCGCCCCCTGCTCCCCGCCGGAAACCGGCGCGTCCAGGGCGCGGATTCGCCCGGAAACGGCACGGGCGACGTCGGGCCGGATCGTGCTGCAGTCGATCAGCAGCGCGCCCTCCGGCGCGTTCGCCAGCACGCCGTCCTCGCCGAGCACGACGGCCTCGACGTCCGGCGAATCCGGCAGCATGGTGATCACCACGTCGGCTTCGCGGACCGCCTCGGCGATGCTGTCCGCGCCACGCCCGCCCGCCTCGACGAGCTTGTCCACTTTGGACCGGCTGCGGTTGTAACCGGTCACCTCGAACCCGGCCCGCACCAGGTTGGCCGCCATCGGGCCGCCCATGATGCCGAGGCCGATGAACCCGATCCTGGTCATCGCACTCCCTTCAGCCAGCCGAACGACTCCGCGCTCGGGCCGAGCGGCGCGTACTCCAGCCCCACCCAGCCTTCGTAACCCGCTTCGTCGAGCCGCGCCAGGTAGCCCTCGATGTCCAGCGCGCCGGTGCCGGGCTGATGCCTCCCCGGCACGTCGGCGATCTGCACGTGCCCGACCCGGGCCAGGTGCTTGTCGATCACCGCCGCGATGTCGTCGCCGTTGACGCCCAGGTGGTAGAGGTCGAACAGGAGCTTGAGGCCGGCCCGCTTTTCGATGACGGCGAAGGCGTCGGCGGCCGTCTTGAGGGGATAGCGCTCGACTCCGGAGAGCGGTTCGAGTACCAGCCACGCGCCGATCTTCGCCGCTTCCGCTGCCGCGAAGTCCAGATTGGACAGTGCCAGTTCGTCCTGCGCCGCCGGGTCCACGCCGTCGATCCGGTTGCCGTAGAGGGCGTTGAAGGTGCGGCAGCCTAGGCGTTCCGCGATCGCGACGGCCACGTGCACACTGTCGGCGAACTCACGCTCGCGGCCGGGCCACGAGACCAGGCCGCGGTCGCCCGCCGGCATGTCCCCGGCGAAGAAGTTGAGGCCGACGAGCGCCACCCCGGCGTTCTCGATCGATCGGACGAACGCCTCGACCTCACCGTCGGCCGGCGTGGCAGTGTTGAACGGCCACCAGAACTCGACCGCCCCGAACCCCGCGGCGCGCGCGGCCTCGGCGCGCTCCAGCAGCGGCAGCTCGGTGAACAGGAGCGAAAGGTTCACGTCGTAGCGCATGATCCTTCCTCCGTATAGCGGAATTTCTATTTCGTAATGCGAGAATAGCTTCGTGGCCTTCGCCTCGTCAACGGGCTACCGTGCCACTCGTGGAGCTGAAAGCCGAGTTCACCACCGAACCCTTCCACGGCGAGGGCGACCCGCCCGCGCACGCCGTCCGCGCCCGCGAAGCCGCCGACGAGGCAGGGCTGACCGTGGATTTCGGCCCATTCGGCACCACTGCCGAGGGTGACGCCGACGCGCTGCTCGACGCGCTGCCCGCCATCGCCCGCGCCGCGCTGTCGGGCGGCGCCACTCGCATCACTCTGCAAGTGTCCACCGGCGCCACCGTCGAAGCGGGGGCGCCGATGGAGACGCTCGACCACCTGATCCGCGAGGTCGAGCTACGCCTCGGTGCGCGGCTCGCCGACCTCGATCGCGCAGGCAAGCAGCGCGCGGTGCGGCTACTGGAGGAGCGCGGCGCCTTCGCGATGCGCAAGGCTGTCGTCACCGTTGCGGAGGCGCTGGGTGTCACCAGGTTCACCGTCTACAACTATCTCAACCGGACTGGAGGACCGGACGAGTAAGTGCGACAACGGAGCGCGTCGAGGAGGACCGACTGGGTGCGGGTGTCCCGCAAGATACAGCGTTGACTTCAACAAAATGTTGAAGGAGGATTCTGTCGTGCCGTTGTCCCGAGCGACTCTGCTGGCCTGCCTCGACGTGCCCCGGTGGGCCGACGCCGTGCTGGCCGGGCAGCCGTACGCCGATCTGGCGGCGTTGCGGGAAGCCGCGTCCATCACGCTGACGCCGGACGAGATCCGGCGCGCGATGGCCGCACATCCACGCATCGGCGAACGGGCCACCGGGGCTTCACGAGCGGAACAGTCCGGTGTGGACAGTGCCGCGGCGGAGCAGTTCCGGAAGGCCAACGCCGAGTACGAGGCGCGGTTCGGGCACGTGTTCCTGGTGTGCGCCAGCGGCCGTAGCGGCGAGGAGCTGCTTGAGAACCTGCGGGAGCGGATGGGCAACGACCCGGAGACCGAGCTGGCCGTGGCCGGGCGGGAACTGGTCGCGATCGCCCTGCTGCGCCTGGAAAAGGCGGTGACGGCATGAGGACTGCCCGCAGGCCCGAATCATCAAACACCACACTCGCCGACGCATCCACGCCGTCGCGGCTTGCCGCGTCCGCCGAGGAGGCGGCATGAGCCTGGTGACCACGCACGTCCTGGACACCGCCGCGGGCAAGCCCGCGCAAGGCATCCCGGTCCGGCTGGAATCCGCGGCCGGCCCGGTCGCCGAAGGCGTGACGGACGACGACGGCCGGATCCGGGAGCTCGGCCCCGCGCGGCTCGAGCCCGGCGTGTACCGGCTGGTCTTCGACACCGGCGGGTATCTCGGGCCGGACGGCTTCTTCCCGGAGATCGCGGTGACGTTCCGGATCACCGATCCCGCGACGCATCACCACATCCCGGTGCTGCTCAGCCCGTACGCCTACTCCACTTACCGAGGGAGCTGATCGCCGTGGGCATCACCCTGGGCCCGAACCAGTACGGCAAGGCCGAAGTCCGCCTGGTCACCGTCGACCGCTCGACACCCACGCACCGGATCAAGGACCTCACCGTGTCCACGTCCTTGCGCGGCGAGCTTTCGGCGACACATCTGCACGGGGACAACACGGGCGTGCTGGCCACGGACTCGCAGAAGAACACCGTGTACGCCTTCGCCAAGGAAGCCCCGGCCGGCGAGATCGAGGAGTTCGGGCTACGGCTGGCACGGCATTTCGTCGGCTCTTTCGACAACATCACCGGCGCGCGAATCCTCGTCGACGAGCACGGCTGGGACCGCATCCCCGTCGACGGCAGCCCGCATGACCACGCGTTTTCCCGTTCCGGCGACGAAAAACGCACCACGGCGGTGACGGTCGAGGGCGGCGGGGCCTGGGTTGTGTCGGGGCTGCGGGATCTGGTGGTGCTCAAGTCCACCGGCTCGGAGTTCCACGGCTTCCCGCGCGAGAAGTACACCACCCTGGCCGAGACCGACGACCGCATCCTGGCCACCGCCGTCACCGCGCGCTGGCGGTACGCCGGGCTGGATGTCAACTGGGGCAAGAGTTTCACCGAGGTCCGGCGGATCATGCTGGAGACCTTCGCGTCCCTGCACAGCTTGTCGCTGCAGCAAACCCTGTACGCGATGGGCTCGGCGGTACTGGAGGCGCGGCCGGAGGTGTGCGAGGTGCGGCTCTCGCTGCCGAACAAGCATCACTTCCTGGTGGACCTGACCCCGTTCGGCCTGAGCAACGACAACGAAGTGTTCTTCGCCGCCGACCGCCCCTACGGCCTCATCGAAGGCACCGTCCTCCGCGACGACGCCCCGCCGGCCGGCCCGGCCTGGGACTAGCGCACGGCCGTCACCGGCACGAACTCCCGCAACAACCGCACCAGCAACTCCGGCTGGTCCTCGGGCACCAGCGTGTAGCTGTCCTCGACCTCCACCAGCCGGCCGTCCGGGAACAGCTCCGCCAGCCGCCGCCCATGCTCGCGGGGCATCAACTTGTCTTCCTTCGCCCACACGACGAGCACCGGCCGGTCGAACGAGCGCATCCGCTCGGACAGCTCCAGCAGGCCCGCCTTGGACGGCAGCGAAAGGCCGTACTTCGCGATATCCCGCCGGATCTCCGCCGACTCCTTCGCGGGCCGGAACCACTCGTCCATCACCGCGTCCGGCACCGGCCGCTTGCTCATCCAGCCCCAGGCGCCCGCCCCACGCCGGAACAGGCGAAGCCCCGAAAGCTTCATCATCCCCGCGAGCCCACCGGGCGTGCGTGCGGCGAGCGCGATCAGGCGGCCGGGGAGCCCGGGCGGATAGTTGTCGAACGCCTCGCACGCCACGAGCACGAGCTTCCCGACCCGCTCCGCCTTGCCCTCCGACAGCAGCACCTGCGCGCCGCCCCAGTCGTTCAGCACCAGGGTCACGTCCTCGAGATCCAGCGCCGCCAGGAACTCGCCGACCAGCAAAGCCAAGCCCCGCAAGGAAAGATCGGCATCCGGGTGCATCGGCCCGCGGTGCGAACCCAGCGGCAGGGTCGGCCGCACGACGCGGTACTCCCCCAGCCCGGGCACCACCTTCCGCCACACCGAACCATCCATCGTCAGCCCGTGCAGCAGCACCAGAACCGGCCCGTCCCCGCCACTGTCCTGGTAGCTGACCGTGCCTGCCGAAAGCTCGATCTCGGGCATTGCACGCCCTCCCCACTTGATAGATCGCTCTAGCGCGAAGATAACGTAGACTACGCCGGTGGGCAACACCAGAGAGCGCATCATCACCGCCAGTGCCGAGCTGTTCCGCCGCAACGGCTACACCGGCACCGGGCTCAAGCAGATCGTCAGCGAGGCAGGGGCACCCTTCGGCTCGCTCTACCATTTCTTCCCCGGCGGCAAGGAGCAGCTCGGCGCGGAGGTCATCCGGCATTCCGGGATGCGCTACGCGGAGCTGTTCGACATCTTCATCACGCCGGCCGCGGACCCGGCCGCCGGGATCGAGGACGCCTTCGCCGGCGCGGCCGTCACCCTGCGTGAGACCGACTACGCCGACGCCTGCCCCATCGCGACGGTCGCGCTGGAGGTGGCCAGCACCAGCGAGCCGCTCCGCGAGGCGACGGCCGAGGTGTTCAACGCCTGGATCGACAAGGGAACGGCGGTGTTCCGCCGATTCGGACTGTCCGAAAAGGACGCGCGCAAGCTCACGATCGCGGTGGTCACCAGCCTGGAGGGCGCGTTCGTGCTCAGCCGCTCACTGCGGGACGTCGAACCGCTGGCCGTCGCCGGGGAAGCCGCCGTCGCGATGGCGCGTCAGCTCATGAACGAGCCGGCGGCGAAGTAGGCCGCGAACACCAGGGCCAGCACCCCCAGCAGCCAGCCCACCTCCCTGACCCGCCCCTTCCCGAGCTTGACCAGCACGTACGCGATCAGCCCGGCGCCGATCCCGTTGGTGATCGAGTAGGTGAACGGGATGACCGCCACGACCAGGAACACCGGGATCGAGATCTCGATGTCCTGCCAGGGAATCCGCCGCGCCTGCGCCAGCATCATCCCGCCGATCACCACCAGCGCCGGCGCGGCGGCCTGCGCTGGCACGATCGCCGCGATCGGGGTGAAGAACAGGGTCAACGTGAACAACGCCCCGGTGACCAGGCTCGCCAGTCCCGTCCGGGCGCCCTCACCAACCCCGGCCGCGGACTCCAGGAACACGGTGTTCGGCGCCGAACCGGTCAGCCCGCCGGCCAGCGCGCCGAACCCGTCGGCGAGCAGGATCCGGCCCATGCCCTCGACCTTGCCGTCCCGCACCAAACCGGCCTCCTCGGCCACGCTGGTGATGGTGCCCATCGCGTCGAAAAACCCGGAAAGCACCAGGGTGAAGAGGAACACGCAGGCGGTGAGCGGCCCCGCCGAGCCGAATCCGCCGAACAGGTCGATCCGCCCCAGCAGGCCGAAATCCGGGGACGCGACGATCCGCGCCGGCACCTTCGGCTCCACCAGCCCCCAGCCCGCCGGGTGGAACACCGCGTCGATCACCACCGCGAGCACCGTCGCCACCACGATGCTGATCAGCACCGCCCCCGGGACCCGCCGCGTGACCAGCACGATCATCAGCAGCAGCCCCACGCAGAACACCAGGATCGGCCAGCCGAGCAGATGCCCGTCCACGCCCATCCGCACCGGCACCGTCGAGTCCGCCGAATCCGGGGTCCTGGTCACGAACCCGGCGCTGACCAGGCCCACCAGCGCGAGATAGAGCCCGATCCCAACGGTGATCGCAACCTTGAGCGGCGCCGGGATCGCGTTGATGATCCGCTCGCGCACCCCGGACACGGCCATCAGCACGATGCACACCCCTTCGAGCACGACCAGCCCGAAAGCCTGCGCCCACGTCATCTCCGGCGCCAGCTGGAACGCGACCACGCCGTTGATACCCAGCCCGGCCGCGAGCGCGAGCGGCGCCCGCCCGAGCAGCCCCATCAGAATCGTGGTGACGCCCGCCGCGAGTGCCGTCGCGGTGGTGACCTGTCCGGTGCTCAGCCGGGCGCCCGTGATGTCGGCCGAAGCGCCGAGGATGAGCGGGTTCAGCAGCACGATGTAGCACATCGCGACGAATGTGGTGAGCCCTCCGCGCACCTCCCGGCCGACCGTGCTGCCCCGCCGGGAGATGTGAAAATAGCCGTCCACAAAGGACGTACGGGCGACCGGCCTGCTGCGCAGCTGGATCATTCTGCCTCCGTGCGGGCGCGCGAAACGAAGGCCCTCCGGCGAAGGGCCTCTTTTCCCAAGGGCGTCAGCTCATGAACGAGTGATGTGCTCCGGGCGAACGGGCACGCGGGTGAGCGCCTGCCCGGTGGCCGCGCGGATCGCCGCGACGATCGCCGGGGTGCTGGAGATCGTCGGCGGTTCACCGACTCCGCGCAGCCCGTACGGGGCGTGCGGGTCGGCCAGTTCGAGTACGTCGATGCTCATCGCCGGCATGTCGAGCACGGTGGGGATCAGGTAGTCGGTGAACGACGGGTTGCGGATCCGGCCGCCCGCGGTCTGGATCTCCTCCATCACCGCGAGCCCGAGCCCCTGCGCGGAACCGCCCTGGATCTGGCCGAGCACCGCCTGCGGGTTCATCGCTTTGCCGACATCCTGCGCGCAGTCCAGCGAGACCACCTTCACCAGCCCGAGTTCGACGTCCACATCGACCACCGCACGGTGCGCGGCGAAGCCGTACTGCACGTGCGCGTTGCCGGCACCGGTCTCCGGGTCGAGGGTCTCGGTGGGCCGGTGCCGCCATTCCACCGTCTCGTCGATCGCTCCGGACCCCAGCACCTCCACCAGATCCGCGACCACACCATCCTTTGTGGACACCAGTTTCCCGCCGGCAAGGCTCAGTTCCCCCGTGGCACCCGGCACCTTCCCGAACAACGCCGACCGCACGGCCAGGCAGGCCGATCGCACCGCGCCGCCGGTGACGTACGTCTGCCGCGAGGCCGACGAAGAACCGGCGTTGCCGATCGAGGTGTCCATCGGCAGGATCGTCACCTGCTCCACGCCCAGCTCCGTGCGCACGATCTGCTGCAACACCGTCACCAGGCCCTGGCCGACTTCACACGCGGCCGTCTGCACCGTCGCCGCGGCTTCGCCGCCGACCACCTGCAGTCGCACCCGCGCGGTCGAGAAGTCGTCGAACCCCTCGGAGAAACAGACGTTCTTGATCCCGACCGCATAGCCGATGCCACGCACGACGCCTTCGCCGTGCGTCGTGTTGGACACCCCGCCGGGCAGCGTGCGCAGGTCGCGTTCGCCGCGCGGCAGCTCGGGCAGCGGCTTGTCCCGCACGCGCCGCAACAACTCCGCGACGGGCGCGGCCGAGTCCACGACCTGTCCCGTCGGCATCACGGAACCCTCGCTCATCGCGTTGCGCAGCCGGACTTCGACGGGGCCGAGCCCGCAGGCCGCGGCAAGTCTGTCCATTTGCGACTCATACGCGAACGCGGCCTGCACCGCACCGAAGCCACGCATCGCCCCGCACGGCGGGTTGTTCGTGTAGACGCCCCAGCAGTCGATCGACACGTTGGGCACGTCATACGGCCCGACCCCGAGCGTCGCCGCGTTCGCCACCACCGCCGGGGTCGAAGACGCGTAGGCGCCGCCGTCGAGGAAGATCCGCGCCTTGACGTAGACCAGCTTGCCGTCTTTGTCCGCGCCGTGCTCGTAGTGCAGCGTCGCCGGATGCCGGTGTACGTGGCCGTAGAAGGATTCCTCGCGGTTGTAGACCATCTTCACCGGCTTGCCGGTGTGCAGCGCCAGCAGACAGGCGTGTACCTGGATCGACAGATCCTCACGCCCACCGAAGGCGCCGCCGACCCCGCCGAGGGTCAGCCGGACCTTCTCCGCGGGGAGCCCGAGCGCGGCGACGATCTGCTGCTGGTCGATGTGCAGCCACTGCGTCGCCACATACAGGTCGATCCCGCCGTCCTCGGCCGGGATCGCCAGCCCCGACTCCGGGCCGAGGAACGCCTGGTCCTGCATCCCGACCTCGTACGACCCCGTAACGACCACTTCCGCGGAGACTTCGGGATCACCACGGCGAACGGGCACGTGCCGCAGCACATTGCCGCCGGGGTGCAGCGCGGGACTCTCGGCCGCCCGCTCGGCGTCGACGACCGGCTCCAGCTCCTCGTAGGTGACCTTGATGCGCTTCATCGCCCGGCGCGCCGTCTCCGGGTGGTCCGCCGCCACCAGCGCCACCGGCTCCCCCTGGTAACGCACCACATCCGCGGCGAGCACCGGCTGATCCTGGTGCTCCAGCCCGTACCTGTTCACCCCCGGCACGTCCTCGTGCGTCAGCACCGCGTAAACCCCTTGCACGGCAAGGGCTTCCGTGAGGTCGATACCGATGATGAGCGCGTACGGATGCGGGCTGCGCAGCGTCGCGCCCCAGATCATGTCCTCGTGCCACAGATCCGAGGAGTAGGCGAACTCACCACGCACCTTCACCGTGCCGTCCGGCCGGCGCGCGTTGCTGCCGACGCCGTTCGCGGTCCCGGTGGCCTGTTCCGTCGTGGTCATCGCAGTTTCCCGCTCGCCGCTCGCAGCTCACCGGCCACAGTGGACACGTCCGCCGTGCGGAGTTCCCCGTCCTCCACCACTTTCCGCCCGCCGACGAACAGCAGCTTCAGCGGCGGCGTCGCGCCGAGCACGAGCGCCGCGACCGGGTCCTCGATCCCCGCGTAGTTCAGCCCACCGAGATCCCACACGGCGAGGTCGGCGAGCTTGCCCGGCTCCAGCGAGCCCAGCTCGTTCTCCCGGCCGAGGCAGCGCGCCCCGCCCATGGTGCCCAGCCACAACGCCTCGCGGACGCCGAGCGCCGTCGGGCCGCCGCGTTGCCGCGCCTGCAAAAGCGCCTGGTGCAGCTCCTCGCCGAGACCACCGGACTCGTTCGACGCCGCCCCGTCCACGCCCAGCCCGACCGGAGCACCGGCGTCGAGCAGATCCCGGACCGGCGCGATTCCGGTGCCCAGCCGCCCGTTCGACGTCGGGCAGTGCGCCGAGCCGGTGCGCGTCGCACCGAACCGGCCGACCGCCGAAGGCGACAGGTGCACGGTGTGCGCCATCCACACGTCCTCGCCGAGCCAGCCCAGTTTGTCGGCGTACTCGGCCGGCGTGCAGCCGAACTCGGCGAGGCACTGTTCCTCCTCGTCGAGCGTCTCGGCGAGGTGGGTGTGCAGCCGGACGCCCTTGCGCCGGGCCAGTTCCGCGGCCCCGGTCATCAGCGCTTCGCTCACCGTGAACGGCGAGCACGGACCGGCCGCGATCCGGATCCGCGCGTCCGGGGCCGGGTCATGATGGGCGTCGATCGCCTGCTCGGTGCCGAGCAGGGCGGCTTCGGTCTCCTCCACCAGGTTGTCCGGCGGCAGACCACCGGCGGACTCCCCGCGATCCATGGAGCCGCGCACGAGATGCGCCCGCACGCCGATCCGGTGCGCGGCCGCCACCAGCGCCGCGACCTGATCCCCGCCCCGCCGCGGGAAAACGTAATGGTGATCGGCCACGGTCGTGCACCCGGTCAGCGCCAGCCGGGCCAAGCCCGCGCTCGCCGCCGCGTGCGTGATGTCCGTGTCCAGCCGTCGCCACACCGGGTACAGCGTGACGAGCCATTGGTAGAGCGTGGAATCGACGGCCAGGCCGCGGGTCGCCCACTGGTAGAGGTGGTGGTGCGTGTTGATCAGCCCGGGCGTGACCAGGCAACCGGTGGCGTCTATCCGCGCGTCGCCCTCGGCCCGCCCCTCGCCGACTGCGACGATCCGCCCGTCCTCGATCACCACGTGCCCGTCGCGGAATTCAGTGCCGTGTTCGTCCACAGTGGATATCGCCGCGTGCTCCAGTACGGTTTTCATCGGCCCGCCGCCATCCGGACCGCGTCCAGGATCTTCTCGTAACCGGTGCAGCGGCACAGGTTCCCGGCCAATGCCTCGCGGATCTCCTCATCGCTGGGGTCGGGCACCCGGCTGAGCAGATCGTGCGCCGCCACCACCAGCCCCGGGGTGCAGAACCCGCACTGCACCGCACCGGCGTCCACAAAGGACTGCTGCACCGGGTCGAGCCGGTCCCCGTCGGCGAGGCCCTCGACCGTGCGCACCACGCGCCCCTCGACCTGCCCGGCGGCGACCAGGCAGGCGCACACCGGCACGTCGTCGAGGTACACCGTGCAGGATCCGCATTCGCCCTGTTCACAGGCATTCTTCGAACCAGGGAGGCCGAGGCGCTCGCGTAGCACGTAGAGCAGGCTCTCGCCTTCCCACACGTCGTCGGCCTGCTTGGCCTCGCCGTTCACAATGACGTTCACGCGCATGCCTGGTCCCTTTCCAGCCGGTCCTGCCAAGCCCAGCCCAGCGCCCGCCGGGCCAGCACGGACAGGGCGTGCTTGCGGTATTCCGCCGTGCCACGCACGTCGTCGATCGGCTCCGCGGCCGCCGCGACCAGCTCGCCGAAGCGGCGCTTGAGCGAATCCGGCAGCGGCCGGCCCCACGGCAACTCCGTCAGCAGGAACTCCTCAGCGGCCGGGACCCGGCGCGGGGTGGGCGCCGCCGAGCCGATCGCGGCGCGCACCCGGCCCGGCCTCACGGCGATCGCGAACGAGCACACCGCGATCACCATCGCGTTGCGGGTACCGACCTTCGCGAACTGCTCCGCGGCATCCGACACGGGCAGGTGCACCGCGGTGATCAACTCGTCCTCCGCGAGTGCATTGCGCTTCACGCCGACGTAGAACTCCTCGGCCGGGATCAGCCGCGTGCCCCGCACCGACGCCGCTTCCACGCTCGCACCGGCGACCAGCAGCACCGGATGGGTGTCCCCGGCTGGCGAGGCCGCGCCCAGATTTCCCCCCACCGTGCCACGGTTGCGGATCTGCGGGGACCCGACCGTGCGCGCTGCCATCGCCAGCGCGGGCAGCCTGTCCCCCAGCTCCGCGATCAGCCGCGTGTACGGCACGCCGGCGCCGAGCCGGACACCGGAGTCCACAATGGACCATTCGGCCAGTTCGGTGACTCCACCGAGGTCGAGCAGGGCGGACGGGCGGCGGTGGTCGAAGTTCAGCTCCACCATCACGTCCGTGCCGCCCGCGATGGGCACCGCGCCGGGGCGCTCGGCCTTGAGGGCCAGCGCCTCGGCGAGGGTCTGGGGTCGCAGGAAGTCCACCCCGTCAGTAGACCGCCGTGGGCACGACCACGGCAACGTGAGCAAAGTACGAATCGGGCCCAGCTCAGGCCCACCCGTTCGTACTTTCCGACAAACGAGATGACGGCCGGGAAAACTATCCCCCGCCCGGCGCGTAGAACGAGGCGGTGCGTTCGGCGGCCGCGACCGCCCGTTCGTGCGTCTCGCCGGACTTTTCGTGCGCCGCGCCCCAGGCGGCGGCGCTGGTGCGCATGTAGTCCGCGGCCTCCGGCGAAGTGCCCCACCCAGGGTCGTTCCGCAGCCCGGCCAGCTGCACGCCGAGGCCGTAGATGGTCAGATCCCAGCCGACGCCCACCGCGCCCGGCCCGAACTGCTCCCAGTGCTCGTCTTCGGCCAGGTTCGAATGCTCCAGCTCGAACCTCGTGCCGCCCTCCACCGGGGTCAGCCGCACCTCCACCTCGCTCGGCGGCATTTCACCGAACACCCAGCTCACCCGCAGCACCCGCGGCGGGTCGCAGCGCAGGATCGTGCCGCCCGCGTTGCCCTCGATCTGATAGTGCCCACCGGGCCGGAGGTCGCCGGTCACCGGCATGAACCAGCGGGCGAGCCGCTCCGGGTCGGTGCAGGCCTCCCACACGTCCTCGACCTCGGCCACGTAACCGCGGCTGACCAGCACCGTCTGGCCGCGCACCTCGCGCGAGACGGCGTTGATCTCCTGTGCGATGTCCATCAGTTCTCCTTGTCACCGCGGGCACGTTTGCCCCTGGCGAGTTCCGTGCCCAGCGCGTCGAGGCGCTGTTCCCAGAACCCGCGGAAGTGGTCCAGCCAGGCATCGACCTCCCGCAGCGGCGCGCTGTCCACGGCGTACAACCGCCGCGCGCCCTCGGCTCGCACTTTCGCGAACCCGTTGTCCCGCAGCACCCGCAGATGCTGGGAAACGGCGGGCTGGGAGATCCCGAACTCGTGGGAGATGACGGTAGTCACCGCACCCGAAGACCGCTCACCGTCGGCGAGCAGCTCCAGGATCCGGCGGCGGACCGGGTCCCCGAGTACGTCGAACGCGTGCACGTTCGTCATCGTCTCAGCAGTGACTTATATAAGTCAAGGCTGAATACACTAGACTCGGCCGGTCATGACACTGGTGAGGACCCTGCTCGAGATCCCCGAACTGCGGCTGCGGCTCCGCACCGGTTCGGCGCTGCTCGGGCGCGAGGTCAGCCGCATCTACGTCACCGAACTGCCCGACCCGAGCCGGTATGTCTCGGCGGACGAAGTGGTGCTCACGGGGCTGCTCTGGTGGCGGCGCCCCGGTGACGGGGACGCGTTCGTGCGCGCCCTCGCCAAGTCGGGAGTGTCCGCGCTCGCAGCGTCGGGCGCGGACACCGGCGGGATCCCCGATGACGTGGTCCAGGCCTGTGCCCAGCACCGGATCCCGCTGCTCGAAGTGCCGGTGGACCTGTCGTTCGCGCTCATCACCGAGCGCGTGGTGCTGGCGCTGGCGGCGGATCGTGGACGGGAACCGAGCGAGGCCCGCAAACGCTTGCTGGGCATCGCGGACGCGCCGCTTCCGGTGCTGTTGCAGCACGGCGCCGACGAACTCGGCGCGCCGTGCTGGGTCCTGTCGGGCACCGGCAGGGTGGTCGGCGGGACGGCGCCCGACCCACCGCCCGTCGAATGGTTCCACCCTGAACGCGACCGCACGGTGCGCGAGGGATACACGTTGCTGCCCACCGGTGGCCGGTTCGCGGTGCCGTGGCTGCTCGCCGTGAAGTCCACCGAAACGGATGACCTCGCCGACGAGCTGGCCGGGCTCGTGAGTCTGGCCAGGGCGCGGGCGGAGCAGGTGCGCCGGATGGCCGACCGGGCGGCGGAACCGCTGATCCGGGCGCTCGCGCGCGGCGACTCGGCGCCCCTGTCGCAGCCAGTCCGCGTCGTGCTGGCGCAATCGCCGGGCGGCGGGCCGGAGCTGGCGGCGGAACTGCTCGACGAACTACTCGCGGACACGGCGGCATCGCTGGCCGTCGTGGATGAGGACGTATACGCCCTGGTCGATGCGGACGACTCCTGGCCGCCGGACTGGACGTCGGCCGCACGCACCGCATTGTCCACAGTGGACCAGTTCCTCGACGTGTCGCTCCTGGTCGGCGTCGGCGGCCCGGCGACAGCGGCCGGATTGCTAGGCGCGGCGGAAGAAGCGCGCTACGCGGTGGAAGTGGCCGCGCGGCGCGGCGACCGGATCGGCGTGGTGGCAGGTGAAGACATCGCGGTGCACCGGCTGCTGGTCGCCGGCACGCCCGACGAACTGCGGCGTTCGGTGCGGGACAGGGTGCTCGGCCCGCTGCTGGCCTACGACGCCGCACAGGGCACGGATCTGGTCCGCACCGTGCGGGTGTTCCTGGAGTGTTCGAGTTCCCCGACGGCGTCGGCGAAAGCGCTGCACATCCACGTGAACACCTTGCGATACCGGATAACGCGGGCCTCGGAGCTGCTGGGACTTGACCTGACGGACTTCACTACTCAAGTGGACGTATACCTCGCATTACAGGCATAGGAACCGATGCCGGTCACGCCGCGTCCGAGCAGTCGCCGTCGCACGAAAGGCCCGCACATGACTTACCCCGTCGCACCCGCTCCCGTCCGCCGCCGCCGGCCGCTGGTGGTGGTCGCGCTGGTCGCCGGACTGATCGTGGGCGGCGGCGCGGTCGGCCTCGGCTGGGCGCTGAGCGGCTCGTCCCCGGACAACACGGATGTCACGGCGGCTTGTGATGCGGTCGCGCGCACCGAGAGCATCGATCCGACCTCGCAGTACGCGGCCTACCTGCGCTGGGGCGGCGCCTCGTCGCTGGCCTCCGCCGCTGCCGAGGCCGATCCGCAGTACAAGCCCCTGGCCGACGCGCTGCGTGCGCCGCTCGACATCGTGGCGAGGACTTTCCAGGCTTCCGGCCCGCAGTACGACGCCGCCATCTCGGCCGCGCGGCAGGCTTGCACCAGCGTCTGATCAGGCCGTGCGGCGGGCGTAGGCGTCGAGGCGGGGCCGGGGCAACGGCATCTCCGACTCGTCGAGAGCGCCACAATCCAAGCCACGGCAAAGGAAACTCGCGAGCGCCTGCGCTGTCGCGGGCTCGTCGAGCACACCGCTGTCCGCAGCTGTCGCGTAGTCGTGCAGGCGCGCTGCTGCCGACGCGAGGCCGTCGCGGAAGAAGCCGTATGTGGCGGCGAAGCGCGTCGGCAATTGATGGGGATGCAGGTCCCAGCCCTGGTAGAAACCGCGCTCCAGCGAACGCCGCACGAGCCGCAGGTGTTCACGCCAGGCGTCGAGCACCGCGTCGCCGACAGGCAGCTTGTTCGTCGAGCCATCCGAGAGCCGCACGCCCGTCCCGGCTGCGCTGACCTGCATGAACGCCTTCGCGAAATCGGCCGCGGGATGCTCCATGCTCTGATATTCCGCGGCGATCCCGAGTCCCGCGCTGTAGTCGTACGTGCCGTAGTGCAGCCCGCTGCACCGGCCGTCGGCGGCGGAAATGATTCGTGGCACCGCGACCGCGCCGGAGATGTCCACAATGGACTGTGCCGTCTCGATCTGCACCTCGAACCGCAGCGCACGTTCGGGCAGGTCGTAGGCTTTTTCCAGCGCTGCCAGCACATCCGCGGCCACCGACACCTGCTCGACCGCGGTCACCTTCGGCAGCGTCACCACGAAACCCGGCGGCAGCCGGCCGTCGAGGCCCTGCAGGAACAGGTCCAGCGTGCGGATTCCGCGCCGGCGCGTCTTGGCCTCGAAGCTCTTGAACCGGATCCCCACGAACGGCGGGGTTTGTCCGATGGCCAGCGTCCGGCCGCACTCCAGCGCGGCCGCGTCCTCCACGTCGTCGCCGGGATTGCCGTAGCCGTCCTCGAAATCGATGCGGAGGTCCTCGATCGGCTCGACGGCGAGCTTCTGTCGCACGCGGTCCGCGATACCGGGGTCCAGCCCCAGCTCCTCACCGCGTTCGGCGAAGATCACGCGGGCCCGCTCGCCCCAGTCGGCGAGCAGCCCCGCGTGATAAGCGTGCGCCGGCACATAGACGGTGTGCACCGGCTGACGTCCGGCCGGCTCCCCCGGATACCGCGCCGCCACCTCTGCGTCCACTTCGGACAGACGGGCGTCGGCGGCGGCGTAGGTTTCCGGGGAGAGCCTGCCTGCCATCAGCTGATGCGCTCGTAGGCCGACAGCGTCAGGAAGTCGGGGTACTGCTCGGCGAGCGCGACCTCCTCGAACAGCTCCACGGCCGGGGCGAGCAGCTCGCCGGGAACCTCCCCGTCGAGCTCCTTGCGCACCTCGTCGAGCACCGACTGCACCTTCTCGCGGGTGACCTTCTCGCCGTTGTCGAGTGTGATGCCGTTCTGCACCCACTGCCACACCTGCGAACGTGAGATCTCCGCGGTGGCGGCGTCCTCCATCAGGTTGTGGATGCCCGCCGCGCCGTTGCCGCCGAGCCAGGACGCGATGTACCGCACGCCGACGTCGACCGCGGCGCGCAGACCGGCCGCGGTGGCCGAGCCCTCGGTGGCGGCGACGTCGAGCAGTTGCTCCGCCGTCACGTGCACGTCCTCGCGCTTACGGTCGAGCTGGTTCGGCTTGTCGCCGAGCACCTTGTCGAACTCCTCCCGGCACAGATCCACCATGCCCGGGTGCGCCACCCAGGAACCGTCGAAGCCGTCGGCGGCCTCGCGCGCCTTGTCGGCGTGCACCTTCTTCGAGGCGTTCTCGTTGACCTCGGGGTCCTTGCTCGGGATGAACGCCGCCATGCCGCCGATCGCGAACGCCCCGCGCTTGTGGCACGTGCGCACCAGCAACTCGGTGTACGCACGCATGAACGGCGCTGTCATCGTGACGCTGTTGCGGTCGGGCAGCACGAACTTCTCACCCGCGTCACGGAAGTACTTGATGATGCTGAACAGGTAGTCCCAGCGGCCGGCGTTGAGGCCCGAGGCGTGCTCGCGCAGTTCGTAGAGGATCTCCTCCATCTCGAACGCGGCCGGGATGGTCTCGATCAGCACCGTGGCGCGGATGGTGCCGTGCTCGATGCCCAGCTCCTTCTCTGCATGGGTGAACACGTCGTTCCACAGCCGGGCTTCGAGGTGGCTTTCCATCTTGGGCAGGTAGAAGTACGGGCCGGCGTCGTTCGCCAGCAGGGCGCGCACGTTGTGGAAGAAGTACAGCCCGAAGTCGACCAGCGCGCCGACGGCCTTGCGCCCGCCGAAGGTGAGGTTGCGCTCGTCAAGGTGCCAGCCTCGCGGGCGGACCACGATCGTCGCCAGCTCGGCGTCCTTCTTCAGCTCGTAGTGCTTGCCGTTACTGTCGAGCGTGATGTCGCCCCGGATCGCGTCGCGCAGGTTGACCTGGCCGCCGACCACGTTGCGCCAGTGCGGGGTGTTGGCGTCCTCGAAGTCGGCCAGCCACACCTTCGCGCCCGAGTTCAGCGCGTTGATGGTCATCTTGCGGTCGGTCGGACCGGTGATCTCGACCCGGCGGTCGCGCAGCGCGGGGGGCGCCACCGCGACCTGCCACTCCGACTCGCGGATCTCCTTGGTTTCCGGCAGGAAGTCCAGCTTGCCGGTGCGCTTGGCCTCCTCGCGGCGTTCACCACGGGCGGCGAGCAGCTCGTCACGGCGGGCGGCGAAGTTGTCGTGCAGTCCCGCCAGGAACTCCAGCGCCTCGCTGGTCAGGATCTCGTCGCCTCGCTCGACCGACCCGCCGAGCACCTGGGCTTCAGACATGCGGCAACACTCCAAAAAGACAGACCTATGGTTTCTACATGACGGACTATAGTTTCTGCATAGCGGAAGCTCAACGTGAGGAGACGCGGTGGCTGAGGAGAAAGCGGCCCGCGACGGGAGCGTGCAGTCGCTGCGGCGGGCATTCGAGCTGCTCGAACGGCTGGCCGACACGGGTGGCGAGGCGAGCCTGTCCGAGCTGGCGGCGTCCTCCGGGCTGCCGATGCCGACGATCCATCGGCTGATCCGCACCCTGGTGGCGCTGGGGTACGTGCGGCAGAACACCAACCGCAGGTACGCGCTGGGCGCGCGGCTGATCCGGCTGGGCGAGAACGCGAGTATGCAGTTCGGCACGTGGGCGCGGCCGCTGCTGGCGGAGCTGGTCGACGAGGTCGGCGAGACGGCGAACCTCGCGGTGCTGGAACGGGACGAGGTGGTCTACGTCGCGCAGGTCCCGTCGAAGCACTCGATGCGCATGTTCACCGAAGTCGGGCGGCGCGTGTTGCCGCACGGAACCGGTGTCGGCAAGGCGATCCTGTCGCAACTTCCCGCCGACGACGTGCGCGCGCTCGTGGCCCGGACCGGGATGCCGTCGTACACCGAACACACGGTCACCGACCCGGACGAACTGATCCGGCACCTGACGACGGTCGCCGCGCAGGGCTATGCCGTCGACGAGAGCGAGCAGGAACTGGGCGTGCGCTGTGTCGCCGTGCCGCTGACCGGCACACCAGCCCCGGCGGCGGTTTCGGTTTCGGGCCCGGAGGGACGGCTGACGAAGGAGGCCGTGTCGCGGATCGCCCCGGCTGTCCAGCGCATCGCTGCGACGCTGTCCGCGCATCTGGCGAGTGAGGATTTGAGCGCTTAGCTGATCGGCTGCCGGTCGACCTCGATGTGGGCGTTCCACTTCTTGCCCTCGACCTTGGTGATCACCGACGTGAGCCCGTACCGGCTGCCGTCCGATGCGGTGAGCACGCACCGGGTCGTCTGACCGACCGCTGCCTTGACCGCCCCAGGGCACTCGACCGACGCGGGCCGCGCACCAACGGCCGATGCCAGGGCGTCGGAGATCCCTCGCTCGTACTCGGTCTTGGCGATCATGTCGGCCGACGTGAAGACCTCGGCGTGCACGCTGCAGCCGGTGAGCGTCAGCACGGCCAGCGCTGACGCGGCGAAAAGCTTGCGGTACAAGGGTTCCCTCTCTAGGCCCACGCCGCGGCGGGGATGCGGTCGAGGATTTCGCAGCGCAGATCGAGGGCGGCGACCAGCTGTCCCGGTTCGCGATGGTCCGTGGTGGCGTCGAAGACATCGATCCGATCGGCGAGCAAGGTGAAGCCACGGAGGATCCGCGGATCCCGCAGCAGGAATTCCGCCAGGGCCGGGCTCAGCGCGGCCATGGCGAACCGCGGATCCGGTGACATGACGTCGAACCGCGCGTCGAACTCCGGGTAGCCGACGCGGACTTCTCCCCACAGCGCGTTGTTGACCATGCTCGCGATCGGCCCGGACCGGGTCACGCTCAACGTGGGGCGTGCGGCCGGCGTGGTCACGGCGATCCACTGCACCCTCTGGAACTCACCGTCGTAGTGGACGTCCAGCTGCGCGGCGACGAACGGCCGTCCCCGACGAAACCCGGTGATCACGTTCTTCGCCCTGCTGGCCCTCGGCGGCCGCAGCAAGGAACGGAACGGGTTGCGTTGCCAGCACTCCTGCTGCTGCCAGGTGTACAGCTCCGCCACCGAGTCGTCCCGCTCCGCGAACATCCATCCCTGCCGCGGCGACGCTTCCCGCAGGCGACCGAGGACGCCCGCTTCTTCCGCGTGGAACTGCCGGTTGAAGTGCAGCACCATCCAGGTGAGCCCGGCTCCCAGCAGAACCGTGCCGCCGACCGCGAGCGCGACGACCACCCCGACACTCACCGGCCGGGCCCGTCGTCGAACACGTTGAAGTCGTGGAAGAAGTCGTCCTCGTACACGGGTTGCGCCTGTCGTGCGGCCGACGGGTGTGCGACAGGACGCTGATCACCGAACAGACGCCGGTCGGAATCCAGGACCTGGTCGAGCAGCCCCGTGTCCCCGAGCCCGTCGCGAACGACCTCCGCCTGGCGCCGCGCCGCATCGGCTTGGGCCGCGGCGACAGTCTGCGCGACCACACCGCCCAGCGCGGACGGGTCGATCGCGCGGGTCTGGTCGGCGAAGGTGATCTCCTTGATCTCACCGCCGGGACCGGCGACCACTGTCACGGCCCGGTCCGGCGACATCGCCCGCCCGACCACCTTTTTGAGGTCACCGGACAATTTCCGGTAGGCCTCGCTGCTGCGCCGGTTGTCGGCCGCGGCGCTGTCGATCGCCTCGATCCGGCGCAGGAGCCTGCTCGCGTACTCGCTCATTCCGTCCCTTCCGGCTGGATCGTCGACAGGAACCGCTGGAACTCCTCGATCACGTCGGGATATTGCTCGGCCAATGAGCTCAGCACGATCTCCAGGACGGCATACCGCTCCGGGTTCCCCGTGTCCCGCATCCCGAGGAAGACCTGGAGCTGCACCAGCTGCTCGGGCTCGTCGTTCAGCCGGAGCGTCATCCGCACGGCCTGGGTCAGGCCGCGGCCGCCGTCGGTCTCCTTGCGCTTGCCCAGCTGCGCGTCCGGAGCACCCCGGCGGAGCCGTTCCACCGCGTCGTCGGCCAGCCGGGTCAGCGGCACGTTCGCGTCCTGCAACTCACCGGTGATCGTGATGTTCGGCGTGAAGCCCTTCGAGCCGGGCGGGCGCACCGCGACGAAGGCGGCCTGCCCGGCGTTGACCTGATCCGGGTCCACCGACCGCCAGCCCTCCGGCAGCGAGAACTGGATCGGCACCGGGATGGTGGTTGCCACGTTGTCTCCTTTTCCGTCAGAAGCCGAGGAAGTCGGCGACCGCGTCGGCCGCGTTTTCGATCCCGTGCGCGGCGTCGGACGCGAAGTCGCCGACGTCGTCGACGACGTCCTTGACAGTGTCGACGACCTCCTGCGGGTCGATCGCGACGTCGAAACCGACCGAGCCACCGATGCCGAGCGTCACACCGACCGAAGCACTGAGATGGAACTTGCCGTCGTCACCCATGCCGACCTGACCGCTCGCTTCGGCACCGAGGCCGGCCTGGACGGACGCGTGCACACCGGCGTTGACGCCCGCGACCTCGGCGCCACCCTCCACTTCGGCCTTCCCGCCGACGAAGGCTTCCACACCGCCTTGCGCCCCGGTCAGGCCGACGTTGCCGTGGACACCGGCCTCGGCGCCGACGATCGCATTGCCCGAACCCGAAACACCGGCATGGTCGCCGAGCTTGACGTCGCCTTCGGCGCTTCCCGTGGCCAGGTAGGCTTCCGCGTTCGCCTCACCGCTGATCGCCATCGAGCTGACGGTGGCACCTGCGGACGCACCCGCTCCGAACAGCGAGCCTTCGAGCTCGCCCGAGCCCGACCACGGACCGGATCCGAACCCGCCACCGATACCGCCGTGCAGCACGTCCACACCGGCAGCGGACTCCGATGTCCGCTCGTCGATGTCGAATCCGAGCGCTTGGAGGGTCTCACCGATCTTGTCGTGCAGCATCCCGTCGGACTCGTCGGTGGGGCCCCAGTGACCGCGATAGCTCCGGCCGCCGCGGACCCGCTGCCAGCCGCCTTTGTCGCCGTACTCCCGCTCTTCCTTCTTGAAGCCGCCGTAGCCGTCGGACTTCACGCCGAACGCCTCGGCCACCGAGTCACCCGTGGCGGCGAGGCGGCTCCGGGCGTTGTCCAGGACCTCCTGCGCCACCCGCGCCATTCCCTCGCCCGGGTCCCGGAAGGGCGTGAAAAGGCGCTCGGCGTCGGAGGCCTGCGACATCCGGGCGTAGTACTGCCCGAGCGCCGCCCGCGAGACGGCCTGGGCTGCGGTGTACAGCTCGATCGCGCGCTGGGCCTCGGACTGGGCCCAGACGAGGACGTCGGCGTAGTCGGCCAGTGCTTGGCCGCCTTGGGAGAGCAGGTCCGCGACGTCGAACCACTTCGGCGGTTCCTGCGCGAAGGCCGAGCGGAAAGTGTCGGCGGCTTCGCCGGTCCAGGTGGACGGGTCGGTGCCACGCAGGGTTTTGCCGATCGTGGCGAGCTTTTCGATATTTCCGATGACCTCGCGGAGATCGTTCGTGATCTGCTCCGGCTCGCCGGGGATCAGTTCTCTGGGGTCGGTCGTCTCCCCGAGTTCGGCCATCAGTAGTCCCGCCCGTCGTCGGGGTCGAGGGCGCTTCCGATGTCTCGCCGCGGGAACAGCTCGGCCGAACGCTTCGGGCTCATGAACCCGGTGCGCCCGCCGGTCCAGCCGCCGCCGACCATGCCCGTCTCGCCGACCGCGTCACCGATTCCCGACAGCGAACTGCCGCCACTGTCGTCGGCCTCGACGTAGGAGTTCGCGGCCTGCTTCAGGTTTTCGGCCTGCGTGTCCGCCGTGGTCTGGAGTTTCGAGACCCTGTCCCGCATATCCGCGAGGAATCCCGACCAGCCCTGCCGCACCCCGGCATGGCCGTAGTCACCGCCCGGCCCGTCCCACGACAGACCTCCGGCAGCGCCGACGGCATCGGTGATCGCGTTCGCAATCTGGCGCGATTCCTCCGGCACCGCGCCGAACCCGGTACTCATTACCTCCCCCAAAACAACTCTGAGCCCGCACACCGTGACCGGGTGCGGACTCAGAGTGCACGAGAGGGTAGGCAGCCGGATGAGGGTTCGCCGCTGCTCACCCGATCGGGTCAGCCCAGCAGTGCGTCCACGAAGGCATCGGGCTCGAAGGGCGCCAGGTCGTCCGGGCCCTCGCCGAGGCCGACGAGCTTCACCGGCACGCCCAGCTCCCGCTGCACCTGGAACACGATGCCGCCCTTGGCGGTGCCGTCCAGTTTCGTCAGCACGATCCCGGTGACATCGACGACCTCACCGAAAACCCGCGCCTGCACGAGGCCGTTCTGCCCGGTGGTGGCGTCCAGCACCAGCAGCACCTCGTCGACCTTCGCCTGCTTCTCCACCACGCGCTTGACCTTGCCGAGCTCGTCCATCAAGCCGGTCTTGGTGTGCAGCCGCCCGGCGGTGTCGATCAGCACCGCGTCCACGCCGGACTCCACGCCCCGCTTCACCGCGTCGAAAGCGACGGCCGCCGGGTCCGCGCCTTCCTTACCCCGCACGACTTCCGCGCCGACCCGTTCCCCCCAGGTCTGCAGCTGATCGGCCGCCGCCGCGCGGAACGTGTCGGCCGCGCCGAGCACGACCTGGCTGCCCTGCGCGACCAGCACGCGCGCGAGCTTGCCGGTGGTGGTGGTCTTGCCGGTGCCGTTCACACCCGCGACGAGCACGACGGCCGGTTGCTTCTGGCCGTCGACGGTATGCGGCAGCGCGCGCACGGCACGCTCCGACGTGGTCTGCAGCGCCTCTGTCAGCACCTCGTGCAGCAGGGCGCGCGCGTCGTCGGACGTGCGGACCGCGCGGGTGCCGATCTCCGCGCGCAACTTCTCCACGATGTCCGTGGTCGTCGCGGCGCCGAGGTCGGCCACGAGCAGCGTGTCCTCGATGTCCTGCCACGAGTCCTCGTCGAGGTCACCCGCGCCGAGCAGGCCGAGCAGGCTCTGCCCGAACACCGACCGGGACTTCGAGAGCCGGCCGCGCAGCCGCTCGATCCGCCCGTACGCCGGCTCGATCTCTTCGATCTCGGGCTCGGGCGCCGCCTTTTCCTCGGGCAGGCCGACGTCGACGATGCCGCGACGTGGCGAGTCGCGCGGCACCGAGGCGTCGTCCCCGACACCGGGCTGGCCGTCGACCTCGGTACGGTCGGCGACCGGATGTTCGGGGGGCGCCTGCTCGCCACCAGGCGCCAGCGCGATCCCGCCGCCCGCCTGGTAGCCGCCGCCTCTCGGTTTGGCCGTACCCTCCGGCTGCCCGTGCCCGCGCAGGCTGATCCGCCGCCGGCGCGCCACGGTCAGGCCGGTGACCAGCGTGATCGCCAGCAGTACGACGACTACCAGGATGATCCAGAACCAGAGGTTTTGTGCCACGTCGTCATCCTCGCATCCGGGGTCTGACCGGGCCGAACACCCCGGGCTTCCGCCGGCAAAACTCGATTCGGACAAGAAGTCACGACATGCCTTGCATTCACGTGGAAAATGGACTAGACCACTCGCACATGGTGGAGCGTGTGGTCGGCCTGCTGTCGGGCACCTCGGTCGACGGGATCGACGTGGCGGTGGCGGAACTAGGCCTGGCCGGGCACACGATCGAACTGACTCCCTTGGGCCACCGGGAGATCCCGTATCCCGAGGAGCTGCGGGCGGATCTGCTCGCCGCGCTCCCGCCCGCGCCGGTCACCGCGGAGCAGCTCACGAGGCTCGACACCCGCGTCGGTCAGGCCTTCGCCGAAGCCGCGACAGTCTTCGACGCCGACCTCGTCTGTTCGCTCGGCCAGACGTTGTTCCACTGGGTCGAGCACGGGCACGCGCTCGGCACGCTACAGATCGGCGAACCGTCGTGGATCGCCGAGCGGACCGGGCTGCCGGTGGTGTCGAACCTGCGCACTCGTGACGTCGCGGCCGGCGGGCACGGCGCGCCGCTGGCGAGCACGCTGGACCGGTTGTGGTTGCGGGATCTCGCCGACTCGGCCGGGCGGCCGGCGATCGCGCTCAACATCGGCGGGATCGCCAACATCACCGTCGTGCAGCCCGGCGGGGACACGATCGCCTACGACACCGGCCCCGGCAACGCGCTGCTCGATCTGGCCGCATACCGCGCGACCGGGCAGCGAAGCGACATCGACGGCCGGCTCGCCGCGAGCGGCCAGGTGCGCGAGGACCTGCTCGCCCGATTGCTCGCCGAGCCGTATTACTCCGCCGCACCACCGAAATCCACCGGCAAGGAGCTCTTCCACGCCCGCTACCTCGACGCGTTCACCGCGGAGCCGGCAGACCTGCTGGCCACGCTCACCGAGCTGACCGCCCGCACCATCGCCGTCGAATGCGCCCGCTACGGCGCGGCGACGGTCGTGACGTCCGGCGGCGGGGTCGAAAATCCGGTGCTGATGCAGGCACTGGAACGGAACCTGTCCGGCGTGCGTCTGGTCACGAGTGACGAACTGGGCCTGCCACGGGCGGCGAAAGAGGCTTATCTCACCGCCCTGCTCGGCTGGTTGACCTGGCACGGTCTGCCGGGCAACGTGCCGGGCGCGACGGGCGCGCGCGGACCACGGTTGCTGGGCAGCATCACGCCCGGCCACACGCCGCTCGCCCCGCCACCACCACACAGCGCGATCGTTACCCATCTGCGGGTAGCGGCCACTCCGACGGAAGAGTAGGAGAGACGGATGCATCCCGTGGATCTGGCGATCATCGTCGTGTATCTGGCCGCCATGCCCGCGATCGGCGTGCTCGTCGGCCGCAAACAGCGCTCGGCGGCCGACTACTTCATCGGTGAGCGCAATCTGCCGTGGTGGGCGGTGTGTTTCTCGATCGTCGCCACCGAGACCTCGACGCTGACCGTGATCAGCACGCCGGGCCTGATCTGGGCGGCTTCGGGCAACTACAACGGGTTCACGTATCTGCAGCTGCCCTTCGGCTACATCATCGGGCGGACGCTCGTGTCGTTCATCCTGCTTCCCCGGTATTTCAAGGGCAAGCAGTCCACCGCTTACGCGTTCCTCGGTGAGCGCTTCGGCTCGACCATGCAGGGCGTGTCCTCGGTCGCGTTCATCGTCACGCGGCTGCTGGCCGAAGGAGTCCGGCTGTTCGCGGGCGCGATCCCGATCCAGCTGATCCTTTCGCACTACGGGCTGCACACCCAGTACTGGCAGATCGTCGTGGTGCTGACCGCGCTGACCGTCATCTACGCGCTCGTCGGCGGGATCAAGGCCGTGGTGTGGGTGGACGTGATCCAGCTGTCGGTCTACGTCGGCGGTGCGGTGATCGCGCTGATCGTGCTGGCCACCAAGGTTCCCTCGGGCTGGGTCTCGCGCGCCTCGGACGCCGGGGTCTTCAAGCTGTTCGACTTCAACTTTTCCGGGCTGCACCTGCTGACCAGTCAGTACGCGTTCCTCACCGCCGTTGTCGGTGGCGCGATCTTCACCATGGCTTCGCACGGCGCGGACCAGCTGATCGTGCAGCGCTTCCTGGCCTGCCGCAGCGTCAAGGACGGGCGCAAGGCGCTGATCGGCAGCGGGGTCGCGGTGACCATCCAGTTCGCGCTGTTCCTGTTGATCGGGGCGATGTTGTGGGCGCACAACGGGTTCCGCAACTTCAAGGAACTCGGCGTGAAGAGCACCGACGACATCTTCACCAACTTCATCATCGGTGAACTGCCGGTCGGCGTCGCGGGCCTGCTGATCGCGGCGATCCTCGCCTCCACGATGGGCGCGCTGGCGTCGGCGCTCAACGCGCTGTCGAACTCCACGGTCGCCGACCTGTACCAGCGGTTCACCAGCCGCAAGCCCGAGGATTCCAAGCTGCTGCGGCACGGCCGGGTGTGGACGCTCGTGTGGGCCGTGGTGTTCGCGGTGTTCGCCTCGCTGTTCTCCAGCAAGAACAACCCGGTGATCGAACAGGGCCTGTCCATCACCGGCTACACCTACGGCGCGATGCTCGGGGCTTTCCTGCTCGGCTTGTGGATCAAACGCGCGCGGCAGCTGGACGCGATCATCGCCTTCGTCGTGACCGTCGCCGTGATGGCCTACGTGGTGCTCGGCGTGAAGATCCCGCCCTCGCCCGGCGCGAAGCCCGTCGTGCTGGCTTTCCCGTGGTATACGCTGCTCGGCGTCGTGATCACACTCGTGGTGGGCGGCCTGCTGTCGCTGCGGCACCGGACCGTGGACCCGAAGGCCGACGCCGCGAACGTCAAGGAGGCCGAGCCGGTCTAGTGGACGCCAACTTCCTGCTCAGCACCGCCGGGGTGTGTGCCGAGTTCCTGTCCGGGCGGCTGGGCGGTGACTGGAACGCCAAGGTGCCGGGCCAGGAGCGGACGGTCGCCGAGGTGGTCGCGCACATCAGCGACTCCTTGCACGCCTACGCCTTCGACCTCGCCGCGGGCCCCACCGAACTGTCCACTTGGGAGGGTGACGTCCGGCCGAATTCGGCTCGGATGGAGCTGGTGGTCACACTCGGCACCACGGCGAAGCTGCTCGCGGCGGTGGTCGCGGCCAGCTCGCCGGAGTCGCGCGGCTGGCATCCCTGGGGTCCGGCCGACCCGTCCGGCTTCGCCGCGATGGGCTGCGACGAGCTACTCGTGCACACCTACGACGCGGCGCGCGGGCTGGGCGCCGAGTTCACCGCGCCGCCCCGGCTCGCCGCCGCGACGGTCTACCGGCTGTTCCCGTGGGTCCCGACCGACACCGAGCCGTGGCCGACCCTGTTGTGGGCCAACGGCCGCGCCCCACTCGGCGACCGGCCACGCCTGACGAAGTGGACCTGGCACGGCGCGCCCCTGACCGAATGGGACGGCAGCGCGCCGATCGGCTAGTTCTTCGTGGGATGGAAACGGCACGGAGAGAGGGGAACCGCCTCTCTTCGTGGCAAGGTCGGCGGGAGCCACCAGGCC
The DNA here is from genome assembly GCF_035546795.1 of Amycolatopsis sp. Taxonomy (GTDB): domain Bacteria; phylum Actinomycetota; class Actinomycetes; order Mycobacteriales; family Pseudonocardiaceae; genus Amycolatopsis_E. The sequence continues at coordinate 67,375 of NZ_DASZWC010000061.1, forward strand.
CGCGGCAGGCGTCCCGCGTCCGAGACCGCCGCTGCCGTACTCGTCGGCGAGTCCGAAGACCTCACGGTGAACGGCGAACCGCGCCCAGCGAAGTCCGCGCCTACCTGGCGGGCCATGCCGTGATCATCAATCGCGACAAGGAAATCGACTCGGTCTAGTCCGCCGGGGGCTTGTCCGTCTGGGAGAACACCGTGTACCGGGCGCCCGACCACGCCGGCGCACCGGCGAGCGGTTCCAGCCGCACCTGCACGGCGGCCTTCCCCGCTGTGGCCCAGGCCGGGACGTCGAAGGAATCCTCCAGCCAGCGCGAGAAGGCGTTGCCCAGCGGCTGATACCACTCGCCGACCAGCCGGTCGTCGATGAACACGTTCGCCCGCTGGAAGGCGTTCCGCTGGTCGGAAACCCGGTGCAGGCGCAGGCCCTGGTTCGTCTGGTCGACCTTCGCGGTGAACCGGATCGGCCCGGTCGCCGCGGTGACGCCGCCGGTCACCGGCACCTTGTCGTTCTTGCCCTCGAACGTCGACGTCAGCGTCGTCCTGTTCTCCCCTGCGGCGGAATATCCGTGCAGCGCACGGCTTTGGTCGTCGGCGATGTCCACGACGTCGCTGGTGCTGAGAGACGGCGTGGCCAGCCCGTACCAGTAGGCGGTGGAGCTGTAGTTCGCGGGAATGGCCGATTGGTCACCATGCTCGATGTCGAATTCGACGCCGTTGCCGAAGGACACCGCGTCGGCCATCAGCAGGCGGTAGGCGTTGAGGCAGACGTTCTGGCAGCCATCGGCGCCGGTCTCGTGGCTGACCAGCCCGGCCTGCGGCATCGCATACGGCACGCCTTCTACCGCGCCATCGCGGGCATCCTGGAAATACCAGCCGGACTCGTAGAAATCCTCCGAGCCGGTGCCATGCATCGCGGGACTGGCCGACCCGTCCGGATACATCCGCTCGTCACCTTCGAGGAAGCTCATCGGATGCACGTCCGTGCCCGGCGGGATCCGGCCGCGCATCGTGGTGGTGACGCCGTAGAACACGCCACGTCCTTGGGTGGCCAGGAAGTTCCAGTCCTGCCCTGGCACCGTGTCACCACGATGCCAGGTGGCGTGGAAGTACCCGGCACCATCCATAGTGGACGGAGCGGTGGTCACGTCGAGGCTGCCCGCGGTGACGGGCACGTTCGACGTGTTGACCAGCTCGATCGTCGCGTTCTTGGCATACGGCATCGGCCACCACGACGTGAACGCGCCGTTTTCGGTGGTGTCGATGGACTGGAACAGCGTCCGGGAACCGTATTTGCCCAGGCCGGAGCCGAAGAACTCGCCGACAGGCGCGTCCACCGTGGTCTGCCCGTCGAAGGTGATCCGCAGCCGGAGTCCGTTCAGCAGCGCATCGGCCGAGGCCACCTGCGCGGCGTCGACCGGGTACCGCGACCAGCGCAGCCCCTGCCAGGTCGCGCCGATGACTCGGTAGCCGTGCACGGCCTCGTCACTGACGTGGTCCGGCCCGACGTCGACCAGATCGGTGCGCACCCACTGCCCGCCGATCTTGCTGTGGATCTCGTAGCTGAACTCGTTGAAGTCCAGCGACGAGGAGAGAAACGTGTTGACCACCCGCAACGACGACCGGCCCGCGGTTGCCGATGCCGGGATCTCGATCGCCTGGTCCGCCCACGATCCGGGCTGGGCCGCCCCGCTCGTCCACTCCCCCACCTGTTTCCCGTCGACGCTCAGTGACGCATGTTGATCGGCGATGCCAGGGTCATAACGACGGGTGATGCGGACACCTTGGTTACCGGGTGCGATGGCGGCGTCGAAGGCACTGCTGCCAGGCCCGAACGCCCGCCCGTCGTCGTACACGTCCGGTCCGGCGACGACTTGCGGCAGGCGCAGATCGAGCTCGTCGATCTGCCGGGATCCCTTGGTGGCAGGCAACGTCAGCGCCGCGCCCGGCGCCAGCGCGATGCCCGTGTCCTGCGTCTTCGAACCGACGGCGGGTGGCTTCGGGTCGCGGATGCCGTAGCCGCGCAGCCGCTGGATCACGTCGAGCGCCTTGTCGCTCGGGTCGAAGGTCCGTACGCCCGACGCATCGGCGAACTGCCGGTACGTGACGTGGTAGAAGTGCGGGTTGTTCTGGGTCGTGATCCGCATCGAGCTCGTGTACGGCATCGGCACCTTGATCACCGAGCCGCCCATGGTATCGGCCGAGTTGCCCACCAACGGCCACACGAACGGCGCCCCCTGCGCACCGTTCACTATGTCCTGTAAGGAACCCTGCAGCACCACCCGCCCGTCCAGTTCAACGGTGATCTGCCCGATCCCGGCGACGGAGTTGGCTTCGTAGGTGAACCACATCGACGAGATCTCGCCGGGACTGTGCGCCTCCGCGACGACGCACGCACCGTTCGGCTCGTGGCGTAGGCAGGAGTAGGTGCCGGCGAAGCCGTCGTCGTTGTCGCCGGTGCGGTCGAAGCTGGAGAACTGTTTGACCTGCTCACCGGGGCGCAGTTGCGGCAATGCCGAGAGGGAGCGATACGTCTGCCAGCCGACCGGTCCCTTGGCCGGGACGGGCGGGGTGGCGGTGGCCTGTCCCGGGATGAGCAGGAGCGCGAGCACCAGCCCGACGGCGAGCACGACGAAGGAAGACTTGGGCACGACGGGGACCCCCAGGACTCGATGGCCTGGTAACCGAGTAATCGATTACCGGACAAGTAAAGGTCGCGTTAAACGGAGAGTCCAGCCGCCACCCGAGTGGTCCGAACCACTCACGGACGGTGACTTCAGGAGATCTTCGCTGGGCCGGACGTGCGAACCGGCCACCGCCACCCGGCAACGCAACCAGCGCCTCCACCACGCCGCCGCCCGGCAACGCGACCGCGCCCCCACCACGCCCACATCCGCCGCCCGGCAACGCAACCGCGCCTCACCCCGCCCACACCCCTCCCCCGACCCGATCCTCAGCGCTCTCAGCGGTCGACGTGCCGTGTCAAGGCACCTTTCCCGCCTTGACACGGTGCGGCGACCGTTGAACACTGCGCGATCGGGGCGGGGTGGGGTCACCGAGCGCGCCCTGCGCGCGGCCGTTGCTGTCCCAAGCCGCAACCATTGCCACGCAAGGGAAAAAGATCTCCTCGCCGGAGGGGCAGGCTCAAGGATGGCCAGGGGAACGCAGTCAACTCACGTTGAGTGGGTGGTTGCGTTGTACGGTCATCCCGTCGCCTACTCCCAGGAGTATCACTTTCCCCCGGACCCGCAATCTTGCATTGTCGGGCGTCGGATCTGCGCGAGGTGCGGGCCCGGGGCAAAGTGATTTCGGGGTCGCAGGCGACGGGATGACCACCCAACTTGGTTGGGTAGGTGCCGCTTAAGCGGGCGGCTGGGAGTCCTCGGGGGCTTCGGCCTCGGCGGCGGGAGCGACATCCTCCACGACCGGCTCAACAGCCTCGGCCACCGGCTCCACAGCATCCGCAGCCACCGGCTCGCCGACAGCAGCGTCCTCAGCCGCCACCTCGACCACCGCCACCGGAGCCGTCGAACCGCCCTCTTCGATCTTCTCGGTGCGCAGGCGCTGCGAGATCACCTTGGTAATCCCGTCGCCCTGCATGCTCACGCCGTAGAGCGCGTCGGCGATCTCCATGGTCGGCTTCTGGTGCGTGATGATGATCAGCTGCGACGAGTCCCGCAGCTGCTCGAGCAGGCCGATGAGCCGGCGCATGTTCGTGTCGTCGAGCGCGGCCTCGACCTCGTCCATCACGTAGAACGGTGAAGGCCGGGCGCGGAAGATCGCAACCAGCATGCCGACCGCGACGAGCGACTTCTCGCCACCCGAAAGCAATGACAGCCGCTTGACCTTCTTGCCGGGCGGCCGCGCCTCGACATCCACGCCGGTGGCCAGCATGTCGTTCGGCTCGGTCAGCACCATCCGCCCCTCACCGCCGGGGAACAGGACCGAGAACACCGTCTCGAACTCGCGCGCCACGTCGTAGTAGGCCGACGTGAAGACCTCGAGGATCTTCTCGTCGACCTCCTTGATCACGGTCAGCAGATCCTTACGGGTGGCCTTGAGATCTTCCAGCTGCGTGGACAGGAACTTGTACCGTTCCTCCAGCGCGGCGAACTCTTCCAGCGCCAGCGGGTTGACCTTGCCGAGCAGCGAAAGGTCCTTCTCCGCGCGCTTGGCCCGCCGCTCCTGGGTGGCCCGCTCGAACGGGATCGCGGGCGGGGCAGTCACGGACTCGCCGCGTTCCCTGGCTTCCTCGTACTCGGCCATCTCGGCGGCGCTCGGCGGCACCGGCACGTTAGGGCCGTACTCGGCGACCAGATCGTCAAGGCCGATGCCGAAGTCCTCGCCGATCTTCGTTTCCAGCTGCTCCAGCCGAAGCCGCTGCTCCGCGCGAAGCACCTCGTCCCGGTGCACGGCGTCGGTCAGCTTTTCCAGCTCCCCGGCCAGCTCCCGGACCCGGCTGCGGACCTGCGCGAGAGCGCTTTCCCGGCCTTGCCTGGCGGCCTGCACCTCGTCGCGTTCGACGGCCGCGCGCTGCACCGACAGTTCGATGCGCTCCAGCGCCAGCTCACCGGCATCGACGACGGCGGACGCGATGGACGCGCCCTTCGCCCTTGCGGCACGGGCCTTTTCGGCGCGTTCGCGGGCCTGCTGTTCGGCGTAAGCCGCACGGCGCAACGACTCCGCGCGGCCCGCGATCCCGCGCGCCCGCTCTTCCGCGGTGCGCAGCGCCAAGCGCGCCTCGACCTCTTCCTGCCGGAGGACCGCCAGATCTTCGGCGGCCTGATCGCGCTCGGTGGTGTCCGGGTCCTCGTCCACCGGCTGGTCCGAAACGGCGGCGAGCCGTTCTTCCAGCTCGGCGAGCTTGGTCAGCGCGTCCTCCCGGCTGGCCTCGACCTTCGCCCGCTGCTGGTGCAGCCTGCTGACCTCGGCCTCGGCGGAACGCGCCGCCTGCTGCAGCCGGTTCAGCCGTTCCGACGAGCGCGCCTTGCGAACTTTGGCTTCTCCCAAGGCTTCCTTAGCCTGGCCGACCTCATCGCTGCGTGCCTGCTGCTCCGCGCGGGCGCCTTCCAGCTCCGCGGCCGTGCGCTCCAAGAGCCGTTCCGCCGCGAGCATCCTGTCCTGCGCCTCGTCGACCGCGGCCTGCACCTCGATGACGCTTTCACTGCGCGTGGAGCCGCCGACGGCCCAGTGCGCCCCGAAGACATCGCCTTCGGTGGTCACCGTGCTGACCTCGGGGGACACGGCCACCAGCCGCCGCGCGGCATCCAGACTGTCCACAATGGCCACTCGCTCCAGCGCGCGCTCGACCGCGGGCCGGAGCGCTTCGGGAGCGTTGACCACCTCACGGGCCCAGCGCGCACCCGCCGGCAGCGAGGGCCACGACGAAGTGTCCACTGTGTACTGCTGGCCGCCGAGCAACACTCCGGCACGGCCGGACTCGTTGTCCTTCAAGAACTTCAGCGCCGCCAGGGCATCCTCACCGCCCTGCACCGCCACCGCGTCGGCCACCGGGCCGAGCGCCGCGGCCAGCGCGACCTCGAAGCCCGGCTCCACGGTGAGCAATGCGGCGACCGAACCGAGCAGGCCCGGCAACTGGTCGCTCGCGCCGAGCAGCGCACCCGCGCCGTCCTTGCGCTTGAGGCCCATGGAAAGCGCGTCGACCCGCGCCTTTTCCGAGGCGATGTCCCGCTCCGCGCCGCGCTCGGCCTTCACCAGCTCGTCGACGCGCGCCTTCGCGACGCGGTTCGCTTCGACCGCGCGATCGTGCCGGGCGTGCAGGTCGGCGTCGTCGGATTCCTCCACGCCGCCTTCGGCCTTCGCCTCCTCCAGCTCCTCGACCGCGATCTCGGCACGCGCGGCGGCCTCGTCGATGGAAGCCGACAGCCGGTCGATCTCGTCGGAGGTGGCGCCGTTCTTGCTGCGCAGGGCTTCGACCTGCCCGGTGAGCTTGGCCAGGCCCTCCCGGCGGTCGGCGACCGCGCGCACGGCGGCCATATGCGCCCGCTCGGCGGCCTGCACCGCGTGCTCCAGTTGCTCGCGGCGCTCCACCGTCCGCGACAGCATCGCGCGAGCTTCGGAAACGGCCTCGTTCAACTCTTCTTCGCGCTCGGCTACCTGCTCGGCCTCGGCCAGCATCTCCTCCGGGTCCCGCCCGCTGCTGTGCGTCTCGACCTCGGAGGACAGGTGGCGCTGCCGCTCCACGGCGAGGCGGACCGTGCCGCGCAGCCGCTCGGCCAGCGCGGAGAGCTTGTACCAGGTGTCCTGCGCCGCGGCGAGCTTCGGCGCGTCCTCGGCGAGCAGCGCGTCGAGCTGGTTCTCTTCCGCGCCAACGATTTCCAGCGCCTGCTCGACCTCCGCGCGGCGGGCGCGGGCCCTCTGCTCGTCGGCCTCTTCCCGCGCGATCGCACCGCGCTGGGTGACCAGGTCGTCGGCCATCAGGCGCAGCCGCGCGTCACGCAACTCCGCCTGCACCGACTGCGCTTTGCGGGCGATCTCGGCCTGCTTGCCCAGCGGCTTGAGCTGACGGCGCAGCTCCGCCGTCAGGTCACCGAGGCGGTCCAGGTTGCCCTGCATCGAGGTGAGCTTGCGCAGCGCCTTTTCCTTGCGCTTGCGGTGTTTCAGTACACCCGCGGCCTCTTCGATGAAGGCGCGGCGCTCTTCGGGCTTGGATTCGAGGATCTGGGAGAGCTGCCCCTGCCCGACGATGACGTGCATCTCGCGGCCGATGCCGGAGTCCGAGAGCAGTTCCTGGATGTCCAGCAGGCGGCAGGAACTGCCGTTGATCTCGTACTCGCTCGCGCCGTCGCGGAACATCCGGCGGGTGATCGAGACCTCGGTGTAGTCGATCGGCAGCGCGCCGTCGACATTGTCGATCGTGAGGGTGACTTCGGCGCGGCCCAGCGGGGCGCGGCCGGAGGTGCCGGCGAAGATGACGTCTTCCATCTTGCCGCCGCGCAGATCCTTCGCGCCCTGCGTGCCCATCACCCAGCGCAACGCGTCGAGCACGTTCGACTTGCCCGACCCGTTCGGGCCGACAACACAGGTGATCCCCGGCTCGAACCGCAAGGTGGTAGCCGAGGCGAAGGACTTGAAGCCCTTCAGCGTCAAGCTTTTCAGGTGCACGTGGCGGAGACCTCTCCGGTGCTGCGAATCATTCCCAGATCGGCCGAGTCTACCGAGGCGCCCCGGGCGATCGCGGGACGCTCACCCCGGCCCGGCGTGCCGCCCGACTCTCCTGTCACAGAAGCCTCAGCAACCCCACGAGCACCGGAGCAAGGTACGTTTGCTCCGGTGCTCAGCGCTCTTCGAAGCCGTCGAGGCCGCCGAGGGCTTCGGACCAGCGTTCGACCACCTGATCCACCCATCCAGGTGACGAAGTTGACCTTAAAAGAGACAACAACTGCTCACAGTGATCTTTGGGCCCTTCCGCCACAACCTCGACCCGGCCGTCGCGCAGGTTGCCCGCGCTGCCGACCAGGCCCAGCTCCAGGGCGCGGCACCGAGTCCACCAGCGGAAACCGACACCCTGCACGCGTCCGCTCACCCAGGCTGTCAGTCGTACGTCCTCGCTCACGGCCCACATGCTGCCCCACCGGCCCGACTCCGCACAGTTAACCCTGGGCGCCGTCCCGCTCGCAGACCGTTAGCGGACGGTGCTAAGGTGCCCGTCGGGTCCACCGTCCGGGCTAACACTCCCGGGCAGCACCGGCCGAAATTCCTCAGCAAGGAGCCACAATGGCCCATTTGGGGTCACGTTCGGGTCAACGCACCGAGGTGTCACCGCCGCGCGATCCGGCGTCACGCGTGAAGCGCAGCGGATACGTCCTGCTCGCGGCGAGCGGCGTCGTCCTCGCCACCGCGTTCGGCGGGATCGCCGAGCTCGCATCGCCTTCGCCTTCCGCCGCGGACAGTGCCAGCGGCGGCAACAGCAACCCCGCGGGGCCGCAGCTCATCCCGGGCAGCGCCGTGCCGGGCACGATCAGCGACGCCGCGCTGCCGGACTCGACCTCGCCGACCGCGGTGGTCAGTGTCGGGCCGGACGGTCGGCCGACCGTGACGATCCTGCCGCCCGCCGGTTCGTCGGCAGCGCCCGTGACGCTCCCGCCGGGCAGCCCGATCCCGCCCGGCAGCACCGTTATCACGACTCCGGGCACCTCGACCACGACCGGCCGCAGCGACACCACCACGCCGCCGACCAGCAAGACGACTACGCCGCCGCCGCCGACCAGCAAGTCGACGACGACGCCGCCGGATTCCTCCACCCCGACCACGGAACCGACGACCGCGCCGAGCGACAGCTCCACCGGTGGCACGACGTCCAGTGGCGGTTCGACCAACCCGACTTAACCCTCGAAACGGTAACCCATCCCGGGCTCGGTCAGCAGATGCCGAGGCCGGGATGGTTCTTTTTCGAGCTTTCTCCGCAGCTGCGCCAGATACACCCGCAGGTAGTGCGTCTCGTTCTCGTACGTCGGGCCCCACACCTCGCGCAGCAGCTGCTTCTGCGACACCAGCCGGCCGCGGTTGCGCACCAGCAGCTCCAGCACGGCCCATTCCGTCTTCGTCAGGTGGACCTCGCGCCCGTCCGCCTGTGCCTTCTTCGCCACCAGGTCGAGGGTGAAGGAATCGGTGCGCACCATGGCATCCAGGTCGTCCGAAGTGGACACCGCGGACCTGCGCACGGCGGCGCGCAGGCGGGCCAGCAGCTCGTCCATGCCGAAGGGCTTGGTGACGTAGTCGTCCGCGCCGGCGTCGAGCGCGTGCACCTTGTCCAGCGAGTCGCCGCGCGCCGACAGCACGATGATCGGCACCGTGGTCCAGCCGCGCAGGCCGGCGATCACCTCGTTGCCGTCCATGTCCGGCAGCCCGAGGTCGAGCACCACGACATCCGGTTTTGTGTCGGCCACCGCCCGCAGCGCGGCCGCGCCGTCGTGCGCCGTCACCACCTTGTACCCGCGCGCCGACAGGTTGATCCGCAGCGCGCGCACGATCTGCGGTTCGTCGTCGACCACGAGCACGGTCGCGTTCGTCATCGCACCCGCTCCTCGTTCTTCCACACCGGCAGCGAAATGACGATCGTCAGCCCACCACCAGGCGTGTCCTCCGCTCTGATCGTGCCACCCATCGCTTCGGTGAACCCCTTGGCCACGGACAGGCCCAGCCCGATCCCCGCCACCGCCGCCCGATCCCCGAGCCGCTGGAACGGCGCGAAAGCCGACTCCGCCGTGCCCTTCTTCAGCCCGCGGCCGTGGTCCACAACACGCAACTCGCCGTAGTCGGCATAGGCACTCGCCCGCACCGACACCGGTTCCGCACCCTTGCCGTGCCGCAACGCGTTGTCGAGCACGTTCGCCACCACGCGCTCCAGCAGGCCCGCGTCGGCCACCACCGCGGGCAGGTGCTCGCTCACGTCCACCACCACCGACTTCGATCCATCCACATTGGACAGTGCGGTGGCGACCACCTCGTCGTACCCGACCGGGCGCAGCCGGGTGCGCACCGCGCCGGTCGCCAGGCGCGACGAGTCCAGCAGGTTGTCCACCAGTCCGGTCAGCCGGTCGGTGGATTCCTCAGCCGTGGCAAGGAGTTCCTCGGTGTCCTCCGGTGAAAGCTCGATGTCGTGCGCCCGCAGGCTGCCGATCGCGGCCTTGATCGACGTCAAGGGTGTGCGCAGGTCGTGGCCGAGCGCGGACAACAGCGCCGTGCGCAGTTCGGTGGCCTCCGCCTTTCGCTCCGCGCGGGCCGTCGCGGCCGCCATCCGTTGCTGCCGCAACGCGAGCAAGGCCTGCCCCGCCGCGGCCTCCAGCACCCGCCGGTCCGTCGCCGGCAGCGCCCGGCCGCGCAGGGTCAGGTGCACGTCGGCGGTCACCGGGATGTCGACGTCGGCCTGATCGGGTTCGCCGCACGGATCCGGCCCGCACTCCTCCACCCGCTGCCACACGCCGTCCTGCTTTTCCAGCAGGCTCACCGATTCCAGCCCGAAGTTCTCCCGCACCTTCTCCAGCAGACGCGGCAGCGGCGCGGTGTTCGTCAGCACCGTCCGCGCGTACGACGCCAGCAGCGACGCCTCCGTGCGTGCCTCCGCGGCCTGCTTCGCGCGACGCGCGGCGGAATCCACGACCAACGCCACCAGCCCGCCCACGAGCACCATCGCGACCAGCGTGATCACGTTGCTCTGCGCGTGCACAGTCAGCGTGTACAGCGGCTCGGTGAAGAAGAAATTGAGCAGCCCCGCCGACAACGCCGCCGCGAGTATCGCCGGACCGAGCCCGCCGACCAGCGCGACGATCACGGTCGCCAGGAAGTACGTGACCACGTCGGTGGAGAAGTCCAGCTGGTGCCGCAGCCACACGCCGATCAGCGTGGCCAGCGCCGGCAAGAGGACCGACAGCACCCAGCCGACCAGCAGCCGCGAGGGTTTCAACGGACTGTGCCGTTCCAGCCAGGCGTGCAGCCTGCCGCTGGCCTCGGCGTGCGTGACCATGTGCACGTCGATGGTGCCGGACTGCTGCACGACCGACGCGCCGATGCCCTGGTCGAACAACCGCGCCAGCCGCGAGCGCCGGGAGGTGCCGAGCACCAGCTGGGTCGCGTTGACCCCGCGGGCGAAATCCAGCAGCGCCGTCGGCACGTCGTCGCCGACCACCGTGTGGAAGGTGGCACCGACAGACTCCGTGAGCTTGCGGTACCGGCCGAGTTCGGCGGGCCCCAGCCCGGACAGCCCGTCGCCGCGCAGCACATGCAACACCAGCAGCTCGGCTCCGGCCCGCGCGGCGATACGGCTGGCGCGCTGGATGAGCGTCTCGCTCTCGGGCCCGCCGGTGATGGACACGACGACCCGCTCGCGCGTCTCCCAGGTGTCGGTGATCCGTTGCTGCGCGCGGTATCGCTGCAACGCGACGTCCACCTGGTCGGCCACCCACAGCAGCGCCAGCTCGCGCAGCGCGGTGAGGTTCCCCGGCCGGAAGTAGTTGCCCAGCGCGGCGTCGATCCGTTCGGCTGGGTAGACGTTGCCGTGCGCGAGCCGGCGCCGCAGCGCCTCCGGGGTGATGTCGATCAGCTCCACCTGCTCGGCCTTGCGCACGATCTCGTCCGGCACCGTTTCCTGTTGCGGCACACCGGTGATCTTCTCGACCACGTCGTTGAGGCTCTGCAGGTGCTGCACGTTCACCGTGGACAGCACGTCGATGCCGGCCTCGATCAGCTCCTGCACGTCCTGCCAGCGCTTTTCGTTGCGGGAACCGGGAATGTTGGTGTGCGCCAGCTCGTCCACCACGGCCACTTCGGGCCGGCGGGCGAGGATCGCGTCCACGTCCATCTCGGTGAACTCGCGCCCACGGTGGGTGCCCTCGCGGCGCGGCACCACCTCCAGCCCGGTCACCAGGTCCGCCGTCTTCTTGCGGCCGTGCGTTTCGACCAGGCCGACCACCACGTCGGTGCCGCGCTCCTTGCGGCGCCATGCTTCACCGAGCATGGCGAAGGTCTTGCCAACGCCAGGAGCCGCGCCGAGGTAGATGCGGAGCTCTCCGCGGCGCGGTCTGTCCTGCACTTCGTCCACGGGTTCAGTGTGCCCCCGCCGCGGCGACCGCGAGGTTCAGCTCCAGCACGTTCACCCCGGGGATCCCGATGCCGTACCCCGTGGTGTGCTGCTCGATGAGCTGCCTGACCACGCTCTCGGCCACCCCGCTGTTGCGGGCGACACGCGCGGCCTGCAAATCGGCGTAGGCGACGCTGATCGTCGGATCGAGACCGGAAGCCGAGGCGGTGACCGCGTCGGCGGGCACGGCGTCCGGTGCGACGCCTTCGCGCTGCGCGATCGCGGCCTTGCGTTCCTGGATCGTGGCGACCAGATCGGGGTTGAACCCGCTCTTGTTGGAACCACCGGACGCGGGCAGGCTCGCCGCCGACGGCCGGGTGTGGAAGTACGGGTCGTGCGCGGGATCGGCGGCCACCGGGTCGATCCCGATCAGCGACGAACCCACCGCCTGCCCGTCCACGGTGACCACCGAACCCTCGGCGTTGGACTGCAGGCCGGGGATCCGGGACACGGCCCAGACCCCGAGCGGGTAGATCACGCCGAGCAGCACCGTGAACACCAGCAGCACCCGCAGCCCGGCCGAGGTCTGCTTGAGTAGCGTCTTGAACACCAGTTCACCCGATTCCCGGAATGAGGCGGACCACCAGGTCCACCAGCCAGATGCCGAGGAACGGCGTGACGATCCCGCCGACGCCGTAGATCAGCAGATTTCGCCGCAGCAGCGCCGAAGCGCTCGACGGCCGGTACCGCACCCCGCGCAGCGCCAGCGGGATCAGCGCGACGATGATCAGCGCGTTGAAGATCACCGCCGACAGGATCGCCGACTGCGGCGAGTGCAGGTGCATGATGTTGAGCCCGCCCAGCTGCGGATAGATGGCCACGAACATCGCGGGCAGGATCGCGAAGTACTTCGCGAGGTCGTTGGCCACGCTGAAGGTGGTCAGCGCGCCGCGGGTGATCAGCAGCTGCTTGCCGATCTCCACGATCTCGATCAGCTTGGTGGGGTTGGAGTCCAGGTCCACCATGTTCCCGGCCTCCTTGGCGGCCGAGGTGCCGGTGTTCATCGCGACGCCGACGTCCGAGGCGGCCAGCGCGGGAGCGTCGTTGGTGCCGTCGCCGGTCATCGCGACGAGCCGCCCGCCCTCCTGTTCCTTGTGGATCAGGGCCATCTTGTCCTCAGGTTTGGCCTCGGCGAGGTAGTCGTCCACCCCGGCGTCGGCCGCGATCGCCTTGGCGGTCAGCGGGTTGTCGCCGGTGATCATCACCGTCCGGATGCCCATCGTGCGCAGCTCGGCGAACCGCTCGCGCATCCCGGGCTTGACCACGTCCGACAGCCGGATCACGCCGTGCACCACGGTGTTCTCCGCGACCACCAGCGGCGTGCCGCCCTGCGCGCTGATCTCGTCGACCACGCGCTCGGTCTCGTCCGGGAACCGGCCGCCGTTGCTTCGCACCCACGCGCGCACCGCGCTGGCGGCGCCCTTGCGGATCTGCCGGTCGCCGATGTCGATGCCGCTCATCCGGGTCTGCGCGGTGAAAGGCACGAACTCGCCGTGCTCGTCCTGTCCCGCGGCGGATTCGGTCAGCTCGACGATGCTGCGCCCTTCGGGGGTTTCGTCGGCGAGGCTGGCCAGCCGCGCGGCGCGGGCGAGTTCGTCCGGAGTGGACGATCCGACCGTGATCAGCTCGGTGGCCTTGCGGTTGCCGAAGGTGATGGTGCCGGTCTTGTCCAGCAACAGGGTCGACACGTCGCCGGCGGCTTCCACCGCGCGGCCGGACGTGGCGAGTACGTTGCGCTGCACCAGCCGGTCCATGCCCGCGATGCCGATCGCGGACAGCAGCGCGCCGATCGTCGTCGGGATCAGGCAGACCAGCAGCGCGGTCAGCACGATCACCGACTGCTCGTTGCCGGAGTACCGCGCCATCGGCTGCAGCGCGACGACCGCGAGCAGGAAGATGATCGTCAGCGTGGAGAGCAGGATCGTCAACGCGATCTCGTTGGGCGTCTTCTGCCGGGAAGCGCCTTCCACCAAGGCGATCATGCGGTCCACAAAGGACTCACCGGGTTTGGTGGTGATCCGCACGACGATCCGGTCGGACAGTACCGTGGTACCGCCGGTGACCGCGGACCGGTCGCCGCCGGACTCCCGGATCACGGGCGCGGACTCACCGGTGATGGCCGATTCGTCCACCGTCGCGATGCCCTCGACCACGTCGCCGTCACCGGGGATCAGTTCCCCGGCCTCGACGACCACGAGGTCGCCGACGCGCAGCTCGACGCCGGGCACCTGCACTTCACCACCGTCGGCGAGCCGACGCGCGATCGTCTCCTTCTTGGTGCGGCGCAAGGATTCCGCCTGCGCCTTGCCGCGACCCTCGGCTACCGCTTCGGCCAGGTTCGCGAACACGACGGTGAACCACAGCCACAGTGCGATGCCGATGGTGAACACGCCCGGCTGGGCGATCGCGAACACGGTGGTGAGCACGGAACCGACCCACACCACGAACATGACGGGGTTGTGCAGCTGGTGCTTCGGGTTGAGCTTGCGCAGCGCGTCGGGCACCGACTTCCACAGCTGCGCGACGTTGAACGCGCCGGCGCCGACGCGCGCCGGTTCCCCCGTGGCCACGGGTTTTTCTTCGGTGATGGTCATGCGCCCTCCTCTTCGGACGCGGCAAGCCGCGGCTGTGTCATTGCATCGGGCAGCACGGCGCCCGATGATTCGCTCGCAAGCTCGCTCATGCCAGTGCCTCCGCGATCGGGCCCAGCGCGAGCGCCGGGATGAACGTCAGCGCCGCGACGAGGACGATGGTGCCGGCCAGCAGGGAGCCGAACATCGGCCCGGTGGTCGGCAGGGTGCCCGCGGTCTCGGGCACCTTCTTCTGCTGTGCCAGCGATCCGGCAAGGCACAGCGTCGCCAGGATCGGGATGAACCTGCCGAGCAGCATCGCCACGCCGAGCGTGGACTGGAACCAGTTGCCGGTGACCGTGATCCCGGCGAACGCGCTGCCGTTGTTGTTGGCGGTGGACGCGTAGGCGTAGAGCACTTCGGACAGCCCGTGCGCACCGCCGTTGCCCAGCGCGGAAGCCGTGCTGGGCATCAGCAACGCGGCTCCGGTGCCCAGCAGCACCAGTGCCGGCATCGCCAGTATCGAGATCGCCGCGGCGGTGACTTCACGCCTGCCGAGCTTCTTGCCCAGGTACTCCGGGGTGCGGCCGACCATCAGCCCGGCGAGGAACATCGCGATGATCGCCACCACGAGGATCCCGTAGAGCCCGGTCCCGACACCGCCGGGCGCCACCTCGCCGAGCAGGATGTTCAGCAGTGGCGCGCCGCCGCCGAGGCCGGTGAAACTGTCGTGCATCGAGTTCACCGCGCCCGTGGACGTGCCGGTGGTGCTCGTGGCGAACAGCGACGAAGCCGAGAGCCCGAACCGCTGTTCCTTGCCTTCGAGGTTCGCACCCGCCAGCAACGCGGCGGGGCCGTTCGGGTGCGTCTCGGCCCACCAGGTCACGGCCAGCAGCGCCGCCCAGATCCCGCCCATCACCGAAACCAGCACGTAACCCTGCTTGCGGTTGCCGATGAGGGTGCCGAAGGTGCGGGTCAGCGAAACCGGGATCACCAGGAGCAGGAAGATCTCGAGGAGATCGGTCCAGGCGTTGGGGTTCTCGAAGGGATGCGCGGAGTTGGCGTTGAAGATGCCGCCGCCGTTGGTGCCGAGCTCCTTGATCGCCTCCTGGCTCGCGGCCGGCGCCAGCGCCACGTTGCCGCTCGCGGTGTCCACTCCGGACTTGAGGCTCTGCGTGACGCCGAGCGCGATCAGCACGAGCGCGAAGATCGCCGCCATCGGCAGCAGGATCCGCACGGTGCCACGGGTCAGGTCGACCCAGAAGTTGCCGAGCCGGTCGGTCTGCCGCCGCCGGAACCCCCGGATCAGCGCGATCGCGACCGCGAGACCGACCCCGGCGGAGAGGAAGTTCTGCACCGTCAGCCCGGCCATCTGCACCGTGTCGCCGAGAACCTGTTCCGGCACATAGGACTGCCAGTTCGTGTTGGTGACGAAGCTGACCGCGGTGTTGAAGGCGGTGGCGGGGTTGACCGAGCCGCGGCCGAAGCTCAGCGGAAGCACGGATTGCAGGCGCTGCAACAGATACAGCAACACGACCGAGACGAACGAGAAGCCGAGCACGCCCATGGCGTAAACCGGCCAGCGCTGTTCGGAATCCGGTTTCACGCGGAAGAGCCGGTACATCCCGCGTTCGAGCGCAAGGTGCTTTTCGCCGGTGAACACCCTGGCCATGTAGTCGCCGAGCGGTTTCCAGGCCAGCGCGAGCGCGGCGAGCAGGATGCCGGCCTGTACCAGGCCGGCGGCGAGGTCACTCATCTAGAACTTCTCCGGCCTGATCAGCGCGACGAACAGATAGACGATCAATCCGAGTGCCAGCACGCCACCGACGACGTTGGCCACGACCCCTGCGCCGGTCACGCGCTCGCCTCGCTCCGCTCGGCAGGCCCGTGACCGGGCCGAGCGGTGTTGAATGGTTCACTCGCAAGCTCGTTCACAGTTTCTCCAGCCCACGCAAGGTGAGTGCCAGTACGCCGAACACGGCGATCAGCAGCACGGCGTACAGCAAGTCAGCCACTTCGCACCTCTCTCAGCGGGTCACCCCTACTGGTGACCGCTCCGGTGACACTGTGCGGCCGCGGCACCGATGGGATGACCAGCACTGACGACCTCTTGACGTGGCGGGACCGCGCATTGACGTGGTTTTAACGGCCGGTGATACAGGCCACACTCAGCGTTACATGCGGACTCAACGCTCATAACGGGCAGACACTCCCGCTACAGCTGTGTTACCACTGTGTTACGCATAGTTGTATTTGCTAAGCAATCGGGAGGCTATGGCATGTGCGGTATCACGGGCTGGGTTTCGTTCCACTCCGATCTCACCGGCAGGCGGCAGACCCTGGACGAGATGACGGAGACGATGGCCTGCCGCGGCCCGGACGACTCGGGCACCTGGATCGCCCCGCACGCCGCGCTCGGCCACCGCAGGCTGGCCATCATCGACCTGCCCGGCGGCCGGCAGCCCATGTCGATCCGCACCGCGGGCGGTGAGATCGCGATGGTCTACAGCGGCGAGGCCTACAACTTCAGCGAACTGCGTGCCGAACTGGAAAAACTCGGCCACAGCTTCACCACCGACAGCGACACCGAAGTGGTCCTGCACGGCTACCTCGAGTGGGGCGAGGCCGTCGCCGAACACCTCAACGGCATGTACGCCTTCGCCATCTGGGACGCCCGCGACGAAAAGCTCGTCATGATCCGCGACCGGATGGGCATCAAGCCCTTCTACTACCACCCCACCCGCGACGGCGTCCTCTTCGGCTCCGAACCCAAGGCCATCCTCGCGAATCCCTTGGCACGCAAGGTGGTCGACGCAGACGGCTTCCGCGAACTGTTCGCCTTCTCGAAGACCCCGGGCTGGTCGCTGTGGAAGGACATGTACGAGGTCGAGCCGGGCACCATCGTGCGCGTCGACGCGGACGGCATCCACGAGCACACCTACTGGAAGCTCGACGCCGTCGAGCACACCGACGACCAGGAGACCACGGTCGCGCGGGTCCGCGAGCTGATGACCGACATCGTGCACCGGCAGCTGGTCGCCGACGTGCCGCGCTGCGTGCTGCTCTCCGGCGGGCTGGACTCCAGCGCCATCACCGGGCTGGCCGCCGCTCGGCTGGCCGAGCAGGGTGAGCAGCTGCGCACGTTCTCGGTCGACTTCCTCGGCCAAGAGGAGAACTTCCGGCCCGACGAAATGCGGGACACCCCGGACTCGCCGTACATCCGCGACGTCGCCAAGCTCGTCGGCTCCGCGCACCAGGACATCGTGCTCGACCCGGACGCGCTGACCGACCCGGCGGTGCGGCGCAAGGTGATCACGGCCCGCGACATCCCGGCCGGCATGGGCGATATGGACGCTTCGCTGCTGTTGCTGTTCACCGCGATCCGTAAGGAATCGACGGTGGCGCTGTCCGGTGAGTCCGCGGACGAGGTGTTCGGCGGCTACCGCTGGTTCCACGACGAGAACGCGCGCAACGCCAAGAACTTCCCGTGGCTGGCGTACAACACCGGGATCCAGGAGCGCGGCAACATGCTGCGCCCGGACATCCGCGAACAGCTCGCGATCGAGGACTACACCGCCGACCAGTACCGCACGGCCGTGGCGAAGGTGGAGCATCTCGACGGTGCGAGCGACTTCGAACGGCAGATGCGCACGATCTGCAACCTCCACCTGACCCGCATGGTGCGGGCGCTGCTGGACCGCAAGGACCGGGCGTCGATGGCGGTCGGGCTGGAGGTCCGCGTGCCGTTCTGCGACCACCGGCTCGTCGAGTACGTCTACAACACGCCGTGGTCGCTGAAAACCTTTGACGGCAGGGAAAAGAGCCTCCTGCGGCACGCGACCAAGCACGTGCTGCCGCAGTCGGTGACGGACCGGGTGAAGAGCCCGTATCCGTCCACTCAGGACCCCGGTTACGCCGCCGCGCTGCAGCAGCAGGCCAAGGAGGTGCTCGCCGAGCGGGACAACCCGGTGTTCAACCTGGTGGACCGCAACTGGCTGACCACGGCCATCGACCAGGACCCGGCGACCATGCCCACCGTCATGCGGGGCGGCCTCGACCGCGCGCTGGACCTCTACCACTGGTTCGACATCTACCGGCCGGAGATCCAGCTCGGGTGACGAGGACCACACCTGAAAATCAGCTGTGAAAATCCGGCATAAGGCACAACGGGGCGCGGGTATGCGTTGGTCGGGGTAGAGAGGTGAGAGAGATGACCACAGCTTTCACGCAGACCGCGTTCAGCAAGGCGCCCGCCAACCCGCAGCTGCCGACGCTGCCCACCGGCTGGCCCATCGGCTCGTACGCGTCGTACCAGGAGGCACAGAAGGCCGTCGATCACCTGGCCGGGAGCGATTTCCCGGTCACCGACGTGACGATCGTCGGGGTCGAGCCGATGCTCGTCGAGCGGGTGGCGGGCAAGCTCAGTTGGAAGAAAGTCCTGAGCAACGCCGCCATGTCGGGTCTCTGGCTGGGGTTGATGCTGGGCATCCTGCTGAGCCTCTTCGTGGCCGGCGCCGGAGTCCTGCCGATCCTGATCGGGCTCGTCGGCGGCCTGGTGTTCAACGTCGCGCTCGCGGCCGCGGGGTACGCCGCAACGCGCGGCAAGCGGGACTACATCTCGCACAGCCAACTGGTGGCGCGCCGTTATGACGTGCTCAGCCAGCCGCGCAACGCCGAACGTGGCCGGGAGCTCCTGGCCAACCTCGCCGCGCGCGCGGCTTTGAACAGCTAGGTCCCACTGGACACCCCGAGGGCCCCGGCCGCACCCGCGGCCCGGGGCCCTCGGCCTGTCCGGAGCAGCCGGCGCCAGCGGCCCACGTCGTACCGCGCGGGCTGGGTGTGCGTCAGGAAATCCCGCAGTACAGCCAAAAACCGCTGCGGTGACGTGTGGTGCGGGAAATGCCCGGCGCCTTCGAAGATCTCCAGTCTGCTGCCCGGCATCGCGGCGTGCGCGACAGCCGCGTGCGCGCTCGGCACGACGTGATCACGCGTGCCCCAGACGAGCATCGTCGGAATACCCTCGGTCAGGTAGCTGCGGTCGAGCATGTTCACCACCTGCCCGCGCCAGTCCACCACGGCCCGCAGTGTCCGCAGGAACGCTTGCCTGCTGGGCGATTCCGCCAGCCGTACGTACTTGCGCACCACGTAATCGAGATCGTCGCCCAGGCCGAGTCCGCCCGTCGCGGCGAGCAGGCTGCCGAACCTCCGCAGCGTCGCCCGCATCGGCGGGGTGCCCAGCAACGGCAGCATCAGATCGGCACCGGGCGCGGCGGCAAGGCGCAGCAAGGGATGCACGCCGAGGCCGATGCCACCGCTGCTGACCAGGACGAGCCGTTCGCAGCGCTCCGGGAACTGGTACGCGAACTGCATCGCGACCCCGCCGCCCAGCGAGTGCCCGACCACCGTCACGCGGTCGATGTCCAGTGTGGCAAGGAGATCGCGCATCCCGCAGGCGTAGGCGGCGACCGAGTAATCGGCGCGCGGCTTGTCCGAACCACCGTGGCCCAGCAGGTCCGGCGCGAGAACGGTGTACTCGCCGGTGAGCGAAGCCAGCACGTCCAGCCAGGTCGAGGAATCGTCCCCGATCCCGTGGATGAACAGGAGCACGGGACCGCTGCCCGCCATCCGGTACGCGCGGCGGTAGCCGTGGATCATCCGGGAACGCAGGTCGAACGTGTCCGGCCCGATCCCCGTCAACGCGGTGTCCTGGGTACGCACCACCCCAGCTCAGCACCCGGGCGTTACCGGCGTGTTGCGTGCGGCGAACGGATCAGCGCGGGGCACGCGGCCTCGGCTGGCAGCGCGGGCAGAAGTACGAGGAGCGGTTCATGAAGGGCTCGCGGCGGATCGCCGTCCCGCAGCGGCCACACGGCCTGTCCCCCTGGCCGTACACGTTCAGCGAACGATCGAAGTAGCCGGACTGGCCGTTTACGTTGACGTACAAGGCATCGAACGACGTGCCGCCCGCCTGGAGCGCCTCGTTCATCACCTCGGTGGCGGCTTCGAGCAACGTGGTGCCCTGCGCGTTGGTGAGCTTCTCAGTGGGACGGGACCAATGCAGCTTCGCGCGCCAGAGCGCTTCGTCGGCGTAGATGTTGCCGACACCGGAGACCAGCGTCTGGTCCAGCAGTGCGCGTTTCACTTCGGTGCGCCGCGACCGCAGCACGCGCACGGCGCGAGCCGGATCGAAGGCCGGATCCATCGGGTCACGGCCGATGTGCGCGATCGTGCTGGGCAGGAGCGTTCCGTCGGACTCGACGAGATCGGCCATCGCGAGCCCGCCGAACGTGCGCTGATCGACAAACCTCAGCTCGGGCCCGCCGTCCTCGAACCGGACCCGCACCCGGAGATGCTTCTCGTCGGGCGCGCCCTCGGGCTGGACGCGCATCTGCCCGCTCATCCCGAGGTGTGCCAGGATCGCTTCCTTGTCGGAAAGTTCGAGCCACAGGTACTTTCCGCGCCGGCGGGCCGCCTCCACCCGCGCACCGGCCAGCCTGCCCGTGAAGTCCTCGGGCCCCAGCGTGTGCCGGCGGATCGCGCGGGGGTGCAACACCTCGACGCGCGTGATCACCCGCCCCGCGACATGCGCCTGCAACCCGGCGCGCACAACCTCGACCTCGGGAAGTTCCGGCACACGACCACCTTACTGCGCACAGAAAAACACCCCGGCGCACCGGCGCCGGGGTGTGCAAGCATTTCGGGCTATTCGGCTTTGCCGTTGTCCTCGGGCTTGAGCTCCTCGGACAACGAGCGCCACGCCGTCTCGGCCGCCTTCTGCTCGGCTTCCTTCTTCGTGGTGCCCTCACCATGCCCGAGATCCCGGCCGCTGATCAGCACCATGGCGCTGAACTCCTTGCGGTGGTCCGGACCGGTGTCCTCGACTTTGTACTCGGGCACGCCGAGCCCGGAGGACGCCGTCAGCTCCTGCAGGCTCGTCTTCCAGTCCAGCCCGGCGCCGCGCAGCGGAGCCTCGGCCAGCAGCCCGTCGAACAGCCGGTGCACCAGATCCCGCCCCGCGTCTATCCCGTGCGCGAGGAAGACCGCACCGATGATCGCCTCGAGACCGTCGGCGAGGATGCTCGCCTTGTCCCGGCCGCCGGTGAGCTCTTCGCCCTTGCCCAGCAACAGATGCGCGCCCAGCCCGCCCGGACCGAGATCGCGGGCGACACCGGCGAGCGCGTGCATGTTGACCACGCTCGCCCGCAGCTTCGCCAGCTGCCCTTCCGGCAGGTCGGGATGCGTCCGGTACAGGTGATCGGTGACCACCAGGCCCAGCACCGCGTCGCCGAGGAACTCCAGGCGCTCGTTCGGCGGCAAGCCGCCGTTCTCGTACGCGTAGGACCGGTGGGTCAGCGCAAGAGTCAGCAGCTCGTCGTCCATCGAGACACCGAGCGCTTCGAGTAATGGTGTTGGGTCGGCAGCCGGCCCTCCCGGCTTCGACTTACCCCCCATATCGGTCAACCTCAGGCGGGCTCTACGACCTGTCGACCGTCGTACTGGCCGCAGGTCGGGCAAGCCACGTGCTGCGGCTTCGGCTGACGGCAGGCGCGGTTCGAGCACGGCACCAGCTGCACCGGGGCCGCTTTCCACGACGACCGGCGGGTGCGCGTGTTGGCTCGCGACATCTTCCGCTTCGGGACGGCCACGACTACATCTCCTCGTCAAAGTTCCACTCGCTGACGCGAGCCTGCTTGCTTGCTTTCGGGCTGCTGCCCGTCAAGCCTGTTGGTCCGGGCCGCTCGCCGGCGAATCGTCGAAACGCTCGACCAGCGCGGCCCACCGAGGGTCTATCTTCTCATGCCCGTGCCCGGGCTCGAGATCGGCCCACTTCCCACCGCATTCCGGGCACAGCCCGCGGCAGTCCTCGGTGCACAGCGGCACCTGCGGCAGCGCCAGCACGAGCGCGTCGCGGACCACCGGCTCCAGGTCGAGCCGGTCGTCGACGAGGCGGCTGACCTCGTCCTCCTCGGTGGTGGCCTCGGTGGTCGAATGCGGGTACGCGAACAGCTCGGTGAGCTCGATTTCGACCTCGTCCTCGATCGGGTCGAGGCAGCGGGAGCACTGTCCTTCCAGCTGCGCCACGGCGGTGCCGGTGACCAGCACCCCCTCCACAACGGACTCCAGCAGCAGGTCCAGCTCGATTTCGGTGCCCTCGGGCACGACGATCACACCGGGCACGCCGAGCGCGGTGCCGACCGGCGCGTCGCGCTGGACGGTACGGCTCAGGCCCGCGCGGCGCCCCAGTTCCCGGGTGTCGACCACCCAGGGGTTGCGCGTGTCGAGGAAGGTCTTGTCTTCAGACATGGTGAGTGCACTCGGATCATCGATGAGATGGGCAACCTCACCAGCGTACCGGGTCGGTGGTTCAGGGTTGGAAGTCGTATAACGGGGTGCGCTGGCCGAGCCCCGAGGGCGCCCGGAGGTGGTTGCGGCCCGAGTCGACCGTGCGCAGCGTGGTGGACAGCAGCTCGGAGAACTCGGCGAGCTTGCCGTCGACGTACGCGTCGCATTCCGTGCGCTGCTGGTCGGCCTCGGCGTGCGCCTCGTCGACGATCCGGGCCGATTCGGCGTGCGCGGCCTGGACCACCTCGGTCTGCGAGACCAGCCGGGCCTGCTCGTGCCGGGCGTCCTCGATGGCCCGGTCGTAGCCCTCGCGCCCGGCCTGGATCATCCGCTCCGATTCGGACCGGGACCGCTCGACGAGGTTCTGGTACTCGGCCTGCCCGGCGTTGATCATGCGCTCGGCCTCGGCGTGCGCGTCGGCCATGATCTGCTTGGCGCGCGCCTGCGCGTCGGACAGCAGGCGCTGCGCCTCGTCGTTGGCGTGGGCCAGGGTGGCATCGGCCTCTTCATTGGCCTGCGTGACCGTGGTGTGTGCCTCGGCGCGGGCCTTCTCCAACACTTCGTCACGCTTGTCGAGCACGTCCTGCGCGTCGTCCACCTCGCGCGGGAGCGCGTCGCGGACATCGTCGAGAAGCTCGAGCATGTCGCCGCGCGGCACCACGCAGCTGGAAGTCATCGGCACCCCGCGTGCCTCTTCCACGATCGTCACGAGCTCGTCTAGAGCCTCGAACACCCGGTACACAGCGACTCCTCCGGTGGCCCTTTCCCCACGTACGGACTCCAGTCTGCCGCTAAACGGAGGAAGAGCCATGGATGAGCACTGGTCCCGGCGTGTTACGAGTTCACGTCGATGAGCTGGAAGCTCTCGTAGTGGTCACCGGTGTAGAAGTACTCGCCACCCTCCCCGGTGATGATCCGCCGGGTGCCCCGCGTGCTGCTACCCGGAGTGACCACCGTGTACTCGTGGTAGTACCCCGTCGAACAGGCCGGCAGCAGGCCCTCGCGGTTCTGGAAAACGGTGCCGTCCTGGTCGTACGGGTATGGCCCGCCTTGCTGGATGAGGTTGTAGGTGTCGGTCGCCTGCGCGGGCAGGGAGCTCAGCGCGACGACTGTGTAGCTCGAGGTGTCGCCGCAATCCGCTTGCGCGGCAACGGAAGGCGCGATGGCCGCCGAAGCCTGGGCAGGCGCGGCGACGCCGAATCCGGTGAGGAGGGTGACCAGAAGAGCGAGCAGCGCACCGGCCACTCGACGGAGACCGTTAGTCATTTTCGGACCGTAACCCGAAAATGTGATCACCAGGAGAAGTCCCGACGAACGACGTCAGCCGTTCGAGTTACGCTCGCCCACCCTGGCCATCAGCCGCTCGAATACCACGCCCGGGACCAGGTTCTTCACGTCCCCGCCGTAAGTCGCGATCTCCTTGACCAGCGAGCTGGAGACGAACCCGTACGTGGGGTTGTTCGACATCAGCAGCGTCTCCACGCCGGAGAGCTCGCGGTTCATCTGCGCCATCTGCAACTCGTAGTCGAAGTCGCTGACCGAGCGCAGGCCCTTGGTGATGGCCGCGATCTCGTGCTGTCTGCAGTAGTCGACGAGCAGCCCGTGCCACGAGTCCACCCGCACGTTCGGCAGGTGCGCCGTGGTCTCGACCAGCATCTCCATCCGCTCCTCGATGGAGAACAGGCCCTTCTTGCTCTTGTTGATCAGCACCGCGACCACGACTTCGTCGAACAAGGTCGAGACACGCTCGATGATGTCCAGATGTCCGTTGGTCGCTGGGTCATAGGAACCGGGACAGACCGCTCGCCGCATGACGCGGACGTTACCGGGCATTCACGCACTCTGGCCCGGTGAAGTGACGTACTCCGCCCAGTACAGTGCGGTGTCCCCGTGCCGCATCGCGCGCAGCGGCTCGAATCCGGCGGGCCAGTCCGGCTCTCCGTCGCGCCGCGCGCGCTCGATGATCACCAGCCCGCCGGGCACCAGCCAGCCGCCCGCGGCCAGCGCCGCGAGCATCACGCCGAGGCGCGCGGAGTCCACTGCGTACGGTGGATCGGCGAGCACCAGGCCGAACGGTTTGTCCGCCGGCTGGGCCAATATCGTGTCCACCTGGCCGGGCCGGACCGTGCCGCCCAGCGCGAGTTCCGCCACATTTCCGCGCAGCACAGCCACCGCCCGGCGATCCGATTCGACGAACATCGCGTCCGCCGCGCCCCGCGAAAGAGCCTCCAGGCCGAGGGCACCGGAGCCGGCGTAGAGGTCGAGAACTCGCGCGTCACGCAGCTCGCCGGCCGCTTCCAGCGCGTTGAACAGGGCTTCCCGGACTCGTTCGGACGTCGGCCTTGTCCCCTGCGGTGGCACTTTGAGCCGCCGCCCGCCCGCCTTCCCGGCCACGATCCTGGTCACCGGGCCATCTTGTCAGCCACCGATTAGTGTCCGGGACTTGGTGAACGGTTCCGGCGGCACGCGTAGAGTCGTTCTTCCTGTTGCGGGCAAGTTGGCTGTAGGAGCACTGCGTGTCGGAACCTCGGGTCAGACGGGCCGAGATCGCCATCGAGCAAGGTCACGTCGACCGCGTATACGCCCGCCTCGCCGAACTCCGGACCCAAGCCGAAGCCATGCGCGCGAAGGGTTACGAGATCGGGCACGGCGCGCAGCGCGAAGCGGTGTTCGAGCAGGCGTCCATGCTCTTCGAGCGGGACATGATGGTCTTCCACGCCAACCAGACCCTGCAGACGCTGGACGCCGAGTACGAGGGCCTGGTGTTCGGCAGGCTCGACCAGACCGGCGGCGAAAAGATCTACGTCGGCAGGCTCGGCATCCGCGACGCCGAGTTCGACAACCTGGTCACCGACTGGCGCGCGCCGGCGGCCGCCGCCTTCTACCAGGCCACCGCCGAGGAGCCGATGGACGTGGTGCGCCGCCGCGTCATCCGCTGCTCCGGGCAGAACGTGCTCGACGTGGACGACGACGTGCTGATCGCCGACGCCGTCCCGGACGACATGCAGGTGGTCGGCGAAGGCGCGCTGATGGCGGCGCTGGGGCGCTCGCGCGGCGAGAAGATGCGCGACATCGTCGCCACCATCCAGCGCGAGCAGGACGAGGTGATCCGGGCGCCGTGGCGCGGGGTCACCGAGATCACCGGCGGGCCCGGCACCGGCAAGACGGCCGTCGCCCTGCACCGCGCCGCGTACCTGCTTTACCGCTACCGCCGCCAGCTCGGCGGCGCGGGCGTGTTCGTGCTCGGCCCGTCCGGCGTGTTCACCAGCTACATCTCGCGGGTGCTGCCGTCGATGGGTGAGACGAACGTCGAACTGCGCGCGCTGGGCGAGGTGCTCGACGGCGTGACCGCGACGAGGCAGGACGCGGCGCGGCTGGCCGCGATCAAGGGTTCGCTGCGGATGCGCCGCGTGCTCACCCGCGCGATGCGTGACACCCCGCCGGGGGTGCCGGACGAGATGCGCATCGTCTACCGCGGCGAGGTCCTCAAGCTGCAGCGCAAGGAGCTGGACAAGGTCCGCCGCAAGGTCCACGGGCACGGCGGGCCGCCCAACCGGTCGCGCATCCGCGCGGCCGAGACGCTGCTGGAAGCGTTGGCGGACAAGGCAGAAGAGCACGCGAGCGCGGACGGCCGCAGTGTCGACCGCGCGGAGCTGATCACGGATCTCGGCGAGCGGATCGAGTTCCACCGGTTCCTCGTCGTGTGGTGGCCGGTGCTCTACCCGGGCGAAATCCTGCGCTGGCTCGGCGATCCCGCGCGACTCACCAGGGCGGCCAAGGGCGTGCTGAACCGGGACGAGATCGATCTGCTCGCGTCGGCGTACACCGACCGCGAGCAGGAGTGGTCGGTCGCGGACGTGGCGCTGCTGGACGAGTTGCGAGTGCTCGTCGGCCCGCCGCCGAAGCGCCGCCGCCGCGCGCAGCAGCTCGAACTGGACGCCGCTCCCCCGGCTCGCGGCTCCGACGGAACCCATGGGCCGCACCGGCCCGAGCACTACGACGAGTACTCGCACATCGTGGTCGACGAGTCGCAGGACCTCTCGCCCATGCAGTGGCGGATGATCGGGCGGCGCGGCAAGTACGCGAGCTGGACCGTGGTCGGCGACCCGGTGCAGAGTTCGTGGCCGGACCCGCCGGAGGCCGCACAGGCCCGTGACCAGGCGTTCGGCGCCCGCACCCCGCGGCGGCGGTACACCCTGCGCACCAACTACCGGAACTCCTCGGAGATCTTCGACCTGGCGGCGCGCGTGGTCGCCGGGCACGCCGCGGAGGACGAGCTGCCCAAGGCCGTCCGCACCACGGGGCTGGAGCCCGATGTGCGGATCGTGGAGCGGGCGAGCGTCGAAAGCACGGTGCAGGCCGCGGCGAAGGAGCTGATGGACGCGGTCGAGGGGACCGTCGGCGTGATCTGTGCGATGGACCGGGTGCTCCAGGTGCAGGCCTGGCTGCAGGGCCGGGCCGACGAGCGGCTCAAGGTCGTGGGCAGCCTGGACTCCAAGGGCCTGGAGTACGACGCCGTGGTGCTGGTGGAGCCGACGGAGTTGATCACCGAGTCGACCACCGGCCGTCGCGTGCTCTACGTCGCGCTGACCCGGGCCACCCAGCAGCTCACGGTTGTGGCCTCGGACCGGGAATGGCTGTAGCGGGAAGGGTTTGCGGGACGCAGGCGTTGTTCCGGAGGTGACCTCCTCCTCCGTATCCGATGTGCAGCTGTCCGTGCTCGACCTCTCGCCGATCCCCAGCGACGGCGACGCGGGTACGGCGCTGCGTAACACGATCGACCTCGCCCAGCAGACCGAACGGCTTGGCTACCACCGGTTCTGGGTGGCCGAACACCACAACATGCCGGGCATCGCGAGCTCGGCGACGGCGGTGCTGATCGGGCACGTGGCACAGGCGACGAAGACGATCCGCGTCGGTTCCGGCGGGATCATGCTGCCCAACCACGCGCCGCTGATCGTGGCCGAGCAGTTCGGCATGCTGGAGGCGTTCCACCCCGGCCGCATCGATCTCGGCATCGGCCGCGCCCCCGGCACCGACCAGCGGACCGCGCTCGCCGTGCGGGGTTCGATGGCCGCGCTGAACGCCGAGGACTTCCCGCAGCAGCTGAGCGAGCTGATCTCGTACTTCGAGGAAGACCCCGCCCGGCTGGTGAACGCCGTGCCCGCGGTGGGCAACAAGCCGCCGTTCTGGCTGCTGGGTTCGAGCGGGTTCAGCGCCCAGCTCGCCGGCGCGCTCGGCCTGCCGTTCGCCTTCGCCCACCATTTCAGCGCGCAGAACACCCTGCCCGCCGCGCGGCTGTACCGGGAGTCTTTCCGTCCGTCCGAAACGCTGCGGGAGCCGTACCTGATGCTCGGCGCGGCCGTGATCGCGGCCGACACCGACGAGCGCGCGCAGTACCTCGCGGGCCCGAGTGGCCTGACTTTCCTGTCGCTGCGCCGCGGCCGCCCGATCCCGCTGCCGACACCGGAGGAAGCGGCGGAGTACCCGTACACCGATCTCGACCGGCAGTTCCTGCAGGAACGCTTCGGCAGCAACATCATCGGCTCGCCGGAGACCGTGCGGAAGGGCCTGGACCAGCTGATCTCCGACACCGGCGCGGACGAGATCATGGTGACGACGATGGTGCACGGCCAGGCCGACCGGGTGCACTCGTACGAACTGGTGAAGGAACTGGCGAAGTAGGCATTTCCGGCGCGGGCGGTCGCCCGCGCCGGAAATCGGCTAGGAGAGCCAGGCTTTCCGAGTCCGGGGCAGGCCCGACTGGCCGCTGTCGCCCGTCTTCACGGCCATCACCTGGTTCACCCCGATGTGACCGCTCTCGAAGGTCAGCGCCGAAGCGGCCATGTACAGCCGCCACACCCGCGCCCGGCCTTCGCTCGTCAGACGGACCGCTTCCGCCCAGTTCGCTTCCAGGTTCGCGACCCACGCGCGCAGCGTCAGGGCGTAGTGCTCGCGCAGCGCCTCGACGTCACGCACCTCGAAGCCCGCGTTCTCGATCGCTGTCGTCATCGTGGACAGCGTTTCCAGCTCGCCGTCGGGGAAGACGTAGCGGTTGATGAACGACGTGCGCTCTCCCGTCCTGCCCTTGACACCGGCCTTGCGCGAGATGGCGTGGTTGAGCAGTCGTCCCTCTGGCCTCAGCAGCTTGTACAGCGCGGAGGTGTAGGTCGGCAGCTGGGTGAGCCCGACGTGCTCGGCCATCCCGATGCTGGCGATCGCGTCGAACGGCCCGTCACGCACCTCGCGGTAGTCCTGCACGCGGATCTCGACGAGGTCCGACAAGCCCTCCTCGGCCACCCGCTTGCGGGCGAAATCGGCCTGCGCCTGGGAAAGCGTGACACCGACGGCACGGGCGCCGTACTCGCGAGCCGCGTGTGTGACGAACGTGCCCCAGCCGCAGCCGACGTCGAGCACCCGGCTCCCCGGCTTCAGGCCGAGCTTCCGCGCGACCAGGTCGACCTTCGCGATCTGCGCGTCTTCCAGCGTCTTCGCGTTGTCGTCCCAGACCGCGCACGAGTACGTCATGGTCGGACCGAGCACGAGCGAATAGAAGTCGTTGCCCACGTCGTAGTGATGGCTGATCGCGGCCGAATCCCGGCGCAGTGAGTGCAACGGGCCACCGAGCCGGATCTCCTCGGCGGGCGGCTTCGGCGGCAGGCCGATCGCGCCGAGGCGGAACCCGGACTTGATCACGTCCCATTTGGTCGAGCCTGCCACGTCCAGCGGGCCGGACTCGGCGCCGATGATCCGCTGGAGCTGGGACAGGCTGTCGAAGAAGTCGGTTTCGACGTCGAGATCACCGGAGACGAACGCCCGGGCGAGGCCGAGTTCGTTGGGCGCCCACAGCAATCGCCGCAGCGCCCGGCGGCGCCGCAGGACGAGCCGGACCGGCGCGTCGGGCGGGCCCGCCTCGCTTCCGTCCCAGCACCGGATTTGGAGCGGAAGTTCGCTGCCGAGCACCACACGCACCAGAGCGTGTACGGCACTCGCCGCGTTATGCGAGGTAACCACGTACTTCATTCAAGCACTTATGCGGACTTCACGTCGCCTGTTGTACTGGCGATTCGCCCGAACTGCCCGGTTCACGGCCCGTGGAATTTCCCACAGGACAAACTGTGGGAAATTCCACCGGACTTCTGCTACTCGAGGACGATCAGGAGGTCGCCGCCCTCCACCTGCTGCACCGAGTTGATCGCCAGCCTGGCCACCTTGCCCGAGCCGGACGCGGTGATCGAGGCCTCCATCTTCATCGCCTCGATCGTGGCGACGGTCGCGCCCTCGGCCACCTCGTCGCCCTCGGTCACCGAAAGGGTGACCACCCCGGCGAACGGGGCGGCGACGTGCTTCGGGTTCGACTTTTCGGCCTTTTCCGCCGCCGGCAGGTCCGAGGCCACCGAACGGTCCCGCACCTGGATCGGCCGCAGCTGTCCGTTCAGGGTGGACATCACCGTGCGCATACCGCGCTCGTCGGCCTCGCCGATCGCCTCCAGCTCGATGAGCAGGCGCACCCCCGGTTCGAGATCGACCTGGTACTCCTCGCCCGGCCGCAGCCCGTAGAAGAAGTCCTTGCTGGGCAGCACGCTCGTGTCGCCGTACGCCTCCCGGTGCGCCTCGAACTCCTTCGTCGGCGCGGGGAACAGCAGCCGGTTGAGCGTCTCGCGGCGGTTCTCCGCCAGACCCGCGCGGTCCTCCTCGGACAGTTGCGTCTCCGGCTTCGGCTCCGCGCGGCCTTCCAATGCCTTGCTGCGGAAGGGCTCCGGCCAGCCACCGGGCGGATCGCCCAGTTCACCGCGCAGGAAGCCGATCACCGAGTCCGGGATGTCGAAGCGGTTCGGCTCCGCCTCGAACTTCTCCGGCTCGACCCCGGCACCGACGAGGTGCAGCGCGAGGTCACCGACCACTTTGGACGAAGGCGTGACCTTGACGAGGTGGCCGAGGATGCGGTCCGCGGCGGCGTACATCGCCTCGATGTCCTCGAACCTGTCGCCGAGGCCGAGCGCCCGCGCCTGCGTGCGCAGGTTGGACAGCTGGCCACCGGGGATCTCATGGTCGTACACGCGGCCGGTCGGCGAGGCGAGCCCCGCTTCGAACGGTGCGTAGATCTTGCGCACGATCTCCCAGTACGGCTCCAGGTCGCCGATTGCCCGCAAGGACAAGCCCGTCGGCCGTTCCGAATGGTCGGTGGCCGCCACGATCGCCGACAGCGAAGGCTGCGACGTGGTGCCCGCCATCGACGCGACGGCGCCGTCCACCGCGTCCGCGCCCGCGTTGATCGCCGCGAGGTACGTGGCCAGCTGGCCGCCTGCGGTGTCGTGTGTGTGGATGTGCACCGGCAGGTCGAATTCCTTGCGCAGCGCGGAAACCAGCTTCGCCGCGGCCGGCGCGCGCAGCAGCCCGGCCATGTCCTTGATCGCCAGCACGTGCGCGCCCGCGCCGACGATCTGCTCGGCCAGCTTCAGGTAGTAGTCCAATGTGTACAGTTTCTCGGCCGGGTCCGAGAGGTCCGAGGTGTAGCAGAGCGCGACCTCGGCGACCGCCGATCCGGTTTCCCGCACCGCTTCGATCGCGGGGCGCATCTGCTCCACGTCGTTGAGCGCGTCGAAGATGCGGAAGATGTCGATCCCGGTCCTGGTGGCCTCTTCGACGAAGGCGTTGGTCACCTCTGCCGGGTAAGGCGTGTAGCCGACGGTGTTCCGGCCACGCAGCAACATCTGCAGACAGATGTTCGGCACCGCTTCACGAAGCTGGGCGAGCCGCTCCCACGGATCCTCGGCCAGAAAGCGCAACGCGACGTCGTAGGTGGCGCCACCCCAGCACTCCAGCGACAGCAGCTCCGGCGTCATGTGCGCCACGACCGGCGCGACCGCGAGCAGGTCCTTCGTGCGCACGCGCGTGGCCAGCAGCGACTGGTGCGCGTCGCGGAAGGTGGTGTCTGTGACACCGACGGTCTTCGATTCCCGCATCCAGCGGGCGAAACCCTCCGGGCCGAGCTGGGTCAGTTTCTGCTTGGAACCGGCGGGCGGTTCGGTGGCGGGCAGCTCCGGCAGCTTGCTCGTCGGGTCGATCAGCCGCGGCCGGTCGCCGTTGGGCTTGTTGACGGTGACGTCGGCGAGGTAGGTCAGCAACCGGGTGCCGCGGTCGGCGGAGTGCCGCGCGGTCAGCAGGTACGGGCGCTCCTCGATGAAGGAGGTGGTGACGCGGCCGTTGCGGAAGTCCTCGTCGTCCAGAACCGCTTGCAGGAACGGGATGTTCGTGGCCACGCCACGGATGCGGAACTCGGCGAGGGCACGACGGGCGCGGCCCACCGCGGTCTTGAAGTCCCGGCCCCGGCAGGTGAGCTTGACGAGCATCGAGTCGAAGTGCGCGCTGATTTCCGTGCCCGCGAAGGCTGTTCCGCCGTCGAGCCGGATGCCGGAGCCGCCGGGTGAGCGGTAAGCGCTGATCATTCCGGTGTCCGGGCGGAACCCGTTGGCCGGGTCCTCGGTGGTGATCCGGCACTGCATCGCGGCGCCGCGCAGGTAGATCTTGTCCTGCGACAGCCCGAGATCCGCGAGCGTCTCCCCCGCCGCGATGCGCATCTGCGACTGCACCAGGTCGACGTCGGTGACCTCCTCGGTCACCGTGTGCTCGACCTGGATGCGCGGGTTCATCTCGATGAAGACGTGGTTGCCGCGCTCGTCGAGCAGGAACTCGACGGTGCCCGCGTTGACGTAGCCGATGTGGCGGGCGAACGCGACCGCGTCGGCGCAGATCCGGTCCCGGAGCTCCGGGTCGAGGTTCGGCGCCGGGGCGATCTCGATGACCTTCTGGTGGCGCCGCTGCACCGAGCAGTCGCGCTCGTAGAGGTGCACCACGTCGCCCTGGCCGTCGGCGAGGATCTGCACCTCGATGTGCCGCGGGTTGACCACGGCCTGCTCCAGGAACACCGTCGCGTCGCCGAAGGCCGACTCGGCCTCGCGCATCGCCGCCTCGATCGCGTCCCGCAGGTCTCCCGGCTCCGCGACGCGGCGCATGCCGCGCCCGCCACCACCGGCGACGGCCTTGACGAAGATCGGGAAGCCGATCTCGTCGGCGGCGGCGACCAGCGCGTCGACATCGGTGCCCGGCTCGCTCGAACGCAGGACCGCCACACCGGCCTCGCGCGCCGCCGCGCCGGCGCGGGCCTTGTTGCCGGTCAGCTCCAGCACCTCGGTCGGCGGACCGACGAAGGTGATGCCGGCCGCCGCGCAGGCCGAGGCCAGCTCCGGGTTCTCCGACAGGAAGCCGTAACCGGGGTAGATCGCGTCCGCGCCGGCCTTGCGAGCGGCCCGGATGATCTCGTCCACCGACAGGTACGCCCGGACGGGGTGCCCCACCTCACCGATCTGGTACGACTCGTCCGCCTTGGCCCGGTGCGACGAATTGCGATCCTCATGCGGGAACACCGCGACCGTGTCCACACCCATCTCCAGCGCCGCACGAAACGCCCGGATCGCGATCTCACCGCGGTTCGCGACCAGGACCTTCGTGAACTTGCCCACCGTCTGCTCAGCCTTCGTCA
>NZ_DASZWC010000062.1:0-10809 GCF_035546795.1 Amycolatopsis sp.
ACCGAGCCGGTGACCGCTTCCGCGGTCACCGGCCGGCTTTCCCAACTCGACGAGGATGTGCACGTTCCCGACCTGATCACCGCCGACGTCGCCCTGTTCGGCACCGCGACCGACGGTGGGCAGCAGATCCTCGTCTACCCCCGTTCCTGAGCCTGCTTCTTGTTGCCCACCAGCAGCCCGACTCCGAGGCCGGCGACGGCGACGATCGCTCCGGCCCAACCGTTCGCGACGGCGAAGCCGTGCACGGTCGCCCCGGCGACACCGAGCCCGGCTGCCGAGGAGGTCGCACTGGAGGCGATGGTGTTCAGCGACGCCGTCCCGATCGAGGCTCCGACCTGCTGGGACGTGGTGATGAACGCCGAGGCCACCCCCGCGTCGGCCGGGTTCACCCGTGCGGTCGCGATGTTCATGACCGTCGGCATCGCGAGCCCGGCCCCGCCACCCAGCACCAGCTCCACCGGCAGGATCAGCGCCCAGTAGGAGGAGTCCGGGGTCAGCTGCGTCAGGGCCGCGAGCCCGGCGGCCATCAGCAGCAGCCCGATCACCAGCAGCGGCCGCGGTCCGGTGCGCGGCAGCAGCCGGCGCGAGAAGATCGTGGACATCAGCACGTTGCCCAGCAGGAACGGCAGGAACGCGATCCCGGCCTGGAAGGCGCCGTAGTGCATGATCCCCTGCAGCTGGTAGGTCAGGAACAGGAACATGCCGAACATCCCGAACGACGCCGCGGCGATCGTGAGGTACGCGGCCGCCCGGCTGCGTTCCCGGAGGATTCGCAGCGGCAGCAGCGGGTTGTCCACCCGGGACTGCCGGAGTACGAACGCCGCCAGCAGCACGATCGCCGCGCCCAGGATGCTCAGCACCAGCGCCGAACCCCAGCCGCGCGTCGCGGCTTCGGACAACGCGTAGACCAGGCCGACGATGCCGCCGCTGCCCAGGATCGCGCTGATCCAGTCGAGCGGGGTTTCCCGGTGCCCCTTGACGTTCGGCAGGACGAGCCAGCCGCCGATGGACGCGATGATCGCGAGCGGGAGGTTCACGTACAGGCACCAGCGCCAGTCGAGGTACTCGGCGAGCGCGCCGCCGGCGACCAGCCCGAGCGCGCCGCCGGACATCATGATCGCGGTGAAGATGCCGAAGGCCTTCGCGCGTTCCTTGGCCTCGGTGAAGGTGATGGTCAGCAGGGACAGCGTGGACGGGGCGAGCAGCGCGGCGAAGACCCCCTGCGCCGCGCGTGCCCCGATCAACATGGCCGGCCCGGTGGCGGCGCCCCCGACCGCCGACGCGATCGCGAAGCCCAGCGCCCCGACGATCAGCGTGTTCTTGCGGCCGAGCCGGTCGGCCAGCCTGCCCCCGAGCAGTAGCAACCCGCCGAAGGCGAGGGTGTAGGCGCTGATCGTCCACTGCCGGGCCACGTCCGACATGCCCAGCTCGCGCTGCGCGGAGGGCAGTGCGATGTTGACGATCGTGGTGTCGATGATGACCAGCAGCTGGGCCAGTCCGATCATCACCAGCGCCCACCAGCGGCTCTGGCTGCGGCGCACCGGTGCCGGTGCGGAAACGGTGGTTGTCATGGTCGATCCCCTGGTAAGTAAGCTGTTCATGCCATAACTTGTCGGGCGACAAGTAAACTAACCAGTCGTAAGGTAAGCTAGAACTAGCCGGTCGTCAAGCTAGTTTGAGAGAACACTCAGGAAGGACACGCGATGGCGGGGCGTCGCAGCGACACGAGGGAGCGCATCCAGCAGATCGCGCTCGATCTGTTCGTGGAGCAGGGATACGAGAAGACCTCCCTCCGGGAGATCGCGGAACAGCTGGACGTCACCAAGGCGGCGC
This sequence comes from Amycolatopsis sp., assembly GCF_035546795.1. Classification (GTDB taxonomy): domain Bacteria; phylum Actinomycetota; class Actinomycetes; order Mycobacteriales; family Pseudonocardiaceae; genus Amycolatopsis_E. The sequence goes on from NZ_DASZWC010000062.1 coordinate 1,834, forward strand.
TCTACTACCACTTCCGCACCAAGGAGGACATCGTCGCGAGCGTGCTCGACGACCTGGCCGCCTCGCTGGACGAGGTACTGGACTGGGGCAAGGCGCAGCAGGACCTGGTGCAGGCGCGCGAGGAGCTACTTCGACGGCTGGCCAAGCTCATCGAAGGCAAGTTCGGCCCGGTGATGCGGTTCATGCAGGAGAACCAGCCCGCGCTGAAGCACACCTTCCACGAACGCAACCCACTGGTCGGCCGGATGCAGGACGTGTTCGGCCTGCTCGTGGCCGACGAGCAGGATCCGGCCGCCCAGCTGCGGGCCAGGCTTTCCCTGGTCGCCCTCGTCATCGGCAACAATCCGCAGTTCCAGGGCGAGGCTGACGGCGGGGCGTCACCGGAGGTGGCGCTCGAGGTCGCGCTGGACCTTGTTTCTCCTCGTGGGGAACAGGCCGGAGCGGCCACGTAGTCTTGACGGGTGCTAGCCGTCGTCCCTCCACCGGTCACCGTCCGGGTGCCGTCGAAGATCAACCTGCACCTTTCGGTGGGTGATCTGCGGCCCGACGGGTTCCATGATCTGACCACGGTGTTCCACGCGCTCTCGTTGACCGACGAGGTCACCGTCGCCGCCGCCGAGGAGCCTGGCATCGAGGTCCACGGCGAGGGAGAGGACGCGGTACCGACCGGGGCGAACAACCTCGCCTGGAGAGCGGTGCAGGCGCTGGCCGCGCATGTCGGCAGGGACGACCCGAAGGTGCGCGTGGTGCTGCGCAAGGGAATCCCGGTCGCCGGCGGGATGGCTGGCGGCAGTGCGGACGCGGCCGCGACATTGGTGGCACTCACTTCACTGTGGAAGCTGGATGTCGGCCGGGACGAACTGGCCGGGGTCGCCGCCAAACTCGGCAGCGATGTCCCGTTCGCCCTGTACGGCGGCACGGCGCTGGGCACCGGCCGCGGTGAGCAGCTGGTGCCGGTGCTGTCCCGGCACACCTTTCACTGGGTGCTGGCGTTCGACCATCGTGGACTGTCCACACCGCGCGTGTTCACCGAGCTGGACAGGCTGCGCGAGGCGGGCGACCCGCCGCGCGTCGGCTCGCATGCGCCGGTCGTCGAGGCATTGGCCTCCGGTGACCCGCGGCAGCTGGCTCTGCTGCTGGGCAACGATCTTCAGGCCGCCGCGGTTTCGCTGCGGCCGGGGCTGCGGCGCACCCTGCGCGCGGGCGTGAACGCCGGCGCGCTCGCCGGCACGGTGTCCGGCTCGGGGCCGACCTGTGCGTTCCTGTGCGTGGACGCGGAATCCGCGCTCGAAGTGGCCGCGGAACTCGCCGGAGCGGGGGTCTGCCGGACGGTGCGGGTGGCACACGGCCCGGTGCCCGGTGCCCGGTTCGTCGGCGGCGACGACCTGAACCGACCAACCCCACCCCAGGTGCACGCATGAAAAAAGACAGTGGCGCGCAGCGTCTCCGTGAGGGGCGGCGGTCGGGTGACGGGCGGGGCAATTTGATCAACCTCGAGGCCGTCAGCAAGTCCTATGGGGTCAAGCCGTTGCTGGCCGAGGTCTCCCTCGGCGTGGCCGAAGGCGACCGGATCGGCGTCGTCGGGCTCAACGGCGGCGGCAAGACCACGCTGCTCGAAGTGCTCGCCGGAGTCGCCGAACCCGATTCGGGGCGAGTGAGCCGGGTCCGCGATCTGCGGATGGCCGTGGTCACCCAGCGCACCGAACTGCCCGAGGGCACCGTGCGGGAAGCGGTGCTGGCGCACTATTCCGCCGACCACGAGTGGGCCGCCGACGCGCGCGTCCGGTCCATTGTGGACGGTCTCGGGATCACCGCGCTCGGGCTGGACACCTCCACCGAGAACCTCTCCGGCGGTGAGCGTCGGCGGGTTGCGCTGGCCACCGCGCTGGTCGGCGAGCTGGACCTGATCGTGCTCGACGAGCCGACCAACCACCTCGACATCGAGGGTGTCCGCTGGCTGGCCGATCACCTGCTGGCCCGGCGGGCCGCGGTCGTGGTCGTCACGCACGACCGGTGGTTCCTCGACACGGTCTGCGGCCGCACCTGGGAGGTCGTCGGCGGACAGGTCGAACAGTACGAAGGTGGTTACGCGGACTGGGTTTTCGCGCGCGCCGAGCGGGCGCGCCTCGCGGCCACGATGGAGGAGAAGCGACGCAACCTCGCCCGCAAGGAGCTGGCGTGGCTGCAGCGCGGCGCGAAGGCCCGCACGTCGAAGCCGCGGTACCGCATCGAGGCAGCCGAGGCGTTGATCTCCGACGTTCCGCAGCCGCGGGATTCGGTGGAGCTATTGACTTTCGCCCGGCGCCGGCTCGGGAAAACCGTGCTGGAACTGGAAGACGTGACGTTGCGCGCGGGGGAGAAGCCCGTGCTGGACCACGTCACGTGGCGGATCGGCCCTGGCGACCGGATCGGTCTGGTCGGCATCAACGGCTCGGGCAAGACCACTTTGCTGAAGCTGCTCGCCGGCGAGACCGAGCCCGGCTCGGGGCGGCGGATCGAGGGCAAGACCGTCCGGCTGGCGCATCTGTCACAGGAGCTGGAGGGACTGCCGGGGCAGCTGCGGGTGCTCGAAGCGGTCGAGCAGATCGCGGGCCGGGTGGTGCTCGGCAAGCAGGAAATGTCGGCTTCGCAGCTGGCGGAGCGGCTCGGTTTCCCGGCCGCCCGGCAGTGGACGCCGGTCGAGGATCTCTCGGGTGGCGAGCGGCGGCGGCTGCAGCTGGCCCGGCTGCTGATGGGTGAGCCGAACGTGCTGCTGCTCGACGAGCCGACGAACGATCTCGACATCGATACCTTGCAGCAGCTGGAAGATCTGCTCGATTCGTGGCCCGGCACGCTCGTCGTCGTTTCGCACGACCGGTATCTCGTCGAGCGCGTGTGCGACGCGGTGTATGCCCTGTTCGGCGATGGCCGCGTCACGCATTTGCCCGGCGGGATCGACGAATATCTCGACCGCCGCGCGCGAAGCCACCAGGTGGCCGCGGCGCCGCAACGCCGTGAACCGGCGCCTGCGACGGGCAAACCCAGCGCGGCCGAGCATCGCAACGCGATGAAGGAGCTGGGCAGGCTGGAGCGCCGCCTGGACGCGTTGACCAAGCGAGAAGGGCAATTGCACGAACAGCTCGCGGCGAACGCGACGAACCCGGAGAAGCTCGTCGATCTCAACGCCGAGCTGAAAACGGTGCTAACGGAGAAAGACGACGTCGAGGCCCGCTGGCTGGAGACGTCGGAACTCGTCGAGTGACCGGATAGGCTCCCGACCATGAGTCGGTTCGTGGACACGCTCGTCGCCACCGCGGCGGGTGGCGGTCAGCAGCGGGGAATGGTCACTGGGGAGCCCAAGGAGCCGGTCCGGCGGACCTGGGCCGAGGTGCACGAGCAGGCGAAACGCCTGGCGGGCGGCCTGGTCGAGGGCGGGCTCAAGCCGGGCAGCGCGGTCGCCGTGCTGGCCGCGGCGCCGGCGCTGATCGCCCCGACAGTGCAGGGCGTGTGGCTGGCGGGCGGCAGCGTCACGATGCTGCACCAGCCCACCCCGCGCACCGACCTCGCGCTCTGGGCCGAGGACACCGTGAAGGTGCTCGGCATGATCGAATCCGGACTGGTGCTGCTCGGCGAACCGTTCGAGGCGCTCGCGCCGGTGCTCACCGAACGTGGCATCGCCTTCCGCACCATCACCGACCTGCTCGACGCCGAGCCGCTCGCCGAACCCGTCCCGGTCGGCGAGGACGAGCTCGCGTTGCTGCAGCTCACCAGCGGTTCCACCGCGGAGCCCAAGGCCGTCCGCATCACCCACGGCAACCTCTACACCAACGTCAAGGCGATGGTGGAACGCGCGGAGTTCGTGTTCGACAAGGACGTCATGGTGTCCTGGCTGCCGACCTTCCACGACATGGGCATGGTCGGCTTCCTCACCGTGCCGATGACCTTCGGCGTCGAGCTGGTCAAGATCACCCCGGTGGAGTTCCTGTCCGGGCCGCTCGTCTGGCCGGAGCTGATCAGCAAGTACCGCGCCACCACCACCGCGGCGCCGAACTTCGCCTACGCCATCGTGGGCCGTCGCTTGGCGCGCGTCGAGAACGACGACGCCTACGACCTGTCCACGCTGCGGATCGCCTTGAACGGCGCGGAGCCGATCGACGAGTCCGCCGTCAAGGCGTTCACCGACGCCGGAGCCAGGTTCAAAATGCCCGCGGAATGCGTTTTCCCGGCCTACGGCATGGCGGAGGCGACGCTCGCGGTGTCGTTCGCGCCGCTGTTCACCGGGCTGACCCTCGACGTGGTCGAAGCCCAGGCGCTGGAGGCCGAAAACCGCGCGGTGCCGGTGCCCGAGGACGATCCCCGCCGCGGCACCGACGACGTCCGCTCGTTCGCCGTCCTTGGCAGGCCGCTCGACGGGCTCGAAGCGCAGATCGTGGACGAGCACGGGGCCGAACTCGGCGAACGTCAGGTCGGCGAGATCCGGCTGCGCGGCGAGGCCGTCACCCCCGGCTACCTCACGGTGGACGGCCCGGTGGCGACGCAGGACGCCGAGGGCTGGCTCAACACCGGCGACCTCGGCTACCTGATCGACGGGCAGATCGTGATCTGCGGGCGGGCCAAGGACGTCATCATCATGGGCGGCCGCAACATCTACCCGACCGACATCGAGCGCGCGGCCACCTCGGTGGATGGCGTCCGGGCAGGCAACGCCGTGGCGGTGCGGATCGACGCCGGAACGCGGCGCGAGCGCTTCGCGGTCGTGCTGGAGTCGAAGCTGGCCGGTGACCCGGATGCGGAACGCGTGCTGATGAAGGAGGTCTCGGCCCGCGTGCGCGATGCCGTGGACCTGCGCCCGTACGCGGTGGTCGTGCTGCCCGCGGGGAGCCTGCCGAAGACGCCTTCCGGCAAGGTGAAGCGCGCCGCGACAGCCACCCAGTACGCGGACCGGATCAACTCCGCCGGTAGCTGAAGCACCAACGAAAACCGGCCCGCGCCGATCAGGTGCGGGCCGGATTTCGTGGTAGGCGTCAGAAGGTGCCGGGGTGGGAATGCGGCTGGGGCGCGGGCTCCGGGGTGTGCGCCGGGCGCTCCCAGCGGGCCTCCGTCGCCTGCGAAGACTCCCGGGCCATCGGCATCGGGTATGCCTTGAACGTGCGCGCGGCCAGCTGTTCCTCCAGCTTGTCGAGGAACTCGTCCACTTCCTTCTCGTCGTAGCCCCGCTTGCCCAGCAGCGGCTTGTTGAACTCCACGTGGTGCACCTCGGCGGCAGTCAGGTCGTCCTCGTCGGCGAGGGTCTTCGCGATGCGGCGGACGAACGCGTCGACCTCCTGCTTCGCGTAGCCGCGCCGACCGACCGCCGCGTTCGAGAACTCGACGCGGTAGACGTCTTCGGGGGTGAGGGACATGAAGAGTCTCCAGTTTCAGCTAGGACGGTGCGGTTCCCGCCTACTGTCCTAGCCGCGCTGGATCGCGGTGGGAAGGTCCCTCCGGCGCATCGACTCGAATGAGGGCATCTGTAAGACGCCTGTGAGTGAAATGACTACTGTGCGTGGAAGGTGTTCTGTGCCGCGTTCAGCCCTTTGCCGATGAGCTCTTCCACGGCATCGGCACACCGATCGACTTCCAGCGGGAGCTCCTTACGCTCGACCGTGGAGAAGTCCTTCAGCACATAGTCGGCCGGATCCATCCGGCCGGGCGGGCGGCCGATGCCGAACCGCACCCGGTAGTACTCCTTCGTGCCCAGCGATTTGGTGATCGACCGCAACCCGTTGTGGCCGTTGTCCCCACCGCCGAGCTTGAGCTTGAGCGCGCCGAACTCCAGATCCAGCTCGTCGTGCACGACGACGACCCCGTCCGGGGAGATCTTGTAGAACTTCGCGGTACCGGCGACCGGGCCGCCGGAGAGGTTCATGAACGAGCGCGGCTTGGCCAGCACGACCCGGCGGCCGGCCAGCCGCCCCTCGAGTACCTCCGCGCCGCCCTTGTGCGCCTTGAACTTCCCGCCGACTCGCGCAGCGAGCTCGTCGAGCACCATGAAGCCCACGTTGTGCCGGTTGGTGGCATAACGTGGGCCAGGGTTACCGAGGCCGACGAGCAACACCTGCTCGCCGGCCCCAGGCACATCCGCGGTCACTCCGCGGCGGCCTCGGACTCACCCTCGGCCGCGCCCTCGCCGGCCTCGTCTTCGGCAGCGGCCTCGGCCTGCGGCTCGGTGACGGCGACGACCAGCGCCTCCGGGTCGGTCAGCAGCTCGGAACCGGCGGGCAGGTTCAGCTGGCCCGCGGTGATCTGCGAACCGGACTCGAGCCCCTCGACGGAGACCTCGACCTGGTCGGGGATGTGCAGCGCCTCGACCTCGACCGAGACGGTGTCCAAGTCCTGGTGGGTCAGGGTGCCGGGGGCGGGCTCGCCGGTGACCACGACGGGGATGTCGACGGTGACCTTCTCGCCGCGCTTGACCACGAGCAGGTCGACGTGCTCGATGTAGTTCTTGAGCGGGTGCACGGTGATGGTCTTGGTGAGCGCCAGCTCGGTGTTGCTCTCGACGTCGAGGGTGAGCACGGCGTTGCTGCCGTTCTCCCGGATGACGCGGGCGAACTCGAGTGCCGGCAGGGCCAGGTGCCGGGGGTCGGTGCCGTGGCCGTACAGCACGGCGGGAATCTTGCCGGAGCGACGGGTGCGGCGCGCGGCGCCCTTGCCGAACTCGGTGCGTGGCTCGACGGACAGACGTACCTCGGACACGGTGTTGCACTCCTTCAAAAACTGTGGCGGTGCGCGGGAATGGGGGCGTCGGTTGCTGTCAACGGCGGCGAGTTCCACAAAACGTGCACAACACGGGGCCACTCAAGCCGCCGCGTCGATCACGTCGGGCACCGGGTACCTAAGAGCCCGCCTCGCCGAGACAACCTGTTCAGTGTAAGCAACCCACCGGCCGGGGGTTGCGGTGGGTCGCCGGGGCCAGTAGGAAGCTGGTGTGTCAGGGGGTGCCGGGATGTCTCGCAGGGCGGTCGGGGGGTTGCTCGCCCTTGTCGGCGTCCTGCTGCTCGGGGCGTGTGAACCGAGCACGCCGAGCGGGGAGAAAGCCGACCCGAATGCCGCGGTGAACGGCGCGCTGGACGCCTTCGCAGCGCAGACGGCCATCGCGTACCGGGTGGGCGCGGACACCCTGAACGTCACGCGCGCCGGCCTGGTGCAGGGCACCTTGTCGTTGCAGGATCAGCAGGTCGGCGTGCTCCGCGCGGGCGGTGCGCTGTACTTGCGGGCGCCCTCGCAGTACTGGCAGGCGCAGGGTATGCAAGGCGACCGCGCGGCCGAATACGGTGCGCGCTGGTCCCGTTCCGTGCTGCCTTTCGAACTGGGCTCGCTCGCCCCCGCCGATGTGGTGCGAACGCTGCGCGGCGCGGTCTCGGCGACCACCCCGGCGGAACGTCTCGTACTCGCGGACGGCACGGACGTTTTCGACGTCGGTGGTCTGCGAGTCACAGCGCGGCAGCCTTACCGGGTGGTGAGCATCGACCCGACGCTGCTGGGCCCGGTGGCCGCACAAGCCTTGGGCACCACACCGGTGACCGTGCATGCCGTGACGGACCTGCCTGCGTTGCAGGCCGCGTTCGGGCAGTCCTCGCATGATCTCGGCCAGCCGTTCGTCGCGGGCCCGGTCATCGCCACGACCGTCTCGGCGAACAACCTGACCTGTACGGCCGGCGGTTCCTGTACCGACGTGGTCCGGGTGGAGAACAGGCTGATCGGCGACGCCCCCGCCGCCTCGGCGCGTCTGGTGTTGAAGTCCGCGGTGACCTCGGCGCAGCTGGGTGCACAGGAGTGCGGGCAGGAACTGGTCGCCCCGCTGAACGACTCGGCGACGATGACCTGCTCGGTGCGGTTCACCCTGCCCAAACTGACCGGCTCGGCAAAGGTGGCCGCCGTGCCGACCGTGACCGCGGAGCCGGTCGCCGTCGTGGACCCGGCGGCAGTCGACCGTGAGGTGGCCACGGAGCTGGGCTGAGCCGCGCGTCCCGGTCCGGCTGGCGGCAGCGATCAATTCCGGCCCCCTCAGTTGTCCTGATTACCGGGAACACCGCGAGGTATCTCGCGGGACGGACGAAAGGACAGCCAGCACATGATCCTGGTGACAGGGGCGACCGGTCTCAACGGATCCGCCGTGATCCGCGCGTGCGTCGAGCGACAGCTGCCGGTTCGGGCACTGGTGCGGGACCCGGCCAAGGCCGCCGCGTTCGGCAATCCGCGCCATGTCGAGGTGGTCCAGGGCGACCTTCTCGATCCGGAGACACTCGGCGCCGCGCTCGACGGCGTGCGGCGAGTATTGCTGATTTCCGGCGCGGACCAGCAGCTGGTCGAAACCCAGCGCACGTTCATCGACGCCGCGAAAAAGGCCGGGGTGGAGCACATCATCAAATTCTCCGGCGTCGGCTGCTGGAGTGATTCGGGTTTCCGGTTCGCCCGGATGCACGCCGAAGTGGAACGGTATCTGGAGAATTCGGGACTGGCGTGGACAATGCTGCGCCCGGCGCAGTTCATGCCCGTCTACTTCCGTGAGGTGCCGGCGATTCTCGCGGACGGCGAGCTGAAACTGCCGATGGCCGACGCGCGGCTCGCGCCTGTCGACGTGGACGACATCGCGCAGGTGGCGGTCGCACTGCTGCAGGGCGACGGCCACGAAGGGGCGCGCTACGAGATGACCGGTCCGGAGGCGCTGACGATGGCCGAGGTCGCGGACCGGATTTCCGTCGCCACCGGACAGCCGGTGCGCTATGCCGACACGGATCCGGCGGAGAAACGGAAAACTCTGCTCGAAGCGGGAATCCCCGAGTTCTTCGCGGACGCGATGGACGAACTGTTCGCCGAGCGGCGGGCGGGCTCCGATGAATCGCGCGTCGATCTGAGCACGCACGAGCGGTTCGGCGTGCGCCCGACGACGTTCGCCGAGTTCGCGCAACGGCACGCCGGGGTGTTCCGCGGTGAGCAGCCGCCGACCCACCT
>NZ_DASZWC010000063.1:0-5606 GCF_035546795.1 Amycolatopsis sp.
ACGAGCGGCTGGTGGCCGAGCTGGCAGCCAGGACGGCGGCCGCGGCGGCCGGCGGTCCCGAGCCGGCCCGGCAGCGGCACCTGGCCCGCGGCAAGCTGCTGCCCCGGCAGCGGCTGGCCACCCTGCTCGACCCGGGGTCGCCGTTCCTGGAGCTGTCCCCCCTGGCCGCCGACGGCCTGTACGACGGCGACGCCCCCGGGGCCGGCATCATCTGCGGCGTCGGCCGGGTCAGCGGCCGGGAGTGCGTGGTGGTGGTCAACGACGCCACCGTCAAGGGCGGCACCTACTACCCGATGACCGTCAAGAAGCACCTGCGCGCCCAGGAGGTGGCGCTGCACAACAACCTTCCCTGCATTTACCTCGTCGACTCCGGCGGTGCCTTCCTGCCCGCGCAGGACGACGTGTTCCCCGATCGCGAGCACTTCGGCCGCATCTTCTACAACCAGGCCACCATGTCCGCGCGCGGAATCCCGCAGATCGCGGCCGTGCTGGGCTCGTGCACCGCCGGCGGCGCGTACGTCCCGGCGATGAGCGACGAGGCCGTGATCGTGCGGAACCAGGGCACGATCTTCCTCGGTGGCCCGCCCCTGGTGAAGGCCGCGACCGGCGAGGTCGTGACGGCGGAGGAACTCGGCGGCGGTGACGTGCACTCCCGTCAGTCCGGGGTCACCGATCACCTGGCCGTCGACGACGCGGACGCGTTGCGCATCGTCCGGTCGATCGTGTCCACGCTCGGCCCGCGCAGCCCTCGCCCGTGGGACGTGCGGCCTTCCGACGAGCCGGTCGTGGATCCCCGGCAGCTTTACGGCGCCGTGCCGACCGACTCACGAACCCCTTATGACGTAAGGGAAGTCATCGCGCGAATCGTGGACGGCAGCCGGTTCGCCGAGTTCAAGAAGGAGTACGGCACCACGCTGGTCACCGGGTTCGCGCACATCCACGGGCACCCGGTCGGCATCGTCGCGAACAACGGGGTGCTGTTCTCCGAGTCGGCGATGAAGGGCGCGCATTTCATCGAACTGTGCGACAAGCGTTCGATCCCGTTGGTGTTCCTGCAGAACATCAGCGGTTTCATGGTCGGCCGCAGCTACGAGGCCGGCGGGATCGCCAAGCACGGCGCGAAAATGGTCACCGCGGTGGCGTGCGCCAGGGTGCCGAAGCTGACCGTGATCATCGGTGGCTCGTTCGGCGCCGGCAACTACTCGATGTGCGGGCGCGCGTATTCGCCGCGGTTCCTGTGGATGTGGCCCAACGCGCGGATCTCGGTGATGGGTGGCGAACAGGCCGCGCAGGTCCTTTCCGCGGTCCGGCGGGACGCCGACGACGAGGAAGCGTTCAAGGACGGCATTCGCGCGCAGTACGAGGAGCAGGGCAACCCCTACTACTCGACGGCGCGGTTGTGGGACGACGGCGTGATCGACCCGGCGGACACCCGCACGGTGCTCGGGCTCGCGTTGTCGGTCGCGGCGAACGCGCCGCTGGAACCTGTCGGCTACGGCGTTTTCCGGATGTGATGAGCGTGTTCGACACAGTACTGGTGGCCAACCGCGGCGAGATCGCGGTGCGCGTGATCCGCACCCTGCGGGAGATGGGTATTCGTTCCGTCGCCGTCTACAGCGATGTGGACGTGGATGCCCGCCATGTCCGCGAAGCGGATGTGGCCGTGCGGATCGGTCCGGCCGAAGCCGCGAAGAGTTATCTGTCCATTCCGGACATCCTGCGCGCGGCGGAGGACACCGGCGCGCAGGCGGTCCATCCCGGATATGGCTTTCTGGCTGAGAATTCGCGGTTCGCCGCCGCGTGCGCCAAGGCGGGCCTGGTGTTCATCGGGCCGCCTGCCGAGGCGATCGACGCGATGGGTGACAAGATCCACGCGAAGGCGAAGGTCTCGGCCGCGGGGGTACCGGTGGTACCTGGTCTGTCCGAACTGGACGATGTTGCCGCGGCCGCCGCCGAGGTCGGTTACCCGCTGCTGCTCAAGCCGTCCGCGGGCGGTGGCGGCAAGGGCATGCGGCTGGTGACCGACCCGGCGGATCTCCTCGCGGCGGTGGAATCCGCACAGCGCGAGGCGAAAGCGTCGTTCGGCGACGACAGGTTGCTGCTGGAGCGGTTCGTCACCGATCCGCGGCACATCGAAATCCAGGTGCTCGCCGACGCGCACGGCACCGTGCTGCACCTCGGTGAGCGCGAGTGCAGCCTGCAGCGGCGGCACCAGAAGATCATCGAGGAAGCGCCGTCGGTGCTGCTGGACGAGGCCACCCGGGAGCGGATGGGCGCGGCGGCGGTCGAAGCCGCGCGCTCGGTCGGCTACACCGGTGCGGGCACGGTCGAGTTCATCGTGTCCGCGAAGGCGCCGGACGAGTTCTTCTTCATGGAGATGAACACCCGGCTGCAGGTGGAGCATCCGGTCACGGAGCTGGTGACCGGGCTGGATCTCGTCGAATGGCAGATCCGGGTGGCTGCCGGTGAGCCGCTTTCCTTCGGGCAGCAGGACATCCGGCTCAACGGACATGCCGTCGAAGCCCGGGTGTACGCGGAGGATCCGGCGCGTGGGTTCATCCCGACCGGCGGCACCGTGCTCGGTGTCGGCGAACCGGCCGGGGTGCGGGTGGACTCGTGGCTGGCCGAGGGCGCCGTGGTCGGTTCGAACTACGACCCGATGCTGGCCAAGGTGATCGCGTGGGGCCCCGACCGCGCTGCGGCCCTGCACAAGTTGGACCGGGCGCTCGCGGAGACTTCGGTACTCGGGCTCACCACGAACATCTCCTTCCTGCGCGCGCTGTTGCACGATCCGGATGTCCAGAGTGGACAGTTGGACACCGGCCTTGTCGAGCGCCGGCTGGAAGAGCTCGTGGCACCCGCGCCGATCGACGAGTTCTTCGTCGCCGCGGCGCTGGACAGGCTGGTCAATCTGATGCCGTCGGGCGCTGTGGTCGACCCGTGGGAAGTGCCGACGGGCTGGCGGCTGGGCGCCGCGGGCGGGGTCACTTTCCGGTTGCGCGCAGGGGAAACCGAAGCGCTCGTGCGGGTCGGGGGCACGCCGGACGCCGCGCGGGTGAGCGTGGACGGCGCCGCGCCGGTGGAGGTTTCCGCCCGGTTGCGCGGAAACCAGCTCGAACTGCGCTACGCGGGCGAGTTCCGGCGTTACCAGCGCGCCGTCGACGGCGACCTCTGGTTGGCCCGCGACGGTCGCGCGATCGCCGTCGGGGAGCGCCCGAACCTGCTGGCCACGCATGGCGACGTGAGCGAAGGTGGCCCGGTCGTGAGCCCGATGCCGGGCACCGTGCTCGTGGTGAAGGTTTCGCCAGGGGAGCCGGTCACCGCCGGTGCGCCCCTGGTCGTGGTGGAAGCGATGAAGATGGAGCACACCGTGGTGGCGCCGGTCGACGGTGTGGTCTCGGAACTGCTCGTCCAGGCGGGCCAACAGGTCGCGCTGGACGAAACACTGGCCGTGGTGACCCCGGAGGCGGAAAAATGATCGACTTCAGGCTCGAACAAGAGTACGAGGCGCTGAGAAAGACGGTGCACGACTTCGCGCAGACCGAGGTCGCGCCGGTCATCGGCGGGTTCTACGAGCGCGAGGAGTTCCCGTACGACCTCGTCGCGCAGATGGCCCGGATGGGCCTGTTCGGGCTGCCCTTCCCCGAGGAGTTCGGCGGGATGGGCGGCGACTACTTCGCGCTCTGCCTGGCGTTGGAGGAGCTGGCGCGGGTGGACTCCTCGGTGGCCGTCACTCTCGAAGCCGGTGTTTCGCTGGGCGCCATGCCGATCTTCCGCTTCGGCACCAGGGAACAACGGGAACGCTGGCTGCCGGAGCTGTGCGCGGGCACCATGCTGGGCGCGTTCGGCCTGACCGAGCCCGGCGGTGGCTCCGACGCCGGCGCCACCCGCACCACGGCGAAACTGGACGGCGGCGAATGGGTGATCAACGGCAGCAAGGCTTTCATCACCAACTCTGGCACCGACATCACCGGGCTCGTCACCGTCACCGCCGTCACCGGGCGGAAAGCCGATGGCAGCAAGGAGATCTCGACGATCATCGTGCCATCGGGCACGCCCGGGTTCACGGTGGCAGGCAAGTACTCGAAGGTGGGCTGGAACGCCTCCGACACCCACGAACTGTCCTTTTCGGACTGCCGGGTGCCCGCGGTGAACCTGCTCGGGGAGCGTGGCCGGGGCTATGCGCAGTTCCTCTCCATCCTGGACGAGGGCCGGGTGGCCATCGCCGCGCTGAGCGTCGGGCTGGCGCAGGGCTGCGTGGACGAATGCGTGAAGTACGTGGGCGAGCGCGAAGCGTTCGGGCACAACATCGGCAGCTACCAGTCGATCCAGTTCAAGATCGCCGACATGGAGACGCGGGCGCACACCGCGCGACTGGCCTACTACGCGGCGGCGTCGAAGATGCTGCGGGGCGAGTCCTTCAAGAAGGAGGCGTCCATCGCGAAGCTGGTCTCCTCCAATGCCGCGATGGACAACGCCCGTGACGCCACGCAGATCTTCGGCGGGTACGGGTTCATGAACGAGTTCCCGGTGGGCCGGTTCTACCGGGACGCCAAAATCCTCGAAGTGGGCGAGGGCACGAGCGAGATCCAGCGGATGCTCATCGCCCGCGAGCTGGGCTTGCGCTGAACTACTGGCTGAGGAGGGCGGCGACAACGGTGGCGCCGCCATTCCTGCAGCACAGGTTGCTGGGCCGACCCCCAATAACGCGGTCCAGCCCTCGGGGATGTCTTGGAACACCCTCTTACGCCAAGAATGTCAGCAGTCCGCTGACACTTCGCTGACATCAGGCCGTGCGCGAAGCCTCGGCGAGGATGCGCTCGGCCTCGGGGGCCAGGATCGTCGAGCCCATCTCGCGTAACGCGTCCCTGGCCTGGCGGGCCAGCGCGACGGCGTCGATCCGGTCGCCGGCGTCGATCCGGTCGCCGGCGTGCCAGAGCGCGTCGGCCAGCCAGATCAGCGAACTCGCGGCGGCCCGGCGATCGCCGAGGTCGGTGAAGATTTCGTGGGAGCGACGGGCGGTCGCGGCCGCTTCGCCGAACTTTCCTTGCGCCGTCTCGACGCGGCTGCGCAACTGGAGGAGCCAGCCCTCGTCGTGCGGGTTGCCGGTCAGCAGCGGGGCCGCGTCGGCGCAGGCGGTTTCGGCCGTTGCGATGTCACCGAGCAGCAGCGCGGCGCGGGCCAGCTCGCGCAGCAGGCCCGCGGACAGCGACGGCACGCCCAGCGCCGACGCCTCCTTGCTGGTCTTTTTCAGGATCCACACCGCTTCCCGGGTGCGGTCCAGCTGTTGCAGCGTCTGCGCCAGCGTGCGGTTGGCCGTGCAGCGCGCGATCCGGTCCGGGCCGGACTCGGCGATCCGGACCGCGCGTTCGGCCGTGCCGAGGTCCGGTTCGTTCCGCATCATCCGGCAGAAGGTCACGCCGGTGAGGCTGAAGACGAGTTCGGTGGTCGCGCCGAGATTCTCGAAAGCCTGTGCACAGGCGACGAAAGTCCGTTCGGACTCGGCGACGTCCTCGGCGAGCGAAGCCTCCGCCCGGCCGTAATCGGCCCGCCACGCAACGAGTTCGTCGCCCGCGGCCCTGGCGGTTTCGGCGTGCCGGCGCCGG
>NZ_DASZWC010000064.1:0-21756 GCF_035546795.1 Amycolatopsis sp.
CGGTGGAGCTGAGGGGAATCGAACCCCTGACCTTCTCGATGCGAACGAGACGCGCTACCAACTGCGCTACAGCCCCTTGGTGAAGCGTGGAAAGCATAGCAACCGCCCGAAAGGCGGTCGGAGAGGGGGTTACTCTCCGACCGCCCGCCGGAATGGGAGCTGTCCCGGGTCGTCGAGTTCGTGAAACGCCGGGTCCTCGTCTTCGAGGTCGACAACAACCGCGCGCCCCCGCAGGCGCGAAGCCGGGGAGGGGCGGCGCTCGATGCCCACGAGTTCCCGTCGGGGCTCCTCGGCCACCTCGTACTCATCATCGTGGTATTCGTCGTACTCATCTGCGACCACTTCGCGACGCGGCAACGGGCGGCGCGAGCGAGTGCTGTTCATCCGGGCGAGCCGGCGCTGCCGGATCTCGTCCTCGATGCGCACCTGCCGGCGCAGGTAGGCCAGGTAGCCGACGAACGCGAGGTCCGTAAGCCCGTGCAGCCACCACAGCATGCTGGCCACGAAGCCGGCGGCGACCGCGGTGATCACCGCGAGGACGATCAGCATCAACACAACCCGCTGCCGGAACGCGTACTTGGCGCGGGCCGCGATCTCAGCCGCCTCGGGGTCGAAACCGCCTCGACCGGGGCGGTACCGCCGTTCGGTCTCGGGTTCGTAGGCGCGCGCCGGTTCGTCCTCGAACTCTTCGGGTTCCCCGGGTTCGGGATCGGCGAGCTGCTCCGCGGGCTCGGACATGACGACCTCCTGTCCCCCCTCATCGACGCCACTTCCACTGCGTACGACTCGCGCGGCCATGGCCGCGTCGGTGGTCTGGGCGACGGCCTGGCGCTTACGCGCGACCATCGGCACGAGGACGACGAGCCACGCCGCCGCAAGGGCGACGATGATCAGCGAACTAGGCATCCCCTCTAGTCACCTCCCCCGTTTCACTGCTACATACCGTCACGCTAGTCACAGGAGTAACAGATGTGAGGGAGGCACGCCGCTCGAATCGCGAAAAGAGGGTCGCCGGATTAGGTGAAACTTGGCAGATGTGGTAACGGTGATCTCACACGTATTCGGCGCGTCCCGCCGCGACGAGTCGGGACACCA
Organism: Amycolatopsis sp.; assembly: GCF_035546795.1. Taxonomy (GTDB): domain Bacteria; phylum Actinomycetota; class Actinomycetes; order Mycobacteriales; family Pseudonocardiaceae; genus Amycolatopsis_E. The sequence continues at coordinate 1,096 of NZ_DASZWC010000064.1, forward strand.
GGCCCGGTCCGGTCTCCTCGGCCGTCATCGCGAAACACAGGTGGTCCCGCCAGCCGCCTGCAACATCGAGATAGCGCTGGAACAGGCCTTCCTGGCGGAAACCAGCCTTGGTCAGCACCCGGATGCTGGGTTCGTTCTCGGGGCGCACAGTAGCCTCGATCCGGTGCAGCCCACCGGCGGTGAAGGCGTGGTCGACCACGAGGGCAACAGCGGCCGTGGCCACCCCTCCCGCCACGACCGTGGAAGAGACCCAGTAGCCCACCCAGGCGGAACGCAAGGAGGCGCGGATCACGTTACCGACTGTGATCTGCCCCGCGTACTGATCGTCCACAGTGATGACGAAAGGCAGGCATTGACCACGCCGCGCGAGCCCCCGTAGCGCGAACCATTGCGGCGGCCAGGACCAGTAACTGTTGCGGTCACGCCAGGGACCGGGCGCGGTGGGCTCCCACCGTTCCAGATGCGTCTGATCCCGGAGCCGGATCCGGCTCCACTCCCCGGCGTCGCGCAACCGGATCGGCCGGAGCGCCACGTTCCCCGCCGCGACCCGGAGCGGTCCGAGCCGGGATGGCCAGCCAGGGTGACGGGCTTCCAGTTCGTACGTCGCTGCCTGCACCGGCGTATTTAACCTTCACACACGCTGCGCGAGGAAGGTCACCCGTACCTGTTCGCCCGCCGGCACCTCAACCAGGTCCTCGTCCACGTTCACCAGGCAGTTGGCCTCGGCCAGCGACGCGAGCAGATGCGCGCCCGATGTGCCCAGCGGTTGCACCAGGTACTCGCCGGTGCTTTCGTCCCGCAGGAGCTGGCCCCGCAGGAACCCTCGGCGTCCCTTCGTCGAGCTGAGCGGCGACAACAGCCGGGCGCTGACCACACGGCGGTGCGGGTTGCGGGTACCACGGGCGGCCCTGATCAACGGCCTGATCAGCACCTCGAACACGACCAGCGCGCTCATCGGGTTCGCGGGCAACAGGAAGGTCGGCACCGAGTCCGGGCCGAGCCGCCCGAACCCCTGGGCCGAGCCCGGATGCATCGCGACCCTGGTCATGTCGATGCGGCCGAGGTCGGACAACGCGGAGTGCACCTCGTCCCCCGCCGTGCCGCCTGCCCCGCCCGCGACCACCACGACCTCGGACATCAAGAGCCTGCCCTCGACGACCTCGCGCAAACGCTTGGGTTCACCGGGCACGATCCCGACCCGGCTGACCTCAGCGCCGGCATCACGAGCCGCCGCCGCCAGTGCGTAGGAGTTGACGTCGTAGACCTGACCGACCGACGGCGTCCGGTCGACGTCGACCAGTTCGTCACCCACCGACACGATCGACACCCGCGGCCGGGGGTAGACCAGCACCTTCGACCGGCCGACGGCGGCGAGTAACCCCACCTGGGCGGCGCCGATCGTGTCGCCCTGGCGTACGGCGACGTCGCCGATCTGCACGTCTTCGCCCGCCCGCCGGACGTACCCGGCCGAAGGAACGGAGCGGTGCACAGTCACCTTCGCAGGGTGGCCATCGGTAAAGGAGATCGGGACCACGGCGTCGGCCAGCGTCGGCAACGGCGCTCCGGTTGCGACGCGCACGGCTTGGCCAGGCTGGAGCCTCCGCGGTTGACGCGAACCGGCCGGAATCTCGCCGACGACCGGCAGTTGGACCGGCTCGTCCTCGACCGGGCGCACGTCCACGCTGCGCACCGCGTACCCATCCACGGCGGCCTGGTCGAAACCGGGCAGGGCAAGTTCCGCTACGACTTCTTCGGCGCAGAGCAAGCCCTGCGCCTCGGAAATCGCGACACGCACCGGACGCGGCCGGACGGCCGAGTCGAGCACGAGCGCGATCTGCTCGTCGACGGGACGGAACTCCTGCTCAGCGGTGTCGGCTGGCTCCGGGATGGGTGGGGTCATCGGCCTTCGTTCTCGATTCGCTCGGCAAGCCAAGTGCGCAGCGACGGGCCGTAGTCGGGGTGGTCGAGGGCGAAATCGACCGCGGCCCGGAGAAACCCGCCGGGGTTGCCGAGGTCGTGCCGGCCGCCCCGGTGCACCACGATATGCACCGGATGTCCCTCTTCGATCAGCAGAGCCACCGCATCGGTGAGCTGCAACTCACCGCCGGTGCCCGGTTTGATCCGGCGCAGCGCGTCGAAGATCGCCCGGTCCAGCAGGTATCGGCCGGCCGCGGCGAACGTCGACGGGGCATCTTCGGGCTTCGGCTTTTCCACCATGCCGTGCACGCGCTTGACGTCGTCGTCATCCGTATCAGTGACGTCGAACACGCCATAGGGTGAGATTTGATCTTTCGGGATATCGAAGGCGCAGAGCACGCTGCCGCCACGCTTCGACCGCACCTCGGACATTCGCTCGAGCACCCCGGCAGGCAGGATGAGGTCGTCGGGCAGCAGCACCGCGACCGCGTCGTCGTCCTCGTTGAGGTTGGGTTCGGCCTGCGCGACCGCGTGGCCGAGGCCGAGCGCCTCCTCCTGGATGGCCACTTCCACATCCAGCAGGCCGGGGCCGCGGCGAACCTTCTCGAGTAGTTCGGTCTTGCCCTTCCGCTCCAGGTTCTTCTCGAGCTCCGGCGACGGACGGAAGTAGTCGACCACCGATTCCTTGGCCGGTGAGGTGACGATCACAAGCCGTTTGGCGCCCGCTTGCGCCGCCTCGGCCGCGACGATCTCGATGCCCGGGGTGTCGACCACCGGCAGCAGTTCCTTGGGCACCGCTTTCGTCGCAGGTAGGAAGCGTGTACCAAGGCCGGCCGCGGGAACGATCGCGGTACGGAACGAATGGTTGTCGAAGGCGCCCGTCATGGCGGTAAAGCCTAACCTGCGTTTATGTGTGCGCGGCGCAATGAGGACCTGGACAAGCCGGAGTGGCGGGCGCGGATCTCCAGCGCCCGCGCGTCGGTTTCGGTGCAGCAGCGGGTGACCGAGGCGCGCGCGCTGACCGACGCCATCGCGAAGCTGGACCTGCCTGGCACGGTCTGCTGCTACGTCCCGTTCGGTTCCGAACCCGGCTCCGTCGGCTGGCTGGATGTGTTGCACGGCAAGGAAGTCCGGGTCCTGCTGCCGGTGATCACGGGTCCGAGCGCCCTGGATTGGGCCGAGTACGCCGGGGCGGCATCGCTGGCACCAGGCAAGATGCGCGGGATTCTGGAGCCGACAGGCCCCCGGTTGGGTACCGGAGCCTTGGCGGACGCCGGGTTGGTGCTGATTCCCGCCTTGGCGGTGGATGTCGGCGGGGTACGGCTCGGGCGTGGCGCCGGGCATTACGACCGCTCACTGGCGTACGCGGCACCGGGCGCCGAACTGGTGGCTGTCGTCCGTGATGACGAACTGGTCGAGCGGCTTCCGGCCGAACCGCACGACGTGCGGATGACCGCTGCGCTCACGCCGGCACGGGGCTTGGTACCACTGCCCACCCACGCCCAGTGATGAGCATCTCACTTTCTCCGGACATCCCTCTTCGCGCGCGAACCGTTGGGAATTGATGGACAGTGCGCGGCGCGGCAAACGTCCAGGCCACCAGCACCGACGGGCGCGGTGAGCCTGGGACGGGTGGCAGCGCTCGCATGTGATCCGCGGAAACCCCGTTTGACCTGCGGGGGAATGCCTCGGTATCGTGTTGCGTTAGCACTCTCGCGGATCGAGTGCCAATGCACGAAGGAGCACCAGTGCCCACGTATCAGTACGCCTGTAAGCAGTGCGGTCACCGTTTCGAGGCCGTGCAATCGTTCTCCGAGGAGAGCCTGACCGAGTGCCCGGAGTGCACCGGTCCGCTGCGCAAGCTGTACGGCGCCGTCGGCGTGATCTTCAAGGGCAGCGGCTTCTACCGCAACGATTCCCGCTCCGACTCGAAGTCTTCTTCTTCCAGCTCGAGCAAGTCCTCCTCGGCCAGCAGCTCGAGCTCCGACACCGCGAAGTCGAGCGATAGCTCGTCGACCAAGTCGGATTCCTCGTCCAGCTCCTCGTCGAGCTCCTCCAGCTCGTCCTCGTCGGCGGCGGCCGCCGCGTCCTGACGACGCTCGAGTTATCCACACGACCCCAGTTGTCCACAAGGGCGCGAACTGGGACTTCCTTCCCCGCGGGCGCACTTCTAGCGTCGATACCAGCGGCGGAACCACCGCCGTTGATCGACGAACTGGGGGTGCGCCGCGATGTTTTTCCGGCTCCGTACGTTTCTGTCCCGTGTCCGCCGGCCGCTGCAGGGCCGACGCGGCGTGTTCGTCCGCCGCATGCTGGCGGTCGCGTTGTTGCTGACGGCGGCAGTCCTTTCCGCACGCCCCGCGGTCCCTCAGGCGGGGGAAGCACGAGCGAGTCCGGGAAGTTCGATGTCGCCCGCGCCGGGAGAGGCGACCGTTCCGATCCGGCTGGCCGATCCGGCAGTGGCCGGGTTGCTCGCGCCTGGCATGCGGGTCGACGTGGTGACGGCGGAAACCGAGCCACAGAGCCGAAAAGTGCTCGCCGGTATGGCCACCGTGATCGATGTCCGGTCGCCGCCGGACAGTGGTGGACGGTTGCTGGGCGGTACCGACAAGGGGCCGCTGGTGCTGATCTCGGTGCCCGCCGAACGCGCGATCGAGGTGGCTGCGCTGTCACTCCGCAACCCGGTAGCAGTTACCCTCCGTTAGCCAAGTCCAGGCAACGAAGGAGGAGTGCACATGCTCAAGGGCTTCAAAGACTTCCTGATGCGCGGCAACGTGGTCGATCTGGCCGTCGCGGTCGTCATCGGGACGGCGTTCACCGCGATCGTCACCGCGTTCACCAACGGCCTGATCAAGCCCCTGATCAATGCCATCGGCGGCACGGACGCGGCGAAGGGCCTTGGATTCAACGTCCTGAACGGCAACGATTCGACGTTCCTGAACTTCGGTGACGTGATCAACGCCGCGATCAACTTCGTGCTGATCGCCGCGGTCGTCTACTTCATCATCGTGCTGCCGGTGCAGAAGATCCAGGAGCGCCGCAAGCGCGGCCAGGAGAAGGGCCCGTCGGAGCCGACCGATGTGGAGCTGCTGACCGAGATCCGCGATCTGCTGCGCCAGCAGCAGGGCCTGAAGAACAGCAAGACGGACGGGCAGAGCAAGGAGGAAACGACCGGATACACCAAGCAGTCCTAGGCGACTGGGCCCGAACGGGCTGAGGGCATGCGCGAGATGACTGCCGGGTAGTACGCGCCGCTTCAGCGATCGTGGTGTGGCGGACGGTTCTCGCGGTACCAGGAGTCCGAGTCTGCGGGGCGGGGGTCGTCTTCCCGTTCATCGGCCGTGGTGTCCGGGAGCACCTCCCCGAAAACGGCGTCGAGGTCACGACGTGTGCGTTTTCGGGGAGGCTGAGGCTTCGGCTCGCCGGAGGTCATCGAGTCAGTTCTCGTCGAGACCGGACAGCTCGTCGATCACGTGCGGGACGAGGGAGGACAGCGTCGCCATCCCGTCCCGGACGGCGGCACGGGAGCCCGCGAGGTTGACCACCAGGGTGCTGCCGGAAACGCCGACCAGGCCGCGGGAGATGCCCGCATCCACGGCACCGGCCGCGAGGCCGGACGAGCGCAGTGCCTCGCCGATACCCGGAATCGGACGGTCGAGCACGCCGGCGGTGGCATCCGGGGTGACGTCGCGAGGCGATACCCCGGTACCGCCGACCGTGATCACCAGGTCGACACCACCGATGACGGCCGTGTTGAGCGCATTGCGGATGGCAACGGTGTCCGCGTGCACGACGACCACGCCGTCCACGATGAAACCGGCCTCTTCCAACAGCTCCGTGACAAGGGGCCCCGAGGTGTCGTCGTGCTCGCCATGCGCGGCGCGGTCGTCCACGATCACCACGAGCGCGCGGCCAAGCCGCTGTGCACTGCGTTCCATGGTTCACACGGTAGCCCGTTGTTACAGGAGTCTGACGGCCACGTCCGAGGTACTGCACGTGACCGGGAGTGCTTCTAGCGTGGCGGTGTGCGAGTGCTCGTGACCGGCGGCGCCGGGTTCATCGGTTCCCATGTCGCCGACCTTGTGACCGCCTCAGGCGGCGAGGCGATCGTGCTGGACAGCCTGCTGCCACAGGCACACAGTTCGGACACGGTGCCCAGCTACACGGCCCGGCACCGGTTCGTCCGGGGCGCGGTGACGGACGAACCGCTGCTGCGCGAGTTACTGTCCGAAGTGGACGTTGTGTGCCACCAGGCGGCGGTGGTCGGGCATGGGCTCGACCCGTCCGACGCCCCGCTGTACGCGCACAACAACGACTACGGCACGGCCGTCCTGCTTGCGGAGATGCATGCGGCCGGGGTGCGCAAGCTCGTGCTCGCCTCCTCGATGGTCGTTTACGGGGAGGGGCGCTACGCCTGCGCACGGCACGGCGTGGTGCCGCCGGCGCCACGAAGGCAGTCCGATGTGGACGCTGGACGTTTCGAGCCCAGCTGTCCCGAGTGCGGAAAGGAGTTGGAGTCGCTGCTGGTCCCCGAGGATGCGCCACTGCGACCGCAAAGCAGCTACGCGGCGACGAAGCTTGCGCAGGAGCACCTCGCCGCCGCTTGGGCACGACAAACGGGGAGCACGGTCTGGGCTTTGCGGTACCACAACGTCTACGGCCCGCGGATGCCTCAGAACACGCCGTATGCCGGGGTCGCGTCGCTGTTCCGGTCCGCGCTGTTGCGTGGGGAAGCTCCGACGGTGCTCGAAGACGGCAAGCAGCGCAGGGATTTCGTGCATGTGCACGATGTCGCTCGCGCCAATCTGCTTGCTCTCCAGGCGCCGGGCACGGCAGGCGAGCTGACAGCGGTGAACGTCTGCTCGGGGACTCCGCACACGGTGGGCGAGCTCGCTGCTGAGCTGGCGCGAGCCTGCGACGGACCGGAGCCACAGGTGGTCGGTGGCGCCCGCCCGGCCGACGTGCGGCACGTGGTCGCGGATCCGGCGCGGGCGGACAAGCTGCTCGGGTTTCGGGCGGAGGTCGCGTTCGAGGCGGGGATAGCGTCGTTCGCACATGCCGAGCTGCGCGACTGAGCCTTGGCCTGTCCGCTGCTTCGGGCGGCGTGGTGTTCCGGTGGGCTGGTCGCTGCAAGGCCGCGGGGCTACGCGGCCAATGGGAGGCGCACCTCGAAACGGCAGCCGGCGCCCTGGTTCTGCACAGCGATTCGGCCGTGGTGCGCCTCGACCAGGCCTTTCGCGATGGCCAGACCAAGGCCGCCGCGGGTGGTGCCGGTGTGGTCCGGGGTGCGGGCCTGGGTGCCGCGGTAGGCGACGTCGAATACGCGGCCGATCTCGTCCTCGGGGATCCCGCCACAACCGTCGGCGACGGCGACCACCGCGTCGCGGCCATCGGTGCTGACGTGGACCTCGACGGTGCCGTCCGGCGGTGTGTGCCGGATCGCGTTCGAGACGAGGTTCCGGACGACCCGCGCCAGTTCGGGGTCGCTGCCGCTCACCACGGGCCAGTCGTCGGCGGCCGTCCGGACGTGCACGTTCTTCTGCTCGGCCACGGCGGTCTGCGCGGCGAGCGCGTCGCTGATCACCTCGCGCAACGGCACGGCCGACATCGTCAGCCGGAGCGCGCCCGCGGTGATCCGGGAGAGCTCGAACAGGTCGTTGACCATGCCCGAAAGGCGTTCGGTCTCGCCGCTGATGCGGTGGGCGTAGTCGGCGATCTCGCGCGGCTCGGCGACGATACCGTCGGCCAGGGCTTCGGCCATCGCACGGATCCCGGCCAGCGGGCTGCGCAGGTCGTGACTGATCCACGCCACGAGGTCTCGCCGCGCGGCCTCGCCGGCGCGCTCGCGTTGGCGAGCCTCGCGTTCCCAGACGCTGCGCCTCGCGATCGCCCGCCCCAGCACGATCGCGGCGGGCACGGTGACCACGGCGACGAGGAGACAGACCAGCAGCATCGTGGTCAGGGCCGGGGTGAACATGAAGCCGCTGATTCCCAGCACCCCGGCGAACGTCGCCAGCATCGGGACCAGCACGAGCACCGTCAACGTTGTCGCGAGCGAGCCGCGACGCAGCCAGTAGAGCACCAGCCCCCCGACAAGGGCGACCGGCAAGGCGAACGCGAGTGCCAGCGGCAGGATGTGCCAGACGTGCACGAGCATGTCGTGGAAGGACTCGCTGGGCTCGATCATCGGAGCGCCCCCTCGCTGGCGGGCCTCAGCGGAAGCGGGGTGCGCTCACGGGCCGAGGGGTGGTGCGGCGATGTCGGGAGGGCGCAATGGGTCGCAGTTTCCATGGCCTCGCCGGGTTTCACGGCGTCACGCGGGTTCACGGCCTCGCCCGAGTTCACAGTGTCGCCCGAGTTCACAGCGTCACGCGGGTTCACGGCCTCGCCCGAGTTCACAGTGTCGCCGGTGGTCGCGGCGTCACGCGGGTTCACGGCGTCGCCGGTGGTCGCGGCCTTACCCGGGTTCATGGCGTTGCCGGGTCGTAACGGTAGCCGACGCCCCAGACGGTCGCGATGCGCGTCGGTTTCGCTGGGTCATGTTCGATCTTCTCTCGTAGCCGCCGGACGTGGACCGTCACCGTTGACTGGTCGCCGAAATCCCAGCCCCACACCTTTTCCAGCAGGTCGGCCCGCGAGTACGCCACCCCCGGATGAGCCAGGAAGAACGCCAGCAGGTCGAACTCGCGTGAGGTCAGGGGCAGTTCGGCACCGTCCAAAGTGGCCTGACGGGCGCCGGGCTGCAAGGTGAGGCGGCCATCCACGACGGCGGCCGGCGGCGGCCGGCCGGGCATCCGCGCACGCCGGAGCACCGACGCCACGCGCAGGGTCAATTCGCGTGGGCTGAACGGCTTGGTCACGTAGTCGTCCGCGCCCAGCTGCAGGCCCGCGATCCGGTTCTCCTCCTCGCCCAGCGCGGTCAGCAGGACCACCGGCACCTCGCTCGTCTGCCGCAGCCGACGGCACACCTCCAGCCCGTTGATCCCAGGCATCATCACGTCCAGCACCACGAGGTCCGGCCGCCGGTCGGCGAACCGGCGCAGGCCCTCGTCGCCATCGCCGGCGACGTCGACCGTGAATCCGGCCGCTTCGAGATACCGCCGCACGACATCGCGCACTGTCTCGTCGTCGTCGACGACGAGCACCCGGCCTGAATCACCCATCGCCACCTACCAGTACGTCAGGACAAGAGAGTTCACCGCGAGCGCCGTGACCGCCTGGCCCGCCAGCCACCACCGGCGGCCCTCCACCGGCAGCGACGACACCGCGGGCAACAACCACACCGTGAACGGTAACCAGATCCGCTCCGTCTCGGCCTTCGACAACCCCGAAAGGTCCGCCAACGCGATCACCACGAGGGCCGCGGCCACGATCAACAACACCGGTTCGGGTCGCAGCAACCGGCGCCGCGGCGCGGAGCGGGACGACGGCCACAGCTCGACCAGGCTGCGGCGCACACCAGCCACCAACGCCGGCCCGGCGCACAGCACGAGGCACGCCAGGTTCGCCCACACCCAGTACGCATAAGGCCGTTCGGCCGCGATGCCCTGGTAATACCGCTCGACCACCAGGTGATAGCCGCCGAACCACCAGAATCCGCTCAGCGTGAACGCCACGACGACGGCGAGCGCGCCCAGCGCGGCGAGTGGCAGGGCTCGGGTCAGGCTCCGGCCGGCGAAGGTCACGGCCAAGGCGATCAGGCCGAGCAACACGAGCCCGTACGACAGGTAGATCCCGAAGCCGAGCAGCACACCAGCAACCAGTGCGCTCGGGATCGCGAACCGGCGGCCCTGCGTCGACACCGCGAGGAGCGCTATTCCGCACGCCGTGACGCCGGCGAACAGGCCGTCAGCCGAAGCACCGATCCACACAGCTCCCGGAAACAGCGCGGCGAACGGCATCGTGGCTCGCGCGGCGTCTCGGCGGCCGAGGGCCGACAACGTGACCGGCACTGCCACCGTCACCAGGCTCCCGGCCAGCACGCACGCGACCGCCGCCCAGGCGCCGCCGGACAGGCCGAGCCGGTCGAGCCAGACGAAGACGAGTGTGGCGCCGGGCGGATGCCCGGACACGTGTGTGGTCCACGAATCGGCCTGGAAATCCAGGATTCGCGAAGAGAAGGTGCGCAGCATCGTCGGGATGTCCGTGATGCCGGGGACCTCGTGCAGGTATTCGTTCGGGTTGGTCAGCCTGTCCGCGAGCCCGCGTTGCCAGCCGTCGATCATCGCCAGCGCGAAGGTCCAGGCGACCGCCACGGCGTAACCGCTGACCAGCAACCGCCGCCACGACAGGTATGCGGCACACGAAGGGCCCCAGGTCACCACGGCAAAGGCGATCAGCACCGCGAAAACCGTGCCCGGCCCGACATGCGGCAGCCATTGCGCGAACAGCGGGGCCGCCGGAGCCAGCAGCTGGACCCCGAGGTGGTTCAGATAAGCCCCGACGCCGGCCGCCACTGCCACAAGCGCCAGCGCGAGCGCAACGCCGCGCAGGTCGCGAGCGGTGTGTCGACCGCTCGCAACCTGGGCCGGCAACGTCCCCCTCGTCACCCACCGGACCGTAGTCGCCCGGCGGCAAACCGGAAACCCGGGAACGCGATCCGTCAGAACTCGGTAATAACTCGACCGATGTCATGATTCGGTAAGCACCGCAAGGGTTTTCCGCTGTCCACGTTGGACATAACGTCCGGATGATGCGTGCTCACATCGATGTCGTCCTGCCCTGTCTCGACGAGGCCGCCGCGCTGCCTGCGGTACTGGCCGGCCTGCCACCGGGCTTCCGGGCGATCGTGGTGGACAACGGTTCGACCGACGGCTCCCCCGAAGTGGCCGCCCGGCTGGGCGCGAAGGTCATCCACGAACCCCGTCGCGGATATGGCGCGGCTGTCCATACCGGGCTCGAATATTCGACCTCGGAGGTCGTGTGCTTCCTCGACGCCGACGGATCACTCGATGCCGGAGCGTTGCCCGTGCTGACGAACGCGATCGCCGACGGCGCTGAACTGGCTGTCGGCCGCCGGATTCCGGTGTCCCGCACAGCCTGGCCGTGGCATGCACGCGCAGGAAACCTGCTGCTGTCCGCGATCCTGCGGGGCCGCCGGATCCCGGTGCACGACATCGCACCCGTCCGCGCCGTCCGCCGCGAGGCGCTGCTGGCGCTCGACGTCCGTGACCGCGCCTTCGGTTATCCACTGGAACTGCTGATCAAGGCCGGGCAAACGGGCTGGCGGATCGAGGAATCCGACGTCGAGTACCGGCCCCGCGCGGCGGGCACCACGTCGAAAGTGTCGGGCTCCGTGCGCGGCACCTGCCGGGCGATCCGTGACATGGCAAGGGTGTTGCGCGGATGACCCCGGAGTTCTGCCTCCTGGTGGTGGCCAAAGCGCCGGTGCCGGGCTTCGCCAAGACACGCCTGTGCCCGCCCGCGACCCACGCCCAAGCCGCCGAGATCGCCGCGGCAGCGCTGCTCGACACGCTCGAAGCCGTGTCCGTGACACCCGGCGCAGTGCCGGTCGTCGCGACGACAGGGGACTTCACCGCCGCGGCCCGGCAGGCCGAGCTGGCGCGCGCACTGTGGCCGGTCGAGGTGATTCCCCAGCGCGGCAACGGTTTCGGCGAACGACTTGCCAACGCGCACGCCGACGTGTGTCATCTCGGTCTGCCCGTGCTGCAGATCGGGATGGACACCCCACAGGTCACCCCGGAACTGCTGGCCGACGCGGCGAGGAACATCGGCGAAGCAGCACTCGGGCTGGCCGAGGACGGCGGCTGGTGGGCGCTCGGCCTGCGAGATCCCCGAGACGCGAAGGCGCTCGCCGATGTCCCGATGTCGCAACCGGACACCGGCGCACACACCCTGGCGGCACTCGGTGTGTCCGCGGCGACCCTCCCCACACTGTCCGATGTGGACACGATGGCGGACGCCCGCCGGGTGGCGGCCATCGCGGGTGGCCGGTTCGCCAGCGCGGTCGCGGCGGTGACCGCGTGATCAAGGCCTTCGACACGGCGCTGGTGAGCCGGGTTTGCCTGCTGGAACTGGCGAACGGAGGACGCGTGGAGCTTCCCGCCGCCCGCTGGGCCGGACCACCGGGCGCCGGCGACGAACTGTTGCTGAGCCGCTGCACCGGCCCGACCCTCGACATCGGCTGCGGGCCGGGAAGGCTGACCGCGGAGCTGATCGCGCGAGGAGTGCGCGCGCTGGGCGTCGACGTGTCGCGCACCGCTGTCCGGCTCACGCGCGAACGGGGTGGGCTCGCGCTGCGGCGCGACGTCTTCGAGCGTGTGCCGGGCGAAGGGCGCTGGCAGCACGTGCTGCTGGCGGACGGGAACATCGGCATCGGGGGCGACCCGGTCAAGCTGCTGCGCAGGGTGGCGCGACTGCTCGCTCCGGACGGTCGCGCACTGGTGGAACTGGAGCCGCCCGGTCAGCACGTGCGGCGCGACCACGTACGCGTCAACGGCGGAGCGTGGATCCCGTGGGCCTGGCTCGGCGTGGACGCGCTCGACGAGATCGCACGCGCCTCCGGGTTCCACGTCGCGTGGCAGGGCGTGCACGGGCAACGCCATTTCACCGAACTCGCGCGCTGACAAGCCAACGGACTCCCGGCGAGGAGGAGCGCCGGGAGTCCGAGTTGGTCTCGGCCGGGCGTCCGGCCGAGCGCTTGGGGTCAGTTCGGCTGGACCGGCTGGCCACCGAGGGTGATCTGCAGGGTCCGGTTGTCGCTCAGGGTGAGCGTCGCTTTGTCGTTCGGGGCCCTGGTGCGGATGGCCGCGATCAGCCCGTCGGCGTCGTTGATGACCAGGTTGTCCACCTTGGTCACCACGTCACCGGCCTTGAGCCCGGCCTGCTCCGCAGGGCTGCCCGACTGGACCTGCTGGATCTGCGCGCCACCGGACTGCGCATCGCTCACCGACGCCCCGATGTAGGTCTGGGTCGCCTTGCCGGTGTCGATGATCTCCTGCGCCGTACGCCTTGCCTGGTTGATCGGGATGGCGAACCCGATGCCCGCGTTCGTCGCCTCCGACTGCTGCTGGCCGAGCCCACCGGAGGACTGCGGGCTGTAGATCGCCGAGTTGATCCCGATGACCTGGCCCTGCAGGTTCACCAGCGGCCCGCCCGAGTTGCCGGGGTTGATGGCCGCGTCGGTCTGGATCGCGCTCATCACCGTGGTCTGGTCGCCGGAGTCACCGCCCGCGCGCACCGGCCGGTGCAGCGCGCTGATGATGCCGGAGGTGACCGTGCCGGTCAGCTCGAACGGCGAGCCGAAGGCCACCACCGACGACCCGACCGGCATGTTGTCGGAGTTGCCCAGCGACACCGGGCTCAGCTTCTCCGCGCCCTGCACCTTGACCACCGCGATGTCCGTCGTCGGATCCCGGCCGACGATGGTCGCGGTCTCCTTGGTGCCGTCCTGGAACACGGCCTGGATCGAGCCACCGTTCGCGGCAACCTGGACCACATGGTTGTTGGTCACGATGTAGCCGTCGCTGGAGATGACGAAGCCCGAGCCCTCGCCCTGCTCCTGGCTACCCGAGACGACCAGTTCGACCACGCTCGGCAGCACCTTCTGCGCCACCGACTCGACCGACCCCGCGGGCGCGCTGCTCGTCTGCTGGCTGGGCGTCGGCTGGTTCAGCGCGTTGTACGCCGAGCCGCCGGAGCCCGAGTTCTGCGACGCGAAGTACCCGCCGACGCCGCCTGCCGCGCCGCCTACGACGAGCGCCAGCACCGTGACACCGGCGACCAGCTTGCCCGAACCCTTGCGCTGCTGCGGAATGGTCTGCTGCTGCGCGGGGAAAGTGGCCGTGCTGTACGGAACCCCATGCTGCTGGGCCGTCTGTTGATGCGCGGTCTGCTGTTGTGCCGCTCGTTGCTGGGCCGCCTGCTGTTGCGCGGCCTGGTACCGAGCAGCCTGGTCCTGCTGCGGCGCCGAGGACGGCGTCCACGGATAAGCGACCTGCTGCCCCTGCGCCGACCAGGGACTCGGCTGCTGCTCCCCGCCCGTCGGCGTACCCCGCGGGGGCGTCTGCGCGTCCTCCTGCGCCGGCCGTTCCTGGTCGGCGTCCCTCGGGGCACCGTCTCCGTGCGGTGCGCTGGGGTCGTTCTCGGTCATGTCCCTCACCATGCTGGTCGGTCCTGAGAGCTTGCTGAGCCCAAGCTGAGGTTCCAGCATGAGTATGCCGGGCGCTATCCCGCCGCGCGCAGACGTTCGGCGATCTGCTCCGGCGTGGCGTCGTTGATCCACACCGCCATCCCGGACTCCGAGCCTGCCAGGTACTTGAGTTTGTCCGGCGCGCGCAGGACCGAGAACAGTTCCAGATGCAGCCAGCTCAGCTCGCGGTCGATCCGCACCGGGGCCTGGTTCCACGCCGCGATGTAGGGCAGCTGCCGGTCGTACAGCGCGTCGCACCGGCGCAGCACCTGCACGTACACCTCGGCGAAGTCGTCACGCTCGGCACTCTCGAGCGCGGGGATGTCGGGCACCTGGCGGTGTGGCACCAGCAGCACGTGCACCGGCCAGCGCGCGGCGGGCGGCACGAACGCCGTCCAGTGCTCGCCCTCGAAGATCACCCTGCTCCCGGATTTCCGTTCTGCCGCCAGCACATCGCCGAGCACGTGCCTGCCATGCTCGTCCTCGTACGCGCGGGCGACCTCCAGCGCGCGGCGGGTCTTCGGCGTGACGAACGGGTAGCCGTAGATCTGCCCGTGCGGGTGGCTCAGCGTCACGCCGATCTCTTCGCCCCTGTTCTCGAAGGGGAAGACCTGCTCGACCCCGTCCACAGCGGACAGACCTTCGGTGCGGTCGGCCCAGGCGTCGACGACCGTGCGCACCCGCCGCGGGCTCAGCTTGGCGAAGGAACCGTTGTGGTCACTGGTGAAACACACGACCTCGCACCGGCCACGCCCGGGCGCCGTCGGCACCAGGCCCATGCCGTCCACCGAGCCGCGCTCACCGGTGACATGCTGCGAGAACGACGGGAACCGGTTCTCGAAGACCACCACGTCGTAGGAGGATTCCGGGATTTCACTGGGTTTTCCGGGCTTCGACGGGCACAGCGGGCACAGGTCGGCCGGCGGCTTGTACGTGCGGCTCTGCCGGTGCGCGGCCATCGCCACCCACTCGCCGGACAACGGGTCGAGCCGGATCTCCGAGGCCGCCGCGACCTGGGGCAGGTCACGCATGTCGACCGCGGTGCGCTCCTTCGGCTCCTCGTCGAAATAGATGATCTCCCTGCCGTCGGCCAGCCGCCGAACCGTGCGGTTCACCCGTCCTCCGCTTCGTCCACACCCGCGATCATCAACTCGCCGACCCGCGCCGACAGCGCCTCGCGCGCCGCGTCGGGCAGGCCGTCGTCGGTGACCACGACGTCCGCTTCATTGAGATCGGCGATCGTGGAGATGCCGACAATGCCCCATTTGGTGTGGTCGGCGAGCACGATGAGACTGCGCGCCGACTCGACGAGGGCGCGGTTGGTCTCCCCCTCGTCCATGTTCGGGGTGGTGAATCCGGGGCCTTCGGCCATCCCGTGCACCCCGAGGAAGACCAGGTCGAGGTGCAGCCGCCGCAGGCTGTGCACGGCGACTCCGCCGACCAGCGCATCGGAGGGGGTGCGCACCCCGCCGGTGAGCACGACCGTGCGCTCGGCCTGCGGCGATTCACGCAGGACGTCGGCGACACGGATCGAGTTCGTCACGATCGTCAGCCCTGGCACGTTGTCCAGCGCCCGGGCGAAGGTCCACGTGGTGGTGCCCGCGGAGATCCCGATCGCCGTACCCGGCCGGACCAGGCCGGCCGCCAGCTCGGCGATCGCTTCCTTCTGGGCTTGCTGCTGCACGGATTTCGCCTCGAAACCGGGCTCGTCGGTGCTCTGGCCGAGTACCGCGGTAGCGCCGCCGTAGACCTTCTCGACCAGGCCGCGCCCGGCGAGCACGTCCAGATCCCGGCGGATGGTCATGTCGGAGACGCCGAAGCGCGTGACCAGCTCACTGACCCGGACGGCCCCAGACCGCCGGGCCTCCTCCAGGATCACCGCTTGCCGCTGCCGCGCCAGCACCGTTGCCTCCGTCACCACCGCCAACTACACAAAATCCTACACGAATAAACACCGCGGTGGTTGCGGGTCAGGCTGGGGCGCCGGGTACGCGGATCGACAGCAGCGCACCTCCTTCAGGCGCTCGACCTGCGTAAACGGTCCCGCCGTGGCGTTCGGCGGCTTGTTTGACGATGGCCAGGCCCAGCCCGGATCCGGGCAGGGTACGGGCCTCCGAGGACCGGTAGAAGCGGTCGAACACCTTGGGCAGGTCGGCGTCGGCGATGCCCGGACCGGAGTCGGCGACCTCGATCACGGCCGTGCCGTCGCCGACCGGGAACAGCCGCACCCGCACCGTCGAACCCGACGGCGAGAACTTCACCGCGTTGTCGAGCAGGTTCAGCACCGCGCGTTCGAGCGCCCAGTGATCGCCGGTCAGCACCCACGGCCGCAGGTCGACCTGGAAGTCGATCTCGGTGGCGCGACGGCGGGCACGATCGAGCGCGCGCTCGACGACATCGGCCAGTTCGACCCGCTCGAACTCGGTGCGCGGCTCGTCCTGGCGCGCCAGCTCCACCAGGTCGCCGATCAGCTGGGTCAGCTCGTCCAGCTGCGCCCTGATGTCGACCTCGATATCGGCTCTGTCCTTTTCGGACAGTGTGGGCGCGCCGGCCCTGCTCGCCGAGAGCAACAGCTCCAGGTTGGTACGCAAGGAAGTCAGTGGGGTGCGCAGCTCGTGCCCGGCGTCGGCCACGAGCTGGCGTTGTCGTTCCTGCGACTCGGCGACCGTGCCGAGCATCGTGTTGAAGCTGTGCGTGAGTCGGGCCAGCTCGTCGTCTCCGCTGACCGGGATCGGGCGCAGATCGCCGGTGCGCGCAATGTGTTCGGTCGCCGACGTCAGCCGCTCCACCGGCCGCAGCCCGGTGCGCGCGACCGCCGTCCCGGCCAGTGCCGCGACGATGATCCCGCCGCCACCGATCAGGGCGAGCACCACGGCCAGCTCACGCAGCGTCTGCTTGACCGGCGCCAGCGGCTGGGCCAGCACCATCGCACTGCCGTCCTGATAGGGCAAGGCGATCACCCGGGTGTCGGTGCCGGTGTCGGTGCGCAGCGACGAAGACGCCGTACCCTGCGCGACGGCCAGTTCACTCGATCCGGTCGGCGGCCGATGCGTCCGGTCCGGTGAGGTCACCGTGCCGTCCTGGTTCAGCACGCCGATCTGCATGTCGGTGCTGAGCAGGAAGGCGCCGGGGATCTGGCGCAGCCCGATCTGGGCCTCCGGCGTGCGCACGGCGGCCACCGCGCGATTGGCGAGGTTGTCGTCCACCTGCTGGTACAGGTTGTTGTAGACGGTCACGTACGCGCCGATGGAGACGAGCGCCATCACGACCGCCACACAAGCGGCGGCGAGCAGGGTCACGCGGGAACGCAGCGACATGCGGCGTTTCGGGCCGCGGGTGACTTCGGTGGTCTCGCCCACGCGGACCACGGCGACCGGTTGGGTCACGGCTTGACTCACGGGGGCGTCTCCCGCAGCACGTAGCCGACGCCGCGGACGGTGTGGATCAGCCGGGGCTCGCCGCCGGCCTCGGTCTTGCGGCGCAGGTATCCGACGTACACCTCGAGCGCGTTGCCGGAGGTCGGGAAGTCGTAACCCCAGACCTCCTCCAGGATGCGACCCCTGGTGAGCACGTGCTTCGGGTACGACATGAACAGTTCGAGCAGGGCGAACTCGGTGCGGGTCAAGCTGATTTCGCGGTCGCCGCGGCGGACCTCGCGGGTGCCCGGATCCAGCGTCAGATCGGCGAAGATGAGCTGCTCGGCGTTCGCGCCCGGCTGCGCGTCCGGAGACGCGCGGCGGAGCAGGGCGCGCAGACGCGCGAGAAGCTCCTCCAGCGCGAAGGGCTTGGGCAGGTAGTCGTCGGCGCCGGCGTCGAGGCCGGAGACACGGTCGGACACCGTGTCACGGGCGGTGAGGACGAGGATCGGCAGGTCGTCACCGGTGCTGCGCAGGCGCCTGGCCACCTCCAGCCCGTCGAGTCGGGGCATCATGACGTCGAGGATCATCGCGTCGGGCCGGTCCGCGATCACGCGCTCCAGCGCCTGTGCCCCGTCGCCGGCGAGGTCGACCTGGTAGCCGTTGAACTCCAGCGACCGCCGGAGTGACTCCCGGACCGCCCGATCGTCGTCGACAACGAGTATGCGCATGTAGACAGTGTTACCGACAGTGCTGAGACACGCCTAAGAGACGGTCACAGTTGGTCCAGGAGCCCGCCACGGTACGCGAGCAGCGCGGCCTGCACCCGGTTCGCCGCGCCGATCTTGGACAGGACGGCGGAGACGTAGCCCTTGACGGTCGCTTCGGACAGATGGAGCCGGCCGCCGATCTCCGCGTTCGACAGGCCCTGCCCGATGAGACTCACGACTTCGCGCTCGCGCTCGGACAGGCTCGACAGAAGCTTGCGGGCGGGCTGCGCGGCGCGCTGCCCTTCGCGATGCGCGCGCACCATGCGGGCCGCCACGCCCGGGTCCAGCACCGCGCCACCGCGCGCGAGGTCGCGCACCGCGCGAAGCAGCGCCGAGGGCTCGATGTCCTTCAGGAGGAAGCCGTTCGCGCCCAGGCGCAGCGCGAGGCTCACGTACTCGTCCATGTCGAAAGTGGTCAGCATCGCGACCGTCGGCGGGTCCGGCAGGGCGAGGATCGCGCGCAACGCCCGGATGCCGTCGTCGGGGGCGCGCATCTTGATGTCGAGCAGCACGACGTCGGGGTGCAGGCGGCGCGCGGTTTCCACCGCCGACCTGCCGTCGCTCGCCTCCCCGACCACGTCGATGTCGGGCGCGCCGGACATCATCCCGCGCAGACTCGACCGGACCAGCTCTTCGTCGTCAGCGAACACCAGCTTGATCAACTAAGGCCTCCGGCGGTCGGGGAAGCGGGGTTTCCACTCCCACAGTGACGGAAGGTTACCTATCGGTAGCGCAAGAGTCGACAACTCTCACCCGGACCGATTTCACACGGTCTGTTGCCTGCGGCGACCGGGCGACCGCTAGGCTGTGCTCGCAAGCCCTCGTAGCTCAGGGGATAGAGCACCGCTCTCCTAAAGCGGGTGTCGCAGGTTCGAATCCTGCCGGGGGCACGCATCACGATCGGCATGTGCTTTGACCTCAGGAGCTTGGCGAACCAAAGGGTCCAGCACTGCGACGGCTTGGGCTCGGGCCTGTTCGGGCTTCAACTTCCTTGACCATATCGGCCTTTCCCCTGACAACCTCACCCAGCATGATCTTGCCGTCGCCTACATGACGCCGCCGGTCTGCGGGTCGAGCACGGTGACACGGACACCGATCATGGTGTCGAACGGGTTGTCGTGGTCCAGACCCGCGGTCACCACGACGGTGCGCGAGCCCAGGGCCACCGAGACGCGCTCGGACTCCGCAGCGAAAGTCCCACCGCTTCTCGCCATTGTCCCAATCTTGGGAGTTCTCGCCGCTGAGCGGGCGGTAGCCGCGCACGGTCCGGCCGTCCCGTCGTCGCCGCCGGCTATCGGCACCCAGCGCGCCATCCACCGCTCCCGCGAAGGACCCCGGGCGTGGTAGACGGTCTCGCCGGTGGCCGGTCGAGAAAGATCCACTCCGGCACCACGGCAGGCAATCCTGTATGCGGTAAGAGCAAAGCCGCATACTTCGACAGCGACGCGCTCGGGCCGAGTTCACCGTTCGGCAGCCGGAAGAGGGTGGGAAAGCCCTCTGATCCGTTGTCCGCCACCGCGAACCGCCGTGCAGGTCGTGGAGCAGCCGGACTCGATCACCGTCGCGCCGGCGCTGGCCGCGATGCCGCCGTCGGCGGGTATTGCGTTGGGCCACACCGGTTTACCGCTCCGGTCGTGCAGCATCACCTCGTTGGAGCGATCGCTGGGCACCAGCAGGCGGTCACCCGCGACGGCGTCCTTCCTCTGCCGCCCTTGCGCCCACCGTGGCCGGCGCGTCGGCACTTTTCAGGAGTCGAGCGAGCTGTCCTGTGTCGCCGGGGTCTGCTTCGGCGGTGAAGGTCCTCACCGGAGAGCGCTCCGCCTTCGGTGGGCTCACCGGCGCCGAAGCACCCACGCCGCGGTTCGCTGCGCTGCCTTGATGTGTGGAGTTCGAACCTGCGATACCCGCTTCAGGAGAGCCCGAAAATGCTCCCACAACGCCGCCGCACAAAACGGGTGAACAGGATTCTTCGCGATCATTTCCTCGCAAGCCAAGGAAAGAAAGCGCCCGTTCTTCATTCTTGACTGTCGCGCATTTTCCAACGTGAAGCAGGACACATTGTGCGGGGTCGCGGGATCTGTTTGAGTCTCTGCGGATTACTCGATCCTCCGCGGAAAACCACTGGGGCCCGCGGGTTTCCCTGGAGGTTTCGGTGGCTCGTCGTCGCGCGTACCTGGCTGCGCTCGTTCCCCTGCTCGCGACCGGGGCGCTGATCGTCGCGCCCACCGCGTCGGCATCCGGATCGAAGCCGACACACCCGGATGCGGACTACCTGGGCTCGACGGTGCGGGCACACGAGGGCGGGACGGCGCGCTCGATGTCCACGCAGTCGGCCGCGGCGAGTGGGAACGCGGCCGGGTTCGACGTGTCGCATTACCAGGGCACCGTGGACTGGACCGGCGCGAAGAACAACGGGGCCTCGTTCGCCTACATGAAGGCCACCGAGGGCACGGACTACACCGATCCC
>NZ_DASZWC010000065.1:0-102490 GCF_035546795.1 Amycolatopsis sp.
TGGCGGTTTCGGCGAGCCGGCGCCGGATCGCCGCCAGCTGCTCGAAACCACCGCCGAGGTGCAGTGCCGGTACGACCAGATCGGCGAGCCGGGCGGCGTCGGCGTGCCAACCCGCTTCGCAGGCATTGTCGATCACCGACAGCAACAGGTCGCGTTCCCGCCCGGCCCACACCCCTGGCGGGCAGCCCAACGGCGGCAGGTCCATCCCCGGCCTGCTGGTTCCTTGATAGGGCTGGAGTTCCTCGGTCCACCGAGCAGCTTCCTGATGCACTTCCTCGCCGCGCGTGAGCAGTACGTCCAACAGCCGGCGAAGCGGCGCTGTCTGATCCTCTTCGGACGCGAGGTCCTGCGCGAACAACGCGACCAGGTCGTGGGTGCGATAGCGGGCGTCCCCGCACGGCTCCAGCAGCGCCGACGCCGCGAGCGACTCGATCAGCCGTTCGCCGTCGCTCTCGTCGGTGACCGCACCGAGCGCCCAGGCCGGAAAACCCGTGCGTGGCAACAAAGCCGTCCTGCGCAGGGCGATCTGCGCGGGCGGGGAAAGACCGCCGTAGGTCAGCGCGAGGCTGGCGCGGACCTCCATGCCTTCGACCGCGAGTTCGTCCAGCCGCGTCCGCTCGCCGTACAGCCGTTCGACGAGCGTGCTCAACGGCGCCTCCGGCCGGAGCGACAGGCGGGCGCCCGCGATTCGCAAGGCCAGCGGCAACGCCCCGCACAGCCGGACGAGTTCTTCCGCGTGCGCGCGCTCGGCCGCCACCCGGTCCTCGCCGATCATCTGGTTCAGCAACCGGATTCCGCTTGCGCTGCCGAGCGGATCGACCCGCAGCCGCCGCGCGCCGGGCAGATCCAGCAAGGAACGCCGGGAGGTGACGAGCACCCCGCAACCGCCGGTACCCGGCAGCGCAGACGCTATCTGCCCAGCTTCGGCGGCGTCGTCCAGCACCAGCAGGACGCGCCGGTCGGCGAGCCGCGCACGCAGCCCCGCCGAACGTGCCCCGGTCTGCACCGGGATCTGGCCCGCGGGCAGGCCGCTGGCGAGCAGGAGCTGTTCCAGGAGTTCGTGTGCGGAGGCCCGGCCGGAATGGTGGTCATAAAGCGCTGCGAACCATTGGCCGTCGGGATAGCGTTCGCGCAGGCGATGCGCGGCCTGGATGGCGAGTGTGCTCTTGCCGACGCCCGGTTGCCCCCAGACGACGAGCACGCGGGTGGTCTCACCCGGTTCGAGCAGCTCCTCGACCCTGGCCAGCGTCCCTTCGCGACCGACGAAATCTTCGATCCGCGCGGGCAGCTGGCAGACCGGCTCCCATTGCGCGCCCTCGGCGGTGAGCGCGTTCGCGTGCAACTCCCGCAGCTGCGCGCCCGGTTCCACACCGAGCTCCTCGGCCAGTACCGCGCGGGCGTCGGCGTACACCGCAAGCATTTCGGCCTGCGCGCCGGTCTGCTGCAGCGCGCGCATCAGCTGTGCCCAGAACTGTTCGCGTAGCGGATAACGCTGGGTGAGCCGCCGCAGCTCGGGCACGGTTTCCGTGGCCCGGCCGGTCTGCAGGTCCAGCTCGATACGGCGGCTCAGCGCCGTCAATCGCAGCTCTTCCAGCTCTTCCCGTTCGCCTTCGGCGAGCGGCGACAGCGCCAGATCGTCACCCCAGAGCGCGAGCGCGGTAGCCAGCTGTGCGCGCTCCGTTATCGGATCCGGCGCCTGGCGGGCTGCTTCGGTGCACTTGGTGAACTCCAGCAGATCGAGCTCGCATTCGGTGACGTCGATCCGGTAGCCGCCCGGTTCGGCGCGGATCCGGTCCGCGTCGCCCAACGCCGTCCGCAGGCGTTTGACCAGCACGTGCAGGCTGTTGGTGGCGTTCTTCGGGCGCCGCTGCCAGATGGCGTCGATCAGGTCGTCGGCCGGGACGACCTCGCCGGGGTGGGCGAGCAGTGTGGCGAGCAGGCTGCGGTTCAGGCGGGACCGCAGGTCCAGCGGCGCGCCGTCGGCCTCGACGGAGAACCGGCCGAGCAGGCGGAAGCGCCACTTGGCGCGCTGGTTCGCTTTCTCCACGGCGTGATCTCCATTGACGGCTTCCGGAACCAGACGATACGGAAGCCGATCAAGACCGTTGCCGCGCCCGCACCCCTGTGCTAGGAATTCCGGTATAACTATACCGTGAGGATGAGTTCAGTGATCGAGTTGAAGACCGAGAGCGAGCTGGCCGTGCTCCGCGAGGCCGGCCGGGTCGTGGCGACAGTACTGCAGGCCTTGCGCCGGTCCGCGGCGGTCGGCACGAGCCTGCTCGAACTCGACGCGCAGGCGGCCGCCCTGCTTTCCGAGGCCGGGGCGAAGTCCTCGTTCCTGCACTATCACCCGAGGTTCGCGCCGAGTCCGTATCCGGCCGTGCTCTGCACGAGCGTGAACGACGCGGTGGTGCACGGCATCCCCACGGACTACCGGCTGCGTGACGGGGACCTGTTGAGCGTGGACTTCGGCGCGTCCGTCGACGGCTGGCACGGCGACGCGGCGATCAGTTTCGTCGTCGGCACGGCGGATCCGGCGGACGAGGCGCTGATCCAGACCACCGAACGCGGGCTCGCGGCCGGTATCGCGCAGGCCAAGCCCGGCAACAGGCTGGGCGACGTGTCGCACGCGGTGGGTGTCATCGGGCGCCGCGCCGGGTACGGGCTGTTGCCGACCACGGTGGGCACGGCGTCGGCCGGGCGATGCACGAGGAGCCGCATGTGCCCAACGAAGGCCCTGCCGGCAAAGGAATCCGCCTGCGGCCCGGCATGGTCCTCGCGATCGAGCCGATGTTCGTGGCGGGTGGCCGCGACGAGTACCGCTACGGCGAGGACGGCTGGACGCTGTTCACCGTGGACGGCAGCCGCGCCGCGCATGTCGAGCACACCGTGGCCATCACCGAGGACGGCCCGCGAATCCTGACGGCGCTGTGAGAATCCGCCCGGGTGGCTGTGACACCTCCTGGTAAATCCGTCTCGTGGCAGGCAGGATGACCGGTATGGCAAAGACGCTGCTTGGAAAGGTCATCGTCATCACCGGTGGTGCGCAGGGCATCGGGGCGACCACCGCGAAGGCGCTGGTGCGCGAAGGGGCGCGCGTCGCCATCGGCGACCTCGACGAGGCGCGCGCGGAGAAGACGGCGGGCGAGCTCGGCGGCGAAACACTCGCGCTGCGGCTGGATGTCACCGACACCAAGGCGTTCACCGAGTTCCTCGACGAGGTGGAGCGGCGCCTCGGCCCGATCGACGTGCTGATCAACAACGCCGGGATCATGCTGCTCAACCCGTTGGAGCAGGAGGACGACGACGCCACCACGCGCCAGCTGGACATCAACCTGCACGCCGTGATCCACGGCACCCGCGAGGCCGTGCGCCGGATGCGCCCGCGCGCCGGCGGGCACATCGTGAACGTCGCGTCACAGGCCGGGAAGGTCGGTTTCCCTGGCGCCGCAACGTATTGCGCCACGAAGCACGCGGTGGTCGGCCTGTCCGAGGCGGTCCGGCAGGAGCTGCGTGGGTCCGGTGTGGACATTTCGTGCGTGATGCCCACCGTGGTGCGCACCCACCTCGCCGACGGGCTGGTCGAGACCAAGCTGTTCAAGCCGGTGCAGCCCGAGGACGTGGCGACGGCGATCGTCGCGACCCTCAAGGAGCCGAAGTTCGACGTTTACGTGCCGCGCTCACTGGACGCGACCGGCAGGCTGGGCCGGTTGCTCCCGCGCGCGGCTTCGGAGTGGTTCATGCGGACCATCGGGGCGGATAAGGTGTTCTCGAAGGCGCACGCCGGCGAGCGCGCGGAGTACGAGGCGAAGGTGCGGCACTCTTGATCACGATGTCCCCGGTCAGCATGGCCGCCGCCGCGGCGAACGTGGTCGGCAAGCTACAGGGCGGGCTGGCGGACCTGCGGCCGGTGCCGCGCACGCTGATCGACCAGGGGCCGAACCGGTCCCTGTACCGGCTCGCCTCCGCCGGGGAGGCGGAAGGGCCGCCCGTCCTGCTCGTGCCGCCGCTGGCCGCGCCCGCGCTGTGCTTCGACCTGCGGCGTGGTTGTTCGCTCGCGGAGCATCTCGTCGAGGGCGGGCGCCGCACGTACCTTGTGGACTACGGCAATGTGGCCTTCTCGGACCGGCGCCTCGGCATCGAGCACTGGATCGACGAGGTGCTGCCGCGCGCGATCCGGAAGGTCAGCGAGGATTCCGGCGGGCAGGGCGTGCACATCGTGGCGTGGTGTCTCGGCGGGCTGTTCTCGTTGCTGACCGCCGCCAGCGGGGGCGACCTGCCGATCGAGTCCATCGTCACGGTGGCCTCGCCGGTGGACTTCACCGCGATCCCGTTGATCGCCCCGTTCCGGCCGCTGGTGGAGGCGACCGGCGGGCATCTGCTGACCCCGTTCTACCGGATGTTCGGCGGCGCACCGTCCTATGTGGTCGGCCGGGTGTTCTGGGCGACCGGGATCAACAAGGAGATCACCAAGCCGCTGGCGATCCTGCGCAACCTCGACGACCGGGACTACCTGGCCCAGATCGAGGCCGTGGACCACTTCATGGACAACATGATCGCCTACCCCGGGCGCACGTTCGGCCAGATCTACCACCGGTTCTTCCGCGCGAACGACCTCGCCGACGGTTCGCTGGACCTGAACGGGCGGATCATCGCGCTGGCCCACATCAAGGTGCCGACCCTGATCATCGCGGGCGAGAACGACACCATCGCCCCGCGCCCCGCCGTGGAGCGGTTGGCCGGGCTGCTGACGGGCGCGGCGTCCGTCCGGTTCGAGACGGCGCCGGGCGGGCACCTCGGCGTGCTCACCGGTCGCCGCGCACGCGGGACGACCTGGCACCACATCGACAACTTCCTCGACGAGATGGCCTAGATCAGTCGCCGCGTGTATCCGGCGTCCACGAGCCGCTGATAGGCCGCGGCCACATCGGCCGGGACTTCTTGCGGAATGGCGAAACCACGCCGGGCGTACTCGGTGATCCGCTGGGTATCGCCGACCAGCATGTTGATCACCTTGTCCTCGTCGCCGATGGCGGCGAGGTACTCCGCCAGCGGCAGCGGCCTTGACGTACAACGGACTTCTACCTCGGGCCAGAGCTTGCGGCACGTGGCGAACGCCCGCCGCTGCTGGTACGGACGGCAGATCAGCAGGACGGAGCGGATGTCCCGGCCGGCGAGCAGGCGCTGGGTGAACAGGATGTTTTCGCCGGTGTTGCGCGCCTCGGGCTCGACGAGGATCGCGCTGTCCGGCACGCCGAGTTCGAGCGCGTGCTCGCGGTAGTGCACCGCCTCGCCGCGCGGAAAGCGGTCGATCGTCGTGGGCGCGTTGGACCCGGTGAACACGAGCAGCGGGAACAGTCCATTGTGGAACAGTTCGGCGGACCGGGTGGCCACCCCGAGGTCGTGGCTGCCGAGCCCGATCCCGACGTCGGACGGCCGCGGTTCCTGGTGCAGGTCGTGGTAGTCCCACAACGTGCGCACGTCGGCTTCTCGCATCGCGCCGACTCTAGTTGACCGCTGAGATATGCTGGCCTGCTGCCCGGAGGGAGGCACTGGGGATGTCCGAAGGACTGAATGACGAGAAGCTGTCGGCGCTGCTCGTGCGCGGGCCGCGGCCGGCGAAGGTGACGCTCGCCGAATACGACCCGGCCTGGCCCGCGCGCTTCGAACGGCGTGCCGCGGAGCTGCGGGAAATCCTGGGGGAGCGCGCCCGGCTGATCGAGCACATCGGTTCGACGTCGGTGCCCGGCCTTGCCGCGAAGCCGATCGTCGACATCGTGGTGGGGATCGAGGATCCGGACGATGAGCCGGCGTATCTGCCGGACCTGGAGGCGGCGGGCTATGACCTACGGGTGCGCGAGCCGGCGCATCGCGCCCTGCGCGCCGGTGACCCTGGCGAGCCGGTGAACTTGCACTGTTACCCGCCGGATCACGTGGAGACGCGAAAGTACCTGGCGTTCCGCGCCCGCCTGCGCGCGAGCGATGCCGACCGCGAGCTTTACGAGGCCACGAAACGGGAATTGGCCCGGCGTGAGTGGCGGGACATCAACTATTACGCGGAGGCGAAGGGCCCGGTGATCGCGGAGATCCTGGCGCGGGCTGGTTGGCGCGGGTGAACGGCGCGACGATCGCCTTCCGCGAGCGGTCGCTCAGGCTCGGTTGAGGCCGACCGCTTCGCGCACCAGCGCGACGAACGCTTTCTCGTCGAGTTCGGCACCCTCGTGGATGTCGATGGCGCGGCGCGTGCTGGCGCCCAGGCTCGCGTTGAACAGCCCGGCCGGGTCGGCGAGCGACGCGCCCTTGGCGAAGGTGACCTTCACCTTGTCCTTGTAGGTCTCGAGCGTGCAGATCAGGCCGGAGTACGAAAACGTCGGCACCCCGTCGGGGTTCGATGCCTTGCGCCACTTCGCTTCCTCGACCACGTCGGGCTCGGCCTCGACGATGAGCGCCCGCACGCGGTCGCGGATTTCGGCTCTCCAGTCAGCGGTCATGGGACGGGACTTTACAGGCATTCCCCGGTACCGGCAGTCGAGCTACTTCAGTTCGCTCGACGTCTTCCCCAGCACGCGACGGGCCACGATCAGCTGCTGGATCTGCTGCGTCCCTTCGAAGATGTCCAAAATCTTCGAGTCGCGCGCCCACTTCTCCAGCAACGATTCCTCCGAATACCCGTACGCCCCGGCCAGTTCCACGCACTTCAACGTGATGTCCACGACCGAGCGCCCGGCCTTGGCCTTCGCCATCGAGGCCTGCAGCGAGTTCGGCTTGCGGTTGTCCGCCATCCACGCCGACTCCAGGGTCAGCAGGTACGCCGCCTCGTAGTCCGCCTCCAGGTCGAGGTAGGCGGCGGCCGCCGCGTGCTGGGTGTTGGCGGGCTGGTCGTAGTCCACGGTCACGCCCGCCTCGGCGAGGATGCGCGAGGTCTCCTCCAGCGCCGCCCGCGCCACGCCGAGTGCCATGGCGGCCACCAGGGGGCGCGTGTTGTCGAAGGTCTGCATGACCCCGGCGAACCCCTTCTTGGTGTCCACCTCGGGGCTGCCCAGCAGGTTCTCCTTCGGCACCCGGCAGTTGTCGAACCGCAGCACGGCGGTGTCCGACGCGCGGATGCCGAGTTTGTGTTCCAGCCGCACGACCTCGAAGCCGGGCGTGCCCTTCTCCACGACGAACGACTTGATCGCCGCCCGGCCCTTCGACTTGTCCAAAGTGGCCCAGACGACCACCGCGTCCGCGCGCTGGCCCGAAGTCACGAAGATCTTCTCGCCGTTGAGAATATAGGCATCACCGTCCTCGACAGCCGTGGTGGTGATCGCCGCCGAGTCGGAACCGCAGTCCGGTTCGGTGATGGCCATCGCGGCCCACAGTTTGCCGAAGCGCGTCAGCTGTTCCTCGTTCGCGACCGAGGCGATCGCCGCGTTGCCAAGGCCCTGCCGCGGCATCGACAGCAACAGTGCCACGTCACCCCAGCACATCTCGATCGTGCCGAGCACCGTGTTCAGGTTCCCGCCGTTGCGGTTGCCCTTCGAGGTTTCCTTGTCGTCACGCCGGACACCGGCCGCACCGGCACCGCCTTCGCCGGACGAGTTCAGCCCGTCCAGCACCGCGGCGAACATGTCCAGTTCGGACGGATACGCATGCTCGGCGCGGTCGTACTTCCGCGAGATCGGGCGCAGCACCTGGGAAGCGGCCTGGTACGCCTGGTTGATCAGCGCGCCGGCCTTCTTCGGGGGTTCAAGATTGATCACAGCCAAAACCCTTCTCTACAGGAGGACGACGCCCTCGGCGATACCGATCGCGCGCAGATCGCGGTACCACCGTTCCACCGGATGCTCCTTGGTGAACCCGTGCCCGCCCAGCAGTTGCACGCCCGCGCTGCCGATCCGCATTCCCTTGTCCGTGGCCAGTTTCCGTGCCAGTGCCACCTCGCGGGCGTAGGGCTTGCCCTGCTCGGCACGCGCGGCGGCGCGCAGTGTCACCAGCCGCATGCCCTCCACCTCGATCGCGATGTCGGCGACCGAGAACGCGACCGCCTGCCGGTGGCTGATCGGCTCGCCGAACGCGGTGCGGTCGTTCACATACGGCACCACGTAATCGAGCACGGCCTTCGCGGTGCCCGTCGCCAGCGCCGCCCAGCCCAGCCGCGAAAGCCGGACGACGTCGGTGAAGACGTCCGGCGCGGCGCCGCCCAGCAACGCGTTCGCGGGCAGCTTCACGTTCTCCAGGAACAACCTCCCGGTCGCCGCGCCGCGCAGGCCCATCGCCGGTTCGGCCTCGATCGAGATCCCCGGCGTGGACGATTCGACGATGAACAGCGCCGGCCCGCGCCCTTCCAAATCGGCCGAGACGATGAACAGTTCCGCTTGTGCCGCGCGGGGAACCAGCGACTTGACGCCGTTCAGCTGGTAGCCCGAGGGCGTCCGTTTCGCGTGCACGGCGGGCTTGAACGGGTCGAACAGCGGCCGTGCCTCCTGCAACGCGAGCGCTGCGGCCGGCACGTTCTCGCCGACGAAAGCCGGCAGGTAGTCGGCTTGCTGTTGCGCGTCGCCCCACAGGACCAGCGCCGTGCTCACCGCGGAGGGAGCAAGCACCGCCACGGCGAGACCGAGGTCGCCGTGCGCGAGCGCTTCGGCGATCAGCGCGCTGGTGACCACGGACCGCTCCGTGCCCGCGCCGCCGAGTTCCTCGGGTATACCGATCTGTGTAACGCCCAGCTCCGCGGCCCGCGTCAGCAGGCCGTCCGGCGGAGCCAGCTTCGCGTCCGCCTCGGCTGCGGCCGGGCGCAGCTGCTCGGCCGCGAACTCGGCGACCGTCTCGGCGATCAGCTGCTGTTCTTCGCTCGGGGTGAGGTCGAACAGGCCGTTCGTCGAAGGCGCCGCGGGCCGTGCGGGCTGGCCGAGCCGCCGCGCGGAGGTGAAGGTGCGGTTCGCCGCACCCGCCACGCGGAAGCCGTTCTTCGTTGCCGTGCCGACCAGGTTCTGCACCGGCGCGCGGAGCCCCGCGCGCTCCAGTGTCCTGCTTCCGGCGAGCTTCGTCAGCCCGGCGAGCGCGGCGCCCATGACGTCTCGCTTTCGCCGCGGTGTTCGGTTGAGCGCTGCCACGTCGCACTCCCATCAGACCATTACCTACTCGTGAGTAGGTTACCACGAGTCAGGTCTCCGGCCACGTGCAGCGCGGCTTCCATCAACGTACGCAGCTCGGCGGACAGATTCGGGCGGCCGGCGACCCGGCGCGTGCGGGCGAGATCGTTGGCGATGGTGAGTGCCGCATGCACGGTGATCTTGGCTTCCTTCGGCGGAAGTTCCGGCCGCGCGGCGCAGAGCAGGTTCACCCAGCGGCCGACGTATTCCCGCTGCGTACGCAACAAATCCGCGCGCTCGGCCTCGGCGAAGTTCACCCCGTCGACGGCGAACGACACGGTCAGCTCGGCGGAGCCGGTCAGCACCTGAACGTATGAATCGACCAGGCCGCGCAGCGCCGAGGCCTCGTCGGGGCTGCGACGCAGCACCTCGTCGGCCGCGAGCGCCAACCGGTCCGCCGCGCGTCGTCCGATCGCGTAGACCAGGTTGGCTTTGCTCGGGAAATGCCGGTACACGCTCGGGCCCGCGATACCGGCGGCCGATCCGATGTCCTCCATGCTCACCGCGTGGAAACCGCGCTGGCGGAACAACTCCGCGGCCTCGGTCATCAGCTGCTCACGTCGCGACGGGGTGCCGACGCCGAGCGCGGCCACGGGCTCCACCACGTCAGCCTGCGGAGGGAGATCGGCGGACAGGACCCGCTTCGCGAGCTCGACGAGCAACTGCACGAAGCGCCGCTTCGGCACCGTCGTGCGGTGCACGGACACGCTGCCGTACACGCTCAGCGCGGCCCAGCAGAGCAGCTCCGCGTCGGCCGCGTCCAGCTCCGGGCGGACGTCCAGCAGCACCTTCGCCCAGCTCGTGAGGATCGCGCTGGATTTCTTGCCGATCTCGCGCTGGTCCTGGGCCGACAAATGCCGCCCCTCCCAGCGCCACAGCGCCGCCACGTCGCGCCGCTCGACCGACGCCGAGGCGATCCGGCTCAGCAGCTCGTCGACCTGCTCGCCGCTCGGACTGCTCAGCGCGGACAGAGCCGCCGTGGTCTCCGCCTCCATGTCGCCCACGGCCGAGAGGAGCACGTAGGAGAGCACGGCCTGCTTGTCCGCGAAGTGCCGGTACAGCGCCGGGCCGGTGATGCCTGCCGCCGCGGCGATGTCGTTGATCCCCACCCCGTAGTAGCCGCGGGCGCGGAACAGCTCGGCCGCGACGGCGGCCAGCTGGCTCTTCCTGTCCCGTGGACGACGGGTTTTCGAGGGTTGCATGGTTAGACCACTCTAGCTCTGGTGAATCACAGCGCAAGCGGTTGACACCAGGGGATATAGGCGGATTATGTTAGTGGAAATTAGCATCATCCGAGGAAAGGCCGTCGGTGTGAGCAACGAGGCATACATCTACGAGGCGATCCGCACGCCTCGTGGGAAGAACAAGGGCGGGGCCCTGCACGGGACCAAGCCGGTCGACCTGGTGGTCGGCCTGATCGACGAGCTCAAGGCGCGCCACCCGGGACTGGACCCGGCCAAGATCGAGGACATCATCCTTGGCGTGGTTTCGCCCGTCGGCGACCAGGGTGGCGACATCGCGCGCGCCGCATCGATCGTCGCCGGCCTGCCCGAGACCGTCGCCGGGGTGCAGCTGAACCGCTTCTGTTCGTCCGGCCTGGAGGCCGTCAACCAGGCCGCCGCGCGGGTGCGCTCAGGCTGGGAGAGCCTGATCCTCGCCGGTGGCGTGGAGTCGATGTCGCGGGTGCCGATGGGGTCCGACGGCGGCGCGATGTTCACCGACCCGGCGACCAACTACGACTCCTACTTCGCTCCGCAGGGCATCGGGGCCGACCTGATCGCCACCATCGAGGGCTTCTCCCGCGAGGACGTGGACCGCTTCGCGGTGCGCTCACAGGAGAAGGCCGAGGCGGCCTGGTCCGGTGGCTACTTCGCCAAGTCCGTGGTGCCGGTCAAGGACATCAACGGCGTCACGATCCTCGACCACGACGAGCACCGCCGCCCCGGCAGCACCGTGGAGAGCCTTGGCAAGCTCAAGCCCGCCTTCGAGACCGTCGGCGAGTTCGGCGGTTTCGACGCGGTGGCGCTGCAGAAGTACCACCAGGTCGAGAAGATCGACCACGTGCACACCGGCGGTAACTCGTCGGGCATCGTCGACGGCGCCGCGCTGGTGCTGATCGGCGACGAGCAGGTCGGCAAGGACCTCGGACTGACCCCGCGGGCGCGCATCGTGTCCGCCGCGATCACCGGCTCCGACCCGACGATCATGCTGACCGGCCCGACGCCTGCCACCCAGAAGGTGCTCGCCAAGGCCGGGCTGACCACGGACGACATCGACCTGTTCGAGCTCAACGAGGCCTTCGCCTCGGTGGTCCTCAAGTGGATGAAGGATCTGAAGCTGCCGGACGAGAAGGTCAACGTGAACGGCGGCGCGATCGCGATGGGGCACCCGCTGGGCGCCACCGGCGCGATGATTCTCGGCACCATGGTGGACGAGCTGGAGCGGCGGCAGGCACGCCGCGCGCTGCTGTCGTTGTGCATCGGTGGCGGAATGGGTATCGGCACGATCATCGAGCGGGTGTGACAATGACTCAGACCATCAAGTGGGACAAGGACTCCGACGGAATCGTCGTGCTCACCCTCGACGACCCGAACCAGTCGGCGAACACGATGAACGCCGATTTCCGGGAGTCCCTCGGGCAGATCGTGGACCGGCTGGAGTCCGAAAAGGACTCGATCACCGGCGTCGTGATCACCTCGGCCAAGAAGACGTTCTTCGCGGGCGGTGACCTCAACGACCTGATCCAGGCGAAGCCCGAGCACGCCGCGGAGCTGACCGAAAGCACCAACGCCATGAAGGCGCAGCTGCGTCGGCTGGAGACGCTGGGCAGGCCCGTCGTCGCCGCGATCAACGGCGCCGCGCTCGGCGGCGGCCTGGAGATCGCGCTGGCCACGCACCACCGCATCGCGGCGGACGTCAAGGGCAGCGTCATCGGCCTGCCCGAGGTCGGCCTCGGCCTGCTGCCCGGGGGTGGCGGGGTCGCGCGCACCGTGCGGCTGCTCGGGATCCAGAGCGCGGTGCTGAACGTGCTCGTGCAGGGCCAGCGGCACAAGCCCGCCAAGGCGCTGGAGCTCGGCCTCGTGCACGAGCTGGTGGCGGGAGTGGACGAACTGCTGCCGAAGGCCAAGGAGTGGATCAAGGCCAACCCGGAAGCGGCGCAGCCCTGGGACGTCAAGGGCTACAAGATCCCCGGCGGTTCCCCGTCGAGCCCGTCGTTCGCGGCGAACCTGCCCGCGTTCCCGGCGAACCTGCGCAAGCAGATCAAGGGCGCCCCGATGCCGGCCCCGCGCGCGATCCTGGCCGCGGCCGTCGAGGGCGCGCAGGTCGACATCGAGACCGCGACCCTGATCGAGACGCGGTACTTCGTCAGCCTCGCGACCGGCCAGGTCGCGAAGAACATGACGAAGGCGTTCTTCTTCGACCTGCAGCACATCAACTCCGGTGGCTCGCGGCCCGAAGGCTATGAGAGGTACACCGCGAAAAAGGTCGGCGTGCTCGGCGCGGGCATGATGGGCGCCGCGATCGCTTACGTGTCAGCGAAAGCGGGCATCGACGTCGTGCTCAAGGACGTCTCGCAGGAGGCGGCCGAGAAGGGCAAGGGCTACGCGGTCAAGATCGAGGAGAAGGCGCTTTCCCGGGGCACGACCACGAAGGAGAAGTCGGACGAGCTGCTGGCGCGCATCAAGCCCACCGGCGACCCGGCCGACTTCGCCGGCGTGGACTTCGTGATCGAGGCCGTGTTCGAGAGCCAGGAGCTCAAGCACAAGGTCTTCGGTGAGATCGAGAACGTCGTCAACCCCGACGCCGTGCTCGGTTCGAACACCTCGACGCTGCCCATCACCGGTCTCGCGCAGGGCGTGCAGCGGCAGGAAGACTTCATCGGCATCCACTTCTTCTCGCCGGTGGACAAGATGCCGCTGGTGGAGATCATCCGCGGGGAGAAGACCTCGGATGCCACGCTGGCCAAGGTCTTCGACTACACCCTGCAGATCAAGAAGACGCCGATCGTGGTGCACGACAGCCGCGGCTTCTTCACCTCGCGCGTGATCGGCACGTTCATCAACGAGGCCGTCGCCGCGGTCGGCGAGGGTGTCGAGCCCGCGTCGATCGAGCAGGCCGGTTCGCAGGCCGGGTACCCGGCGCCGCCGCTGCAGCTGATGGACGAGCTGACACTGACCCTGCCGCGCAAGATCCGGCAGGAGACCCGCGCCGCGGTCGAGGCCGCGGGCGGCACCTGGAAGCCGCACGCGTCCGAGGCGGTCATCGACCGGATGCTCGACGAGTACGACCGCAAGGGCCGCTCCACGGGCGCGGGCTTCTACGAGTACGTGGACGGCAAGCGCACCCGGATCTGGCCGGGCCTGCGCGAGGCGTTCAACTCCGGCAGCGGGCAGGTTCCGTTCAAGGACCTGCAGGAGCGGATGCTGTTCGCCGAGGCACTGGAAACGGTGAAATGCTTCGACGAGGGCGTGCTCACCTCGGTGCAGGACGCCAACATCGGCTCGATCTTCGGGATCGGTTTCCCGGCGTGGACCGGTGGGGTCATCCAGTACATCAACCAGTACGAGGGTGGGTTGAAGGGCTTCGTCGCCCGCGCCCGCGAACTGGCGGACAAGTACGGTGACCACTTCCTGCCGCCCGAGAGCCTCGTGAAGAAGGCCGAAGCCGGCGAGATCTTCGAGTAGTTTCCCGCGTTGCAGGCTGCCCTCCCCGGTGCTGT
The DNA here is from genome assembly GCF_035546795.1 of Amycolatopsis sp. GTDB lineage: Bacteria > Actinomycetota > Actinomycetes > Mycobacteriales > Pseudonocardiaceae > Amycolatopsis_E. The sequence continues at coordinate 13,855 of NZ_DASZWC010000065.1, forward strand.
CGGGGAGGGCAGCTTTTTTGTTGGTGCGCAAACGCTTTCCGCGGCCCGGCGGAGGGGTGCACGCGGCACGGCCACGCCGCGCAAGGCCAAACGTCGGCAGCGGATCATCCGCCTTTTCGCCGAATGGCACGGCGTGGGCCGCGTTCGACGCCAGGCAGGACTTGGCAGCTGGTCACCGAGTGTTCGCCGTGACCAACGTCGAACTGGATGGACCCAGCCGGGCCCGACGCTGCCCTACCTGTTGAGCCCAGCCTGCACCGCACAAGCAGGGTGCGGGCCCGTTGTGCGTCCCTACAACAGCGAAGGCACCGCAGCGTCGATCAAATGCGGACCGGGCTCCGCCAACGCCGCCCTGAACTGCTCCGCCAGTTCCTCCGCGGTGGTGGCCCGCGTCGCCGGCACGCCCATGCCCTGCGCGATCTGCACGAAGTCCATGTCCGGCCGCGAAAGGTCCAGGAGGCCGTTCGCCTTCGGTCCGCCGGCTTCCGCGCCGACGCGCTGCAGCTCCATCCGCAGGATCGCGTACGCGCGGTTGTTCAGCAGAACCGTTGTCACGTCGAGGTTTTCCCTTGCCTGCGTCCACAGCGCCGAGATCGTGTACAGCGCGCTGCCGTCGGACTGCAGTGCGATCACCGGACGGTCCGGAGCGGCGACGGCGGCGCCCGTGGCGACGGGCAGGCCCTGGCCGATCGCGCCCCCGGTCAGGGTGAGCACGTCGTGCCGGGGCGCGCCGGCGGTGGCGCCCGGCAGGAGCACGCCGGAGGTGTTGGCCTCGTCGGAGATGATGGCGTTCTCCGGCAGCAGCGCGCCGATCACCTCGACCCAGTTCTGCGGGGTCAGCGGACCGGTGGGCAGCTCCGGGCGCTTTGCTTGCTGCAGCACGGGTTCCGCGTCCGGGGCGACCTGGTCTGCGAGCGCCTCGAGCGCCGCGACGACGTCCTGGTCGATTTCGGCGAGCGTGTGCACCTGCGCGCCCTCGGGCACCAGCTCGCTCGGCTTGCCGGGGTAGGCGAAGAACGAGACGGGCGCCTTCGTCCCGGCGACGACCACGTGTTTCGTGCCGTCCAGCTGGTAGGCCGCCTGCTCGGCGAGATAGCCGAGCCGCTCGATGTCCGGCAGCCCGGCGCCCCGTTCGAGTCGGTTCGGGAAGGTTTCGAGGAACGGCTTCGCTCCCGTCGCGACGGCGATCCGGCTCAGTGCGCGGAGACCGGCCTCGTGGCAGGCGGCGCCACCGGCGAGCAGCGCGACCTGCTCGCCGCTGCGAAGCAGTTCGGCGATCGCCTTGACCGTCGTCTCGGCGACGGCGTGCCGGACGCGCGGCGGGATCGGGGGCACGGGCACGCCACCGTCGCCCCACGAGACGTCCGCGGGCAGGATCAGCGTGGCGACCCGGCCGGGCGGGTCCTGTGCGGCGGCGACCGCGGCAGCCGCGTCAGCACCCACGTCGGCCGTGCTGTCCGAGGTCCGGACCCAGCCCTTGAGCGTGCCGGCGATCGCCTCGATGTCCGACTCCAGCGGCGCGTCGTACTTCTTGTGGTACGTCGCGTGATCGCCGACCACGTTCACGATCGGCGTGTACGCGCGCCGCGCGTTGTGCAGGTTCGCCAGCCCGTTGCCGAGCCCGGGGCCCAGGTGCAGCAGCGTGGCCGCGGGCTTCCCGGCGATCCGCGCGTAACCGTCGGCGGCGCCGGTGACGACCCCCTCGAACAGGGCGAGCACGCCGCGCATCTCGGGCACCGTGTCCAGCGCCGCGACGAAGTGCATCTCCGAGGTACCGGGGTTGGCGAAGCACACGTCGACACCCGAGTCGACGAGTGTGCGGATCAGGGACTGCGCGCCGTTCATACTGCTCCTAGTCGAAAAGTACGCCGGGGTTGAGGATGGCTTCGGGATCGAAGGACTGCTTGATTCGCTTCAGCAGCTCGACCTTCGCCGGGTCCTCGAGTTCCAGGTAATGGTCCTTTTTGGCCTGTCCGATCCCGTGTTCGCCCGAGATCGCGCCGCCGGCGGCCATCCCGGCGGCGAAGATGTCGTGCAGCAGCCGGTGCCGTTTTTCCGGGTCCTTGCAGAAGATCGCGAGGTGGACGTTCCCGTCGCCGGCGTGCCCGCAGCCGATCGCGCCGGACTCGGCGGCGGTGGCGAGTTCCCGCACCTTGGCAAGGAAACCGGGCATCTCCGAGCGGGGCACCACCACGTCGATCACGTCGTCCGCACCCGCGGATTTCGCCGTCCAGAACGCCTTTTCCCGCGCTTCGATGAGCTTGCGGGCAGAACCACCGTCGAGCACGTAGACATCCGCGGCGCCCAGTTCGCCGAGCAGCTCCCCGGCCCGCTGCACGTCGCCGTCGAGCCGGTCGCCGTCGCGATTTTCCAGGCCCACCACGAGATACGCCTGTGTCGCGTCGCGGATCTCGTCCGGGACGCCGAGCGACAGCTTCTCGTTGTAGCTGATCGCGGCCATCGTCAGGTTGTCGATGTACTCCAGGATGTTCGGTCCGAGCCCGCTGGCGATCACCTTCGGGACGGCGCGCATCACCTGGTCGAGGTCGTTGAACGGGGCCAGCAGGGTGGCCGAATGCGCCAGCCGCGGATACAGCTTGACGATCACCTCGGTGGCCAGCGCGAGGGTGCCTTCGGAGCCGATGATCAGCTGTGTGAGGTCGTACCCGGTGGAGATCTTGGACGTCTTCCCGCCGGTGCGGATGATCTCGCCGGTGGGCAGAACCGCTTGCAGGCCAACGACATTGTTGCGGGTGACGCCGTATTTGACGGCGCGCATCCCGCCCGCGTTGGTGCCGACGTTGCCGCCGACGCTCGCGCTCAGCTCACCCGGGTACACGGTGTACGCGAGGCCCGCGGCGGCTGTCTTCTCGTCGAGTTCGGTCAGCGTGACGCCGGGCTGGACCACCGCGACCTGGTTGTCGACGTCGACTTCGAGCACCGAGTTCATGCGCTCGAAGGAGATCAGCAGGCCGTCCTCGCGCGGGCGCGCGGCGCCGGAAAGGCCGCTGCCGGAACCCCGTGCGGTGACCGGGATGTGCTGCTCGGCCGCCGTGGTGAGCAGCGCCGCGACTTCCTCGGCGCTGCCGGGTTTGGCCACGTAGGCCGGTTTGCTCGGTTCGCAGGTGAGCGCTTCGTCTCGCGCGTAGTCCTCGCCGACCTGCGTGCCCGTGAGCAGGTTGCGCTCGCCGACGATCTCGGCGAAGCGTGCCGCGACGTCTCCCATGACTCGCCTTTCCGTCCTCGCTTGTGGGCAGCGTAGTACGGACGATACCGGCTAGGTCATGAAGATGTTTCACGTCTAGCGGGAGCGCGGGTGTCGCCACCCGCGCTCGGGGTTTGCGGGGCCGGCCCGCGCCAACGTTCCGGCCCCGCGGAACTCATCTCGATGCTATTCGCGGATGGATCAGACCAGCCAGCCGATGAAGTGGGCCAAAGCCGCGACGGCGTGGGTCAGAATGTCGTGGGCGTGGTGGAAGTGCGCGGAAAACGCGTGCATGGAGAGGCTCCCTTACGGATTCGAAATGTGCGATTCTGCCTGCTTTCGAAAGCGAGGAGGAGATTTCCATCGAAACGGATCGGCTGTCAACGAGCATTCGCCGCAGGGGTCACGCACGCCGTTGGGCGAAGAAATCCCATCAGCTTAAACACGTGACCCTTTCGGGTTTTGTGGAGGGGGTTGCACCGGTTCGGGTGTCGACCAGTAGTAGTCCTCTGTGGACGGCCGACGTGGGACGATGACGATCTTGATGCGGCATCCGGGCGCCGCGCCCTCCCGATCGGGTGAAAGCGTTGCCACGATTGGTGAACTCGTGGATACCACGCGAACGGGTGACGGGAACCTCGCCGAGGCTCCCGTCACCCGCGTGCTCGACGTCACTCCGCCCTGGCGAACGAGAGGGTCTCGCCCTCCACGCCGCGCAGCCAGAGGTCCTGCGCGGCGGCCGCCATTTCGGGCAGGCCTTCCACGATCGTGGCGAAAACGTTACCGGGAACCCAGCCCGCGTCCCCGTTGATCAGCAAATTGTTCCGGCCGTAGAAGATCGCCAGATCGGTCGCGCCCTGATCGCCGTGCGCCTCGCTGGAATCCTCGTACCCATAAGCCGGGTTTCCGATTTCCCATGCTTCGAAACCGAAATAGCAGACGTCGCCGGGAATGGGCGTGATGGTCGGATTCTCCCGCCCCGGTTTCGGGTCCGCGAATGGCGGGACCAGCGTGTACACTTCGTTCCGCGCGTATTTCGCGTGATAGGCCGAGCCGCTTTGCGGGAGCGCGTTCCACACCGCCTGGCAGGTGCGGGGCGCCTCCTGGTCGAGCAGCACGGCACGGCAGGAAACGCCGCGCTTGTCGAGGCTGATGGTGATGTAGCGGGCCAAGGAAGTCGTCCTTTCAGCTCTTGGTCACTGCGGAGACGGTGTCCGCCCAGATGCGCAGCGCGTCGTCGATCTGCTCGGCGGTCACCACGAGCGGCGGGATCATCCGGACCACGTTCATGTACGCGCCACAGGTCAGCATCAGCAGCCCGCGCTTCGCCGCCTCCTGCTGTGCGGCCTGCGCCGTCGCGTTGTCCGGCTTGCCGTCCGCGGTGGTGAACTCGGAGCCGACGAGCAGGCCGAGCCCGCGCACGTCGCCGATCTCCGGAGTCTTGTCGCCGATCAGGCGGGCGCCTTCGAGCAGCTGCCGGCCGCGGGCGGCCGCGTTGGCGACCAGGCCCTCTTCCTCGATCACTTCGAGGGTGGCCAGCGCCGCCGCGCACGAGACGGCGTTGCCGCCGTAGGTGCCGCCCTGCGAACCGGGGAACGCCTTGGCCATCAGCTCCTTGGACGCGGCGATACCCGACAGCGGGAAGCCGCTGGCCAGGCCCTTGGCGATGGCCACCACGTCGGGCCGGACATCGAAGTGGTCGTGGCCCCAGAACTTCCCGGTGCGGCCGAACCCCGTCTGGATTTCGTCCAGCACGAGCAGGATCCCGTGCTCGTCGGCCCGCTGCCGCAGGCCCTGCAGGAACTCGGTGTTCGCCGGCACGTAGCCGCCCTCACCGAGCACCGGCTCCACGAAGAAGGCCGCGATCTCGTTGGGGGCGCTGAGGGTCGCGAACAGGTAGTCCAGCTCGCGCAGCGCGAACTTCGTGGCGGTTTGCTCATCCCAGCCGTAGTGGTAGGCGTAGGGGAAGGGCGCGACGTGCACCCCGGACATCAGCGGCGAGATGCCGGCGCTGAACCGCGTGCCGGAGGTGGTCATCGTGGCGGTGGCGACGGTGCGGCCGTGGAACCCGCCCTGGAAGACGACCACGTTCGGCCTGCCGGTGGCCTGGCGGGACAGCCGCAGCGCGGCCTCGATCGCCTCGCTGCCGGAGTTGGCGAAGAACAGCGAGTCCAGGCCGGTGGGCAGTACGTCGCCCAGCTTTTCGGTCAGCTTGAGCAGCGGCTGGTGCATGACCGTCGTGTACTGGCCGTGGATGAGCTTGCCGACCTGCTCCTGCGCGGCGCGCACCACCTTGGGGTGGCAGTGGCCGGTGGAGGTCACCCCGATGCCGGCGGTGAAGTCGAGGTGGCGGTTGCCGTCGACGTCGTAGAGGTAGGCGCCTTCGCCGTGGTCGACGACGACCGGCGTCGCTTGCTTGAGCAGGGGTGACAGCTGCGCCATCGGTACGCTCCTAGCGAGGTTGTAGATTGTTGACAATATGCATAGCATGGACCCCGGAGCGGTGCAATGACAAGGAGGGCGAGCGTGAGCGAGACCAGCGTGGTCGAGTCCGTGGACAAGGACCTGTTCATCGGCGGGAAGTGGGTGCAGGCCACGGGTGGCCGCACGTTCGCGGTGGAGGATCCCGCGACCGGTGAGGTGCTGTGCCAGGTCGCCGACGCGACCCCGCAGGACGGGCTGGCCGCGCTCGACGCCGCCGTTGCCGCGCAGCAGGAATGGGCCGCCACGGCCCCGCGCGAGCGCAGCGAAATCCTGCGCCGCGCCTATGAACTCCTGAACGCGCGCAACGAAGATCTCGCGCTGGTGATGACGCTGGAGATGGGCAAGCCGCTGGCCGAGGCGCGCGGCGAGATCTCCTACGCCGCCGAGTTCTTCCGCTGGTTCTCCGAGGAGGCCGTCCGGATCGATGGTGGCTACCAGACCGCGCCCAACGGCGCCGGCCGTTTCCTCGTCACCAAGCAGCCGGTCGGGCCGACGCTGCTGATCACGCCGTGGAACTTCCCGATGGCCATGGGCGGGCGCAAGATCGGCCCGGCGATCGCCGCGGGCTGCACGATGGTGATCAAGCCCGCCGAGCAGACCCCACTGTCGATGCTGGCGCTGGCCGCGATTCTCGTCGAGGCCGGGCTGCCCGCCGGGGTGCTGAACGTGGTCACCACAAGCAACCCCGGTGGCGTCATGGAGCCGCTGATCAGGGACGGCCGGGCACGCAAGCTGTCGTTCACCGGCTCGACCGCGGTCGGCCGCAAACTGTTGGAGCAGTGCGCGGACAAGGTGCTGCGCACGTCGATGGAGCTCGGTGGCAACGCGCCGTTCGTGGTCTTCGACGACGCGGATCTGGATGCGGCCATCGAGGGCGCGATGCAGGCGAAGATGCGCAACATCGGCGAGGCGTGCACCGCGGCGAACCGGTTCTACGTGCAGCGCGGCGTCGCGGACGAGTTCGCCCGCCGGCTCACCGAGCGGATGTCCGCGCTGCCGCTGGGCCGTGGCACCGAGCCGGGTGTCGTGGTGGGCCCGCTGATCGACACCGACGCGGTGGAGAAGGTGAAGACCCTCGTGCAGGACGCGGCCGACCGCGGCGCGACCGTGCTGACCGGCGGCGCGACGGTGGACGGGCCCGGGAACTTCTACCAGGCCACCGTGATCACCGACGTGCCGCGTGACGCGCGCATGGCCGGCGAGGAGATTTTCGGCCCGGTGGCGCCGATTTCGGTGTTCGACACCGAGGACGAGGCCGTCGCCGCGGCGAACGACACCGAGTACGGGCTGGTCAGCTACGTGTTCACGAACGACCTCAAGCGGGCGCTGCGGGTCTCGGAGAACCTGGAGGCCGGGATGATCGGGCTGAACCAGGGCATCGTGTCCAACCCGGCGGCGCCGTTCGGCGGGGTCAAGCAGTCCGGGCTCGGGCGTGAGGGTGGCGCCGTGGGCATCGACGAGTTCCTGGAGATCAAGTACATCGCGGTCGCACTGTGACGGACTGACGGATCGCGTCCATCCCCGGTGACGGCGTCGGGGTGGTCGTGGTCGTCGAGGCGCGGAAGGTGCTCGCCGGTCGCGCGGCCGACGAGCACCGAGGTGGTGATCGTGCGGGAGAACTCGGAGGGTGAGTAGTCGCGGATCGGTGGCAGGCACGAGGATTTCGCGCTGCTGGAGTCGGTGTTCACCCGGACCGGGGTGGAGCGGATCAGCCACACGATGCCGTTCTGGGACGAGATCTTCGCCGAGATGGCACTGTCCACAGTGAACAGTGCCATCTCGGCGCGCCGGCGGCGAGGACGGTGCGGCAGCCGGACCGGATCGACGTGGAGGTCGCATCCAACCTGTTCGGTGACATCCGGAGCGATCTGGCCGCGGCGGTCACCGGCGGGCTGGGCATGGCGCCGTCCGGCAACATCAACCCGCCGGGCGAGCACCCGTCCATGTTCGAAGCGGTGCACGGCAGCGCCCCGGACATCGCGCGCCATGGCATCGCGAACCCGGTGGCCCAGATCCTCGCGGGCGCGATGATGCTGACCCAGCTCGGTGAGACCGCCGCGAGCGCGGTTTCGCTTGCGGTGGAACGGGTTCTGGCCGACGGCATGGTGGCGGCCCCGGACCTCGGCGGCAAGTCGACGACCAGCGAACTGAGGGACGCCGGCGTGGCCGCGCTCGGCACGCGATAACTCCGTTCCGGCGGAAGACGCATGTTCCGGCGCCGGGCGGGGCATCTCTTCTCGCGAGGAGGAGATGCCATGAAGCTGCTCGGCTGGGGTCGGCGTTGCAGCGGCAGATCGGCCTGCGTGCCGGAGTGACGACACTCGGCGCGACGACGGCGTGGACACTCGCGCGCCTCACCGGCCCCGGCCGTCGGGCTAGCACAGTCGCGCTGGCCGGATTGGTCGGCACGCTGCTCGCCCAGACCCTGCTGACCGGCGGTGGGACCGTTCGACGCTGGCCGCCGCCGTGCTCGCTCTCGTGATCCGGACTCCGGGCGTGAGCGGGTTCTTCGGCTGCACCCCGGTGGGCCCGGTCGGCTGGACGATCGCACTCGGCTCGGCCACGTCGTCGTCGCTGCTGGGCGCGTTGTTCGAGCGGCGGTGGCTTCAGGAAGACGGAGAGGAGCGCAGCTCGAACTGACGCAGGCTGTATCCGGCGTACTGGTAGAGCTGCCCTCTCGTAGGGTGGATCGGACCGAGTTCGGCCATGGCGCGCACGTAGCCGTAGAAAAGGTTGTTCCCCGCCGCGGCCGCACGGAGGGTGCGCGCAAGCGCGGCTTCTTCGCCACCCCGTTTTTCCATCGCCTCGAGAATCGCCTCGAAGTAGCGCGGATGGCCCTGTTCGTAGCGGTTCGGATCCCCACTGGGCCCGTTGCGGCTGCCCAAACCCGCGTGTTGTCCCTTCGCCTCGATCACCACGTAGCTCTTCGCCCCGTCCGGGCCGGTCCATTCGTAGACCAGGTCGAACCGGCCCGCTCCCGCGAACCGGAGATCGTTCAGCAACCGGAAATCCCCGCCCCACCGGCGAAGCATGTCCACCGCCGCGTGCTGCCCGGCCAGCTCGCCGAACGCCTCGCCCATCGCCGTCCGGACGAGCACGAAAGCGCTCTGGTCCGCTCGGCTGAACTGCTGGACGTTCCACCGGGAGTTCGGGTTCGGCTTCCCCTGGGACGCGGCGACCAGGTCGCGGGCGAGGGACCGGCCGCCGTGTTCCTTGCCCGCCAGCACGTCGGCGAGCCATTTCCGGTCCTCGGCCAGGCTTTCCCTGGTGCCCTGGAATTCCGGCCGGATCTGGAACCGCGCCCGCACCGTCTCGCGCACGGCGGGTTTGAGCCGGAACAGGCCATCCGTGCCGCGCTCGATCGCCGGCACGGGGAAGCCGAGGAAGTTCATTTTCTCGTAGTTCTTCTTGCGCTGGACCGGCGTGCGGTTTTGGTAGAACTGCTCGAACAACTTCTGGTTACCGGCGTTCAGCTCGCTGATCAGGAAGTCGCAGGCCTGCTTTGCCGCTTCGTTCGTCGCATAGGCGAACTGTTGCTTCGCAAGCTCGGTGACCTGGCCGAGCGGCATTCCGTTCCGGGCGGCGTCGGCGGCCACCTGGTCGAGTTCGGTCGCGGTTTCGGTGAGCTGCTGGGCGTAGTCCGAGCCCAGAGGTGCTTGCCGGGCCAGCGCGCGCGCGTGCGCCGCGAGGTTTCGCACCTCGGCGACCGGAGCGGGAACCGCTACCGGAGCCTGCTGTTGCGCGATGGCTTGCGCGGGAGCCGGGTGCGGCGCCGCAGCTTGGATGTGCGTGGCCGCGTCGTGGGTGGCCTGGGTGAGTTGTCGTGCGGCGCCGACGGCCTGCGGCACCGATTGCGCGTTCTGCAAAGCCGTAGCGGCTTGGGTGGCGGCCTGTGCGGCTTGTGTCGTCCGCGCGGCGGCGGGGGCCGTCCGCTGTGCGACGCTCTTGGCGTTGTTCGCCGCTTGACGGGCGTTCCGGGCCTGGTCCCCGGCCCGGGCCGCGCGCTGCTGGAGGTCGTGGGCCTTCCGGGTCAACTCGGGTTTCGGCGTACCCGCGTCGTGCTGTGCGCCGGCTTCGGCCCACGCCTGGTCTGCCCGGGCTTGCGCTCCCGCGGCCGCCGCTTCTTGTTGCTGGGCAGTGCTTTCAGCTTGTTGCGCCGCTGCTTGCGCGTGCTGGTCCGCTGCCTGGGCGTGTTGTGCGGCTTGCCCAGTGGCGGTGGCCGCGCGCTGTGCCTGTCGTTTCGCCGGCGCCGACTCGTTTTGCGCCGCCGCCGCGCTTGCTTCCCAGGCGAACTGTTCGGCCTGGAAAATCCGCGCCTGCGCTGCCTGGAGTTCCGGGGCGACGAGCGGTACGGCGGGAGGCGGCGCAACGGTGGCCTCCGCCGCGACTTCCTCGGCGACCGTCTCTTCTTCGGCCAACTCCTGACCGAGCGTGGCCTCTTGGGCTATCGCCGTTTCCGCTACGGCGGTCTCCTCGGCGAGTTCCGCCAAGGCCATCTCTTCCAGCGCCGCCAGCTCAGGCGTTGCCGCGGCCGACAGTGCTTGGAACAGGTTGAACAGTGCCGGCGCGGCCGCCCCGCCGGCCAGCACCCCGCCCACCACCAGCATTCCCACCAACGGCGAAGCCGTCGAGCAGGCCGCGCCCACGGACGGCAGCCCGGTCTGGTAGCTCACCTTCGTGCAAGCCGACGCCTGAGGTGCGTTGCCGAGCAGGAAGAACATCGCGCACACGCCGATTGCGAACGCGCGCGCAGCCAGGTCACGGAGGGTCATACCGGCACCCTCATCGGCACCGAAGGTGCTTGTCGCAGCTGGGGTTTCCGCGCTCTGATCCGCAGCACCCGTTGCCGGAGTTCAGTTTCGTCGGGCGAGTGCACAGCTACCTCTCCCCGTGACCGGTGCCAGCGTTGGAGGCCGAGATCCAGCTGCGCGTTGTGCAGTCTGGTGAAGTAGCGATAGGCGCCGAAACCCGCGCGCCGCCACGCCTTGATCCGGAAGATGAACCGGCGCCGCGGGCTGAGCAGCAGCGCGACCTCGTTCGGCCGTACGGCACCGAACGGGGTCCTGGCCTCGGCGGGCAGTTCCTGTGCCAGCGCGGCCGCCATCGTGCGGGAACCCTTGCGCAGCAACAAAACATACAGCAGCACGGCAGGCCCGGACGTGATGATGATGGTGAGTGGCATCGCGACGAGCGTGTCGAGCCACTGGTTGTCCCCGGCCCAGGAGTCGGTGAACCTGGTGATGTGCGGCAACGCCGAGTCGGTGGCGAAGTGGAAGGCCGCCGCCGCGCCCACCCCGCAGCCGATCACCAGCGCCTTGTCCCGGCGCGCCCGCAACTGCCGCGCCACCCCGAACCCGGCGCCGGCCAGCGCCGTGAACGCGACGTGCGCGGCCATCAGCCCGAGCGACTGTCGTTGGTAGTACTGGTAAACCGCCGCGGTCGCGCCGCCGTGGCTCATGTACAGGATGCTTTCGCTGAAGTTGAACCCGAGCCCGACGGCGGCACCGAGCACGATCCCCGACACGAGTCCGTTGAAGTACCGCCGGAACACGAAGTAGCCGAGCGCGATCCCGGCCGCCTTGCCGAGTTCCTCGAACACGCCCGCGACCAGCGCGCTCAACGTCATCGCCGCCTGTTCGGTGCCGTTGATGTCGTTCCAGTCGATCAGGAATCCGGGCGCCGAGTACATCCACCAGCTGTTCATCGAACCCGCGAACCCGGCCGCGACGAAGCCGCCCCAGCCGAAGCCGGCCAGCAGGATCCGGACCGGCATGCGCCCATAGCGCTGCATCCGGTGGATCGCCCACAGGCCGAGCGCGCTGCTGGGCAGGCACGACAGCAACGCCAGCGGGGCCGCCGCGCAGATGGCGGCCGGCAGGATCAGGAACGGCATCACCAACAACGCGGTCACCATCGCGAGGCCGGTCCGCCGCTGGTGTCCCGCGAGGAGGGGGTCGGGCGTTGCCCGTGCCTGCCAGCGGACCGCGAGCCAGACGACCAGTGCGGCCAGCCAGCTGACCACGACGGCCGCCTTGGTCACGGTGAACGCGGGCACCTGCGGCAGCGGGATGATCGTCGCGAACCAGTACGGGCTCCGCACTTGCGGGCGCAGCAGGTAGACCAGCCAGCCGAGGCCGAACACCGCCGACATCCCGCCGAGGATCAGCAGCGCGGCGCGCTGTCTCGTGTCGCGCGGCGTCACGGCGTCCCCGGCAGCTGTGGCAAGGACGGGAAGTCGGTCGGCAGGTCGCTCGGCAGACCCGTGGGGAAATCCGTTGGCAGCGAAGGATAACCCGACGGCAGGCTCGGCAGCCGGGGGAGCGACGGCAGCTGTGGCAGCGCCGGTACCTCGATCGCCGGGCCGATGCCGAGCCCCACCACAAACCCGGCGATCGCGACCAGTAGCCCGATCACCCCGCAGACGACGAGCGCCCGGAAATGCGGCCGCGCTTCATAACCACGTGGTGCGGGCGAGCTCCGCGTCATCTGCCGCCTCCCCGGACGCCGGTCGGGGATGAGCGTGGCAGCGGCGGCTTACATTTCGCCTACCTCGACAGCAGGCTGGTGCCCGGCGCCAGCCGTTGCACCGCGTCCTCCATATGCGCTTCCAGCAGCGACAGCGCCGCATCCCGGTCACCGGCGCGGATCGCCTCGGTGATCTGCTTGTGCTCGGTGACCCGTTCCTCGTCGCTGGCGTAGGTCAGCCGCAGCGCGGAAAGGCACATGCGGGTCTCGATGAGCAGCGTCCGCGACATCCGCTCCAGCCGTTTGCTGCCGGACGCGGCCACGAGCACCTCGTGGAACCGGATGTCGGCCTCGGACACCGCGCTCCAGTCCTCACCGTGGGTGGCGGTGGCCATGTCGCCCACCGCCTCCTCCAGGCCGGCGACCGCCTCGTCCCGTGGCCCCTGCAGGATCCGGATCACCGCGGCACCCTCGACGGCGAGGCGCGCCGCGTAGATGTCGCGGATGTCCTCGGCCTCCAGCTCGATCACGAACAGGCCGCGATGCCGTTCGCTGCGCAGCAACCCCTCGGAAACGAGCCGCTGCATCGCTTCGCGCAACGGGCCGCGGGACACCTGGAACTGGCCCGCCAGCTCGGTTTCGCCCAGCTGGCTGCCCGGTGGCAGCGAGCCGTTCATGATCGCCTCGCGCAGCTGGCGCGCGATGATCGCGGCCGTCGATTCGCGGTTGACCGGTTCGATCTCCGCTAATGGCATCGGAACAACGCCCCCAGTTCTGCCTGCTCGGGGGTCTCACCCACGAGCCGCAACCCTTCCCAGATGGTCACCTGGTTCGCGGTGAGCACCGGCTTGCCGAGCCGCTCTTCGATCGTGCCGAGCACACCGAGAGTACGCATCGCGGTGTCCGGGATGAGCACTGCGTCGGCGTCCGGGTGGTCCTGGCTCACGGCCAGTCCCACCACGGTTTCGGGGCTGAGCCTGCCGACCTCGGCGGCGGTGTCGATGTCTTCGCTGGACATCGACACGATCTCGATCCCGCCGTGTCCGAGGAATTCCACGAACAGCTTCGCCACGTCGTCCGGGTAGCTGGCCGCGACCGCGACCCGCTTGAGCCCCAACGCTTTCGCGGCGTTGACGAAGGCGTACGAGGTGCTCGACGCCGGCTTGCCCGCGGCCTTGGCCAGCTTTTCCACCTGGTCCCGCGCGCCGTCCCAGCGGTAGACGAAGCTGCCGCTCGTACACGCCCACACCACCGCGTCCGGCTCATGCTTGGCCAGCAGCGACGCGCCTTCGGCCAGCCGGTGCTCGCTGCCGAGGTCGAGCAGCTCGGGCACCGCGTGCAGGTCGGTCCCGTAGATGTGCTCGACCGGCAGCGAGTACCGGCCACCCAGCAGCTGCTCGGCGAACGGGTAGTCGTCCTCGGCCGCGTGGTCGGGGTAGATGAAGCCGATCGTCGGCATACGCTGCACCTCCAGGGTTGTAGACAATCCTACGATACGTCCTTGAGCCATTTGCCCGGTCCGACGATGGGCAGTTCCATGCGCTTGAGACAGGCCCACATGGTCAGCTGGTTCGCGGTCAGCACGGGTTTGCCGAGGGCCACCTCCAGCGGCTCGATGAGGTCGTAAGTCGGCAGGTTGGTGCAGCTGACGAAGATCGCCTCCGCATCGGGGTGGTCGGCGCTGAAGATCCGCTCCGCGATGGTGCGGTAGCTGACCTTCCAGATCCCGCCGCCCAGCCCGAGGTGCTCGCTGGACATGGTGCGGACGTTCATCTCGGCCAGGAAGTCGTGCAGGCTCCCGGTGAGGTCGGCGTCGTACGGGGTGATCACCGAGACGCGGTGCACGTCGAGCTGGTGCAGCACCTCGGCCAGCGCGCCCGAGGTGGTGACCGCGTCCGGCGCCCCGGCGTCGCAGATCGCCTTGCGCAGGGAGCGTTCGTAGTCGATGCCGTTGACGAAGCTGCCCGAGGTGCACAGGTACGCGACCACCTCGGGCTCCACGTGCAGCACGTCGCGGGTGGCGGCCGCGAGGTGCTGGCTGTTGCTGACCAGCTGTGCCATCTCCATGCTCACCGGCACCGGCTCGTACGGGGTGCGCGCCAGGTGCAGGGACACTTCCATCGGTACCCAGCGCCAAAGCTCTCGCTCGAGCGCGAGATCGAAGGGCGCGATGACGCCGATCCCGCGCTGGGCAAGCGGGCCGTCGAAGGCAAGGGCATCTAAATCCAAGGCTCGGGCTCCGTGGCGAGATGGAAGGGAAGCCTCCGGGGTGGCTCCTCGGATTGTTGACAATCATACGACCGGCTCCTACCGTGTCAACGTGATCGGCACGGAGAGCCCGGTGCTGGCTGTGCTCTGTGGAGATCGACAGCCCCCGGATATGGACGACATCGAATCGGTGGCAACTGTTCGTTACACCAAGGAAAACGGACTGGCCGACGCCCTGCGCGGAGCGGATGCCCTGTTCGTCTACGACTTCCTGTCCACCGCGGTCCCGGGTGCCTGGCACGCGGCCGACCGGGTGCGCTGGGTGCACATCGCCAGCGCCGGGGTGGACCCGGTGATGTTCCCCGGGCTGCGGGACAGCGACGTGGTACTGACCAATTCGCGCGGGGTGTTCGACGACTCGATCGCCGAGTACGTGCTCGGCGTGATCATCGCCTTCGCCAAGGACCTGCCCCGCTCGATCGACCTGCAGCGACGGGTCCGCTGGCAGCACCGCGAAAGCGAGCGCATCGGCGGGAAGCGGGTGCTGGTCGTGGGCACCGGGCCGATCGGGCAGGCGATCGCGCGGATGCTGCGGGCCGCCGGGATGTCGGTGGCGGGCATGGGCCGCCGGGCCCGCGAGGACGACCCGCATTTCGGCAGCGTGCACGCCTCGGCCGAGCTGGTGCGTTGGCTGCCCGAGTTCGACTACGTGGTCGCCGTGGCGCCGCTGACCGAGCAGACCAAGAACATGTTCGACGCGGCGGCGTTCGCCGCGATGAAGCCGGGCGCCCGGTTCGTCAACGTCGGCCGTGGCGAGCTGGTGGTCACCGGCGATCTGGTGGCGGCGCTGCGGGACGGCAGGATCGCCGGCGCCGCGCTGGACGTCTTCGACACCGAGCCGCTGCCGCCGGACAGTCCACTGTGGACGCTGGAGAACGTGCTGATCTCGCCGCACATGTCCGGGGACTTCGTCGGCTGGCGCAACACGCTGGTCGAGGTGTTCGCGGAGAACTTCCGGCGCTGGCACACTGGCCGCCCACTTCGTAATGTCGTGGACAAACAGCTGGGCTATGTGCCGTCGGGGCAGTAGAGGAGCAACATGAGCACCCTGTTGACGGCGAGCGAGCTCGTCGCCGCGTACTCCACCGGGGAGATTTCGCCGGTGGAGGCGACCGAGGCAGCACTGAGCGCGATCGAGCAGCGTGACGGCGAGTGCAACGCCTACTGCCTGGTCGATCCGGAGATCGCCCGCGAAGGCGCGAAGGCGTCGGAAGCCCGGTGGCGCGAAGGCAACCCCATCGGCTGGCTGGACGGGGTGCCGACCTCGATCAAGGACATGTTCCTGACCCAGGGCTGGCCGACGCTGCGTGGGTCGAAGTGCGTCGACCCGGACCAGCCGTGGGACGTGGACAGCCCGGTCACCGCCCGGCTGCGGGAGAACGGGCTGGTGCTGCTGGGCAAGACGACCACGCCCGAGCTGGCTTGGAAGGGCGTCACCGACAGCCCGCTGACCGGTATCACGCGCAACCCGTGGAACACCTCGGTCACCGCCGGCGGTTCCAGCGGTGGCAGCGCGGCCGCGGTGGCGGCCGGTATGGGCGAGCTGTCGGTCGGTACCGACGGTGGTGGTTCGGTCCGGATCCCGGCGGCGTTCTGCGGCATCGTCGGCCTCAAACCGACGCACGGCCGGATCCCGCTGTACCCGGCGAGCCCGTTCGGCCCGCTCGCGCACGCCGGGCCGATGGCGCGCTCGGTGGACGACGTCGCGTTGATGATGGACGTGCTCGCACTGCCCGATCACCGTGACCCGGCGGCCCTTCCGCCGCTGATGAGCGCGTACCGCGAGGCCGTCCGTCGTGACGTGCGCGGGCTGATCGCGGCGTTCTCGCCGACCCTCGGGTACGCGAAGGTGGATCCCGAAGTCGCCGAGATCGTGCGCTCCGCGGTGAACGCGCTGGACGACGCCGGGCTGCGGATCGAGGAGAGCGACCCCGGGTTCACCGACCCGAAGGAAGCCTTCGACGTGCTGTGGTCGACCGGCGCGGCCCAGTGGCTCAACACTTTCCCGGCCGGTTCCGCCGAGAAGATCGACCCCGGGCTGCGACGGGTTTGGGAGCAGGGCAAGACGTTCTCGGCGGCGGACTACCTGGCGGCCACGGCGGAGCGGGCCGCGCTCGGGATCCTGATGGGCGAGTTCCACACCCGGTTCGACGTGCTGATCACCCCGACGTTGGGGATCGCGCCGTTCGAAGCCGGGCACGAGGTGCCGCCCGGCAGTGGGTTGTCGGGCTGGCCGGACTGGACCCCGTTCACGTACCCGTTCAACATGACCCAGCAGCCGGCGATCAGCATCCCGGCGGGCCTGACTTCGGCGGGGCTGCCGGTCGGGCTGCAGATCGTCGGGCCGCGGCACTCCGATGACCTGGTGCTGGCCGTCGCGAAGCTGTTCGAGGAAGTCCGGCCCTGGCCGGTGAGCCGGCTGGCTTCGGGGGTTTAGCCGATTTGGTGCCGGCTCTGGCGCACGACAGTCGCGCGACCGCCGAACGCGAAGGCAAGTCACTCAAGGCGGTAGCGCACGACGAAAAGCTCGTCCTCGGGGTGGCCCGGCGCGAAATCGACACCCCGGAGATCGCGAGCGGTCTGCGGTCCTTCGCGCGTTAGGTCACCGGGGTCGGCACCTTGCGCCGTAGCGTCCGGATGTCCTTGCTGAGCAGGGCGCCCGCCGTGGCGAGTATGACCAGCGCGGCGGCGCCGAGCAGGGTGGCCTGGGTGCCGAACCGTTCGGCGAGCGGGCCGGCGATCGTCGCGCCGAGTGGGAGCGTGATCAGCGAGCCGAGGATGTCGTAGGAGTACACCCTGGCCAGCCGGTCGGTGGGGATGTTCTCCTGCAGCGACACATCCCACGCCACCACGAACAGCTCGATCGCGATCCCGTTCAGGAAACTGGCCACCAGCAAGGGAACCAGCACGGGCGCGTGCGCGAGCAGCAGTAGTGGCACGGCATCCACGAAGGTGACGCCGACGCCGACCAGCAGTGGGCGCTTCAGGCGCAGCCGTGCGGCGAGCAGCCCGCCGCACAGGGAGCCGATGGTCTGCGTGCCCAGCACGAACCCCCAGGCGGGGCGGCCCATCCAGTTGTCGGCTACCAGCGGGCCCAGCACGCTGAAACCGCCGGCGTTCACGGCGTTGATCACAGCGAACTGCACGACCACCGCCCACAACCATGTCCGGGAGGAGAACTCGCGCCAGCCCTCCGCGAGTTCGGCCAGCGGGCGGCTGCCCGCGGCCGGCCGGGCGGTGGCGCGGATTCCCCGGTAGCAAAGGGAAGCGAACAGGAACAGGGCGGCGTTGACCGCGATCGCGGAGCCGGTGCCGAGTAGACCGACCAGTATACCGCCGAGCGCGGCGCCGGTGAACCGCCCGATGTTCGCGCCGATCCGGATGGTCGCGTTCGCCTGGGTCAGGGCCTCCGGCGGCACGGTCTGCGGGGTCAGCGAGGATGCCGCGGGCAGGGAAACCGCGGCGACGGCGCCGTTCACCAGGCTCAGGCCGATGAGCAACGGAATCGACGCGAATCCACAAAGGACACTGATCGCGATCATGCCCTGGCTGACCGCGGCCGCGATCTCGGTGCCCTGCAGGATGACCGAGCGCGGCAACCGGTCGGCGAGCATCCCGCCGAACAGCACCAGCAGCACGTTCGCCAGCGATCGTGCGCCCACGACGAGACCGAGGTCCACCGCTGACCCGGTGAGATCCAGGACAGCGAAGGCGAGCGCGACCGGCGCGATGGCATTGCCGAGTTCGGCGCACGTGCGGCCACCGAGCAGCCAACGGAAATCACTGCTGTGCAACAGTTTCATCGGCCCGCGTCCTTGGCGACCGGGCCGCGGCCGCTGGTGCGGGTCATCGCGCGTGGGCGTTTGGTGGCCCGGCGGCGGTCGTTGGTGTGGGACAGCGTCGTCGGGCGCGGTTGTTTGGTGGGGCTGTGGGGGTTGGTGTTGGGGAAGAGTGTTTTCGGGTGCGGGGTGTTGGCGGACGGGGCGGGGTCGTTGGTGTGGGGAGGCGTCGTCGGGTGTGGGCGTTTGGTGGGGCTGTGGGGGTTGGTGTTGGGGAAGAGTGTTTTCGGGTGCGGGGTGTTGGCGGACGGGGCGCGGTCGATGGTGTGGGAAGGCGTCGTCGGGCGTGGGCGTTTGGTGGGGCTGTGGCCATTGGGGCTGGGGGAAAGCGTCTTCGCGCGTGGGCGTTTGGTGGCCCGGCGGCGGGCGCTGGTGTGGGACAGCGTCATCGGGCGCATCCCCTGGGCGGACCTGCGGCGATCGTTGCCGTGTAGACGTTTCCTCGGGCGCGGGGCCTTGACGACCCGGCCGCGGTCGGTGCTGCGGAAAAGCGTCATCGGCCTGGGTCCAAGGTGAACAGCGCTACTGTCGCGCTGACGCGAAGCGCGCCGTCGGTGCGGGGCGGGCCTGCGGCCTCATGCAGCAGCCGGCCCAGTTCGTGTGCCTTCTCGATAGCTTGCCGCCAGGTCGCCTCGTCCACCCACAGCTCGGCATCGGTCAGCGAAGCGGGCGTGTCTGCCAGCCGCAGTTCGGTGCGGCGCTGCAACTCGTCGGCCATGACGGCCGCCAGGAGCCGCTCCTCCTCCGGCCGGTCATGCGTGAATCGTGGTCCGCTTTCCGGGGCGTGCCGGTAGCGTTTCGCTTGCCCACCACGGATTCGCACCTCTTCGGCCACGTCGAGCAGCCCGGCCTCGTGTAGCCGCCGGATGTGGTAGCTCACGTTCGCCTGCGTCTCGCCGAGCTCCCGTGCCGCCTCCGCCGCGCTCATCGCGGCACCCGTCAGCAGCGACAGGATCCGCATCCGCAACGGGTGCGCGAGCACGCGAAGGCTGTTCAGGCCGGGCTTTTCGGACACGACCCCAGTGTGCGGGCCGCGCTCGTCGACTGTCAAACAGTTATTTGAGGGTTCCTTCCGTCAGTGATGCGCGACGTGCTCCAGTTCGGCGAGCGCCGTGTCCAGGTGCAGCAGCAGGCGTTGCAGGTGCGGCACGCTGGTGCGGCAGCCGGTGATCCCGAAGTCGAGATTGTCCCCGCTGTTGGTCAGCGTGATGTTCAGCGCCTGTCCGTCCAACAGCACGGAGGCCGGGTAGATACCGTCGAGTTTCGCGCCGTTCCAGTACATCTGCTTGCGGGGGCCGGGCACGTTGGAGATCACGAGGTTGAACGGCGGGCGGGTGTTGGTGACCACGCCTGGCACCGTGGAAACGCCCAGCTGCGCCACGTTGATCCCGGACAGCAGCAGCGCCTGCAACGGCGTGAGCTCCTTGAAGATCCGCTTCGCGTCGCGCATCGAATGGTGGATCGTGCTCAGGCGGGCGGCAGCGTCACCGCGGTCGGTGGCGAGATTGCACAGCACGGCGCCGATCTGGTTGCCCGTCGACTCCGCCTCGGTCTGCTTGCGCATCGACACCGGCACCATCGCGATCAGCGGCGCGTCGGGCAACGCCTTCTGCTCGATCAGGTAGTCGCGCAACGCGCCCGCGCACATCGCCAGCACCACGTCGTTGCGGGAAGTGCCGGTGGCCGTCGCGACGTCGCGTACGCGCGCGAGGGGCCACGACTGCGCGGCGAACCGGCGGGCGCCGCCGATGGGGACGTTGAGCATCGTCTTGGGGGCCTGCATCGGCAGGGTCAGGGTGTGTTCGCGGAACGCCTCGTTCGCCACCTTGAACGCGGCCGGGGCCACGCCTGCCAGCTGTGTCAAGGAGTTCTCCGCCGTGCGAAGCAGTGATCGCGCGTTGCGCGCCTGCTTTTCCCGCGGCGGGCGGCGGGAGCCCCACGGCGGCGGGCAGTTCCGGTCGTCCGGGTCGTCGCTGAGGGTGCCCTGCAGATGCCGCAGGGCGGAGACCCCGTCGAGCAGCGCGTGGTGGATCTTGCTGTACATCGCGAACCGGCCGTCCCGCAAGCCTTCCACGAGGTGGATCTCCCACAGTGGGCGGTGCCTGTCGAGCAGGGTGCTGTGCCAGCGCGAGGTCAGCTCCAGCAGCTCGCGGACCCGGCCCGGCCGCGGCAGCGCGGAATGCCGGAAGTGGTAGTGCAGGTCGACGTCGGTGTCATTGGCCCAGGCCAGATAGCCGGCGGTGTTCACCGGCCGCGCGGGACGTCGCCGGAAGATCGGCGGGATCTCCTCGTTCTTGAGCAGATCGTCCCGGATTCCGCGCAGATAGTCGGATTCGGCGCCGTCCGGGGTCTGGAACAACTGCAGGCCGCCGACGTGCATCGGATGCTCGCGGCTTTCCACCAGCAGGAACATCGAGTCGGTGAAGGGCATCAGCGCCATCGGTGGCCACCTCTCGTGCCGGAGTTTCGGAGGATGCTAGGTGGAACACCCGGATCTACTGTGGTGGCATGACCATTCCGACGGATCCGGAAACCGGTGAATTCGTTCGCTCCCCCAATCACTTTGCCGCCCGTATCACGGCCGACGGCCGCGACGGCTGGCCGGTGGAGCCCGGTCGGTACCGGCTCGTGGTGAGCCGGGCCTGCCCCTGGGCCAGCCGTGGTCTGATCGTACGCCGGTTGCTCGGCTTGGAGCAGGTGTTGTCGGTGGCGGTCGCGGACCCGATCCAGGACGAGCGCAGCTGGCGGTTCACGCTCGACCCCGGCGACAGGGATCCGGTACTGGGCATCGGTTTTCTCTACGAGGCCTACCAGGCGGCCGATCCCGGCTACGACGGCGGGATCAGCGTGCCGGCGGTGGTGGACATCCCGAGCGGCAAACTGGTCACCAACGACTACCCGCAGATCACCGTCGACCTGTCCACGGAATGGACCGAGTACCAGCGCGAGGGCGCGCCGGACCTGTATCCGGAGAAGCTGCGGGACGAGATCGACGAGATAAACCGGGCGGTGTACAAGGACGTGAACGCGGCGGTTTACGAGGCCGGGTTCGCCGGCAAGCAATCCGCTTACGAGGACGCGTACACGCGCCTGTTCGACCGGCTGGACTTTTTGTCGGAGCGCCTTGCCACGCAACGCTTTCTGGTCGGCGACACGATCACCGAGGCCGACGTGCGGCTGTTCACCACGCTCGTCCGATTCGACGCGGTGTACCACGGGCATTTCAAATGCAACCGGCAGAAGCTCAGCGAGATGCCGGTGCTGTGGGCCTACGCGCGGGATCTGTTCAGCACTCCCGGGTTCGGTGACACGGTGGACTTCGACCACATCAAGCGGCACTACTACCAGGTGCACGAGCAGATCAACCCGACGCGGATCGTGCCGAAGGGTCCGGACCTCTCCGGCTGGGCCACGCCACACGGCCGCGAGGAACTGGGTGGCCGCCCCTTCGGCGACGGCACCCCGCCCGGCCCGCCCCCTGAGGCTGAGCGCCTTCCGGCCCAGTGGTGATGCGCTCGGCGGGTGGCTGAGGCGGACCGATGAGGTCGCCCGCGCGCAGGAGCCCGGCCGGTGTGGAGCGGTTGCCGGTCCGGGGAGCGGTGGGTGGCACACCGGCCGTGCGCACGCTGGGTGTGGGCCTAACCTGGGTGGGTGATGAAGACCGGCGCCCAGCATCTAGTCGACACACTGACCGAGCTCGGGGTCGAGGTCGTTTTCGGGCTGCCCGGCGTGCACAACCTGCCCATCTGGGAGGCATTGGCGGACAGCGGTATCCGGCTCGTCGGCGTCCGGCACGAGCAGACCGCCGGCTACGCGGCGGACGGGTACGCCAGGGCGACCGGCAAGATCGGCGTCGCGCTGGTCACCACCGGCCCGGGCGCGGCGAACACGCTGGGTGCCGTGGGAGAGGCCATGGCATCGGCCTCCCCGGTGCTGGTGGTGGCTACCGACATCCCGGCGAAACTGCGCCGTCCCGGGGTGGTGCGCGGTGTGCTGCACGAAACCAGCGACCAGGCCGCGATGTTCGCGCCGGTCACCAAATCGGCGAACACCGTCGAGGTCGCCGAGGACATCGCGCCCGCCGTGGCGAGGGCAGCCCGGCTCGCGGTGCAACCGCAGAGCGGTCCGGTCTACGTCGGTATCCCCACGGACTTTCTCCGCGAGTACACCACCCGGCTGTCCAGTCCGGACGCCACCGAACGGTTCTCCGCGCTGAACTTCACCGACCTCGACGAGGCACAGCGGCTCCTGTCGGAGTCCGCGCGCCCGCTGATCTGGGCAGGCGGCGGCGCCGTGCGCGCCGAAGCGGGCCCGGTGATCGGCGAGCTGGCCGAGCGGCTGGCCGCGCCCGTGGTCACCACGTTCGCCGGCCGCGGACTGCTGCCGCCCGCGCATCCGTGCGCGGCGCCGAACCCGGTGCACGATCCGGAAGTCGGCGCGCTCTGGGACGAGGCCGACGTGGTGCTCGGCATCGGCACCGACTTCGACGGCCTGATGACCCAGAACTGGCTGATGCCCAAGCCGCCCAAGCTGATCGCGGTCAACGTCGACCCACAGGACGCGGCGAAGAACTATCCGCCGGACCTGACCCTCGTCGGCGACGCACGTGACGTGGTGGGCCAGCTGCTGACCGGCCTCACCCCGCGCACCGGACTGGACGAACTTGCCGTCCGGATGCGCAGGCTGCACGACACCGTCCGCCGCCGGATGCGCGCCGACGAACCCCAGGCGGCGGATTTCCTTGGCACGTTGGAAGAAACCCTGCCCGAGGGTGCGGTCGTGGTGGCGGATATGTGCGTCGCAGGCTACTGGGCCGGTGGCTACCACCGGGTCAGCGCGCCCAGGCGATTCGCGTACCCCATGGGCTGGGGCACCCTCGGTTTCGGCTTCCCAGCGTCACTGGGTGCGGCCGCAACCGGTGCGGGACGCGTGGTGTGCGTCAGCGGGGACGGCGGTTTCCTTTACGGCTGCGGCGATCTGGCCACACTCGCGCAGGAGTCGCTGCCCGTCACGGTGATCATCGTGGACGACGGCGGCTACGGCATGCTCCGCTACGACCAGGACCGGGAAGGCCTGCCGCAGCGCGGCGTCAACCTGCACACTCCCGACTTCGTCGGGCTGGCCCGCTCCTTCGGCGTGCACGCCGACCAGGTCAAGGGTTTCGGCCGGGCCTTCCGCCGGCTGCTCAGCGAATTCGTCCGCTCCGATGAACCCAATGTGCTGGTCGTGCGCGCGAACCTCGCGCCACCGCTCAACACCTCACCACGCTGGTACCGGGCTAATCGTTGAGCCCCACCACCTTTCCGGCTGCCTGGTTCTGCTCCATGTACCGGTGCGCCTCGACGATCTCCGCGAGCGGGAACACCTTGTCGAGATGGGACAGGTACGCCCCGGAGGCGACTCCGTTCACAATGTGCTGCAGCGGCTCGACGCCGGCCGAACCCCGGATGTCGTCGGAGTGGAAGGCCGTCAGCTTGGTGCCGGACGGGACGTGGCCCACCGGCTCGAACTCCCGGATCTTCCATACTCCGCTGAGTATCCCGCTGACGCACACCGTGCCGCCGCGCCGGGCGAGCCGCAGCGAATCGACCGTGGTGGGCGCGCCCACCAGGTCGAGCACATAATCCGGACCCGCCGGCACGATCTCGCGGACCTGCTCGGCGAGCTCTCCGTTGTCCAGCACCACATGCGTGGCCCCGGCCTTGCGCAGCGCCGCCACCTTGTCCGGATTCCGGGTGGTGGCAAGGGTTTCCAGCCCGTGATCCTTCGCCAGCGACAACATTGCCATCCCCACCGAAGAGGTGCCGCCGCGGATCAGCAACGACCGGCCCGTGCCCTCGACCCCCAGCGCCTGCAGCGAACCGTACGCCGTCAGGTAAGTCTCGGGCAGGGCCGCGAACACTTCCCACGCAAGGGAAGTCTCCACCGGGATGAGCAGCTCGTCCGGCAGCAGGGCCCACTCGGCGTAGCCCCCGTCGAACTCACGGCCCATCTCGCCCATCACCGCGGCGACCTTCGTGCCCGGCGCGAGCGCGGCCGACTCCTCGACCACGCCGACGCACTCGATCCCCAGCACCCGTGGGAACTGCACGTTCGGCGAATGCCCCTGCCGCGTCATCAGCTCGGACCTGTTGAGCCCGAACGCCTTCACCCGAACCAGGCTCCAGTCCGGACGCACCTGGGGCCTCGGCAGCTCGCGAACCTCGAGCACCTCCGGCCCTCCGGGCCCGGTGCAGACCGCCGCCCTCATACCGCTTTTCCTTTCCACGCAACCAAACTCGCTCCCCCTTCTTCGCCTGCTCAGTGCAGGCAGAACTCGTTGCCCTCCGGATCGGTGACGGTGACCCAGGTGGACGGCCCCTGGCTGCCGCGGTGGAGCACCTTGGCGCCGACCGCGACGAGCCGCTCCACCTCCGCCTCGCGCTTGTCATCCGGTATGTGCACGTCCAGATGGACGCGGTTTTTCACGGTCTTCGGCTCAGGTACTCGCTGGAACAGAATCCGCCTGCCGGACTCCGGATGCCTGATGCCGATGCCGACCTTCCAGACCAGCACCCCGCGATGAGTCATCGTGTCCTCTTCGCGGGCATACCCCTCCGCCACCATTCGGCGGATGAAGGCCTCGTCGCTGGGCTCGACGATCCAGCCGAGTGCGTCCGCCCACCAGTCGGCGAGCGGGTGCGGCTCGGTCGAATCGATCGTGACCTGGAAGTCGTATGCCATACCGGACAAGCTAGCGCGACCCACCGACAGTTTCGGGCCGCAACGGGTTCACTTGCGGGCGAGATGCTCCAGGATCAACCCGGTCAGGATCTCCGGGTGCTCTTCGGGCA
Organism: Amycolatopsis sp.; assembly: GCF_035546795.1. Taxonomy (GTDB): domain Bacteria; phylum Actinomycetota; class Actinomycetes; order Mycobacteriales; family Pseudonocardiaceae; genus Amycolatopsis_E. The sequence continues at coordinate 38,949 of NZ_DASZWC010000065.1, forward strand.
CCCAGTGCGAGACGTCTTCGAGCATCTGGAACCAGTACGCCCCGGTCACCCAGTTCTCGGTGTCGAGCGCGGCCGTGGATCCGAACGCGACGTCCTCGGTGCTCCACACGTACAGCGTGGGCACCTCGATCTTCCCGATTTTGGCGGCGGGACGGCTTGCGCGGTACCAGTTCAGCGCCGCCGTCAGCGCGCCCGGCTCGGTGAGCCGTTGGATGTATTCGTCGACCCGGGTCTGGGAAACCCGCCACTCGAACATGGCGCGCAGCGCCGCGCCGTTGTTCGCCAGCATCCGGCGTTCGGTGCTGCGCTCGCGCCAGTCGCGCATGTACTGCGAGCGCATCGCCTGGTCCTCGTCGGTGCGCAGGGCCTGCGCGAGCGCGCCAGGGTGCGGGGTGGACACCGCCGTCAACGTGCGCACCCGATCCGGGTGGTCCCATGCCGTCCACCAGGCGACCGCGGCACCCCAGTCGTGCCCCACGAGGTCGAACCGGCTCCACCCGAACTCGTCCGCGATCGCGAGCACGTCGCTTTCGAGCTCACTCATTCCGTACTCCGCAACCGTTTCCGGCCGGACGCCGGGCGAGTAGCCGCGCTGGTCCGGGGCGACGGCACGGTAGCCGCGGTCGCCGAGCACCGCGACCTGGTCCTCCCACGCGATCGCCGCTTCGGGAAACCCGTGCAGCAGCAGGACGGGCCTGCCGTCTTCGGGCCCGGCCGCGATCGCGTCGAAGGAACCGGCAGGGGTCGCAATGCTGAGGTGCTCGGTCACCTCCAGCACACTAGTCGGTGACCGGATAGTCGAGGATCAACACGTCGCCCGCGTAATTCGGCACGTCGGCGGCGACCGCTCGCCCTTCCGGTGAACCCAGCGCCGCAGTGAGCGCGTCGGCGTCGTCGAAGTCCGCCTCGAACAAGGCGAAGTACGGCGATTCGCGCCCGCCCGCGTGCACGTCGAAGCTGTAGCGCATGGCGCGCAGCCCGGGCAGCTTCGCGGCGAGCGGCAAGTGGTTGTTGACGTAGTACTCCTTGAACGCCTCGGTGTCCTCGACCGGGGAGTAGAGCACGAGCAGTTTGTGCATGGGTCCTCCTTAAGCCATCCCGTGGCCGGCCAGGAACTTCTGTACCCGTTCGGGGGTCGCGAGAATGTCCCACTGCCGGTCCGGCCAGCTGAAGTTCTCGGTGAACTCGTCGGCGACCGCCTGGTTCTGCGACATGGACACGAGCAGCTGCAGCAGGTGCGGCGGAGGCGGGTTGCGGATCATCAGGTTGGTCCAGTCCGAGGTCGCGTGCACCCGGTTGCGGCGGCGGTCGGCGACCTTCTGGCAGAACCGTTCGTCGAAGTTCGGGTCCTCCAGGATGGTCTGGCCGAGCTCCCACGCCGAGTACGAAGCGCAGTTCGCGCCCTGGCCGATCACCGGGTCGACCACCGTGTGCGCGTCGCCGACCGCGATCACGTAGCGGCCGTTGGGCAGCCGGGCGTAGTCCTCGCGCACCGACGGCAACACCCCGCCCTGCAACAGATCCAGCGGCCCGGTCAGCCGGAACTCGCCGGTGTCGATGCGCTCGAAAACCGTCGGATGGTGCTGTCTCGTCTTCTCCAGCACGAGCTTCTCGAACCCGGCGGGATCGCTGTCGTAACTCGTTTCCGCGAGCACTTCCAGGTCCCCGCCCGGCACGGTCTCGAAGAGCAGCACCGTCACGTGCCCGGCCGCCGAATACATCGGGATCTCCAGCAGCTCACCGTGCCCCGGCGAGATGCTCATCGTGACGCCGTTCGGCTCGGAGCGCGCGATTCCTTCGTACAGCCCGGAACAGAGCTTGCGCTGCGGGGTGTCGTACGGGGATTTGTCGGCCCGGCGCGGGAACATCGCGCTCATGTTGCCGCGGCCCGACGCGATGACGACGAGATCGTGCCGGTCGGACAGCTTGACCACGTCGGCGGCCTGCACCGGGCGCACCTCGAACTCTCCGCCGCGCGCGACGTAGTCCTCCAGCAGCGTCGGCAGATAGATCCGGTAGTCGATGGCCCGCGACGGCGCCTTGAAGAAACCGGGGAACACCATCGGCTGCGGGCCGCCCGCGATGTAGTGGTGGTGCCCGAAGTAGCCGTACTCCTCGATGTTCCAGTGGTCCACGCCGAGCGCGCGCTCACGCTCGATCGTCGAATGGTGGTGGGCGACGCTGTTGAGCATCCGCCCGCCCGCCATCTGCTCGGCGGTCCGGTCGCTGTAGATGGTGACCGGAATATCGTGCCGGCGAAGCAGAAGCCCGAGGTGCAGGCCGGCGATGCCGGCCCCGACGATGCCGATCCCGTCCATTGACCGCTCCTTCTCTCAGTAGGTGAACAGTTCTTCGGATGCTTCCGCGTAGAGCGCGCGATAGGAGCCGGTGAAGAAGACGAGTGGTTCGCGGTCGGCGTCCGCGAGATGTGTGACTCTGCCCAGGAACAGCAGGTGATCACCGGCGGGATGGATTTCCGTTACATCGCAACCGATTTGGCCTATCGCGCCGCGCAGGAACGGGATGCCGTCGATCCGGTCGAACTCCGGTTCGAGGCCCGCGACCGGGCGTCCGGCGAAATGCCGGGAATGCGCCTGCTGGTCGTCGGCGAGCACGCTGACGCCGTAGCGGCGGGTGCGCCGCAGCAACGCCGCCATCCGGGATTCTTCGCCGAGCGACACCAGGACCAGCGGAGGGTGCAGGGAGACGGACAGGAAACCGTTGGCGGTCATCCCGTGGATGCGCTCGCCGGCGACGGTGGTGACCACGGTGACCCCGCTGGTGAAGCGGCTCATGGTGCGCCGGAAGGTGGCGGGGTCGATCGAGGGACGGTTTCGCGGCGACATGTCGGCCCGGACGTCCTCCCGATATTGGCTCTGGTATCGAGCAATGACGCCGTTGTCAGCTCGATATCCGAGCAATATAGCGTGTTGCCCAGCCGACCGAAAGTGGGCGGACACGATCCGCAACGGGCCTGCTCATGGGCGACGGTTTCCGCCGCGGCTGCGGTCGGCCTGGCAACCAGCCGCACAGTAAAGTGACCCGGGCGACAGCCGGGGAGGTAGCGGTGGAAGCCAAGTCTGGAGTGCGGGCGCAGACGCTGGACCGTGCCCTCGACGTGCTGGACATCCTCGCCGACGGGCAGGCCCGGTCGAGTCAGGATCTCGCGGCCGCGACGGGACTCCACCGCTCGATTGTGTACCGGATCCTGCGCACACTGGAAGATCGGGAACTCGTTCGGCGTACCGCCGAAGGCCGCTACACGATGGGCCTTGGGCTCCTCGTGCTCACCCGCACCGTCCTCGGCGACGCGCAGGCGCAGATGCACGACGTGCTCGGCGAGCTGGCGAACTCGGTCGCGGCGACAGCGTTCTTCGCGGTACCCCGCGGCGGTCAGGTGGTCACCGTCGTCACCGTCGAGCCGGACAGGGACAGGGCGCACGTCGCGTACCGGCCGTGGACGCGCGCGCCGATGGACCGCGGCGCGTGCGGCCTGGCGATCCAGTCGACGAGGCCGGCGCGGCCGGATGAGCGGCCCGAGGTGGGTTGGGCGCGGCAGACGGGTTACGTGCGCACGGTGGGTGAACTGCACGCGGGGTTGACGGAGATCGCCGCTCCGGTGCGTCTTGCGCAGGGTGCGGTGGGGTGTGTGGCGGTGGTGTTCGTGGCCGGTGATCTCAGTGACGAGAAGGTTGCCGAGTCGGTGCGCCGGACCGCGATCCGGTTGACCAGGCCGCCGGACGAGGTCTGGGAGATCTGAGCACCGTCCGAAGTGGATCCCTTGACCTCTACCTTACTTGAGGTTGCAGGCTGGGGTCATGAACGCAGTCGCTTCGGCCGGGTCGCTGACCGAAACCGGGATAGCCGCGAAGATCGGCGCCGACGCCGTGATCGCCGGTCTGGGTGAGTCCACCCGCTTTTCCACGGAGACCTTCGTGACCCGGGACAGGTTGTTCCGGATTCTGGTGTCACAGCATGGTTTTCGCGCGTTGGCGGTCCAGGACGATGCCGCCGTCGCCGCCCGGCAGGACGAGTTCGTCAACGGCGGGCCGGGCACACCCGAGTCCGCGCTGGACGGGGCGTGGCGCCCGTGGCGGACGGCCGAGATGGCCGCGGCACTGGCGTGGATCCGCCGGTTCAACGACGCGCATCCCCAAGACCCGGTCCGGATTTTCGGGGTGCAACCTGCGCGAGCCCAGCCCGCGGACTACGACGCGGTGCTCGACGGCGTGCGGGAACTGGCGCCGGGCCGGGTGGCGGAGCTGGGCGCGCATCTCGCGCCGATCCGGACAGCGCACGAGACGGACGAACACGTGCAGCGCGCCCGCGGCTTCCACCCGGGGCGGCCGTTCGCCGAGCACGCCCGTGACGCATTCGAAATCGTCGAATCCGTTGGGGCGCAAGACGATCTGCTGGCTCGGATGCGGCTCATCGTCACCTTCCACGAGACCAGTGTTGCCGGGCGTGGCAGTTTCGTGGGCGACGACGAGGGAGCGGCCGCGACCATCGGCGATTTCCAGGGCGAGTCCGGCCTGCGCGTCGTCTATTGGGACGGTATCGCGCACACCGCGGCGACGCCGGTGACTTCGGGACTCGCGCCGGGCGGCCCCGCGAAACCGACCATCGGCAGCCTGTTGCGCGAGCAGTACGGCGACGGTTACGTCTCCGTCGGAATCGGCTTCCACCACGGGAACCTGGGCGTTGCGACGGTGCCGGCGCCTGCTGCCGACTTCGCCGACGCGAAGCTCGAAGAGGGCTGGCTGGACTTGCGTGACGAAACCGTCCGGAAGCAATGGCGCGAGCCGACGAAGGTCCGGGTGATCAGCGGGGTTTACGACCCGGCCCGTGACACCGCCGAACACATCGGCGTGCCGGCGCTGGCCGCCGCCTTCGACGCCTTCTTCCACGTCCGCGAGGCGACGGCGGTGCGCTGGCTGCCCTGAGTCAGGCTGCTTCCGCTTCCTTCGTCAGCCGGTCCCAGTGCTCCTGCGCGGCCGGGCGCCATTCGACGTGCTTGCAGTGGAACAACTCCGCTGCCTGCGCCCCGCTCCAGTCGCGCGGCAGCAACCGCGTCGGCAGGCGTGGGTCGAGGAACGGGAAGCGCCGCCACTCGTGCACGAGCTTGGTCTGGGCGTGCAGGGCTTCGTCGCCGCCGGCCGGGTTCAGCCCGGTGAACTCGTCGATGAAGCCCTCGTACCGGCCTTCCAGTGCGCTGAGATCCCAGGCCTGGGCGACCATCGCGTCCTCGTCGCCGATCTTGCCGTACGCCGCGACGAACGACATCGCCTCGGCGTCCAGGCCGAGCTCGTGGACGATCTTCTCGGCCTCGCCCTGGCGGGAGACGTCGGCGCTGATCCACACGCCGGGGGTCGGCGAGCCGAAACCCGCCCACGTGAGTTTGGTGCGCAGGCTGTGCCGCAGGTCCCGCTTCGTCTCCGGGACCGATACCAGCAACATCAGCCAGTTGCCGTCCCAGTCACCGTCGGCCCGGCCGAAGCCGTAGATCCGCTCCGCGCCTTCGGTGAGCAGCCGGCGGCCGGGCGGGGTCAGTGACCAGCGCACGCGGCGGCCCACCCGTTCCGACACGAGCCAGCCTTCGGCCGCGGTGCGCGCGAGCGCTTGGCGGGCCGACTTCTCCTCGACCGCGAACGCGGCCAGCACCTCGACGAGCGTGGACGTCCAGACCGGGCGTCCACGGGGGAGCACGTACTCGCCGAGAACGGTCATCAGCAGGGAGCGGGCGCTGGTATGACTGACCTCGCGCCGCCTGCTCATCGTCGGGCGCGCGGCGGAGTCCCCCATCGGCTCCTCACCTCCCATTACCGGGCGTCAATTCCATCCACGGTACCGCGTAGCCGCGATGGGACGAGGGAATGGGGGGCGAATTCGGGGGTCAGGGCAGTAAATACGACAGGTCGGCCAGTGCGCGGGGCCGTGGCTCGGCCATCGGGAGAGTTTCCGGCCACGGTTCGTGTATTACGCACTCGTCACGGGCGCATTGCCCGCACAGCGGCCCGAAACACCATTCTTCGTCGTTCGGTGTCTGTTCCCGCGGTACGAGGCAGGAAAAACAGATGTCGCCGGGCTCGAAATCAATGCGTGTTGCCATGATCGCATCCGGTTCCTCGTGGGGTTTCAGGCATCGTAAGCACGGCTGCGACGAAGCCAGAAGCGATGTCACCGTAATGTAGCAAACCATCGTCTCAGTGGATGAAACCGAAGAAACTGCAATTTGCAGATGGCGTTTTTCCTTTCGGCTGGGGAGCCTTGCGAGGTCGAGATTTCGCGATCTTCCTGCGGTCGGGATAGCCTGCTCGGCATGATCGGCGAGGACGAACTGCGCCCGCCACCGGGCACCGACGGGCGCCGTGGCTGGCTGGTCTACGAGCTCATCGGCTGCGCGCGGCACGGCCACCTGCTCGCCGGACGGGACGCGGCGCACATTCGGCGGCAGGACGAAATGATCGTCCGGGAATCGGGCGGACTGCGCTGGCATCGTTGCCTGCGTTGTGACTCCTGGTTACCGTTGCCGGTTCCGGAAAATCCTGCCCGTGAATTCTGTCCCGCCCCGGATGAATTGGACATACCGCCGCGCGGGAAGCTGCTCCGGGATCGTTATGTACTGCGATTGATCGCACTCGACCGGCTGTTGCATTTTCTGGTGCTGGCCGTTCTCGCGGCAGGTGTATTCGTGTTCGCGCACGAACGGGACGCGTTGAGCGGTCCGTTCTTCCGGATCATCGACGCCGTGCAGGGCGCGCTCGGCGGGCGCACCGGGGAATCGGGACAGGGCATGTTGGGGGAACTGACGAAAGCGTTCGCCGCGCGGTCTTCGACGATCTGGATCATCGGCGGGGTCGTGGCGTGCTATGCCGTGCTGGAGGGGGTCGAGGCGATCGGGCTGTGGCTGGCCAGGCGGTGGGCCGAGTACCTGACCTTCGTGGCGACGGCCGTGCTGCTCGTCCCGGAGTTGTACGAGCTCAGCCACCGGGTGAGCGTGCTCAAGATCCTCACCCTGCTGGTGAATCTCGCGGTGGTGATCTACCTGCTGTTCGCGAAACGCCTGTTCGGCCTGCGTGGTGGCGGGCGCGCGGAGGAGGCCGAACGCGAGCGCGATTCCGGCCTCCAGGCACTGGAACGGGTGCAGCCCGGCGGCCGGTTCAGGGAGTGAGTTCGGCGATCAGCAGGCCACTGCGCGGTTTCGGGGTGAAGTAGGTGCTCTTGCGCGGCATCCGGCGGCCCTGTTCGTGCACCGCGAGCACGTCGGCGAGCGGGACCGGCGCCAGTTGCAGCAGCGCGTCGACGTCCGGACCGGCCGGATGCCCTTCGGGCAGGGCGCGCACGTGCGGCCCCTCCGGATCGATGCCGAGCGCCTCGGCGATGAGCACCTGCTCGACGACGCCGTGATCGATACGGGGCAACGGGTCCCGTGGCTGCGGCAGCTCGACCAGTAGCCCGGACGGAACGGTGACGGTGCCCGGTTTCGACGGGGGCTCCGGCGCCGTCACCTCATGCACGGTGAGGCCGACGCCACGCCAAGCCGAGGCGAGATCTTCCTTGCGCAGCCCGGTCCGCACGAGTGCCCGGTGGATCGCGCCGATCCGCAGGTCCGGCCCCGCGGTGACCAGCGCGAGCAGGTCCGCGCCCGCCGCCGCGACCCGGTGGTTTCCGTCGGCGACCAGCAACGGCCCGCCCCGGAACAGCGCCAGCAGTTCGTCCTGCGCCGCGCCAGGGCCGACAAGCCAGAGCCGGTGGCCGCCGCTGACGACGTCGGGCGCCTTGCCCGCGACCAAGCGCTCCACCAGTTCGGTGAGCCCTGCGCCACCGGTGAGCGGGACAAGCATCGCCGCGCTCGTCGCCCGGCCGAGCCCGGCCAGCATCGCGGCGCGCTCGTCGACGATCCGCGGGTAGATCTCCTCGCTGTTCCGTATTCCTTGCGCCGGATCCACCAGGCAGAACACGCCGACAGCCGTCCCGTCGGAGCCGTCGATCCGGCAGACCGCGACGAAATCGCGCACCTGCCGGTAGTGCCGCGCGAGCAAGCGATCGAGCGTCCGGCGCGCTTCGGGGAGCGCGTCGGTGAGGGAGAGGCCTCGGGCACGCGCCGCCGGGGTGCGATGCGGATGCTGGACGGCGAGCAGTGTCTCGCCGTTCGCACTGGCGAGCGCCTCGATCACCTCGCTGGGTTCGGCGAACTCGTCCACGTTGGGCCCTGGCACGGCGCCGTCGACCACCCACCCGGTCCGGATCGCTCGCGCAGACTGGCTCATACCCCGATCTTGCCCGGATGGTGAGTCAACGAAACAGTGCGACGGTTTCCAGCAAGGCACTCAGATCGGCGCCGGAGCGGATCTCCTTCGCCGGTTCCCCCCGCTGGAACAGCCGCGCGCCGGCGTCGTCGCCGCCGAGGGTGAGGGTCTCGTCGATCCGGCGGAGCCAGGTGCCCTCGCGCATGCCGAGCACCGGCACGTCGTTCTCTTCCAGGAACTGCTCCAGCCGTTCCTCGCGCGTCTCGCCCATATGCGTGCCGTCGTCGAGCGCGTCGAGGTAGTGCGGGTTGATCTGGAACGGGACGAGCCCGCTGGCCTCGAACGCCGGCGGCTGCACGATCGGCATGTCGTTGGTGGTGCGGATGGTCGGGCAGGCCACGTTCGTGCCCGCGCTCGATCCGATGTAGACGGTCCCGTGCGCCACCCGGTCGCGGATCGGGGCGAGCAGCTCGCGGGCGTACAGCTCGCGCAGCAGCCGGAAGGTGTTGCCGCCGCCGACGAACACCGCCTGCGCGCTGTTGAACAGCTTGATCGGGTCGTCGGAATGCGCGCCGACCACGTCCACCCCGACCGGCCGCAGCGCTTCGGCGACCTTCGCCGTGTAGCCGTCGTGGTCGGCCAGCGCGAAGGGGACGAACACCAGCCGGCGGACGCGGTCGAGGATTTCGCCCAGCTCGTCCATCGCGTGTTCGAGGTACTGCTTTCCCGGCGCGGTCGAGTTGGACAGCAACAGCAGGCGCATCAGGCGTACCTCTCCGGGCGCGGGCACATCCCGGCATGCCTATCACGCGAGATCGTCCGCGACCCGCCGAGAGTGAGGGTGCCCACAAGCCGTCAGCGATCGTCGAGCAGCTCCGCCGGGTGCACTTCCAGCGCCTCGGCCATCCGGAACAACGTGTCCAGCGTGATGTTGCGGGGCGGGCGTTTCCGCGGATCCTGCCGGCGCCTCGGCTGATCGAGCCGGGAGCGTTCCAGTTCGGCAACCACCGAGCGCGAGACGCCGGCGCGGTCGGCGAGCTCCTCCTGGCTGAGGTCCCGCTCGCGCCGCGCACGGCGCACCTGGGTGGCCAGCGCGCGCAGCCGCGCGTCGAGCGCCTCGTCCAGTTCCTGCTCAGCCATCGGAAGTGCAGCTTACTTGGGGTGCGGCGAGCGACATTTTGTCGTTTCCGTGCTACTTTTTGTTCCGTGAGTATCGATTTCGAGGCACCCGGATATCTCTACGAAACGGTCGCGAAGCGCATCGCCGAGCGGATCGAGACGGGCGAGCTGGCGCCGAACACACCGCTGCCGGCGGAAGGGCAGCTCGCCAGGGAGTACGGGGTGGCGCTGGGGACAGTCCGGCAGGCGACGCGGCTACTGCGGGAATGGGGATTGGTGGTGACAGTACGGTCGAAGGGCACGTATGTCCGGCGCCGGGAGAAGACGCCCGAGTTCTGCCTGTGGAGCGCTCCTTAGCCGAGGCGTCAGACCACCCGCTCGCGCACCTTCCGCAGCAGGTCGATGTCCACAGTGGAGGGTTCGGCGGCCAGCCAGGCGCCGATGTCGCGCACGAACTGCTCCGGGGTCATCGGCGGGGCGGGCACTTCGAAGTCCGCCTCGGTGGTGATCTCCCCGGCGCGGCTCGGGTAGATGACGAGCGCGCCGCGCACCTCCACGCCCGGCAGCAGTTCCCGGTACGCCCCGATGGCCTCGATCAGCCGGGTGGCGCCGCCGCGGAAGAGCCGGTCGTCGCGCCACAACGTGCCGTCGTCGTCGGCGCCGTAGTGGCCGGGCAGCCACGTCTTGGATTCGACGAGCACGAGACGTTTCCCGGCCAGCACGGCGTGGTCCACGTCGGCGAACACCGAACCCGGCAGTGAAAGTCCGTGGAACACCCGCACGTTCGGCAGGCGGGTGAGGTAGCGCGCGAGCAGTTCCGCGGTGAGGCGTTCGCCCCACTGGTCGGCGTCCGCGCCCGGCCGGCCGAACACGGTCACCTTCCCGAATTCCGTGCTGAACCGGGCGCGGGCCCGTGCCAGGTCGAGATGCCTTCGCACAAGCCAGATCGCGACGGCGGTGGCCAGCAGCAGCCACACGGTGAGCAGCAGCCAGCCCGCCATCAGCGGCAGGACCACCAGCAGCAACCAGGCGAGCAGGATCACCGCCGGGGCGTGGCCCGGCGGGCGCGGCGAGGACGGGCAGGCCCTTTCCTCGCCGCGATGCCACCAGGAAAGCGTTTGCGGGTCCAGGCGCGGCATCGTCGCGACGAACGACGGGTCCTCGCCGAATTCCCGGGGTCGCCGGCGCGTGCGCACCGGCGTGGGCGCCAGGCCGCGGTCGTAGTCGGCACGACGGTGCGGATCGCTGAGGATCTCGTAGGCCGCGCGGAGCAGGTGGAACTCGCGGGGCGAACCACCGGCGTCGGGGTGCATCGCCCTGGCCCGGGAGCGGTAGGCGGACTTGATCTCCGTCGCGGAGGCGTCCCGCTCCACACCGAGCATCTCGTAGTAGCCGGGATCGTGCACGCGGTCACAATACAAGGGCGGCTTTCCCGGAGCCGCCTGCTTCGAAAGTGTTGCGCCGGCCAGGCGAAACCGATCACCGAAGCCGGTTCCGCGGTTAGAGTTGCGCGATGGCAGGCTCTCCCGCGGACGTTCTCGCCCGAAGACTCGGGTTGCGCACCGGCAGGCTCACGGCCGGGTGCGGGCTGCTGGCCATCCTGGCCGCGGCCGTGATCTTCCTGCTCCCGCCGCACAGCACCATCGCGGCGATCGTGCTCGGCATCGTCGGCATCGCCGCGTTTTCGCTCGGGATGTCGCGTTACGCCGGTGGGCCGTGGTGGGCATTGGCCACGTCCTTGGTGACCTCGGGGCTGTTGTTCGCGGCACTCACCGTGGCCGGGCGAGGCGTGGCCTTGCAGGCTTTCGGGCTGACGGAATCCTGCGAAGTGACGTATCGGGAAGAAGTCGACACGCATTCGCGGTACCAGCACTACGGTTTCGTGCACACCCTCGCCTGCCCGCGGGGCGGCACGCTCACCATCCGCACCGATTCCACGGACCGCCAGCAGCAGGGCACCCGGGTGGACGTCCTCGACGATCCCGGTGGACTGCTGGAACCCGATTTCGCGAGCAGGCACGACCTCGTGGTCGATCTGCTCGCGATCCTCGTCTCGATCGGGGTCGTCGCGACGAACGTGGTGTTCGTCCGCCGCGCGGCGGTCAAAGCAGCGAGCTAGGGTCCGCCGGCACGTCGACGGCGTGCTCCCGCAACGCTTCCAGGTTCACCACTTCCAGCGCCCGCTCGTGTGTCGCGGCGAGTACCACCGGCGGTGCAACCCCCGCTTCGTACGCTTCCTGCCAGCGCGCCGCGACGACACACCAGCGATCGCCGGGGCGCAGGCCGGGGAACTCGTACTCGGGGCGAGGGGTGATCAGGTCGTTGCCCGCGCGGAGCTGATGCGCCAGGAAGTCGTTCGAGACGACCGCGCACACGGTGTGGCTGCCGAGATCGTCGGGACCTGTGGTGCAGCTGCCGGTCCGGTGGAAGCCGGTGCGGGGTTCGGTGCCACACGGTTCCAGTTCACCGCCGAGCACGTTGCGATCGTCCGTCATGGTCTCAAGCTTGACATCTTTGCCGGCGCATCGCTGTGAATCCGGTTCTCCGCAGTTCAAGGGCGTCTATTGTGGACGGTCAAGCCAGGTCGTGCGGCTCGGACCGCGGCGCGGCGCAGCTACCGCGCGCTCAGTGGCGCTTTCGCAGGCGTGGTGCGCAGTCCCAGTTCCGCGGTCGGGGTCCGGTAGGTTTCGCGGCCGGTGGCCACCGCGATCACGTTGAGCAGGCACAGTCCCGCGGTGAACGCGGCCACCCCGGTCCAGGAGCCGATCGCGGAGGCGATGGTCGGGGTGAAACCGGCGATGGCGAACCCGATCTGCGTGCCGACCGCCGTGCCGGACAGCCGGACCTTGGCGGTGAACATCTCCCCGTAGAACGAGGGCCAGCTGGCGTTCGTCGCGCTGTACACGATCCCGAACATCACGATGCCGACCACGAACACCCAAAGGTAGCTCTTCGCCGAGATCGCGCCGAGGTAGCCGAAGATCAGCACCGCGCAGCCCAGCGAACCGCCGATGAACACCGGGCGCCTGCCGATCCAATCGGCCAGCTTGGCCCACAAGGGAATCGCGGCCAGCGCCATCACGTTCGCGAGCACGCCGACCCAGAGCATCGGCGTCTTCGCCAGGCCCGCGTCGTTGACCGCGAACGACAGCGCGTACACCGTGAAGAGCGTGCTGACCGCCGCGATCGTCGACGCGACCACGACCCTGATCACGTCGCGCCAGTGGTCGCGGAACAACAGCACCACCGGCAGTTTCGCGGCTGCTTCCCGTTCGAACACCGGGGTTTCGTCGAGTTTGCGCCGGATCACGAAGGCCGCCACGACGACGATCGCGCTCAGCCAGAACGGCAGCCGCCAGCCCCAGGACTGGAGCTGGGCCGCGGGCATCGCGGCGACCGGCAGGAAGACCGCTGTCGCGAGGATCTGCCCGGCTTGGGTGCCAGCCAGCGTGAAGCTCGTGTAGTAGGCCCGCCGGTTCTCCGGCGCGTGCTCCAGTGACATCGAGTTCGCCCCGGCCTGCTCGCCGGCCGCGGACAGTCCCTGCATCAGCCGCAGCGCCACGAGCAGCACCGGGGCCAGCACGCCGACCTGTCGGTACGTCGGCAGGCAGCCGACCAGGAACGTCGACGACCCCATCAACAACACGGTCAGCACGAGCACTTTCTTGCGGCCGAACTTGTCGCCGAGGTGCCCGAGGAAGAACGCCCCGACCGGGCGCGCCAGATACCCGACGCCGAACGTGGCCAGTGCGAGCAGGGTGCTCGCCGCCGGATCCGACGACGGGAAGAACACCTTGCCGAACACCAGCGCCGCCGCGGTGCCGTAGATGAAGAAGTCGTAGTACTCGAGCGCGCTGCCGATCCAGGCGGCGACTGCGGCCTTGCGCGATTTGCCGGTCACGGGGGCCTCCTGCCGTCTTGCTCCGTTGCGGGACGAGGGCCGTCGGGATAATGTACCGTCTGGTTAAGTACCAGATGGTGAGTTGTCGCGGTGGCGTTGTCAAGTCACCGTCAGGTAGTCGATCACCAGCTCGCCGAGCATTTTCCGGTAGTGCTCGCGGCGGCCGGGGTCGAGCAGGTCGCGGTCGAAGATCGCGTTGAAGGTGTACCGGTTGGCCGTGCGGAAGACGCAGAAGGAACTGATCAGCATGTGCACGTCGAGCGCGTCGATGTCGTCGCGGAACCGGCCGTCGGCGCGGCCGCGGGCGAGGATGCGCGAGGCCACGTCCAGCGCCGGGTTCGCCAGCCCGGGCAGCACGGACGACTTGAGCAGGTGCTCGGCCCGGTGCACGTTCTCGATGCTGACCAGCCGGATGAAGTCCGGATGGGACTCGTGATGGTCGAAGGTCAGCTCGGCCAGCTGCCGCAAGGCCTCGACGGGGTCGAGGTGCTCGACGTCGAGCTCCTGCTCCTGCGCGCGGATCACCGAGTACGCGCGCTCCAGCACCGCGACGTAGAGGCCTTCTTTGCTGCCGAAGTAGTAGTAGATCATCCGCTTGGTCGTGCGGGTCTTCGCGGCGATCTCGTTCACGCGCGCCCCGGCATAGCCCTGGTCGGCGAATTCGTGGGTGGACACGTCGAGGATCTCGGCGCGCGTCCGGTCGGCGTCGCGTTGCCGTTCGGGGTTGTCTGAGGGCATACGCCGCACCGTAGAACTCACCGATTGGTCCGTCCACCGCGAAGGAGGAGACGTGCGGAAGAAGACGATCGCGACGGTGTGCCTTTCCGGCACGCTGGAGGACAAACTGGCCGCGGCGGCCGAAGCCGGTTTCGACGGGATCGAGCTGTTCGAGAACGATCTCGTGGTTTCCCCGCACTCGCCTGCCGAGATCCGGCGCCGATGCGCGGGCCTGGGCCTGTCGATCGACCTGTACCAGCCCTTCCGCGATTTCGAGGCCGTGCCGCCGGACGTGCTGGCCGCCAATCTCCGCCGGGCGGAGCGGAAGTTCGACGTGATGGCGGAACTGGGGGCCGACACGGTCCTCGTCTGTTCCACCGTCTCGCCGCACGCGGTCGACGACGACGATCTCGCCGCCGAGCAGTTGCACGCGCTCGCCACGCGGGCCGCCGACCGGGGCATCCGCATTGCCTACGAAGCGCTGGCCTGGGGCCGCTTCGTCAACACCTACGACCACTCGTGGCGGATCGTGCGCCGCGCCGATCACCCCGCGCTCGGGCTGTGCCTGGACAGTTTCCATGTGCTCTCCCGCGGCAGCGACATCGCCGCGATCCGCACGATCCCGGGGTCCAAGATCTTCTTCCTGCAGCTCGCGGACGCGCCGCGGATGCACATGGACGTGCTGCAGTGGAGCAGGCATTACCGGCTTTTCCCCGGTCAGGGCGCTTTCGACCTGTCCGCCTTCGTCGAGCACGTGCTCTCCACCGGCTACTCCGGCCCGTTGTCGCTGGAGGTGTTCAACGACGTGTTCCGCCAATCCGACCCGCACCGGGCCGCGGTGGACGCGATGCGCTCGCTGTTGCTGTTGTGCGAGCACGAGTTGCCGACCGCGCCGGCGTTGTCCGGGCACGCCTTCACCGAGCTGGCCGTGACCGGCCCGGAGATCGCGAACGCGTTGGCCGGTATGGGTTTCACACATGTCGGACAGCACCCGGCCAAGCCGGTCCAGCTGTGGCGGCAGGGCGCCGCGCGCGTCGTGCTGAACGAGGGCGCGGGCGAGATCAGCGCGCTGGCGGTGGAGAGCGCGGACCCCGCGCGCTCGATCGCGCGGGCCGAGGCGTTCCGTTCGCCGGAGCTGTCTCGCGAGCAGGTCAGCCTGCCCGGGGTCGAAGCACCGGACGGCACGGCGGTCTTTTTCTGCGGCGACGGCTGGCAGGGCGATTTCGAGCCGACCGGTCTTGCCGAGGACGACGGTGCCGGGCTGACCCGGACCGATCACGTCTCGTTGAGCCAGCCCTTCGACAACTTCGACGAAGCCGCGCTGTTCTATCGGACGGTGCTGGGCCTGCGACCGGAGCTCCCGACCGAGTTCGCCGCGCCCTTCGGCCTGATCCGCAGCCGTGCGGTGACCAACGCGGCGCGCGACGTGCGGATCTCGCTCAATGTTTCCCTGCTGCGGCGCGGAGAGTGGGCGCCGGGCGTGCCGGACCCGCAACACGTCGCCTTCGCCACGGACGACGTGTTCGCCAGCGCGCGGGCAATGCGTGAGAAAGGCGCGCCGCTGTTGGAGATCCCGGACAACTACTACGACGACCTCGACGCGCGCCTCGCGCTCTCGCCCGAACTGCTGGCTTCGCTTCGCGAATACTCGGTGCTCTACGACCGTGACGGGGACGGCGAATTCCTGCACTTCTACACCGAACTGCTGGGCTCGCGAGTGTTCTTCGAAGTGGTTCAGCGCGTTGGCGGTTACCTCGGCTACGGCGCCGTGAACGCCCCCGTGCGGATGGCCGCGCACCGGCGGCTGCGCCTGGCCCGCGCCTGAGCCCCGGGGAGACCCTCGGCGGGCGGGGAGGTAGGGAGAGGTGCGCGCCGAGGGGCTCCTGAGCCCGGAGCTACACAGGAGGGGCGATCGCCCGGGCTCGGCCGGCGCGCCTCCGGGGAGAGACGGCGCCGGTTGGTTGTGCGGGGCCCATCCTGGCTGCTGTGCGCCCAGCGAACAATACTCCGAACGGGCTAAAAGCAAACGTGAGTTTCGTTCATCGAAACAGTAGCGCCGACCAATCCGAACCTGAAGCCGCCGCGAAGAACAAACAGGCGAAGTAGGGAAGGATCGGTGCATGGACGAGTCGGTGCGGGCGATGCGGCCGCCAGGTCCGGCGGGCCCCTCCCCGGAAGACCTGCTTTCGCAGGTGGCGCGGGGTAGTGAGACCGCATTCGAGCAACTCTACGACGTCGTCGCCGCGCCGGTGTTCGGCGTGGTGCGGCGCGTGGTGCGGGACGTGCCCCAGTCCGAGGAGGTCACCCAGGAAGTCCTGGTCGAGCTGTGGCGCACCGCGACGCGGTTCAATCCGGCCAAGGGCAGCGCGGTGAACTGGGCATTGACGCTGGCTCATCGCCGGGCCGTGGACCGGGTGCGCTCCGCGCAGGCGAGGACCGACCGCGAGCAGCGCGCCGGGGCGGTTTCGCAGGGGCCCGATTTCGATCAGGTCGCCGAGGCGGTCGCCTCCAGGCTCGAACGCGAGCAGGTGCGCCGCTGCCTGTCGAACCTGACCGAGCTGCAACGCGAATCCGTGGTGCTGGCCTACTACGGCGGGCACACCTACCCCGAAGTCGCCGAACTGCTCGACAGTCCACTCGGGACAATCAAGACGAGACTGCGCGACGGCCTCATCCGGTTGCGTGACTGCCTGGGGGTGATCCGATGACCGCCCCGGACGTGCACATGCTCACCGGCGCGTATGCCATCGACGCGCTCGACGAGTTCGAGCGGCGCCAGTTCGAACGGCACCTCGCCGAATGCCCCGAGTGCAGTCAGGAAGTGGCCGAACTGCGGGCTACGGCGGTGCGGCTCGGGCGTGCCGTCGCCGAGGAACCACCGCCCGCGATGAAGCACGAAGTACTCGGCAGGATCTCCGGCGTCCGGCAGGCCGCACCGCTCACTTCGCCGGTTACGCGACAGGGGAAGCGAAGGCGCGAGCGTAATCCGTGGGTCGTCCGGCTGGTGTCGGTCGCCGCGGCCGTCGCGGTCGCCATCGCGGTCGGGGCCGGCGTGGTGGCGATCCGCACCCAGGGCGAGCTGAGCCAGACCCGGGGCGAGCTGGCTCAGGCGCAGGGCCGCGAGAACTCGGTCGCGGAACTCCTTGCGGCGCCTGACCTCCGGGCGATCGCGGGCGCAGGCGCGAAGGTCGGCGAGGGCAGCGTGCTGGTCTCGCGGCGGCTCGACCGCGGGATGCTGCTGGTGTCGGGAATGCCGGACCAGCCGCCGAGTTCGACCTACCAGGCGTGGGCGATCGTCAACGGCACCCCGCGCTCGATCGGCCTGCTCGGCCCCGGCGGCACCTCCACCGCCCTGCTCGTGTTCGACGGTTTGCAGGGCGTCGATGAGATCGCGATGACGGTGGAACCGGCGGGCGGCTCGGCGCAGCCGACGAGGTCGCCCGCGGTGTGGTTCCCGATGTGAGGCCAAGGCCCGCCGGTTGGCCGGCGGGCCTTACGGCTTGGTCAGCCCGAACTGGTAGACGTCGATGTAGCTGCTCCGGAAGCCGGCCTCGGTGTAGGCCAGGTAGAACTCCCACATACGGCGGAACGTCTCGTCGAAACCCAGCTCGGTGATCCGGGGCCAGGCGGCCAGAAACCGTTGACGCCACAGGCGAAGCGTGCGGGCGTAGTGCTGCCCGAACCCGCGCCGCTCGTCCAGGCGCAGCGTCGTGTAGCGCCGGACGGCCTGCTCGAAAGCCTGCACGGACATCAGGTGCCCGCCGGGGAAGATGTACTTGTGTATCCACGTGTAGGAATTCCGCGTGGCCAGCATCCGGTCGTGCGGCATCGTGATGCCCTGCACCCCGACCCGCCCGCCCGGCGCCAAGAGCTTGTCCAGCGCGCGGAAGTACGCGGGCCAGTACTCCTCGCCGACGGCCTCGATCATCTCGACGCTGACGATGGCGTCGTAGCTCCCGGTCGCTTCGCGGTAGTCGCGCAGCTGCACGTCCACACGGTCCTCGACGCCCGCCTCCGCGAGCCGTTTGCGCGCCAGCGTCTGCTGTTCCGCGGAGATCGTCAGGCTCGTCACCTGCGCGCCCCGCTTCGCCGCGCGCAGCGCGAGTTCGCCCCAGCCGGTCCCGATCTCCAGCAGCCGCGTCCCGTCGCGCACGCCCGCGAGATCCAGGATGGCGTCGATCTTCCGGCGCTGCGCGGCCGCGAGATCGTCCGAACCGGGCTCGAACAACGCCGAGGAGTAGGTCATCGTCTCGTCGAGGAACTCCGCGAACAGCTCGTTCGACAGGTCGTAGTGCCGGTGGATGTTCTCCCGCGCGCCCTCGACGGTGTTGCGCTCGGAGCTCGGCTTGCTCGCGTCCACGAAGCGCCGCAACGACTGCAGCGGTTTCGGCACCAGGCTCGCCAGCCGCTCCGCGAACGGGGTCAGCAAGTCGGCCAGATCCATTCCGGACCAGTCGCCCGCCATATAGGACTCGCCGAAGCCGATCTTCGCGTCCACGCCGAGGCGGTGGAAGAACGCCCGGGGCCGGTCGATCCGCAGCACGGGACCGCCGCGGCCCAGCCGCTCGTCGCCCAGTTCGACCGTGACCTCGAGGTCCCGGACCGCGAACCGGAACAGCCGCTCGGCCGCCCAGGCCCGCGCGGTCGAGTTCGGCACGATCGCGAGTTCGGACCACGTCTCAGTCATCGGCGGCCGCCGGTTTCCGTGGAACAACCGGGACCCGGCGCAACCACAAACCTATGCCGTGCCATCGGATCGAAGCCGAGACTCGCTGGGGCAGGAAAGGCCGGGTGACCACCATCTTCACCAGGGTGGCTGAAGACGCGGGCCGCCGGCGGCCACGCAGTGTGGCGGCAAGACTGGTGTGACCGTCCTGGCGCAGCGAAACCACGAGGTTCAGCCACTCGTCCGGACGGGGCAAGTACAGCCGGTACTGGCCGTGCATGGGCAGGAACGGCGAGACGTAGAACTCCTTGTCCGCTGTGGCGCTGCCGTGATCATCCGGCTGCAGCAGGTAACGGTGCATGCCGCCGTAGGTGTTGCGCACCTCGGCGACCACAACGTCCTCGTCGCCCTCGCACCAGTAAACAGTAAGCGGATTGAACACGTACCCGAGCACGCGGGCCTGCGCGAGCATCACGATCCGGCGCGGGCGGGCGAAGCCCTGCTCCCACAACCACTCGACCAGGTCGCCGCCGCCATCGAACCGCGCGAACGGGCGCAGCCACCGCGGCAGCTCGGGCAGTTCGTCCAGATCCACCAGCCACAGGTACATCCGGTGCGAGAACCGGCTCTGCGGCGCGCGCCGGGTGTGCGTGACCACGGCGTCGTAGATCGCGTTCACCATCGGACACCGAGCGCGGCGGCCGCCCGCACGCCCGACGCGCAACCGTCCTCGTGGAAACCCCAGCCATGGTACGCCCCGGCGTATGCGGTGCGGTGGTCGTTCAGCTCGGGCAGCCGACGTTGTGCGGCAAGGGCTTCCGGGGTGTAGACCGGATGCTCGTAGACCATCTCCGCGATCGGCTCCGTGCCCGCGGGCTTGTTCAGCGAGACCAGGTAGCCGACCGGCTCGTCCAGCCGCATCAGGCGGTTCATGTCGTAGGTCACCAGCACCGGGCCCTCGCTGGTGCGGCACGCGGGCTTGAGGTAGTTCCACGACGCGCGGGCACCGCTTGCCTTCGGTAGCACGGATTCGTCGGTGTGCAGCACGGTCTTGTTGCGGGAGTACTGGAACGCGCCGAGTACTTCACGTTCGGCCGGGGTGGGATCGCCGAGCAGCCGCAGCGCCTGATCGGCGTGCGTGGCGATCACGACCTCGTCGAACTCGTGCCCCTCACCGGCTTCGTCGTGCACGGTCGTGCCGTCGGCATGGCGTACCATCGCGCGGACCGGGGTGGCGGTGTGCACGGCCACCAGGTTCTTCGCCACTCTGTCCACATAGGACCGTGAGCCGCCGACGACGGTGCGCCAGGACGGCGAACCGCTGACCGACAACATTCCGTGGTGGCGCAGGAAAGTGAACAGGTAGCGGGCCGGGTACTGCTTGCTCAGCTGGCCGCCCGCCGACCACACGGCCGAAACGAGCGGGATCAGGAAGTGGTCGACGAAGTAGGTGGAGTAGCCGCCGATGGCGAGGAACGCGCCGAGCGTGGTGTCGCCGGCGTCGGGGTGGTCGAGCACGCGGTGTGCGTGCCGGTGGAAGTGCTTGATCTCGGCCAGCATACGGAGATACCGCGGCTTGAACAGGTTCGAGCGCTGGGCGAAGACGCCGTCGAGCCGCCGGGCGCCCGCGTACTCCAGGCCGCAGCCCTGGCAGCGCACGCTCATCGACATCTCGGTCTCCTGCGTGGACACGCCGAGTTCGCGGAACAGTCGCAGCAGGTTCGGGTAGGTGCGTTCGTTGTGCACGATGAAACCGCTGTCCACCGGGATCTCGTGGTTGTCGGGTGTGGTCACGTCGTGGGTGTGGGCGTGTCCGCCGAGCCGGCCGTCGGCCTCGAAGAGCGTCACCTGTCGGTCGTTGCGCAGCACATAGGCCGCGGTGAGTCCGGAGACGCCCGAGCCGATCACGGCGACTCGGCGCTGGGTGGGGTTCGAGTCAGCTTGCACATCCGGCATTCGGAGCCGGCGGACGGGCGGATTGGACCCAATCCGGCGACGGGGTGGCTCCGAACCAGGGGGCACGACCGGAGAGGAGCGATGACAGTGACCGCAAGTGAGGTGCTCAGCTCGCTGTTCGGCGGCAAACTGCCCGTCGGCCTGCGTGCTTGGGACGGCAGTACCGCAGGTCAGGACGATTGTCCTAAAGTCGTGGTGACCCGCCGGGCGCTGCGCCGGCTGCTGTGGAATCTGAGCGAGCTGGGCCTGGCGCGCGCCTACGTTTCCGGCGATCTCGACGTGGAGGGTGACCTCACCGAAGGGCTGCGGCTGTGCTGGCAGTTCTTCCGGTCCGGGCAGCTCGACCGGCCCAGCCTGCGGGAGGTCGCGCGCGCCGCCGTCCGGCTCCGTGTGATCGGCCCCCGGCCGCGTCCGCCGGCTGAAGAGGCGCGGCCTGCGGGGCGGCTGCACACCCGCGCCCGCGACAAGTCCGTCATCGCGCACCACTACGACCTCGGGAACGACTTCTACCAGCTGATTCTCGACCCGAGCATGGCCTACTCGTGCGCGTACTTCGCGAACCCCGGGCAGCCGCTCGCCGACGCGCAGCGGGACAAACTCGATCTGGTGTGCCGCAAACTCGGGCTGCGACCGGGGATGCGCTTGCTCGACGTCGGCTGTGGCTGGGGTGCGCTGCTCGCGCACGCCACGAAGCACTACGGCGTCGACGCGACCGGCGTGACGCTGTCGGCGCAACAGGCGGAGCACGTGCGGGGCCTCGGGCTGAACGTGCGCCTGCAGGACTACCGGGATCTGAGCGGCGAGCCGTTCGACGCGATCGCTTCGCTGGAAATGGGGGAGCACGTCGGCGCCGGGAACTACCCGCGCTACGCCGCGACCCTGCACCGGATGCTGAGGCCGGGCGGGAAACTGTTGCTGCAACAGATGTCCCGGGGCACGGTCGCGCCGGGCGGCGGTGCGTTCATCGAGTCCTACATCGCGCCGGACATGACGATGGTGCCGGTCTGGGAAACACTCGCCAGGCTGGAGGCGGCCGGGTTCGAGATCCGTGGTGTGGAAGCGTTGCGGGAGCACTACGTGTGGACCGTGCGGGCGTGGGCGGAGCAGTTGGAGAAGCGCCGCGACGAGGTGGTCGCGCTGGCCGGCGAAGGACAACTGCGTGTCTGGCGGCTGTATCTCGCCGGGGGCGCGCTGGCTTTCGAGGAGAACCGGATGGGCGTCAACCAGATCCTGGCGCAGGCATGATCTTCGCGATCACCGCCGTCGTCACCCTCGTGCTGATCGGCGGCACGTACATCTTCGCGCGGTCGCAGGGCCGGTTCGACGTCATCGACACCGTGTGGGGCCTCGGGTTCGTGGTGATCGCGCTCGTGTCCGCCCGCTCCGTGCTGCCGACCCTGCTGACGTGTGTCTGGGGCCTGCGGCTGGCAGTGCACATCGAGGTGCGCCGTCGCGGCAGCGGCGAGGACAGGCGCTACGCCGACATCAACCCGGTGCGCGCGTACGCCACGCAAGCGATTGCGCTGTGGGTGATTTCGCTGCCGGTCCAGGTGGCGGGGTTCGGCTCGCCGCCGCTGTGGCTGGTGTGCGCCGGGGTCGTCGTGTGGTTGGTGGGCTTCGTGTTCGAGGCGGTCGGGGATTACCAGCTGCAGCGATTCCGCGGCGATCCGGCGAACCAGGGGAAGGTGCTGGACACGGGGCTCTGGCGATACACGAGGCACCCGAACTACTTCGGCGACGCCTGCGTGTGGTGGGGCTTGTACCTGCTGGCCTGCCACAGCTGGCTCGCCGCCGCGACGATCGTTTCGCCGATCGTGGTGACGGTGCTGCTGGCGAAGGGAACGGGGAAGCCGTTGTTGGAGAAGAACCTCGTCCGCAACCGCCCGGACTACGCCGCTTACGTATCCCGCACCAGCGGGTTCGTCCCGCTGCCGCCTAAACGCTGAAGCGCTCTGCTTCGGCGAGGAGCGCTCGTCGCATGTTCGCCTGGAGGCGCAAGCGAAACTCGATGTCCCCGCGCTCGCGGATCGGCAGCGAGTTGATGTATGCGCTGAATTTGGCGTCCCCGTACGCAATTTCGGCCGCCAGCTCGATCCGGGTCTCCGCGGACATCACGGCGAGCTTCATGTTGAGCAAGATTTCCTCGGCCGCAAGGTACTTCTCGTCTCGAAGAAGGGCCAAGTCCTCACGCACCCGGCGACGTTTGCAGCGGGCCTGGGTCATGTAGTCATATTCGGGGTTGACTGGCATTGTCGTTCCTCCGCTCCCGCGGGCTTCGTGCGAGCCTTCATCAAGGGGCCAAATCCATTCCATAAAACACCCGAGTCGCCTAATGGAACAGGATCGGGTTGCCGGGGATGGGGTAATTGACGACTGTCGAGGCGCATTGCCCCTGGTCGCGGGCCTGCGCGGCGCACCGCGCCGTATCGATATGTGACGTAGTTCACTCTAAAGGCGACTTCGATACACGGCGTGGCCGCCCGCTGCCGCCTAAACGCTGAAGCCGAGGACCTTGCGCAGAGTGACCCCAGCGTCGCCACCAGGTCACCGTCTGGTCGCCCGGCCGCCGAAAACTGGCCGTCCACCGACCGATGACTTTCCCGTTCCGCTGCGGTCTGTACAGGTAGCGCGAGGAAGGGAATCTTTATGACTATGACGATGACCGAAAGACCGGCAGGCGAGGATTTCCTCCGTCAAGCCGATCCCTTCAGACGCGAACTGCTCGCGCACTGTTACCGCATGCTCGGTTCGGTGCATGACGCCGAGGACCTGGTGCAGGAGACCTATATCCGGGCGTGGAAGTCCTACGAACGCTTCGAGGGTCGTTCCTCGCTGCGCACCTGGCTGTACCGGATCGCCACCCGGGTCTGCCTCACCGCACTGGAAAGCCGCGGCAAGCGCCCGCTCCCGACGGGGCTGGGCAACCCGGGTTCCCAGGCCGGCGACGAGCTGGTCGAACAGCCCGAGGTGCCCTGGCTGGAGCCGGTGCCGGACGCGATGGTCGGCGCGGACCCTGCCGACCCCGCCACGATCGTCACTTCCCGCGAGACCATCCGGCTCGCCCTGATCGCCGCACTGCAACACCTGCCGCCGCGCCAGCGTGCCGTGCTGATCCTGCGGGACGTCCTGCAGTGGCGGGCCGCCGAGGTCGCCGTGGTGCTGAACACGACCACCACCGCGGTCAACAGCATCCTCCAGCGTGCCCGCGCCCAGCTGGAACAGGTCACCCCGCACGAGGACGAGGTGGTCGAGCCGACCGCCGCCGACCAGCGCGAGCTGCTCGAGAAGTTCGTGGCCGCGTTCGAGGCCAAGGACATCAACGCGATGGTCGACCTGTTCACCAAGGACGCCATCTGGGAGATGCCGCCGTTCGTCGGCTGGTACCAGGGCAACGAGAACATCGCCCGGCTCATTGACGTGCAGTGCCCGGCGCAGGGCCCCGGCGACATGCACCTCATCCCGATCGACGCGAACGGCCAGCCCGGCTTTGGCCTCTACATGCTCGACGGCGACGTCTACCGCCCGTTCAACATGCCGGTGCTGACCCTGTCCGCCGACGGGGTCACGCACGTGTCCTGCTTCTTCGACACCAGGTTGTTCGCCAAATTCGGACTGCCGGAGAGCGTGCCCGCGAAATGATCGAAGACGGCGCGGCGGCGCTCCTCGGCGGGATCGGCCTGCTCGAACGCGCGGTCAACTACACCTTCGGCAGCCTGCATCTCGTCCGGCAAGAGCACCTCGCGCGCCCGACGCCCTGCCGGGACTGGAACCTGGAAACCCTGCTCGGGCACATGAACGATTCCCTGCTCGCCCTGCACGAAGCCGCCGATATCGGGCGCATCGAGCTGTTCGCGCCCGATGTCGCGGCCGAAGACCCGATCACCGCGCTCCGCGACCGCGCCCGGCTGCTGCTCGGCGCGTGGACGGACGGACCGGAGACCGTGTCGATCGGGGGGAACCAGCTCACCACCAGCATTCTCACCAGCGCCGGCGCGGTCGAGATCGCCGTGCACGGCTGGGATGTCGCGCAGGCTTGCGGCCTGCCGCGGCCGTTGCCCGGCGAGCTGGCCGAGGAACTGCTGGAACTCGCGCCGCTCTTCCTCACCATGGCCGACCGGCCGGGCCGTTTCGGCCCGGCCGTGCCGGTCCCGCCGACAGCCTCTGCCGGTGTGCGGCTGCTGGCCTTCACCGGACGCCGCGCTGCCTAAGCACCAAATGTCAACCAAATTGTTGACAATATTGGCGGGCGTCTCCTAATCTCGTGGCAGCGCTGTGAGGTAGGGAGATGTGCTGCTATGAGGAACGTGATCGTCACCGATACGCCGCGGGCCGACATCGAGAAGGTCGACAAGCTCGCCGAGTACGGGGTCGCCACTGTGCACGAAGCGTTGGGGCGCACGGGTTTCCTCGGTCCGCGGCTGCGCCCGGTGCACCTGGGTTCGCGGATCGGCGGTACCGCGGTGACGGTGGTCAGCTGGCCGGGCGACAACCTGATGATCCACGCGGCCGTCGAACAGTGCCGCCCCGGTGACGTGCTCGTGGTGACCACGACGTCCCCCAGTACCGACGGCATGTTCGGCGAACTGTTCGCCACCGCGCTGCAGGTCCGCGGCGTACGCGGGCTCATCACCGAGGCAGGCGTCCGTGACGTGACTGATCTAGACGCGATGGGCTTTCCCGTGTGGTCCGCCGCGGTCAGCGCCCAGGGCACGGTGAAGGCGACGGCCGGCGCGGTGAACGTGCCGGTCAGCATTGGTGGCCAGCAGATCCGCCCCGGCGACGCGATCCTCGCCGACGACGACGGCGTGATGGTGGTCCCGCGCGCGGACGTCGACCGCGGGTTGGAGCGATCGCAGGTGCGCCTCGAAAAGGAGGAAGCGACCCGCGCGGCGTTCCGTGAGGGTGAGCTGGGCCTCGACAGGTACGGGCTTCGCGCGAAGCTGGCCGAGCTCGGCGTCGAGTACGTGACGGCGGAGGAGTACGGACTGTGAACGGCGTGCGCTGCCTGTTGATGCGCGGCGGAACGTCCAAGGGCGCGTACTTCCTCGCCGAGGACCTGCCGTCGGACCCGGCCGAGCGGCATGACCTGTTGCTGCGTGTCATGGGCAGCCCCGACCCGCGCCAGATCGACGGCATCGGTGGCGCGCACCCGCTGACCAGCAAGGTGGCCGTGGTCTCCAGATCGACTCGAGAAGAGTCCGATGTGGACTATCTCTTCCTGCAGCTCGGCGTAGGCGAAGCGACCGTCTCCGACCGTCAGAACTGCGGAAACCTGTTGGCGGGCGTCGGCCCGTTCGCGGTGGAGCGCGGGCTGATCGAGCCAGGCGAGGAAACCACGACGGTCCGGATCCACCAGGTCAACTCGGATTCGGTGGCCGCCGCTACCTTCGAAACTCCCGGCGGAGTCGTGAAGTACGACGGCGAAACCGCCATCTCCGGGGTGCCGGGCACGGCCGCGCCGATCACGCTCGATTTCACCGGCACCGAAGGGTCCTCGTGCGGCAGCCTGCTGCCGACCGGCAACCTGCGCGACGTGCTCGATGGCGTCGAGGTCACCTGCATCGACAACGGAATGCCCGTGGTCGTGGTGGCGGCGAAGGATTTCGGCCTCACCGGCTACGAAACCCTCGACGAGCTCAGGGATCCCGCGCTCGTGGCACGCGTGCAGTCGTTGCGGCTGCAGGCCGGGAAACTGATGGGACTCGGCGACGTCGACGGTGCGTCGATCCCGAAGACCACGTTCGTCGCCCCGCCGCAGGACGGCGGAACCCTGTGCACCCGCACGTACATCCCGCTCGAACCGCACACGTCGATCGGTGTGCTCGGCGCCGTGACCGTCGGTACGGCGGCATTGCTGGAAGGCGCTGTCGGGCATGACATCGCGCGGCTGTCCGGCAACCGGCTCGACATCGAGCACCCGACCGGCCACCTCCAGGTCGAGGTCGAGCTGGATGGCCCGAAGGTGCGCCGCGCCGGTGTCGTGCGCACCGCGCGGAAGCTGTTCGACGGCACGGTTTTTCCCCGTAGCCAGGAGGATCGATGACGACCCTGCGACACGATGTCGCCCATGTCGGGCACGTGGAGCTGCTCACCCCCGAACCCGAGAAGAGCCTGTGGTTCTTCACGGAGGTGATGGGCCTGACCGAAAACGGGCGCGACGGGGATTCGGTGTACCTGCGCACCTGGGACGACTATGAGCACCACAGCCTGAAACTGACCGCGCACAACACTTCCGGCATCCGCCGCACCGCGTTGCGCGCGTCGAGCCAGGAGGCGTTGGAGCGCCGCGTCAAGGTGATCGACGAGGCAGGCCGCGGCATCGGCTGGATCGACGGCGACGCCGGAATCGGCCCGGCGTACCTGTGCACCGACCCGGACGGGCACGAATTCGAGCTGTACTGGGAAAGCGAATGGTACGAGGCGCCGGAGGAACTACGCCCGGCGCTGAAAAACCAGGCGCAGGCCTACCCCGGCCGCGGTGTGTGCGTACGCCGGCTCGACCACGTCAACTTCCTCGCCGCCGACGTGGAGGCCAACGGCAATTTCGTGCGCGACCTGCTCGGCGCGCGCGCGACCGAGCAGATCCGGCTGGACACCGGACGGCTGGGCGCGCAGTGGCTGCACTTCGGGAACAAGTCCTACGACCTCGTGTACACAAGCGACTGGATGGGCAGCACGGGCCGCCTGCACCACATCGCCTTCGCCACCGACACGCGCGAAGACATCCTGCGGGCCGCGGATATCTTTCTGGAGAACGAAGTCTTCATCGAGACGGGCCCGCACAAGCACGCGATCCAGCAGACTTTCTTCCTGTATGTGTACGAACCCGGCGGCAACCGGATCGAACTGTGCAACCCGGTCGCCCGCCTGATCCTCGCGCCCGACTGGCCCACCATCACCTGGACCGAGGCCGAACGCGCGAAGGGTCAGGCTTGGGGTTTGAAGACCATCGAGTCCTTCCACACGCACGGAACGCCGCCGGTACCCAACGCCTGAACCGTGGCCGCGGTCGCGGACCACCTAAACCGCTCCCGCGGCACGGAAGCGATCTCCTGACCTCGCACCGAATATGTGAGGTCGCGAGTCCCGCGGCCGGAGACGGGGGAGTGACCCCTTCGTGCCCCGGCCCCGCCGGGAGCCGGGGCGGACGGGTGCGCCCGGAGAGACTCGAACTCTCACTGGCACGGACCTAAACCGTGTGCCTCTGCCAATTGGGCTACGGGCGCGACATCTGCCAGCCTAGCGTCGGCACCCGCGCCGTGTTTGCGGCGTGGCCGGTACGCCCCGCCCGGGGCCGTGATCTACGGTGGTGCCCTGTCAAGCTGAGGAGGACTGGTGGCCCGCGACCCCGACACCATCGAGCGTGAGATCGAACAGGCCCGCGAGGCACTGGCGTCGACGTTGGACGAGCTCGGCGAGAAGGCCAACCCGAAGAAGTTGGCCGACTCCGCCAAGACCAGTGTGCTGGCCAAGCTCGAGGACCCCAAGGTGAAGTACCCGCTCATCGGCGCCGGCGTGGTGATCGTCGCGCTGCTGGTGCGCAAGCTGTTCCGCTGAGCTCAGCTCCGGGCTGACGGGACCGTGGCCTTGGCCACGGTCACCGAGCCCGTGGCGGCCGGCAGGTTCTGCGCAGGTTTCGCGCTCTCCAGCGCGTCACCGATGTCGGCGGTCAGCTTCGCCTTCCTGGCCGCCTTGTTCTTCGGTTTTCCCGCCGGTTCGTCCTTCGCCTGCTCGGGGACCGTGTCCGGCTTGCCGGAGCCCTGCGCGGGCACTTCGAGCGGAGCGGATTCCGGCCGGGTCAGCCGCGCAGTCATGTACGCCGCGGTGAACTCCAGCGCGCTGCCGTTGAGCAGATGGACGACGGTCGCCCCCTTCGCGGCCGCCCCCAGTTGGTCAACTAGTTGATCGACGCTGTCACGCGCCGCGATGATGCCCGGCGCGCGACTGGTCAGTGTCTTGTCCTGACCCGCGACGGTGACGGTCCAGTCGTCGTCCTCCTGGACATAGATGGCCGTGATCGGTTCCGCCATTGTCTCCACACCCCTGCCACTGGCTGCTGTTCCGCTGCTGAGAGCGGATTACCGCCGTTCCGTGACGCCAGATCCGGTTAACCCGATCGGGCGCACTTGAGCCGCCGTTCGCCGAACTTTTTGTCGACCTCTATCGATACCCCAACACGACTCTGTGTGACAAGCAATCGACACAAATGTGCTGTGCGTGACGACCACTTGGTCTAATGCACGTGCATCTGCACGGTTGCCGCAAAGAGCGTCACTGAGCGCGTTCGCGAAGACCGGTCCAGAGCACGTCCATCGCGAAATCCGTAGCCCGATCAGGTGTCACTTCTTCGTGCCGCTCGCACCAGATGGCGAGTCGTTCGCACGCTCCGACAACGAATTCGGCGGTCGCTTCCACCCGCAGGGGGGACCCTCCGTCGAAATATCCCGTCATCAGCTTCGCGATCAGATCGGTCTGCTGGAGCCGGGTCGCCTCGATCTCGTCCGACGCGGTGGTGCCGATCAGCGCCATCTCGTGCCGCAACAGCGACCACGACTGCCGCCGCTCACGGATGTACACGAAAAATGCTCGCAAACCACGCCTGAGCGCCTCCTCGGCGGACGTGGCACCCGCGACCGCCTCTTCGGTCACCTCGCGCAGTTCGGCGCGCGACTGGGCGATACAGGCCAGCAACAGGCCTTCCTTCGAATGGAAGTACTCGTACAGCATCGGTTTGGACACGCCGACCCGTTCGGCGATCTCGTCCATCGACGCCGCCACGTACCCCCGCTCGGCGAACACCGCCTCCGCGACGTCGAGCATCTGGCGCTCGCGCTCGGCCCGGGGCATGCGCTTCCGGCGGTTGGGGGTGTTGCTCACGTGATTGACTCTACCGGAAGTAACCTACTTCAAGTAAGGTGGACTCGCGGTAACACCTAAGACGCTCGATGCGGAGGAAGTAATGGGTGAGCGGACCGAGACGGGCGTGGTCATCGTCGGCACCGGGTTCTCCGGCCTTGGCATGGCCATCCAGCTGCGCAAACAGGGGCGCGAGGACTTCGTGATCCTGGAGAAGGCGCACGAGGTCGGGGGCACCTGGCGGGACAACACCTATCCCGGATGCGCCTGCGACATCCAGTCGCACATGTACTCGTTCTCCTTCGAGCAGAACCCGAACTGGACGCGTTCGTTCTCCCCGCAGCCCGAGATCTGGGACTACCTGCGCGGGGTCGCGAAGAAGTACGACCTGTACCGGTTCATCCGGTTCGGCCAGGAGATGACCGGCGCGCGCTGGGATTCCGACGAGCACCGCTGGCACGTCGCCACGAGGGGCGGCGACGAGTTCGCGGGCAGGCACCTGGTCAACGGCGTGGGTGCGCTGCACCTGCCGCAGATTCCCGACCTGAAGGGCATCGAGAACTTCGAGGGCGAGAAGTTCCACTCGGCGCAGTGGAACCACGACTACGACCTGCGGGGCAAGCGAGTCGCGGTGGTGGGCACCGGTGCCAGTGCGATCCAGTTCGTCCCGGCCATCGCGCCCGACGTCGAGCGGCTGACACTGTTCCAGCGCACCCCGCCGTGGGTCATGCCCAAGCCCGACCACGCCATGCCGGAGTGGTCCCGGAACCTGTTCGACAAGGTTCCCGGCGTCCAGCGCGCCTACCGCAGCCTGCTGTATTGGACGCTCGAAGCCCGGGCGGTCGGCTTCAACGGGCATCCGAGCGTGATGAAGATCGGCCAGCTGCTGGCCAAGTCCAACATCGATCGCAGCATCAGTGACCCCGAGCTGCGCGCGAAGCTCACCCCGGACTACGTGATGGGCTGCAAGCGGGTGCTGATTTCCAACGACTACTACCCGGCGCTGGCCAGGGACAACGTGGACGTGGTCACCGACGGGGTGGCCGAGGTCAGGGCACACAGCATCGTGGACAGCGCCGGCGTGGAGCACGAGGTGGACGCGATCATCTTCGGCACCGGCTTCCACGTGACCGATGCCTTCGACAACCTGGACATCATCGGCGAAGGCGGCCGCAACCTGTCCAAGGAGTGGGCGGGCGAGGGGATGCAGACCCACCTCGGCATCACGGTCGCCGGGTTCCCGAACCTGTTCTTCCTGCTCGGGCCGAACACCGGGCTCGGGCACAACTCGGTCGTCTTCATGATCGAGTCGCAGATCCGCTACATCGCCGAGGCGATCGAGCTGGTCGAGCGGAACGACGCGGGTGCGCTGGTGCCGCGGACCGATGTGCAGGCGCGGTTCAACGACGAGATCCAGCGCAAGCTGAACAAGGGTGTCTGGACGCAGGGCGGTTGCAAGAGCTGGTACCTCGACAGCAAGGGCGTGAACCGGACCGTGTGGCCCGGCTTCACCTGGCGGTACTGGCTCAACACCCGCAAGCTGCGCCCCGCCGACTTCGAACTAATCGGCAGCGCAGGCAATAAGTAGCGCCTGAGCCGGCGGGGCCTTTGCGGGGCCTACCCGCCCCCGCCGGGATCCAGGCCGCCCGGCGCCGGCGCGGACATGGTCCGCAGCCTGGTCATCAGGTCGGTGACGGGGATGCCGCACAGCTCGGCCATCCGCTCCAGCGCGGGCCGGTCGAGCTGCACCTCGGTCGCCCCGGCGGCCTGGCGCATCCGGTCGTCGGCCCATCTGCGCAACGGCAGCAGTTCGACCTGGTGGTCCGCGACGATCCGCGCCAGGTCGAGCCGTACCTTCCCCGGCTCATCGGTGAAGACGCGCCGGTGCACCCTGGCCAGCAGATCCTGTGGCAATTCGTCCATCGCCAGGCACAGCTCCACCAGTCGCACCACCGAGCACTGGCGCGTGCCCAGTTCATAGGTCGCCAGCGTCTGCAGTGAGATGTCGCTCTGCAGGTGCTGGTTCAGCTCTTTGCGCGTCCAGCCACGCCGTCGGCGCAGCTTCCGAAGTTCCTCCCCCAGGACCCGTTGATAGACATCACTGTCGATGAGCACTCCTAGTCCCCTGCCTTGACCCTCGGTCGTACCGCACCCCTGCGCCGGTACTTCCGGTCCAACCCGAGCGGTGTCCACGGGTATGTAAGTCGCTGACGGGCTCGCTCTTACGCCACTTCGGCCGAGTCGTTTGAAGTTCAGCGACGGATTAGGCCGTTCGGGCTAATGCGGCTGGACTGAAAAGAGCATGATCAGTTCACGCAAGTGATGCCGTCGGCGGTGATCGGCTTGGTGTCGTCGGGCGGCGCCTGCGTCGTGCTGGCCGCCGAGGACTGGGCTGCGGCGGGCGCGATGTTCTCCGAAGTGGCCGGGCTGTAGTCGGAGCCGACCACCACGACCACGTGCCCGCCGGGAACCGACGCGTCCTGCTGCAGGGTGGGGTTCCCGCCCAGCGCGTCGGCCACGGCCTGCGCGGCGTCCTTCGCCCCGGACGGGTAGCGGACCGTGCTGCGGCTGGTGCGGCCGGTCGCGTTCTTCGTTTCGCCGCCGGTGAAACCCTTGGCGGTCAGAGCTTGCGAAACCGTCGCGGCCAGGCCTTCCTTCGCGGTCCCGTTGTGCACGTCCACCGTGGTTCCGGCGTTTTCCGAGGACGTGGGCGCCGGTGCCGCGGGCTTCGGCGCGCCGGTCAGGCCCTGCACGAACTGGTGCACCTGGTTCGGGTCGACCTTGATCGCGCTGCCGTCCTCGGGGGTGTTGTAGTCCATGTTGACCACCGGGATGGTCTGGAACTGCAGCTGCCCGCCGGTCAGGCCCTTCATCTGCTGGGCGAAGCCCAGGATGTCCCAGCCCTGGTTGAGCACCACCGACTTCTTGATCGCGGCGGTCAGGTCCGAAAGCCTGCCGGGGTCGGTCAGCATCCCGGCCGTGAGCACCTTCTGCGCCATCCCGGCCATGAAGACCTGCTGCCGCACCACCCGGTCGAGGTCGCCGCGCGGCAGGCCGTGCCGCTGCCGGACGAACTCCAGCGCCTCCACCCCGGAGATCGTGTGCCTGCCCTTGGTGAACTTGGCACCGGAGTAGCTGTCGTCGACGTCCTCGTTCAGGCAGACGTCCACGCCGCCGATGGCCTTGGTGATGTCGGAGAATCCGAGCAGGTTGACCGAGGCATAGTTGTCGATCGCCGAACCGGTGAGCTGTTCCACGGTCGCGATCAGCGTTTTCGCCCCGGCCTGGCTGCTCTTGAGCTCGACGTCCTTGGCGTCCGAGTCGCCCGAATCCTGCAGCTTCTTGCGCTCGGCCGCCTTTGCCCGCGCGTACGCGGAGTTGATCTTGTGCTGGCCGTAGCCGGGGATGTTCACATACGAGTCACGCGGCAGCGAGATCGCGACGGCTTTGCTGCCGTCGTTGGGAATGTGCACCATGATCAGGGTGTCGGTGTTCTCCTCGCCGTCGGAGATACCGGCCCGCAGTTGGGCCAGCAGCGAATCCGGCAGCGGATTGCCCTGCGCGTCGGTCCGGCTGTCCATCCCGACGAGCAGGATGTCGCGGGCGCCGTCCGCGGGCTGGTCGCCACTGATCACGTCGGCGGTGGTCAGGCCGTTGACCAGACCCTGCATCGCGGCCCACGCGTAGCCGGTCAGGCTCACCACCAGCAGCGAGACGACCGCGACCACGATCTTCGCGCCGAACTTGCGACGTCGTGGCGGCGGTGGCGGGGCGATCGGGCGGCGCTTCGGCGGGGGGCCGGGGCGCCGGGGCGCCGGCCGGTCACCGGCGGCGGGCCGCCGTGCCGGGCCGACGTAGCGGGCGTCGGTGGGGCGTGCCTGCCGCGGTACGGGCCGTCGCTGCCCACGTTCGTTCCGCGGCGGATTGTCCACGCCAACGCCTCCTTCCCGACGGGTGTCCAGACCGATGGACGTGTCGACCCGTCACCCGGTTGCCGTAGCGTCGCATATCGATCAATGAATGTGGTTCACAACACCCGCTTAAGTGTTCTGCACCACCGTTCTGGCCGGGCGCAGCGTGCTCGCCGCGGCCACGATGGCGAACAGCGCCGTGAGCCCGTGCAACGCGACCGTCACCACGTCCCGGTCGTAGCCGTCGGCCACGTCCAGCAGTGGCGGCACGCAGGCCAGCGCCGTCACCACCCAGGTGCTGGTGGCGCCGCTCAGCCCGATCCGGACCGTGTGCAGCAGGAACACCCCGAGCAACAGTTGGATCAGGTTCTGGATCGGGTCGAGCGGGAGCCCGAGCATCGTGCCGCCGGCATCCCCGCCGAACTGGGTCAGCGCGAAGCCGAACAGCCCGATGGTCGCGAACCCGGTGCCGAGGACGGTGGCCGCGTGTGCCAGCCAGCCCGTCGGCCGTTGTTGCTGGAACAGGACATACCCGTCCGTATGCCTTTCGAACCACCAGAACACGATCAGCGCGGGTACCGCGAGCAGCGCCAGCGCCGTCAGCGTGCGCGGGCCGACGAGCCAGGCCAGCGCATCGTTGACCGGAAGGTAGACGAGCGTGACCAGTAACAGCACCGCGGCGAGGAAACCCAGGTAGAGGCTCATCGGAGCGCGCATCGCCAGCCGGACCACGCCGGAAAGCACGGGCCGCGCGGTCATCCGGTTCAGCGGTCCGGCGAACAAGCCGAGCAGGCACAGTTGCGCCGCACCGAGGAACAGCACCGGCAACGTCGGCGCGGCCAGCGCGCTCGGCGCCCCCGGAGTGCCGAGCAGATTCGGATCCACGCCGCCAACGGTGACCAGCAACGTCAGCCCCACGGCGGCGAGTACGGCTCCGCCGATCAGCTTGCGGGTGCCGCCGATGCGGCTGAACGACACCTGCTGCGCGAGCAGTGCGAGCCCGAAAGCGCCCAGATAGCGCGGAATCTCGGTGCCCAGCCAGCCGGCCGAAAGGTCCGCGAGCACGACGAAAGCGAGTAGCCCCAACGTGGTCGCGGCCCCGCCGCGCCGGTGCAGCGCGAGCATCACCGGCGCGGCCACCATCGTCAGCAGGTAGACCGCGAGCAGCCACAACGGATGCAGCGCGATCCGCACGATCGTCGCGTTCGTACTGTCCGGAATGCCCAGCAGTTCCAATGCCAGTGGTACCACCAGGGTGACCACCACGAAGATCAGCGCGGGCCGGAGCAGCCAGCTTGCCCGGTGCGAGAGGTACTGGCGATATCCGCCGCCGCCGTCCCGGATGGCCTCCCAGCCCGCGCGGTTCGCCCGGCCGCCGGCGAAGTAGAACACCGGCGCCAGTTGCGCGAGCCAGGTGAACGGCCACAGCCCGGACTCGTCCGCGCCGGCCCAGCGGGCCAGCGAGATCACCGATTCACCGAAGATCAGCAACACCAGACTCGTCACGCCGAGCGTGACCCACGGCGACGCGGGCGCGGGTGCCGGCCTGGCTTCGAGCTTGCGGACCGGCCGTGCGCGGCGCATGCGCAACCAGCCGCGCAGCCGGAACACCAGCAGGCAGCCGATGACGGAGACCCCGGCCAGCATGGGGCCGATCGGGTCGCCGACCGGCGGACCCCAGCGCTGGTGCCACGAGTTCACCTTCAACCCGGCCGAATACAGCGATGCCACGACATTGCACGTCCGCGGCGAATCCATCGGGTTGATCCGGCAGGCGTTGTGCATGTCGGCGGACAGGCGCGCGTCGAGCGAGGCGCGGACCTCCGGGCCGAGCGGATGCCCGACTTTGTCGGCGTAGCGCAACAAGTCGTAGCCGAGGTCGTGGGCCTTGCACGGGACGCTGTAGTCCCACTTGGTGTTGTCGTCGCCCCACGGCGTCGAACAACCACCGTCGACGTGCACCGCGCGCGTCGTGCCGTCGCGCGCTTGCAGCGCGCCCGGGACGACACCGGTGACCTGGGTGAAGTCGGCGGGCAACAGGCTCAGCGCGCTGGGTTGCGGACCGGGGTGGGTCAGCGCTTCGATGGCGCGCTGCGCCGCGGCGGCACCGCCGGTGGGCGGGCCCTGGTCCGCGGGCGTGGCCGCGCGCGAAGCCACGAACCCGAAACCGACCAGTGCGAGGATCAGCGCGAGCAGCCAGGCCGACGTGGACAGCGGCCGCCGCAGGCGAGGGGTCTCGGCTGGGTCGATCATGAACTCCAGAGTGGCAGGATCAACGGCTTTCCAACACCGGGGAAACCCCCGGGGTCGGTCCGCCACCCTAATGGTTCGCCGACCGGTGCTCTGCCACCCGCACCTGGTTCCGGCCGCCTTCCTTCGCTTCGTACACCGCCGCGTCGGCCGCCTGCATGAGTTTCTCCAGGGAGTCGCCGTGCGCGGGGTAAACCGCGACACCGATCGAAGCCGTCCGTTCGCCGACCGTGGTCTGATCCCCACGTTTGTCCGTGGTGACGATCCGTAGCTCGGCCACTGCCGACCGGATACGCTCGGCGGCTCCGGTGGCGGTCGCCTGGTCGGTGTCGGGCAGGAGCACGAGGAACTCCTCGCCACCGAACCGGCCGACCACGTCGGTGGGCCGGGTGACCTCGTCGAGCAGTTGCGCGAGATTGCGCAGCACGTCGTCCCCGGCGGGATGGCCGTAGGTGTCGTTGATCCACTTGAAATAGTCGAGGTCGATCATCAGGATGCCGAGGCCGTCGTCGGACTTCATGGCCCGGTTGAGCGCCCGTTCCGCCGACTCCATCCAGCCCCGCATGTTGTACACCTGGGTCTTCGGATCGGTGCGCACGTCGTCCTGTAGTTGATCGAGCTCCGCGAGCCGGTTGAACACCACGGTCACCACCGCCATGATCGCGACTGTCGGCGGCAGCACCACCAGCAGGATCGCGGTGACCGCGCCCAGCCCGACCGTGATCGCTTCGAGCAGGTTGTCCGCCTTGCTGCCGAGGACACTGTGCACGCTCGGCTTGCTCGCCAGGCTCAGAATGCTGCTGACGTAAAGGATCTGGACCGCTTCGTAAACCAGGCCGACCAGGACGAGCTTGCCGAATTCGGTCAGCGAGCCCACGACGGACAGTGACTCCCAGTGCTGACCCCCCAACGTCACGAAGACGGTGTGCGCCACCGTCGCGGCGAGCATGTGCGTGATCGATGAGAACACGAAGTTGTGCGCCGGGCGTCGCGCGACGAACCAGTGCTGCACGCGAATCAGCAGCACCAGTAGTACGGTCAGCGGCACTGGAAGAATAATCGCGGCGGGGAACACCCACACCGCGGTGAGGTCGATCAGGACTGTCCGAACGCGATTCCGTCGACGCTCTTCCTGTCGCCGCGTGAGTTGGATGTGCACCGTCGCGCCGGCGGTGAGAATCGCGAACCGTAGCCAATCGAGAACCGTTAGGCCCGGTGAGTTCGCGATTGCCACCGCGAACCAGACAATGGCCGCCAGTTCCGCGACGATCAGGAATGCGATGAATCCCTTCGGGCGCCGCCACAAAGCCCAATTTCGCGGCCGAAATGAGCGGCGCGTGCCCGAGGAATCACTGGTTGTGTCCGAGTGTGGGGCCTCGGCCGGGATTTGGCCCTGGCCCGCCGGGTGCGAGACCTCCGGCGTGGCCGATTGGCCGGGAAGCGTGTGCGATCCCCGCCTGGAGGAGGGCGGTCCCACTGGGTCACCTTCTCTCGACGAGCCCGGTCGCGGCGGGGTAACTTTGCTGTGCCCGGAAGGACGCCGGGTACTTTCCTTCAACAGGTATCATCCCACCGCATACGAAGCGACGTGCACGCGAGGACCTCGCCCATGCCGAAGCTTCGCTGCTCCACAGCGAGCACCGATTGGAGGTGTTCTCCTTGGCTAACCGCGACTTCTGAGAGTTGGGTGTCGTTGATGCTTTGTTTGCGTGGTGTGTGGAGGTGGCCCGCTGTGTCGAACCGTGACTTCTGATAGTTGTGCCGTGAATCGTGTTCGTTTCGCAACCGCGGAAGAGGTGTACTCCATGTCCAACCGTGACTTCTGAGCCGGCGAGTCGGTTTGTAGGAGTTTGTTTCGTCGGGAAAAACAGGAGGTGACTGGTTGTGGCAAACCGCGACTTCTGATGAAGATCGGGCGGTGGCCCGACGGCGTTACTCATATCGCTGTGGCGGTTTCACTGGAGGTCCGTTGCAACCGGGCCCAGGAGACCGCCAGCGGTATTCCGAGCACCACACCCGCCGCGCCCGCGATGACGATGGCGGTGGTGGCCGAGCCGAGCAGCTGCGCCAGGACGCCGCCGATCGCGACGCCGACGCCTTGGGCGACCCGCAAGCCGGTGCGGTACAAACCGCCCGCGCCGCCGCGTAGTTCGTTGGGAACCCACGTGATGAACGAGGCGCCCACCGTGACGATGTAGGCCCCGGCCGCGCCCGCGGCCGCGAGGGCCACCAGTGCCACCACCAGGCCGGGCCGGACCGAGAACACGAGCAGCACGG
The DNA here is from genome assembly GCF_035546795.1 of Amycolatopsis sp. Lineage (GTDB taxonomy): Bacteria > Actinomycetota > Actinomycetes > Mycobacteriales > Pseudonocardiaceae > Amycolatopsis_E. The sequence continues at coordinate 76,851 of NZ_DASZWC010000065.1, forward strand.
CGGTCGGCACTATCGCCAGCACACCGAGCGCACGTTTGCGCGCCTCGGCGGAAACGTACCGGGACAACAGGAAAACCCCGACGACGAAGCCGAGCGGATCCGCCGCGAGCAACCAGCCCACCGCCTGGTCGGGCGCGCCGATCTCCCTGGCGAGCGGTGCCACGAGCCCCTCGGGGATCACGGCGAGGCCGACCAGCCAGGAAAACCCGAGCAGGATGCGCAGCTTCGGCTGCCCGGCGACCCACCGGATCGCGCCGAACCAGCTGCCCTGACCGCCGTCGGCGGCCGGACGCGCGACCACCCACCTGTGCAAGGCCAGCGCGCTGATCGCGAACGTGGCGGCGTCGATGGCCAGCGCCCACGACGTGCCGGCCGCGGTGACCAGCAACCCGCCGCCGGCGAGCCCCAGCAGCATCGCCGTGTTCGTGGTGATGCCCCGGATGTCCTGGCTGCGCAGATAAAGCTCGTCGTCGGTGAATATCTCCCTCGTAAGCGCGTTCTGCGCCGCGTTCGACGGCGCGCCTGCCAGCCGCGCGCAGACGACCAGAACGCACAGCAGCACCAGCGGGATGCCGGGCACCGCCATCACCCCGACGAACGCCGCCTGCACCGCGGCGGTGGCCACCAGGATGGTCCGGCGCGGGTAGCGGTCGGCCAGCTGGGCCAGGCCGAGCCCGCCGGCCAGCGCGGGCAGGAAGGTCAGTGCGTATGCGACGGCGGACAGCAGCGCGGAGCCGGTGCGGTGGTAGACCAGCAGCGCCAGCGCGACGGTGGTGAGCTGGTCACCAAGGGTGGACTGCGCCTCTGCGAGCCACACCGTGCGGAACTCCCCGCTGGCCAGGGCAGCACGCATCGATGGTCGGGCCTCAGTCCTCACCATCCGTCCCTACTCCCCCCTACCGGGTGAACGCACCGCGTCCACGCATTCTGTCGTCTGCCGTGGGGTACCGGGTACGGGCACTCACCCAAGCGACAGGAAAGACAACAGCCAGTATGCCGCTTACAGCCCGGAAGCGAACAGTCACAGCACGACCGTAATCCGGGTTTGGGCCCATCCGGTGGTAAACCCACCGCTTCGGGCTACGACGAACGGCGGATACCCGGAGTGCCGCTGACCGGTCGGAGAGTAAGTCCCACTGGTCATTGCTCACTCATTCGGCGCAACGAGCTGACCGCTCGTCGTCAACTCGGTGGCATCGGTGTGCGGAGGGCGAAGACTGGGGCCGAGGCCGGTGGAGCCGAGGACAGGGCTGCGTCGGGGCCGGCCAGTGGGGAGTTGAACAGGATGAACATGCAGCTGGCGGGCCTGGACGGGCGGGCGGTGGTGGTGACCGGAGCCGGGCGCGGGCTCGGCGAGGCGTTCGCGGTGCACCTGGCGCAGGCCGGATGCCGGGTGGTGGTCAACGACGTGGACCTGGAGCTGGCAGAACGCACCGCGGGCAACATCCGGGCCCACGGCGGTGAGGCGGTGGCCAGCGGGCATTCCGTGACCGATCCAGCCCAGGCCTCGGCATTGGTCCAGTTGTGCGTCGAGGAATTCGGCGCGATCGACGGGCTGGTCAACAACGCGGGCCTCAACTACGAGGCGTTGCCGTGGCAGGAGGAGCCCGAGCAGGTCCGCGAACTGGTGGAAGTCAATGTGCTGGGGGTGATGTACACCGGGATCGCCGCGGTGAAGGCGATGACGGCGCAGGGCCGCGGCGGCGCGATAGTCAATGTCTCTTCGGGAGCTTCGCTGGGCCAGCGCAAGCTCGGGGTCTATTCGGCGAGCAAGGGCGCGGTCGCTTCGCTCACCTATTCCTGGGCGCTGGACCTGGAGGAGGTGGGAATCAGGGTCAACGCGATCTGCCCGCTGGCGCACACGCGAATGGTGTGGAAATCGGAGCGATCGCTGCGCAGTTGCCCGCCGGACCGCACTCCTTCCCGGATCGCGCCGCTGGTGCTGTTCCTGCTTTCGGACAATGCCGAGGGAATCACCGGCCAGCTGGTCCGTTGCAACGGACCGCAGCTGCACATCATGGGCCAGCCCTACCTGAAGTCGCCGATTCTCGAGCGGCAGACCTGGGACACCGAAACGGTGCGGCGCGCGTTCGACGAGGTGTTTTCCGCGCACCTGGAGCCTTACGGGCTGGAGAAGCGGGTGCCACCGCGCTTGCGTAAGTGGACGGAGGGCAGCTCCACACCGCTGCGCACGGCGTGACCGACCCCGGACGGCCGGCGTTTTCGGGCCCGGGGATCGTCCGAAAATCCGGCTGTCCGGGGTTGCCTCGTTTTGTCAAGACCGACTTTGGTCTCCTGTGGACAACTCGAAAAAGGCCCGAGTTGTCCACAGACGGCGAAAAAGTGGTGCGGTGGGTGAGCTGTTGTGTCCACGATGGATCACGTGCAGCTCTTCGTGACCGTTCCCCTCGATGCCCGCCCGTTGCTTCGTCCTTTGTGGACTTTGCTGTTTCTGTTGGCGGCCAGGGTTTTCCGTGTGCGCCGACGATGCCTATTGGTACAGGGCGGAGATCTCGGGCTCGTACCTGGCGTTGATCACCCGGCGCTTGAGTTTGAGTGTTGGCGTCAGCTCGCCGGATTCGGGCGTCCACGGTGTCGTCACCAGGCAGTAGCGCTTGATCTGTTCCACCCTGGCGAGCCGGCTGTTCGCGGATTCCACCGCGCGCTGGATCTCCTGCCGCACCGCCGGATGGTTGGCGAGCATCGCCACGTCGGTGCCTTCGATCCCTTGCGCGGCGGCCCAGCCGGGCAGGATCTCGTCGTCCAGCACGATCAGCGTGGTCACGTAGGGCCGGTCGTTGCCGATCGCCACCGCCTGCCCGATCAGCACGTGTTCCTTGAGCAGCCCCTCGATCCTGGTCGGCGCGATGTTCTTGCCGCCGGAGGTGATGATCAGTTCCTTCTTCCGGTCGGTGATCCGGACGAAGCCGTCGGCGTCGATCTCGCCGATGTCCCCGGTGGCGAACCAGCCATCGTCGTCGGTCACGGATTTGACGGAGCCGTCCTCCTGCAGATAGCCGAGGAACACGAGCGGTCCGCGCACCAGCAGTTCGCCGTCCTCGGCCACCTTCACCTCGGTGCCGGCCACCGGGCGGCCGACGGTGCCGGCCCGGAAAGCCCGCAGGGAGTTGGAAGTGACCGCGCCGCTGGTCTCCGACAGGCCCCACACCTCCTGGATCTCCACGCCCAGCCCGGCCATGAAGTAGAGCACTTCCAGCGGCAGCGCGGCGGCCCCGCTTGCGCAGAAGATCAGCTTGTCCAGGCCGAGCAGCTGCCGGACGGGAGCCAGCACGGCGCGGTCGGTCTCGGCGATCTGCTCCGCCAGTTCCGGCGGCAGTTCCTCGCCTGCGTCGCGCAGTTTGTAGCCTCGCTGCAGCAGTTCGTTCGCCTGCAAGAGGGCATTGCGCCGCTCCTCCGGCACACCGGAGAGCATGTTCTTCAAGCCCGCCACCATTTTCTCCCACACCCGCGGCACCCCGAAGAATCCTTCGGGGTGCACCCGGCCGAGCGCGGAAACGATCCCGGTCGCATCGGCCAGGGTGTGCACATGCCCGGCGTAGACGATCGGCATGTAGATCGAGATCTCGCGTTCGGCGATGTGCGCCAGCGGCAGGTAGGCGATGTTGTTGGTGTGCAGGGGAGTGTCGTGCAGCGCGTGCACGGCGTAGGCCTCGTGGATCACGTTGTGGTGGGAAAGCACCACACCCTTGGGCTCGCCGGTGGTGCCCGAGGTGTAGATCATGCACAGCGGGTCGTCCGGCTGGATTCCGGCGGTGGCCCGCTCGACGGCTTCCGGGTCGGCGGCCAGCAGTTCGGCGCCGCGAGCGCGCACGTCGGCGAGGCTGATGAAGCGCTCGTCCCCGGCCGGGATGGCCGTGGCGTCGATCATCACGATCCGGCGCAGCGCGGGCAGGTCGCCGAGCGCCGGTTCCCAGCGTTTCAGTTCGTCCATGCCCTGCAGCACCACCACCGGGGCGGCGCTGTGCCTTGCCACATAGCCGATCTGCTCGGGCGAGAGCGTCGCGTAGGCAGTGCAGGAGATCGCGGCGACATGGGCCGCGGCCAGGTCCACCACCAGGTGTGCCGGGCTGCTGGGAGCCATGATGAGCATCCGGTCGCGGGGGCCGAGGCCGAGGTCCGCCAGCCCTCGGGAGACGGCGGTGACTTCTTCCCGCAGCCCGGCCCAGCTGAGCGTGGGCTGATCCGGATCGTCCAGCGAGCTGAGCGCGGGCAGCTCGCCGTACTCCGAAGCGTTGCGCTGCAACAGCTTTATGATCGTCTGGCCCTTGGCCTGTTCCGCGACGGACAGCTGGGTGGTCACCTTCGGCCTCCTGGAGTCAGCACTGGCTCCCCACCCTATGTGACTGCCGACACAGGGCGGAAGGTGCTGACCAGGAGAGCTCCCGGCTCAGCTCACGATCGGCAGCGGATGGCGCACCGCGGCGGCGACCCCGTCACTCGCACGCGCCGCGGCGATACGTTCCGCATCCGGCCTGCCATAGGAAGTGGTGCGCTGCACCAGCGGACGTCCGAGCGGCTCGACCATGGCCTCCAGATCGCTGATCGTCTTGTAGGAGCCGTTGGCGGCGCCGGCCATCCGGCTGATCGTCTCCTCCATGAGCGTCCCGCCGAGGTCGTTGACGCCGCCCTGCAACACGGCACGGCAGGCTTCTTCGCCGAGCTTCACCCACGAGCACTGGATGTTGTCGATCAGGCCGTGCAACAGGATTCGCGCCAGCGCGTGCACCGCGCGGTTCTCGCGCACGGTCGTGCCTGGCCGGGCGAGGCCGGCGAGGTAGATCGGCGCGTTCTGGTGGATGAAGGGCAGCAGCACGAACTCGGTGAACCCGCGCCGCCCGGTGTTTTCCAGCGCCCGTCGCTGCAGCTGCGCGATCAGCTTGATGTGGCCGACCCAGTGCGCGGGGGTGTCCACGTGCCCGTACATCATCGTCGACGTGGTCGGGATGCCGAGTTCGTGCGCGGTGCTGACCACCTCGATCCAGCTGGAGGTCGGCAGCTTGCCCTTGGTGAGCACCCAGCGGATGTCGTCGTCGAGGATCTCCGCCGCGGTACCGGGCAGCGAGTCCACACCGGACTCGTGCGCCTTCGAAAGCCAGTCCCGAATGGACAGGTTCGTCCGGGACGCGCCGTTGACGACCTCCATCGGGCTGTACGAGTGCAGGTGGATGTCCGGCTGGCGCCGTTTCACCTCCTGCGCGAGGTCGAAGTACGCGGTGCCCGGCATGTCCGGGTGGATCCCGCCCTGCATGCAGATCTCGGTCGCGCCGGCTTCCCAAGCCTGGTCCACCCGGTCGCCGACCTGCGAGAGCGAGAGCGTGTAGGCGTCGGCATCGGTGCGGCGCTGGGCGAAGGCGCAGAACCGGCATCCGGTGTAACAAACGTTGGTGAAGTTGATGTTCCGCGTGACCACGAACGTGACGTCGTCGCCCACCGTGTCCCGGCGCAGGCCGTCCGCGAGCTCCGACAGCGCGTCCAGCTCGGCGCCGTCGGCATGCAACAGTGCGAGAGCGTCCTCATCGGACAGTCCGGCCGGGTCGCTTTCCGCGCGGCGCAACGCTGTCGCGATATCGGTGTCCATCCGCCGCGGCGCGGTCGGCACCTTCTCGGCAAGCTCTTTCCAGTCGCCGTAGACGGAGTCGAAGTCGCTGCGGCGGTCGCCCGTGCGGCCGATGGTGTCCACCTCGACGTGCAGGTCGGTGCGGCCCTGCTGCTGCCAGCCGCCGTCCGGCTCCTGCCAGGGCTTGCCCTCGGGGTTGACGTCCTTGGCGAGCCCGGTCTCCGGGTCGGCCAGTGCGGCGACGTGACCGGCCACCCGCGGGTCCAGCCACGGCTCGCCGGCCAGGATGTACTCCGGGTAGATCGTCAGCCGCTCGCGCAGCTCGTAGCCTGCCGCGGCAGTCTGCCTTGCCAGCTCGTCGATCTGCGGCCAGGCACGTTCCGGGTTCACGTGATCCGGGGTGAGCGGCGAGACGCCGCCCCAGTCGTCGATCCCGGCGCGCACCATCTGCTCGTACTGGCGGCCGATCAGGTTCGGCGGGGCCTGGATGCGCATCTTCGGGCCGAGCACGAGCCGGGCCACCGCGATGGTCGCGGCCAGCTCCTGCAGATCCGCGTCGGGGGTGGCGCGCATCCTGGTGTCCGGCTTGGCGCGGAAGTTCTGCACGATCACTTCCTGGATCCCGCCATAGGTGCGGGCTTCCTTGCGGATCGCGAACAGCGCGTCCGCGCGCTCCTCGTAGTTCTCACCGATCCCGATGAGGATCCCGGTGGTGAAGGGCACCGAGTGCCGGCCGGCGTCCTCGAGCACGCGCAGTCGTACGGCCGGGTCCTTGTCGGGAGAGCCGTAGTGCGGGCCGCCGCGTTCGCTCCACAGCCGGGTCGCGGTGGTCTCCAGCATCATGCCCATCGACGGAGCCACTGGCTTGAGCCGCTGAAGGTCCTGCCAGGTCAGCACACCCGGGTTCAGGTGCGGCAGCAGGCCGGTCTCCTCCAGCACGAGGATCGCCATCGCGCGCACGTAGGAGATCGTGTCGTCGTAACCGTGGGCGTCGAGCCATTCGCGAGCGGCTTTCCACCGGTCCTCCGGACGGTCGCCGAGGGTGAAGAGGGCCTCCTTGCAGCCCATCGCCGCACCCTCGCGGGCGATCGCCAGCACCTCGTCCGGCGACAGGAAGGGGGCGTCCACCTTGCCAGGGACGGTGGCGAAGGTGCAGTAGCCGCAGCGGTCTCGGCAGAGCCGGGTGAGCGGGATGAACACCTTGCGGCTGTAGGTGATCACGCCTTCCCTGCCGATCGCGGCCAGCCCGGCGTCCCGGACGCGGGAGGCGTGCGCGGAAAGCGTTTCGAGGTCTTCGTCGCGGGCGTGCAGCAGCACGGTCGCCTCGGCGATGTCCAGCGTCTTGCCATCGCGCGCGCGGGCGAGCGCCCGGCGCATGGCGGAGGCGGTCGGACGGTCCTGCTGATCAGCGGAAGCCATAAGCCAAACGGTAGGACCGGCGCGCGAGCCTTCTCCATGACCGCTCAGGTGATCCTCCCCGGGCGTTTCTCCCAGTGTGGTGTTTCCGCAGCTCAGCGGTATCGAATTCGTTGCGCCCGGCCGCCGCGTTGTGTATTACCTAAAGCGTGGGATCGATTGTCGGCAAGCGCATCAACGGGCGGACCTACTACTACTTCGTCGAGTCGGCGCGGGTGGACGGGCAGCCGCGGATCGCGGCTCAGCGCTACCTCGGCTCGGCGGAGGACGTCGCGGCGGCGGTCGATGGCGGGGGCGGGATGCCGGAGTCCACCCGGCAGTTGTCGTTCGGGGATGCGGCCGCGGTCTGGGGCACCCTGGAGCGACTCCAGGTGGCCCGGACGATCGATGAAATCGCGGGACAACGCAAGGAATCCGTGGGCAAGCACCTCGCCCTGGCCGTGCTGCAGCGCGCCACGGCGCCGTGCGTCACGCTTTCGGACTGGTGGGCCGAGACGGCGGCGGAACGGTTCATCCGGCCGAAGCTGTCGGCCGAAGCGGTTCGGGACGAGAACTTCTGGCGGGTCACCCGGCGGTTGAGCCGCGCTCAGCTGGAGCGGATCGAAGAGGAGGTGGTCGCCAGGATCCCGCTCGATGCCCCGGCCACACTGGCCGTGGACATCCCCAATTTCGCGACCTACGCCGAATCGGACACGGCGGACGCCGCGCTGGCCGGCCTCAGCGCGGTGGTCACCCGGGATGGCGCCATTCCGCTTGTTTCCCATGTCTACCAACGGGGAGTGCCCTTCGAGGTGGCCGCGTCCCGGCTCGCGGCGCGGCACCGGGGTGAGGTCACCGTGGTGTTCGACGCGGGTCAGCAGGCGCAGCTGGACCTGGACTCCGGGCGGCATTTCGTGGGTGCCTTACCGCTGGCGGACTACCCGGAGCTGCTCACCAGGTCCGCGTCGCAGCGCGCTCCGGTGGATCCGGCGCGGTTCGCGGGGCTGACGGCGCTCGACACGCACGCGGTCGTCTCCGGGATGCGTCGCCGGGTGGTGCTGACCCACTCCGCCCGACTGCACGCCGCGCAGGCGCGTGGGTTCGCGCAGGCGTTGAGCACCGCGACCCGGCAGCTGGACGGGCTGGCGTTGACACTGGAGGCGGGCACCCACCGGCGGACGCGGGAGCAGCTGGTCACCGACCTTGCCCGGATCACCCGGGTGCGCTGGGTGGACCGGGTGCTGACGGCGCGGCTGACCGGCGGCAAACCCGGCGAGTTGCGGTTGGAGTACCGGATCGACGAAGCCGCACGGGCGCGGCTGGATGAGGAGTTCTTCGGAAAGCAACTACTGGTCACCGACCACGACGACTGGTCGGTGCTCGACGTGATCACCGCCTACCGGGCGCGCTACCACCTGGATTCGACGTTCCGGATGTTCCACGGCTCCTTCGTCGCCGCGCCGGCGCCGCGGTGGGACTGGACCGAGCAGCGGATCGCCGTGCACTCGCTGGTGAGCACCCTGGCCGCGGCGGTCACCCACCTCATGCGGCAGGACGCCGACCGGGCCGGTCTCGACCTGTCCGTGCGGGAGTTGCTCGAGCAACTCTCGCGCATCGGGGAGACGGTGCTGCGGTACCCGTCGACCGGCGGGCGGCCCCGGACGCGCCGGGTACTGACGTCGCTCAACGGTACTCAGCGGCAGCTTTTCGAGCTGTTCAACCTGGCGGCATATGCCCCGTGATGCGGGACCCGATGATGGCGCCGACCAGCACGAGCACGCTGCCACCGAGCACCGGCCAAGCGCCGGCGCCGATCAGGTCGAAGTCCTTTGTAGAAGAGGCCGATGATGCGGGCGACGTGGATTCCCAGCATGACCGCGGCACGCCCGCTGAAGACGGTCCGGAACCACCAGAGGTTCTCGCGGGTGAGTTCCCGGCGCCGGATCCCCTGAGGAAAAAGGCCGACTTCTTCCCGTGCAGTGCGCCGAGCGTCCACGGCAGCGGGGTTGGCCAGCTGCGCGAACGCAGCGAGGTAACCGATGATCGCGGCGTACGCCTTGCTCTGCTCGCCGCCCGAGGTAGTGCCGTCTCGGGCGAGTTCGCCTCTGTCGATGAGGGAGGCCGTCTGGCCCATCACGCTCAACCACGGCACCGCGAACAGGCCGACGAGGATCAGAATGATCCCGGCCACCGCGGGAATCGCGCCGAGCCCAGGCAACGTCGGCGACCCCGCTTGGCCGCCTTCCCCGGCCCGGGATACGCCTGCCCTGGGCAGCCCGGCCCGGGTAACCCTGCCCCGGGGTAGCCGAGCTGCGGGGTGGACTGTGCGGGGTAGCCGAGCTGCGGGGTGGACTGTGCGGAGTAGCCGCACTGCGGAGCGGACTGTGCCGGGTAGCCGTACTGCGGAGCGGACTGCCCCGGATACCCCGGTCCGAGAGGTGCCTGCGCTGAGTATCCCGGCCTCGGCGGGGCCTGTGCCGCGTAGCAGGCCCTGGGTATCCCTGCCCTGGAGTGACCTGCCCGGGATGCCCCTGCGCCGGGTCTCCCGGTCCGGGAGGTGACTGCTGCGGATTCCCCGGCAGGGGGACAGCCCTGGGCGAATCCCCCGGCTCGGTCGCGGTAGTAATCCGATCAGAACGGCAGTGTCACTCAGACCGGCGGATTCGGTCAGATCGCCAGCCACGCGGCGGTATCGGAGGGGAGTTTGCCGTTGTCGAGCGGGGTGCTCGCCAGCAGTACACGGTTGTGCTCGGGCAGGGGATACGGCGCCGGTGACAGGTTGGCCACGCACAGAAAACCTTCGCCACGGCGGAAGGCCAGCACTCCGGCCGGACTGTCCAACCAGGACAGTCCGCCGTGCCCGATCTCTCGGCGCAGGCGCAGCGCCGCGCGGTAGAGCGAGAGCATCGAGCCTTCGTCGGCGGCCTGCGCCTCGGCTGTCAGCGCGCTCCAGCGGACAGGCTGCGGCAGCCACGGCGTGCCGGTACCGAAACCGAACGGCGGCGTTTTTCCCTGCCATGGCAAGGGAACCCGGCAACCGTCGCGGCCGCGTTCGGTGTGGCCGGAACGGTCCCAGGTCGGGTCCTGCAGCACCGACTCCGGCAGATCCTCGACCTCCTCCAGGCCCAGCTCCTCGCCCTGATAGAGATAAACGCTCCCGGGCAGCGCATCCATCAACAACAACGCCGCGCGCGCTCGTCGGCGCCCCAGTTCGCCGCCGCCGTAGCGGGTCACGTGGCGGATCACGTCGTGGTTCGACAGCACCCACGTCGCCGGTGCGCCGACCGAGGACATCGCGGCCAGGCTCGTGTCGATCACCCGGCGCAGGTCCGCCGCATCCCAGTCACAGCGCAGAAAATCGAAGTTGAAGGCGGTGTGCAGCTCGTCCGGCCGAACGTACCGGGCCAACCGCCCGGGCGAAGCCACCCAGGCTTCCGCCACGAAAACCCGGTCCGGGCCATAGGTTTCGCTGATCCGGCGCCAGGACCGGTAGATCTCGTGCACCTCTTCGCGGTCCCAGTGCGGGTGGTCGAGCCGGTCGGTCGGCCGCACCAGTCCCGCGGTCGAGACGCCGAGCGCAGGCAACCCCTCTTGCTTCGCGAGGCCGTGCGCGACATCGATGCGGAAACCGTCCACCCCACGGTCCAGCCAGAACCGCAGGATGTCCTCGAACTCCGCGGCCACCTCGGGATGTGCCCAGTTCAGGTCCGGCTGGCTGCGATCGAACAGATGCAGGTACCACTGGCCGTCGGCCACCCGCGTCCACGCCGGGCCACCGAAGACGCTGCGCCAGTCGTTCGGCGGTTCGTCACCGTCGCGGAAGATGTAGCGCTCGCGTTCGGGCGAACCGGGTTCGGCGGCCAGCGCGGCCTGGAACCAGCGATGCTTGTCCGAGGTGTGGTTCGGCACCAGGTCGATGAGCACCCGCAGGCCGTACTCATGCGCCTCGGCGATCAGGGCTTCGGCCTCCGGCAGCGTGCCGAACAACGGGTCTATGTCCCGGTAATCCGCGACGTCGTACCCGCCGTCGGCCATCGGGGACGGGTACCACGGCGTGATCCACACCGCGTCCACCCCCAGTTCGGCCACATACGGCAACCGGGACCGGATTCCGGCCAGGTCGCCGATTCCGTCGCCGTTGCCGTCGGCCAGGCTGCGTACGTAGATCTGGTAGATCGCCGCGTCGCGCCACCACCCGGAACCCGCTGCCACCTGCGCCCCTTTCGCCTCGGCCGATGAACGAAGCGTAACGGGGCGATCGGCATCCGTGACCGTCCTCGTGCCTTGTGCACCCGGGTGGCCCAGTACGTTCGGCCACAGTGGACGGTCGGCAAAGCCTCCGCGGATCATGTTTTGTTTTCACCGGAGGCGGGTACCTGATGTTCAGACCTCGGCCGGAGCCCGCCGTTCCGGCCGTGCCGGCGGCGTGACCGTTGTGCCCCCTCCGGTCACGCCGCCAAGCAACTTCACCGCTTCCGTTCGGATTCCTTCCGGTCCGGTTCGGACTTCTGCTTGTCGCGGCTGTGCCGCTGCGGCTCGCGGGCCTTGTCCTCGGACAGCGCCGGGCCGCCCCACTTCTCGTCTTTCGCGTTCTCGTCGAAACGATGCCTGCCCATCGCGCCTCCCGGGATCACCGTCCGTCGGGAATTCCCGGTTCGGGACGTTTTGAAACAGGTGTCACAGGTTCTGTCACCTTGGCAGCCGCTTGAGCGCCTGCTCGATGTCGGACCACAGATCGTCGGGGTGCTCCAGGCCGAACGCGAGCCGGACGAGCTGGGGCGTCACGCCGGTCGCCCGCAGCTCCTCGCCCTGCAAATGCCGGTGCGTGGTCGAGGCGGGATGCATCGCCACGGTCTCGGTGCCGCCGAGCGAACCCGCCCGGAAGATCAGGTCCAGCCCGCTCATGAACCGCTCCGCGTCCCCGTTCACCTCGAACGACAGGGTGCCGCCGTAGCCGGACAACAGCCGGCTCGCCCGGGTGTGGCTGGGATGCGTGGGCAGCCCGGGGTGGTGCACGGCGGTCACGGCGGGATGGACGGCCAGCCGGTGCGCGATGTCGCTCGCCGTGTTCGCCTGGCGTTGTACGCGTAGCGGGAGCGTCTTCAAGCCGCGCAAGGTCAGCCAGGCCGTGAACGGGTCGATCACCGCGCCGAACTTGATCGCCTGGGCCCACGCCTTCTCGTACGGCTCCCGCTCGGCGAACACCGCCACACCGGCGACCAGGTCGTGGTGGCCGCCGAGGTACTTCGTGGCCGAGTGCACCACGATGTCGGCCCCGTACTCGATCGGCCGGCACAGCAGCGGGGTCGCGAACGTGTTGTCGACGATCGTGGTCAGTCCGGCGGAATGGGCGGCGCCGAGCAGGTTCGGCAGGTCGGGCACATAGCCGGTCGGGTTGGCGATCGTCTCCAGCAGCAGCACCCTGGAGTTCGGCTGGAGCGCGGCGCCGAACTCCGCCAGATCGTGCCCGGCGATCCAGGTGACCTCGATGCCCCACTGTTCTTCGAGATCCTTCAACAGCCCGGAAGTGCCGCCGTAGACGGCTTTCTGCGCGATCACGTGATCACCGTGGCGGAGCACGCCGAACAGGCTCGCGTTCATCGCGCCCATGCCGGACGCCGTGGCGAGGGCGACCGTCCCGCCCTCCAGCGCGCTGACGGCATCCTCCAGCGCGCGCGACGTCGGGTTGGTGTAGCCGCTGTAGAAATGCGCCCCGTCCGGGCTGCTCATCGCCGCCGCCATGGCCGCCGGCTCGTCGAAGGAGAAGATCGCGGTCTGGAAGATCGGCACGGTGACCGGACGGCCTTCGATCTGTTCGGGCACGGACAGCCGGAGCGTTTCACGATGCGTCATGGTTCGACCCTGTCAGCAAAAACCGCTTGTCACAGAGCCAATCCGCGGATATTGGTTTGTAGGTGAGTCCACTTGACCTGGTGGGTCGCCTCGGCCGGTGGTCGGCCGGGCGCGGGCCGTTGTACGTGCTGCTGGCCGCGCGGTTGCGGCGGATGATCGACGACGGGGACCTGCGCCCCGGCGACACGCTGCCGCCCGATCGCAGGCTGGCGGCCGCGCTCGCGGTCGGTCGTACTACCGTGGTGGCCGCGTACGACCTGCTCAGCCAGGAGGGCCGGATCGTCCGCAGGCAGGGCAGCGGCACCACGGTCGCCCCGGCCGCGACGATCGGCGGGGAGTCCGTCGAGACGGCGAACCCGCTGTTCCTGCATCTGCTGGAGCCGCCTGACGACGTGATCCTGCTGACCTGCGCGTCGCCGAACGCGATGCCGGACGTGGTGACCGCCGCCTACGGCCGGGTGCTGTCGGCGCAGGACGGGATGGGCTACTACCCGGCAGGGCATCCGGTTTTGCGGCGCGCGCTGGCGGAGCGGTACACGCGGCGTGGGCTTCCGACGTCGCCGGAGCAGATCCTGGTCACGGCGGGCGCCCAGCAGGCGTTGTCGCTGCTGGCCCGGCTGTTACTAACTCCGGGGGACAGAGTGCTGGCCGAGACGCCGACGTATCCGGGCGCGCTCGAAGTCTTCCGCGAGTCGGCGGCGGTGTTCCGCTCGGTGCCGCACACCGACGCGGACGAGTTCGTCCGCGCGCTGAAGGAACGCCCGGCGCTCGCTTACCTGATCCCGACCCACCACAACCCCACCGGCGACGTGCTGCCCGCGTTGCTCCGGCGCCGGGTCGCGGAGGCGGCGGTGGGCGCCGGGGTACCGGTGATCGACGACGAAGCGCTGGCCGATCTCGGCACCGCCGACGTGCCGCCGCTGGCCGCGTTCGGGCGCGATGACCTGCTGCTGACCACGGGCTCGCTCAGCAAGATCATCTGGGGTGGGTTGCGGATCGGCTGGGTGCGGGCGGCCGAACCGGTGGTGATGCGGCTTGCCCGGCTCAAGGCGGTGCAGGACCTCGGCGGTGAGGTGTTCAGCCAGCTGGCGGCGGCCGAACTGGTGGCCGGTCTGGAGCTGCACCGGGAACGGCGGGTGGCCGAGCTGCGGGAGCGGCACGACCGGTTGTGCGCGGAGCTGAAGCGGTTGCTCCCGTCTTGGCGCTTCCGGCCTGCTGAGGGCGGGCAGACGGTGTGGGTGGAACTTCCCCACGGTGACGGCCTTTCCTTCGCGCAGCTGGCGATGCGGCACGGGGTCGCGATCCTGCCGGGCGGGGCGCTGGACGTGACCGGCGGCAGCACCGCCTGTTTGCGCATTCCGTTCCTGGCGCCGCCCGAGATACTGGCCGAAGCCGTCCGGCGGCTGGCCGCGGCTTGGGACGCGTACGGGGTATCCACGCCGATGGCTGTGTAGCCGTCGCGCAGGGCGGGTACTTCCGACATATGGGACCACTGCACGTCGCGTTGGTGGTGGACAGTGGCACCTTCGGCGCTGCTGAGCTGTACACGACACGGCTTCTGCGCCACCTGCCGGCGCAGGTGCGCCGCAGCCTCGTGGTCAACCAGGAGATCGCGGGCCCGTTCCTGCGTGAGTTCGGTCCGGCGATGGACGTGAAGGTGGTTCCGCTCGGGCGGCACGGGTCGTGGGCGCCGGAGGTGCGGGACGCGTTGCGGGATCTGGCCCCGGACGTGGTGCAGGTGAACCTCACCGATCCGGCGAGCAACCTCGCGCTGTTACGTGCGGCCGAAGCCGTCGCGCCCACCGTCGCGACGCTGCATCGCGGCGGCGCGACAGACACCTTTCTGCCCGACGCGTGGCAGGCCTACCGGGGCTTGGCGGGCGCTGTTGCCCCGACGAACGCGCTCGTCGCGCAGCTGAGGACGCTGGGGGCGCCGAAGGTGCGGCGAATCCTGCCAGGGGTGGAAATCCCGGCCGCGCCGGTGCAGCCGCGCCGCCGGACACCCCTGGTGCTGGGTGCCATCGCGCCACTGGTGCTCGGCGACGGCCTCGATCTGCTGATCCGCGCCCTGGTGCAGCTGCGGCGGCGTGGACGGTCGTTTCAGCTGCTGCTGGCGGGCGCCGGGCCCGATCGGACGCAGCTGGTCGAGCGCACCCGCGGCCTGCCGGTGCGGGTGCTCGGCCCGCCGCCGGACAACGCGAAACTGTTGCGCCGGTTGGATGTCTTCTGTGAGCCATCGCGATGCGAGTCGTTGCCGTACCCGATGCTGGACGCGCTCGCGCACGGCCTGCCCACCGTCACCACGGCGATCGGCGGCACGATGGACCTGCTTGCCGGAGCCGCGACGATCGTGCCGCCCGCGGACGTCGGCGCGCTCACCGCGGCGCTGGACCGGTTGATCGTCGAAGACCGGCTGCGAGAGAAGCTCGCCCCCGCGGCACGAGCGCTGGCGTTGCGGGAGTTCGACGTCCGGGTGATGGCCGCGCGGACCGCCGAGGTGCTCGCCGAGTCCGGTGTGGACAGTGCACGGGCCGGCTGAGTCAGCGGTTCCGCACCGATTCCAGCAGTTCGCGCGCCACCTCGCGGAGCTTGCGGTTCTGTTGCTGGGACTGCTCGACGAGGCGGGCGAACGCGTCGTCGGGGCCGATCCCGTGCACCGCCATCAGCACGCCCTTCGCCTGGTCGATCTCCGCCCGTGACGTGAGCGCGACCTCCAGGTGCCGCACGCGGTCGCGGGCGTGGTGCCAGCGGCGAGCGTTGCTGATCGCGGCGGACGCGGTGTTGGTGAACAACCGCATCAGGGTTTCGTCGAATGGGTCGAAGGCGCTCGCCGTCCGGCTGTAGACGTTCAGCGCGCCGACGAGTTCTTCCTCGGCTTCGAGCAGCAACGGCATCGACAGGTACGCCCGGATTCCGGCGGAGCGGGCCGCGCGGACGAACTCCGGCCAGCGTTTCTCGTCGTCGTCCACCACCGAGCGCACCGGCTGCCGGGTGGTGGCCGCGTGCAGTGCCGGCCCGCTTTCGGCGCTGTACTGGACCCGGTCGATGTCGGCCATTTCCGGGTCGGTCGTCGCCTGTGTCTCCGGCCCGTCGGCGGCGAGCACCGTCACACTCACCGCGTCCGCGTCGGTCGTCCCCTTCACCGCGGTCTCGGCCAGCCGCTGCAGCACGGCGGGCAACGGTTCCTCCGTCGCGACGTGGGTGCGCAGTTCTTCAAGCGCCGCAGCGACTTCGTCCAATCGGAGCAACGGCTCGGGCCGTTCGGGGATGATGCTCATCTGCGGCGTGCCGCTCGCCCGGGCAGGACGCGATCGGAAAAACTCGTGTGGTCAGCCACTTCGGCGCCGCCTTCCAGCCTTTCGGCTTGTGATCTTTGAGGCGCCGGCTGCTTGACGCGTGGAAAAGCATACGTTCGCGCGACGCATTGCCCGGCACGGGCCCACTCCCGCATGGTGGGAACCGCTGCGAGAGCCGAAACGGCTCCGGCATCGTGGGACGAGTTGCCGTATTTCGAGGAGTTGCCTTATGTCGCTGGATTTCCACTGGTTCCTGCCCACCTACGGGGACAGCCGGTACCTGGTGGGCGGCGGGCACGGCGTGTCGACGACGACCGCGGGCGGCGCGCGTCCCGCGACGCTCGGTTATCTGGGCCAGATCGCGCGCAGCGCGGAGCAGCTGGGGTTTGTCGGCGCGCTCACGCCGACCGGTGCCTGGTGTGAGGACGCGTGGCTGTCGACGGCGATGTTGAGCGAGGTGACCGAGCGGCTCAAGTTCCTGGTCGCGTTCCGGCCAGGGCTGCTCTCGCCGACGCTGGCCGCGCAGATGGCCGCGACCTTCCAGCGCCATTCCGGGCAGCGGCTGCTGCTGAACGTGGTGACCGGTGGGGAAAGTCACGAACAGCGCGCCTACGGGGATTTCCTCGACAAGAAGGCGCGCTATGCGCGCTGCGACGAGTTCCTGTCGATCGTGCGGGCGCTGTGGCGCGGCGAGCGGGTCGATTTCGACGGCGAGCATCTCCACGTGGAGGGTGCGGAGCTGACCCGAACTCCGGACCCGGTGCCCGACGTGTACTTCGGCGGTTCGTCGCCGGAGGCGGGAGTGGTCGCCGCGCGGCACGCCGACGTCTACCTCACCTGGGGTGAGCCGCCGGCTCAGGTGGCCGAGAAGATCGAGTGGATCCGCGGACTGGCCGCCACCGAGGGGCGTAAGCCCAGGTTCGGGATCCGGTTGCACGTGATCGCGCGGGACACCGCGGAGCAGGCGTGGGCGGAGGCCGAGCGGTTGCTGAAGGCGCTGGACGCGGAGACGATCGAGCGGGTGCAGGGCGGGCTGGCGCGCAGCGAATCCGAGGGGCAGCGCCGGATGCTCGAACTGCACGGCGGTTCGAGCGCGAACCTCGAGATCTACCCCAACCTGTGGGCCGGGGTCGGGCTGGTGCGTGGCGGCGCGGGGACGGCGCTGGTCGGCAGCCACGCCGAGATCGCGGAGCGGATCGAGGAGTACCACGCGCTGGGCATCGACGAGTTCGTGCTGTCCGGGCACCCGCATCTGGAGGAGGCCTACTGGTTCGGCGAGGGCGTGCTGCCGTTGTTGGCGCGTAAGGGTTTGTGGCAGCACCCCGCCGGGGCGCCGAGCGCAGGCCCGGCCCCGGTCCCGTTCGCCTCGTAGCTCAGACGGCGAAGAACAGGTCGCGGTTGCGCAGAGCGGCGGTGGCGGTGGCGCCGATGATGCCGGTCAGCACGAGGTAACCGCAGGCCAGCCACGGGGTCCCGCCGCCGGCCGCGAGCAGCGCGGTGATGATCAAGGGCGTCAGCCCGGACGCGTAGATGCCCGAGAACTGGTACACGAAAGACATCCCGGTGTACCGCAGCCGCACCGGGGAAAGCTGCGCGTACAGGGTTCCCTGTGGTGCATAGAAAACCGCGTGCACGACGCCGAGCACCAGCACGAGCACGATTCCGATCAACGCCGGGTTCCTGGTCTGGAAAGCCACGAACGCCGGATACACCGACAGGGCATACAGCCCGGCGCCGATGACGTACAACCGCCTTGGCGAAACGGAATCCGTGACTCGCCCGAACACCACCAGCATCAGCGTGAGCACCACCGACGCGAGCATCACCTGCACCAGCACGGTGTTCCGGGGCAGCTTCAGGGTCGCCGTCGCGTACGAAATGAAGAACACCGCCCACGTGTTGAACGCCGCGCCCTCCGACCAGCGCGACAGCAGGCCGAGGATGGTGTTGCGGCGTCGCACGCGGTCGCCGAACAGCTCCACGAACGGAATCCGCGCCGTGCCCTGCAACCGGCGCATTGCCTCGAACGCCGGGGTTTCGTCCACCTTCAGCCGGATCACCAGCCCGACCACCACGAGCACCAGGCTCAACCCGAACCCGATCCGCCAGCCACAGGTGAGGAACTGGTCGTCGTCGAGCAGATTTCCCAGCAGCGCGAACAAACCCGTGCCGAGGCCGAGGCCGAGCGCAAGCCCGAGCTGGGGCCATGCGCCGTAGCGGCCGCGTTTGCCCGGCGGCGCGTACTCCACCGCCATCAGCACCGCGCCGGCCCACTCGCCGCCGATCGCCAGCCCCTGGAACAGCCGCAGCAGCACCAGCAACAACGGTGCCGCGACGCCGACCTGTTGGTAGGTCGGCAAAGCGCCCATCGCCGCGGTGGACAGGCCCATCAGGACCATCGTCGTCACGAGGGTGCGCTTGCGGCCGATCCGGTCCCCGATGTGTCCGAAAAGGACACCGCCGATCGGGCGGGCGACGAACCCGACGAAGAACGTGACGAACGACAGCATGGTGCCGACGAACGCGTTCTCCGCCGGGAAGAACAGCTTGTTGAACACCACCCCGGCGGCGGTGCTGTACAGGAAGAAGTCGTACCACTCCACCGTCGTGCCGAGCACACTCGACACGAGCACGGTGCGTACGTTCGCGGTCTGGTCCGGGGCGGGCGCGACGTCCAGATCGGTAGTCATCGGGGAGAAGCTACCGACCCTGGCCGTGAATTCCAGTCCGGTCCGCTATGTGGGAACTAGTTTTCGTCGACCGGCGCCCAGAGGCTGGGCAGGTTCACCACGATGCCCTCCTGGCTGCTGCGCGCGATGATCACCACCGCGTCCTCCTCACCGGGATTTTCCTCGCGGTGCGGAACGTACGGCGGCACGAAGATGTAGTCGCCGGGGCTCGTCTCCAGCCGGACCTCTTTGTCCCCTTCGGCGAAGACGAAGACCGGATGCCCGGACTTGACGTAGATCGCGGTCTCCGCCTCGCCGTGGTGGTGGTCGCCGGAGTTGGTGGCCGGGCCGACGTGCGTCTCGCCCATCCAGACCTTCTCCGAGCCGACGGTTTTCCCGGACACGGCTTCCAGCCGCCGCATCCCGCTCGTCTGGTTCGTGTCCCCGCTGAGCTCGCCGCCCCGGATGTGCCGCAGTGGCTGATGCCATTGGTCGCTCATCCGGCCATTGTGGCTCACGCGAAGGCGTTCACGCCCGTCAACTCGGCCGACAGCGTCCACAACCGGGCGGCCTGCTCCGGGTCGACCGCGTAGTCGCGCACGCCGAGCCGGACCGCCGGGCGCCTACCGCCGGCGGGCAGTTCCTCGTCGCCCGCCAGTTCGGCGATGTCGCAGTCCTCGCAGTACTGCCCGCCCAAGTCTTCGAGCTGCGGCGAGGTGGCTGCCCAGGTCTGCGTGGCGGCGCCCTGTTCGGTGGTCTTGAAATGGGTGGCGATCGTGTTGCCCTGTTCGTCGATCCACCCGTTGGCGACCTGCTCCTCGAACGGGATGTAGCGCTGCAGTGGGGTCAGGATGCTGCCCGGGTGCAGGGAGAACGCGTGCACGCCCCGCTCCGCGCCCAGCTTGTCCAGGTGTAGCGCGAACAACGCGTTCGCGGTCTTGGCCTGCCCGTAGGCCTGCCACTTGTCGTAACCGCGCTCGAACCACGGGTCGTCCCAGCGGATGCCGGAGAAATGGTGTCCCCGCGAGGAGACCGACACGACGCGCGCGCCGTCGGCGATCGCCGGCCAGAGGCGGTTGACCAGCGCGAAGTGGCCGAGGTGATTGGTCGCGAACTGGGCCTCCCAGCCCGGGCCGATCCGGGTCTCGGGGCAGGCCATGATCGCGGCGCTGTCGATCACCATGTCGATGGTGCGGCCCGACGCCAGGAACCGCTCGGCGAAGGCGCGCACGCTCTCCAGGTCGCCCAGGTCGAGCTGCTCCACCTCCGCTCCGACAGCGGCGACGGCTTCGCGCGCCGCGTCCGGGCGACGGGCGGGAACCACGACGTGCGCGCCCGCCTTGGCGAGTGCGCGGGTGGTTTCCAGGCCGAGGCCCGAGTAGCCGCCGGTGACGACGGCGAGTTTGCCGGACAGGTCGATCCCGGCGAGCACCTCGTCCGCGGTGCTGTCCGCGCCGAAGCCCGAGCCGATTTTGTGCTGTGTTGTGGTCACGCGATCGAGGCTACGAGCTGGAGTGCGCTCCAGGTCAAATCAACGTGGTGAGCCCGGGCGAGGACGGTCATCTGGACTGTGTGACCAGCCGAGCCTAACGACTCGGCAGCCCCGCTTGTCGAGAACGGACGAATGCCGCCGGGGTGATTCCCTTCCAGCGTTTGAACGCGTGGATGAAGCTGGACGCTTCGGCATACCCGAGTCGCACCGCGACGTCCTCAATGGACAGTGCGCCGGTGGTCAGGAGCTCCTCGGCCAGCGCCTCGCGCACCTCGTCGAGCAGGGCGCGGAAGCTGGTGCCGGACTCTTCGAGCTTGCGCCGCAGGGTGCGGGTGCTCATGTTGAGCTCGCGGGCGACCCCGGGCATACCCCCGGCGATCGCACCGATGCGGGTCAGCCGCTCGCGCACGTCGTGCGCGATCCCGGCCCGGGTGCGCCGGCGGGAGACCAGTTCCCGGCACTGCGCTTCGCACACCGCGACGGTCTGCGGGTTCGCCTGCGGCAGGGGCCGGTCCAGGTACGTCGCGTCGAAGGTGGCCAGGTTGGCGGTCCGGCCGAACCGCGCCCGCAGGCCGAAGATCCGCTCGAAGTCGTCCACAGCGGATGGTTCGGCGAAACGGAATCCGAGACTGGTCAACGGAACCCCGGTGGGCAGCAGTTCGCCGATCACCGTGTGGATGGCGGTGAGATCGCGTTCGACCAGGAACCGGGACACGTCCGGGGGCAGCGTGCTGTCGTCCAGCTCCAGGTGCACCTGCCCCGCCACGAGTGTCGCGCGCGGGATGCTGAAGGTGAAGCTGAGGTCGAGGTAGCGCAGCGCCAGGTTGACCGCGTCCCGGATCGTCGGGCTGCTGATGAACGCGAACCCGAAGATGCCGAACGTCGTCGCGTGGTACTCGCTGCCGACGGCGAGCCCGGCCTCCGGCAGCTCGGCCGCGAGGTTGCGGACCACCTGCAGCTCCTGGTGCGCGTCGACGAGCGCGCCCGGGTCCGCGAGCTGGGCCGACGTGAGCCCGCTGCCCGCCAGCAGCCGCCGCTCGGGGACGCCGTGCTCGGTGCCGAACCGGGCCAGCAGGCACACGCTCGCGTTCCCCCGCGGGAAGTCCCAATGCCGGACGACCGGCTCCGCCAGCTGGGTCATGGCCGAAATTATGGATCGTCTGACCGCTGTTGTCCTGGCCTGGTCCTGCGTGCCGCTCTACCGTCATTCCCGTGAGTGAGCCACAGACGTCCCACCACCGTCCGACGGTCGCCATCATCGGCGCCGGTTTCGGCGGTATCGGCATGGCGATCACCCTGCAACGTGCGGGCTTAACCGACTTCACCGTGTTCGAGCGGGCTGACGACGTCGGCGGAGTCTGGCGGGAGAACACGTATCCCGGCGCGGCCTGCGACGTGCCTTCGCCGCTGTACTCCTACAGCTATGCCCCGAACCGTACGTGGCCCCGCCGCTACTCACAGCAGCCGGACATCCTCGACTATCTGCGCCGGACGGCCAGGAAGTTCGGGGTGCTCGACCGGGTCCGGTTCGGCACCGAGGTCACCGGCGCCGAGTTCGACGAGGACAGCCGGCGTTGGCGCGTCGAGACCGCGGACGGCGGGACCTTCGAGGCTGACGTGCTGGTCCCAGCCGTCGGGCAGTTGTCGCGGCCCGCGCTGCCGGACATTCCCGGTGCGGACAGCTTCACCGGCGAGATGTTCCACTCCGCCGAGTGGAACCACGACGTGGACCTGACCGGCAAGCGGGTCGCGGTGATCGGCACCGGGGCGAGCGCGATCCAGTTCGTGCCGGAGATCCAGCCGAAGGTGCGCTCGCTGACGGTGTTCCAGCGCTCGGCGCCCTACGTGATCCCGAAGACGGACCGGCGTTACACGCGCTGGCACCACCGGATCTACCGCTCGCTACCGCTGACCCAGCTCGCCGGGCGGCTCGGCACCTGGAGCATCGGTGAGGTGCTCACCATGGCGCTCACTTCGGTGCAGCCGCTGGGCAAACTCGTCGAACTGTTGTGGCGGTTGAACCTCCGGCGCGGCGTGCCGGATCCCGCGCTGCGGAAGAAGCTGGAGCCGGGTTACCGGATCGGCTGCAAGCGGGTGCTGTTCTCCAACGACTGGTACCCGGCGATCGCGAAGTCCAATGTGGACATCGTGACCGAGAGGATCGCCGAGCTCACCCCGGATGGTGTGCGTACCGCGTCAAGGGTACACGAGGCCGACGTGATCATCTACGGCACCGGGTTCAGGGCGAAGGAGTTCCTGGCGCCGATGAAGATCCGCGGCCGCGGCGGGCGCGAGCTGTCCACGGAATGGGCCGGCGGGGCGCACGCGTATCTCGGGATCAGCGTGCCGGACTTCCCGAACATGTTCCTGGTGTACGGGCCGAACACCAACCTCGGCGGCAACTCGATCATCTTCATGATGGAACGACAGTGCCGCTACATCCTGCAGCTCCTGCGGCGCGGGTCCTGTGTGGACGTTCGCCGCGACGTGGCCGAGCGGTTCGACGCGGAGGTGCAGCAGCGGCTCGCGCACAGTGTGTGGAGTGGGTGTTCGAGCTGGTATCGCGAGTCCGACGGCCGGATCTCGACGAACTGGCCGGGACTGGTCTGGGAGTATCACCGGCGCACGGCGAAGGTGGACTTCGGCGCATATCGTGAGGTGGCCTGATGACCGGGTTCGACTACGACGTGCTGGTGATCGGTTCCGGGTTCGGCGGCAGCGTGAGTGCGCTCCGGTTGACGGAGAAGGGCTACCGTGTCGGCGTGGTGGAGGCTGGGAAACGCTTCGCGGACAAGGATTTCGCGAAGAACTCCTGGCACATCCGGGACTATCTGTTCGCGCCTGCCGCCGGCTGCTACGGCATCCAGCGGATCACCATGCTGCGTGACGTGCTCGTGCTCACCGGCGCCGGTGTCGGCGGTGGCTCGCTGGTGTACGCGAACACGTTGTACGAACCGCCGGACGCGTTCTACCGGGATTCGCAGTGGGGCCACATCACGGACTGGCGGGACGAGCTGGCGCCCTACTACCACCAGGCGAAGCGGATGCTCGGGGTTTCGGAGTACCCGCGGGTCAGCCCGCCGGACCGGGTGATGCGGGGCGTCGCCGAGGACATGGGCGTGCCGGAGACCTACCATCCCGCGCAGGTGGGCGTCTTCTTCGGCGGGGAGCCCGGGGAGCGCGTGGAGGACCCGTTCTTCGGCGGTCTCGGCCCGGCGCGCAACGCGTGCACGCACTGCGGCGAGTGCATGACCGGCTGCCGGCACAACGCGAAGAACACGCTGATGAAGAACTACCTCTATCTGGCCGAGCAGGCCGGGGCGACGGTGTACGCGCTGACCACGGTGACCGACGTGCGCCCGCGGACCGGTGGAGGTTTCACGGTCCACACGAGACGCACGGGCGGCCGCGCCACCCGCACGTTCGCCGCCGAGCAGGTCATCTTCGCGGCGGCTTCGCTTGGCACGCAACGGCTTCTGCACAGCCTGCGGGATCGCGGCAGCCTGCCGTTCCTGTCGCCTCGACTGGGGACGCTGTCCCGCACGAACTCCGAGGCCGTACTCGCGGCGAAGGCCCGTGGTGACGATGTCGACTACTCCGTGGGAGTTTCCATCACGTCTTCGATCCATCCGGATGAGCACACGCATATCGAGCCGGTGCGGTACGGGCACGGCAGCAACCTGATGGGGATGCTGATGACCGTGCTGGTGGATGCGAAGAAAGGCCGCCCGCGCTGGCTGCTCGGGCTTCGCGAGCTGGTGCGTCAGCGCAAGGACCTGCGTCGCCTGCTGAACCCGCGGCACTGGTCGGAGCGCACGATTTCGTTGCTGGTCATGCAAAGTCTGGACAACTCGCTGACCACCTACACCAAGCGCGGGCTGTTCGGCCGGAAAATGACCACGAAGCAGGGCGACGGCGAACCGAACCCGGTGTGGATCCCAGCCGGGCACGAGGCCACCCGGCGCGTGGCCGAGCGAATCGACGGCATCCCGGGCGGGGCATGGCCCGATTTCGTGAACATCCCGCTCACGGGACATTTCATCGGCGGTTGCGCCATCGGCGATTCGGCGGATACCGGGGTGGTCGACCCGTACCATCGCTTGTACGGTAACCCCGGGCTGCACGTCGTGGACGGTTCGACCATCTCGGCGAACCTCGGCGTGAACCCGGCGCTGACCATCACCGCGCAGGCCGAGCGTGCGATGTCCTTGTGGCCCAACAAGGGCGAGGCCGATCAACGTCCCGCGCTCGGTGCCGGGTACGTCCGGCTCACGCCGATCGCCCCGAAGAACCCGGTCGTCCCCGAAGCCGCACCCGGCGCGCTGCGGTTGTCGATCACGCCCAAGTGAGGTTCCATAGTGGACTATCCTGACGAGCCCTGGGACCTGCACGGGCACGGATACATTTCGTTGTGGCTGGTCCCCTCGCGCGAGCTG
The DNA here is from genome assembly GCF_035546795.1 of Amycolatopsis sp. Lineage (GTDB taxonomy): Bacteria > Actinomycetota > Actinomycetes > Mycobacteriales > Pseudonocardiaceae > Amycolatopsis_E. Next base: position 101,570 of record NZ_DASZWC010000065.1, read on the forward strand.
CCTTCGCTGCCGCCCGAGGTGACCCCGATTTCGTTGCTGGGCAAGGCGGTTGTCGCCACTGCCTTTGTCGACTACCTGCCGGGCAGCCTGCTGCCCTATCATGAGCTGCTGGCGGCCGTGGTGGTGCGTCAGGGTTTGCGGCCGGGGTTGACCATCACCGACATCTGGGTGGACAGCCCGTCCTCACGTGCTGGTGGCCGGGAGCTTTGGGGGATTCCCAAGGAGCTGGCAGAGTTCAAACTGGTGCACGAGCCGACTTTCACCGGCACCGCCTCGGACTCTTCGTTGCTGGCCGAGGCCGGCGTGCGCCCGGCGACTCGGGGCTTGCCGTTGCCTTTCCCGGTGACCGGCACCGTGCTGCAGACGCTCCGGGGCGAGTTGGCGCGGACTCCGGTACGCGCCAGCGGCCGGATCCGCTGGGCGAAGGGCATTTGGCGGACTTCCGGCGCGCTGGGTTGGTTGGCCGGCCACCGTCCTTTCGCGACGGTGAAGGCGGAAGAGTTCAAGCTGAGGTTCGGGCCGAAGAGTTGAACTCAACACAACCCGAGTCGGTGGTCATCCCGTCGCCTGCGACCCCGAAATCACTTTGACCCAGGCCCGCACCCTGCGCCGGGACCGGCGGCCGAAAGACCAAAGCGTGCGGGCCTGGGTCAAAGTGATACTCCTGGGAGTAGGCGACGGGATGACCACCGACGCAACCACCTGCATGTGGTGACTGTGACTGCGTTCCCCTGGGCATCCTTGAGCCTGCCCCTCCGGCCAATACCGCTAACTTAGGCTGCTCCCTGGCGAGGTTCGAGTCGGGACACGCGTGGTGAATGTCCAATGGCGGTGGGATTTTCTTCTATTATTTCGACGTGCCTCGAGTTGGTCAGCAGAGAAGGTCAAGCGGTTCCGTGTCTGCGGGTGTGCGGTTAACGG
>NZ_DASZWC010000066.1:0-106778 GCF_035546795.1 Amycolatopsis sp.
CACCTGCTCGACCTGATCAAAATGCCCACCATCTCCCTGCAGATCGTCCCGTTCGACATGGCCGGATACGCCGCGGAAAGCGCTTTCTCACTCCTGCAGTTCGCCGAACCCGAACTCCCCAACATCGCCTACCTCGAACACCTCAACGGCGCGACCTACCTCGAAAAACCCGACGAACTCGAACTCTACGGACGCGCCTTCGACCGCCTCACCGTCGACGCCGAAACACCCGATCGAAGCAGGCAGTTGCTCATCAAGCGGCTGGCCGAGATCTAAGGCCGTTTTCGGTTACTGAGCGTTAGTCGCACCCCGGCGGAGATCGCCGCAACTTCACCCGAAAGATAAAGGGATTCTCGCTCCTATTTACCCAGCGGTAGGTCATTTCCGCGCCGCCGTGCACGTGCATTTACTCGTGCATTTACTCGTGCACGGCCCAGTGGTAGCTTTCTTCCTACAGTGCAGATGCACGTGCATCTGCACTGGCCGAATCAGTCGATCGGGGAAGGTGACGGCTATGGCTGAGGGAATCTTCAACGGCATGGCGGCAAACCTGTTGACCGACGCGACCTGGCGCAAGAGCAAACGCAGCGGCGCGCTGGGGAACTGCGTCGAGGTCGCGGAGCTGCCCTCGGGCGAGATCGCGGTCCGCAACTCGCGCTTCCCGACCGGCCCTGCCCTCGTGTACACGCGGGCAGAGGTCGAAGCGTTCGTCCTCGGTGCGAAGGATGGCGAGTTCGACGATGTGCTCAGCTGAGCAAGGCTGCGCGTCCGTCGACGCACGCCTGATGGACCTCATCGACCGTGGCTACCGGTTCCTGCACCCGCGGGACGGCGACGGCCGCGTGCTGGCTGTCGTCGGGATCCGGGCACACGGCGCGGTCATCGACGTCATCCGGCTCGACGCCGAGGACGACGTCGCGGCCTTCCGGGTGCCCGGTGACGAGACGAACGTGCTGGAGCCGCGCAAGATGCTGTGGCGCTGCCGGGGCGGGGCGCACGAGGTGCTGGACGAGCTGCTCGCGCTGTCCGACAGCTACCAGAACTCGGGTGGCCGTCCGGTGCAGGGCTGCTGGGTGCCCGGCGAGGGCGGCCGCGCGAAGTGGCTGACGCCCAGTCACTGAGGGTCACCCGTCCGGCGGAAGAAAGCGAGCCGAACGTCACGTTGAGTTCACCGCTGCCAAGCCGCCGGGGCGACTTACACTGGTGATGGCCTGCCCTCGTCTCCAGGGAGCTCCTTCGTGGTTGCCGACCACAACTCGCTCGACCAGCCGGAATCCGAACCCAAGGAAGAATGCGGCGTCTTCGGTGCCTGGGCACCAGGCGAAGAAGTCGCGAAGATGGCTTACTACGGGCTGTACGCGTTGCAGCACCGTGGCCAGGAAGCCGCCGGGATATCGGTGGCCGACGGCAAACAAGTCGTCGTGTTCAAAGATCTCGGCCTGGTCAGCCAGGTCTTCGATGAGCAGGTGCTGTCCTCGCTGCAGGGCCACATCGCCGTCGGGCACTGCCGCTACTCCACCACCGGGTCCTCGACCTGGGAGAACGCGCAGCCGACCTTCCGCACCACCGCGACCGGTAGCGGGATTTCCTTCGCCCACAACGGGAATCTCGTCAACACCGCCGAGCTGCGGGACCGCACGCTGGCCGCCGGGCTCAAACCGCACGGCGGGCTGACCGGCTCGTCCAGCGACTCGGACCTGGTCGCCGGCCTGCTCGCGGCCGAGGCCGCGGACAAGGGCATCGAGGCCGCGGCGCTGGAGCTGCTGCCCACCTTGCGCGGCGCGTTCTGCCTGGTCTTCTCCGACGAATCCACTCTCTACGCCGCGCGTGACCCGCACGGGGTGCACCCGCTGGTGCTGGGCAGGCTGGAGCGTGGCTGGGTGGTCGCGAGCGAGACGGCGGCGCTGGACATCATCGGCGCCTCGTTCGTCCGGGAGGTCGAGCCGGGCGAGCTGATCGCGATCGACGCCGACGGGCTGCGCTCGTCGCGGTTCGCCAACCCCGAACCCAAGGGCTGCATCTTCGAGTACGTGTACCTGGCCCGCCCGGACACCTCGATCGCCGGCCGCAGCGTGCACGGCACCCGGGTGGACATCGGGAAACGGCTGGCGCAGGAGAACCCGGTCGAGGCGGATCTCGTGATCCCGGTGCCGGAGTCGGGCACGCCGGCCGCGATCGGGTACGCCCAGGGGTCGGGCATCCCGTACGGGCAGGGCCTGGTCAAGAACGCCTACGTGGGGCGCACCTTCATCCAGCCGTCGCAGACCATCCGGCAGCTGGGCATTCGGCTCAAGCTCAACCCGTTGCGCGAAGTGATCCGCGGCAAGCGCCTGGTGGTGGTGGACGATTCGATCGTCCGCGGCAACACCCAGCGCGCGCTGGTGCGGATGCTGCGCGAGGCCGGAGCGCTGGAGGTGCACGTCCGGATCGCTTCGCCGCCCGTGCGGTGGCCGTGCTTCTACGGCATCGACTTCGCCTCACGCGCCGAGCTCGTCGCGAACGGCGCCGACCTGGACGGAATCCGCAGGCTGATCGGCGCGGACTCGCTGGGCTACGTCTCACTCGACGGGCTCATCGCGGCCTCCGAGCAGCCGAAGTCCCGCCTGTGCACGGCCTGTTTCAGCGGCGTGTACCCGATCGCGCTGCCTGACGACGCGCTCATCGGCAAGCATCTGCTGGAAGGCATGGACGGCGGCACAGGGCCCGCCCTCGCGGTCACCCCCGCCGGGTACGGTGCTGAGGATGCCGTCCGGCGTCCGTGAGTCCTGATCAGTCTGGAGTCGTCTTGCCGTGAGCGAGTCCGCCAACGCCACCTATGCCGCCGCCGGGGTCGACATCGATGCCGGTGACGAAGCAGTCGAACTGCTGAAACCGCATGCCGAGCGGACGAGCAGGCCGGAGGTGCTCGGCGGGGTCGGCGGTTTCGCCGGGCTGTTCTCGCTGAAGCTGGACCGCTGGAAGGAGCCGGTGCTCGCCTCCTCCACCGACGGCGTCGGCACCAAGATCGCGGTCGCGCAGGCGATGGACAAGCACGACACGGTGGGTATCGACCTGGTCGCGATGGTGGTCGACGACCTGGTGGTCACCGGGGCCGAGCCGCTGTTCCTGCAGGACTACATCGCGGTCGGCAAGGTGCGCCCGAAGCGGATCGAGGCGCTCGTCAGCGGGATCGCCGAAGGCTGCGTGCAAGCAGGCGCCGCGCTGCTCGGCGGCGAGACTGCCGAGCACCCCGGGCTGATGGGCGAGGACGACTACGACCTGTCGGCTACCGGGATCGGCGTGGTCGAGGCGTCCGACGTGCTCGGCCCGGACCGGGTGCGCCCCGGTGACGTGGCGATCGCGATGGGCTCCTCCGGGCTGCATTCCAACGGCTTCTCACTGGCCCGCCGGGTGCTGCTGGAGATCGCCAGGATGCCGCTGGGCGGGCACGTCGAGGAGTTCGGCCGCACGCTGGGCGAGGAAATGCTCGAGCCCACCCGGATCTACGCGAAGGACTGCCTTGCGCTCGCCGCCGAGGCCGAGGTGCGCACGTACGCGCACATCACCGGCGGCGGGCTGGAGGCCAACCTCGCCCGCGTGATCCCGCGCGGGCTGCAGGCGCGCCTGGAGCGCGGCACGTGGACCCCGGCGCCGGTGTTCGCCTTGATCGGGCAGCGCGGCAAGGTCGAGCGCGCCGAGATGGAGAAGACGTTCAACATGGGCGTCGGCATGGTCGCCGTGGTCGGCGCCGAGGACGTGGACCGCGCGCTGGCCGTGCTCACCGCGCGGCACGTGCCGGCGTGGGTGCTCGGCGAGGTGCGCACGGCGGAAAACGCCGACGACCCGCGCGCGGTGCTGTCCGGCGACCACCCGCGGTTCTGAGCAAAAGAAGTCGTCAACCGCCGGGCGGGCCGGGATCATTGGGGTATGGCTACCGACGCTGATCTCGCGATCACCCGCCGGCTGGTGATCCCGGCCGGCGAGTTGCGCGAGCGTTTCTCCCGTTCTTCCGGTCCCGGTGGCCAGGGCGTGAACACCACGGATTCGCGGGTGGAGTTGTCCTTCGACGTCGCCCGCTCACCGTCCATTCCGGACGATCTGCGGCCGAGACTCTTGGCACGACTGGGTTCCCGGTTGTCCGATGGCGTGCTGACGATCGCGGCGAGCGAGCACCGTGCCCAGCTGGCCAACCGGGAGGCCGCCCGGCTCCGGCTCGTTTCGGCATTGCGGGACGCGGCCGCGCCACCGCCCCCGAAGCGGCGCCCCACCAAGCCGAGCCGTGGTTCCAAGGAACGCCGCCTCGCCGAGAAGAAGCGCCGCGGCGACGTGAAGCGTGGGCGCGGTGGCCGGTTCGACGACTAGGAAACCGGCTCCCGCACAGCGGAACGGACCGACTGCGCGGGAATCGCCACGGGTCCGTCACGGCGGACCCAGCCGCAGGTGAGAGTCGCGGCGGCGGCGACGCCGAGCGTGTTCAGCAGGACGTCGTCGGTCGAGGTGACCCGGCCGGCGTGCAGGAAATGTTGCGCCAGCTCGATTGTCGCCGAGACGACGAAGGCGACGACCGTGATCCGCGGAATCGAGCGCAGTGCCGAAACCCGCAACGGCACCAGCACCCCGAGCGGGGCCAGCAGCAGCAGATTCCCCGCGATCTGCCACAGCGAACCATTGCCGGTGAACTCGGTGAGGATGTCCGAACCAGGCATCAGATGCAGCGAACTGCTCCGGACGGATCCGATGGGCATCATCGTCAACGCCAGGATTTCCAGTGATACCAGGAGAATCCCGACATCCAGGCCGGCCGTGCTCGCCGCGACCCATGCCGGGCGCGTGCGGGCCCGCCAGTTCGTGAGCAGCCGCCAGCCGAACAGTGCGAACGGCAACGCGATGATCGTGACCGGAACCAGAACCCCGAAACTGACCGACAGTACTTCCACGCGCACCCCTTCCCCGACGTACAAAAACGATCTTTGCAGCGGGAGGTGAGAACGGCAGAGCCAATCGAGTGCTCTTTGCGGTGAAACCCGGATGGTTTCCGCGTGTCGTTTCCGGCGTGTTAACCGGGGTTCTGCTATCGGGTCGCGATGGCCCTTGCGCGGTCGAGAATCCGCTGCAGATGCAGGCCGCGGCGGACATCGCAGGGGTGCGTCGCGGTGCCGGTGGCGATCATCGCGGCGAAGTCGTCGAGCAACGCCGTGAAGCGCTCGACTCCCGCGACCGGGTGACGGACCAATGTTCGGTAACCGTGCTCCCCGAACACCGCCACATCAGCCACCGTGGGCCGGACGGGCAGGTTGATCGACAGGGTCGCACTGCTGGTGGCGCCACCTTCATGGGTGAACACCAGGTGCCACAGATCTTCCCGCGTACGGTGCGCCGCCACGACTTCGGCGATCGGACCCAGTGCGGCGTCGAGCAAATCGATGACGTGCGGGCCGACGTCGGCCAGCGCCCCGTCCTCGTGACGCCACGGCGAAGCGCTGTATGGACCGGCGAGCAGCGCGCCCGAAAGCCAGCGCGCACTGCCACCACGCCAGCCACCGTCGGCCTTCAGCGCGTCCAGCCATTCGCGGGTTTCCATGGCATAGCGCAAGGTCAGCATCACCAGGCTTGCGACGCCCGCGCCCGTCACCGCCTCGACCAGCCGCTCCGCCGCGGCCACGTCCGGCGCGATCGGCTTCTCCAGGATCACGTGCTTGCCGGCCTCCGCCGCGCGCACCGCCAGCCCGGCCTGAACTCCGGGCGGTACCGCGAAAGCGACCGCGTCGACCTGGTCGAGCAGCTCGTCGAAGGACTCGGCGACACCGGCGCAGTGCTCGTCCGCCAACTCACGCGCGGCCTCCGCGCGGCGAGCCCAGATCGCTGTCAGCGCGACGCCAGGATGATTGCCCAAACCCGGCGCGTGCACCGATTTCGCCCACGGACCGGCACCGACGAGACCGACCCGGAGCGGCTCGTCGGAAGTCATTCGTAGGAGTAGAAACCGCGAGCGGTCTTCTTACCGAGCAGACCCGCGTCGACCATGCGCAGCAGCAACGGCGGCGGCGAGTACAGCGGCTCCTTGAACTCGTCGTACATCGACTCGGCGATGGCCTTGATGGTGTCCAGGCCGATCAGATCGGACAGCCGCAACGGCCCCATCGGGTGTGCGGTGCCCAGCTCCATGCCGCGGTCGATGTCCTCGGCCGAGGCGAACCCGGACTCGATCATGCGGATCGCCGACAGCAGGTACGGCACCAGCAGCGAGTTGACGATGAAACCCGCGCGGTCCTGCGAGCGGATCACCGTCTTCCCGAGCAGCCCCGTCGCGTGCTCCTCGGCGCGCTTGATCGTCTCCTCGCCGGTCAGCAGCGAGGGCACCAGCTCCACCAGCGGCAGCACCGGCACCGGGTTGAAGAAGTGGATGCCGATCACCTGCGCCGGGCGTTTCGTCGCCATGCCCAGCTTCATGATCGGGATCGACGAGGTGTTGGACGCGAAGATCGCGTCCTCCCGCTCGACGATCTTGTCCAGCGAACGGAAGACCTCCAGCTTGGCGGCCTCCTGCTCGATGACCGCCTCCACCACGAGATCGCGATCGGCGAAAGCCCCGAGCTCAGTGGTGAACTCAAGCCGGTTCAACGCCGCGGCCGCGTCCTCCTCGGTGAGCTTGCCGCTGCGCACACCGCGCTGCAGCGACTTCTCGATCCTCGCCTTGCCCGCGTCCAGCGCCGGCTGGTTGACCTCGGTGACCACCACGTCGGCGCCCGCTCGCGCGTGCACCTCGGCGATCCCCGAGCCCATGAGCCCGGCACCGATGACACCGACCCGCTCAATGTCCGCCACGAGAGCCTCCTTGCTCGGATCCGGACAGCACGAGGAACGAGGGCGGACCCCGGGTACCCCCGGTGCCCACCCTCGTTCTCGTCAGTCGTCAACGACGGAAGTCGTCGTCGTACTCGTCCGCGTACGGATCGTCGTACTTGTCGTCCTCGTCGTGGGAGTTCTGATGAGAGGAATTACCTGACAGCTCGCGCTGCAAAGCATCGAAGTCGGTGTCGTGAGTGCTGTATTTGAGCTCTCGTGCCACCTTCGTCTGCTTGGCCTTAGCCCGGCCGCGCCCCATGGCTCGACCCCCTCGCACAGGGACGGGGCGGCCGGGGGAAACGGCGGCCCCGCATGTCTCGACAACTATTTCCTGTCCATACCGTACCTTGTCGCGGGGGGAGAATGCGATGCGGCTTCTCCTCTCGTGGCGAGTGTCTCTCCCGCTTCCTCGAGTCGGTGCGCACCGACGGGTGGCGACGTGCCACGATTCAACCGTGGTCCGACCGTTCGTTGCCTATCTCCGGGTCTACGAACCCCTGTCCGCTTTCGGCGAACCGCCCTCTGACCAGCTGAAAAAGGCCGTCGAGGCCGCCGCGCTGACGCGAGCGTCAGCAGGCGAGCGAGAGCAGCACATGTGGCTCAAATCACAGGCTGCCGCGCCGGTCCGGCTGCTCCCGGCGGAGCTCGCCGACGGGCGCGCGGCGCCCAGCACGAACACCGACGTCCTCGTCCTCGATCCCGCCGAGGTACCCGGCCGGACCGGGCCCGGGCCGCTGGTCTGCCCGCTGGAACTGCGGGCCCGCGCGGCTGCCGCGCTCGTCAGCTTTCTCGGCGATGCGTCGCCCGCGCTCAAGGCGACAGTGCTGGAGGCCGGCGGGGTCACGGCGGAGACGGTGCGCTCCCGCACGAGCGCCGCGCTCAGCTCGCTGAACAAGGCCGCCGTACACGTCCTTTCCACCACCTGGACGGTGCCGCTGCCGTGGTTCGCGCTGGTCGACCCGGACCAGCGGCGGCTGACGCTCGGCACCGGCCTCGACGATCCCGAGCGCGAGCTGTCCTGGCGGATCTCGATGTCCGACGCGCTGAGCCGCGCGGCCGAGGCGCGCGAGCTGGTCGAATCCACCCTCGGCGATTCCGGACCGAGCCGGATCCTGGCCGAGACCGAGCGCTGGCTGGGCAACTTCGACCCGCGCTCTGCGGTGGAACTGGACTACGGCGGGCTCGTACAGCTGATCGCCGACCCGATCCTGGAGTCCGACACCTCGGCCGAAGAGGTGCACTCGATCCTGGCAGCCCTGCGGTCGGGCGAGATCGAGCAGCTAGCGGAGCTCTTCAACGACCTGCGTGAGTACTGGAGCGAGCTGGCCGCCCGCGAGCACTTCAACTAGGAGTCGTCGCGGGCGCGTTCGGCGGCGAGCAGGTCGTCGACCGACGCGGTGCCCTTCGCGTAGCGGGCGGCGATCTCGGAGTTGAACAGGTCGACCACCGCCTGCACCTCACGCCGCCGGGCCGAAACCGAGGACTCCTCCTCGGCGTAGTCGTGCACGGTCTCGACGAGCTTGTCGTCGGAGAGTGCGCCCACGTCGGTCAGATCCGAGTTACCCACCAGGGCTTCGGCCTGCCTGCGATGTTCACCCGCCCGGGACGGCTCCAGGATCTGGTGCCTGCCCGAACCACGCGCCGGCCGCAGCGCGTTGTCGGACAGGATCGTGGCCAGCCGGTCGACGATGCTCTCCCCGCCGGTACTGCGGCGCTGCTGCTCCGCGCGCACGATGTCGATCCTGGCGTGCAGGAGTCTGCGCAGGTAGGACAGGTCGGTCTCTTCCTGCGCTGCCTCGTCACGGCGCTCGCGCAGCTGCCCGAGGGACAGCTTTTCGAGGCCGTGCACGTAACCGGGAGCCAGGACGCGGTCGATGCGGCGGCGTCCTCCCGGCCGGACTTCGATCACGCCGACATCCTGCTCCATGCCGGACCTGGGCGCCAGGTCGGGTTCGTCCTCATCAGCCGCGCAGCTTCGCCGCCGCGACCCGGCCGGGCGCGGCGCCTTCCGCCGGGACCGAATCGGGGTCGACCGCCGCCTGCACCACCCTGTCCTCGTCGCCGGCGAGCAGCTCCGCATCGACCGGCGCGGATCTCTTCAGCAGCGCGAGCGCGACCGGGCCCAGCTCGTGGTGCTGGGCGACGCTGCCGACCCGGCCGACCACGCGCTCACCAAGGCGCACCGCGTCGCCGGTCTCCGGGTAGACCTCGGGCGAACCGTCCAGGTGCAGCAACACCATCCGCCGGGGCGGGCGGCCGACGTTGAACACCTTCGCGACGGTTTCCTGCCCGCGGTAGCAGCCCTTCGCGACGTGCGCCGCGGAGCCGATCCAGTTGACCTCGTGCGGGATCGTGCGATCGTCGGTGTCCACCCCGAGCCGGGGCCGCAGTGACTCCACCCGCAGCGCGTCGAAGGCCCAGCTGCCCGCCGGGCGCGCGCCCGCGTCGGTGATCCGTTGCCACCAGCCGGCCAGTTCCGATCGCGGCACCAGCAGATCGACGCTGGCACGGCCCGGCCACGGCATCCGGCGCGCGAACCCGCCCTCGACGGCCGCCACCGCGTACGGCTCCGCGCCGAGCGAGATGTCCAAAGTGGACAGGATGCGGTCGGCGTCCGGGCCGAGCAGGGTCAGCAGTGCCAGCTCGCCGGTCACGTCCGTGATCTCCACCTTGGACCAGAACTTCATGGCCTCCAGGTACTCGCGCAGGGTTTGCGGGCCACCCTTCGGCAACGCGCTGGTGGCCTTGGCGCCCGGGTCACTGTCCAGGAAGACCGCCTCGCCGATGTGCGCCAGCACCATGTGCGTGTCGACATGGCCCTGGCTGTCCAGCACCAGGGCCTCGGTGCCGGCACCCTCGGCCAGTTCCGTGACGTGCTGGGAGATCACCAGATGCAGCCAGGACAACCGTTCCGGCCCGGTCACCTTCAGCACTTCGCGATGCGACCTGTCGACCACCGCGACGCCGCGGGTGGCCGTGCGCTGCTCGGCGAACGGGTCACCCCAGTGCCATGGCACGCCTTGTTCCGGGTGGCCGTCCGGCGGCGCGATGGATCCGGGCGCTTCGAGCAGGGGTGACTGATAAGTCATACCTTCGATGGTAGGTGAGTACGGTGGGTCCATGCGCGTACTGGCTTTCACCGACGGCACGATCGCCGATCCCGACGCCCCGCACATCCGGGTGGACGACCTCGGGCTCATGCGCGGGGACGGCATCTTCGAGACAGTGCTGGTCGTCGGCGGCGAGCCACGGGAGCTCCGCCCGCACCTGGACCGGCTGGCGCGGTCGGCCTCGATGCTCGACCTGCCCGAGCCGGACGACGACGCCTGGCAGCGGGTCACCCGGCAGGTCATCGAGAAGTGGACCGCGGGCCCGGAGTTCGCGCTCAAACTCGTCTACACGCGCGGTATCGACGGAGATCCGCAGGCCAGGCCGACGGCGTTCGCGATGGGCATCCCGATCGACGAAAAGGTGATCCGCGCCCGTGCCGAAGGCGTCGCCGCCGTGACGCTGGAACGCGGTATCGACCCCGGTCTCGCCGAGCGCGCGCCGTGGCTGCTGCTGGGCGCGAAGTCGTTGTCCTACGGGCTGAACATGGCCGCGAGCCGGGAGGCGGCGCGGCGCGGCGCGCAGGACGTGATCTTCACCGCAACCGACGACTCGGTGCTCGAAGGCCCCACCTCGAACGTCATCCTGGCGCGCGGCAGGACGTTGTACACCCCGCCGGCCACAATCGGCATCCTGCCGGGCACCACCCAGGCCGCGGTGTTCCGCGGGGCGGAGCGGATCGGCTGGAGCACCAAGATCGAGCCGCTGCGGGCATCAGACCTTCCTTCCGCCGACGGGGTTTTCCTCGCGTCCTCGGTGCGGAAGCTGACCAGGGTGCACACCCTCGACGGCGAGCGGCTGCCCGACTCCACCGAGATCCACGCCGAACTCGCCGCCGCGTACGAAGACGTCTACGCGGGCAGGTAGCGGAAGCGCACGCCTGTACCGGGGCGGGCCTGCGCAAGCGCGGGCAGCGCCTTCGCCGCCACCACCCCGATCACCGGGTAACCACCGGTGGTCGGGTGGTCGGCGAGGAACACCACGGGCAGCCCGTTCGGTGGCACCTGGATCGCACCGGTGACCAGGCCCTCGCTGGGCAGCTCGCGATCTTCCTTGCGGCGCAGGGGAGTTCCGTCGAGCCGCAGCCCGACCCGGTTCGACTGGGCGGTCACCGTCCAGCGCGTCGCCAGCTGGCGGGCGGCGTCGTCGAACCAGTCGTCGCGCGGGCCGAGCAGCACCGGCACCACCAGTTCGAGAGGCGCGCGCGAAGCGGCCAGCTCGTCTTCGCCGGTCGGGACGCCCTGTGGCGTACCGAGCGGCAGCACATCGCCCGGCGCCAGCGGGGGTGGCCCTATTTCGGACAGCACGTCCCGAGACCGGCTGCCGAGTTCGGCCTCGACCGCGATCCCGCCGGAAACCGCCAGGTAGCAACGTAATCCGGTGTCCGGGGTGCCGACGCGCAACGTCTGCCCGGCGGCGAGGAACACCGGGGAATGCGAGCCGGCGGGCCGATCGCCGACCGCGACGGAAACCGGCGGCCCGGTCACCGCGACGGTGCAGGAAGCGTTGGCACGCACGGAAAACCCGCCCAGCAGCAGTTCGAGCCCTGCTGCGGCCTCGGGGTTGCCGACAAGCCTGTTGGCCAGGCGCAGCGCCGGCACATCGAGCGCGCCGGACGGCGGAACGCCCAGATGCCCCAGCCCGGTGCGGCCAAGGTCCTGCACCAGCGCGGACGGCCCGACCTCGAGCACTTCCAGCGACCTCACCGCACGCTCCGGAACCGCACGCGATCGCCCGGCGCAAGCAGCACCGGCCGTTCGGCGTGGGGATCGAACAGCTGGGCGTCGGTGTGCCCGAGCAGCCGCCAGCCGCCAGGCGAAGAACGGGGATACGCACCGGTGAACTCGCCCGCCACCCCGACCGAACCGGCAGGCACCTTGGTGCGCGGGGTGTCCAGCCTCGGCTGGCGAAGCTGTTCGGGAAGCCCGGTCAGATAAGCGAAACCGGGCGCGAAGCCGGTAAACGCGACGGTGTACTCGGCGCCCGTGTGCAGCGAGACCACCTCGTCGACGCCCAGACCGGCCGTCTCTGCCACCAGTTCCAGATCCGCGCCGTCGTAGCGAACGTCAAGCACGACGTCGCGCGGATCGACGGCGGGTGGGTTGGCCAGGTCGGCGGCCTCGACGAGCGCGCGCACCTCGGGCAGCGCCTTCGAACCGGGGCTCGTGACGACGAGTACCGTGCTGGCGCCGGGAATGACCTCGAGGACGCCCGGCACCTCGGCGGCGGCGACCGTGGCCCGCACCGCGGTCATCTCGTCCAGCGAATCGCATTGGACGAGCACCGCGTCCGCGCCGTACGGCAGCCAGCGCACGCGTCAGCCGACGACTCGGCGCAGGTAGAGGGACACATGCGGCTGCATCGGCTCGCCAACCATCGCGCGCTCCTCGACATAGCCGAGGTCACCATTGTTGACCAGGCCGTAGAGCCGCTGGGCGCCGACGACTTCCTTCGCGGTGGCCGTGCGGACCACCGCGTCGGTACCCAGCTCCCAGGACGTCTGCGAGCGCGGCTTGCCGTAGAAGATCTCGGCGATCCCGCTGGAATGGGTCAGCAGCAGCTCGATCGTGTCGTCCTCCTGGGGACGCCACCAGCCGACCTCGCGCGCGGCGGGCCGGATGACCTTGCCGTCCTCGTCGAGCAGCCAGGACCGCGCCTCGTGGTACAGGAACGGTCTGCCGTCGTGGGCGATGGTGAGTTGCTGCGCGCACCGCACCGGCCCGTCGACCGTCGGGTAGTTGATCTCGCCTTCCCCACGCCAGACCCCGACCAGTGGCAGCAACGCCAGGCAGGCGTCGTTGAGGTTCGGGCCCTCGCGAAGGTTTGCGGTGTCAGCGGGGACGGGCAGGTCCTCGAACTGCGGGAGGTTGCGCTCCCGGGTGCTCTCGGCCCGCTCTTCCGCGGCCTGGATGGCTTCGTCGCCAGTCGACATGGCCTCAGCGCTGGTCGGCGTAGAGCCGGTAGACGACGTAGACGGTGAACCAGACGATGGCGATGGCGGCGATCACCAGCAGGGTCGTAAAGAGTGCTTCCACGCCAAGCAGGATAACGCCCCCGACCCTGGTCAGCCCCCTCGCCCGTGGTGGCGAAGGACACGCACGCCGGCGCAAAAAACATGGGGCCACCGGCGGCTGCCGGTGGCCCCATGGGCGCGGAGTGGATCAGGCCACCGAAATGGCCACCTGGTGCAGCCCAGGGCCCTCGGCCGTCACCGAGGCTTCGCCGTTGCCGGAGCGGTGCAGGGCGCGCACCGTCCAGGCGCCGGGGGCCGCGTAGAAGCGGAAATCCCCTTCGGACGAAGCCTGCACTTCACCGGCGAAGTCACCTTCGCCGTTGAGCAGGCGCACGTAGGCGCCGCCAAGCGGGCCGTCGCTGCCGGACACCTTGCCGGCCACCACGACCTGACCCTGCGTGTCGATGTCGGCCGGGGTGGCCGTCTGCGCCGGGGCGCCGCAACCGTCAGCACTCATTTACTTCGCTCCCGTCTCGATCGGCACGCCGACCAGCGAGCCGTACTCGGTCCACGAACCGTCGTAGTTCTTGACGTCGGACAGCCCGATCAGCTCGTGCAGCGCGAACCACGTGTGGCTGGAGCGCTCGCCGATGCGGCAGTAGGCGATGGTCGCCTTGCCGGTGTCCAGGCCTGCCTCGTTGTACAGCTCGGTGAGCTCCTCGGCGGTCTTGAAGGTGCCGTCCTCGTTCGCGGTCTTGGCCCACGGCACGTTCAGCGCCGTCGGGATGTGGCCGGCGCGCTGCGCGGACTCCTGCGGCAGGTGCGCCGGGGCCAGCAGCTTGCCGGAGAACTCGTCGGGCGAGCGGACGTCGACCAGGTTCTTGGTGCCGATCGCGTCGACGACCTCGTCGCGGAAGGCGCGGATCTTGGTGTCCGGCTCCTTCGCGGTGTAGCTGGTGGCGTCGCGCTTGACCTCGTCGGCGTTCAGCTCGCGGCCGTCCAGCTCCCACTTCTTGCGGCCACCGTCGAGCAGCTTGACCTTGTCGTGGCCGTAGAGCTTGAAGTACCAGTAGGCGTACGCGGCGAACCAGTTGTTGTTGCCGCCGTAGAGGACCACGAGGTCGTCGTTGCCGATGCCCTTCTCCGACAGGAGGGCTTCGAAGCCCGCCTTGTCCACGAAGTCACGGCGGACCGGGTCCTGCAGATCGGTCTTCCAGTCGATCTTGACGGCACCGCGGATGTGCCCGCCGTCGTAGGCGGTGGTGTCCTCATCCACCTCGGCGAAGACCACGCCGGGGGTGTCCAGGTTCTCCTCGGCCCACTGCGTAGTGACCAGGACGTCTTCTCGGCTCATTGCTCTCTTTCTTTCTTCTTCTACTGGGTGGACTTGATCAGGACGCTTGGGGCGTGAACCGGCGGATCAGCAGGTACATCTCGCAGCCGAGGCAGAAGTTGAACGCGGCGTTGAGGAAGGCGGCCAGCAGCGCGAACGCGGTGGCCACGACCCCGACCGGCGTGCTGCCGAACGCGTAGCCGAGGGTGCCTACCACGGCGAAGACGAACCCGACGGCCTGCGCGAACCGCAGCGGGGCGGCCTCCTCGCGTTCGGTCGTCGGACCGAGGCGTGGCGCCACCAGCTTGCGGTACAGGATCGAGTACGGCGCCGGCTTGAGCCCGACGAACGCACCGATGGCGAAGACGACGGCCTGCACGGCGAGCAACGGCCACCAGCTGGTGATCAGCACGATCGCCAGCACCACGGTGGTCACGACGGCCGCGAACCTCGGGCCACGAGGGTCGACTGCTGGTCCTGCTGACATGGTGTGCCTCCCGGGGCGGGCGCGCGCCGGTACGCGCGTCGAAAACGGATTTACTACCGGGGGAAAGCGAGCTGGGAAGGCTCGTCACACCAGACACAGGCTGCTGCGCACGCGGCAGAAATCGACCGCGCGGCGTTGCGTCAGCAAAGTGGTGGGCAGCCTGTTCACGACGCCAAGGGTACTTGGCCTTCCCTACCCGTGGGAACCTCGTTCATCAGTTGGACCCCGGCGAAACCGGACGAAGGTGCTCGTCCAGGGCTTCCAGCACCGCAGCACCCTTCGGCACCCCGCTGATACGCAGCAGTTCCGTCCCAGATGGTGAGAAAGCGAGCGTGGTCGGGGTGCGCAGCACACCCAGCGCCTGCGCGACCTCGGGCTGGTCCGTCACGTCCAGTTCGACGTGACGAAGTCCTTCAGTCCGCTCCGCGAGCGGTTCCAGCACGGCGCGGGTGTGCCGGCACGGGGCGCAGAACGTGGTGGAGATCTGCACCAGGGTGACCGGCGTCCGCGGGTCGAGGGCTTCGGCGACCGAGGCGGGCAACTCCCGCTCGGGCCGCTTCGCCGCGCTGATCCGCCCGTTGCGGGCTCGCAGCAGTAGACCGGCGACCGAACCGATCACCAGCACGCCCAGCACTACCCAGACGCCGACCATGTCCTCACCTTCCCGACGAGGCCCCGCTGAACGTCACGTTCTTCGCCTCGCCCTTGATGGTCACCGAGCCGCTGTTCACCTGCACGGCGGTCGGCGTGACCTCGAAGGGCAGGCTGCCGGTGTCGATGGACGCCTTGAAGTTCGGCAGCAGGGCCTTTTGTACAGCAGCTGGAACGACAGTGGTCTCCTTGTCATTCCCGTACTGCAGCCGCTGCGGGACGATGTCGATCGAAGTGCCGTGCAGTTCGATCAGCGCGAAGCAGAAGATCTCGATCTTCTGCCCGGCGATCTGCACGTCGCCGGAGACCCGGATGCCGGCCTTGGACTTGTCCTGGTCCTCGGTGTTGGTGGCGGTCGAGTCGGAGTTGTCGGTCGCTTCCTGGCCGGTCTGCACGTACTCGATGCTGGAGGGCTCGATGCGCAGGTCCTCGATCTTGGTGAGCGGGTCGACCCTGGCGATGTCGCTGGCCTTGATGGTGACCTGCGCCTGGAGCTGACCGATCTTGATCGCGTCGGTGTTGCCGTGAATCAGGTCGGACAGCGGGGCGGTCACGTCGTTGAGCTCGGCGTTGACGGCCACGTCACGCAGCTCCTGGATCGGCACCCCGGACGCCGAAAGCGAGATGTGGCTGTAGTCACCACTGATGGCCTGCGTGGTGAACGGGAACCCGTGGATGGTCACCGACGGGTCATCGGTCAGCTTGAGCTGCTCGCGCGCCTTCTGGGACACGGTGTGCTCGGCGTACGCGGCGAGGCCGAAATCGGCCGCTACCAGCACCGCGACCAGCACCGCAAGGCTGATGACGATGCGGCGGGCGCGCCGGCCACGGCGTTTGCCATGGCCGGACGAGGCGGGGCGATCCTGGGTCACAGGTCTGCTCACTCTTCGTATCCGATCTGTCCGAATGTTCGTGCGCGCGACTGCACGGTACGGGTCACCAGTGTGACGGCACTGTGACGAGTACAGCAGAGGGGAGGTGTTTGCGGGTTCAACCGATTAGGCTCTACAGGCACCGGCCAGGGGCGTTCGACGCCCGGACAGAAAAAAGGCGGTGGGCGAATGAGCCTGGACCTGCTCGTACTCACTCCCGAGCCGGAGGCCACTGCGGTTCTGCCGGCCCTTGATCTGCTGCCCCACACCGTACGCGTGCGCGCACCGGAAGTCACCGCGCTGCTGGACGCCGGGCACCGCGACGTCATCCTGCTCGACGCGAGAACCGATCTGGCCTCGGCGAAGAGCCTCTGCCGTCTGCTCAAGGGCACCGGCGAGGACGAGGCCAGCACGCCGATCATCGCCGTGGTCGGCGAGGGTGGCCTGGTCGCGGTCAGCGCGGAATGGCGCACCGACGACATCCTGCTGCCCACCGCGGGCCCGGCCGAGGTGGACGCCCGGCTGCGGCTGGCCACCACCCGCGACGGCGGCTCAACCCAGGTCGACGCCGAGCTGCGCGTCGGTGAGCTGGTGATCGACGAGGCCACCTACACCGCGCGCCTGCGCCGCCGCACCCTCGAGCTCACGTACAAGGAGTTCGAGCTGCTCAAGTACCTCGCCCAGCACGCCGGCCGGGTCTTCACCCGCGCCCAGCTGCTGCAGGAGGTCTGGGGTTACGACTTCTTCGGTGGCACCCGCACCGTGGACGTGCACGTCCGGCGGCTGCGCGCCAAGCTCGGCCCGGAGCACGAGCAGATGATCGGCACCGTGCGCAACGTCGGCTACAAGTTCGAGCGGCCCGCGAAGGGCGGCCCCAAGCCGGGTGTCACGTCGCTCAACTTCGACACCAGCGAGCTGCCCACCGAGGTCCCCGCGCAGTAACTTCGAACCCATGCTGAACGTGGTGTGGGTGCCGGAACTGAACGAGCTCGTGACCGGCGAGGTGCGCGAGCTGCTGCTCGCCGCCCGCGCGGTGGACACCCGGCCCGAGGTGAAGGCCGAAGGTCCGTTGCCGGGGGAGTTCTCGGGTGGTCTGCACCTGCTCGGCCACGACGAAGGCAAGCTGGTCGGCTACGCGCATCTGGACACGAGTGGCGATGCCTTCGGCCGTCAGGTCGCCGAGCTGATCGTGCACCCTGATCGACGGCGGCAAGGCGTCGGTACGCGGCTGGTCGAGGCGCTGGTGGAAAAGGTCGGCGAGCCGGACAAGCTGCGCGTCTGGGCGCACGGAGATCATCCGGCCGCCGCCCGTATCGCCGAGCGCGCCGGCTTCGCCCGCGCCCGTGAACTCCTTGTCCTGCATGTGAATGTGGCCGGCGCGGACTGGCCGGAGCCGGTTCTGCGGGACGGTGTTTCGCTGCGCACGTTCGTCCCGGGGCAGGACGAGCAGGCCGTCGTCGACGTCAACGCGCGCGCCTTCGACTGGCACCCCGAGCAGGGGCAGCTCACCGTCGCCGAACTGACGAACACGGAGCGTGCAGACTGGTTCGACGCCGAGGGCTTCTTCCTCGCCGAACGCGAAGGCAAGCTGCTCGGCTTCCACTGGACCAAGATCCATCCCGCCGACCCCGGCCAGTTCGGCGGCGAGCCCGTCGGCGAGGTCTACGTCGTCGGCGTCGATCCGGACGCGCAGGGCGGTGGCCTCGGCAAAGCGCTCACCCTGGCCGGGCTGCGTTACTTGCGGGACAAGGGCCTCGCTCAGGTGATCCTGTACGTCGAGGGCGACAACACCCCGGCCATCGCGGTGTACACGAAGCTCGGCTTCACGCGCTACTCGGTCGACGTCCAATACGCACGGTGATCACGGTTTCGATCTGTTAACCGCGAGCGCGCAACCTGTCACGGATCGCAAACCCGCAGGTCACGGCTAGGACACGACAAGCTTTCGGGTGAACTATCCCACGCCTGTTCAGCGGCCTTGTTCACCTTGCGTTCACCCATACACGGCCACCCGGCCACCCTGTCTGCCTAATGTCCGGTCCCGACAAGCTCAGATAGCTGGAGGACATGACAGTGAAGATCATGCGGCCGATGGGTGCAGTCGGCATCGTGGCGAGTGCGGCACTCGTGCTCGCCGCTTGTGGTTCCGACCCGGCCTCGTCCAACAACAGCACCCCGACCTCGGGCGCGGCCGCCGCGGCGACCGGGACCGCCAAGGTGGACTGCGGGGGCAAGACCCCGCTGTCCGGCGAAGGCTCGACCGCGCAGAAGACCGCGGTGGACGTCTTCGCCCAGCAGTACGCCAAGGCGTGCCCGGGCCAGGTCGTGAACTACAACGCGACCGGCTCCGGCGCGGGCGTGAAGCAGTTCAACGCCAAGCAGGTCGACTTCGGTGGTTCGGACTCGCCGCTCTCCGGCGCCGACGTGCAGGCCGCCGCCACCCGTTGCGGTGGCAACCCCGCCTGGAACCTGCCGCTCGTGGTCGGCCCGGTCGGCATCGGCTACAAGCTCGACGGCGTCTCCTCGCTCACGCTTACCGGTGAGGTCGCGGCCAAGATCTTCAACGGCCAGATCAAGACCTGGAACGACCCGGCGATCGCCGCGATCAACCCCGGTGTGAACCTGCCGGCCAAGCCGATCCAGGTGTTCTCGCGCTCCGACGAGTCGGGTACCACGGACAACTTCCAGCACTACCTGGCCGCCGCCGGCAAGGGCGCGTGGACCCAGGGCACCGGCAAGGCCTTCAAGGGCGGCGTCGGCAACGGTGCCTCCGGTTCGAACGGTGTCGCCTCGGCGATCCGCGCGGCCGACGGCGCGATCGGCTACCTGGAGTCCTCCTACGTCAAGGACGGCATCACCGCCGCCAAGATCGACAGTGGCTCCGGCGCGGTCGAGCTGAGCCCGCAGAACGTGGCCAAGGCGCTCGACGCCGCGGTGTTCAAGACCCCTGGCAGCAACGACCTGGCGATGGACCTGGACAAGATCTACGCCGCCAACACCCCGGGTGCGTACCCGCTGCTGCTGACGACGTACGAGATCGTCTGCTCCAAGGGTTACGACGCCGACACCGCCAAGGCCGTCAAGGCGTTCCTGACCTCCTCGGCGACCACCGCCCAGCAGCCGATCGCGGACAAGGGCTTCGTGCCGCTGCCGCAGAGCCTGCAGGACAAGGTGCTCACCTCGATCGCCGCCATCTCGTAGTACCGCACCAGCTGGAAATGGGTTGGACCAACAAAACCCGATGAGCGAGCCAACCTCGACACGGACGCCCTCCGGATACCCCGGTGGGCGTCCGTTGTCGTCTCAACTCCCCCGGAGGCCACGATTTCGGCGCAACCAGTGACCACGAACCGGACGAAGGTGCGGCCGGGAGACCGCATCTTCAAGAACCTCACCACGGGCGCGGGTGTGTTCGTGGTGGCGCTGATCGGCCTGATCGGCCTTTTCCTGCTGATCCAGGCGATCCCGGCGCTGAAGGCCGACCAGGTCAGCTTCTTCTCCAACACCTGGGACACCTCCGACCCGAACAATCTGAAGTTCGGTATCCGTGACCTGTTCCTGGTCACGGTCTACATCTCCCTGGTGGCGCTGATCATCGCGATGCCGATTTCCCTTGGTATCGCGCTGTTCCTGACGCAGTACGCGCCACGACGACTGGCCAGGGCCTTCGCCTACGTGATCGACCTGCTGGCCGCGGTCCCCTCGATCATCTTCGGCCTGTGGGGCATCCTCGTGCTCGCCCCGAAGCTGTCGCCGGTCGCGCAATGGCTCAACGACGCGCTCGGCTTCATCCCGATTTTCGGGCAGGGCAACGTGTTCCCGAACTTCTCGGGCACGATCTTCACCGCGGGCGTGGTGGTCGCGGTGATGGTGCTGCCGATCATCACCTCGCTCACACGTGAAGTCTTCGAGCGCACGCCCACCACGCACATCGAAGGCGCGCTGGCGCTCGGCGCGACGCGCTGGGAGGTCATCCGCACCACGGTGCTGCCCTTCGGCAAGGCGGGCTACATCGGCGCCTCCATGCTGGGCCTCGGCCGTGCGCTCGGTGAGACCATCGCGATCGCGGTGATCCTGTTCATCCCGCGGGGTGGGCATTTCGACTGGACCATCTTCGACGGTGGCGCCACCTTCGCTTCGCAGATCGCGGCGAACTACTCCGAGTTCAACAACCCGACGTCGGCCGGTGCCTACATCGCGGCCGGCCTCGTGCTGTTCGTGCTCACGTTCCTGGTGAACTTCGCGGCGCGCGCGGTCATCGGTGGAAAGAAGGGTGACTGAGCGATGACGAGCACACTCTCCGACACCGACCGCCCGGCGCTCACGCCGGCGTTCCAGAAGATCGGCACCGCGCGCAAGGTCAGGAACGCCGTCGCCACGATCCTGGTGTGGCTGTCGTTCCTGATCGCGCTGGTACCGCTGGTCTGGGTGCTGTACACGGTGATCGCCAACGGGATCAAGCGGATTCCGTACAGCAACTGGTGGTCACAGGACTTCGGCTCGGTGCTCTCGGACGAGGTCGGCGGCGGCGTGCTGCACGCCATCATCGGCACCCTGGAGCAGGGCCTGGTCTGCGCGGTCATCGCGGTGCCGATCGGCCTGCTGGTGGCGATCTACCTCGTCGAGTACGGCGCGCGCAGCAAGCTCGCCAAGATCACCACGTTCATGGTGGACATCCTTTCCGGTGTCCCGTCGATCGTGGCCGCGCTGTTCATCTACGCGCTGTGGATCACCACGCTCGGCCTGCCCCGCAGCGGTTTCGCCGTGTCGCTGGCACTGGTGCTGCTGATGATCCCGGTCGTGGTCCGCTCGGCCGAAGAGATGCTGCAGATCGTCCCGGATGACCTGCGCGAAGCGTCGTACGCGCTCGGCGTGCCCAAGTGGAAGACGATCATGCGGGTGGTGCTGCCGACCGCGCTGTCGGGCATCATCTCGGGTGTCATGATGGCGCTGGCCCGCGTGATGGGTGAGACCGCACCGCTGCTGGTGCTGGTCGGTTACTCGGCCTACGTGAACTGGGATCTGTTCGATCATGAGCAGGCGTCACTGCCGTTGCTGATGAACAACGAACGGGCCACCAACACGATGGATCCGGGTAGCGTCGGTTTCGACCGCATCTGGGGTGCGGCGCTGACGCTCATCATCATCATCGCCCTGATCAACCTCCTCGCCACGCTCATCTCCCGCGTGGTCGCACCGAAGAAGAAGTGAGCTGGGATGGCTAAGCGAATCGACGTCAAGGACCTCGACATCTACTACGGCAAGTTCCACGCCGTGGACAGCGTCACGCTGTCGGTGCCGCCGCGCAACGTGACGGCGTTCATCGGCCCGTCCGGCTGCGGCAAGTCCACGGTGCTGCGCACGCTCAACCGGATGCACGAGGTGATCCCGGGTGCGCGCGTGGACGGCGACGTGCTGCTGGACGGGGAGAACATCTATGCGTCCAATGTGGACCCGGTGCAGGTGCGCCGGACCATCGGCATGGTGTTCCAGCGGCCCAACCCGTTCCCCACGATGTCCATCAAGGACAACGTGGTCGCGGGGCTGAAACTGGCCGGGGCCAAGAACAAGAAGCAGCTCGACGGGATCGCCGAGCGCGCGCTGCGCGGGGCGAACCTGTGGAACGAGGTCAAGGACCGGCTGAACAAGCCGGGCGGCGGTCTCTCCGGTGGTCAGCAGCAGCGGTTGTGCATCGCCCGGGCGATCGCGGTGCGCCCGGACGTGCTGCTGATGGACGAGCCCTGCTCGGCCCTGGACCCGATCTCCACACTGGCGATCGAGGACCTGATCGGCGAGCTGAAGAAGGAATACACGATCGTCATCGTCACCCACAACATGCAGCAAGCGGCGCGGGTGTCGGACCAGACGGCGTTCTTCAACCTGGCCGGGGTCGGTCAGCCCGGCAGGCTCGTCGAGCTGAACGACACGGAGAAGATCTTCTCCAACCCCAACGAGAAGGCGACCGAGGACTACATCTCGGGCCGCTTCGGCTGAGCCATTCCCCACATCGGACGGCCGGTCTCCCTGGTGGAGGCCGGCCGTCCGGCGTTGTGGCGGAAAACCGGTCGGAAGTGTCGGTGGCAGGCGATACCGTCGTGGCGTGGTTTCGGTGAACGTCGACGAATTCGGAGGGCGGCTGCCGCGGCCGCGCACACTGGCGCTGGCCGGTCGGGTACTGGGGGCCGTTCCGCCGCCGTTGCAGGTGCTGGTCGGCATCGTCAGCGTGCAGGTCGGTGCCTCGCTGGCGAAACAGCTCTTCGCGGTCGCCGGCGCGGCGGGCACGGTGTCGCTGCGGCTGTTCTTCGCCGCAGTGGTGCTGCTGCTGATCTGGCGCCCGGCGCTGCGGCTCGGCCGTCGGGCGTGGCCGGTGGTGCTGGGCTACGGCATCGTGCTCGGCGGCATGAACCTGCTCTTCTACCAGGCGCTGGCGCGGATCCCGCAGGGCATCGCGGTGACCATCGAGTTCCTCGGCCCGCTGACGGTGGCGCTCGCCGGCTCCCGCCGCCTGCTCGACGCGGTGTGGGCGCTGCTCGCCGCGGGCGGGGTGGTGCTGCTCACCGAGAACCGCGGCGACCTGTCCATGATCGGGATGCTGTTCGCGCTCGGTGCCGGGATCTGCTGGGGCCTCTACATCCTGCTCGGCGCGGCGCTGGGCGACCGGACGTCGGAGGGCAGCGGGCTCGCCGTCGCGATGGCGGTCGCGGCGATGGTGGCGATGCCGGTGGGCGTCGTCGAGTCGGGCACCGCGCTGCTTTCGCCGTGGATCCTGATCATCGGGCTCGCGGTCGCGCTGCTGTCCTCGGTGATCCCGTACTCGCTGGAGCTGGAGGCCCTGCGCAAGATCCCGCCGCGCGTGTTCGGCGTGCTGATGAGCCTGGAGCCCGCGGTCGGCGCGCTGGCCGGGCTCGTGGTGCTGCACGAGGCACTGAAGCCGATGCAGTGGCTGGCGTTGTGCTGCGTGGTCGCGGCCTCGATCGGCGCCACCCGGTCGGCCCGCTCGGCTGACTAAAGTGGACCTGTGACCGTCCTCGACGACCAGCCCCACACGGCGATCCTGCAGGACCTCGGCCGTGAGCTGATGGTCTACAAGTTCGCCGTCGACGAGCTCATGACCAAGCTGCGGATCCTGTCCGAGGAGTTCGACTTCGCGCACCAGCACGATCCGATCGAGCACATCACCAGCCGCGTGAAGCAGCCGAAGGCGATCATGGGAAAGCTGCGGCGCAAGGGTTTCGAGCCGAGCATCGAGGCGGTCCGCGAGCACATCGAGGACGTGGCGGGCATCCGCGTGGTGTGCCCGTTCATGCCGGACGTGTACATGGTGGCCGGGATGCTGGGCCGCCAGGACGACGTGGAGATCGTCAAGACCAAGGACTACATCGCGGCCCCGAAGCCCAATGGCTACCGCAGCCTGCACCTGATCGTGCGGATCCCGGTGTTCCTGTCCGACCGGGTGGAGAAGGTCAAGGTGGAGATCCAGATGCGCACGATCGCGATGGATTTCTGGGCCGCCGTCGAGCACAAGCTGTTCTACAAATACGAAGGCGAAGCCCCCGAGGACTTCGCCGCCGAACTGAGGGCGGCCGCCGCGACGGCAGCCGACCTCGACACCCGGATGACGGCGTTACACCGCCAGGCTCAAATATCCTCGTCGGCGCCGTAGCCGGGCATCTTGCCGGTGGAAACGAACACCATCCGCTTGGCGACCGAAACGGCGTGGTCGGCGTAGCGCTCGAAGAAGCGGCCGAGCAGGGTCACGTCGACAGCGGCGGGCACGCCGAACTCCCAGTCCTTCGCCATGATCACGCTGAACAGGTGGCGGTGGATCTCGTCGACCTGGTCGTCGTCGGCCTCCAGCGAGCGGGCGGCCTCGACGTCCTTGGACTTGATCACCTCTTCGGTGCGCAGCGCCAGCCGGACGACTGCGTCGCCCATCTCCGCGAAGTACGGCTTGACCGGCTCGGGCAGCGCGCTTTCCGGGTGCCGGCGGCGGGCGGCCTTGGCGACGTGCAGGGCGAGGTCACCCATCCGCTCCAGGCTCTCCGCGGCGTGGATGACGGCGAGCACGGTGCGCAGATCGGTGGCGACCGGCGCCTGCAGGGCCAGCAGTGCGTACGCCTGCTCCTCGCATTCCGCGCGCGCGTCGTCGATCTCCGCGTCCCCGCCGATCACCTGCTCGGCGAGGGAAAGGTCGGCGGTGAGCAGGGCCTTGGTGGCCTTCTCCATCGCATGGGCGACCTGGACCGACATGTTCGCCAGATTGGCGGCCAGCTCTTCGAGTTCGACGTGGTATTGCTCGCGCATGGCCACACCTTACGGCGACGGCCAGGCGAACACCGCATCGCGGAGTGAACCCCGAGTGAACCCCGGCTAACGAATGTTACTGCTCGGACTTGCTGGTGGAGCTGGGCGCGCTGCTCCGCGACCCGGCGGCGGTGGAGGTCGACTCCGGGGTCGTACCCGGTAACGCTGTGTTGTCGATGAGGGCCTGGAAGATCGCTTTCGCCTTGCTGTCCAACAACACCTCGTTACCGCGGCTGTTGGACTCGCCGGTGGTCGGCACGGTCATGAAGTTGACCTTGCTCGCGTCCAGACCCTTCATCGACTGGGCCAGTGTGAGCATCTGGTCCACGCCGATGTTGTCGCCGAAGGTCGCTTTCGCGAAGGCGGTGACGAACCCGGAAAGCTGGCCAGGGTTCGTCAGCACCCCGTGCGACATGACCTTCGTCATGAGCGAGCCGATGAACTCCTGCTGGCGCTTGATCCGGCCGTAGTCGGAGGTGACGTCCCCGATGACGTGCCGCGCGCGGACGAAGCTGAGCGCCTGGTCGCCGGAGATCGTGACGTCGCCGGTCTGCGAGACCACCATGCCCAGCACGGTGTCCTTGATCGGGGAGTCGACGTGCACGGTCACCCCACCCACGGCGTCCACCATGTCCTTGAACCCGCTGAAGTCGATGCCGACGAAGTGGTTGATCCGCATCCCGGTGAGCTGCTGGACCCATTTGGTGAGACAGCGCGGGCCACCGACCGCGTACGCGGTGTTGAGCTTGACCTTGGTGGCGCCGGGGACGACCTCGTCGCTGTAGTCGTTGGTCCCGGAGTCGAACCGGTTGCAGTCCGGGCGGGAGATCTCCAGGTCACGCGGGAAGGAGATGACCACGGCTCGCTGCCGGTCGGCCGGGATGTGGGCGAGCATCACGGTGTCCGAGCGGGCGCCCTCGACGTCGTCGGCGCTGCCGACGTTCTCCTCGGCCGTGGAACCGGCCCGGGTGTCCGAGCCGGCGATGAGGAAGTTCTCGTCACCGGTCTGGGCCGGCGCGTCCTGGATGTCGGACGAGTTCTCGTCGAGCGCGGCGATCTCGGTGAACTTGCTGTTGAACCAGGTTTTGGTACCCCAGGCCGCGCCGGTGCCGAGGAAGACCAGCGCGGCGAGCACCGCGGCGGCGATCCGCCAGCTCAGCACCGACCGGCGGGTCTTGCGTTCTTTCTTTTCCTGCAACCGGGTTTGCGGCGCGGGCTCGTCCGGGGAGGCGACCGAGCGGGTCGGCTCGGCGGCCTCGCTCTTGATCGCGCGCTGGAACGCCGTGCGGGTCTGCTCGAACAGCTGCGCCGGGCGCGCGGTGAACCTTTCCAGCCGCTGCTTCCGTTGCGCCTCCTCCGCTTCGAGCTGGTCGTGCGCAGCGGAGAACCGGGCGAGGGTGTGGTCGATCTTGCGACGCACCTTGGTGCTGTCGTCGATCGGCTCCATCTCGTCGGTCATGGTCAGCCGGTCTTCCGGCGTGATCGGCGGCCGACGCGAGAGCCCGTTGGCGCGCGGCGGCTTCGGCACTTCGGGCGGGCGACGCGCTTCCGGCGGCATCGGCGGCTCGGCACGATGCGATGCGGCGGGCGGCGCCTCGGGCGGGCGGCGCGCTTCCGGCGGCATCGGCAGTTCGGGGGCACGCCGGTTTTCCGGCGGCATCGGAGGTTTGGGCGCGCGGACCGGCGGGGCCTCAGGCGCGCGGCGCGCCTCGGGCGGCATCGGAGTCGGCTCGGCGTGACGCGGCTCGCCGGGCGCGCGGCGCACGTCAGGCGGCAGCATGGATTCGGAGCCGCGGCGGCCGTCGAACGGCTGTTCCGGCGCGCGGCGCAGTTCCGGTTCGACCACCGGGGGCCTCGGGGCGGGCGAGGGCGGGACCGGCCGCGCGGGCGGGCGTCCGGCCGGCGGTTGCGCGGGCGGCGCGGGCGTCCGGCGTTGCACCGGCGGGCCGGGTTTGACCCGCGGTGGCGGGGGCGGGGCCTGTCTACGTGCGACCGGGGGCAGCGACGGGTGCGGATCCTCCGGCTCCGGCTCGCGCTCGTGCGACGAGGGGGCGGCCGGACCGCCCGTGGCCTCGAAGTTCGGCCGGATGCCGGTGTGCTGCGCGAGCACGTCGGAGACGCTGATCCCACCGTGGGTGTCTATCGAGCGACGGCGGCGGGCACGCGGAGAGCCGCTGCTACCACGAGAACCGGGGCCGGCGGTGCGGTCGTCTGGCACCCGGTCTCCTCTCAGTCGCTAGGAGGCGGTTTTCCACCGCCACAGTGTTGATCGCCGGGGCGGCGAGCATCGTTATCGTACGGATACTTGCTGTTCCTGACGACACCCTCCCGGCACTTTTTTCACACAGAGTGCGAGAACTAGCGTTGCGCGAGACAAACCGGGTGAACCGAACGGCAGAAATAGAACGTAAGACCGCGAAAAAACTACGGACAGTACCCAATAACGGCGGCGTCGGACCAGTCGCGATAAGCAACGCGATTGCGTCCGGCATGTTTCGCGGCGTATAGGAGGTGGTCCGCCTCCAGCACCTGCCGCCGGTCACCGAAAGCGCTTTCCG
This sequence comes from Amycolatopsis sp., assembly GCF_035546795.1. GTDB lineage: Bacteria > Actinomycetota > Actinomycetes > Mycobacteriales > Pseudonocardiaceae > Amycolatopsis_E. The sequence goes on from NZ_DASZWC010000066.1 coordinate 27,092, forward strand.
CCTCATACGCGAGCCCGACACTGATGGTCACCGAAAGCCCCGGCCATAGTGCTGACCAGGGGTGTTCCGCAACCCGGGTGCGGGCTCCCTCGGCCACCCGCACCGCATCATCGGGCTGAACCGCCGGTAACACCAGCATGAACTCCTCGCCACCGTAGCGCGCGCAGAATCCGTGCTGCGGGAGGCCTTCCCGCAACAGCATCGCGACCCGGCGAAGGACCTGGTCACCAGCCAGGTGACCGAACGTGTCGTTCACGTTCTTGAACAGATCGATGTCCACCAGTGCCACGGCGAGCGGGCCGCGCGGCTCGGTGAGCAGGTCATCGAGCCGCCTGTCCAGATAGCGCCGGTTGTACACGGTGGTCAGCCCGTCGCGCAGGCTTTCTTCCAGTGCCTGCGCGCGTTCCCGGCGGAGCCGGTCGACCTCACGGCGGAACTGCTCGGGCAGGGGCGGCGGCTGCGTCCGCTGCAACTCGAGCGCCGCGCGCAGATGCTCGTACGCGCCACGCCAGTCGCCTCGTGAGGCGAGCGTGTCGGCCATCGACTCGTGCAGGGCGGGATCGTCCGGCACGACCTGCTTCGCCGACACAGTCTCCACCTCCGTCACGCAGTTCTTGTCGTCTACTAAGACGTGTGGCTTGAGCGGTGCGTACGGGCAAATACGAATATCGCTCAACCGGACGACGACACATCGCTCTGCGTGGTCGAAATGGTGTGCTCATGGCTCGGTTCCTGTCACTCACTGGCCCGAACGGTGGCCTGCCGCGACCGGCCGCGCCGGAGTTCTGCAGGTGAAACGCCTTGTCCTAAAAGGAAGTTGGCAGCACGCTCGGACGTCGGGTGCAGATCCGGCAGATCCGTTGAACAGTAATCAAGAATGCTCCGAATCGAATGCGGTGCGCAACTTGACCGGGGCCTTACGCCGCCAGGATTCGACGATCAACTCCGCCAACCGGGTGTGGTCGATGTACTCCAGATCAACCAGAATCGATGGATATCCGTCGTAATGCGGGGTGGTGAAGAAAGCCCGGTCGCCCGATGCGAGTAACGCGGCCTTCTCGCTCTCGTCGCACATCAGCACCAGCGCGCCTTCGGCTTCCGTGCGCAGCCGCGCGAATCCTTTTCCGGCCACTTTCAACGCGGGGGTGCGGTACCAGGTCGATTCCTCGACTTGCGGCAGTGCGATCCCGATCGCGACGACTTCTTCCCAGGTCGGCATGCGTCCCATTCTCGCCGGGCCGCATGCCGACCGCTTGGCAGAAAAGGGAACTACGGGGTGACGTTGATGCGGTCCGCCGGCGGCGGCGCGACACCCGGGTGCGCACCGAGGTACGCGGTGAACGCGTCGAGGTCCACCGGGCCGCCGGTCAGGTCGGTGCCTTTGGTGAACTCGGTGAACCCGTCCCCGCCCGCGGCGAGGAAGTTGTTCACCGACACCCGGTAGGTCGCGGCCGGATCGACGGCGGTGCCGTTGACCGTGAGGTCCCCGACCTTCGAGCCGATCGGCGCGGACGCCGAGTACGAGTAGTGCAGCGTGGCCGAGATCTGCAGGATCTTCGTGCCGCTCGCACTCCACTGCTGTTCCAACACGTTCTTCAGGTTCGCCCCGGTCAGGGTGATCGTCTGCATGATGTTGGAGAACGGCTGCACGGTGAACGCCTCACCGTAGGTCACCACCCCGTCGCCCTCACCGGCGGGCGAAGAGGCGTAGTTGAGGTCGGCCCGGATGCCGCCAGGGTTGGTGATCGCGATCTGCGCCCCGCTGCCGGTGGTGGCCTCCAGCTGCGCGTCGGTGATCACGTCGCCCAAGGCGGATTCGCCGGAGGGCGCCCCGGCTGCCTTGAGGTCCGCGGTGATGGTGCCGACCTGCTTGTTCGCGATGGGCGCCGATTCGGTCACCGCCTGGTCCACGAGCTTCGCCACGGCCGGATCGGGCGTGACGTCGCGGGTGACGATCTCGTTGTGCGCGGTCGAGGCCGAGCGCACCACGTCCCGGGTCCTGGTGTTGATCTTCAGGTCGGCGACGGAGAGCAGCCTGCCGAACGACGCGCCCTGGATCAGCGTGCGCGGATTGCCCGCGGGATCGTCGATCGTGCAGTTGTACTGCTGGTGGCTGTGCCCGCTGAAGATGAGGTCCACGCTCGCCGAGACGTTCTTGGCGATCTCAGTGGCAGGCCCCGGCGCGACCTTGCAGTCGTCCGGCCCGCCGCCCTCGGTGTTGTCGCCCTGGTGCAGCAGCACGACCTGTGACTTGATGCCGAGCTTGTCCAGCCAGCCGGAGGTCCGGTTGATCGCCTCGACCTCGTCGCCGAACTTCAGCCCCTCGATCGCACTCGGGGTGACGACGGTGGGCAGGTCCTCGAGCGTCGCGCCGATGATCCCGATCGGCACCCCACCGGAGACCTTGACCGTGAACGGAAGCAGCGCGGGCAGGCCGTTGTCGAAGTAGACGTTGCTGCCCAGGAACGGGAACTTGGCTCCCTTGAAGGACTTTTCGAACTGGCAGCCGTCGGTCGGGTGGCAGCCGCCGAACTGCATCCGCTGCAGTTCCTGGTACCCCTCGTCGAACTCGTGGTTGCCGACGACGGAGGCCTGCACGCCGAGTTCGTCGAGGAAGTCAATGGTCGGCTCGTCGTGGAACAGCGCGGACGTGAGCGGCGAGGCGCCCACGTTGTCGCCCGCGGAAAGGACGATCGAGTTGCGCACCTGCGATTCCAGCTGCTTCACGTGGGTCGCGAGGTATGCGGCGCCGCCGGCGTTCACGGTGCTGCCGTCCGCGAGCGTGACGCGCCCGGAGGAGCCTGCCGGTGGTTCGAGGTTGCCGTGCAGGTCGTTGAAGGTGATCAGCCGGACGTCGGTGGTCGGATCGCTCCGCTGCGCCGACGCCGGGGTGGTACCGGCCGCGACGGCGGCGAGCACGGCTGCGGCGACCGCGAGAGCACGTCTTGAGAACGTCATTTTTCCTCCGATAAGGCGCATTCCGCCCGGATCTTGCCCCCGGCACCGGGCCGCCACCAGCGCCGAAAGGTGGAAGCTGGGTAAACGTCACATGATCGGCCACTCGGCCGATGCGGCCCGGCCCGCTCCGGCTCTTCGACCGATTCGCCGGCCGGGGGCCCGGCCATAACGTCGAAGTCATGACAACCGCGCAGGTCACCGCACTGCAGACCGGACTACTCGCCTTCCTCGCGATTTGGGGAGTGGTGCTACTGCCGCAGCTGGTCATGCAGTGGGCGCGGTTCGGCAGGCTCGTCCCACGGCGGATCTTCGCGACGGCGGCCGTGCTCGGCTACGCGTGTCTGGCGCTGGCGATGGTGTTCCTGCCGCTGCCCGGCCCGCGCACGCGGCACCTGGCGCAGACCATCCAGCTGGTGCCGTTCCAGTGGATCACCGACGTGCGCACGGACATGACCGGTCCGGGCCTGCTGGGCGCGTTGACGACCACGGCCTTCGAGCAGATGGCGTTGAACGTGCTGCTTTTCGTACCGCTGGGGCTGTTCGCGCGGCTGCTGTGGAAGCGCGGTTTCGTCGGCACCACGCTGCTCGGTTTCGCCTGCACGCTGACCATCGAGCTGACGCAGCTGACCGCGAACTGGGGGACGGCGCCGTTCCAGTACCGGATCTTCGACGTGGACGACCTGATCACCAACACCACGGGCGCCGCACTGGGCTGGACCGCCGGGGCGTTGTTCCTGGTGCTGCGGGCTTCAGCGGTCCGTGCGGAGCCGGCTGGGCGCGAGCGGATCGACCTCGCCAAGACGCGATAGCCGGGCGGCTCTCTGCACGGCCTGGCGCCGGGCTGTCCGCCGGTCCTCCCAGACGACCGTCGCGGTGGCCGCGATCAGAATCAGCAATACCAGGCCGAGGACGATCGCGAACTCCACGCGCGCCTCCCTTGGCGTCGTCCTTGTGTGGCAGATCACACACAGTACGCCCCCGGTGTGCGTTTTGCCACCTTCAGGGAAGATCCGCACTGAACCAGGTGTCGGTTGAGGCGCACCAGCCACGGAAGCGCAGTCCCGCCTTCGCGAGGAGATCGACAAGTCCTGCCTGGTCGAGCCGCCGCGCGGTGAACGCCCGCACCCACTCGCGGCCGCGCGAACGGCCGATGACGGCGCTGAGCAGGTCTCTGTCGCGGGCTACCTCGGACAGGCTGATCTCCACTTCGCCGAGCGTGCCGCCCGATCCATCGGCCACTGTGTCGAACCAGCCGGCCGAGTAGCACTCGACGATGGCGCGGCCGCCGGCTGAGAGGTGCCGGCGCACAGCGGCGAGCAGCGGGAGGCTGTCCGGCTCGTTGATCAGATGGCTGGCCAGCAGCACGCAGCCGAAGCGCCGGTCCAGCCGTAAATCCTCGATGCGGGAGCAGATCTTTCGGCACCGCGGACGTACGCCAGCATCTCCGGCGAATCGTCCACCGCGGTGACCGGATGGCCCAGCTCGATCAGGCGGTGCGCGATCCGGCCGCTGCCATAGCCGAGGTCCAGTACCTCGGCCCCGGGCGCGATCTCGGCGTGCACAAGTTCGGCCTCGCAATCCGACCGAAAGCAGGCCGATCGCAACCATCGGCGCAGTACGATCCCGTTGCTGATGACCACGTTCCGGCCTACGAAGGCTCAGCTCGCGGCGGCGCAGGGCGCCCGGATCCCGGACGTGCTCGCGCCCGGGCTGCGAGTGCTGTTCTGCGGGATCAACCCCGGCCTCTACTCCGCGGCGACCGGGCACCACTTCGCGCGTCCCGGCAACAGGTTCTGGCCCGCGCTGCACAACAGCGGCTTCACGCCGCGGCAGCTGCACCCGAGCGAGCAGGCCGCCCTCCTGGACTACGGCGTCGGCATCACGAACATCGCCGCGAGGGCGACCGCCCGGGCGGATGAACTCACCGCCGAAGAACTCCGGGCAGGCGGCGAGGAACTCGTCGCGAAGGTGCGGGAGTTCCGTCCGCGCTGCCTGGCGATCGTCGGCATCACGGCTTACCGGATCGCCTTCCGGTCACCCAAAGCGACCATCGGTCGGCAGCCGGTTTCAATTGGCGAAACGGCGGTATGGGTGTTACCCAATCCAAGTGGGCTCAACGCCCATTGGACACCCACCACACTCGCCGCGGAGTTCGCCAAACTCCGGCAAAATTTCTACTCAGAGTAGTCCTACACCCGGCTGGGTGAACCCGCGTCACACCCGCCGTTCGGCCTACTCCCACAATGGACGAGGTGTCATACCTGGCCGGTCCCAGCAGGGGGGATCGGGTGGCGAACCGGCAGCGTCGGGTCGGACGGCCGAGGGGGCAGTCCGGCAGGGACGCGGTGCGCTGCCAGGTATTGACCATGCCGAGACGGAGTCGTGATGACGCGCAGTAACGAGCCCATTCGGGCACCACAGGGCTCGCCCCCGATCCGCAGCCTGGGAATCGCCGTCGTCGATCCACTGCCGTTCTGCCGCGAAGGACTCTCGGCGATCGTCACCAGGACCACCGGTCTGCACTGGGCCGGGCACGCGGGCAATCCGCATGCGGCACTGCAACTGGCCGAGCAGGTGCACCCGGACGTGATCCTGGTGGACTCCGGGCTCGACCCGCACGGACATCTGGCGAAACTGCTGGTCACCGGCGATCCGGCGGTGCTGGTGATCATGCTGGTGCGCGACGCGCACCGCACCCCGGCGTTCCTGCAGGGCATCCTGCTCGCGGGCGCGCACGGCGCGCTGCCGAGGTCGGCGGAGGCACGCCGGCTGATCGAGGCCATCCGCCGCACCCATCTCGACCGCCGTTACCTGGACCCGGCGCTGGCGCCGCTGGCCGGTCCGCAACGTCAGGGCCTGCGGCCCGGCGAATCCCTCGTCGCGGCGCGCCGCCCGCGGATGCCGCTGTCCCGGCGTGAGTACCAGGTGCTGCAACTCGTCGCGGAGGGCCTGGAGAACGCGGCGATCGCGAAACTGCTCTACCTCTCCGTGGAAACCGTGCGCACGCACGTGAAGAGCATTCTGCGCAAACTTTCCGCCCGCGACCGCACGCACGCGGTGACCATCGCCTTCCGCAACGGCATCCTCATCGCGCAGCCCGAAGACGGGCCCGAGACCAACAGCCCGACACCGGGCGCGACTCCAGCGGCCGGGGGTATGGCGGAGTACCGGTCACGCTGAACAGGGCGATTCTTGGGTCACATCCGGATGGTTTCCCTTGCCGTGGTTACCGACAGGTAATATCCTGATGTTACCGGCCAGTAGGGGACCAGCATGCGCCCAGCCGGAAGACCCGATACCCAACGGAGCGACGACATGGGCCACTACAAGAGCAATGTCCGAGACCTGGAGTTCAACCTCTTCGAGGTGCTCGGCGTGCAGAACCGCCTCGGCAAGGGCGTACTCGCGGACTCCGACGAGGAGACCGCGCGCGGTGCGCTGTCCGAGCTGAACAACCTGGCCGTCGGCCCGCTCGCGGAGTCGTTCGCCGACGCCGACCGCAACCCACCGGTCTACGACCCGAAGACGTTCTCCGCGACGCTGCCCGAGTCCTTCAAGAAGAGCTACCAGCAGCTCTGGGACGGCGAGTGGTGGCGGCTCGGGCTGACCAACGACCTCGGCGGCCTCGGCCTGCCACCCACCGTGCAGTGGGCCGCGTCCGAGCTGATCCTCGGCGCGAACCCGGCGCTGTTCATGTACCTCGCGGGCCCGAACTTCGCGATGATCCTCGACCGCAACGGCACCGAGGAGCAGAAGCGCTGGGCGCGGATCATGATCGAGCGCGGCTGGGGCGCCACCATGGTGCTCACCGAGCCGGACGCCGGTTCCGACGTCGGCGCGGGCCGTACGAAGGCCGTCAAGCAGGAGGACGGCACCTGGCACATCGACGGCGTGAAGCGGTTCATCACCTCCGCCGACCAGGACATGACCGAGAACATCATGCACCTGGTGCTGGCCCGCCCCGAGGGCGCGAAGCCCGGCACCAAGGGCCTTTCGCTGTTCCTGGTCCCGAAGTTCCACTTCGACTCGGAGACGGGCGAGCTGGGCGAGCGCAACGGCGCCTTCGTCACCAACGTCGAGCACAAGATGGGCCTCAAGGTCTCCACCACGTGTGAGCTGACCTTCGGCCAGCACGGCATCCCGGCCAAGGGTTGGCTGCTCGGCGAGGTGCACGACGGCATCGCGCAGATGTTCCAGGTCATCGAGTACGCCCGGATGATGGTGGGCACCAAGGCCATCGCGACCCTGTCCACCGGATACCTGAACGCGCTGGAGTACGCCAAGGAGCGCGTGCAGGGCGCGGACCTGACCCAGATGCTGGACAAGACCGCGCCGCGGGTCACCATCACCCACCACCCGGACGTGCGCCGTTCGCTGATGCTGCAGAAGGCCTACGCCGAGGGTCTGCGCGCGGTGTACCTGTACACGGCGTCGTTCCAGGACCAGATCTGGACCCAGGACGGAGACGAGGCTTCGCTGAAGCTGGCCGAGCGCGTCAACGACCTGCTGCTGCCGATCGTCAAGGGCGTCGGCTCCGAGCGCGCCACCGAGCAGCTCGTGCAGTCGCTGCAGACCCTGGGTGGCTCCGGCTTCTTGCAGGACTACCCGATCGAGCAGTACATCCGCGACTCGAAGATCGACTCGCTGTACGAGGGCACCACGGCCATCCAGTCGCAGGACTTCTTCTTCCGCAAGATCGTCCGTGACAAGGGTCAGGCGCTGGCGTTCGTGGCGGGCGAGATCACGAAGTTCATCGAGTCCGAGGCGGGCAACGGCCGGCTGAAGAACGAGCGTCAGCTGCTCAAGCAGGCACTGGAAGACACGCAGGGCATGCTCGGCTCGATGATCGGCTACCTGACCGCTTCGCAGGAGGACGCGGCGAACCTGTACAAGGTCGGCCAGCACACCGTGCGCCTGCTGATCTCGGTCGGCGACCTGCTCGTCGGCTGGCACCTGCTGCGGCACGCGGAGGTCGCGCTGACCAAGCTGGACGGTGCTTCGGCCAAGGACCAGGCGTTCTACCAGGGCAAGATCGCGGTGGCGTCGTTCTTCGCCAAGACCGTGCTGCCCGAACTGGCCGCGCGCCGTGCGATCGTCGAGGCTGCGGACAACGACCTGATGGAGGTCCCCGAGTCCGCTTTCTGAGTCATTTTTCCTTGGGTTGGCCCGTGCGGGGCGTCGTTCGACGGCGCCCCGCACGGCCGTTTTCAGGACCAGGCGGGGTATTCCGGGGCCACCTGCGCGTAGCGCTCCTGCCACGCTGGCAGCGGCGCGCCGTCGAGATGGGCGGCCATCCGGTCGAAGAAGGCGTGCGTGCCGGGGATGAACCCCTTCGCGTTGCGCTCGGACAGGCCGCGGTGGGTGAAGGTGAGCAGGGTGCCGTCGCCGTCCTCGGTGAGTTCGTAGCGGACGACGCTGTTCTCGACGATGCGCTGGTTCCACTCGTGCTCGAACACGTGCGGAGGCTGCCAGACGAGGATCTTGCCGGTCATCCGCTTCGCCTCGGGCGCGGCCGGCGGATCCGTCGGGTCCATGTCGATCACGCCGCCGTCGATGGTGGTCTCGCCGAACCAGTGCGCGCGTTCGGCGGGATCGGTGATCGCGGCCCACACGGTTTCGATGGGATGCGCGAGCCTGCGCCGGAAGGTCATGGTCGCCTGCTCGCCGTCGAAGCTCAGGCTGCCGAGTTCGGTCATGAGTCTTTTCCTTTGCGGTCAAGGTGTTCGGTGAGTGCGTCGAGATGGCGCGGCCAGTAGCGGCGGTACCGGGCGATCCAGCCGTCGATCTCGCGCAGACCGTCCGCGCGCAGGGCGTAGATCCGCCGCTGCCCGTCCGGGCGCACCTCGACCAGGCCGACCTCCCGCAGGATGCGCAGGTGCCGGGAGACGGCGGGCTGGGTGAGCTCCGAGAGGCTCTCCACCAGCTCTCCGGCCGGTCGTTCACGTTCGGCGAGCAGATCGAGCAGGGCGCGGCGGTGCGGTTCGGCCACGGCCTCGAACACGTCCATCCGCGAAGTATCACAAGTGGCGTATATATGTGTCAACAGATATACAAGGAGGCGGTTTGGCCGCGGCCCGGCGCGGTATCCCTACTTGGCCAGCGACATAAGGAGTTTCGATGACCATCACCGGAATCATCACGGCGATCATCGTTGGTTTGATCATTGGCCTGCTGGGTCGCCTTGTGGCTCCCGGTAAGCAGGGCATCCCGATCTGGCTGACGATCGTCGTCGGAATCATCGCGGCCTTCGTCGGCACGGCCATCGCGCGCGGACTCGGCTACGCCGACACGAAGGGTTTCGACTGGCTCGAACTGATCACACAGGTGATCCTCGCGGCCATCGGCGTCTCGATCGCCAGTGGCTTGTACGGCAGGCGAAACATCACCCGCTGACCAAAACGCAAGTGGGGACGGTGCGCTCGCACCGTCCCCACTTCGCCGTTCAGACGCGGAAGGCGGCGCAACCCACCGCGATGTAGGACTTCTGGGTGGAGCTCCAGGCGACCTCCGCCCACCGGTTGTCGGTGAGCTGCTTCTTGTCCGCGCCCACGCAGCTGTAGACGCCGCCGGTGACGTACGGGCCACAGGGCACGTCGCCGGACTGCTTGCAGGTCGAGTAGTTGTCACAGGTCAGCGTGCCCAGTAACCGCGAGCCAACGTCGGAACCGGCCCGGACGTTGAGCTTGCACTCGTTCTCCGGTGTCGCGTGCACCAGCGCCGGGGTGGCCTCCGCCGCACCCGCCACCGCGGGCATCGTCAGCATCGTCCCGGACATCGCAAGCCCCGCCGCGAGAACGCCTGCAGCCAACCGCTTTCTCAACTTTCCCAACCTCCACAGCATAGAGTTACGGACCGCAACCGACAGTATCCGATCGGACTGTGCCCCGTCTGTCGCTAGGTTGGGCGGATCATGCGGACAACAGACCTTGACCAGCGCGGACTCACCGAGATCCCGGCCGGCGTGCTGGCCGACCACGGGCTCGAACACCTGAATCTGTATCACAATGAACTGACCGAACTACCCGAAGAACTATGGGAATTGCACGGTTTGCGAGTGTTGAACCTCGCCGACAACCGGCTGCGGCACATCTCGCCGTCGATCCGGCGACTGTCCAAAGTGCACACTCTCGATCTCGGGCACAACGAGCTTTCGGCGTTACCGGAGGAAATCGGCGAGCTACCGGCGCTCTCGGAGTATCTCTACGTCAGCGGCAACCGGCTCACCGAACTGCCGGATTCGTTGTGCAGACTGAAGAATCTGCGCTATCTCGGGGCGACGGACAACCAGTTGACGCGATTGCCGGAGCGGCTCGGCGGGCTGAAGTCGCTTCGCGAACTGCGCCTGTATCACAACCGTCTCACGGCGCTTCCGGAGTCGATCGGTGAGCTGGATTCGTTGCGGGAGCTGCATTTGCGTGGCAACCGGCTGAGCGAGCTGCCGGAGACGATCGCCGGGCTGCGGGAACTGCGGATGCTGGATCTGCGGGAGAACCAGCTCACCGAGCTACCCGAAGCGCTGCGCACGTTGCCCAAGCTGCAGAAACTGGACCTGCGCTGGAACAAGCGCCTGCGGTTGCCGGAATGGCTTGGCACGCTTGAAGAAAACGACTGTTACGTACTGGTTTAGGGAGTGCCGTGAAGATGCCGGTCTTGGCGGACGGCCGGGCCACGGCGGTGGGCTCGGATCTGGACGGTGACGAGCGCGTGGACCGCGGCGGCGGAGTGCTGATCCCCGGTCTGATCGACTGCCATGTGCACGTGGCTTTTCCCCGCCCGGAGCCACTTCCGCGCAGCGCGAGGTTCTCGACGCGGTGCCGGTCCTTCGCCGCCTCCTCGCTCGCGGTGTGACGACGGTTCGTGACGCCTGGGGTGCCGACGCTGGGCTGCGACACGCATTGCGCGAAGGGTGGATCACCGGGCCGGATCTGCTGATCAGCCTGCGGCAGCTGTCGCCGAGCGGGGGCCTTGGCGATGCCTGGACCGCGGCACGGCCGACCGGGTGGGTGATCCGTCGTTGCCCGAGCGGTGTTCGACGGTGCCGACGCGGCCAGGGCGGCCGTGCGGCGCGTGGTGCGGGCCGGCGCCGAACTGGATCAAGGTGGGTGCCTCCGGGTCGATGCGATCGATCAATGAAGACACCGCGATCGGCCCCACCGAAGAAGAACTGGCCGCGCTGGTGGATGAAGCGCGCCGCCGCGGCCGGGACGTGATGGCGCACGCGCACACCGCCGAGGCGGTCACCGCCGCGGCCAATGCCGATGTGCGCAGCATCGAGCACGGATCTTTCTGGACGACGAGGCCGTGTCCGCGATGCGTACCAACGGATGCTGGTACGTGCCCACCCTTGGGCCGATCCACTGGTCTGGAAGCGAGCAGCAGCATCGGCGGTCCCTCGCGCTCGCCATCGCGGCGGGCATTCCGATCGCGGCGGGGTCCGACCTTGCCGTTCGGCCGCACCTCGAGCTGCTCGCCGAGCTGCCGCTGCCGCTGCCGGACTCGGGGACGCGGGCGTGCTCAAGGCGGCGACCAGCGAAGCCGCCCGGCTGCTGCGGCTGGAGCACGATCGCGGCCGGATCGAACCCGGGTTGCGCGCCGATCTCGTGCTCCTCCAAGGAACCGGGCTCGACGTGACCGACCTGCCCGACCGGATCCGCGCTGTCTGGCAGAACGGGTCTCAGCAGAAGACGACGGGCTTCGCCGCGTAGTGGGCCGTGCGGCTGTCGCGGCGGACTTCCGCGCCGGAGGCCAGGTCGTAGAGCACCCGGGTGTCGGTGGTGCTGAATCCCCACTGCCCGGACGAAGGGACGCAGCCCGGCGGAGCAGGCTGGACCGGCGGCGGGGTGATGTCCGTGCGCGGGCCGGTGCCGCTCTCCACCCGGAACTGCCTGGTGCCCCAGATCCGCACCGTCACCGTCGAACCCGAGCTGTACGCCTGGATCACGACGCCGCTGGTGAGGCTGTCGATGAACTGCAGATCAGCGGGCGAACCGTCGTCGTGCAGGGCGATCGCGTCGCGGCCCGCCGGGTAGCGGTCGAGGTAGTACGAGTGCTCGGTATGCCCGGCATCGGTGAGGCCGGCGAAGTACTCGGCGTTGTACAACGTGGTCGCGAGCTGCGAAACACCACCGCCGCGCACCACCGGGCCGGTGCCGTCCTCGTTCACCGGCGCAGCCTGAAAACCCGCGAAACCGTTGGTGTAGCCGGAAAGGCTGAACTTGTCGCCGGGTTTCAGCACCACTCCGTTGATCTTCGCGGCGAGGGTCTGCACGTTCTGCGCCGCGGGCCCGGACAACCCGCCGGTACTGAACTGGCCGACGATTTCCTTGACGCCCAAGGCATTGGCGTCCTCGGTGCTCAGATTCGGCTTGCTCGTCTGGTACTGCACCGTGAGGTCACGCTGGTTCGGCTGGGCGAGCAGCGCCAGCAACGGTTGGAACGTGCTCGTCCAGTCGACCTTGCGAGCATCCTCGGACGGCTGCACGGTGGGCACGTCACCCGCGAACACGAACTGCGCGTCCTTGCCCGGTTTCTCCGTACCCGCCAGCTGGGATTGCAGGCTCTGCCGCAGTTTTCCGGGATCCAGCGCCACTTGGAGCCCACCCGTGTCCTGCGCGGTGAACTGCATCGCACGGGAGATCATCGACGGTTTCAGCGTGGCGTCGGCGCCGTCACCGTGGACGTTGACCGGCTTCGCGACGGCCGGGGTGACCAGGTTGTCCAGCGCCGCGTGCACCCCGGCCGAAGTCGCCTTCACCGGTGTGGTGTCGACGGGCAGGCTGACGTCCGTCCGGTTCAGCCAATGGGATTTGACGATGTTCGTGGCCGCGGGCACGTCGCTCATCACCTGCCCGGCGCGCGGCTCGATCGCATAGGCCGTCACGCCTCCGTCGCTGCCCGGGATCGGCGTGAAGCCGATGCTGCCTTCGGTCGGCGGGTGGTCGAGCTGCTGGGTCGCGAGCGCAGTGACGGCCTGGGTGAGTGCGTCGGGATCGGTCTTGGTGACCACGTCGACGTTGCGTTCGGTGAAGAACGAGCGGACCCGGTCGACCGGGTCGAGCGGCTGGTGCCCGGCCTGAGCGAGGGTGGAGGACCAGTCGACGCCGAGCCCCGAGCGCACCGGGTCCAAAGTGGTTTCGACATCGCCGGCCAAGACCGGGATCGGCTCGGTCAGCCGCGGCTCCAGCTCGCGCCGCAGCTTGGCCTCCGCGGCCGCGCGGCTCATCCCGCCGACGTCCACCCCGGCCACCACGACCCCGCGCGGCACGTCGCCCGCGCTGGACATGAGATCGATCGTGTACAGGATGACGCCGAGGATCAGCACCCCGCCGGTGATCATCAGGACCTTGGCTGCCAGCCGTTTCCCGCGCGGGGGCGGCAGTTGGCGGCGGCCGGTCTCCAGCAGCTCGCCGACCAGTGCGTCTTCGGTGGCGTCGAGCGGTTCGTCCGCGAGGAATTCGGTGGTGGGCTGCGGTCCGATGACACGGTCGGTCCGGAAAGCGTCCGAGTCCCAATCCGGCCAGTAGTGGTCCTCCCGCACCGCGCCCCTCCTCGCGAAGCTACAAGTACAGCCCCGTCCCGTGCTCCGTGCTCTCTTCCGAGGCGACGGCGTGCACGTCCCGCTCACGCATGACCAGGTAGGCCTCGCCCTGCACCTCGACCTCGAACTGGTCCTCGGGGTTGAACAGCACGCGGTCGGAGACCTTCACGTTGCGCACATTACTGCCTACCCCGAGTACATCGCCCCAGGCGAGTCGGCGCGCCACCTGCGCCGTTGCGGGAATGACGATGCCGCCGCTGCTGCGGCGCTCACCCTCTTCCGGGGCCAGTCGAACCAGGACGCGGTCGTGCAGCATCTGGATCTCGAGTTTTGCGCCGTTGTTCGTCTCCGCCACGGGGGTAATGCTACGCACCCGAAAGAGTGGCCACAGGCTGACGCCTACTCGCGAGCTCGAAGTCCTCACGCCGGGTCACGCCCTCGCGGACGTGCATCCGGCGGACCGCGGAATGCAGTCCGGACGCGGAAACCACGAGGTCGACGAACTGGTCGGGCAGTCCGGCGACCGCGTACTCGCCATCGGCGCCGGTGACCGCGCGGACCAGCTGCTGCCCCTTGCCGTCCGTGATCGTGATGACCGCCCCCCGGACGGCCTCACCCGCAAGGGTGCGGACCGCTCCGCTGACCACCGGCATCTGCTCACCGAAGTGGTGCGCGTGCGCGGGCAGCGCCGTGGGCCTCGGCATTTCGATCGCCGGGTCCTCGACCGGCGGCTCCTCGACGGCTTCGGCGGTGCCCGCCTTGCGGCGCTGCCACAGGGAATGGCCGGCGATCAGCGCGACACCGACGAGCACCCAGGCGCAGAGCACGAGGATCGGCCGCAGTACGCCGACTCCGTTGAAGTAGAAGATGCCGCGCAGCGCTTCCATCAGGTTGCCCATGGGCATGAACGGGTGCAGCGCGCGGAAGAAGCCGGGCACCATCTGGATCGGGATCGCCCCACCGCTGGAGGGCATGCTCAGCAGCACGAACAGCCCCATCGCGACCCCGGGGAAGAACTGTTTGGCGAACGGCACCAGGCCGAACGAGGTGAGCGAAATGCCGATGCTGAGCAGGAACGCGAGCGGGATGGCCAGTGGGTTCGCCGGGATGACGTGCAGCGCGACGCCGCCGGCGAAGCCGATGACGCTCAGCACGGCGCCCCAGCCGACGAGGGTGAAGAGCTTCGCGCGGCGGCTCAGTGTGACCGCCCGCAGCATCATCATCACGACGATGTAGGACGGGATGTTCCAGACCAGCACCAGGTAGAACATGCCGGTGCCCATCGCGTCCCCGCTCGCGGTCGGCGCCAGGTCCACGGAATGCAGCGTCAGCCCGCTCTGCGCGGCGATCGGCGTGAACACCTGGTTCAGCACCGTTTCGAGCATGTAGCCGTCGGCCTTGGCGACGAACAGGGTTCCGGTGGTCGCGTCGTACCCGGCGGTGCTGTCCCTGTCGAGCACCGCCTGACGGGCGGCGTCGGCGCTGGCGGCGGGTTCGATGTCGAACCCGCCTGGGCTGGCCTTGTCCAGCGCGGCCTGCAGCTGGGTCGCCGCGGCCGGGTCGGACACCGCGATTTCGACGTGGTGCGGGGTCGGGGAGTGGAAGGCGAGCAGGTAGCAGACCAGGAACCCGCACGCGAAGAACAGCGGGAACCAGAGACTCTCCGCGAGGGTGCGCACTGTCGAGGGCTTCTTCTCCGTCGCCGTCTCCACCTGATCTGCCATACGTACTACGTTACGCTATTTTTGCAGCTACTGCAAAAATGCAGTACTGTAAGAAACATGACAGCGACGGGGCTGCGCGAGCGCAAGAAGGAAGCCACGCGGGAGGCGTTGCGGCATGCGGCCGTGACCCTGTACCGCGAGCACGGGCCGAACTCGGTCACCGTGGAGGAGATCTGCGCCAAGGCGGGCGTATCACCACGAACCTTCTTCAACTACTTCGAAACGAAGGACGAAGCGGTCCTTTCGCTCGACGTCAGCACGGCGGCGTTGCGGGAACGGATCGTCGAGCGGCCCGCCGACGAGAGCCCGTTGACGGCGGTGCGCGCGGTGTTCGCCGCACGGTTCGCGGACGTCACCAAGACCGCGGTGTTCCGCGAACGCACCCTGCTGCTGCGCGAATATCCCGAGCTGGTGCCCCGGATGGCGCACACGAACAAGGCATTCGAGGAGGCCGTGGTGAGCGGGCTCGCCGAACGCACCGGGCTGCCGGCCACCGACCTCTACGTACGCACCACCGCGGCGGCCGCGTTCGTCGCGAACCGGGTGGCGATCACGTGCTGGCAGCCGGATTCAGGCCTGGACCTGGTCACCCTGCTGCATCAGGCGATGGATGTGCTCGACCGCGGGCTCACGCTGCCCCGGCCAGAATGAGCCGCAACTCATTCGGGCCGTCCGGCGAAAGCTTGATCGGCACGCCCCAGTCCTGACGCGTCACGCGGCAGACCGGGTGCTCGGCCTCGCCGTCACAGCTCGCCGCCTGCGCCACGATCTGCAGCACGCCCTCGGTGTGTCCCTCGGCGAGCTTGATCGTGCGGGTCAGGTCGGTGTCCGTGCCACCGCCGTCGGCCAGCAGCTCCGGCGGGGAGGCGCTGATCTCCAGCCGAGTGGACGGGCCGAACCGGTCGTCGAGCTTCTCGCCCGGCGGCGGGGTGAACACCACGGACAGCTCGACTTCGCCGGGCGCGAGCAGGCTGGGCGGGCGGCGCACCGCGTGCGCGTCACCCGTGACGTGCTGCGTTCCGTCCGGCGCGAGCGGCAGCGCGTGCAGCCGGTTCGCGGCGGATTCGACGACCAGCAGCGCTTCGTCGGTGACGAGCAGGCCCGACGGCTCCGCCAGCCCGTCCGCGAGCGTGTCGACCTTGCGGGTTTCCGGGTCGTACCGGCGGATCGCGCCGTTGTAGGTGTCGGCGATCGCGATCTTCCCGTCGGACAGCACGGCCACGCCGAGCGGGTGCTGCAGAAGCGCTACGGCGGCTTCGCCATCGCGGTGGCCGAAGGAGAACAGGTCGGTGCCGACCGCCGTATGCACTTCGCCGTCCTCGATCCAGCGCAGCGCGGACGTCTCGGCGTCGGCGAGCCACAGGCGTTTTCCTTGCACCGCGAAGCCGGAGGTCTGCGCGAAGAACGCTTCGCCGACCTTGCCGTCCCGAAGCCCTTCGACCGTGGTGCCGGCCAACCTGGACACCGTTTTCCCGACCGGTTCGAACACGCTCAGCGTGTGGTTGCCCGCCATCGCGATCACGACGGATCCGTTCCACCAGGCCACATCCCACGGGCTGGTGAGGTCGACCTCCAGCGCGGGCCCGTCGGTTTCGCCGTTGCGCCACTGGTTTCCGGTACCGGCCACAGTGGACACTTCCCCGGTGACGAGGTCGATCCCGCGCAGCCGATGGCCCGCGGTGTCAGCGACGACGAGGTGGTAGCCCACCTTGTCCGCGATTTCCCGTGGTAGCAACGCAAGCCCGGACGGCTCGGCGAAACTGGCCACGTCGAACGCCCCGTCGGCGGCGCCGCGCGCACCACTGCCGAAGCGGCGCACGACCGTCTCACCGTCGGAAGCGAACTCGACGATCGAATGGTGCGCGGTGTCCGCGACGAGGATGCGCCCCTCCGCGGTGACCACGGCCTTGCTCGGAAAGCTCAGCTCGCCGGCCTGCTGCTCGGCCGGCACGTATGGGCTGCCGCCACGGCGAAGCGTGCCCTTCGCCTCGTGCGTCTCGACCAGCTCCGCGATCACCCTGCGCAGCGCCTCGGCATGCCCCTCACCAGCGGCGACGTGCACGACGTAGCCCTCGGGGTCGACGATCACCAACGTCGGCCACGCCTTCACCGCGTACTGCGACCACGTCTCCATGTCCGGGTCGTTGAGCACCGGGTGGTGCACCTCGTACCGGCGCACAGCCGCCTCTATCGCGGCCGCTTCGCCCTCGTGCAGGAACTTCGGGGAGTGCACGCCGATCGTGACCAGCACGTCGGCAAACTCCTCCTCCAGCGGGCGCAGCTCGTCCAGCACGTGCAGGCAGTTGATGCAGCCGGAGGTCCAGAAGTCCAGCAGCACGATCCGGCCGCGTAGCTCGGCCAGCTCGATCCGCTTACCGCCGGTGTTGAGCCACACATCCCCCGACAGCCGGGGCGCACGCACCCTGGCCTGGCGTTGCACAGAAGTCACTCCGGGTGCAACGACCACCCTGCGTGACCTTGTTCCCTGCATCCACCATGTGGAATTTCACAACATCGGCGTGGCAGGGTCGACCCGTGCGGATCGCGATAGTCGGTTCCGGCGGAGCCGGGAAATCCACCCTGGCACGACGGCTGGGGGCGGCGCTGGGGCTGCCCGTGGTGCACCTGGATGAGCATTACTGGCAGCCGGGCTGGACACCGACGTCTGCGGACGAATGGCGTGGCAGACAGCGGGAACTGCTCGCGGGCCCGGCCTGGATCGCCGACGGCAACTACGGCGGCACGATGGACATCCGCTTCGCCGCCGCGGACCTGGTGGTGCTGCTCGACTTCCGCGCCGGGTGCGGATGCGGCGCGTGCTGTGGCGGGTCGCCCGCGGCTGGGGGCGGGATGGGCAGGCGCCGGGCTGCCCGGAACGGTTCGACGCGGAATTCCTGCGCTGGGTCTGGCGCTGGCACACCGACAGCAGAGCGCGGGTACTGCGCAAGCTGGCGGAGCACGGAAAATCGGCGCGGCAGATCCTGCTGTCCAGCGACCGTGAGGTCGAGGAGTTCGTTCACGGCTTCGGCCGCTGACGGACGCAGGCCTCGGGCAGTTCGGTGTCGATCAGTTCGACGTCGCGTGCGTTGAGCCACGGCTGCCCATCCTCGATCACCTTGAACGCCACCCGCTCCAGTCGGCAGTCGGTCAGCCACCACAGCCGCGGCTGGCCGGCAGCCCAGCGCAGGTCCAGCAGGCAATCGGTGAGCCGCGAGTCCTCGATGGTCAGCCGCTGGCCCACCCCCCTCGCCTCGGGGAACAGGGCCTGGTTGAGCAGCGAGAAGTCCAGCTCCGCGTCGGCGAACTCGCAGCGGGAAAACCGCAGGCCACCACCGATGAGGTCGTACTGCGAGAAGTTCAGCCGCCGGGCATCGAAGAAGCACCGGTGGAAGTCGACCGAGCCCTCGTGCTGAGTACTGCCGGAGAAATCCAGCTCCACCCCGCCGAACTCGGTGCCGACGAACTCCAGTTTCGCGGCGTCGCAGGACGCCCCGGCGAACGTGGTCGTCTTCGCCGCGAACAACGCGCCGTGGCAGCTGAACCCACCCTGGAACTTGGTGTTACGGAAGGAAGTGAGCTCCCCGGTGAACTTCACCCCATCGAAACTCACGTCGCCGTCGAAGCGCAGGCCGCTGAAATCGGCGTCGTCGAAGTCCATCCCGGTGAAGTCGAACGCGAGCCCGTTCCAGCCGCCGCGGTCGGCGAGTCTGGCCCGGATCACCCGCAGGACCGCCTCGCGCACCTGCTCTTCGCCTTCGTCCGCATCCTTGGGTACGCGCAGGTAGCCGCACAGCACATCGACGCAGACCTGGCGCTGGTCCTGCCATTCGTCCGCCAGCCCGGCCATCGCGTAGGCACCGGCGAGCCGGACGGCGGCGCTCTGGTGCGCGAGTTGTTCGGCGGCGGTGCCGAAGCGCTCGTTGAAGCCTTGGGCGCGTTCCCGGTCCGCTCGTTTCACCGCGAGCTGGTGTTCGGCTTCCGTGACCCGTTGCTTGCGGGTGTTCACCGCGAGCAACACGACCCCGCCGAGACCCGCCACGACGGTCAGCACGATACGCAGGAGATCCAGCATCTGCCCGGTGTCGAACGCCCCCGCCGAGGGCATCTTCGGCCAGCCGAACGCCCACAGCAGCGCAGCACCAGCAGCCACCGCTACCGACAACGCGAGCAGCAGCCAGCGGATCACGGTCACCGCGAGCGCGGATTCTTTGCGTGTCGCGACGCGGGACAAGGGGACATCGAGCCGCCAGCTGCGCCTGCGCAAGGTCAGCACCACGACAGCCGCACAGGCCAGCAGGGCGATCAGGAGATACCGCAGCCAGGTCGACACAACGGGTGACCGTAGCCGGTCTCACCGATGTCCCGGGAGCAAATCGGGCGGCCCGCTCGTTCACCGGGTATGGCCCTCTTGTTCCTGCTCTATGTGGTTGCCGAGGTGGCCGCCGTCTGGGCGGTGAGCTCGGCCATCGGTGTACTCGGCACGCTCGGTCTGCTGATCCTCGGTGCCTTCCTCGGTTCCTGGCTGGCGCGCCGCGAGGGAGCCCGCGCGGCCCGCTCCTTCATGGCCGCGGCCCGGTCCGGCCGGTCGCCGCAGGCCGAGGTGACCGACGGGATGCTCGTCGGGTTCGGTGGGCTGCTGATCCTGGTGCCCGGTTTTCTCAGCGACATCGCCGGTCTGCTGATGCTGCTGCCGCCAACCCGCGGCGTGCTGCGGCGGTCCTGGCTGCGCCGCGCCGAACGCCGGATGACAAACCAGCCCGGCCGCGTCATCGTCGTGGACAGCGAAGTGGTGCCCGACGACAAGAGCCACCCGGTGATCGAAAGCAGCTAAGCGGGCTTCGGCAGGTCGAAGTAGCTGGAAAACCGCACTGCCGGGGCGTACTCGCCCTTGACCCGGACCTTGCCGGTCACGAACATGGCCGCCACCGCGGCATTTCCGGTCGCCATTCGGAAGAAATCGTCCGCGGCCACGGTGATGGTGGTATCCGGTTCGCGGCCGAGGTCGGCGCCGGATGCGCAGAGACCGTCCTCGATCACCGTCTGGAAACGGTCGAATCCGCCGTCCCCGTCGCCGCCGGAAAACCGCCAGGTGACCACCACCGACGAGTACTTCGCTTTTTCCGGCAGGAAATGATCCGACATCCGGCGGAAAATCTCATCCAGGAACACCCGGCGTAGCTCCGGATGCGCCGCCAACGCCTTGAGCTGCTCCTTCGACGCCCGGCGCACCACATCCGCCAGCGTTTCCGTGGACAGTCCGCGCAATTCCACGCCCGCCTCGACGGTGCCCAGCATATGCAGGGTTTCCAGCAGCCTGATGAACTGATCCGCGGTCAGCTTTCCCAGGTCGATCCGGCGCGCCAGTGCGTCGATGACATCCGAAGACACGCAACGCATTCTAGCCGCGAACCCCGACGCGGTAGCGTTTGTGTGTGACCGACGAAGTGAAATCCCCGCCGCCCCGGTCGAGACGGCTGCCAAGGGCTGTGCGCGAACGGCAGATCCTCGACGCCGCGGTCGAGGTGTTCTCACAGCACGGTTACCACTCGGCCTCGATGGACGAGATCTCCGACGTGGCCGGCGTGTCCAAGCCGATGATCTACTCCTACCTCGGCGCGAAGGAAGATCTGTTCGCCAAATGCATCCGCCGCGAGGCGAACAGGCTGCTGGAGGCCGTGCGCACCGGGGTCCGCTCCGAACTGCCGCCGGACATGCAGCTGTGGCACGGGCTTCGCGCGTTCTACCGCTTCGTCGCCGAGTACCGCGATTCGTGGACGGTGCTGCACCGCCAGGCGCTGACCGTCGGCGGGCAGTTCGCGGGCGAGATCAACCTGTTGCGCAGCAAGGCGATCGACATGGTGGCCGCGCTGGTGGTCACCGCGGGCACGAAGAAGGGGCTCGGCGAGATCGCCGAGTTCTCCGGGCCCGCGCTGGCCGTCTCACTGGTCGGTGCCGCCGAGTCGCTGGCGGACTGGTGGCTGGATCATTCCGACGTGTCCGACGGCGTGCTCGCCTCGTGGCTGATGAACCTGGTCTGGCTCGGCTTCAACGACCTCGTCGAGGGGCGGGTCTGGCGGCCTAGCTGATCGTGCCCTCCAGATGTGGCTTGGGTTTCTTCGCGTTCCACAGCTCGAAGGCCCAGCCGTCGCCGGTCCGCCACGAGGTGAACGCGACCTTGGCCGGCAGCAGCACCGGCAGCTTGAACCGCACGTCCACGGTGTAGGCGTCGGGCAACCTGCCCTCGAAGGCGGCGAGCACCCTGGCCTTGGTCCACATCCCGTGTGCGATCGCCGACGGGAAACCGAACAGCTTCGCGGTCAACGGGTGCAGGTGGATCGGGTTGCGGTCACCGGAAACCTCCGCATAGCGCCGGCCGATATCGCCGGGCACACGCCAGATCGCGTTCGGCGACGGCGCGGCGAGCTGCGCACCGGAGGACGAACCCGAGCCGCCGCCGCGCCGCAGGTAGGTGCTCACCTCCGACCAGACCACACCGTCCTCAGTGGACAGTTCGCTGAGCACGTCGAACTGGCTGCCCTTCTCGTGCGGACGCAGGTTCTGCGCGCGCACCCGCATGCTCGTCCGCTCGCCGAGGCGCACCGGCCGGTGCTGGGTGATCCGGTTGGCCACGTGCACCATGCCGAGCAGGGGAAACGGGAAGTCCTGCTGCGTCATCAGCGCCATCTGCAGCGGAAATGCCAGCATGTGCGGGTACGTCACAGGTAGCTCGTCGGCGAGCCGGAACTCGCAGACCTGGTTGTACGCGGCGAGATGCGCCGGGTCGATCTCGATCCCGGTGCGCAGGTATTCGGTGTCCGGCAGCGAATCGCCCTCGCTCCGGGGCAGCAAAGCCTTGGCATACAGCGGGGCCAGCCGCGGCGCCGCCTGCAGTTCCCTGGTCGTCATCACGCCCCCAGCAGCGCCTGGCCGCACACCCGGACCACGTTGCCGTTGACCGCGGCCGACGCCGGATTCGCATACCAGGCAATGGTTTCCGCCACGTCCACCGGCAGCCCGCCCTGGCCGAGACTGGACAGCCGGCGCCCGGCCTCGCGGATGAACAGCGGCACCGCGGCGGTCATCTTCGTCTCGATGAACCCGGGCGCGACGGCGTTGATCGTGCCGCCGTACTCGGCCAGCCTCGGCGCGGCCTCGTCGACCATGCCGATCACGCCTGCCTTGCTGGTGCCGTAGTTGGTCTGGCCGACGTTGCCCGCTATCCCGGCGATCGAGGAGACCCCGATGATCCGGCCGTTCTCGTTGAGCACCTTGTCCGCCAGCAGTTTGTCGTTGACGGCGAGCTGCGCGGCGAGGTTCACGGTGAGCACCGCGTCCCAGCCGCCTTCGGTGAGGTTGCCCAGCGTCTTGTCGCGGGTGATCCCGGCGTTGTGCACGACGACGTCGACCCCGCCATGCCGTTCCTTGAGGTACGCGGCCAGTTTGTCCGGCGCGTCCGCGGCCGTGATGTCCAGTTGCAGCGCGGAACCGCCGATCTTGTTCGCCACCGCGGACAGGTCCGCGCCCTGGGCCGGGATGTCGAGCGCGACCACGTGCGCACCGTCGCGGGCGAAGACCTCCGCGATCGCCGCGCCGATCCCACGGGAGGCGCCGGTGACGAGCGCGACCTTGCCGTCCAACGGCTTTTCCCAGTTCTCCGGCACCGGCGCGCTCGGAATCCCTTTCGTACCAACGCGGATCACCTGCGCGTCGACGAAGGCGGACTTGGCCGAGAGCACGAACCGCACGGTGGACTCGGCGGCTTCCTCGGCCCCCGGAGCGACATAGACGAGCTGCGCGGTGGCGCCACGCTTCAGTTCCTTGCCGACCGAGCGCACGAAACCTTCCAGCGCACGTTGCGCGATCCGCTCGCGGCCGTCCGCCAGTTCCGGCGGGGTGCCGAGCACGAGCACCCGGCCGCAGGTACCGACCTTGCGGATCACCGGGTGGAAGAACAGGTACATCTCGCGCAGCTGCTTGGGGTCGGTGATCCCGGTGGCGTCGAACACGAGCGCGCCGTAGCGCTGGCCCTCGGCCGCGGCGGTCAGCACCTCGATGCCCGCGTCCTTGAGCTGCACTTTCAGGGTCTTCTCCAGCCGCCCGCCGGGCGCGGCACCGAGAAGTGCGGGACCATCGAGTGCAGGCTGTCCCGGCCGATAGCGGCGCAGCGTGACGGGATTGGGCAGACCCAGCTTCGGCACCAGGAACTTCCCGACCGGGGTTTTGGTGAACTGCTGGTAGCGGTCGGCCATCACGTTCTCCTTGCGTCGCCTTACCTACTCACGAGTAGGTTACACTGTTCCCAGAGACTCACCAGCCGAGCCGGAGGAAATCCATGGACGTCCGCAGGGTCGCGATCATCGGCGGCAACCGGATCCCGTTCGCGCGCTCGAACGGCCCGTACGCCGGCGCCTCCAACCAGGACATGCTGACCTCGGCCATCGACGGCCTGGTCAGCCGGTTCTCGCTGCAGGGAGAGCGGATCGGCGAGGTGGCCGCGGGCGCGGTGCTCAAGCACGCGCGTGACTTCAACCTGGCCCGCGAGTGCGTGCTGGGCAGCAAGCTCGCGCCGGAAACCCCCGCGTCCGACGTGCAGATGGCCTGCGGCACCGGGCTGCAGGCGATCGTCAACGTGGCGAACAAGATCGCGCTCGGGCAACTCGACTCGGCGATCGCGGGCGGCGTCGACACCACCTCGGACGCGCCGCTGGCGGTGAACGACGACCTGCGCCGGATCCTGGTCCGGCTGAACTCGGCGCGTTCGCTTGGCGAGCGGCTGCGGCTGCTCACGAAGCTGCGGCCCGGCCAGATCGTGCCGGAGATCCCGCGCAACGCCGAGCCGCGCACCGGGCTTTCGATGGGCGAGCACGCGGCGTTGACCGCGAAGGAGTGGGACATCAGCCGCCAGGCGCAGGACGAACTGGCCGCCACCAGCCACCAGCGCCTGGCCGCCGCGTACGACCGCGGGTTCTTCGACGACCTGCTCACCCCGTTCCTGAAGCTCTCGCGCGACCAGAACCTGCGCGCCGACTCCACGGCCGAGAAGCTCGCGAAACTCAAGCCCGTGTTCGGCGGGTCCGGCGGCACGATGACGGCCGGCAACTCCACCCCGCTGACCGACGGCGCCTCCACGGTGTTGCTCGCGACGGAGGAGTGGGCCAAGGAGCGCCGCCTTCCCGTGCAGGCGTATCTGACGTTCGCGCAGACCGCGGCGGTGGACTACGTACATGGCGGCGAGGGCCTGCTCATGGCGCCGGCCTATGCCGTGCCGCGGATGCTCGCCAAGGCCGGATTGTCCTTGCAGGACTTCGACTTCTACGAGATCCACGAGGCCTTCGCCTCCCAGGTGCTGGCCACCCTGAAGGCGTGGGAGGACCCCGCGTTCGCCAAGGAGAAGCTCGGCCTGGACGCGCCGCTCGGCCCGATCGACCGCGCGAAGCTGAACGTGAACGGTTCCTCGCTCGCGGCGGGCCATCCGTTCGCCGCCACCGGTGGGCGAATCGTGGCGACACTGGCCAAGCTCCTGGCCGAAAAGGGTTCCGGGCGCGGCCTGATCTCCATCTGCGCCGCAGGCGGGCAGGGCATCACCGCGATCTTGGAGAAGTAGCCCCGCTCACGCGATACCGCCGCGGCCGGCTTGTCAGCCGGGGAGCTTGTCGCGGGCCGTGTCGGCGGTCTTGTGGACCTGCTTGTTCGCCTTCTTCGCCGCGCGGCGGGCGCGCCAGCCGAGCGAGGGCTTGCCCTCGGTGTCGGCCGCCGCGATCAGCAGGCCGCCGGCGAGCCCGGCGTTCTTCAGGAAGTGGATGATCTGCTGCTGCTTCTCCTCTTCCTTGGCCTCCCAGAACGGGTGGCCGGCGACGGTGGTCGGCACCAGGCTGCCGATCAGCGCCAGCGCAGACAGCCGCGGGAGCTTGCCGAAGGCGAACGCGGTGCCGGCGACGATCTTCACGCCCGCGTCGATCCGGACGAGGGTGACCGGATCGGTCGGGACGGCCTCGGGCAGGTTGTCCCGCTGTTGGCCGACCGTCTTGTCCAGCAACGGCTTCGCCACCTCGGCATGCCCCTCCGCCTGGCGCAGTGCGTTGATCCCGCCGTAGATGAAAATCGACGCGAGCAGGGGTCGAGCCAGTCGACGCAAGATCACGGTCTCCGCCTTCCTCAGTAGCAGTCTCTCCCCGGCAAGTTACCCACTATCGCCCTTCTTCAAATGTCTAACACTCTATTGTCTGAACACTAGATTGTTCTATACGACGATAGCGACACGCCGATCGGGGAATCTGGGCAAATATCAGGTGAGCCCTAGAAAGCTCGATACCTTCGTAGCCGTGGATCCCATCCGCAACCCCTTCGCGCCTGGCGCCGGGCAGCGGCCACCCGAACTGGCCGGCCGGGAACGCGAGCTGCACGCCTTCGAGGTGGTGCTGCAACGGGTCGCGCGCGGGAAACCGGAGCGCAGTCTGGTGCTGACCGGGCTGCGCGGAGTCGGCAAGACGGTACTGCTGGGCGAGCTGCGCTCGATGGCGGTCAAACACGGCTGGGGCGCGGGCAAGATCGAAGCCAGGCCGGACGCCGAACTGCGCCGGCCACTTTCGGCCGCACTGCACCGAGCGATCCGAGACCTCGCGGTCCGCCATCGCGCGCCGGACAGGGTCGAGGAAGTGCTCGGTGTGCTCAAGGCCTTTGCCTTGCGCGCCAACAAGTCCGACGCGAAACTGCGAGACCGCTGGCAGCCCGGGATCGACGCGCCCGCGGCGCAGGGCCGGGCCGATTCCGGGGACATCGAGATCGACCTTGTCGAGCTGTTCACCGATGTCGCCGAGCTGGCCGCGGACGTGGGCACCGGCGCGGTGTTGCTCATCGACGAGATGCAGGACCTCAAGACGCCGGACGTTTCGGCGTTGTGCGCCGCCTGCCATGAGCTGTCCCAGTCCGGCGCCCCGCTGGTGGTGGTCGGCGCCGGACTGCCGCACGTGCCCGCCGTGTTGTCGGCGTCGAAGTCCTACTCCGAGCGCCTCTTCCGATACGCGAGGATCGACCGGCTCGACCGCAGCGAGGCCGATCGCGCCGTGCTCGCGCCGATCGAGCGCGAGGAAGCGGGCATCGAACCCGAGGCACTGGACGCGCTGTTCGACGCATCCGGTGGCTACCCGTACTTCATCCAGGCCTACGCCAAGGCGGCCTGGGATGCCGCGCCCGCCGATCCGATCACGATGCAGGACGTGCAGATGGCCGCGCCCGAGGCCGAGCAGGAACTGGCTGTCGGCTTCTTCGGCTCCCGGTACGAGCGGGCGACCCCGGCCGAACGCGAGTACCTGATCGCGATGGCCGAACTGACCCAGGGCCGCGACGAGGGCGCCGGCACCTCGGATATCGCTGTCTACCTCGGCCGCAAGCCTTCCTCGCTCTCCCCGGCCAGGGACAACCTGATGAAGAAGGGCCTGGTCTACTCCGCCGAACGCGGCCATATCGCGTTCACGGTGCCGCATTTCGGGCACTACCTGCTCGGCCGCACCGACGATTGATCTCTCTGCGACTTTCTAGCCTTTGGGCTAGATATCAACATCGTCCGCGATATGGTTGATCTTCCGATGATTCATCGGTCAGTAAGCCATATCATCGGACAATCGTTGGAAACCTTGCAAAAAAGGGCGCATACTGGACTTATGACGAACATTGCCGCCAAGCTCCGCGCACGGCGCGCGGAGGCCCGTACCCGCCGACTCGTCGACAACGCCATCGAGACCGCAGGCTCGCCCACGGTGCGCCAGGAGCTCATCGCGATCGCCCAGGCGCGTCAGACCCATTTACGCTGAATGTCCACCTGATCGAGTGAGCTAAACCACATAAGATCTGGGGTGTAACGCCGACGGTAAAAGCGGCGATACCCCTGATGACCCCGTGATGCTGGCGGACCCCCGACCTGGCAGCATCACGGGGTTTTCCATTGCCTCCAGACCCCTTGCGCGCCGCGCTACTCTTTGACCAAGTCAACGAACTCGTTGAGGAGGTCAAATGACTGACGATCAGCTGCACGCCCGGGTCGCCAGGGTCCGCGCGTTCAACCGGTTCTACACCGGCGTGGTCGGCGCGCTTGATGAAGGGCTCGTCGGCAGCCCACATTCACTGAGCGAGGCCCGCGTCCTGTACGAGCTCGAGCAGGAGGGCGTCACCGAGGTGACCGAACTCCGGCGCCGGCTCGGGATGGACGCCGGTTATGCCAGCCGCCTGCTGGCCAAACTCGAAGCACGCGGCCTGCTCGTCCGCGAGAAGTCCGACACCGACGCCCGCCGCCAGCTCCTGCGGCTCACCGACGCCGGCCGAGCCGATCAGCACCTGCTGGAGCAGAACACCGTCGAACAGGTGGCGAAACTGCTCGAACCGCTCACCGAAGAGGAGCAGGATCGCCTGCTCACCTCGATGCGGACGATCACCCGGCTCGTCGGCGACGAGGCAGGCGACCCCATGGTCGTGCTGCGCCCGCCGCGTGCCGGGGACTGGGGCTGGATCGTCGAGCGGCACGGAACGCGGTACGCCGAGGAATACGGCTGGGGAGCGCAGTTCGAGGCCTGGGTCGCCCGGATCGTGGCCGACTACCTGTCCGACGCCGACCCAAGGCAGGCCGGCTGGATCGCCGAGGTGGACGGCGAGCGCGCCGGGGCGATCGCCTGCACCCGCGGCCCCGACGAGCAGACAGCGCTGTTGCGGCTGCTCCTGCTCGAACCGCGCGCCCGCGGCCGCGGTCTCGGCAAACGTCTGGTGGCCGAATGCATCGATTTCGCCCGTGCAGCGGGATATCGTGCGATGGAGCTGTCCACCTACGACGTGCTCACCGCCGCGCGCGGGATCTACCGGCGCGCGGGTTTCGAACTGATCAAGGCCGAACCGGTACACCACTACGGCCAGGATCTGACGAGCGAGACCTGGCGGATGGAGTGGTAGCCCGTGTTCCTGGTGTACTGCCCGGCCTGCGACAGCCGCACGCTGATGGGGATCGACGAGGTCGAGTGGGTGCACAACCTCGCGCCGGGGATGATCTCAGTGACGGGCCGCTGCCCGCGCGGGCATGAGGCGACGGTGCTCACCGGCGAATCCTTCACCCCGCGCAGCGATCCGCGGCGGCACCGGACGCCACGGCGGCGCCGGAAGTGGTGGGCGCAGCTGTTCGACCGGCACCTGCCGGAGGTGTTCTACCGCTTCTGACGGCCCATCGCGTAGAACTCCGGATTCGGCCGGAGCGCGGTGAAATGTGCCAGCCGGTTCGACATCGCGAACAACGCGGTGATCGCGCCGACGTCCCAGATCTCGTCCTCGGTCAGCCCGGCCTCGCGTGCGGCGGCGATATTCTCCTCGCCGAACAGGTGCGAGTCACGAGCCAGCGAAAGCGCGAGTTCGACGATGGCCCGGCCACGCTTGTCCAGCTCCACCTGCCACGGGTTGCTCGACACGCGCGGGATCCTTCGCGCGGATCCGCAAGATCGCGCCGTGCGCCACCACGCAGTAGGTGCAGTGGTTGGCGCCCGAGGTCGCCACCACGACCAGCTCGCGCTCGGCCTTGGTCAAGCCGTCGGAGCTTTCCATCAGCGCGTCGTGGTAGTCGAGGAACGCGCGCAGCTCGGCGGGCCGGTGCCCGAGCGCACGGAAGATGTTCGGGACGAACCCGGATTTCTCGGCGATGGCGCCGACCCGGTCGCGGAGATCCGCGGGGAGCCCGTCGAGCTCCACGACCGGGAACCGGCTCACTGCTTCGGTCATGCCCTCACGCTAGTGCGCGCCGATCGCGCGGAGGTCCTTGTCGTGCTCGTCGGCGTGGTAGTCGGTGTCCTCGGTTTCGTCGACACCGTTGAACACCTTGAAGGAACGGGCGATCACGGTCACGATCACCGCCACCACAAGGTTCGCCACCAGTGCCACGAAACCCGGGTAGATCTGCGTCGTGACACCGGAGAACGGGTGCCAGCCGAAGATCGACAGGTTGCCCAGCGGCATCGCCGAACCACCGAAGTGCGCCTTGCCGTTGCTCGGGTTGGGGATGTTGTAGAGCATGATCAGGCCCCAGCCCATGCCGACGATCCAGCCCGCGACCAGACCCCAGCGGTGCAGCCACCGGGTGTACAGGGAAATCGCGACGGACGGCAGCGTCTGCAGGATCAGCACACCACCGATCAGCTGCAGGTCGATGGAGAACTGCGGGTCGATGAACAGGATGAACGCGACCGCGCCGAACTTCACCACCAGCGAAGCGAGCTTCGCCTGCTTCGCCTCCTGCTTCGGGGTGGCGTCGCGCTTGAGGTACTCCTTGTAGATGTTGCGCGTCCACAGGTTCGCCGCCGCGATCGACATGATCGCCGCCGGCACCAGCGCGCCGATCCCGATCGCCGCGAACGCGATGCCCGCGAACCACGACGGGAACTGCAGGTCGAACAGCACCGGCACAACGGTGTTGGAGTCGGCGTTCCCGGTCGCCGCGTTGGTGATCGGCTTGACGCCTGACGCGAGCGCGACGTAACCCAGCAGCGCCAGCAGACCGAGCAGGAACGAGTACGCCGGCAACGCCATCATGTTCCGCTTGATCACGTTGCGACCGCGCGAAGCGAGCACACCGGTCAGCGAGTGCGGATAGAGGAACAGCGCCAGCGCCGAACCCAGCGCCAGGGTGATGTACTGCAGCTGGTTGGTCCCGGTCAGCACGATCGAACCGGCGGGCTTGCCCGTCTTCGGGTTGGGCTGCGCCAGTTTCTGCGCACTCACGTCGAAGATGTGCGACCAGCCGCCGAGCTTCGCGGGCAGGTAGAACACCGCCACCAGGATCACGACGTAGATCAGCCCGTCCTTGACGAACGCGATCAGCGCCGGCGCGCGCAGCCCGGACTGGTAGGTGTAGAGCGCCAGGATGATGAACGCGATCAGCAGCGGCAGGTGGCCCGTGATGCCCCCGCCGTTGAGGCCCATCGTGCGCAGCACCGCCTCCAGGCCGACGAGTTGCAGCGCGATGTAGGGCATCGTGGCGACGATGCCGGTGATCGCGATCAGCAGCGCGAGGGTGGGCGAGCCGAACCGGCCGCGCACGAAGTCGGCTGGGGTCACGTAGCCGCGCGAGCGGGAAACCGACCACATCCGCAACGCGGGCAGGAACACGATCGGGTACAGGATGACGGTGTAGGGGAGCGCGTAGAAACCGAGCGCGCCGGCCCCGAACACCAGCGCCGGCACGGCGACGAAGGTGTACGCGGTGTAGAGGTCACCACCGACGAGGAACCAGGTGATCCAGCCGCCGAACTTGCGGCCGCCGAGCCCCCATTCGTCGAGGTGGTCCAGCGATTCGGCGGCCTTCCACCGCGCCGCCAGGAACCCGAGCACGGTGACCAGCAGGAACAGCACCACGAAGATGCTCAGCTCGGTCCACTGCAGCCCACTGCCGGGCGCTGCCGCGAGAGTCTTCATTTCTGGTCCCCCTCATCCAGTTCCTCGGCCGCGAGCAGATCGGGCTTGCCGGTGACCACCGGCTTGCCCTTGGTCGCGACATAGACGATCGCGACACTCGCGACGCCGATGAACACCCAGACGAACTGGAACCAGTAGAAGAAGGGCAGCCCGAGGAATCTCGGTTTGTCGAAGTTGAACCACGGCGTGACCAACATCAACAACGGAATGAGCAGGACCAGGTTCCACGGGCTCACCTGCAGCCCGCGCACCTTCCCGGCCGCTTTGCCAGACATCGGACCTCGCTTCGACGTTCGTATGGCCGGATAGACCTTAATCCTTCGGCCCTGGTGGCCATGCATGCCCGATGTATCGATTTGATCAGCAAATGCCCGACTATCGCAGGTTGCCGACGCCCCGCCCCCGGGCTATCAATGACCGATCGCGAGAGTGATCACATGGCCTCGGCCAGTGACGAAGGGGAGAGCATGAAACGAATGCGCTACGCGGTGGTGATTCCGGCTCTGGCCGGCACCCTGCTGGCGGGTGGGACGACGGCGCTCGCACAGCCACCGAGCACCACGGGGATCCCGGACAAGTACACGAACCAGGTGCTCGACTGGCATCCGTGCACCTCCGGCGAGCTGTCCGGGCAGACCCCGCCCGCGGGTGCCGAGGGCATCGAATGCGCGACTTACCGCACTCCCCGTGACTGGCAGAAGCCCGACGAGAACATCGATCTGACCATCGCCGTGAGCAGGCTCAAGGCAACCAAGGACGCGACGGCGAGCGTGCTGGTCAACCCGGGCGGCCCCGGCGCGCCAGGGCTGATCTTCCCGGCGCGGCTGCGCAACCAGCCGCGGTTACGGGAACACCAGGAGGTCATCGGGTTCGACCCGCGGGGCACCGGCAAGAGCACGAACATCACGTGCGGCGGCGCGATCGGCACCGGCAACAAGCTGGACCCGCGCGACCGCAGCCGGGACAACCTGAACCTGATCCTGGACGCGACGAAGTACGCGGCCGAGTCCTGCCAGGTCAAGTCCGGTGAGCTCGGCCCGCTGATCAACACCGACCAGACGGTGCACGACATCGACCTGCTGCGGGCGCTGCTGGGCCGCCAGAAGATCAACTGGGTCGGCTACTCGGCCGGCACCTGGCTCGGCGCGCACTACGCGCAGGCATTCCCGGCGCACACCGGGCAGTTCGTGCTGGACTCCAACACCGAGTGGACCACCACCTGGCAGAAGTCCTTCGACTGGCAGCCGATGGGCTTCGAACGCCGCTGGCGCGAGGACTTCCTGCCGTGGCTGGCCACCTACGACAAGCTGTACCACTACGGCACGACCGCCGAGGCCGCACGCCAGACGTACGAACAGGTGCGGGCGTCGCTGGCGAAGAACCCGGTGGAACTGGACGGAAACAAGTTGTCCGCCAACGAGTTCGACTCCTTCATCTCTTCGGAGCTCTACAGCAAGAAGTCGTTCCCGGACCTGGCGGACTATCTGGTCAACGTGCACACGTTGACACAGACGAGCGCGACGGCGCAGCAGCAGACGGCTGCGAAGCAGAAGGTGACCGCGAAGAGCACCGCGGAGCGCGCGGTCGGTCCACAGCCGCTGGTGGTGCCTGTGGATTACGACGACGCGTACGACGCGAGCTTCTGGACGATCCCGTGCAACGAGGGCCCGTGGTTCGGCGGCCGCGCGTCGGCGATCAACCAGTCCGCGGAGCTCGGCCCGAAGTACCCGCTGCTGGGCTGGGGCTGGCTGGTGCAGCCGTGCATCTTCTGGAAGAACACCCCCGCAACGCTGCCGGCGATGACCGGTGACGGCGTGCCGCCCGTGCTGATGGTGCAGTCCACGCACGACCCGGCGACGCCGATCGAAGGCGCGGAGCGTGCGCACCAGGCGTTCCAGAACTCGCGGATGATCACCGTGACCGGCGAGGGCGACCACGGCATCTACGCCGGCGGTAACGTGGGCGTGGACAAGGTTGTGGAGGACTACCTCGTCGACGGGACCGTGCCCGCCGACCAGAGCATCCCGGGGGTGCCGCTGCCGGTGCCTTCGGGCGCCTAGTCGATTTCTTCGACGACCCCGTCGAGCCGCTGCGCTCGGCGGGGTCTTTTCTGTGTTCAGTGGCGGGGGCCCGACTGGTCCTCCGGCACGAACGCTCCTGCGTGACGCCTGTTTCGTGTGGTCCTCAGGTCGCGGAACCGGCCACTCGCGAGGGCCAGCGCCAGGTACGCCAGCGCGAGGAGCAGCATTGCCGCGGCTGCGAACAACATCATCTCCCACCTCCGATCGCGCCTGTATCCATGAGACGTGCCGATCATGGAAAACGTTGCGAGCAGTTTCTCCACCGTGTTCCACAGCCTGTGCACAGAGTTGTCCACAGGCTGTGGAGAACTCCCCGGTTAAACTGTGCACATGGTGCGAGTGCCGCTGACCGACGCCGAGCGTGCTCGCGGCGAGCGGCTCGGCGCCGTTCTCCGCGAGGCGCGGGGTGCCCGGAGCATGGTCGAGGTCGCGGCCGAGGCCGGGATTTCGGTGGAAACACTGCGAAAGATCGAGACCGGGCGCATCCCGACGCCGGCGTTCTTCACCGTCGTGGCATTGGCCGACGCGGTGGGCCTGCCGCTGGAAGCCCTGCGCGGCGCGGTTCCGACCGGTTAGCGGAGCGATCACCAGGCCGGCCGCGGACCTGACGCGAAACAGCCGGCTTCCCCGAAGGAAAGCCGGCTGCTGCGGAGAAAACGCTTACGCCAGGCGGGACTTCAGTGCGTCCAGCTCGTCGCGAAGGGTCGACGGGACCTTGTCGCCGATCTTGTCGAACCACTCCTCGATGAGCGGGATCTCCTGCCGCCACTCCTCCGCGTTGACGTCGAGCGCGGCCTGGATGTCCTCGAGCGGCTCGGCGAGGCCCTCCACGTCGAGGTCCTCGGCGCGGGGCACGAAGCCGACGGGGGTCTCGACCGCACCGGCCTTGCCCTCGATCCGCTCGATGACCCACTTCAGCACGCGCGAGTTCTCGCCGAAGCCAGGCCACAGGAACCGCTTGTCGTCGCCGCGGCGGAACCAGTTGACGTAGAAGATCTTCGGCAGCTTGGTGCCGTCGGCGGCCTTGCCGAGCTCGATCCAGTGCTTGAAGTAGTCACCGGCGTGGTAGCCGAGGAACGGCAACATCGCCATCGGGTCGCGACGGACTTCGCCCACCTTTCCGGCAGCGGCGGCCGTCTTCTCCGACGACATGGTGGCGCCCATGAACACGCCGTGCTGCCAGTCGCGGGCCTCGTTCACCAGCGGCACCGTGGTGGCGCGGCGGCCACCGAAGAGGATCGCCGAGATCGGCACGCCCTTCGGGTCGTCCCACTCCGGCGCGAGGATCGGGCACTGGGACATCGGGGTGCAGTAGCGCGAGTTCGGGTGCGCCGCCTTCTCCTCCGACTCCGGCGTCCAGTCCTGCTGCTTCCACGAGGTCAGGTGCTCGGGCTTGCCCTCCATGCCCTCCCACCAGATGTCACCGTCGTCGGTCAGGGCCACGTTCGTGAAGACCGTGTTGCCCTTTTCGATGGTGCGCATGGCGTTCGGGTTGGTGTGCCAGTCGGTGCCCGGCGCGACCCCGAAGAAACCGAACTCGGGGTTGACCGCGTAGAGCCTGCCGTCCTCGCCGAACCGCATCCACGCGATGTCGTCGCCGAGGGTCTCGGCACGCCAGCCCGGGATGGTCGGCTGCAGCATCGCCAGGTTGGTCTTGCCGCAGGCGCTGGGGAACGCGGCGGCGATGTAGTACGCCTTGTTCTCCGGCGAGATCAGCTTCAGGATCAGCATGTGCTCGGCGAGCCAGCCCTCGTCACGGGCGAGCACGGAGCCGATGCGCAGCGAGAAGCATTTCTTGCCCAGCAACGAGTTTCCGCCGTAGCCGGAGCCGTAGCTCCAGATGGTGCGGGTCTCGGGGAAGTGCGTGATGTACTTCGTGTCGTTGCACGGCCAGGGCACGTCCTTCTCGCCCGGCTCCAGCGGCTTGCCGACCGAGTGCAGCGCCGGCACGAAGGCGCGCTCGGTGCCGTCCTCGGTGACGAACTTGTCCAGCGCCGCCTTGCCCATGCGCGTCATCACGCGCATCGACGCGACGACGTACGCGAAGTCGGTGACCTCGATGCCCAGCTTCGGGTCGTCCGAACCGAGCGGGCCCATGCAGAAGGGGATGACGTACATCGTGCGCCCGCGCATGCAGCCCCGGTAGAGCTCGGTCATGGTCGCGCGCATCTCGTCCGGGTGGGTCCAGTTGTTGGTGGGCCCGGCGTCTTCCTCGCGCTCCGAACAGATGAAGGTGCGCTCCTCCACGCGAGCCACGTCGCTGGGGTCCGAAGCCGCCCAGAACGAGTTCGGCTTCGACTTGAGCGGCACGAAGGTGCCGGCTTCGACGAGTTCGGAATTGATCCGCGCGGCCTCTTCCTCGGAGCCGTCGCACCACACCACCCGGTCAGGAGTGGTGAGCTCGGCGACCTCCCGCACCCACGCAAGCACCCCGCTGTGCGAGGTCGGCGCCTTGTCCAGTCCCGGGATGGCTACTGCAGTCATTCCTTCTCCTGACTTTCGACGGGAGAAGCCCGCGACCGGACGTGGCTGTCCGGAAGCGGGCTCCATCGCCGGCTACCGAATGGCTTCGCGCACCGGCTGGCGACCGGTGTGCTGGAAAATTGGGATTCCCCGAGAGTAGCCGGGAGGACCCGGTTCAACCGAGCCCTGAGCTGTCGGTTCTCTCACAAGAACGATCAGGGAATCGATTCAGATATCGCTGAACCGGCCTAGCGGAAAAAGGTTTCCCGTCCTGCCGTGATCTTCCCGATACCTGCACCCCGCCGGCACAAAGCGAAAAACCGGTTCCCGCCAGGTTTTCCTGACGGCAACCGGTCCTCGGGCCGAGTCTGTTTGGGGCGTTTTGGGCGCTCAGTTCTGCGAGATCCACTGCCCCGTAATGGAATCGATCTTCGCGACGCCCTCGACGGTGTCGTGGCCCGCGCCGCCCCACAGCTGGTCGCTGTCCGCCGGCACGCTCGCGGTGACCCCGTTGCCGGTGGTCTCGGTCCACTCGCCGGGGCCGGTGTGCTCGTAGGTGGTCGACTCGCCGTCCGGTGTGATGATCGTCTGCACGTCGGCACTGCCGTCACCGTCGGTGTCGGTGAACATCCGGGTGTTGCCGTCGGAGTCGGTCACGACCGCGGTGTCGGCGGTGCCGTCGTGGTCGCTGTCCACAGTCGCCGCGCCAAGGTCCACCGTGCCGTCGGCCATGTCCGCGGTGAGGTCGCCCTGGTGGCCGGCGTCGGTGCTGGTGCTGTCCGTGGAGTCGCTGCCGTCGCCGTCGGCCACCCAGTCACCGGTGGACTCGTCGAACTTCGCCATCTCGACGATGTTGCCCTCGGTGTCGGTGTGCAGGTACTCGTCGGCGTGCCCGTCACCGTCGGTGTCGACGTACGCGGTCATGGTGCCGTCCTCGTTGTCGAGGCTGACCCCGTCGTTCTGCCCGTCGTGATTGAGGTCGAGGTTCTCCTCGGCGGTGTAGTTCTGACCGTCGACGGAGATCTCCAGCTCACCTTCGTGGCCGGTGCCCGTTGCGTCCGTGCCACCAGTCTCGTCGATCCACACGGCCCGGTTCTCCCCACTTCTCAAGGTCACTGTCGAGAACTTGGACTTACCGTATTCCGGTTCGGTTCCCGTGCACAACCAATCACCGAACGCGCTGGTCAGTGCTGGTCGCGAACGGTGCGGATGCGGGAGAGCAGTGTTTCGGCGCGTTCCCGCGCGTCACCGGCTTCCTTGACCCGCTTGGTCAGCTCGGTCAGCTTGCGGGCCCGCTCCTGCGCGTCCATCTTGATGGCCTTGTCGACTTCCTTCAGCTCGCCCTCGATGGTCTCGATCCGGCGGCCGAGCGCCTCGTCGAGCGCGAGCGAAAGCTGCTGTTCGGCCTCGATGAGCTGCTCGGCGACCAGCTGGTCGAGCGTGGAGCGGGCCTCGGCGATCGACTCGACCAGCCATTGCCGCATGTGCTGCTTGTCCGCCGCGTGGCGTCGGGTGCGGGCCATCCACCAGCCGGCTCCGAGGCCGATCACGATCGTGGCCGGCAGGACCACCGGGTTGAGCAAGGCAACCCCGGCCAGCGGCAACGCGGCGATCTTCCCCGCGCCGACACCGCCGGAGACACCCATGAACACCAGGAGCTTGTCCTCCGGCGTCGGCGGGCGCTTGTCGGGAGGGCGGAGCACCACCTGCGGCCCACCCGCACGGAGGAACTGGGCGCGGATCACGTCCAGCTCCTCGGGGGAGAACAGTTCGGCAAGCGAGACGTCGGTGACCCTGTTCAACCGCAGCGCCATGGTGGCCGACACCCGCTGCGAGATCATCTGCAAGGCCGCGTCCACCTGCTGCGGCATCGCCTGCAGCTGTTCGCGCTTCGCCGCGTCGATCTGCTGGCGGAAGTAGGACTGCGCGTCCCGCATCTGCCGGCTCGACTCGTGCCCGAGGTCGACGCGGGCGCGCTGGATCTCGCCGCGCAGCTTGAGCTGCCAGCCGCGAGTGGAGGAGCGGCGCTCGGCGGCCAGCTGATCTCGGCGGGCGCGCAGCGACTCGGCCTCCGCTTCGCCGGAGGACAACGCGCGCTGCTCGGCCTTGAGCACCGCATGCCGTTCGCCGAAGGCACTGGACAGCGCGCGCAGGGTGTTCGCCTCGCCGAGCATGGCCGAGCGGCCGACTACCAGCTCCTGCAACGCGGCCTGCAGTGCGATCACGCCGGAGCGCTCGCGCAGCATCACGGCCGCCTGCTCGTTCGGCGCGGTGCCCGCCAGGTCGAACAGCCGCGCCGAGACCGGGTGGAAGACCGAATCGGCGAAGCGGGGCGCGTACTCGGCCAGCAGCCGCCGATCCTCCTCCAGCACCTGCCGCCAGCCGCGGAACTGGTCCGTTTTGGACAGTGCGAACAACACCGTTTCGACGCGATCGCCCATTTTGGCGAGGAAATCCAGCTCGCCCGCGGTGAACGGCGACGAGGCATCCATGACGAACAGCAGCGCCGTGGCGTTCGCCGCGGCCTCCATCGCCAGCTCGCCGTGCATCGAGTCCAGCCCGCCGACACCTGGAGTGTCCACAATAGATACTCGCTCCAACAGCGGCACCGGACCCGTCACCTCTACGTAGCGGGGCGGGATCTGGCCGTCCGGGAACTCGTGTGCGGCCGAGGTCCAGCGGACCAGCTCGCCGAGCGGGATGCCGACCGGAGCGAGCTGCCCTGGGTAACAGGCCTGCGCGGCCCATTCCTCGGCGTGGTCGAAAACCAGATAAGTCGACGTAGCGACATCCGCGTCCACCGGGGACAGGCCCGGCATCGCGAGCAGGGCGTTGACCAACGAACTCTTGCCCCGGTTGGTCTCGCCGACCACCACGATCGACGGCTTCTTCGGCCGCGCGCGGCGGATGTCCTCCACCCATTTCGCCGCCGCGGGATCGGCTTCCCGCAGCAGCGTCAGCAAGGACTCCCTGGCCTGCTTGGCCTGGGCGGGCAACGAAGAGATCGACGCGGCCGTCATCGCTTCGTGTACACCGTGACGACCGGGGCGCGCAGCAGCGTCTCGTGGTCGGCGAACCCGACCACCTCGGTCTCCGCGACCACCCCGTCCAGCGCCGGGTCATCGGTGACAACCGCACCGCCCGCCTCGTGCAGCGACGGGTCGAACCGCTGCCCGTCCGGGCGCACCGCCGTCACGCCGATGCCGGCCAGGCCCTGTTCCAGGCGTTCGACGACGCCGCCGCTGCGGGCGCGATCCAGGGCGTAGAGGCACAGCTGAATGAGCGCCTGTCGATCGGCCAGCGCCCGCTCCATCACGGAGTTCACATCGGTGTTCGACGCGCCGTCGGCGGCCGCGGTTCCATCCGCCTCCTCGATGATCTTCGCCATGCTCTGCGCGGGGATCTGGCCCGTCGGGTCCTCCGACCCAGGACCAGGATCCCGCCGAAACCACGAAGGCACCGCCCTCACCTCCGGTTCTCGCGCAGTTGTTGCCAGATCAGGAAATACGCGCGGTGCACGACGTGGGCCACCCGGCTCTGCGCCGGGGTCGCACCGAAGGACGCGAACGAGCGCCACCAGCCCGCGCGTTCCAGCGCGTGCGCCGCGAGCTCTTGCCTGCCGCTGCCGGGCAGGCCGAGCTGGGCGTCGATGTCGGCGTTGCTGCCGACCCGCAGCACCTCCTCGGCCAGGTCCTCGGGCATATCCACAGCACCGGCGACGACCAGGGTCAACGCTTCCAGCAGGCGCAGCTGGTGTGCCTCCGGCTTGGCGAGCAGCACCTCTATCGCGTCGTGTACGCGCTGCCGCTCCGCCGGGTCGCCCGAAGCGTGCGCGAGCGCGGTGACCGAGGCGAGCGCGGCGGCTGCCTTGATCCCGTCCGCGCGGGCGGCGAACACGATGTCGAGCCGGGCGCGCACGGCGGCCAGCCCGGAGGCCTCCAGCAACAGCCGGCGCAGCGCGCCCGCGGTGATCTCCGGCTCCGCGTGGATCGCGTCGATCGCGCTGCGGATGCCGTACAGGTCCAGCTTTTCCAGCAGCCGCAGCCGGGTGCCTGCCGGGATCTCGCACTCCCAGCTGGTGAAGATGTCCGCGGCCATCAGCATGGTCTCCAGCGTCGCTTCGTCCAAAGTGGACAGCTGACGCAGCGCCTCGGCGTCGGCGGAGGTGAACCCGCCGGACTCGGCGGACTCGGCGATCAGCCCGATCACCGGCAGCACATCGGCGACCCTCGGCTTCAGCAGCGCGGCCTGCTTCTCCGCCAGGATCGTGGCGGCCTTCCACACGTCGGAATCCGCGCCCTGCACCGATTCCGGTGCGATCGTGTCGGCCTTGTTCAGGACCGCGATCGCGTTCACCGGGCCCGCTTCGCGGCTCGCGGTGGCGGCGGTGAACGCGGCCAGCGCCTGCTGGTCGTCCGCACGCACGCCCTGTGTGACGACGTAGAGCACCGCCTCGGCCCCGGCGACGGCGTTGCGCGAGGTGTCGTCGAGGTCGTCGGAGCCGTCGTCGGAATTGGCCGCGCCCAGCAGTTCCTCGGTGCGGGAGACCGACGCGGCGTCCAGCGAGCCGAGGCCAGGGGTGTCGATCACCGTCATGCGCTGCAGTACCGCGTTGGTCAGGTACGCCTCGATATGCGAGACCTCGGAGATGTCCACGCCCAGCTCGGCCGGGATCATCCCGTCCGGCGCGAAGGGCAGCACTTCCTTCCGGCCACTGGTGAACACGACCTCGATCCGGTCCACCGTGCCGTACTGGAAGCGGGTGACCAGCCGCGTGCACTCACCGACGTCGGTCGGCGCGACCCGGCGTCCGAT
This sequence comes from Amycolatopsis sp., assembly GCF_035546795.1. Lineage (GTDB taxonomy): Bacteria > Actinomycetota > Actinomycetes > Mycobacteriales > Pseudonocardiaceae > Amycolatopsis_E. The sequence goes on from NZ_DASZWC010000066.1 coordinate 67,108, forward strand.
CAGGGCGTTGACCAGGGTGGACTTCCCGGACTTGATCCGGCCGGCGACCGCGACCTGCAGCGGCGCGCTCAGCCGGCGCATCACCTCCGCGAATCCGGCCGCGGTGCGGGCGGAGACCTGCGGCTGCAGCCGGCGGCAGAGATTGGCCACCGACATCGACAAGGGACCGGCCAGACGGCCCGGATCCGTCACGTCGCCCCCCTCCAGGTTGTCCGGTTCGAATCCTGCCACGAGTAGACCTGGGGTCCTATGGAAGGTGGTACCGCCGGATGACGCGGAACGAGGGCCCGGCGACCTAGGGTGATCAGGTGCGGCGACTGAGTTTGTGGATGCGGGCGCACCCGATGGTCGGGGACAGCCTGGTCGCGGCGTTACTCCTGCTGGCGGACCTGCTGTTGCTGGTGCTCGATGCCACGACGCCACATCCGACCATCAAACCCTGGTACGTGACCGTGCCACTGGACGTTGCCGTCGTGGTGCCGGTGGCTTTCCGGCGGAAGTATCCGCTGTCCTCGGCGTATGCGATCGCCGTCGTCGGGATCGCGCACAGCTCACTGCAGCTCGGGATCAGCAGCCTCGCCGCCGCGGCGATCGCGCTGTACACGCTGGTCGTGTACGTCGGCAGGCGGATGGCACTGTATTACCTGCTCGTACAGCTCGCCGTGATGGCGGTGCAGTTCGCGCTGGACTGGGGCGACAACAACTGGCTCACCCTGGTACTCATCGGGTTGACCTTCGCGTTCAGCTGGCTGCTGGGCGAGTTCGTCGGCGCGCGGCGGGCCTATCACAACGAGGTCGAAGCGCGGCTGCACCTGCTGGAGACCGAACGCGACCAGGCGAGCCGGATCGCGGTGGCCGAGGAGCGCGGCCGGATCGCCCGTGAACTGCACGACGTGGTCGCACACGCGGTGAGCGTGATCGTGGTGCAGGCCGACGGTGCTTCGTACGCGGTGCGCTCGAACCCGGACCTGGCCGAACGCGCGGTGCAGACCATCTCGCGCACCGGCCGCGAGGCGCTCACCGAACTGCGCCGGTTGCTCGCGGTGCTGCGCGATGACACAACCGGGCACCCGAGGATTCCGCAGCCGGACGCCGACTCCCTCGTGGAGCTGACCGAACGAGTCGAGCAGGCGGGCGTGCGGGTGCGGCTCACGGTCGACGGCACCCTGACCGGGCTGCCCGCCGGCGTTTCGCTCGGGCTGTACCGCATCGTGCAGGAGTCGCTGACCAACACGCTCAAGCACGCCGGGCCGGGCGCGCGCGCCGACGTGCGGATCCACCGCGAAGGCGATCTCATCGAGGTCGACGTGGTGGACGACGGCGCGGGCAAGGCCAACGCGCTCGTCATGGTGGAACGGGAACTGCCGGGAGGCAACGGGGTGATCGGGATGCGCGAGCGGGCGAACGTCTACGGCGGTTCGCTCGATGTCGGGCCCGAACCGGGCGGCGGCTGGCATGTGCACGCGGCGCTGCCGGTTGGGGACGAGCTGTGATCCGCGTGCTGGTGGTGGACGACCAGGAACTGATGCGCGCCGGCTTCCAGATGGTGCTGGGCGCGCACCAGGACATCGAGATCGCCGGCGAAGCCGCGAACGGGGCCGAAGCCGTGCAGCTGGCCGAGCAACTGCGGCCGGATGTGGTCCTGATGGACGTGCGGATGCCGGTGCTGGACGGGGTCGAAGCGACGAAGCGGATCGTGGACGCGGGCACCTCGCGGGTGCTGGTGATGACCACCTTCGACCTGGACGAGTACGTGTACGCGGCGTTGCAGGGCGGGGCTAGCGGCTTCCTGCTGAAGGACACGCCCCCGGCTCATCTCGTTTCCGCGCTGCACGCGGTGGCGAGCGGCGACGCGGTCGTCTCGCCTTCGGTCACGCGGCGTCTGCTCGACCGCTTCATCGGCGACGGCGGCGGGCCGCTGCGCGACGAGTCGGCGCTGGAGGTACTCACCGATCGCGAGCACGAAGTGCTGGTGCTGATCGCGAAGGGCCTGTCGAACGTGGAGATCGCGGGCACGCTGTTCCTGTCCGAGGCGACGGTGAAGACGCACGTCGGCCGCATCCTGGCGAAGCTCGAACTGCGGGACCGGGTGCAGGCGGTGGTACTGGCCTACGAGACGGGGCTGATCCGGCCTGGGCACAGGTGAGGTCGCTGTACAATTTGTACATTTCTCGGAGATGAGCATCTCTGCGGCTCGCGAGTCATTGGGCCCGGTGACCAGCCGTGTCGAATACGGCGGGGAAACGGTCTACCTGACCAAGCATGGTCGGCGGGCGGCCGCGGTGGTGCCTGCGGCGGCTGCGGAACTGCTCGAGCAACTCGAAGATGTTTTCGACCTCGAAGCCACGCGAGCAGCCCTGGACGCCCTGGCCTCCGGCGAAGCCGCTCCCGAACCCTTCGTGCGCCGCACCAAGTCGCGCGACACCCGGGACCGCTGAGTGACCTACTCCGTCAACGTCCTTCGGCCGGGATCTGGCCGAGGAGCCGCGGCCGCCCGGTGGCAAGCCACTCACGGGCGTTCCCGGTGTGTGGCGGATCCGGGTCGGCGGCCATCGGATCTGCTACACGATCAACGACGGCGAACTTCCGGTCCTGGTGGTCACGATCTCAACCCGCGACGACATGTATCAGATGCTGCGCCGCTACCTCGGCCAGTAGCTCACCGGAAGGGCGCCGGGTCGACCGAGGCCGGGTCCAATCCCTGCTCCCGGACCACGGTCATCCAGCGGCCCCAGTCCGGGCGGGTGCCGTCGCTGTCGGTGAAGCCGTACGTGCGCATCAGGCTCCACGAGCCGATCGTGCGGCCGGCGAAGCGGGACACGTCCGGATCCGTCGCGAGGGCGGCCACCCCACGACCCAGATACGACGGTGTCTCGGAAATTGCGAAATCGGGTGGCGCGTCGGCGCCCACCGCGTCCCGCCAATTTCTTTCTGTCACACCGAATAGCTCAAGCATCATTTCCGAGCGGAGAAATCCCGGGGTGACCGCCAACCCGGTACCGCCGTATTTCGCCAACTCCACCCCGAGCCCCCGGCCGATCGCGCGAATCGCGCTTTTCGCCACGTGGTATCCGATGGTCGGGCCGACGTAGTCGTCGTTGTCCCCGTCGGTCACCTCCACCACCAGCCCGCCCGGCCGCGAAACCACCAGCGGCAGCAGCCGGTGCAGCGCGATCAGGTGCGTGTCCACCGCGTTGTGCACCATCGCGAGCGCCTTGCCGAGACTCGCCGCCCAGTACGGCTTGTCCCACTCGATGAACCTGTCCCCGCCCCAGACGTCGTCGACCAGCACGTCCACGTGATCCAGCCGCGCACGCAGACTGTCCACATCGGATACCGACGTGAAGTCGCAACGCACCGGGACGCCGGTACCGCCGGCCGCCGCCACCAGTTCGGCCGTCTCCTCGATGGTTTCCGGCCGCCCGAGTGGCGACGCCGACTCGCGGGTAGTACGACCTGCGACGTACACGGTCGCGCCGAGCCTGCCCAACTCGACCGCGATCGCCCGCCCGCAGCCCCTGGTCGCGCCGGTGACCACAGCTGTTTTTCCACTCAGATCGGCAACCATGCCCGGACACTATCCGGCTACCCCGACAAAACCGGCAGGGAAAACCTCAGGGGCGAGTCAGGGTCATCACCGATCGCGCACAGCGACCGTGCGCGGGAAGCTACTACCGCAGTCGGGCGGGAAGTTCGGTCCACAGGATGACGCGCCGAGGGTGCCCGATCGGAAAAGATGTGGCACACGGGGTATTCGAAGGCCTGAAATCAGGGGAGCAGTCATGATCGAGGCACAAGGCCTCACCAAGCGATACGGCAAGACGCTGGCCGTGAACAACCTGTCCTTCAGCGTCGAACCCGGCCAGGTCACGGGTTTTCTCGGCCCGAACGGTGCCGGAAAATCCACCACGATGCGGATGATCCTCGGGTTGGACAACCCGACCTCGGGTCAGGTGCGCATCGGGGGCAAGGCCTACCACGACCTCAAGAACCCGCTGCGCACCGTCGGCGCGCTGCTGGATGCGAAGTGGGTGCACCCGAACCGCTCGGCCCGCGCGCACCTGCTGTGGATGGCGAAGTCCAACCGCATCCCGGCCCGCCGAGTCGACGAGGTGCTGGACACGGTCGGCCTCACCAGCGTGGCGAGCAAGCGCGCGGGCGGGTTCTCGCTCGGCATGTCGCAACGGCTCGGCATCGCGGCGGCCCTGCTGGGCGACCCCGAGGTGCTGTTGTTCGACGAGCCGGTGAACGGGCTCGACCCGGAGGGCATCCTCTGGATCCGCAAGTTCATGCAGCGGCTCGCCGAGGACGGCCGGACCGTCTTCGTCTCCAGCCACCTGCTCTCGGAGATGGCGCTGACGGCGACCAACCTCGTGGTGATCGGCAAGGGGGAGCTGATCTCGCAGAGCACCACCAAGGAATTCGTGGCCAGGGCGGCGGAGAACACGGTCAAGGTGCGCAGCCCGCGGCTGGACACCCTGCGCACCGCGCTGATCCAGGCCGGCGCCACCGTGACCGACTCCGACGACGGCATCCTCGTGTCCGAAATGGACAGTGCCGAGATCGGCGAGCTGGCCGCGGAGAACGGCGTCGTCCTACACGAGCTGAGCCCGCAGACGGGTTCGCTGGAGCAGGCCTTCATGCAGATCACCGGCGACTCGGTCGAGTACCACACCGGCCTGGAAGCCGAGGCACAAAAAGTGCTCGAGTCGAGCGCGAACTAGGGGAGACGGGAAAACAATGACTCTGCTCGCGGTAGAACGCATCAAGCTGTTCACCACCCGCTCCCCGTGGTGGTGCTCGCTCATCACGCTCGTACTGACCATCGGTTTCGCGGCGCTCATCGTCGGCAACTCCGGCGACGTGGTGCCGGCGACGGTGGCCTCCACCCAGTTCGGCTACAGCTTCGGGATGGCCGTGATCATGGTGCTGGCCGCGCTGTCGGTCACCACCGAGTACCGCTTCGGCACCATGCGAACCACCTTCCAGGCGGTGCCGCACCGCGGCTCGGCGCTGATCGCGAAGACGACCGTGGTGGCTTTGCTCTCGTTCGTCGTCGGCGAGATCTCGGCATTCGGCTCGCTCGGTGTCGGCATGCTGCTCAAGCCGAACGCGGACCTGGCGCTCAACAGCGGCGCCGACTGGATCAACGTGGCCGGGGGCGGCGTGATCTACGCGCTGGCGGCCGTGATCGCGGTGGCGGTCGGCATCCTGCTCCGGCACAGCGCCGGCGCGATCGCGCTGCTGCTGATCTACGCCTTGGCCGTGGAAAGCCTGATCCGGTTGATCCCGACGATCGGCGCCAAGATCTACGAGTGGATGCCCTTCAACGTGGCCGACAAGTTCCTGACCGGCAACGGGGCCTCCAACACCGGACGCGCTGCCGGCGACGGCGCGCCGATGTCCACCGCGGTACTCGGCCAGGGCTGGGCGTTGCTCTACTTCGCCGGTGTGGCGCTCGTCCTGCTCACCATCGCGATCACCGTCGCGAAGCGGCGGGACGCGTAAAGACCCACAGGGGAAACCCGGACAGCGCGCGGAATCGGGGCCGCGCCGGACGGGACAGGGGAAGACGGCCCGGGCCACCGATCGGGGGGTGGCCCGGGCCGGACCCTTTTCAGGTGTCCTGCGGAAAAACAAGGTGCCCAATCGATTAATCCCAGGTGCGCGTTAGCGGCCTGGGGTTAATAGCACGTAAAGACCCTGTGGTTGGGCTCACAGGAAGCGGACATCCGGCTGCTGACCAGGGAATATGGAATTACCACGTCAGGAAACTCCACGGAGGTGACCCTTGACGGTGGAAATCGGTCGAGAAATCGGGACTCCTGTTCCCGCTCAGCGCGCCGGAGCGCATCAGCCCTTGCTGGAACCACTCGACGGGCTCGAGTGGTCGCAGGCAATCGAGCTGCCCCGTGACGCCAGCCTGGCCACCAAACCGGCGGAGATCCGGCGCGCGTGGATCCACCGTGCCCCGGAGGCGGAGGTGCTCAACCTCTTCCGCGCGGTGACCGCGAACGGTGAACAGATCCCCTCACCGTGGTGGCTGCGCGCGCTGGCCGAGGGCAGACTCGACTCCCGCGAGTCCGGGTTCCGCGTGGAGGACCGGATCGCGCAGTTGCTTTCCCGCCGTCCCGGCTGGGAGTACGTGCCGTGGGCCGCCGACGGCGAGTCCGGGTACTGGGAGTTCATGCCGTCCGAGGGTGGCCGTTCGGGGCACCGCATCCCGACCACGATCCTCAACACGAGCAGGCACGGCGGCTGGATCGACGTGCTGCCCGCGCACAACGCCGTCACCCCGGAGCCGATCGCGGTCGCCGGGCTGGCCGGGCTGCGTGCCCGGTTGGGGGAGTTCGAAGCAGTCCGCCGCTGAGAGCCCGCACTGTGTCGATCGACCAGCGATCCGCCTGGCGTAGGTCCGCTCCGGTTGATCGCGTCGGCCTGCTTCAGGTCGGATTGCTAATTTGGGCTGGTGGAAAGCGAGCATCAACCTCGGCTGCGCAGCGTCGTCAGCTACGTCCAGCGCGGCGGCCGGATGACCGTCGGCCAGCAACGGGCGTGGGAACACCATTGGCCCCAGCTGGGCCGCGAGGTGTCCGAGCTGCCGCCGGGTCCCATCGATTTCGCCGAGTGGTTCGGCAGGGCGGCGCCGGTGCTGCTGGAGATCGGTTCCGGGATGGGGGAGACCACCGCCCAGCTCGCGGCGGCGGAGCCGGAGGTCAACTACGTCGCCGTCGAGGTGTACGAGGCCGGGCTCGGCCAGTTGATGCTCCGCGCGGAGAAGCTCGCACTGGAGAACCTGCGCCTGCTGCACGGAGATGCCGTCATCCTGCTCCGCGAACACATCGCCGCCGAGTCGCTGTCCGGGGTGCGGATCTTCTTCCCGGACCCGTGGCCGAAGAAGCGGCACCACAAGCGCCGGCTGGTGCAGCCGGAGTTCGTCAAGCTCGTCGCGTCGCGGCTGGCGCCCGGCGGGATACTGCACATGGCCACCGACTGGGCGCACTACGCCGAGCAGATGCTCGCGGTCTGCTCGGCAGAACCGTTGCTGCGCAACAGGTTTCCGGACTGGGCACCGCGCCCGGGCTGGCGACCGGTGACCAAGTTCGAGCAGCGGGCCGACGAGGACAACCGGGAGAGCCACGACCTGATCTTCGAACGACTGTGACTCAGCTAACAGTCGGCTGCTAACGTGTCGGCGGTGAGCGGTCCCCTGCCCGAAGCCCGTACCGCGTACCTGGTCAAACAGCTGGAACTCGCGCTACGAGGCCGACTCGACTCAGCGGTGCGCCCGCACGGGCTGACCGTCGTCCAGTACACCGCGCTGACCGAACTGGCCCGCGATCCCGGGCTCTCGGCGGCGGAGCTGGCGCGGCGTTCGTTCGTCAGCGCGCAGACCATGCAGGAGCTGATCGTCCGGCTGGAACAGGTCGGCCTGGTCCGGCGGCAGCCTGCCGAGCACAACAAGCGGGTGCTCGAAACCACGCTCACCGAACTCGGCCAGCGCAAGCTGCACGGCTGCGACCACGAAGTGGACGAGATCGAGCGGGACATGCTCGCCGATCTCGACGGCGAAGCGACCGAAGCGCTCCGGCAGGTCCTGCGGTCCTGCACGAAGCGCGTTCGGGACGGCGCGTAGTGAGCCGGGGTGCCGTCCCTCCCGCAAGGAAGGGACGGCACGGTCGCTATTCGTCGGCCAGTGGTTCGGCCTGCACCCGGTTGAGCGCGGGCGTGCACACCGACGCGGCGAGCACCGCCACCCCGAGCCCGAGCACCACCGGCGCGAGCAGCCACGGAGTCAGCACCGCGGCCACGTCCTTGCCGCGCTCGACCATGGAGAACAGCCCGAGCCCGGCGGCCACCCCGATCGCACCGGACCCGATCGTCGCGGCGAGCGCGGGCAGCGCGGCCTCCGCCCGCAGTGCCCTCGACAACACACGCACCGGAGTCCCGGCCGCCATCAGCGCGCCGAACGTGCGGCGGCGGTCCAGCACCGATCCGGCGGTGGCGATCGCGGCACTGCACCCGGCGAGCACGGCCGCCGCGACCACCCCGATCACCGTCACCCGGCGCAGGTCGGCCAGTTCGGTCTGCTGTGACGCCAGGTATTCGTCCCGGCTGTAGACGCTCGCCCCGCTCGATGCCAGCGCGGTGCGCACCACCTCCGGGTCCGCCCCGGCCGAGGCAACCGCCACATCGACCTGTTCGAGCCGGACGCCGGCCGGCAGTGCCCCGGGATCGATGATGGCGTCGACAGTCGCGTCGGAGTCGTTGTGCCGCAACGTGCCCACCGGCGTGCCCGGCGCCAGCGGAACGCCGGGCGAGCCGTAGTCGCCGCTCACGGTGTAGCCGCTGACGTCGAAGGAACCGTAGACAGCCGGCTTGTCCTGGCAGGAAACCGTCAGCCGCAACAGTTCCTGGGCCTTCGAGCAGTCCAGCACGAGCGCGGTCAGGCTCCCGCCGTTCACCGAGCTGAGCATCACCTGGCCGACCTCGGTGGCCTGCGTGTGTTGCCCGGAGTGCGCCAGTTTGGCGTTCGTCTGCGCGACCAGTTCGGCCGCCTTGGCCGGCGCGGCACTCACCGACAGCACCGAATCGCGGTAGGTGCCGCCGCCACCTGCCGTGCTCTCGAAGCTGGGCATCAGTGTCAGCGCCATCGAGCCGACGAACACCGCGAGCACCACCCCGGCGGAAGCTCGGTATGACCCACGTGGATCGTCCAGCAGCCGCCGCCCGGCGAGCAGGCCCGACGGTTTCCGCCAGCGCCCCACGAAGATCCGCCCGACGGCGAAGGTCACCCAGGGGCCGACCACGATCGCTGACGCGACCAGCAGGAACAGTGCCAGCAGCACGAACGCCGCACTGCCGTGCTCACTGGAGGTCGCCAGGTAGAACACCACGCCGGTGCTCGGCAACGCGAGCAAACGCCACGCCTTCAACGGTTTCGGCGAGTGCGCCGACACCGCACCCACCGGATTCCGCACCACGCGTCGCAATCCGAGCACTGCGGCCAGCAGCACCAACACCGGCATCGCCACCACGAGCGCCACGGTGACCCCCACCGGCACCGTGAAATCGCTGAACTGCCAGGTGCCGCCGTCCCAGGGGACCATCGTGCACAGTGCGGAGAACACCGGTTTCACCGCCAGCCCGAGCAATGCGCCGACCACCGCGGCCACCCCCGTTTCGGCGGCGACGATCCCGGTCACCTGCCCCGGGGTCGCCCCGGCCAGCCGCAGCGCGGCCAGCCTGCGTTCGCGACGGGCGGCGGTCAGGCGCGAGGACGAGGCCACGAGCACCAGGCTCGGCACCAGCAGCACCACCACACCGACCCCGGCCAGCAGGCTGAGGAACGGATCGGCTTCGGCGTCGCTCGCGGGCGTGAACCCGGCCGACTGGTACGCGTCGTACGGCATCGTGTCCGGCGAGTGCCCGACCACCGCGACGAGCTGGTCCGGATATTTCAGCGCATCGTCGGTCAACGTGCCGACGACCGTGCCGGGGAAGCGATCCGCCAACCGGTCCGCGGGAAGTGCGTGCATCTGCTCGAACAACGCGGGCGATACCAGCACTTCGCCTGGGCCGGGGAACTTCGGCAGTCCCTTCGGCAGGGCGATGGTCGTTGGGTCCACTGTGGACGCCAGATCGAGCCGGGTGATCTCGGTGCCGCCGGTGAAATCGTGACTCGAGGCGCGCAACATCGTGGTGCCACGGTTCGGCGAGGATTCCTGCCAGACCGAACGTTCGGCCCTCGCCTGTGTCGCGTACGGGAGGCTGACCAGCAACAGCACCAGCCCGGTCGCCACCGCGACCCCCACCGCCGTCAGGATTGTCGAAGTCCGGGTCCGGCTGTCGACGCGCAGCACCCGGAACGCCAGCTGCACCGGGTTCACGGAACCGCCACCTTCGAGGCGATCCGGCCGTCGCGGATGACGATCGTGCGCGGCAGCGAGTCGGCCAGTTCCCGGTCGTGCGTCACGATCAGCACCGACGCCCCCGCGTCGGCGGCCGCCACCAGCAGCGCGTCCATCGTTTCCTTGCCGGTGCGGGTGTCCAGGGCGCCGGTCGGCTCGTCGGCGAAGATCACCTTCGGCTGGTGGGTGAGCGCCCGCGCGATCGCGACCCGCTGCGCCTGCCCGCCGGAAAGCTCACCGGGACGACTGCCGCCCCGCCCCTGCAGCCCCAGCCTGCCCAGCCATTCCCGCGCCGCGCCCAGCGCCTGTTTGCGCCCCGCGCCGGCGAGCAGCATCGGCAGCGCCACGTTCTCCTCCGCGGTCAGCTCGGCGACCAGCATCCCCTGCTGGAAGACGAACCCGAACTCGGTGCGCCGCAGCTCGCTGCGCTTCTTCTCGGAGAACTGGTCGATCCGTTGTCCCGCAAGGTGAATCTCGCCCTCGTCGGCGCGCAGGATGCCGGCCAGCACGTGCAGCAGCGACGTCTTGCCCGAGCCGGACGGGCCGACGATCGCCACCGCCTCGCCCGGCTGGATGTCGATATCCACCCCCGCCAGTGCGTGCTGCGTGCCGTACCGCTTCACCAGCCCCCGGCCGGACAGCAGTGCCCGGCTGTTCCACTGTGGATTCATGTACAGCAGGTTCACAGCCGCCACACCTCGCCCGGATCGGCCGATCGGCCGATCCGTGGTGGCCGGGCGGCCAGGGTGCGGGTGACCCGGAATCCTCTACCGTCACGGTGTGCCGTTCTCCGACCGCTTGCGCCTTGCCTGGCGATGGCTGGGCCTCGAGGGTGTCGTGTTGCTCGCGGCGCTCCTGGTCGACCTGCTGATCGTCATCAGCGCCGCTTTCGACAACTTCGGCCCGAAGGGCCGCGATCTGTTGCTGCTGCCGGGAATCCTGGCGATGTGCGGCTGCGCGCTGTGGGCGCGCAAGCATCCGCTGCGCGGCACGTTCGGCGGCGCCGCGGTGCTGGTGCTGTCCACCGCACTGATCCGCTACACCGACGCGAGCGCGTATTCGACGGTGCTCACCGACCTGTCGCTGACCGAGACGGTGGCCGGGGTGGAGCTGGTGTTCGCCTGCGTGCGGCGGGTCCGGCCGTTCGTCGCGTTCACGGCCATCAGCACGCTGGTGATAGCGGCGCTGGTGGCGGCGACGAACCGGTCGGATCTGCCGTATCGCTCCAGCCGCTTCGAGTCGACCCTGCTGACCGGTCTCGTGCTGCTGGTCGCCGCCGTGGTGCTGGGCCTGGTGGTGCGACGGCCGACCAAGCCGGCGCAGACCAGCCCGGCCTCGGAGCTGGTGCGCGCGCAATGGCCGTTGATCGGCGTGCTCTGCCTGCCGTGGTTCCTGGAGCTCTACGGCACGCTCGACCACGGTCCCCGCGCGTTCCCGCTGCTGATCTGTTCGACGGCCTCGGCGGTGCTCGCGGTGCTGGCCTCACGGATCCCGGTGCTCGCCGGGTCGCTGCTGTCGGTGGTGTTCCTGGTAACCGCGGTCGCCGTGCGGATCGCGCCGCGCTCCTACAACCTGCCGTTCGGTGCCCTCCCGCTGACCCAGATCGTGGCCGGGATGGTCGCGGTGGTCTTCCTCATCCGGCTCGTGCAGACGACACAGGCGTGGCTCGTCATCGGCCTGATGTCGATCACCGTGGCGATCACGACCGTGTCCGGGCACCAGCTCTCGGACGCGCCGGATCTGGGCACGCTGTCCGTCGGCGCGCTGCTGACGCTGGGCATCTCGGTCGCGGTCGGGCTGTTCTTCCGTGCCCGCGACTCCGAACGCACCCAGGTGGTCGAGTCCGCGGTGAACCAGGCGCAGACCTCGGAGCGGATGGCGCTGGCGCGCGAACTGCACGATGTCGTGGCCCACCACGTCACGGGGATCGTGGTGCAGGCGCAGGCGGCGAAAATGATGGGCGAGAAGAACCCCGCGGTCGCGATGGAGGCGCTCGGCCGGATCGAGGAGGCGGGCACGGAGGCACTGGTGGCGATGCGCCGACTGGTCCGCAGTATGCGCAGCAACGTCGACGACGCCGAGTACGCCACCACCGACCTCGACGCCGACCTTCGGCAACTGGCCGAGTCCGCGGTCGGCGCGCCGGTCGTGCTGGAGCTGCGGCTCGCCCCGGACATCCCGCAGGAGGTCGCGCGCTCGGCGCTGCGGCTGGTGCAGGAGTCGCTGACCAACGTCGGCAAGCACGCGCCCCGCGCGACCAGGGTGGACGTGCTCGCCGAAGTCGCCGACGGGGAGTTGCATGTGCGGGTCGGCAATGACGGGCACACTCCGGAGCCGTACCCGGCGGGCGGGTCGGGCGGATACGGGCTGGTCGGGATGCGTGAGCGCGTGGAACTGCTACATGGCAGGCTCTTCGCCGGGCCGGTCGCCGATGGCTGGCTCGTGGAAGCTTGGTTACCGCTTGAGGAGCTTGAATGAGCGAGCTTGCGAGCGAATCGTCCGGCACCAAGCCGGCCGACGTAATGCCGCTGCCGCGGCTTGCCGCGTCCGAAGAGGAGGCCGCTTGATCCGGGTGCTCATCGCCGACGACCAGAGCATGGTGCGCACCGGGTTCCGGATGATCCTCGACGCGCAGGACGACATCGAGGTCGTCGCCGATGTCGCGGACGGGATCGCGGCGGTGAGCAAGGCTCGCGAGCTGCGCCCGGACGTGTGCCTGCTGGACATCCGCATGCCGGGGCTCGACGGGCTGGAGGTCGCGCGGCAGCTCGCCGGGCCGGACGTGGTGGATCCGCTGAAGGTCGTCGTGGTGACCACGTTCGACCTCGACGAGTACGTGCACACGGCGTTGCGCAACGGCGCCAGCGGGTTCCTGCTCAAGGACGCCGGGCCCGCGCTGCTGATCGAGGCGGTACGCGCGGCGGACCGGGGTGACGCGCTGGTCTCGCCGCAGGTCACCGTCCGGCTGCTCAAGCATTTCGACGGCGGGGCCAAGAAGCGGGAGGTCGACCCGCCGAAGGAACCGCTGACGGCCCGTGAGCTGGACGTGGTGCGCGCCGCCGCGCGAGGGCTGACCAACACCGAGATCGGCAAGGAGTTGTTCCTGTCGTTGTCCACGGTGAAAACGCATCTCGCGTCCGTGCAGGGCAAGATCGGCGCGCGCAACCGGGTCGAGACCGCGGCCTGGGCCTGGCGCTCGGGCTTGATGGATTCATAGGATCGGCAGATGCCACGTCGTTACACCGCCCCCGTCGTCCTGCCCTGTGACCCGGCCTGTTCGGTCATCCGCGACGGCGCGGTCGACGTCGGCGACGACGGCCGGGTCACCTACTGCGGTCCGGCCACCGAGGAGTTCTCCGGTCCAGTGACGGCGCTGCCCGGAATCCTGTTGCCCGGCTTGGTGAACGCGCACGCGCACACCCCGATGACGCTGCTCCGCGGGATGGGCGGGGATCTGCCGCTGTTGCGCTGGCTGCGCGAAATCATCTGGCCCGCCGAGGCGAAACTGCGCGCGGAGGACGTCCGGGCCGGGATGATGCTGGGCTCCTTGGAAATGCTCTCGCGCGGCGTGACCACCAGTGCCGAAATGTATTTCCATGCCGAGGAAATGGCCGAGGCGGTGCTCACGACCGGCGCCCGCGCCGTGCTCGGCGGGCCGATCATGGACCTGCCCGGGCTGGATTGGCGGGAGATGATCACCGCGGCAGCGCGCTGGATCGACGCTGACGGCCTGCGGTTCGGGCCGGGGGAACGGATCGAGCTGTCCTTCGCCGCGCATTCGGCGTACATGCTGCCGCCGGAAGCGCTCCGGCTCACCGCGGAAGCCGCGGCTCCGCGGAACGCGCTGGTGCAGATCCACGTCGCCGAAGCGGCGGACGAAGATGAGCGGCAGCGCGCGGATTTCGGTTCCGTGCCAAGGCTGTTGGAGGTCGCCGGCCTGCTGGACGGCCGGATGATCGCGGCGCACGCGGTGCACTTGTCCGACGGGGACATCGCGTTGTTCGCCAAGCACGGTGTGGGGGTGGCGCACTGCCCGGGCTCCAACGCCAAGCTCGCGTCGGGCTTTGCCAGGCTGACCGACCTGCGTGCCGCGTCGGTGCCGGTCGGGCTCGGCACGGACGGGCCGGCCAGCAACGACGACCTGGACCTGTGGGAGGAGATCCAGCTCGCCGCGATGTTCGCCCGTTTGTCCACAAAGGACTCTGCCGCGCTGAGCGGCGCGGATGCACTGCTGCTCGCCACCCGTGGCGGCGCGGAAGCGTTGGGGCGCAACGACATCGGCGCATTGGAGGCCGGCCGGTGGGCCGACTTCGTGCACCTCGACGCCGAGGATTTCGCGTTCGCCCTCGGCCTCGCCGTGCCGGACGAGCAGCTGCTGGCGAACCTGGTGTGGGCCGCGGGCTCCCGCCGGGTGCGCGATGTCTGGGTGGCCGGGGACCAGGTGCTCGCCGACGGCGAATCCACCCGCGTGGACCGCGAGAAGGTGCGGGCCGCCGCGAGCGAATCGGCGGCCCGCATCCGCGGCTAGCGGTCCGCTTCGAGGCCGTGCTGGTCATCGCCTCGATCAACGAGTGGCTACCCCGCTTATGAAACACGTCCTAGCGGTGCCTCGGCCGGATGACGATCTCGGTCGGATGCGCCTCCGGCGTTGCGGAAACGGCGGAAAGCACGGCAGCCGCGACGGAGTCCGGGCGCAGGTGATCCTCCGGGACGTAGTCGCGGCCCTCGTGCGCGATCACCGCCTGCTGCATCTCGGTGTCCGTGCGCCCGGGGTACACCGTGGTGACGCGGAGGCCGTTGCGCTCCTCCTCGGACCGCAGCGCGTCGGCGAATGCGCGGACGGCATGCTTGCTCGCCGCGTACGCGCCCCAGCCTGGGTTCGCGTTGCGGCCGGCCCCCGAGTTGATCACCACGACGTGTCCGTTCGCGGCGCGGAGTGCGGGTAGCAGCAGGCGGGTCAGCTCGACCACCGCGATCACGTTGACCTCGTAGTTCCGCCGCCATGAGTCGGCGTCGGACTCGGCGACCGTGCCCAGCTCGACCACGCCGGCCGAATGCACCAGCACGTCCAGCCGGTCGATCTGCGCTGCCGCCTCGCGGACCGCGGCGAAATCGGTGAGATCCACCGGCCAGGGCCGTGCGCCCGGCAGTTCCTCGGCGCGTTTCGCCAGCGCGTCCGCGTCACGGCCGCCGAGCAGCACCTGGTGGTCGGGCATGAGCACGTGCGCGATGGCCGCCCCGATCCCGCGCGAAGCGCCGGTGACGAGAGCGAGTGGGCTTTCTGACATGGTTCCAAGGTAAGTCGTTCTTGACGAACAACGCCCGGTGGCCTGGGATCTGTTCATGTCGACGAGGACTGCCGCACCGGAAAACCGAGTACTCGCCAAGGTCGCCTGGCGGGTGATGCCGTTCCTGGCCCTGCTGTATTTCGTGAACTACCTGGACCGGGTCAACATCGGTTTCGCGGGCCCGAACGGAATGAACAAGGAGCTGGGCCTCTCGTCCACGGCGTTCGGGTTCGCGTCGGGCATCTTCTTTCTCGGTTACCTGATCCTCGAGGTGCCGAGCAACCTCGCGCTGCACCGGTTCGGCGCCCGGCGCTGGCTGGCCCGGATCATGATCACCTGGGGGATTCTCGCCACGGTGCTGGCGTTCGTGCCGAACCCGACCACGCTGGTGATCCTGCGGTTCCTGCTGGGAGTGGCCGAAGCCGGCTTCTTCCCCGGCATCATCCTGTACCTGACCTACTGGTTCCCGGCCGCGCAACGCGCCAGGGCGGTGGCGCTGTTCATGGCCGCGATCCCGATCTCGTCCGCGATCGGCTCCACCGTGTCGAGCCTGCTCATCGCGCATGGCGGCGGCATTTTCGGCCTGAGCGGCTGGCGGTTCATGTTCCTCGTCGAGGGCATTCCGGCGATGCTGCTCGCGTTCGTGACCTGGTTCTACCTGACCGACCGGCCGGAGAAGGCCAGGTGGCTGACCGAGGACGAGCGCAACTGGCTGATCACCGAACTCGACGCCGAGCGCCGGGCGACCGAGGCCGAGCACCACTGGCCGCTGCGCAAGGCGCTCACGCATCCGCGGATCCTGGCCCTTGCGTTCGTGTACTTCGCCATTGCATACGGATTGTATGCACTCGGTTTTTTCCTGCCGACGATCATCGCCGGGTTCGGCTCGGAGTTCGGCACCAAGCTGACGGTGATCCAGTCCGGCCTGGTCAACGCGGTGCCGTACGTGATCGGCGCGGTGGTGATGGTGTTCTGGGCGCGGCACGGCGACCGCACTGACGAACGGAAATGGCATGTGGCGCTGCCGATGCTGCTCGGCGGGATCGCCATCCCGATCGCGCTGTACCTGGGAAATCCGTACGCCGCGATGGTCGCGGTGACGATCTGCGCGGTCGGCGTGTGCGCCGCGCTGCCGACGTTCTGGGCGCTGCCGTCGAACTTTCTCGCCGGGACCGCGGCCGCGGGCGGGATCGCACTGATCAACTCGCTGGGCAACATCTCCGGTTTCGCGGCGCCCTACGTCACCGGCTGGCTGCGCGACCTGACCGGCACCCAGCGCACCGGCCTGTGGGTCGTCGGCGCCTGCATGGTCGCCGGGGCCCTGGTCGCCCTCGCGCTGGGTGCCAAGCCGCGAGTCTCAACCGCGCCAGATCGAAGCGACAGCCGGGCGGGCGAGTGACGTTCCGCCGTCCGGCCAGTGCGAGGTCGGCGCGGTCGGCGTGCCGTTCTCGCCGGGGTGTTGCACGGCGACCACGACGAAGTCGTCGGTGACCACGGGTCCGCAGGTCTCGGCACCGTAGGGCACGGTGAGGAACTGCTTGACGTGCCCGCGTTCCGGGCCCTCGACCGGCACCGAGAACAGGCCGTCGTTGGAGCCGAGCGCGTTGCCGTCGGTGGCGATCCACAGGTTGCCGTACGGGTCGAAGGCGACGTTGTCCGGGCAGGAGATCGGGCTGACCTGTTCCTTCGGGAAGCCGCCGAAGTAGGTGTCGGCCGCGGCCGGGTCACCACAGACGAGCAGCAGCCGCCAGGAGAACTTCGTCGCGGCCGAGTCGCCGCCGCTCTCCTCCCACTCCAGCACTTGCCCGTTCTTGTTGCCGTTGCGCGGGTTCACCTCGTCCACGCCGGCCTTCCCCGCCGCGCCGCGGTCGGTGTTGTTGGTCAGCGCGGCGTAGATGCGGCCGTTGACCGGGTTCGGCTCGATGTCCTCCGGGCGGTCCATCTTCGTCGCGCCGACCTTGTCCGCGGCCAGCCGGGTGAAGACATACACCTCCTCGGCGGTGAAACCATCCACAAAGGACCGGTCGCCAGCGACGAGCGGGATCCACGCACCGGTGCCGTCGAACTCGCCATCGGACGGGAGCTTTCCGGTGCCGTCGAACTCGGCGGCCGGGCTGTCGCCGGTGAACTTCGCGACGTAGAGCGTGCCTTCGTCGAGCAGGGCCATGTTGTGCCGCCGGGCGAGCGCGCTGTTGCCCGGCTTGTACTTGCCCTTGGAGACGAACTTGTAGATGTAGTCGAAGCGCTCATCGTCACCGGAGTACACCGCGACGCGGCCATCGCGCGCGATCTTGACGTTCGCGGCCTCGTGCTTGAACCGGCCGAGCGCGGTGTGCTTGACCGGCGTGGAGTCCGGGTCGTTCGGGTCGATCTCCACGACCCAGCCGAACCTGTTGGGCTCGTTGGGTTCCTGCGCCACGTCCCAGCGCTTGTCGAAGCGCTCCCATTTTCGGGTGCTGGCGCCGGTGCCGACGGCGTAGCGCTTGAGCCGCGCCTGCGCCGTGGGGTCGGTGACCTTTTCGGAGTTGGCGAAGTACTGGTGGAAGTTCTCCTCGCCGGAAAGCACGGTGCCCCAAGGGGTCACGCCGCCGGAGCAGTTGTTCTGCGTGCCGCGCACGCGTTTTCCGGTCGGGTCCGCCGAGGTCCTGAGGTACTTCGACCCCGCCGCCGGGCCGCGCACCTCGAACTCGGTGTCGAGCGTGATCCGGCGGTTGTACCGACCGGGCACGGCTTCGAGCCCGCCGCCCCGGCGCTTTTCCACCTGCACCACCGAAAGCCCGTGTGCCGCCCAGGCGATGCGCACCTGCTCCTCGGTGGGGTTGTTCGCGTCGTACGTGCCGGCGGGGAACATCTGGACTTCGGTGGTGTACTCGTGGTTGACCACCATGAGGTAGCGGCCGTGTCCGTTTTCGATCAACCCGACGAAGTCGTTGTTGTAGCCGAACTGCTTGGCCTGCGCGGCCGCGGTCTGCCTGGCCGGGTCGAACTTCGGCGCGCCGGGCACCACCGGGTCGCCCCAGCGGATCACCACGTTCTGCTTGTGGCCCTTGGGAATCACGAGCGCGTCGGCCTTGTTCGGCGCGACCGCCTCGAAGCCGGTTCCCGGCACGGGGCGGCCCGCGAGCGCGGGGACGGCGGCGTCCGAGGTGCCCGACAACGCGGCGAATCCGCCTGCGGCGGCGGCCATCACCGCACCGGCCTTGAACACGCCGCGCCGGGAGAGCACTCCCTTGGCGACATCGCCGAAGTATTCGTTGTCCGAGATGTTCGGCGTTTCGTGCGCGCAGGCGTTTCCGCAGCGGTACTCGCAGGTGAGCGGGGATCTCCCGCCGGAATGCGCGAACAACGGTAGAGACAGCACCGGGCCTCCATCACTCAGTCAGGGGAACGTCCGTGACGGTAAGCGAGGAAGACCAGGTGCTGCCAAACAGAAGGTAAATGTAAGTTAAAGCTCCTCGCCGACGAGGACCGCTTCCTTCGGCACCCGGTGCGGGTCGGCCGAACGGTCCTTGATCAGCAGCAGCCCGCCGGCGACCACACAGAGCACAGCGGCGACGACGAACGGGGCCTGCTGCGAACCGAACCAGGCCGCGACGTGGCCGACCAGAGTCGCGGCCGCCGCGCCGCCGAGCCACCGGCAGAAGTTGTAGCCCGCACTGGCCACCGGCCGCGGCGCGTCGCTGATCGACATCGCGGTCCCGGTGAACAAAGTGTTCAGCAGCCCCGAAATCAGGCCCGAGACGATGACACCGACGACCACCACCGGCTTGCTCGGCACCGCGAGTACCAGCATCAGCACCGCGTAACCGAACACCGCGACCGCGGTCGCGTGCCGCTCACCGAGCTTGCCCGCGAGCTTCGGTGCGAGTGCCACACCCGCGACCGCGACGCACAGGCCCCAGCCACAGAAGATCAGACCGACCGCGACCGCACTCCAGCCGAGCACGAACGGAGTCCAGGCCAGCACGGTGAAGAACGCGGCGGTGTAGAGCGCCGAGCCGATCGATGTGCGCAGCAGACCGGCGTGCCGAAGCGCGCGAAGCGGGTCGGAGATCCGGATCTTGGGCCGCTTCTCGTGCGAGTCCTTCTGCAGGAAGATCGCGCACAACACGAGGGCGGCGGCCATCAGCACGGCGGTGCCGACGAACGGCCCCCGCCACGAGATGCTGCCGAGCAATGCGCCGAGCAGCGGCCCCACGGCGAGACCGACACCGAGCGCGGCCTCGTAGAGCAGGATCGCGCCCTTCTGCCCGCCGGTGGCCGCACCGACGATCACCGAAAGCGCGGTCGCGATGAAGAAAGCGTTGCCCAGCCCCCAGACCGCACGGAGTGCGACGAGCTGGGTGATCGTCGCGGCGGCCGCGCAGAACGCGGTCGCGAGCACGATCAGGACCAGACCGGTGAGCACCGTGCGCTTGGGGCCGAACCTGGCGCTGGCGGCACCCGTGATCAGCATCGCCAACACCTGAACACCGAGGTAAGACGAGAACAGCAGGGTCACCTGTGATGCCGAGGCGTGCAGCCCGTCCGCGATGGACAACAGGATCGGATCGACAAGGCCGATTCCCATGAAGGCGATCACGGCCGCGAACGCGGTGATCCAGACCTGTTTTGGCTGCCCCTTCAAGGCATCCAGCAGGCTGCCATGGTTAGTGCTCATCCAGCAGTTCCTCCTTCTTCGCCGGATCGATGAGCCGTCGCAGGGCCGGCAGCGCGGCCTCGATGGCCGCGCGGTCGGTCGGATCCAGAGCGGTCAGGCGCTCCCGCAGGAACTCCTCGCGGGCGAGCACCAGCTCGCCGACGTACCGCTTGCCCGCTTCCGTCGCCTCGATCAGCACGGCGCGGCGATCCTCGGGATCGGGCTTCCTGCTGACCAGGTGCAGCCGCTCCAGCCGGCGCACCAGGTCCGTCATGGACGGCTGGCGCACGCCCTCGATCTGCGCGAGGACGCTCATCCGGCGCGGCCCGCCTTGCGCCAGCTCGGAAAGCACCGAGCCCTGCGTCAGGGTCAGCCGGTACTGAGGGGTCAGCCGGCGGACCATGTAGTAGAGGCGAAAGACGAGCGGGCGCAGCTCGTGCGCGAGTTCGGCGACTCCGGATTTCACTTAGCTATGCTAACTTATTTTTACTTAGCTTGTCGAAGTAATTCTGGACACAGGTACCGTTTCGAGGCATGGACGCGGTGGTTTTCGACCTCGACGGGGTGCTGGTCGGCTCCGAGCAGACCTGGGACGAGGTGCGGCGCGCGGTCGTCGCCGAACAGGGCGGGCACTGGACCGACGAAGCGACGCGGGCGATGCAGGGGATGAGCACCCCGGAGTGGGCGCGCTATCTGGTCGACGAGCTCGGCGTCGGACTGACCCCGGAGCGCGTCGCCGAGGTCGTGATCGAGGAGATGGCGAAGCACTACGAAGACGGCCCGCCGGTGCTGCCCGGCGCGGAGCAAACGGTGCGCGCGGTCGCGGAGCGGTACCCGGTCGCGATCGCCAGCTCCTCACCGCCGGTGCTGATCAAGGCCTTTCTGGAAGCGACGAACCTGACCGGTGTCGTGCCGGTCGCGGTGTCCAGCGAACAGGTCGCGGCAGGCAAGCCGGCGCCCGACGTGTACTTGAAGGCGACCGAACTCCTTGGTGTACAAGCAAAAGACTGCGCCGCCGTGGAGGACACCACGAACGGGCTACGCGCCGCGCTCGCCGCCGGGATGTCCGTCTACGCGGTGCCGAACCCACATTTCCCGCCGGATCCGGCGGTGCTGGCGCAGGTCACCGCGGTGCTCGGCGAACTCCGGGAGCTAGTAGCCGCGCTGTGAAGCACGCAGCCTCGTGACCGGTGGCGGTTCGGCGCCGGTGAGCGTGCTTTTCGGCGCGGACAGGCCATACATCCCGTACAGCCAGCGGCGCACCGGCTCCACCGGGTACTGCGGGCCGTACACCGCGGCCTTGTAGATGACGCCCTCCAGCACGCTGCGGAGCATGATCTCCTCCAGCGCCGGATCCGCGGCGCCGCGCTCGGTGAACAGCTCGCGCAGGCTGTCCTCGAGCCGGCAGATCCG
This sequence comes from Amycolatopsis sp., assembly GCF_035546795.1. GTDB lineage: Bacteria > Actinomycetota > Actinomycetes > Mycobacteriales > Pseudonocardiaceae > Amycolatopsis_E. The sequence goes on from NZ_DASZWC010000066.1 coordinate 88,359, forward strand.
CTCGTCCTTGCGGGCCTCCACCTCGGCGAAGATCGGATGCGTCGACGGCTGCACCATCAGCGCGAGCACCACGCCCTGCACCGGCAGGTCGGTCAGCAGACCGGACAGCACCCCGTCGATGATCCCGGCGAGCCGCTCGTCCGCGGTGCCCGGCATGTCGATGATCGCGGCGACCCCGTCGAGATACGCGTCGAGCAGTTCGTCGACCAGCAGGTGCTTGTTCGGGAAGTAATAGGAGGCCAGCCCACGGGAAACCCCGGCACGGTTGGTGATCTCGGTGATCGTGGCGCCGGTGTAACCCTTTTCCGCGAACACCGCCAACGCGGCGGCGAGGATCTTCTGCCTGGACTCCTCGCGCATCTCCTTGTTGGCACTGACGGAACGGGGCACTGCTCTCCTCACTCGAACCGGCGCTCACCGGCAGACCCCCTCTATTCTGCCTGCCGGTGCGCGCCGGAGCCCCGGTTCCAGGTTGACTGTACGTACATCCAGTCGAAACGGTGACCGGTATCCCCCGGCCAGGGGAGGCCGGAGGACTTACCGGGGCTCAGCGCTCGACTTCGCCCTTGATGAACGCTTCGACCGAGTCACGCGCCTGCGAGTCGTTGTACTGCACTGGCGGCGACTTCATGAAGTACGAGGAGGCCGACAGCAGCGGGCCGCCGATCCTGCGGTCCAGCGCGATCTTCGCGGCACGCACGGCGTCGATGATGATGCCCGCCGAGTTGGGCGAGTCCCACACCTCGAGCTTGTACTCCAGGTTCAGCGGGACGTCACCGAAGGCGCGGCCCTCGAGCCGGACGTAGGCCCACTTGCGGTCTTCCAGCCACTGCACGTAGTCCGACGGGCCGACGTGCACGTTGGCCTTGCCCATGTCGCGGTCGACCTGCGAGGTGACGGCCTGGGTCTTGGAGACCTTCTTGGATTCCAGGCGCTCCAGTTCCTTCATGTTCTTGAAGTCCATGTTGCCGCCGACGTTGAGCTGCATCGTGCGGTCGAGCTGGACGCCGCGGTCCTCGAACAGCTTCGCCAGCACGCGGTGCGTGATGGTGGCGCCGACCTGGGACTTGATGTCGTCACCGACGATCGGGATGCCGGCGTCGGTGAACTTCTGCGCCCACTCGGGGTTGGAGGCGATGAACACCGGGATGGCGTTCACGAACGCCACCCCCGCGTCGATCGCGGCCTGGGCGTAGAACTTCTGCGCCGCGTCGGAGCCCACCGGCAGGTAGGAGACGAGCACGTCGGCACCGGACTCGCGCAGCGCGGCGACGATGTCGACCGGAGTCTCGTCGGACTCCTCGATGGTCTCCTGGTAGAAGCGGCCGAGCCCGTCGAGGGTGTGGCCGCGCTGCACCGGCACACCCAGCGGCGGCACGTCGGTGATCTTGATCGTGTTGTTCTCGCTGGCGAGGATGGCCTCCGACAGGTCGTGGCCCACCTTCTTCGCGTCCACGTCGAACGCGGCCACGAACTCCACGTCGCGTACGTGATAGGGGCCGAACCGCACGTGCATCAGCCCGGGCACCCGCGATGCCGGATCGGCGTCCGCGTAGTAGTGCACCCCCTGCACCAGCGACGCCGCGCAGTTGCCGACGCCAACGATGGCCACCTTCACGCGGCCGCTGTTGTCGCCCATGCCGGATTCTCCTTCGCTCGTTAGCTTTTAGGTCAGTGTTTTTTCCACGACGGCGGCCGCTACTTCTGCAGGCCGCGCTGTTCGGCTTGTTCGTGCGCGATCAGCTCGTTGAGCCAGCGCACTTCACGTTCGCTGCTTTCCAGCCCGAGCCGGTGCAACTCGCGGGTATAGCGGTCGATCTTCTCCTCGGCTCTGGCCATCGCGGCGCGAAGCCCTTCGCGCCGCTCCTCGACCCGGCGGCGCCGCCCCTCCAGGATGCGCATCCGGACATCGGCCGGGGTCCTGGAGAAGAACGCCAGGTGTACCCCGAAGCCCTCGTCGTCCCAGGTCTGAGGACCGGCGTCACCCAGCAGCTGGGCGAAGTGCTCCTTACCCTCGGCGGTGAGCTTGTACACCCTGCGTGCACGCCGGACCCTGGTGCTGCGCTGGGTTTTGGCGTGCTCGTCGCCCTCATCGGCTTCCTCGACGATGAAGCCGGCCCGCTGCAACCGACGCAGGGTCGGGTACAGCGAACCGTAGGAGAAGGTGCGGAACATGCCGAGCGTGTCGTGCAGACGTTTGCGCAGCACGTATCCGTGCATCGGCGCTTCGTGCAGCAGCCCGAGAATCGCGAACTCCAGCACGGTGCACCCCCTCTCGGGCAGCAAACGACTCCACCTGGTCAACCTAACGCCTGATTATATCGCGTCGATACATCGAAGTGGCGTAGCTAACGGAAGCGCCTGCCCGCCGCGGGGGACGAAGTTCACCAGAGAGTTATCGAAATTCCGGCGTGTCCTCCACGCGGTCAGATCATTACGCAGAACAGCTCATGGCGTTCCGACACCGGACCCGTACTCTGTCAGCGTGCAAAACCAGCGACAGGTAGTGGACTACGCCCTGCGGCGCCGAGCGCTGCTGGCCGACGTCCGTGCTGGTCGCGTGGGCACGAAGGACGTTTGCGACGCCGATCCCTATCTACTGCGGGCGGCGAAGTTCCATGGCGAACCCGGCGAGTACCCGTGCCCGGTTTGCCGCAAGGAGACCGTGACGCTGGTCTCGTGGGTCTTCGGCGACGAGTTACGGCACGTCGCCGGATCGGCCCGCACGCAGGAGGAACTTACCCGGATGGAGCAACTATTCCGGGAGTTCAACGTCCATGTGGTGGAGGTGTGCCGCCTCTGCCGCTGGAACCACCTGGTGCGGTCATACGTCCTGGGGACGGGCACCCCCCGTGGTCACTCGAAGAGGACCGCGGGACAGTGACCCTGGAGGCAGGCGTGCAGCTGGACGACCGCAGAACGGCGAACCCCGAACCGCCGGTCTGGGAGGCTCATTCGTGAACGACCAGTACAACCGCTCCTGGCCAGGCCAGGAGCCTGATGAACCCCGTCGCGCCCAACGGCCGAACGGTGACGAGCCGCGCTGGCCCGGCGAACAGCCGCCACCGCGACGCGGGCCGGCGCCGCAATGGCCGCGCGAGGGACAGCAGCAACCGCCCCGGACGCCCGGCGGCGGCCAGCGGCGTGTGCCGCCTCCTCCGCCCGGCGCCGGTGGAGGCCGCGTGCCGCCGCCACCCGGCCGTCGTCCCGGCCCGCCGCCGCCCGGCCAGGGCCGTGGTCCGCAGGGCCCGGGTCCGCAGGGGCCCGGCGGTGAGCGGCCGATGCGCGGTGGCTATCGCCCGCCGCCCAGCCCGCCCGAGGACCGCGAGCCGGGGCTGCTCACCCACGACGCCCTCGGTGGCGGTGGCAGCTATCCCGAGGACGACTACGACGACGACCAGGACAGGTTCAACGAGTTCGGGCCGGACGACGAAGAGACCCCGGAGACCGACGGGAAGAAGAAGGGCAAGAAGGACAAGGCGGCCCTGACACCCAAACAACGCAAGAAACGCCGGTGGAAGATCGTCCGCCGCACCCTCTACGCGTTGTTCGGCCTGTTCGTGGTGCTGCCCGCGGTCGCCTTCACCATCGCCTACTTCCTGGTGGACGTGCCGACCCCGGACGAGGTGCTGGCGCAGCAGAGCCAGGTCGTGACGTACTACTACAACGACAACTCGGTGATGGGCAAGGACGTTCCGGACACCGGGAACAGGCAGATCCTCAAGCCTGGCCAGATCACGGACACCGTCAAGCACGCCGTGTATGCGGCCGAGGACGCCACCTTCGAGACCAACAACGGTTTCGATGTGCTCGGCATCCTGCGCGCCGCCTACAACCAGGTGACCGGCGGCAGCGGTGGTGGCTCCACGATTTCCCAGGAATACATCAAAAAGGCCACCGAGAACGAAGCTCCCACGCTGACCCGTAAGGCGACGGAGCTGGTGAAGTCCTTCAAGATGAACCAGACGCAGTCCAAAGAGGACATCATCACGGCGTACCTGAACATCGTCTACTTCGGACGGAACGCCTACGGGATCCAGGCCGCCGCGCACGCGTACTTCAACAAGGACGCGTCGCAGCTGAACGCGTCCGAGGCCGCGCTGCTGGCCGGGCTGATCCAGGGCCCGAGCAAGTCGGAGAACACCGAGTACGCGACGTGGCGCTGGAACTACGTGATGGACAACATGGTCAAGAACAACTGGCTGCCGGCGGCCGAGCGCCAGGCGGCCCAGTATCCGGCCCCGTTGCCCAAGGACCAGACCAAACCGCAGGCCATCACCGGCCCCAACGCCTACATCCAGAACCAGGTCGAGGACGAGCTGGACGCAGCGGGCTATTCGAAGGAAAAGCTGCAGGCCGGCGGCTACAACATCTATACGACCATCGATCCCAAGGCCCAGCAGATGGCCGTGGACGCGGTCAACAAGTACATGGACGGCCAGCCGGCGGAGCTGCGAAAAGCACTGGTGGCGGTCGATCCGAAAACAAGAGGGGTGATCGCCTACTACGGCGGTCCGAACGACAACACGGACGCCAAGGACTGGGCGAACACCACCCGAAACCCGGGCTCCTCGTTCAAGGCTTTCGACATAGCTGCCCTGCTGAAAATGGGCAAGGGGCTGGGTGAGACCTACGACGGAACCTCCCCGAGACAGTTCGGCTCCCGCACGGTGCGAAACGCGGGCGCGTCCAACAGCTGCAGCAAGGAATGCACCGTCGCCGAGGCGACCATGAGATCCACGAACACCGTGTTCTTCGACCTGGTGGCGAACACGACCGGCTGGCAGGCCGTGCGTGACGCCGCGTCGGAGGCCGGGGTGAAGAGCGTGGACAACCCGAAGGTCGCGCTGGACAACAACATCTCGCTCGGTGGTGGTACCACCGAGGTCACGCCGCTGGACATGGCGTCGGCCTACGCCACCTTCGCCGACGACGGCATCGCGATGGATCGGCACTTCGTCACGAAGGTGACGGATCCTGGCGGCAACGTCGTGTACCAGTCGCCGAGCAACCCGGCGCCGGCGTTCGCGGCGAACAACGCGGCCAAGAGCAAGCAGATCGCCGGGAACGTGACCACCGCGCTCAAGCCGGTGATCGACTTCTCGAAGCTCAAGTGCCCGCCCGGCCACGAGTGCGCCGGCAAGACCGGTACCCAGCAGTACACCGGGGCCAACGGCGACACCTCGGTCAACGGCAACTCGCAGGTGTGGATGGTCGGCTACACCCCGTCCATCTCGGTGTCGTCCTGGGTGGGTACCGGTGGCAACAACGAGCTGAAGGACAAGAGCGGCAAAGCGATCGGCAGTAGTGGGCTGCCTGCCCAGATCTGGCAGGAGTTCATGAACAACTACCTCAAGGGCAAGCCGAACGAGAAGTTCTCGACGGTGGATCCGATCGGCAAGTCGGCGACGGCGAGTTCGGACGACTCGTCGAGCACCAAGGCGACCACGACGAACACCAACACGCAGCCGGCGGGCCCGCCGTCGACGACCACCACTGCGCCGCCGACCACCGAGTCGTCGACGGGTGGCCGGAAAACGACTACCACCACCACCGCGGACGGGATCATCCTTCCGCCCGGTGGCCGCGGCGGCGGCGGTGGCGGCGGCTGATCTCGAAGAGCCGGAAACGACAGGCGGCGGGCGACAAGGCCCGCCGCCTGTTTTGTCATCCGCACCCGATCATGGACACGACTCGAGCGCCTTAAGCCGAACCCCACGTGACGGGCCGTAACATCGCGCGCGTGTCCAGCCCCACCGATCAGGAGAACTCGGCCGAACCGGCGCCGGCGTCACTCGCGCCCGGCGAGCGGAGCGCGCCCAGCCGCGAAGAACCGCTGGCGGCCGCGGCGAGCAGACCGATCGGTGGCCCGCTCGGCGAACACGCCGCGGTGGGCAGGCACTGGTTCTGGTCCCCGCAGCGGGTCGGCCTCGCGATGGCGGTGCTCGCGCTGATGCTGTGCTGGTTCGGCAAGGCCAGCTGCATCCAGCAATACACCGACGACAGCGGCCAGAACCAGCTCGACTGGCGAGCGGGCAGGCCCTACGTCGCGATGTGCTACTCCGACGTCGTGCCGCTCTACAGCGCGGAACGGCTCAACCAGGACGGCGCCTTCCCGTACCGCACGAGCTGGGTGGACAACGCGGGCACGGCCAACGCTCAGGTGCGGTACATGGAGTACCCGGTGCTGACCGGGCTGTTCCAATGGATCAACGCGAAACTCACCCAGGGCTGGACGGCGATCTCCAGCGTGGGCTGGCTGCCCGGCGCGCTACCGGTGGCGATCTACTTCAACATCACCGCGTTCTGGCTGGCCGCGGCCTGGCTGGTCACGGTCTGGGCGGTGGGGCGCACCGCGAACCGCAGACCGTGGGACATGGTGCTGGCGGCGATCTCCCCGCTGGTGCTGGTACACGCCTTCACGAACTTCGACACCCTCGCCACCGCGCTCGCGGCCACCGGGCTGCTCGCCTGGGCGCGCCGAAAACCCGTGCTCGCCGGGGTGCTGCTCGGGCTCGGCGCGGCGACGAAGCTGTATCCGCTGTTCTTCCTCGGCCCACTGCTGATTCTGTGCATCCGGGCCGGGAAGTTCCGGGACTGGACGAAAACGGCGGGCACGACGATCGTGGTCTGGCTCGCGGTGAACCTGCCGATCGCGCTCACCCTCAACACCGGCTGGCGTGAGTTCTTCCGGCTCAACGCCCAGCGCGGGATGGACCCGGATTCGCTGTACAACGTCATCTCGTACTTCACCGGCTGGGCCGGTTTCGACGGGCCATTGCAACCGGGACAGACGCCGACCTGGCTCAACGCGGTGAGCGGCGCGCTGTTCCTGTTGTGCTGCGCGGGAATCGCGTACATCGGGCTGTCCGCGCCGGCCAGGCCCCGGCTGCCGCAGCTGTGTTTCCTGGTGATCGCGGCCTTCCTGGTGACGAACAAGGTGTGGAGCCCGCAGTACTCGCTGTGGCTGGTGCCGCTGGCGGTGCTGGCGATTCCGCGCTGGCGGCTGCTGCTGGGCTGGATGCTCATCGACGCGCTGGTGTGGGTGCCGCGGATGTTCTACTACCTCGGCGTGGACCACAAGGGCCTGCCCGAGGACTGGTTCCTCGGTTTCGTCGTGGTGCGGGACCTGGCCGTGCTCGGGTTGTGCGCGCTGGTGATCCGCGAGATCTACCGGCCGCGGCTGGACAAGGTGCGCTTCGACGGGGTGGACGATCCCGCGGGCGGCGTGCTCGACGGCGCCCGCGACCTGTTCGTGCTCAAGCCGCACCGAACCAGGCAGCCCGGTGCCGCGGACTTGGCTCAGTTGAGCGCTTTTCGCAGGTAGGCGATGTCGGCGGCCTGGCCTTCGGCCGGGGTCTCCACGATCACCGGCGCCTCCGCCGCCCGCGCCACCTCGACGAGCTGTTCCGGATCGATCGTGCCGTCGCCGTCCACCACGTTGGCGTGCCGGTCCCGCGTGGACGCGAACTCGTCACGCGAGTTGTTGAGGTGCACCAGGTCGATCCGCCCGGTGATCGCCTTGACCTTGTCGACCACGTCGCCCAGCTCCCAGCCCGCCGCGTACGCGTGGCAGGTGTCCAGGCAGAACCCGGCGCCGAAGTCGCCGACCTCGTCCCACAACCGGGCCAGCATGTCCAGGTGCCGGGCCATCGCGCCGTCGCCGCCCGCGGTGTTCTCGATCAGGATCGGTACCCCGAAACCGCCTTCGTCGGCCTGGCGCTCGAACAGCTTCCGCCAGTTCGTGAGGCCGTCCTGCGGATCGTCGTCCTTGCGTACATGCCCGCCGTGCACGATCAGCCCCTTCGCGCCGATATCGGCCGACGCCGCGGCGTGCTGCGTGACGAGCTTGCGCGAGGGGATACGGATCCGGTTGTTCAGCGACGCCACGTTCACGACGTACGGCGAGTGCACGAAGACCGCCAGGCCGGAGGACTCGACATCGGCGGCCGTCAACGGCGGCGCCGGTTTCTTCCAGCCCTGCGGGTCGCCGAGGAAGCACTGCACCACGTCCGCGTTCCGCTCCTTGCCGACCCCGAGCGTGTCCTCGTCGTGGATGTGCGCACCGATCTGCATGCGCCCAACGCTACAACCGGGTGAGAACCCGGGTGCTCACGGAGATGAAGTAGCGTAAGCGCGTTCCGTGAACCGCGTGGGTCGGCGATGCCAGGGGGAAGCATGGGGAAGACCACGATCCGGCTCAGCGCGCTCGGTTTCCTGCTCACGGCTTCGGCCACGCTGGCACTGCCGGGCGCGGCCTTCGCCGACACCGCGGCGCCCGTCGTCGACGGCAGCTGCACGGCGACTCTCCAGGACAACTCCGGAAAACCGCTGACGGTCGACGCCGGTGCCCTGCTCAACCAGCCGGACGCGGTCACCGTCGGCACCGGTTCGGAGTCCGACGGTCTCGTGAAGATCCCGGCCGCGGACGCGGTGAAAACGCTCGGCCTCGGCAATCTCCCGCTCGTCGGTGACCTGACGGCCAAGGTCGTCTGCCCGGCGGCGCAGGACACCGCGAACACGCTCGGCGCCACCACACAGAGCCTGCTGTCCGGCGAGCCGAAGGACGTGCCGCACCCTGGCACGCCCAGCCAGCCCACTCCGCCGCCCGCCACCGCTCCCGCGCCGCAGCCCGGGCAGCCGGTTCTCGGCACCAGCCCGGGCAGCTCCGGAAGCGGTATCCAGTTCGTGAACTACCCGCTGACCGTCACGTCCCCCACGGCCGGCATCGACCTCGCTTCGCTCATCGCGCCCAGTTCGATCGGCTCGATCACCCCGGGCCTTGTTCCACCGACTGGGACAATGCCGGCGGCCGTAGCGCAGGATTCGGGCAGCGCGCAGGCGATGCCTATGGCGTCTTCGGGCCCAGCGAAACTGCCGTTGTTGCTGGCAGCGGTGGCTTTGGCCGTGGTCGCGGCGGGCCTTGCTCATATCTGGTTACGACGGAAGATCACCTGATTCGACGACCTGCATCCGTCACTCCGTTCGGTTACCGTCGTTATTTCAGTGAGTGACGTGCACTGGAGGTCCGGTCGAATGCAGGGTCGAACGCGCAAGGCAGCTGCGGTCGGAGCGACCGCGTTCGTATTGGCCGGATCAGCGGTATTGGCCGCCCCAGGCACCGCGTCGGCGGCGACGGTCGACGCGAAATGCGGGGATACCGTCACGGTTCACCCGGGGGATGTCATCAGCACCCCGCTGGGGTTGAAGACGGTTACGGACGGTCTGACCTCCATCGTCGGCGGACTGCTCACCGGACTCTGCAAGATCACCGTCAACGTCGTGGACACCGTCGTCGCGCCCGTGCCGGTCGTCGGCGCGCCGGTTGCCGGGGCGGTGGACAACACGGTCACCGGCACCACCAACGGACTCTCCGGCGCGGTGCAGAAGGCCACCGGCGGGAAGCAGGAACAGCCCGCCCCGCAGAACCCGCCGAGCAACGGCGGCTCCCCGCAGACCGGCCCGTCCGGCGGCGGCAACGGAAACGCGAACGCGGGCGCCCCGGCGACCATCCCGGGCGCGACCAGCCCGGTGCTCGGTGGCGACCCGTCCACCTTCGATCTGCTGCCCTTCGGCTCCTCCGGTTACGCGCCGATGCGCGACTACAGCGACATCCCGTATGCGCTGGCCGGACTGTGGGCTCCATCACCCGGCGTCCGCTACGGCGGGCAGATCCCGGGTTACGCGCCCGAGGTCGGCGCGCTCGGCCAGAGTTCCAACCAGGGCAACAGTGGCGTGCAGAACGCAGGTCAGGCGGAAGCTCTGCCCGGTGGCAACGGCGGCACGGCAGGCCCGCTGGGTCTTCCGATGCTGATCGCGGTGCTCAGTTTGTCCGGCGTGAGCGCGGCTTTGGTACGCACGTGGGTGCTGCGCGGAGCTACCCACTAGTATCGTCGGCGCCTGCTCCTCGTTATCCCTTCGGATGACGACGCCTGCGATCACTGGAGGACAGCGCCCGTGCGGATGCCAACGCGGACCGACCTGACCAGGAAGACGCGCCGGGTGGTCATCGCTTCGGCGCTGGCGGCCTTGTTCACCGGCGGACTGTTCACCGGATCGGCGTCGGCCAGCACGGTACTCGCGCAGGGTTGCACCGGCACGGTGGTCGGCAACATGGGTGACGCCGTCGCAGTGCAGGGCAAGGATGTCGCCGGTCTGGTCAAGGCCGGGGCGCAGGAGCAGAACGCCTTCCTCAGCGGGGTCGACCCGGACAAGCTCGCCAACGAGATCACCGCGAAGGGCGCGCTGGCCGTCGGCACGATTCCCAACGCCGCCAACGGATCCGTCACCGGTGAGAATGTCGCCGCCGCCGTCAACGACGCGCTCAAGGGCGCCGACGGCCTCGGCTGGTGGGGAGCCGACCAGCAGCAGAAGGTGCTGGACTCGATCAAGAACAAGGTCACCGGCAACTGCGCGCTGACCACGTACGCCAGCAACTTCTCGAGCACCACCTCGCTGCCCAGCGCCGCGACCGGCGGCACGGCCCAGACCAACACCCCGGCCATGGGTTCGGCCGGTGGCATCGCGGGCACCGGCAACGCCACCGCCCCGCCGCGCGACTACGGCAACATCCCCGCGGCAGTGCCCGGGTTCTCGCTCTCGCCCGGCGACCGCTACCCGTCCAGCGCACCGATGTCCGGCGCGGCCACGCCCGAGGTCGGGCTGCTGCCCGGCAACTCGGCGGGCCAGACCGACGTGAAGAACGCGGGCAACGCCAACGCACTCGCCGACGACTCCTCGTCCGCGCAGACCGTGCAACTGCCGATGCTGCTGGCCGTGGTCGCGCTCGCCGGAGTCAGCGCCGCGCTGGTCCGGACGTGGGTGCTGCGCAAAGTGTCGTAGCGGCCAGCTACCCTTGGTCCCGACAAACCCTCCTGCCACGGACAGTCCGTGGCCGCGAGCCCACAGGAGGTGAGTGGTTGTGTCACGCCATTACGAGGTAATGGTCATCCTCGATCCGACGCTCGACGAGCGCACCGTCGCCCCGACGCTGGACACGTTCCTCAACGTGATCCGCACGTCCGGCGGCAGCGTGGAAAAGGTCGACGTGTGGGGCCGGCGACGGCTTGCCTACGAAATCAAGAAGCACGCCGAGGGCATCTACGCCCTGCTGGACCTGAACTCCGAGCCCGACGCGGTGAAGGAGCTCGACCGGCAGCTGTCGCTGCAGGAGAACGTGCTCCGCACCAAGGTCGTCCGCAAGGTCGCCGCCCGCAAGGCCGCCAAGGTCGCGGCGAAGGCCTGAGGCGACCATGGCCGGAGACACGATCATCACGGTTGTCGGCAACCTGACCGCCGACCCGGAGCTGCGTTTCACGCCGTCCGGTGCCGCCGTCGCGAACTTCACCGTTGCCTCCACGCCGCGCACCTTCGACCGCCAGAGCGGTGAGTGGAAGGACGGCGAGGCGCTGTTCATGCGCTGCAACATCTGGCGCCAGGCCGCGGAAAACGTGGCCGAGAGCCTGACCCGCGGGGCGCGGGTCGTCGTGCAGGGCAGGCTGAAGCAGCGGTCGTTCGAGACCAAGGAAGGCGAGAAGCGGACCGTCGTCGAGCTCGAGGTCGACGAGATCGGTCCGTCGCTGCGCTACGCCACCGCGAAGGTCAACAAGGTCAGCCGCGGCTCGGGTCCCTCGGGCGGCGGCGGCTATGGCAGCGGCGGCAGTGGCGGCGGCGCGCCCGCCGACGACCCGTGGGGTTCGGCCCCGCCCGCAGGTGGCGGTGGCGGCGGTTTCGCCGACGAGCCCCCCTTCTAACCAACCACTCTTTCTCGGATTACCAGGAGCTATACCGTGGCCAAGCCACCCATTCGCAAGCCCAAGAAGAAGGTCTGTGTGTTCTGCAAGGCGGAGAAGAAGGGCCGCCCGGAATTCATCGACTACAAGGACACCAACCTGCTGCGGAAGTACATCTCCGACCGCGGCAAGATCCGTGCCCGTCGCGTGACCGGCAACTGCAGCCAGCACCAGCGTGACATCGCCATCGCGGTCAAGAACTCCCGCGAGATGGCGCTGCTGCCCTACACGTCGACCGCGCGCTAAGGGAGGCACGTCAAAATGGCGAAGATCATTCTGACCACCGACGTGGCCAACCTCGGCGGCCCCGGCGACATCGTCGAGGTCAAGGACGGCTACGCGCGCAACTACCTGCTCCCGCGGGGCTACGCCATCGTGGCCTCCAAGGGTGCGGAGAAGAACGTGCAGACCATCCGGCGCACCCAGGAGACCCGGCGCATCCGGGACCTGGACCACGCCAAGGAGGTCAAGAACCAGCTGGAGCAGCTCGGCACCGTCGAGCTGGTCGCGAAGGCGGCCGAGGGCTCGAAGAAGCTGTTCGGCTCGGTGACCACCGGCGACATCGTCGCGGCCATCAAGGCCGCCGGCGGCCCGCTGCTGGACAAGCGCATCATCGAGACCGGCGGGCACATCAAGACCGTCGGCAAGCACCAGGTCAGCGCCAAGCTGCACCCGACCGTCGAGGCCGGCGTGCGACTGGAGATCAAGGCCGGTCAGTAGGCCGTAGCGCGGCACGGAAAGGCCCTTCCCACCTTGGGCGGGGCCTTTCTGCTTTCCCGTACTGGAACCGTACCGGCTGCGATAACATCCAAGCTGCTGATCTCGGCGCATGTGGGGGCGCGGGACGGAGCGAAAAGGGGAGCTCGGGATGACGCAGCCGGCGCAGCCTGTCTCGGCGGGGGCACCCGTCGACACGTTGACCACCGTGCCGCCGCCCGCGCCGATCCAGGTCGGTAACAACGGCAGTTCCGGTGGCTACAAGTTCGACCCGGACCAGGTGCAGGACGTCATCAACAAATGGCAGGCACTGCTCGATGACGTGAACGCCGACATCGAGTCGGCGACCACCGTCGCCCAGGTCAAGCCGCCCGGTCAGGAGTTCGCCAGCGGGGACTTCGTCACCCAGGGCGCGAACCCCTCCGGCCAGACGTTGCTCACCCAGCACCAGCGCATGAAGACCTACATCCAGAACTACATCGAGGCGCTGCAGCAGGCCAGCGGCAAGATCGCACAGTCAGAAGACGACGCGCGCCAGACCGCGCAGCAACAGGGGCAGGCAATCGTATGAACAAGGTCCGAGCCATCCGACTCGGAGCCGCCGCGATCGCCGCGGCCGGCGTGCTGTCCGCGTGTTCCGGCAACAGTGGCACCCCGACACCGGTCGGCAGCACCGGTTCCTCAGCTGCCGCCAGCAGCAGCGCCGCGCAGCTCGCGCCTTCGGTGCCTTCGCCGCTGCCCACCGACCAGCTGGTGTCGAACCCGTGCAGCGCGCTTTCGGCCGACCAGGTCACGCAGACCGGGCTGACCGGAGCCGGGCAAGCGGACCAGGACCAGGCAGGCCCGCGCTGCATGTGGAAATCGGCGACCTCCACGTTCAACTACGTCTACATTTCCCCGGTCACCGCGAACAAGAACGGTCTGAGCAACATTTACGCGTTGAAGGCGCAGGACGCGTACTTCGAGCCGACAACCGTCAGCGGTTACCCGGCCGTCTACGCCTCGATCCAGGACACCCGGTCGGCAGGCAACTGCTCGCTGTGGGTCGGCGTGACCGATCAGCTTGCGGTGTCGGTCACCGCGCAGATCGGCAGTGGGCCCAACAAATCGAACCCGTGCCCGGTGGCCGAGCGCATCGCGACGGCGATGATCACGCATCTGCAGAGTCAGTAAGAGGGGTTGGTTGCCATGGGGAACGGCGCGCTTACCGGCGCAACGATCGGCACCGTGATCATGCCCGGTGCCGGGACCGTGGTCGGCGGTGTGGTGGGCGGTCTCGTCGACCTCTTCTCGGGGCCCGAGGCCCAGCAGCAGCAGGCGAACGTCGGTGGCCGCACGATCGACGCCCGGCAGATCTGGGAGCAGATCCAGGGCGGCAGCTCCGAATCGCTGCGTGACGGCGCAGCCGCGGCGAACACCCTGCAGGGCGTGCACGAGCAGCGTTCGAAGCAGATCGACGCGATCAACCAGGCGATGGACGCGGCCTGGCAGGGCGATTCGTCGCAGCAGGTGCAGGCCGGTGCGCACCCGCTCGGCGTGTGGCTGCAGGACTCGGCGCAGAACCTGTCCAAGAGCCACAGCTACCTGAGCAGCCAGGGTGACGCCTTCGACAACGCGCAGTCGAAGGTGCAGGAGATCGCCGCGACCCCGCCGCACGCCGGGTTCATGGACCACATCAACCCGTTCAGCGACAAAGACGACGAGATCAAGAAGTACAACGAGCAGGGCCAGACGAACGTCCAGGCGTTCAACGCGTACTACCAGGCCAGTGCCCAGAACGCGGCCGGAATGCCGCAGTACAGCGCCTGGCAGGGCAACACGTTCTCCGACGGTGGGCACAACGGCGGAGACGACGGCAAGACCGGAAATACCGGAAACACGGGAAATACCGGCAACACCGGGAACACGGGCAACATCCCCGGCACCGGGAACATCCCCGGCTACGGCCAGAACAACATCCCCAGTAGCAAGAGCGACCTCCCCAGCGGCTACCGGCCCAACACTCCCAGCACGGACACCCCGAGCTACCACACGCCCAGCACGACGAACCCGACGTACCAGACCCCGAGCTGGAACGACGGCACGACGGCGGCCGGGTACACGCCGAGCACGTCGTCGAGCGATTTCGGCGGTGGCTTCGGCCCGACGGGGTCCGGCTATGGAGCCGGCGGCGGCTCGGGTGCCGGTTCCGGTTCCGGCGGCTATGGCGTCGGTGGCGCGGGCGCGCTGGGCGGCTTCGGCCCGGCCGGTTCGGGCAGCGCCCTCGGTGGCGGATCCAGCACCGGGGCCGGGGCCAGCTCGGGCAGCGGCGGTGCGGCGGGTGCCGGGCGCGGTGGCGTCGGCGCGGGCAGTGCGGGTGCGGCGGGTCGCAGCGGCATGTCCGGCATGGGTGCGCACGGCGGCAAGGGCAAGGGCAGTGACGACGAGGAGCACGAGACCAAGTACCTGGTCGGCGAGGACCCGAACGAGCTGTTCGGCACCGACGAGCTCACCGCGCCGCCGGTGATCGGTGAGTGACGTGACCGCTCCGATCAAACTCTCGACCCCGATCCTGCTGAACCTGATCCGGCGTCGCGGCGGCGAACCGCACGCGGTGCTGTCGAGCGTGCCGACCTGGTACGACGAGAGCGCCCAGCGCAGGGTGGACCAGGAGGTCAACAACCTGCTGACCGAGCACGGCCTCATGGGCCCGCGCGGGATGGACCGCGCGCTGCTCGGCCTGATCGAGTCCATCTCGCGGCCGCAGCTGGAGTACTACGGCTGGTTCGAGGGGCAGTTTCCCGGCTCACCGCCGAACTTCGCGGTGCTGGCGGGCAGTGGCAGCGGGGGCGCGTTCGTCCTCGTCCGCATCATCGGCGAAGAGTCGGTGATCCTCGCGCCCGAGCGGCCGGAGGAACTGCTCGTCGGGTTCATGAACCAGGTCCCCTACGGCAGGCCCGGCGCCGGGCAGCCGCTGGTGGCCGGCAAGGCGGAGTTCGAGAGCGGGCGCGATTCCCGGCCGGAAGGTGAGTTTTCGGTGATGCGGTCCGGGCGGGAAGCATCGCCCGAGGCTCCGGCGAAGGAGATGCGCCGGCTCATGGAGACACCGCGCAGCGGTGCCGGCAGCCTTTACGTCGCGGCTCGAAACCGCAGTGGCAGCCGCCGGCGCTGTGAACGTCCGCTGAACTTTGTCGATACGGCGGAAGGACGCTGGTTGATGGAGGAGCGGCCTGGTCGCGGCGATGCACTCGTGGTGTTCACGCCGGCGACCCCGCAGGTGCTCGGCGAGCGGTTACGGAACGCACAGAGCGCGCTCGGCTGAGCGGGAGCTTCACCACCCACTCAGCCCAACGAGTGGTTCTTCTACGTTCCGTAGCAGCTATCCACAGGTGACGTGTCATGGGGTTCGTATTCCACTGCGCACGACACGCCGAACACACGAGTCCCCACGACACGCCGACGAGTTTTCACCAATGTTTTCCACAGCTTGCACACAGGGCTTGACCTGGACTTTTACTAAAGGCCACCCTGCTTGTCCCCAAGTTGTACACAGGCAAGCCTGCGCCTGTGATTGGATCGGCCCGCTCATCCACAAGTTGTCCACAGGGTGTCCCCAGACGATCAACAGGCAGGTTTGCTTTGCTCCTTCCGAGCGATCTAGCGTGCCCGCCGGACGGTCGCTCGCAGTGCGCGTCGCCCCGCCCGACATGCCCGCCGTCGATGGTGGGCAACAGCCGGATACTCCGGCATAATCGAACTGGTGTTCGCTTGACGAGGAGGTGTCCGCGCGGTGGCGCTGACGGACGACCGTGGGCCCGCTTTTCCGCCTGATCCCGGTCCCGAGGACCCCGGGCCGCGGCGCGGCGAGTTCGATCGCCAGCCGCCCCAGGACGCGGCAGCCGAGCAGTCGGTGCTCGGCGGGATGCTGCTGTCCAAGGACGCCATCGCCGATGTGGTGGAGGCACTGCGCCCCGGCGACTTCTACCTCCCGAAGCACCAGGCGGTCTACGACTGCATCCTCGATCTCTATGGCCGCGGCGAGCCGGCGGACCCGATCACCGTGTCGGCCGAGCTGGAGCGGCGCGGTGAACTGGCCAGGGTCGGCGGCGCGCCGTACCTGCACACCCTGATCGCCACGGTCCCCACCGCCGCGAACGCCGGTTACTACGCGGAGATCGTCGCGGAGAAGGCGATCCTCCGTCGCCTGGTCGAGGCCGGCACCCGGATCGTGCAGTACGGCTACGGCGCGGCCAACGAGGGCGGCGAGATCAACGAGGTCGTGGACCGCGCGCAGGCGGCGATCTACGAGGTCACCGAGCGCCGCACCAGCGAGGACTACGTCGCGCTGGAGGAACTCCTCCAGCCGACCATGGACGAGATCGACGCGATCGCGTCCCGCGGCGGCAGCGCGCAGGGCATCCCCACGGGGTTCATGGACCTGGACGAGGTGACCAACGGCCTGCACCCCGGCCAGATGATCATCGTCGCGGCCCGACCCGGTGTCGGTAAGTCGACACTCGGCCTGGACTTCGCCCGGTCCTGCTCGATCAAGCACGGCATGTCCAGTGTCATCTTCTCGCTGGAAATGAGCCGGATCGAGATCGTGATGCGGATGCTCTCGGCGGAGGCGCGGATCCGGCTGGCCGACATGCGTGGTGGCCGGATGTCCGACGACGACTGGACCAGGCTCGCGCGCCGGATGAGCGAGATCAGCGAGGCGCCGCTGTTCATCGACGACTCGCCCAACATGACCATGATGGAGATCCGCGCCAAGGCACGACGCCTCAAGCAACGCCACGACCTGCGGCTCATCGTGGTCGACTACATGCAGCTCATGACCTCCGGCAAGAAGGTCGAGTCCCGCCAGCAGGAGGTCAGCGAGTTCTCCCGCCACCTCAAGCTCCTCGCCAAGGAACTCGAAGTACCCGTGGTCACCATCAGCCAGCTCAACCGCGGCCCCGAACAGCGCACCGACAAGAAGCCCATGCTCGCCGACCTGCGCGAAAGCGGGTCACTCGAACAGGACGCCGACATGGTCATGCTCATCCACCGCCCCGACGCCTGGGAACGCGACGACCCCCGCGCCGGCGAAGCCGACCTCATCCTCGCCAAACACCGCAACGGCCCCACCACCACCGTCACCGTCGCCCACCAGCTGCACTACAGCCGCTTCTTCGACATGGCGCAGAACTGAGCGATCTGCAGGGTCAGGGCGGGCCCCGTTTTCTCAGTGGGCGTGGTTGCCTACGATTCACCTGGTGGTCGATGCGGTCCGGTCGGCGGCTCTCAGGCGCCGGGCAGGTCGACCAGGTCGGCCAGCGCGGCGCGGTGCCGGTCCGGGGTACCCAGCGCGATCTGCGAGGTCTTCGCGCGGGCCAGGTACAGGTGCACCGGGTGCTCCCACGTCATGCCGATGCCGCCGTGCAGCTGCAACGCCTCCTCGGCCGCGTGCACCGCGAGCTCCGAGCAGTACGACGCGGCCACCGCGACGGCGATGTCCACATCGGACCCGGTGGCCAGCGCGTCGGCCGCGGCGCGGGAGACCGCGACCGCGCCGGACACCGACGCCCACAGGTCGGCCAGCCGGTGCCGCAGCGCCTGGAAGGAGCCGATGGGCCGGCCGAACTGGTGCCGCGTGGCGACGTACTCGGTCGTCGCGTCCAGGCACCACTGGGCCACGCCCAGCTGCTCGGCCGCCAGCAGGCCGGCGCCGGTGGTGAGCGCGGCACGCAAAGCCGCTGCCGCGTCGCCATGGAGCTTGCGCGACTCCACGCCGTCGAGCTCCAGCGTGGCGATGCGCCGGGTGAGGTCCAGCGGCGTGATCGGCGTGACGGTGACGCCGGCCGACGCCGTCTGGACGACGTGCAGCTCCGGCCCGTCGGCCCCGATTGCCGGCACCACAACGACATCGGCGACCTCAAGGTCGGCGACG
>NZ_DASZWC010000067.1:0-66536 GCF_035546795.1 Amycolatopsis sp.
CCGTTAACCGCACACCCGCAGACACGGAACCGCTTGACCTTCTCTGCTGACCAACTCGAGGCACGTCGAAATAATAGAAGAAAATCCCACCGCCATTGGACATTCACCACGCGTGTCCCGACTCGAACCTCGCCAGGGAGCCGCCTAAGTTAGCGGTATTGGCCGGGCGGGCTGGCTCCAGGATGAGGAGGCCCGTAGCTCGGCTCACCTCGGGTGGGTGGTTGAGAGGGAGCGGGGTGGCCTGGCGGCCGCCCCCTGACTCAGGAACGGCCTGGCGGCCGCCCCCGACCGGACATCCGGCGTTTTCTCCCCTTTGTCATGTCGTTCCGGAGTTCCGACGAAAGTAGGCATCCTGGGAAACCGCCGTGGTGGTCTTGACCATTCGTATTGGTCTAGTCCACATTACGTGAGCTACTTCCGTTCCGAGGAGGAAGAAGAATGCACCCTCGTAGAATCGGCTCGGTCCTCGCCACCGCCGCGGTCGTCGCCGGTACCGCGCTCACCCTCGCCACCCACGGAGCTTCCGCCGCGGTCGAAGCCGCGGCCCTGAGCAGCAACTGGTACGCCTCGGCCCCGTACCTGATGCCCCAGAGCAACAACCCGCCCGACCCCACCACGGTGATGGCCGCGACCGGGCAGAAGGCCTTCCAGCTCGCGTTCATCCTGGCGCCGACCGGGGGCGGCTGCAGCCCCACCTGGGACGGCACCTCCGCGGTCTCGTCCGACACCACCGTCGCCGGGGTGATCAGCAAGATCCGGGGCGCGGGCGGCGATGTGTCCGTCTCCGTCGGTGGGTACGGCGGCACGAAACTCGGCCAGACCTGTGGCGACGCGGCCTCGACAGCGGCGGCGTATCAGCAGGTGATCGACAAGTATTCGTTGCACGCCATCGACTTCGACCTCGAAGAACCCGAATACGAAAACGATGCGGCGGTGAACAACGAGCTCGGCGCCGCGCAGATCCTGCAGCGCAACAACTCGGGGCTGTTCGTGTCCGTCACCATGCCCGGCACCACCGCGGGCACCGGCTGGTTCGGCACGCAGCTGCTGGACAAGGCCAAGACGCTCGGCTTCACCCCGAACAACTTCTCGATCATGCCCTTCGACGGCGGGTTCAACGGCGCGGCTTCGCAGACGTCCGCGCTGGAGGCGTTCCACTCGCTGCTGATGAGTCACCTCGGCTGGGACAGCGCCACGGCCTACGCGCACGAGGGTTTCTCCGGCATGAACGGCAAGAGCGACGCGGGGGAGTACTTCTACCAGTCCGATTTCCAGACCGTGCTGGACTACGCGACCAGTCACCAGCTGGGCCGGTTCACGTACTGGTCGGTCAACCGCGACCGTGCCTGCACCACGACGACGGACAACGGCGTGTGCAGCAACGTTT
Organism: Amycolatopsis sp.; assembly: GCF_035546795.1. Classification (GTDB taxonomy): domain Bacteria; phylum Actinomycetota; class Actinomycetes; order Mycobacteriales; family Pseudonocardiaceae; genus Amycolatopsis_E. The sequence continues at coordinate 1,388 of NZ_DASZWC010000067.1, forward strand.
CGCAGAGTGACTGGGATTTCACGAAGTACACCGCGAAGTTCGCCGGAGCCACCCCGCCGGCCTCGGGCACCACCACGACGACGACCACCACGACCACGGGCGGCGGCGGTAGCTGCACGGCCGCGGCGTGGAGCGCCACCACGGCGTACAACGGCGGCGCGGTCGTCTCCTACAATGGGCACACGTGGACCGCGAAGTGGTGGACTTACGGTGACACCCCCGGCGGTGCCGCGGGCGTCTGGACCGACACCGCCGCCTGCTAGGTCGTCTGAATGGCGGGTGGGTGGCCGTTCCACGTGACGAAACACGAGGACGTCGTGCTGTCACGGGAAAAGTCCACGCGCAGCCACCCATCCGCCTGCCACGCCTGCACCTGCCAGCCGGGCTCGGGTGTCGCCGACACCAGCTTCGCGTCGGTCTCGGTCAGCTGCAGCACCACCCGCCCGCCGGTCAGCTGCACACTGCGCACATCCGCGGCGGGCGAGGTGGTGGGCGGCGTGGTGGTCTCGCTGCTGCTCGTGCGTCGCGAAGACGAAGGCGGCGGCACGGTGGTCGTTGTGCTCGGCGGGGACGCGCTCGTGGTCTCGGGTACCGGCGTCTCCACCGTGATGGCCTGCGGCGCGGCGTCGGACGTGTCCGCCGACAGCACGGCGTGCACCCCGAACCAGGACATCCCCATGCCCAGTGCGGTGGCGGCCACCCAGGCCAGCACGCGAAGCAGCGTTCGGCTCATCGCCGCCATCCTGCCCCATCGCTTTGCGTACGGTAGCGCGGTATGGCGACAGTTCTCGTTGTCGAAGACGACGCGCTGGTGCGCGCCGCACTCGTCCGGCACCTGTCCGAAGCCGGGCACGCGGTGCGCAGCGTGGGCACGGCCCTGGACGCGTTGCGCGAGGCCACGCAGGTCGGCTGCGATCTCGTGGTGCTCGATCTCGGCCTGCCCGACCTCGACGGCGCCGAGGCGCTGCGGATGCTGCGCGGAGTCACCGAAGTGCCCGTGGTCGTCGCGACGGCTCGTGACGACGAAGCGGGAATCGTCCGCCTGCTCAACAGCGGCGCCGACGACTACCTGGTGAAACCGTTCTCGCCGGAGCATCTCAACGCGCGGATTTCCGCTGTGCTGCGTCGCGCGAGCCCGGCCGCGGAGACGCCGGTGCTGAGCGTCGGCGGGCTCACCGTCGACCCGGGGCGCCGGGAAGTGGTGCTGGACGGGCTTTCCCTGGACCTGACCCGCCGCGAGTTCGACCTGCTGGCCTTCCTCGCCGCGCGGCCGGGGGTCGTGGTGCAGCGCCGGGAACTGCTCGCCGCCGTGTGGCAGCAGGCCTACGGCGGTGACCAGACCATCGACGTGCACCTGTCCTGGCTGCGCCGCAAACTCGGCGAGACCGCCGCGCGGCCACGCTATCTGCACACCGTGCGCGGGGTGGGCGTCAAGCTCGAGGCGCCGCGGTCATGAGGTGGGCGCTGGTGAAGGTCGCCGTCGCGGTGACCACGATGGTCGCGCTCGCCTTCCTCGTGCCACTCGGCCTGATGGTGCGCGAGACGGCGCACGACCGCGCGTTCAACGCCGCCGAGCGTCAGGCCGCGGAGCTGGGGCCGGCGCTGGCGATCACCACCGATCACACCGCGTTGCAGCGCGCGCTGGCCAGCACGAGCGCGGGCGAGCAGGGCATGATCGCCGTGCACGTCCCCGAAGACGGCGGCCTGAGCACACTCGGTACTGTCCGCGCGGACACGCTGCAACTCGCGACCGCGACGGCGAGCGGGCGTTCTTCCGTGGTCGGCGTGCCCGGCGGATATGCGCTGCTGCAACCGGTCGCGGTGGACAACGCGCGGATCGCGGTCGTCGAGGTGTTCGTCCCCGAAGCCGCGCTCAGCCAGGGCGTGACAGCGGCCTGGCTCGTGCTGAGCGGGGTCGCGGCGGCGCTCGTGCTGATCTCCGTGCTGGTGGCGGACCGCCTCGGCACCCGCATCGTCGGCGCGGCGCGCAGGCTCGCCACGGCGGCGCGGGAACTCGGCTCCGGTGACCTGCAGGCGCGCGCCCCGGCGACCGACCGGGAGGCGCCGCCGGAGCTACGCGAAGCGGCGGCGGCGTTCAACGCGATGGCCGCCAGGGTGCAGCAACTCCTTGCCACGGAACGGGAACTGGCCGCGGACCTGTCACACCGGCTGCGCACGCCGTTGACCGTGCTGCGGCTCAACACCGCGGCGCTGGGGGAGACCGAGGCCGCCCAGGCGACCCGGCACGCGGTCGTACGGCTCGAGCACGAGGTGGACCAGATCATCCGCGCCGCACGCGGCCGGGGCGACGACGAAACCGTGGTGCTGGGCTGCGACGCGGCCGACGTCGTGCGCGACCGCACCGACTTCTGGTCCGCGCTGGCCGAGGACCAGAGCAGGCGCTGGCGGGTTACCGGGACCGAGCACCGGGCGCTGGTGCCGGTGTCGCGGACGGACCTGGTCGCGGCGGTGGACGCCGTGCTGGGCAACGTGTTCCGGCACACCGCCGACGGCGTGGACTTCGCCGTGGACGTGCGCGCGACGGACCACGCGGTGACCATCCGCGTCTTCGACGCGGGCCCTGGCATCGCCGACCCGGAAGCCGCGCTGCGCCGGGGCGGCGGGGTGGGCGGCGCCGGATCGACCGGCCTTGGCCTGGACATCGCGCTTCGGGTCGCGGAGTCGACCGGCGGTGACGTCGTGATCGGGCGCTCTCCGTTGGGCGGCGCGGACATCCGGATCCGGTTGCGCACCGCGCCGGCCGGCGTGCCGGCGCCCCGCCGCACCCGGCACCGCCGATCCCGGAGCCTGGCCCGGTCCTGACCACCGACTGGTCTGGACCTCTTTCCTTAAGCCCGGCTTAAGAGACCTTCTGCCGTCTCTGAGCACGGGCCGTGACGCCTCCGGTACGGGCTAGCGTCCGCCCGCGAAAGCCCAACCAAGGAGGTATGCACGCGATGTCGTTGCAGAAAGGCCGGCACCGGCGCCGACGCCGCACGATCGTTTCGGGCGCGGCGGCCGCGATCGCGGTGGCGGGCGGGGTCGCCTTCGCCGCGATTCCCGGCACGGCCAGCGCCGAAGGACTCAGCGCGGTCTACACCAAGACCAGCGACTGGGGCACCGGGTACAGCGGCCAGTACGAGGTGAGCAACCCGACCGACGGCGCCCTGAGCAACTGGACGCTCACCTTCGACCTGCCCGCCGGCGCGAAACTCACGTCACTGTGGAACGCCTCGTACCACGTGGAAGGCCGGCAGGTCACGGTCACGCCGCCGACGTGGCAGGCCGCGATCGCCCCGAACGGTTCGCTCGACATCGGCTTCGTGGTCTCCGGCGGCGCGACCGACCCGGCCGCGTGCCGGATCAACGGCGCCGGCTGCACCACCGCCGGTGGCAGCGCGCCGGTCACCACGACCACCGCTGCGCCGGGCACGTCGAGCAGCGCTCCTGCGAGCAGTTCGAAACCGACATCCACGACTACCTCGGCGCCTGTGACCGACGCGTCCGGCGGATTCTCGCCGTACGTCGACACGTCGCTGTATCCGGCCTACGACATGCTCGCCACCGCGGACGCCACCGGGGTCAAGAACTTCACCCTCGCCTTCGTGCTCTCCGGCGGCGGCTGCACCCCGAAATGGGGCGGGGTCACCGACCTCAACTCCGATGGCGTGCCGGGCGAGATCGACGCCCTGCGTGCCAAGGGCGGTGACGTGCGAGTGTCCTTCGGCGGCGCGAACGGCACCGAGCTGGCGCAGGCCTGCTCCGACGTGTCCTCGCTCGCCGCCGCGTACAGCCAGGCGATCAGCGCCTACGGACTGTCCGAAGTGGACTTCGATATCGAGGGCGGTGCGCTTTCGGACACGACGGCCAACACCCGCCGCGCACAGGCGATCGCGCAGCTGCAGCAGCAGGCCGCGGCCGCCGGCCGGCGGCTCGACGTCTCCTTCACACTGCCGGTGCTGCCCTCCGGGCTGACCCAGGACGGCGTGAACCTGGTGCGGAACGCCAAGGACAACGGCGTCACCGTCGATTCGGTGAACGTGATGGCGATGGACTACGGCGACGGTGCCGCCCCGAACCCGGACGGCAAGATGGGCCAGTACGCGATCGACGCGGCCACCGCCACGCAGTCCCAGATCAAGAGCGTGCTCGGGCTCTCCGACGCGGACGCGTGGTCGCACGTCGCCGTCACGCCGATGATCGGGGTCAACGACACCGCCAGTGAAGTGTTCCGCGTCGCCGACGCGCAGCAGCTGGCCACGTTCGCCAAGACCAGGAACCTGGCCTGGCTGGCGATGTGGTCGGCCACCCGTGACCAGCCCTGCCCCGGCGGCGCCACCGGATACGCGCAGCCGACCTGCAGCAGCATCGACCAGACGGCGCTGGACTTCACCAAGGCGTTCGCCGCCTTCTGACCGGCAGGAGCACCATGTTCAACCGACGTTCGTTCCTTCGCGGGGCCGGAGTGGCGCTCGTGGGCACGCCGATCGGCGCCGCCGTGGTGGCGGCGCAGACCGCGGGCGGTGGCGCTCAGGCGGCCGGCACCGGGTTGCCGCTGACCGTGGTCAACCACACCTACCGCTACACGAACGCGCAGATCTTCGTGTACATCGTGGGCACGGATCTGTCCACCGGCAAGCAGGTGTTCGTCCGCCCGGACGGTACGCTCAGCACGGTTTCCTTGTCCGACAACGGTTCTGACGGGTTCGCCGATCTGTCGATCCCGCTCGTGGCGGACGGTGACACCCACCTGGCGATCCCCGCCGGCATGTCCGGGCGGGTGTACTTCTCCATCGGGGACAGGCTGAGGTTCAAGGTGGTCACCGACGGGAACGGCAACGCGGCGCTGCAGTACCCGGCGGGCTGGGTCTCCGGAGACCCCAGCTACAGCGTGTTGCACGACTTCGTCGAGTTCACGCACAACAGCGCCGGGATGTTCTGCAACACCACGATGGTCGACATGTTCGGCATCCCGCTGGCGATCAAGCTCGACGGCGCGTCGAGCCAGACCACCGGCAGGCTGGTCGATGGCGGCCGTGACGCGATCTTCGCCGCGCTCAATGCCAACGCGGACTTCGCGCCGCTCGTGGTCGGGGACCTGCGGGTGATCGCGCCGGGACACGGGATCGACAGCGGGATCTTCCCCGCCACGTACTTCGACTCCTACATCGACCAGGTGTGGGCGAAGTACGCGGCGGAACCGCTGACGGTCACCGTGGATTCCGGCACCTACACCGGCACGGTCTCGGGCGGGACGTTGCGGTTCTCCGGCGGGGTGGCGGCGTTCGCCAGACCCAGCACGCAGAACGTCTTCTACTGCGACGGCGCGCTGGCCGCCCCGAACGACGGGGTCACCGGCCCGGTCGCCGCCGTGCTGGGCGCGGGCTTCAACCGCACGACACTGCTGACGCAACCGCGCCAGCCCGCGACGGATCCGGCGACGTTCTACACCGGATCCGTCACCAACCACTACTCGGCCGCGATGCACGCCAACACCGTCGATGGGAAGGCCTATGGGTTCCCGTTCGACGATGTGGTCGGCCTGGCGTCCTACGTGCAGGACGGCGCCCCGGCGTCCTGCACGGTGGAGCTGACGCCTTTCTGACTGGGGGAGTCCCGGGGTGGGAGCCGACGCCTCCGGCGCCCACCCCGGGATCTGTTACCGCAAACGGACCAATGGGCTTGTGTCCGCCCGTAAGCTGCCGCGGTGGCCTTTTCGACCTTGGCGGATCTGACCAATACCGAGCGAAGACTCGTCGACGCGGTACTCGCGGGCACCGAGCTCGATCTGAGCACTGAGGACCGTCCGGTGCGCGGGGAGGCCATCCGGTCGATCCTGCTCGACGGCTTCCCGTGGCCGGACGGGCGAAGCCCGGACCCGCGCGGGGTCCGCCTTCGCGGCGCCACCATCGAAGACGGCCTCGATCTCGCCGAGATCACCTCCGCGCTCCCGGTGCGGCTGGTGGACTGCCGGACCACCGGCACGGTCCGGCTCTCCGGCAGTCGACTGTCCACTGTGGACCTCTCCGGTCTTGCCGGGCCGAACGTGGTCGCGGTGGAGGCCGGCATCGAGCGCAGCCTGCTGCTCATCGGAGCGCGGCTGAGCTGCGACAGCGCCGAAGGTGTGGTGAACCTCGGCGGGGCGCGGATAGGCTCGGTGGTCGACCTGTCCGGCAGCCAGCTGACCAACCGCCACCGCGAAGGCCCGGTGTTCCACGGCAACAACCTGCGCACCGGCTCGGGCGTGTTCCTCAACCGCGGGTTCCGCGCCGAGGGCGGCGGCGGGCTGGGCACGGTCCGGCTCTCCGGGGCGGAGCTGGGCGGCCAGCTGAACCTGACCGGCGCGTGGCTGGCGAACCTGCACGGCCCGGCGCTCGTCGCGGACTACCTCAGCACCCGCAGCAACCTCATGCTCAACCAGGGTTTTCGCGCCGAGGGCAGGCACGAGACCGGCAGCATCCGGCTCGTCGGCGCGCGGATCGGCGGCCGGATGATGTGCGAGGGCGGGCACGCTTTCGCCGTGCGGGCCGGGGATCTCGTGCTCAACCTGTCGCAGGCGCACGTGACCGGCGACTTGTTGCTGCCCGCGTCGTTCACCCCCGGGCTGCTGCGGCTGGACGGGCTGACCTACGACGGCGCCGTGCGTTACGCGAGCCTCGCGGAATGGCTGGAGATGCTCGCGCGGCGCACTTCGCACTACGCCAGCCAGCCGTACTTCCAGCTCGCGAAGGCGCACCGCGGCACCGGGCACGAACGTGACGTCCGGCGGATTCACGTCGCACGCCAACGAGATCTGCTCCGCCGCGGCGGGCTGGATTGGTGGGGCAGGCTGTGGCACCGCATCACCGGGCTCACCGTCGGCTACGGCTACCGGCCCGCGATCGCGTTGTTGTGGTGGGCCGGGGTGTTCCTGCTCGCGGTGCTGCTGATCGCCGGTTTCGCCGGGCCCGCCGGGCTGGCCGTGCGAGTCGGCGCGGCGGGCGGCTGCAGTGTGGTGGATCAGGTGGGGCTGGCCTTGGACACCACGGTTCCGCTGCTGAAATCGACCGCCCAGCAACGGTGTCAGCTCGTTCCGGACTCCGCCGGCGGCACCGCGATGGTCGCGGTGAGCTGGGTGCTGCAGGCCCTGGCCTGGGCCTTCCTGACGCTGTTCGTGGCCGGGTTCACGGGTCTGGTGCGGCGGTCGTCGTGAGCTAGGGTGACGCCTGTGAAGGCGGCGGAGTTGAAGAAGGTGTGCCTGAGTCTGGCGGGCAGCCGCGAAGAGTTCCCGTTCGACGAGAGCAACAGCGTGTTCAAGGTGTCCGGGAAGATCTTCGCGATCAGCAGGCTGGGCGCGAAGCCGTTGCGGGTGAGCCTGAAATGCGACCCGGAGCTGGCCGTGCAGCTGCGGATCGACCACCCCGCGATCACGGCGGGCTACCACCTGAACAAGCGGCATTGGAACACCGTGGAGCTGGACGGCTCGGTGCCGGATCAGCTCGTGCGCGAGATGATCGAGGACTCCTACGACCTCGTGGTGGCCGGACTGCCCCGCCGCGAACAGGAAAAGCTCAAGTGGGTGGCGCTCAGCCGCGACTACTGTGCCGATCGTTACTAATCCGACCACAGCCACGGCCGCAGGGCTTGCGCGGCAACGGTTACCTCCCACCCGGGGTTCGGCCTACTTTTGGTCGGATTACTAACTGGCGCGAAACTCCGGAGCCGAAATCCCCCGTTCCGGCGGCATTTCACCTTATCGTGCGCTTCGCGAGGAGGTGAAAATGCGCCATCGCATCCTGCGTCCGCCCTATTGCTATCGCTGGGCCGTGCTGATCTCCGCCCTGGTTCTCTCCGTTTCGATCATCGTTTCGATCTGCCAACCGGGCGCCGAGGGTTCGCCCATTCAGCCCACTCCGCCGGCTGCCGCCACGGCCTCCGCGACAGCAGCTCCGGCACCCGATCTGCTGCGGCACACCGCTGGTCAGGGCAAGGTCGTGGCGCTCACCTTCGACGACGGGCCGGATCCGGTGTTCACCCCGCAGATCCTCGACGTGCTCGCCCGAAATGGCGCGGTCGCCACGTTCTGCATGGTCGGCACACAGGTTCGCAGACATCCCGAACTCGTGCGCTCCGTACTCGCACACGGAATGCGATTATGCGATCACACGGTGAATCACGACGAGGATCTCGCCAAGCGCACGGAACAGCGGGTGACCGCGGAAATCGAGGGCTGCTGGTCCGATCTCCAGGTGGCCGCCGACGCGGACGTGCCGGTCGGTTATTTCCGCGCGCCGGGCGGCGAATGGTCGCAGCCGATGCGGGATGTGGCCGCGCGCGAGGGAATGAAACCGCTCGCGTGGTCGGTGGACCCGCGCGACTGGGCCACGCCCGGCACGGCGCGGATCGTCAGCGCGGTGCAGCAGGGCGTGCAGCCGGGCGGGGTGATCCTGCTGCACGACGGCGGCGGGAACCGGGCACAGACGGTCGAGGCGCTGGGGCAGTTGCTGCCCTGGTTCGTGGCGCAGGGATACCGGTTCGGCTTCCCCGGATAGGCTTGCCCGCGTGAGCCTGATCGACGAGCTGAGCGGCTACCGAGCCCGCGGCGATGCGGAGGCGGCGGACGTGGCCTGCGTCGCCGAGGTCGTCCGGACGGCGGGGAACCCTTACGCGCGAACGCTTCCGTTACACGTGACGGCTTCGGCTCTGGTGCTGCACCCGGAGAGCGGGCGGGTGCTGCTGCGGTGGCACGCGCGGCAGCGGGCGTGGTTGCAGATCGGCGGGCACGGGGACCCTGGCGAGACCGAGCCGCTGGAAATCGTGCTGCGGGAAGGCCGGGAGGAGACCGGGCTGACCGATCTCGTCCCGGCCGGCGGGCTGCTGCACGTGGCGGTGGTGCCCGTCCCGGCGAAGGGCGCCGAGCCCGCGCACGAGCACGGCGACCTCCGGTATGTGCTCACGACGTCCTCGCCGGAGGCGATCCGCCCCGAACGTGCGGACGCGCCCTTGCGCTGGCTCACCTTCGCCGACGCGATGGAGCTGACCACCGAGCCCAACGTCCGCGAAACCCTCACTCGCGCCGCCGCCCGCTGACGGGAATCAGGCCGGGAGCAGGCCGAGTTCGGCGAGCAGGCGGGACTTCGGGCGAGCGCCGACGATGGTGCGCACCGGGACACCGGCTTCGAACAGGATCAGGGTGGGCAGGGACATCACCTGGTAGCGCCGGGCGGTGACCGGGCTCGCGTCGGCGTCGATCTTGCACACCGTCAGCGAGCCGTCGAGTTCCGCCGCGATCTCCGCCAGCACCGGCGCGACCATCCGGCACGGTGGGCACCACGTGGCCCAGAAGTCGACCAGTACCGGCCCTTCGTGGCGCAGTACGTGCTGCTCGAAAGTCTCGTCGGTGACGATCTTCAGCATCTAGCTCTCCTTCGTGTCCGGTGCCGCCGGGCCGGGCACGGTGCACGGCCCCGGTTCGCGTTCCAGCGCGCCGGCGAGCTTGCCCAGCAGGTGTGCCCGCACCTCGGTCAGCCGCTCGATACAGGCGTCGACCTCGTCGAGTTTGCGTTCGTAGACCTCGATCGAATCGGCGCACGAGTCCCCGGTCTCGTGCCCGGCGCGCAGGCAGTCCACGAACGGGCGGGTGTCGTCGAGGCTGAACCCGACGGCCTGCAGCGTCCGGATCTCGCTGATCAGCCGCAGGTCTTCCTCGCCGTACTCGCGGTAGCCGTTCGCGGCGCGCCGCGCCGGCAGCAGGCCCTGTGCCTCGTAGAACCGCAGTGCCCGGGTCGTCGTGCCCGCCCGCTGCGCCAGTTCGCCGATCCGCATGAGATGAGCCTAGACATTGACGTGCGCGTCAAGGCAACAAAAATCCTAAGTGGACACCGTGATCCGGCGCCGCCGCACGTACAACAGCGCGGCGAGCACGATCACCGCGAGCACGTTCAGCACCGGCCCGAGGTAGCTCTCGCCGGGTACGAGCGAACTGGAGATCAGCGAAAAGTCCCACAGCCCGTGCACGAGCCCGGGCACCAGCAGCCCGCCCGAGCGGCGCCGGACCAGGTAGAGGAAATAGCCCGCGAGCGCGGTGACCACCACCTGCAGCAGGGCGCGGGGCCCGGTGTTGATCAGATTGCTCGCGTGCGCCAGCCCGAAGACCACCGACGACCAGAGCGCGACCTTGGCCTCGCTGCACCCGTTTCGCCGGAGCGCGGTGATCCCGATCCCGCGGAACATCCCTTCTTCGGCGAAGCCGACGAACAGCACGCTGAGCAGAAGCAGCAGGGTGAAGCCGAGGCCACGGTCGGCCAGCGCCCCGTAGTCGGTGGACGCGAGCGACGCGACGACCATCGCCACCGGGACGACCGCGACCCAGCGCGCCACGGGCACCTCGTCCACCCACACCGGGCGCCACCACCGCAGCACCGTGACCAGGGCCGCGACGTAGCAGAGCGCGACGCCGATCGGCACGGTCATGTCGCGCCAGATCTCGTTCATGCTCGTCGGCCCGGCGTAGGTGATTTCGAGCCCGCGGGTGAGCAGCGCGCCGAGACCCTGCGCGATCACGAGATAGCCCAGCGCGAGCCCGGCGTAGCCCCACACGGACAGCCGGCGCTCGCGCCTTTCGTCCTCGCGGAACGCCTGCCGTGCCATCTGCTCGCTCCGCGGGAACCGGGATCGCCGCTGGTGACGATCTTGAAGGCTGATCACTGAGCCGACCGGAAGTAGGCGGACACCAACCGCGGCGGGCCTGCTCGTAGCCAACCCATTTCCGCCGTGGCTGTAGTCGGACCAGTGATGATCGGCACAGTATGAACAGATCCGGCGGCGTCCCGCAAACGGGCGATCCGGGCCGTTCAGTGCCGCCAGGCCGGTTCCAGGACGAACTCGGTGAGGTGCGCGTCCGGGGGTGTGGCCAGCACCGAGCGCACCGCCTTGGCCACGGTTTCCGCGGCGAGATACCGCTCCGGCTCGAACGGCCCGCCCTCCCGCCGGCGCACGGTGCGCTGCATTTCCGTGGCCACCCGGCCCGGGTAGATGCTCGTCACCCGCACCCCGCGTTCGAGCTCTTCCTGGTGCAGCGCCTCGGTGAACACCCGCAGCGCCTGTTTGCTCGCCGCGTACGCGGAACGGCCGGCGGGGGAGCGGGTGACCACGGTCGAGTTGACCACGATCACGCGGCCCCGGGTCAGGCGCAGCGCGGGCAGCAGCGTCTTGGTCAGTTCCACCACCCCGAACACGTTCACCGCGAAGATCTCCCGCCACCGCTGCTCGGGCATCTCCAGTACCGTGCCCGCTTCGAACATCCCGGCGCAGTGCACGAGCACGTCCACCAGGCGCAGGTCGGCGGGCGTCTCCGGCGGCATCCCGTCGCTGCCGGCCAGGTCCACCTGCCAGCCGAACGCCTCGGGCAGCGTGGCGGCCATGGTCTTGAGGGCCGTCTCGTCCCGGCCCACCAGCCAGAGCGTGTGGTCCTCGGCGAACAGGTCGACCACAGCACGTCCGATCCCGCCGGTCGCCCCGACCACCACCGCGACCGGTCTTCGTGCGCCCACTGTCCGTTTCCCTTCGTAGCGGGAAAAACCCGGCACGGTGTAGTCGACCCGGAATTCGCCGTTGCTACAGGTCCGGCCGGTGATTCTCACCCCGGCGCCGAGTTTTCCGTGGCAGAAAGCGGCAAAACGCCCAAGCGTGGCGATGTCGGATTCTGTCGCGATCCGGCGGAACGCGGGCGAAGACCGGCAAACCGTTCCGCCGTAACGGAATCCGCGAGGCCACCGACTACGGGGCACAATGGCGACGCGCCTGCTGGCAGGTGGCGTAACCGTCTCGCCCAGCGTCCGGACTCCCCCTCGGGACGTTGTGGTGGGTGAGTGCCTCCCGGGTGCGGGCTCCCTTGTCCCCCCGCCCCGGGGGTCACTTGCCGCGGGCATGATGACCCGCGTGGAAACCGAACTGGTGGCGATACCCGGCACGCTGTGCGCGCCCGGCGTTTTCTCGCGCGTGGCGGAGCTGCTGGCCGGGCGGCCGACGGTGCGGGCCGTGGACTGGATGCTCGACGACGGGCCGTGGGGGATCGAAACCGTCGCCGAGCGCGTCGCGGCGACGATCGAGCGGCCGGTGCTGCTGGCCGGGCATTCCACCGGGGGAGCGATCGCGCTGCGGCTCGCCGCGACGCGCCCCGAGCTGGTCTCCGGGCTGCTGCTGATCGACACCGGTGCGCATATGCACGGCCACGGCGACGTGGACCGGATCATCGACACGGTCCGCGTCGCCTGGGGGCCGGAGCTGGCCGCCGCGGTGCTGGACCGTTCGTTCGCCCGCCCGCTGCCGCCGGACGAGCGCGCCACCTTCCTCCGCTACGCCGAAAAGGTGCCGAAGGCGGCGGTGCTCGAAGCGCTCACCAGCCAGCGCGACCTCGACCTGACCCCGGTGCTGGCCGGGCTGAGCTGCCCGGTGACGGTGCTGCACGGGATCGAGGACCGGGCCCGGCCCATCGAGCAGGCGCGGGCGATGGCGGCGATGATCCCCGGCGCCGAGTTCCGTGCCGTGGCCACCGGGCACACCCCGGTCTGGGAGGACCCGGAGGCCTCGGCCGAAGTGGTCCGCGCGCTGGCCGCCAGGATTCCCTGAGAGATTTCTGTGGTTGGCTGTCCTTCCGGGCGCCGCGCGTTCGTCGTGTTGTCGAACCGGCGACCAGAGGAGGACCTGTGCAGTACATGCTGATGATCTGTGGTGACGAGTCGGCGGCCGAGCACGCGGAGGACGGCTGCGGCGGCTGGAGCGAGGAAATGGCGGCCCGGGGCGTGATCCGCGGTGGTGCCGGGCTGCGGCCGCCCAAGGAGGCCACCACGGTGCGGGTGCGCGACGGGCGGACGCTGCTCACGGACGGCCCGTTCGCCGAGACCAAGGAGCAGATCGGCGGGTTCTGCCTGATCGAATGCGCCGATCTCGACGAGGCACTGGAGATAGCGGCGAAGCATCCGGCGGTGGGCTACGGCACGATCGAGGTCCGGCCGCTGTATCAGCCGTGACCGGGGCGGTCGAGCAGGCGTTCCGCGCGGAGTGGGGCCGCGTTGTCGCGACTCTCATCCGGCTGACCGGTGACTGGGATCTGGCCGAGGAATGCGCGCAGGACGCCTTCGCGCTGGCGTGGCAACGCTGGCCGAGCGAAGGCGTCCCGCGCCGTCCCGGCGCCTGGCTCACCACCACGGCGCGCAATCGCGCCATCGACCGGCTGCGCCGGGAAGCCACCGGTGCGGCGAAGCTGCGGGAGGTCGCGGTGCTGAGTGGTGCGGAAGAGCCGGCCGATCCCGTGCCCGACGACCGGTTGCGGCTGATGTTCACGTGCTGCCACCCGGCACTCGCACTCGAAGCGGCCGTGGCGCTCACCCTGCGCACGCTGGCCGGGTTGACCACGGCCGAGATCGCGCGGGCGTTGCTGGTCGCCGAGCCCGCCATGGCGAAGCGGCTGACCAGGGCGAAGGCGAAGATCCGGCATGCCGGGATCCCGTACCGGGTGCCGCCGGCGGAACTGCTGCCGCAGCGGGTGCCCGCGGTGCTCGCCGTGCTGTACCTGATGTTCAACGAGGGCTACTCGGCCACCGCCGGCGCGGAGCTGGTGCGGCGCAACCTGACCGGCGAGGCGATCCGGCTGGCGCGCGTGCTCGTGGGGTTCATGCCGGACGAACCCGAGGCCGCGGGCCTGCTGGCGCTCATGCTCTTGCATGACCCGGCGTGCCACCCGGGTGGACGCGGCCGGTGACCTGGTCACCCTCCAGGCGCAGGACCGGCGCCGCTGGGACGGCGCCGAGATCGGCGAAGGTGTTGCGCTGCTGGAGAAAACCTTGCGGCGCGGGCAGCCGGGTCCGTACCAGGTGCAGGCCGCGATCGCCGCCTGCCACGCGAACGCGACCGAAGCGGCGGACACGGACTGGCCGCAGATCGCGGCGCTGTACGCGCGGCTCGCGCGGTTCACGCCCTCGCCGGTGGTGGAGCTGAACCGGGCCGTGGCCCTCGGCATGGCGGACGGCCCGGCGGCCGGGCTCAAGCTTCTCGACGCTCTCGAAGCCTCGGGCTGCCTCGAGGGCTACCACCTGCTGCCCGCCACCCGTGCGGACTTCCTGCGGCGGCTGGATCGGCGCACCGAGGCCGTTGCCGCGTACCGGGAGGCGCTGGCGCTGGCGGGTACGGAGGCCGAGCGCCGGTACCTCGCGAACCGCGTGCGGGAACTCGGCTGACTACCAGTGCGCGGGCTTTTCCAGCCGTTCGGGCAGCGCCGTGCTCGCGTCGCCGGTGGCGGAGTCCACTTGGGACTGGGTGAGGAACAGGCTCGTCGTCAGGTTCGCGCCGGAGAGGTTCGCGCCGCGCAGGTCGGCGCCGATCACGTCGGCCGCACGCAGATCCGCACCCGTGAAGTCCGCGCCGATGGCGAGCGCCCCGCGCAGGCTCGCGCCCCGCAGGTCCGCCTCGCGGAACCGCTTGCCGATCAGGTCGGCGCCGCGGTGGTCCGGGCCGCGGCCGCCCGCGCGGGCCAGCTCACTTGCCTTGAGCAGCAAGGAGTTCACCCGCTGACGATGGCCGTCCACGTCCAGCTCCAGCAGCTTGCCCGCGTCGAGCTCCGTCAGCGCCGACGTCTCCTCGAACGCGCGCGCCAGCTCGGCGTGGACCGGCCGGGCTCGCGGAAAACCCCGCGCCTCGCGGAGGTACCACAGGAGTTCGTGCAGCGCGCGCATGACCGTCAGCGCCGGGAACATCTGCTCGCGCAGCGAAGGTTCGGTGCGCCAGTCACGGCCGCCGAAGGTGACCTGCGAAAGCTGTTGCCCGGCACCGAAACAGTCGTACACCGTGCAGCCGGCGAAGCCCTTCGCGCGCAGCCGGTCGTGGATGGTGCAGCCGAAGTCCGTCGCCAGGTTCGGGCACGGCCGGCCGGCGGGCTTGTCGATCGCGAACTCCGCGGAACGCGCGAAAGCCGTTGCGACGCAACACAATGCGAAGCACTGGCTGCAGTCGGCGCGCAACGTGTCCACGGAGGACCACGATACTGCCGGGGATCAGCGCTTCGCCCGCCGGGCCGCCTTCCTGACCAGCAGCTCGACGTCCGCCAGGTGCCTGGTCATCGCCGCCGCGGCCGCGTCGCCGTCACGCGCGAGCACCGCGTCGTAGATCGCCCGGTGCCCGTCGCACGAGATCCGCCTGCCCTCCCGTGTCGCGTGCGAGTGGCTGCGCACGTCGGAGGTCCACGAGCTGGCGAGGGTGTTGAGCGCGTTGAGCAACGGGTTCTGACTCGCCCGTGCCAGCGCCAGATGGAACTCGACGTCCAGCTGCAGCGACTGCGCGGTGCTCAGCCGCTCGTGCGAGCGGGCGAGGATGTCGGCCAGCTGGCGCAGGTCCGGGCCCGTCGCGCGCAGCGCCGCGAACTCCGCGATCCGGGGTTCGACGACCACGCGCAGCTCGGCGATATGCGCCAGTTCCTTCGCCGTGTCGGTGAGTTCTTCGTACAGTTCGGTGACCTGCTCGGGCGGCGGTAGCACGATGGTGCCGCGCCCGTGCACCCGTTCCACCAGGTTCTTGGCTTCGAGGTGCTGCAGCGCTTCGCGCACCGACGCCCGCGAGACCTCCAGCGACGTGGCCAGGTCCCGTTCACCGGGCAGCCTGCTGCCGGGGCCGAACTCACCGGTCGCGATCATCCGCTCCAGGCGGGCGGCCAGTTCGACCCCGACGCCGCGGGTGCGGCGGTGCGGGCTCTCAGTCGAGGGCAACGACAGGCTCCGTTCCCGGCGACTCGGCCCGCGCCGTCACGGCGTGCGCGACGACCGCGAACACCGGCCCCAGCGCGTTCATCGCCAGCACCGAAACCCAGGCGGCGAAGGCGTTGTGCGCGGAGAAACCGAACCCGCCGAACATGGTGGCGAAGTAGGACGCGAACCCGAGGAACATACCCGGGATCAGCGCCAGCACGCGCGTGCGCCCCGCGTACATCAGCGCCGTGTTGAGGACCAGGATGAACAGCGCGAGCATGGCGTTCTTGGCGGTCTGGCTTTCGCCGAGCGCGGCACCGAAGGTCTGCTCCAGCAGCACGATGGCCAGCGCGAACGTCGAGCCCGCGGCCATCGCGGGCAGGAGCTTCTTCAGTGTTGCGCGGTTCGGGCCGCCCGCCAGGAAGGTGCCTGCCCAGCCGATGAAGATCGCCCAGACGGGCAGGTTGAGCAGGTTGCCGCCGATGAACGCGGTCGTCGCGGCCAGAATCGACGAGAAGATCTCGTTCGGAATACGGAAACGCATTGCCTCACCCCGCTTGCCGGAACAGGTGCTGATGTACTTCGGTGGTGGCCACGACCCGCCCGCGTTTGAGCACGTAGCGCCGCGGCGCGCGGCCGAGCAGCGCCTCCTCGGGGCTGTCCGCGCCGAGGACGACGAGGTCGGCCCAGGCGCCGGGCCGCAGGCCGTGGCCGGTGGCGCCGACGATCTCCGCGGCGCCCGTGGTGCCCATTTCGATGAGCCGGCGCAGGTCGGCCGGGCTGCCCAGATGTGCCGTCTGTGCAAGGAAAAGCGCGATGTCGAGCACGTCGGCGTTGCCGAACGGGGTGAACCCGTTGCGGATGTTGTTCGAGGAGAAGCCGGTCCGCACTCCCGCGTCGAGAAGCTCCCGCACCGGAGCGATCCCGCGCCGCACGTTGCGCTCGTCGGAGCGCCCGCCGAGGTGCATGTCGGTCGCCGGCAGCACCACGACGGACACCCCGGCATCGGCCAGTTCGGCCAGCGTTTCCTTGCGCCGCCCCGGATCCAGCCCGGCCAGTGACGTCATGTGCCCGAGCGCGACCCGGCCCTGCCAGCCGGCTTCCCTGGTCTTTTCGGCGATGTAGCCGGCGAGGGTGAACCGCGGATCGGTGTCGTCGTCGGCGAAATCCGCGTGGATGTCCACCGGGACGGCGAATTCGGTGGCCAGTTCGAAGATCGTGTCCACCTGCCGCCGGCAGTCCTCGACCGAGGCTTCCTGGTAGCTGCACCCGCCGATCACGTCCGCCCCGCGGCGGAGCGCCTCGGTGAGCAGTTCGCGGGTGCCGGGCGCGCTCAGGATGCCTTCCTGGGGGAAGGCGACGATCTGCAGGTCGAGTACGTCGGCGTAGTCCTCGCGGAGCCCGAGCAGCACGTCGACCGACAGCAGCCCGACGATCGGGTCGACGTCCGGATGTGCCCGCACGAGCGTGGTGCCGTTGGCCACGGCCCAGTCCAGAACCCGCGCGGCCCGCTGCCGCACGCCCCCGGCGGTGAACGCCCGCTTGAGCTCGCCGGTCACCGCGATCGCGCCGCCGAGCGTGCCGGCCTCGTTGGGCCGTTCGGCGTCGAGCAATGCCTTGTCCAGGTGCAGATGTGGTTCGACGAGCCCCGGGATCACCGCGGCGCCACCGCAGTCCAGGGTGCGCGTGCCCGCGAGCCCCGGCCCGATCGCCTCGATCCGGCCCGCTGTCACGGCGATGTCCACGAGCCCGGGTGATCCGTCCACCCGGCAGTCTCGCAGCACCAGTCCGGCCATGTCGCCTCCCAGTGGTCTGACCTCTTTCCTGTGCCGAGGCTAGTGGTGAAAATCCACCATTCCGGCTGGAATTCCAGTTGGCACAGGCATTTAACGTGCGGGATACACGGGCTGTTCGTCCATTGTGGACACGGCACGTGGTGTCCGGATCGCACCACTTGGCGGAGTGCCCGGGACCGGGCGTACCTGCATCGTCCGGGGGAGCCTGTGGCGTGCGACCGTCGATGCTGTCGGGTCGTTACGGGTCAAATCGGGACTAGCCGTACTTCCTCGTCACCGCGATGCTCGCCAGGCTCTCCGTCGCGGTTTTCGGCTCGCCGGCGCCGCCACGGTGGTGCTCGTCGCGCTGATCGCCCGCGGGACCGGGGGCGGCCGCGGCACTGTCTACGGCCGTGCTTGTCGTCTCGCACAGGGTGTCCACCACGACGATCGCGGGCCTGGTGCGGCTGTGGCGGGGGCAGGAGTTCCGCTCGGTCGCCGTCGCGTATCCGGTGCTGTGCGTGGAATTGTTGCTGCTGGGCGGAAAGCCGTACTACGCGGTGCCCATGCTGCTGGTACTGATGGCCGCGGGCCGTCGCCGGCGCTGAACAAGGAACAGGGCGAGCAGGTCGGCTGGCCACGCTTCGCCGCGACGGTCGCCGGTGGCGAAGATCGACAACGGCGCCGGTCTGGACAACGACGAACAGGCCACCCTCGTCTCGCTGTGCACGGGCACGACCGCGCCGTGGTCGCAGCTATGGTCACAGCTTCGGCACTATGACCAGAGGGGCAGCGATGGGCGTGGCTTTGGTGACCGGGGCTTCGCGCGGACTCGGCGCCGTGATCGCGGCGTGCCTGGCGGCCGAGGGCTGGGACGTCGCCGTGAACTACCACTCCGACGACGAGGGCGCGCGGCGCGTCGTCGAGGGGATCGAGGCCGCGGGCGGCAAGGCACTGGCGGCCAAGGCGGACATCACGGACGAGGACGGGGTCCGGGATCTCGTCGAACAGGTCCAGCGCGAGCTGGGCACCGTCGGCGCACTGATCGCCAACGCCACCGGCCCGCAGCCGGAAATCCCGCTGGAGCGACTCACCTGGCGCGATCAGCTCGACCAGCTCGAATTCTTCGTGAAGAGCCCGATGCTGCTGGCCCAGGCCGTGCTGCCGGGGATGAAGGAGCTCGGGCACGGCCGGATCGTCCAGATCGGTTCGGACATGGCCGAGCGCGCGTTGCCCGGGTGGTCTGCCTACACCGCCGCCAAAAGCGCGCAGCACGGGCTGACCCGGGTGTGGGCGCGGGAACTCGGGCCGCTCGGCATCACCGTGAACCTCGTGGCGCCCGGGTGGATCCCGGTGGAACGGCACGCCGACGCGCCGGAAGAGAACCGCCGCGGGTATGTCACGGACGTGCCGCTGCGGCGGTTCGGACGGCCCGAAGAGGTCGCGGCCGCGGTGTGTTTTCTCGCCTCGGAGGCCGGTGGTTTCGTCAATGGCGAACGCCTCACCGTGAACGGTGGTCATACGATCGACTGAGCGGTGGAAAACGCCGTAGGGTTTCCTTGTGAGCCAGCCCATCCTGATGACGGTCGACGACGATCCCGCCGTGTCCCGATCGGTCGCCCGTGACCTGCGCCGCCGCTACGGCCAGGACTACCGCGTGATCCGCGCCGGGTCCGGCGCCGACGCGCTCGACGCGTTGCGCGAAATCAAGCTGCGCGGGGACGCGGTCGCCGCGATCCTCGCCGACTACCGGATGCCGCAGATGGACGGCATCGCCTTTCTGGAACAGGCCATGGACCTGTTCCCGCACGCCCGCCGGGCGCTGCTGACGGCCTACGCCGACACCGACGCGGCCATCCAGGCGATCAACGTGGTCGATGTCGACCACTACCTGCTCAAGCCGTGGGACCCGCCGGAGGAGAAGCTCTACCCGGTGGTGGACTCGCTGGTCGACACGTGGCGCGCGGCCGGGGATCGGCCCACCGAGGAGACCAAGATCATCGGCCACCGGTGGTCGTCGCCGTCGTACGCGGTCCGGGATTTCCTCGCCCGCAACTCGGTGCCGTACCGCTGGTACTCGGTCGAGGAGCCGGAGGCCTGCCGCCTGCTGGAGGCCGCGGAGGCCACCAGTGACGACATTCCCGTGTTGATCACGCCGGACGGCACGGTGCTGCGCAAGCCGGGCGGGGAGGAGATCGCCGCGGCGGTCGGCCTGTCCACCCGGCCCGCCGAGGAGTTCTACGACCTGATCGTCGTCGGCGGTGGTCCGGCGGGCCTCGGCGCCGCCGTGTACGGCGCTTCCGAAGGGCTTCGCACGGTGCTCGTCGAACGTAAGGCGACCGGTGGGCAGGCCGGGCAGAGCTCCCGCATCGAGAACTATCTTGGTTTCCCGGACGGGGTTTCCGGGGCCCAGCTGACCGACCGGGCTCGTCGCCAGGCGCAGAAGTTCGGTGCCGAGGTGCTCACCGCGCGGGACGTGGTCGGCCTGGAGGCGCGGGGTTCGGCGCGGGTGATCAAGTTCGGGGACGGCTCGGAGCTGGCGGCGCATTCGGTGGTGCTCGCCAGCGGGGTTTCCTACCGTTCGCTGCAGGCGGCGGGCGTCGAGGGGCTCACCGGCCGGGGCGTGTACTACGGCTCGGCGGCCACCGAAGCGCCGGAGTGCGCCGGTCAGCACGTGTACATCGTCGGCGGGGCGAACTCGGCCGGGCAGGCGGCGGTGTTCTTCTCCCGCTACGCCAGCGACGTCACCATCCTCGTGCGCGGGCCGTCGTTGCGGGCCTCGATGTCGCACTACCTGATCGAGCAGCTCGACGCGATCGGCAACGTGCATGTCCGGACCCATACGACAGTCACCGAGGTGCACGGCGAGAAGCACCTGGAGCGGCTCACCCTGTGCGAGGACGGGGTGGAGGAGACGGTCGACGCGAGCCACCTGTTCGTGTTCATCGGCGCCGCGCCGCGCACGGAATGGCTCGGCGACGAGGTGGTGCGTGACGAGTTCGGCTTCGTCTGCACCGGCACGGATCTGCTGGTGGAGGGGCAGCGCCCGGCGGGCTGGCCGGTGGACCGCGATCCGCATCACCTGGAATCCTCGATTCCGGGGGTGTTCGTCGCCGGCGACGTACGCTCGCAATCGGTGAAGCGTGTCGCGTCCGCGGTCGGCGAGGGCGCCATGGCCGTCACCCTTGTGCACCGTTACCTGGAGCAGCGATGACCGAACCCGAAGTGGTGCTGACGAGGGAGTTCCTGCGGGAACTGTTCCTGTTCACGAGCCTGGCCGACGAACAGCTCGACTGGATTCTCGAGCACGCCACCGTCGAGCCCTACGCGGGCGGCGGGAAGGTCATCAGCGAGGGCGATCCGGCGACGTGTTTCTACGTGCTGCTCTCCGGCGCGCTGCGGATGACGAAACTGGTGGGCGGCAACGAGGTCGAGACAACCCGCTCCGATCAGCGCGGGGTCTACTGCGGGGCGACGCAGTTCTTCTACGGGCAGAACCAGCAGCAGTACGCGGCCTCGATCTACGCGGTCAGCGACCTGAAGTTCCTGACGCTGCCCGCCGAGGAGTTCGCCGAGCAGTTCCGCGCGTGGTTCCCGATGGCCACCCACCTGCTCGAAGGTTCCTACCTCGGCTGGCGCAACACCGACGCCCTGATCGGTTCGCGGCGGCGGTTGCTGGCGCTGGGCGAGATGTCGGCCGGACTCACCCACGAGCTGAACAACCCCGCCGGCGCGGCCGTGCGGGCCACGGCCGCGCTGCGGGAACGGGTCGCCGGGATGCGTCACAAGCTGGCCATACTGGCGAAAAAGGACATCGACCCGAACCTGCTGGAACAGCTGATCGACGTGCAGGAGCGCCTGGTCAAGCAGGTCGCGTCGGCCCCACCGCTGACGGCGATGCAGCAGGCCGACCGCGAGGACGAGATCGGCGACTGGCTGGAGGAACACGGCCTGGAGCAGGGCTGGGACCTCTCGCCGATCTTCGTCAGCGCGGGCCTGACCGCCGAGAACATGGACCACGTCCTGGAATCGGTCGGCGATTCACTGATCGACGGCGCCGTGCGGTGGCTGGCGTATGCCCTGGAGACCGAGATGCTGATGGGCGAGATCGAGGACTCGACCACCCGCATCTCGGCGCTGGTCGGCGCCGCGAAGCAGTACTCCCAGATGGACCGCGCGCCGCACCAGTGGGTCGATGTGCACGAGGGGCTCAAATCCACCCTGGTGATGATGTCGGGAAAGCTCGACGGGCTCGAGGTGGTCAAGGACTTCGACCGCGAACTGCCACGGATCCCGGCGTATCCGGGCGAGCTGAACCAGGTGTGGACGAACCTGATCGACAACGCCGTCGGCGCCATGGAGGGTGGCGGGACGCTGACCATCCGCACCAGCCTGGTGAACGACCAGGTGTGCGTGGAGGTCCGGGACACCGGTTCGGGTATCAGCCTGGAGCACAAGCAGCGGATCTTCGAACCGTTCTTCACGACGAAGCCGGTCGGGAAGGGCACGGGCCTCGGGCTGGACATCTCGTGGCGCATCGTGGTGGAACGTCACCACGGTGATCTGCGCGTGGAGTCGAAGCCGGGGGATACCCGGTTCCAGGTGCTGCTGCCGTTGACGGAGCAGGCTTCGGAGTAGGGGTACGGCGCGACACACGCCGGGCTCTTTCCCGCCACGCTGGGTCCGGCGGCCGAGGGATCAACGCTTGCGGGTCCGGGGTGAAGTGATACCGCTTTCGCAGGCGAAGCGACACACCCCCCCGGGCTCTCCCAACCACCTCGAAAACCGGCGGCCGAGCTACGGGTCCCTGGTCATCCTGGAGTCTGCCCCTCCGGCGAGGAGTTCTCTTGATCTTTGGATTCGCGCCGCTCCCGGCTCAGCCTGCGACAGCAACGGCCGCGCGCGGAGCGCGCTTTGGGCCCCGCCCTGATCTTTGAGTGTTCGCGGTTCCGGGGCGGCTGGGGATCGGTGCGGGGAGGGGCCTGGCCGGGCGAGGCTGCCGTCGCGTTGCTCGGCGGGGGTTGGGTGAGTGGCTGGTGGTTCTAGCCCAGGCCGAGTTTTCCGCCCAGCTTTCCGATGTAGGCCTCGACCTCTTCCGTGCCGCGGTCGGGGAGTCCGAAGAGGACTTCCGTGACACCGGCATCCGCCCAGCGGGACAGGGTTTCCGGCTCGGGACGTCCGGCCAGTGCCACGACATCGGGCTCGCCCTCGCGGCCGGCCTCCTGCCATTTTTCCCGCAGCAGGGCGATCTTCGCCGAAACGTCGTCTTCCATCGGGGTGGTGAGCCAGCCGTCCGCCGAGCAGGCGATCCACGTGAAGTTCTTTTCCGTGCCCGCGGCGCCCACGACGACCGGGACCGTGCCGATGGGCTTCGGCCAGGCCCAGGACGGGCCGAACTTCACGAATTCGCCTTCGTAGCAGGCTTCCTCGTCCGTCCAAAGTGTACGCATCGCTTCGAGGTACTCGCGCAGCATCGTGCGGCGCCTGCCGCGGGGGACACCGTGGTCGGTCAACTCGTCGACATTCCACCCGAAGCCGACCCCGAGCGTGACCCGGCCGCCGGAGAGATGGTCCAGCGAGGCGATCGTCTTCGCCAGCGTGATCGGGTCATGTTCCACGGGCAGGGCGACCGCGGTGCACAACCGGATCCGCGAAGTCACCGAAGCCGCCGTGCCGAGTGCGACCCAGGGGTCCAGGGTGCGCAGGTAACGATCGTCGGGCAGGGTGGCGTCGCCGGTGCGCGGGTGCGCGGCCTCCCGTTTCACCGGGATGTGCGTGTGCTCCGGGACGCTGAACGAATCGAAGCCGGCTTCCTCGGCCGCCTTGGCCGCCGCCGCGGGCGCGATGCCGCGATCACTGGTGAACAACACGATCCCATGGCGCATGCCACCAGTAGAACACGTTCTAGCCAGATCGCGAAAGTGCCGGGCCGCGCGGTCGCCGCCCGGCACCGGTTCACGACGTGACGTGCACGTAGTCGACGATCAGCTGCTCCGGGAATTGTGTGTTCCCGTCCGGAGAACCGGGCCAGTCGCCGCCCACCGCGAGGTTGAGGATCAGGTAGAACGGGTGGTCGAACACCCACCGGTTCCCGTTCAGGTCGGCCGCGGTCCGGGTCTGGTACAGGTTCCCGTCGACGTACCACCGGATCGAGTCCGGCGCCCAGTCCACGGCGTAGGTGTGGAAGTCGTCGGAGAAGTTCGGCCCGGTGTAGGCCGCGCCGATCCCGCCGGATCCCGAGTAGCCGGGGCCGTGGATGGTGCCGTGCACGGTGTTCGGCTCGAAGCCCACGTTCTCCATGAAGTCGATCTCGCCACACGTCGGCCAGCCGGCGCTGCCGATGTCGTCGCCCAGCGCCCAGAACGCCGGCCACATGCCCTGCCCCCGCGGCAGTTTCATCCTGGCCTCGAAATGCCCGTAGGCCTGGGTGAACTTGTTCGCCGTGTTGAGCCGGGCCGAGGTGTAGGTGCACTCGCCATACCAGCAGGTGTGCCCGCCCTCCTGCCGGGCGGTGATCACCAGGTGCCCGGCGCCGTCGAGCGCGGCGTTCTGCGCGCCCGGGGTGTAGTACTCGAGCTCGTGGTTGTTGACGTTGTCGCCGGTCTCCAGATTCCACTTCGACGCGTCGGCGGCGGCACCGGCCGGCCCGTCGAAGTCGTCGCTGAACGTCGTGGCGGCGGCCTGCGCGGCCCCGGCGGGCACCGCGAGCGCGGCGACGGCGAGCACGGGCACCGCGAGTCTGAGGAAACGGGACAGACGGGTCTTCGGTGACATCGCTGGTTCCTCCGTTCCTTTTGTTGTGAAGGAGAACAAACCATAGGAACGACGCCGACGGCGGGACAAGCGACTTAGGTAGGTATTTTCCGTCCGGGGCGAGCGCGGCGTCACATTCGGCGCCACCACCGGCGGCCCGGCCCCTGGCCCGCCGAGATACTCCCGCTCATGACCTCGAACCCGCTGCTGCTGCTCTTCCTGTTGGTCGCGGGCGTGGGGGCGGGGCTGACGGGGTCGGTCGCCGGGCTCGCGTCGCTCGTTTCGTATCCGGCGCTGCTCGCCGTCGGGCTGCCGCCGGTGTCGGCGAACGTCACCAACACGATCGCCATGCTCGGCTCGACCATCGGCGCCGCCGCGGGCTCGCGGCCCGAGCTGTCCGGGCAGCGCGACCGGCTCAAGGTGCTGTGTCTCGTCACGGCCGTCGGTGGCGCGTGCGGGGCCGCGTTGCTGTTGCTCACCCCGTCCGACACATTCTCTTATGTAGTCCCCTTTTTGATCGCAGGTGCGTCGGTCCTGCTGTTCCTCGGTCCGCGTTTGCGGAAATTCGCGGAAGGATCGAGCACGCACGGGCTCGGTCCGGCGACGGGGGCGGCGGCGTTCGCGGTCGCCATCTACGGCGGCTATTTCGGTGCCGCCGCGGGGGTGCTGATGCTGGCCCTGCTGTCCACGGTCTGGGTGCAGTCGCTGGCCCGCTCGAACGCGGCGAAGAACATCGCGACCGGCGCCGCGAACCTGATCGCGGCAACGGTTTTCGCCTTCACCGGCAAGGTGGACTGGCTCGCCGTCGTCGCCTTGTGCGCCGGTTCTATCGCCGGATCCTGGATCGGGCCGGCGATCGTGCGGCGGCTCCCGCCCGCCCCGTTGCGCATCGGAATCGGACTCGCCGCGCTCGGCCTCGCCGCGACTTTGGCGTGGCAGGCCTTCCATTCCTGACCGTCGTTGCGGCGCGCGGAAACGGGAGCATATGTTGGGCCAAGATCTTCCCGGGGGCAACCGGAGCAGGAGGGCCCAAGTTGAGCATCGTCGGTACCAGGGTGGTCCGGATAGAGGACAGGAAACTGATCACCACGGGCGGCACCTATGTCGAGGACCTGCGTGAGCCCGCACTGACCGGCGCCGTGCACGCGGTGTTCGTGCGCAGTCCGATCGCGCACGCGCGGATCGCCGCCATCGACACCACGGAGGCGCTGGCGGCGCCCGGTGTCGTGGCCGCCTACACCGCGGCCGATCTCGATCTGGCGCCGCGAAATTCCGGCCCGGTCGTCGAGCCCTGGCTCGCGGCCGACGTCGTGCGTTATGTGGGCGAGCCGGTCGCACTGGTGCTCACCGAGCAGCGGTACCAGCTCGCGGACGCGGCCGAACTGGTCGACGTGGACTACGACCCGCTCGACGCGGTGGCGAGTATCGACGCCGCGTTGTCCGATGAGACAAAGGTTTTCGCCGATCAGGACAGCAACGTCGTGCAGGTGCACGGCGGCGGGTTCGACGAGCACGCCTTCGACGGCTGTGAGGTCGTGGTCACCCAGCGGATCGTGAACCAGCGCGTCGCCCCCGCCCCGCTGGAAGTGCGCGGCGCCGCATGCGCCTGGGGCGAGGACGGCAGGCTGACAGTCTGGCTGTCCACCCAGAACGCGCAGATGGCCCGGGGCGCGATCGCCGGCGGCCTCGGCGTCGGGGAGGAGAAGGTCCGCGTCATCACGCCCGACGTCGGCGGCGGTTTCGGTGCGAAGATCGGCTCGGACCCCGAGCCGGTCGTGCTCGGCTGGGCCGCGCAACGCGCCGGGCGGGCGATCCGGTGGACCGAGACCCGCAGCGAGAACCTGACGTCGATGACGCACGGCCGCGCGCAGCAGAACACGATCACCATCGGCGGCCGCCGCGACGGCACGGTCGAGGTGTTCCGCCTCGACGTGGTGCAGGACGGTGGGGCGTATCCGCGCGCGGCGTTCCTGCCGACGCTGACTGAGCTGATGGCCTCGGGCGTCTACCACTTCCCGAAGGTCGAGACGCGGAGCCGGGTCGTCGTCACCACCACGACCCCGATCGCCGCCTATCGCGGCGCGGGCAGGCCCGAGGCGACAGCGGCGGTCGAGCGTGCGATGGACCTGTTCGCCCGCGAGATCGGCATGGACCCGGGCGACGTGCGCCGGGCCAACTTCATCGAGCCCGGCGAATTCCCTTACACCACACCGACGGGCGCGAGCTACGACACCGGCGAGTACGCGCGGGCGCTGGACAAGGTGCTCGAAGCGGCGGGCTACGCCGAGTTGCGCGCCGAGCAGAAACGCCGCCGGGAAGCGGGGGAGCCGGTCGCGCTCGGCCTCGGCATCGCCAGCTACGTCGAGATCACCGGCGGCGACGCGAGCGGTGAGAGTGGCCGGGTGGACATCAACCCCGACGGCACGGTCACCGCGTACACCGGCAGCTCCCCGCACGGTCAGGGCCTGGACACGTCGCTGGCGATGCTGCTGTCGGACCAGCTCGGCATCCCGATGGAGCAGATCACCATCCGCCACGGCGACACCGACGAGGTGCCCAAGGCCGTGGGCACGTTCGGCTCGCGTTCCCTGCAGCTGGGCGGATCCGCGGTGCGTCAGGCCGCCGAGCAGGTGATCTCCCGGGCCCGCGAGATCGCGGCGGACCTGCTGGAGGCGTCGCCCGACGACCTGGAGCTCAACCTCGACGAGGGCGCGTGGCAGGTGCGCGGCGCCCCGGCCAGCGGCGCGGTCACCTGGGCCCAGCTTGCCGCACGTGCCGACGAAGGCGCGTTGTCGGCGGATGTCTGGTTCGGCGACGGCAGCCCGACCTTCCCCTTCGGCGCGCACCTCGCGGTCGTCGACGTGGACACCGAGACCGGGAAGGTCGTGGTGCGCCGGATCGTCGCGGCCGACGACGCCGGCCCGGTGATCAACCCGCTGGTGTTCCGCGGCCAGCGGCACGGCGGGCTCGGCCAGGGCATCGCGCAGGCGCTGCTGGAAGTGATGAGCTACGACGAGGACGGCAACCCGACCACGGCCACGCTCGCCGACTACTCGTTCGTCACGGCCACCGAGCTGCCGGACTTCGAGCTCGTCGAGATGGCCACGCCCACCACGCGGAACCTGTTGGGCGTCAAGGGAATCGGCGAAGCCGCCACCATCGGATCGACGCCCGCGGTGCACAACGCGGTGGTCGACGCGCTGTCGCATCTCGGCGTGCGGCACCTGGACATGCCGGCCACCCCGCTGCGGGTCTGGCAGGCGATCGAGGACCGGACGCAGCAGCCGTGAGGCACGAACGGGTGCGGGGAGGACCGATCGGGTGCGGGTGTCCCGCAAGATATCGAGGACCGGACGCAGCAGCCGTGAAGCACGAACGGGTGCGGGGAGGACCGATCGGGTGCGGGTGTCCCGCAAGATACATGGAGGCGAAGGCGCAGTGAAGGTCACCATCGAGATCAACGGCCGCACCGTTTCCGAGGAGGTGGAGGACCGCACGCTGCTGGTGCATTTCGTGCGCGAGAACGCCGGGCTCACCGGGACGAACATCGGCTGCGACACCACGTCCTGCGGTGCCTGCACGGTGCTGCTGGACGGCGAGTCGGTGAAATCATGCACGGTGCTGGCCGCGCAGGCCGACGGGCACGAGGTCACCACCGTGGAGGGACTGTCCGGAAAGGACGGTGAGCTGCACCCGGTGCAGCGCGCGTTCCGGGAACAGCACGGCCTGCAGTGCGGGTTCTGCACCCCGGGCATGATCATGGCCTCGGTGTCCCTGCTGGCGCACAATCCCCAGCCCAGCAGGGAAGAAGTGCGCACCGGCCTGGAGGGCAACCTCTGTCGGTGCACCGGCTACCACAACATCGTCAGCGCCGTGATGGACGCGTCGGGCCAGGAGGTGCAGCAGTGATCCCGGCCGGTTTCAGCTACCGCCGTGCGTCCACTGTGGACGAAGCGCTGGCGCTGCTCGGTGAGTACGGTGACGACGCGAAGCTGCTGGCAGGCGGGCATTCCCTGTTGCCGCTGATGAAGCTGCGGCTCGCCGCGCCCGAGGTGCTCGTCGACGTCGCGCCGATCGCGGACCTTCGGTACGTACGCGTCGAGGGCGACGTCGTGGCGATCGGCGCGTTGTCGCGGTACCACGACCTGCACCACGACAGCGTGCTCCGCGAGCACGCGCCGCTGCTGGCGCACGTGGCGGGCGAGGTGGGGGACCAGCAGGTCCGGCATCGCGGCACCATCGGCGGTTCGCTCGCGCACGCCGACGCGGCGGCGGATCTGCCTGCCGCCGTGCTGGCTTCGGACGGCGAACTCGTCGTGCGCGGACCCGGCGGCGAGCGCCGGATCCCGGCGGCGGAGTTCTTCCTGGGCCCGTTCACCACCCCGCTGGAGCCCGACGAGCTGCTCACCGAGATCCGGGTTCCGTTGCGCACCGGGGAAGGCTGGGGTTTCGAGAAGTTCACCCGCCGCGCGATCGACTGGGCCATCGTCGGGGTCGCCGTGGCCGGCGGTTCGGTCGGCCTGATCAACATGGCCGGCACGCCGATCCGGGCCACCGCCACCGAACAGGCGCTGGCGTCCGGCGCTTCCGTCGCCGAGGCGGGTGCGCTGGCGGCGGAAAACGCTTCCCCGGTCGACGAACCGCATGCGACGGCGGAGTACCGGTCGCATCTCGCCCGGGTGCTCACCACCCGGGCGCTGGCGGCCGCACGCGCCTGAACACAGGCGGGAGGTCACCCGGCGCGGGTCGCGCTGGGTGGCCTTCTCCGTGCCCGGGGTGTCAGGCGGTCTTGATCGCCGAGACCTCGAACTCCAGGGTCACCTTGTCGCTGACCAGCACGCCGCCGGTCTCCAGGGTGGCGTTCCAGGTGATGCCGTAGTCCTTGCGGTTGATCACCGTGGAGCCCTCGAAACCGATCCGGGTGTTGCCGAACGGGTCCTGCGCCGTGCCCTCGAACGTGAAGGGAATGGTGACCGGCTTCGTCACACCGCGGATGGTCAGGTCACCGCTGACGTCGAACTCGTTGTCCCCGGTCTGCTTGATCTCCGTGCTGGTGAAGGTGATCTCCGGGTACTCGTCCATCTGCAGGAAGTCGTTGCTGCGCAGGTGGGCGTCCCGGTCGGCGTTGCGGGTGTCGATGCTCGCCGCCTTGATGGTGACCGACGCGCTCGACTTCTCCGGGTTGTCCCCGTCGATCTCGGCCTTGCCGGTGAACTCGTTGAAGGCGCCGCGCACCTTGGTGACCATCGCGTGCCGGGCCACGAAACCGATCCGGGTGTGCGCCGGGTCGAGCTCGTAGGTGCCGGTGAGCTGGCCGTAGTTTGCCGGGGCAGTCATGGGAAAACCTCCTTGTGGCGGTTGATGCGTTCAGCGTAGCCAACTTAGGTGACGTGTCAACTATTCCCGTATACTCGATCGCGTGACGGAAACTCGCTGGCTGACCGACGCCGAACAACGGGCCTGGCGCGGCTATATCGCGATGCAGGCCCAACTGACCGCCGTGCTCAGCAGGCAGCTGCAGGCCGACTCCGAGCTGTCACATTCCGATTTCGCGGTCCTGGTGCAGCTGACGGACAACCCGGACGAGCGGGTCCGCATCTTCGAGCTGGCGCGCGCCCTGCAGTGGGAGAAGAGCAGGCTTTCCCACCACCTCGCGCGGATGCAGCGGCGGGGCCTCGTCGCACGCGAAGAATGTCCGTCCGATGCGCGTGGCGCGTTCATCGTGCTGACGCCGGAAGGGCGCCGGGCCATCGAAGACGCCGCCCCTCGGCACGTGGAAACGGTGCGCCGCCTGGTGTTCGACGCGCTCGCCCCGGACCAGGTCGAGGCCTTCGCCGAGATCTCCGAGTCAGTGCTGAAAAAACTCGCCGACGAGGGCTGATGAGTGTTTTGAAAGTGGTTCGCGGGCCGGCGCGAGGAACCGCTCACCCGTCGCCCACCACGACACCCAGGCGGCTCAGCCGGTTCGGCCGTGCGTGTTGGCCTCGTGGACCAGCCACTGCGCGATGTCGTGCAGTTTCCTGTTCGAGCGCTGGGAAGTCCGCACGAGCAGGCCGAAGGCCTGCTCGTCGGTGATCCGGTGCCGTTCCATCAGGATGCCCTTGGCCATCGAGATGGTGTCGCGCGTGGCCAGCGCGTTCCGGAGCTGCTCCTGGCGTCTCGAGCCGGCGAGCGCGATCGCCGCGTGTGCCGCGAAGAGGGTGCTGATGTTCTCGGCCTCCTCGTCGAAAGCGTCGAACTCGGTGGAGTAGAGGTTGAGTGCGCCGAGGTTGGCCGAGCTGGTGAACAGCCGGATGCCCAGCATCGAGCGGATACCCAGCCCCGCGGCGGCGCCGGCGAACTCGGGCCAGCGCGTGTCGGCGCCGATGTTCCCGGTGCGGTACACGGTGCCCTCGAAAACCGCGTCCACGCACGGGCCTTGCGAAAGGTCCTCCTGCAGCCGGTCCAGTTTCGCGACCACCTCACTGGTGGGCGCGACCGAGCGGACGCTGCCGCCTTCCAGCAGGGTCACCCCGGCGTTCTCGGTACCCGGCACGGTGGCGGCGACCGCCTGCACGATGTGTTCGAGGGTCGAGTCCACGTCGGGCTCGGGTTCGAGGGTGCGCACCACCGAGCCGAGCAGTTCGGCCAGCGCGGCGCTGTCCTCGTCCGGCCTGCCGGGTGCCATTCGCTCGGTCATGGAGTCCAGTGTCACCGAAAGGACCGGGGCCGCCAAATTATTCGTGTTTAGCCGGTGTGCTCGCGGGTAACTCGGATAACCGGCCGTTGAACAGCCAGCGGAGAGGGTCCCCACCATGACGGTCCAGTGGTCCTGCGGAGAGCAGATCGTATGGCGCCGGCTGCGCGATTTGCCCGACCTCGCGCGATTGCGCAACGCCCTGTGCGGACTGCTGTTCGACTGCACCTCCGAAGTGGTGGTCAGCGTGCTGCTGTTCCTGGACGAACTCTGCGCCGACGCCTTCGACGACGACTGCGGCCCGGTCACCGTCTGTCTCGTGCGGGCCACGGATCCGCACTATCTGAGGGTCGATGTGCGGGGCGACAGGCTGGTCCCGCCGAGCAGGCCCGGGTTCATGGACGGCGGGCGCAACGGCTCGGCGGGCTGGGGCGTCGACTACGACAGCGACGGGATGGGCGTTTGGGCCTACCTGACGCTTCCCGTGCCGGAGCCAGGCCGCTCGGCCCCGCCGTGGTCCCGGCTCGCGTTCTGCCTGCCGAAGAATCCCACGCTCAACTGACTTCCGGCGCGGCCAGCGCGGCGAAATGCTCGCCGAAGACGCGCTGCGCCCGGCGTCGCAGCTGAGCGCGGCCGGCCTCGTCGGAACCGGCGAGCAGCCCGGTGCCCGCGACCAGCGTGCCCAGCACGTTGATCTCGTGGTGGACGTCGAGCCCGGCCGGCAGCTCCCCGTCCTCGACGGCTTCGGCGAGATGCCGGGCCACCTGACCGGACCACTCCCGGTAGCCCTCGGCGAAGCCGCCTTCGCGGACCTGCCCCGGATCCTGTGACCAGAACGCCAGCCACACCTGCCAGCACCGGAACCGCACGTCGTCGAGTGGCAGCAGGGCGAGGGTGGCGTGCCGGGCCGCGGCCATACCGCGTTTCGCGCCGACGGCCCGCACCACGCGCTCGGTCGCGACGGCGCCGTTGTGCCGCAGGACCGCGGCCATCAGTTCCGCCTTGTCCTCGAAGTAATGCGTCACCGAGCCGGTGGTGACCCCGGCCTCCGCGGCGACCGCGCGCAGTGTGGTCGCCGCCGGGCCGAGCCGCGCCACCAGCCGCCACGCGGCGTCGACGAGCTGGTCCCTGGACTGCGGATCCCGCACCCGACGCGCCATCAGTGCCTCACAGTGTGTGTTGGGAACGCCTTCCTGCGCACCTTTTGCATCGTAACCCTTGTTGCGTAACGCATGATACGTAACACTCGTTATGCCGAGCGGAGTCGAGCGGAGGAGTTGAGCATGGACCTCGCACAGGAGTGTGCGGCCGAGGCCGCCGAGCTGACGGTGCCCGGACTGCTGCGGCGCAACGCCGAGACATACCCGGACCATCCGGCGCTCACAGCCGGCGAGGAAACGCTTACCTGGGCGGAGCTGCGGACGAGTGCCGCGGAGGTCGCCCGCGGGCTGGGCGCGCTGGGGATCGCGCCGGGGCAACGGCTGCTGATCATGATGACCAGCCGGTTCGAGCACTGGATCGCCGATCTCGCCGCCGCGCACGTCCGGGCGATCTCGTGCACCGCCTACCACACCCTAAGCCCGGACCAGATCACTTACGTCGCAACACATTCCGGTGCGACGGTGGTCGTGCTCGAAGGGGCGGACGAGCTCGCGAGATGGGCGCCGGCGCTGGCCGCGTCGAGCACCATCCGGCATGTCGTCGTGGTGGACGACGTACCGCTGCCCGACGATCCACGGTTCGTGCGGTGGCCGGAGCTGCGCGCGCGGGGTGCCCGGTTGCACCGGCAGGATCCGGCCGTGGTGGAGAAGCTGACCGACGATGTCGTCGCCACCGAGCCGGTGGCGATGATGTATACCTCGGGCACCACCGGTGACCCGAAAGCCGTGGTGCTGAGCCATTACAACGTGCTGTACGAGGCCGTCTCGCTCAACCGCGTGGCGCCGATGGACCTGCACGCGCCGACGATCGCGTACCTGCCGCTCGCGCACGTCGCCGAGCGGGAGCTGGCGATCTACCGCGCGCTGTACCAGGCCTCGCACGTGTTCATCTGCGCGGACCCGGGGCAGATCGTGTCCACTTTGGCCAGTGTGCGGCCGCCGTCGTTCTTCGGCGTGCCCAGGGTGTGGGAGAAAATCGCGAGCGCGCTGCGTTCGGTGGCCGACGGCGCCGCGGGGCTCGTCTCACAGCTCGGGCTGGACGCGCTGAACTGGCCGGCGAGTGGGTCCGCGCCGCTGCCGGGTCCGGTGCGGGAATTCCTCGGCGGGCTGGGAATCGAGGTGCTGGAAGTGTGGGGGATGAGCGAGACCACGGGCTGCGCCACCGCGAACACGCCGGGCGCCGCGAAGGCCGGCACCGTCGGGAAGCCGCTGCCCGGGGTCGAGGTCCGGATCGCCGAGGACGGGGAAATCCTGGTGCGCGGGCCGATCGTGTTCCTCGGCTATCTGCAGCCGGACGGCACGGTGCGCGACGACACCGACGACGAGGGCTGGCTCGCCACCGGTGACATCGGGGCGCTCGACGAGGACGGGTTCCTCACGATCACCGACCGCAAGAAGGAACTGATCATCACCTCCAGCGGGAAGAACGTGGCGCCGACGAAGATCGAGGGGCTGCTGCGGGCGCATCCGCTGGTGGGTTACGCGATCGCGCTCGGGGACCAGCGGCCGTACCTCACCGCGCTCGTGACGCTGGACGAGGAGACGGCGCCCGCGTGGGCCGCGGCGCGGGGAATCACGGGCACCCTGACTTACCTGGCCGGCCACCCGGCCGTGCGCGCGGAGCTCGACGCGCTCATCGAGGAGGTGAACGGGCAGCTGGCCCGCGCCGAGCAGATCAAGCGATACGCCGTGCTGCCCGAGCCGTGGACCGCGGAGTCCGGCGAGCTCACCCCGACGTTGAAACTCCGTCGCCGCATCATCCGCGACCGCTTCGCGCCGGACATCACCTCGCTGTACTCCTGACGCGGACTCCCGTGCGGCCCTGCGCCGCACGGGAGTCCGCGTCAGGCGGTGGGTGTGCGGGGGCGGCGCAGATGGGCCGGATCGATGTCCTTCGGGGGCTCCGGGGCGCCGATGTCGGCCGGGGTCTTGGCGTTCGGATAATCCGGGTGGCTCTTGGCGGAGCCTGGACGCAGGAGCTTCGAGCGACGGCGGCGGGGCAGCGGACGTTCCAGCACGGCGCGGGCGCGCAACGCCCCGCGCACGAGCCGCCCGACCCACGCGGGCGCGGGGTCGAAGCCGAAGGCGGCCAGCATGAGCGGGTCGAGCAGACTCTTCGCGCCGGTGGAAACGGCGCCCCGCAAGGGGCCAGGATACCACGACGCGAACAGGTTCAGGGTGTACGTGCCGATCTCGTGATTGGTGTCCGAGTACACGAAATGCTCGCGCTCGTAGGCGTCCTTGAACCGGCGGAACTCCGCGAAACCGGCCGGGATCTCCTTGATCCCCATCCGGCGGCCGACTTCGAAGAAATAGTGATACGCCGCCTGCCGCTCGTGTTCGTGCAGCCGGCGCCAGCCGTACCGGTCGATCCACTCGATGGGGTCGAACACGAACGTCGAGAGCACGTACAGCATGTCGTCGTTGCTGATGCGGTAACGGCCGTGCATCCGGTTCACCACACTGAGCGCCTCGCGTCCGCGCGGTGAGTCGTAGCCGTGTTCGGCGAGCTCCGCCATCAGCAGCGCCGTGTCGTCGTAGCGCCGCTGCGGCCGCTCGGCGAACTCCCGCGTCGCCGAGAGCAGGTTCGAGATGCTCGGCACGCAGTAAGTCCGGAACAGCGCGAATTCCAGCGCCCGCTGGTAATCCCACGGGAACTCGTACCCGATGGAGATCCGGTAGATCTCCTGGTGGTCGGTGACGGGATCGAGCCGCTCGATGCGGCGGAGCCAGTAGCCGGACATCGACACCTCCGGGATCGGTCTAATATCTTATATCGAATAGAGGGAGGACGGTATGTCGCGAACCGCGGGACTACCCCGGCGGCCCCAGCTGGCCGACGAGGTCGCCGCGCACCTGCGCAACCTGATCATGTCCGGTGAGGTGCGGCCAGGGGAGTTCCTCCGCCTCGACCAGGTCGCGGCCGAACTCGGCGTGAGCGTCACCCCGGTGCGCGAGGCGCTGGCCGTGCTGCGCGGCGAGGACATGGTGGAATTGGAGCCACACCGTGGTTTCGTGGTCGCGCCACTGTCCCGTTTGGACGTCGAGGACATGTTCGGGCTGCAGGCGGACCTGGCCACCACACTGTTCGGCCGGGCGGCCGAGCACCTGGCCGCCGACGACCTGGACGAGCTGGAGCGGATGAACGAAGAGCTCGCCGAGGCGGCGAACCGGCCGGACCCGGCGGAGCTGGAAAGGCTTGAGTACGACTTCCACCGCGCCATCAACCGGGCCGCGCACTCGCGCAAGCTTTCGTGGTTCCTGCGCAGCGCGACGGTCTATCTGCCGCGGCATTTCTACTCCTCGGACGCCGAATGGCGTGACCTCACCGTCAGCGCGCACCGGAAGATCCTGCGCGCGCTGCGCAAGGGTGACACGGCGGCCGGCGGCGTGGAAATGCACCGCCACGTCACGGAAAGCGGCGCGCGCCTGATCGCGCATCTGGAGAAGACCGGGCTCTGGCGCGAGGACTGATCCCGCCGCCGGCCGTCCCGTGCGCCCGCACGGCCGAGCGCTCGCCTGCGCACGGGGCGGGGAAGGGCCGTGGCAGCACTGCGTCACCGACATCACCGGCAGATCATATATGTGATATCCAGTCAGATCCAGGGTACGCGGCGGCGATCTCGACCTACGACTATCACAGCCCGAACGCGAACCTGGACGAGATCGTCGCGCATTCGACGGACAAGTTCGCCGCGGACTACCGCAACGCCTCGGCTTCGCTGTTGCAGCTGATCCAGCAGTACCAGGCCACGTCGCAGGGCTCTGTGCTCGACGCCGCCGTCACCGAGGCGGACGACCAGCACGCCGTCGTACTGGCGTTCGTCGACCAGAGCATCCGCAACACCAACCTGAAAGACCCGCGCATCGACCGTAGCCGGATGCGCCTTTCCCTAGTGCGGGCCAACGGCGAATGGCGTCTCGACGAGATCACGCTGCTCTAGTCCGCAGGCGCGTGGCGGGCGCGGTACCAGATGTTCAGCCAGGCGAGGAAGCGGAAGTGCGCGTTGCGCAGGGACGCCGGGACCGGGGCGGCCAGCGTGCGCACGACGGTGCGTAAACGGTCGAAGCGTCGTTGCTGCGCGTCCGTCCACTGTAGACCGAGCCGGTCGCGGAACGCCGGCGGGAGCGTGGCCGACAGCAGGAAGAGTTGCAGGCCCCGTAAGGAAGACCAGAACGGGACCGGGAACGGCGGGCGCACGGTGCCGATCGTCTCGACCAGTTCGTCGATCGTGCCGTTGGGGCCGAACGAAGCCACCATCTCGTCGTAGTACCGGCAGAACTCGCCCCACGACCCCGGCAGGTACCGGTCCCCGATCCCCAGCAGCCTGCCCACTTCGGTCATCTGTGCGTAGTACTCCTCCAGTTCGGCCGCCGGGATCGGGCGCCCGAAGAACTCCTGCGCGTCCACCGCCAGCCGCACCAGCGTGGCGTGCACCCAGGCATACGCGTGCGGATCGAGGCCCGAGTACCGCCGCCCGTCGTCCCGGACACCGGTGAACTCCCGGTGCAGCGCCCGCAGGCGCCCGGCCTCGTACGCCGCGCCCTCCGCCCCGCCATAGACGTAAATCGACAAAGAAGCGCCAGTGCGCATCAGGCGTGTCCACGGGTTCGCCACGTAGTCCGAATGGTCCCGCACCCCGGCGGCCACCACCGGATGCGCCACCTGCAGCGTGAGCACCTGGGCGGCCAGCAGGCCGGTCCGGAAATCCCCGAAGTACCGCCAGGCCGGGCTGCCCCGTTCGAGAGTCACGCCGGCCTCACCACTCGGGACGGGAGGACCCCCGCGGCGCGAGGACGAACGGGTACTCGCCCGGGGTGGCGGACATCCGCACCTGGTCGGTCACCCCCTGGTAGTGCCCGAGCGGGGTGTCCGCGGTGAAGGTCTCGGGGTCACGGTAGGCGTGTTCCTCGCCGCGGCCGGCCGTTTCGGTGGCGTAGTCCTTGTCGAACACGCCCATGCTCAGGATCCACAGCGCCGCGCGGGTCAGCGACACGTGCACCTTGTAACTGCCGCCGTGCACCGCCCGCCGGGCCAGCGCCTCGACGATCCCGGCTGTCAGCAGCCACGAGACGATGTAGTCGTTGACCACGAGGATCGGCGGCAGCGCCGGCCGCTCCCCGTCGCCTTCCAGGTGCATCATGCCGACGAGGCTGCCCGCGGTCTGGTCGAAGCCGACGCGCCCGGCCCACGGCCCGGTCTCCCCGTTCAGCGACGCCGTCGCGTACACGATGCCCGGCCGCGCCGCCGCCGCTTCCTCGGACGAGAACCCGATGCGGCTGAGGTACCCGGGCCTGCGGTTGGCGTAGAACACGTCCGCGCCCGCCAGCAGCGAGGCCACCCGCTCCTGGTGCCGGTACGGGTCGACGGTGGCCGAGCGGACCCCGACGTTCGCCGTGATGTAGGTGACGTCGTGCTCGATTTCGTTGGGGCGCCACAGGTTCAGCACGTCCGCCCCGTGCAGGGCGAGCGCGCGGCCGACGCCGGCCCCGGCGATCACGTGCCCCATGCCCAGCGCCCGGACCCCGGTCAGCGGCTGCGCCACCCCGCCGGGCAGCGGTTCCGGCTCCGAGTCACCGATCCTGGTCACCTCGATCAGCGGCAGCCCCGCCAGGGTCTCGCGGTAGTGCTCCTCGGCCAGCAGCTCTTCGGCCGTGCGCAGCATCGGCAGCACCGCGCCCGCCTCGGCCGCCGCATGTTCGAGGTCGAGCCCCTTCCACCGGGCGATCGCCGCCGTGACGGACTCGGTGGAATCGGGGACACCGAGCAGTTTCTGCGCCGCGACCTTGATCTTCGGATACGGGTTGAGCGGCATCACCCATCTGTCGTCGGCGGTGCGGTAGAACCGGAAACCCAGCGCCTGACTGGGATTCGAGGGGGAGCCGGCCGGATATCCGTTCAGCAGCTCCCATTTCCGGTCGTAGAACGGGCACAACCGGTGCGGCGCCACACGCAGGTCCACCGCGATGTCCTGGCCCTCGCCGCCGCGCAGCCGCCACAGTTTCGCGATCGCGGCGGACTTCGCGGCCAGCGCGATCGCCGCCGCGCCGCCGAGGCGCAGCGTGCTGGGCACGACGGGATCGGCGCCGGTGAACGTGACCGCGCCGCCGGTGTCCGCCGGGCTCATCCCGATCCCGCCGAGCACCTCGGCGAACTCGGCATCCGGATCGAACCCGTCGTGCGTGAGCGGGTTCGCGACCGCCTTGGCGATCCGGTCAGTCAGTGCCATCGAGCAGCTCCTGTGGGACGGCGACGTGCTTGGCGCGCAGGTATTCGCCCACCGCCTTGCCCACCTGGTCCACCCGCAGGTTCGACGACCCGCCGGTGCCCAGCAGGCCCCGCAGCACGAAATGCACCGCACGCAGCGCGGGGAACTCGTGCCGGACGATCTCGGCGTCCTTGACTTCCGGCAGCAGCCTGCGGATCTCGATTGTGGACAGTGTGTCGCGCAGCCACGGCCAGGCCCGCTCGTCGGGCACCCACACGCCGACGTTGGAATTGCCGCCCTTGTCGCCACTGCGGGCGTAGGCCACGGTGCCCAGCGGCACCAGCCGGGTGCCGGCGGGCGCCGGGGCCGCACGCGGTTCGGGATGCACCGGCTGCGGTGCGGTGGCGGTTTCGGCCGGTGGCTCGATGTCCAGTGCGCGCCCGTCACCGAGGACCGTCCGGTGCCCGGCCGCGGACATCGGCAGCAGGGCCGGCCAGTAGTCGATGCGCGGCCTCGGGGTGGCCTTCAAGGTGCCGCCGCCGTCGTGGAAAAAGCCCGGAATGCTCTGCAGGTAAAGGCTGCCGAGCCGCTGCGCCAGGTCGAACGCCACCAGCGGCTCGCGTTCGGCCGCCGCCGCCATCACCCGCACCGGGACGGTCGCCGCCCATTGCGTCTCGGGGTCGGTCGCCGCGGTGCCGAGGCAGGTGATGTCCAGCTCGACACCCTCGGGCAGATCCTTGCCGATCTGCGCGCGCAGCAGGGCGACCTTCGCGTCCACGTCGGGCGCCGTGGCGTACACCGTGTTGACGACCGTGTAGCCGAGCTGCCCGAACACCGCGACCTTCGTGGTCGGGGGAGGCGGCGAACCCGTGACGCCGGACAGCTCGACCCTGTCCTTGCCCGCCGCCGCGAGCCGCAGGGTGTCCAGGTGCACGGTCACGTCGGGGTTCAGGTAGCGGGGGCCCTGGATTTCGTAGACCAGCTGGGCGGTGACGGTGTCCACGGTGACCTCGCCGCCGTCCCGCGCGTGCTTGGTGATCACGCTGCCGCCGTCCGCGGCGATTTCCGCGATCGGGAACCCCGGGGTGAGCATGTTCGCGATCCGCGTGAACCCGGAGAAGTTGCCGCCCACCGCCTGCGGGCCGCATTCGATGATGTGCCCGGCGGCGACGGCTCCGGCGAGGGCGTCCCAGTCGTCCCGGCGCCAGCCGTGCCACCAAGCGGCAGGGCCGGCTGTCAGCGACGCGTCGGTGACCCGGCCGCAGATCACGATGTCGGCGCCCTCGGCGAGCGCCGCCGCGATACCCCACCCGCCGAGGTAGGCGTTGGCGGCCATCGGCACGATTCCCCAGGACGAAAGCGGCAGCCCGGTGTCCAGGTTCTCCAGTCGGTGCCCCGCTTCGGCGTACTCGTCGAGCCGGGACACGACGTTGTCACCCTCGACGTGCGCCACGTGCAGCTCCGGCGCCAGCTCGCGCAGCGCGGCGGCGAGCCCGGCCGGGTGGAAGCCGCCCGCGTTCGTCACCACCTTGATGCCCCGTTTGCCGATGGCGTCCAGGTGCGGGGCGATCTGGTCGAGGAAGTACTCGACGTAACCGCGGGAGGGATCCTTGCGGTAGCGGGCGGCGAGCGCGGCGAGGGTGATTTCGGCGAGGTAGTCCC
Organism: Amycolatopsis sp.; assembly: GCF_035546795.1. Taxonomy (GTDB): domain Bacteria; phylum Actinomycetota; class Actinomycetes; order Mycobacteriales; family Pseudonocardiaceae; genus Amycolatopsis_E. The sequence goes on from NZ_DASZWC010000067.1 coordinate 41,339, forward strand.
CGGCCAGCACGTCCACCGGATCCCCGGCCATCGCCTCGTCGAGCGCGGTGTAGCGGTCTCCGAGGTAACCGGAGAAATTCGCGATGCGGATCGGTCGGGCCATCGTCGGCACCTCCTCGTGGCGGAAGCCTACTAAACGATCGCTAAGTACAGAACCCGTTGTGACGACTCAGTTTTTGCGCGGTCTCTTCGTGGTGCCGACGGTCGAGAGCGCGATCTCGACGTATTTCGCCGCCAGTTTCTCCGGCCGCAGCGGGCCGTCTTCGCGGTACCAGGTGGCCACCGACTGGCACATGCCCAGCAACGCGCGGCCGGTCTCGGCCACGTCGGCCACCTGGAAGACTTTGTCCCGGACGCCGTCGGCGATGATGCCGGTGAGCAGGCGTTCGATCTTCTTGCGGGTGGCCGCGTAATGCTTGCGGTTGGCAGGCAGCAGGTAGCGCAGCTCCGAGTCCAGCGCCGCCATCCGCACCCGGTGCGTCATGTGCAGCACCACGGCCTCGATCACGTTGGCGAGGCGCTGCTCGGGCCGTTCGCCGCCCTCTTCGGCGGCCGCGAACGCCCGGCTCGCCACGTCGTTGGTCGCGGTCTCCAGTAGCGTGACGAGGATGGCTTCCTTGTTCTCGTAGTAGTAGTACAGCGCGGGCACGGTGACCCCCACCCGCCGGGCGATGTCGCGGACCGCGGTGCCGTGGAAACCCTGCTCGTAGAAGGCGTCCAGCGCGTGGGTCAGGATCGGGGACAGCGCGAGCGGCTCGTAGCTGCGCCAGTCGTGGCCGGTCGTCTCGGTCGCCATCGGCCCAAGGTACACCTTTACTGAGCGATCGCTAAAGCTCACGCCAGCGCCGAGACCTGTACGAAGATGTCCGTGCACTGCTCCACCAGGCCGTCTTCGGCCACCTCGAGGGTGCCGTCCAGCCAGGACGTGAGCGCCTGCGCCAGCCCGCCGACCAGCACCTGCGAGAGCAGTTCCAGCCGTGGCCCGGGGTCGACCCGCAGGAACTCGCTCGCCTGCAGCCCGAGCAGGTGGACGAACCAGCGGGTGGACTCGACGCGGCGCGCGGCGAGCACGGTGGCGCTGAGCGCGGGGGAGAACAGCAGCCGCCCGCGCCGCGGGTCCTCGGCGATCCGGCGGACCAGATTTCCCAGGCCCGCACGGGTTTTCGCGCGCGCGTCGGCCGGGGCGGCGCGGACGGCTTCGAGTGTGGTGGCGGCGATCTCGGTGATCACGTGGTCGTACACCGCGATCGCCAGCGCGTCGCGGTCGGCGAAGTTCTCGTAGAAGTACCGCGCGGCCAGGTTCGCCTCCCGGCAGACGCCGCGCACGGTGAGCTCCTGCGGTCCGTCCGGCGAGCCGAGCAGGCGCAGGCCGGCTTCGATCAGCTGGGCGCGGCGCCCGGCCTGCCGGTCCTCGCCCGCGACGCCTCCGTACGTGCGCAGCGGTGTCGTTTCCATACCGGCCATCTTGACATCCGCGGCGCTCCGGCACAGCATATCTGCTAACGGGTGTGTTCAGATTGGAGCCGCGATGCGAAGCGACGACCTGATGCTCGGGGCCGGCCTGCTCGCCGGGCCGGCGAACGTGATCATGCAGCTGGGCCACCCGGCCGTCGGCTACGGCGTCTACGAGAGCAGGGTGGAAAACGGGCGGCTGTTCGACCACCCGGTGAAGCGGACCCGCACCACGCTGACCTACCTCGCGGTCGCCACGATGGGCACCGATGAAGAGCGCAAGGCCTATCGGCGGGCGGTGAGCAAACAGCACGCCCAGGTGCGCTCCACCGAGTCGAGCCCGGTGAAGTACAACGCGCTGGATCCCGCACTGCAGCTGTGGGTCGCCGCCTGTCTCTACCGCGGGGTCGAGGACATCTACCGGGTGTTCGCGGGCGGACTGGACCCGGACGTCGCGGAGGAGGCCTATCAGGCGTGTTCGCGGCTGGGCACCACGCTGCAGGTCCGCGAGGAGATGTGGCCCGCCGACCGCGCCGCCTTCGAGAAAATACTGGAACAGCGCGCTGGACCGGATCGCCATCGACGACACCATCCGGGCCCACCTGCTCGACATCACGAGGATGAAGTTCATGCCGCGGCCGGTCAGCGCGGCGATGGGCGGGTTCACCACGTTCGTCACCACCGGTTTCCTGCCGCCGCGGTTCCGCGAGGAGATGAAGCTGACGTGGTCACCGGGGCGCCAGCGCCGCTTCGACCGGCTGATGCGGCGGATCGGCGCGGTGGCGCTGCATTCGCCGCGGCCGTTGCGTGAATTCCCGTACAACGCCTACCTGTGGGACCTGCGCCGGCGGATCGCCGAGGGCAGGCCCCTGGTCTGACGCTCACTCGAAACGCGCGGGATCCCCGGCGCCGTAGCGGACGATTTCCGGTTCGCCATCGGAGAAATCGACCACGGTGGTCGGCTCGGTGCCACAGTCGCCGGAGTCGATCACGGCGTCGAGCACGTGGTCCAGCTCGTCCTTGATCTCCCAGCCCTGCGTCAGCGGCTCTTGCTGGTCCGGCAGCAGCAGGGTGCTCGACACCAGCGGCTCGCCCAGCTCCGCCAGCAACGCCTGCGCCACCACGTGGTCGGGGATGCGCACGCCGACGGTCTTCTTCTTCGGGTGCAGCAGCCGTCGCGGGACTTCCTTGGTGGCGGGCAGGATGAAGGTGTAGCTGCCCGGGGTGGCCGCCTTGATCGAGCGGAACACCGAGTTGTTGACCAGCACGAACTGGCCGAGCTGGGCGAAATCCCGGCACACCAGGGTGAAGTGGTGCTTCTCGTCGAGCTGGCGGATCGACTTGATCCGGTCGATGCCGTCCTTGTTGCCCAGCCGGCAGCCGAGTGCGAAACAGGAGTCGGTCGGGTAGGCGATCAGCCCGCCTTCGCGCACCAGCCCCACCACCTGGTCGATGGCGCGCTTTTGCGGGTTCTCCGGATGCACGTCGAAGTACTTGGCCATAGCCGCAGAGCTTAGGGTGGCCCGGCGGGGTATGCCGGGGCGCCTGCTGATCAGTCCGGCGGCCGTTCGCAGGCCGCGCGCACCGCGGCCGCCGCGGTTTCGGCGTCCACGCCGAGATCCCGCGCGAAAGTGGCGAACCGGGCGGCGGCCTCCTCCAGCACCGTGAGCCTGCCCGGCTGAATGGGCACCTCGGCGACGACCGTCCCGCGGGCCCTGCCCGTGCGCACCCAGCCGCCGTTCTCCAGCTCGCGGTCGACGCGCGATCGTGCCCGAGGCCAGGCCCGGATCGCCCGCGAGCTGCCGGATCGGCGGGAGCCGGGTACGGCTGCCCAGCACCCCGGTGACGGTCGGTGTGGTGATCTGGTCGTGCACCTGGCGCCATGGCGGCACGCCGGTCTCGGTGTCGACCGCGGCCCGCTGATCGATCCCGCCGTCTTGTATCAACGGCACGATACAAGTGGTCAGTGCGGGCCCTGGCCGTTCTCCTCGACGAGCTTGGCGGCGACCTCGCGGACCTTGGCGTTGTTCTGCTGGGAAAGCTTGCGCAACAACAGGAAGGACTCGTCCGGGCCGCACTGGTGCCAGGCCATCAGCAGCCCTTTCGCCTGCTCGATGGTGGCCCGCGCGACCAGTGCCTGCCGGAGGTTCGCCGCCTCCTCGTGCAGCGCCGCGCTCGCCATCCGTTCCCGCAGCGCGGCGATCGCCAGCAGCCCGGACATCCTCGGATCATCCGGCTCATTGCCGTGCAGGAACGGCTCCAGCGCGCTGACGTCTTCGGTGTGGTGCAGCACCCCGGCGAGCTTCCCGCCGGGATGGCGCACGGGGGAGTTGACCGGAACCCAGTAGCGCGCCACGAACTCCCCGTCGGCGTTCGCGAGGTCGTGGCGCTGCACGCGCATGTGGTGCCGTCGTTTGCGGGACATCACCCGCTCCAGCGAGCGCTCGATGTTGGTCACCCCGTCCGCGTCGGGACGGTCCGGGTTGTCCGGGAACGCGTCGAACAGGTGCATGCCCAGCAGGTCCCGCTGCGAGCGGCCGGTCACCGCGAGGTAGGCCGGGTTGACGGCCCGGATCCGGAGCCCGGTGTCCAACACCAGATAGGGCGATCCGGTCGCCTGGAACACCGCGTCGCGCTGGATCGTGCGAAACAGCGTGATGTCGGCACGACCTGGACCGCTCATCAGCAGAGCCTAGGCCGATCTTGTCTCTCCGGCCAAGCCCTCAGCTTTCCGCGCGGGAGTCGGCCAATGCCTGTTTCGCGAGTTCGTCACCGCGGGCGGCGGCACGCTGGTACCAGGTGGTGCCCTCGGCGAGGTTGCCGCGGCGCCAGTGCAAAGCCCCGAGGTTGACCTCCGCGGGCAGGTGCCCGGCTTCGAGCGCGCGGAGGTACCACTGCTCGGCTTCGGTGTACTCGCCGTGTTCCTGCAGGATCGTGCCGAGGTTGAGCATCGCCTCGGGCAGCCCGTGTTCGGCCGCGCGCCGGTACCAGGCCTCGGCGTCCTCGGTGCGGCGGCGCTGTTCCAGCAGCACAGCCAGGCCGAATTCCGCCACCCGCGGGTGCTCCGCGGTCGCCGCGCGCCGGAACCACGTCTCCGCCGCGTCCAGATCTCCTTGGCTCCAGAGGCTTCTGGCCAGTTCGAGCGCTGCTTCGGTGTCGCCTTCCTCGGCCGCGACCCGGCGCAGCGCCTGCACGTCCTCCCGTGGCACTCCGGTGTTCCCGGTCTGGGACAACAGGCCCATCAGCCGCACCGCCGCCGCGTCCCCGGCGAGCGCGACCCGCCGCAGCAGTTCCGCGCCCCGCTGGCGATCCCCGTGCAGGATCTCCAGCACCGCCTCCTTGCGCGCCCCGGCCGGATCACCCGCCGCCGACGCCTGACGGTAGGCCGCGCGGGCCTGGTCGATCCGGCCGGTCTGCGCGAACAGCCCGCCGAGGTTGGTCAGCCCCTTGATGTCCCCGGCCTCGGCGGCCCGCCGGTACCACGACTCCGCGCTCGCCACGTCCTGGCGCGCCTCGGCCTGCGTGCCCAGCGCGGACATCGCCCAGCTGTTGCCCGCCTCGGCGGCGCGCAGGTACCAGCCTTCGGCCGCGGCCTCGTCCCCGCCGGTCTGCGCGGCCCAGCCCAGGTTGTACATCGCGAACGGGTCGTTGCCCGCCGCCAGCACCGACCACAGCCTGCTCGCTTCCGCGATCCGGCCGTGCCGGGCGGCCGCCCCGGCGATGCGGAACATCTGGTCCACGGCCAGCCCGCGGGTGCCCAGCAGCCGGCGCCACACCGGGTCGGGGATCTCGTCCCCGGCGGCCTCGGCGTCGTCGACCAGGTAGTCGAAGGCGACATAGCGGTTCGGGTCCACCGGTCGCAGCGCGCAGGCGGCACCGCGCGCCGGTTCGACGGCCCACGCCAGCGCACCGGCGAGATCCGTCTCGCCGAACCCGCTCCGGAACTGCGCGGACAGGTACGGGGTGTGCAGCTCCACCAGCCAGTCCAGCGGGACCGGGTCGAGATAACCGGCGCGCCGCAGGTCCACCGCCGCACTGATCAGGGCCGCGCCCGGCTCGTTCTCGGCCGCTCGCCAGCGCTGCACGGCGGCCGGGGCCGCGGCCAGCTGCTCGGCGAGTCCGGCGTCTCCGTCGAGCGCCTCGGCGATCCGGGCGTCACCGCGGAACCGTTGCGCCACCGCGATTTCCGCCTGGTCCAGGCGCCGCGCCAGCAACACCGGGCCGGTCAGCATCCGGCCCGTTTTGTCGGTGTCGAGCGCGGGGCGGGCGCCCGAGCGCAGGGTCGCGAGCAGCACGACGTCGGGACGGCCGGGCGGGCACAGCGCGCCGAGCAGCCCGTCGTCCAGGCTGTCGGTGGACAGGTAACGGTCCAGGTCGTCCAGCCACAGCACGGTTTCGGTCAGCCCGATGCTGGTACCGGCCAGCGCACGCAACGCCGCGGTGTCCCGTGGCACGACGAGCGTGCGCCAGCTGAGCCGGGAAGCGTTACGCAGCACCGCCTCGTACGCCGAGCGCGTCTTGCCCGCGGCCGAATCCCCTTGCAGCACCACAAGACCGCCCCGGGAGAGCGCACGGTCCAGTTCGGCGTCCGCGGTGCGCGGCACGTACGGCGGGAGCGGTTCGCCGCCGGGCAGTTGCCAGGCCGGATGCACGCCGAGGCGGAGCGGGTCGAGCCCGCCGATCGGGACGAGTTGGATCGCGCCACTGTCGCGCAGCGACCGGATCACGCTGTTGTCCGCGGCGGCGGCGACGCGCCTTCTCCGGCGTTCGAACAGCGGCACCGGCCCTCCTCACTCCCGCGGCGGCCGCCACCGCGATCGCATCCCGGACTCAGACGGCGCTACTTTCCCACAAAACTACCCAATGGGGTGACAGTGGCGTTGCCTACCGGGACTCGGGGCACCGATTCGCCGGTCCGCGGGTCGGCCGTGGTGGTCGCCACCCGTACCGGGCCACCGTGCGCGACCAGCACCAGGTCGCGCCCCTCGTAGCGGGCCAGCGCGGCGTGGATCCGCTGGTACAGGTCGAGAATGCTTTCGCCGCCTTCGGGATGCCGTCGTGGCTCCCACCACAGCCCGTCGATCACGTCCTGCACAGTGCCGTTCCCGAGCGGGTCGGCGAACGCCCGGCCCTCCAGGAAGCCCAGGTTCTGCTCCCGCAGCTCCGGATCGATGAGCACCTCGAGGCCCAGCGTGGCGGCGATGATGTCCGCCGTCTCCCGCGCCCGGCTCAGATCGCTGGAGATGATCGCGTCGGCCCGGCAGCCGGCGAGCAGCTCCGCCGTCCGGGCCGCCTGCTCCCGCCCGCGGGCGGTGAGCGGGCCGGCTTCGGGGCACTGGCCCTGCACACGGCCGGCCAGGTTCCACTCGCTCTCGCCGTGCCGCACCAGACGTAGCACCATCAGAACTGCAGCCGGGGATCGTCGTAGTTCTTGAACTCCAGCACGTTGTTCGACGGGTCGACGAGCGCGATGGTGCGGTGCTGCTCGGCGGTGCCCTCGAACCGCAGCGCCGGGCCGGCCAGCACCTTCAGCTTGCGGTGCTCCACGAGCCGCAGCAGCCGGTCGAAGTCCTCGGCGCGGGCGAAGCTCACCCCGAAGTGCCGGGGATACATCACGGCTTCGGCCGGGACGTCGTCGGAGAGGTGGCAGACCAGCTGGTCACCGAAGAAGTCGAAGGTGACCCGGTCGTCGTAGCGCCGGGCCATCCTGGCGCCGATCCCGAAAACGTAGTACTCGACCGCCTCGTCGAGATCCCGCGCGGGGATCGCGATGTGGCAGGCGTCGTGCATGTCGCGCACTGTCTTGCTCCTTTGTGGACGGTTCAAGCCACGGAAACGGCCCGTGACACGGGGAAATCGGCGGGTGCGAACTGGAGCAGGGTGTCGCCGCGCAGGCCTTGGCGCAGCGTCTCCACCCCCAGCACGTCGGCCGCCGCGATGTTGCCGAGGTTCACCTCGGGCCCGATCTCGCGGATCAGCTCCACCTGCAGGTCCTTCGTCGGCGCCTCGAACAGCAGCCGGCCCGGGTCGACCGCGGAGAGCACGGCCCGCAGCACGTCGTCGCGCAGGTGCCCGTCCGGCCGGGCCATCCCGCTGCGGCCGCTCTCCCTGGTCTCGGTGATCACCAGCTCGGCGCCGGCCGCCAGATCCTGCTCGATCGCGCCGACCCAGTCGTCCGGGGAAAGCCGCGCGGAACGCTCGGCGTCCTTGTAACCGACCTCCGAGAGCACCGGCCGGTGGCCCGCCATGCGCCGCACGTAGCCGGCCTTCGCCTCCTGGTCCAGCGGGATGGTCCCGTTGGACACCTCGATGTGCGTGGCCCCGGTGCGGTCGACGAGCGCGAGGTAGTCGTCGACCCGGCCACCCCACAGGTACCGCTCGAACAGCGTCCCGCCGAAGTAGAACCCGATCCCGGCGTCGCGCAGCACGGCGATCTTGCGGTCGAGGTCGCGGGTCACCAGCGCGGTGCCCCAGCCGAACTTGACCAGTCCCACGTACTCGCCGTGGCTGGTGATCACATCGGTGAACAGGCCGGTCGGCAGGCCGGGGTCGATCATCATCGTGGTGCGGCTCATCGGGCTCCTCCTGAGTTCACGAGCGCGAGGTCCTCGCGGCTCTGGGCGGGAACGTCCCGGCGCACCGGGCGGGCCCAGACCCGGCCGGAGAGCGCGAGACTGAGCGGGGTGCGCCGGACGGCCGCGGTGACCAGTCCCGACGCGAGATACAGCACCGGCAGCAGCACCAGCACGAGCACGGTCAGCACGAGCGGATTCGGCACCGTCTGGGCGTAGTCCACCCAGCCGAGCCACGTGGCCGCCAGCAGCGCGCCCTGCAACAGCAGCGGGTGCACGAGGTAGATACCGAACGAGGCGTCCGAACCGCCGCGCACCAGCTTCTCGCCGGGGCGCCCGCGTTCGGCCCACAGCAGGCCGGCGGCCAGGAACGCCCAGGCGACACCGAAACTCTCCACCACGACCACCGGCTCGAACACGATGCTCGCCGCCAGCGGGTCCAGCCCCTCGGCGTAGACCTGCAGCAGATACACCCCGATGCCGAGCGCGATCGACGCCGCGCAGGCGCCGAACGCGATTCGCACGTGCGCTCTCGTCCAGGCGATCAGCCGCTCGCGGTGCCAGGCCGCGATCCCGCCCGCCAGGATGTAGCCGAGGTAGCTGGGCAGCAGCGCGTCCGGCGCGTGCACCCAGCCGGCCAGCGGTCCGGGCGCCCAGTTCCGTTGCACCGCAAGCGAGAACAGCAGCTGGAAGGACACCGCGAAACCGAGCAGCAGGCCGTGGTGTCTCCGCGTGACCCGCAGGAACGCGCGCAGCAGCGGATACACCAGGTAGATCTGCATCGACACCAGCAGGAAGTACAAGTGGTAGCGCGCGGTGCCGGTGAGCAGCTGCCGCACGAAGTTCTGGCCGAGGTAGGGCCCGCCGTTGGCGAAGAAGTACAGCACCGTCCACGTCAGATACGGCACCACCACGAACAGATAGCGTCGCCGCCAGAATTCCGGCCAGCGCATCTTCTTGCCTTTCGTGCTGTAGGTGAGCACGAAAGCGGTCAGCAGGAAGAAAACCTCGCGACTGACGTGGAAGACGATGATCAGCGCGCCGATCTGCACGGTGGGCACCACGGGGGCGAGGGCGAGCACGTGCATCCCGATCACCAGGCCGACGGTGAGCACCCGGACCAGGTCGACGTAGTGCAGGTGTTCCCCGCGCCCGCTCATTGAGTGCCCGCCAGCTCGGCCCGCAGCGCACGTCGCAGCACCTTGCCGGTCGGACCGAGCGGCAGCGCGTCGGTCACTTCGATCACCGTCGGCCGCTTGTACCGGGTGAGCCGCTCGGCGCACCAGTCGCGGAGCGCGCTCGCGAGCGCGTCGGCGTCGGACTGTTGGCTGGTCACGAACGCGACCGGGACCTGGCCGAGCCGTTCGTGCGGGGCGCCGACCACCGCGACCGCGGCCACGCCGGGATGCGCCAGCAGCACGTTTTCGACTTCCTGCGGGTAGATCTTCTCGCCGCCGCGGTTGATCACGTCGTCCGCGCGCCCGGCCAGCCGCAGGAACCCGGCGTCGTCGAGGACACCGACGTCGCCGGTGCGCAGCCAGCCTTCCGCGGTGCGGGCGGGCCGGACGCGTTCCGGCCCTGCGCCGTCGAGTTCGAGGTAACCGCTGACGATCTGCGGCCCGCGCAACAGGACTTCGCCCTCCGCGCCGGTCGCGACCGGGGTTCCGTCGGGCCCGCCGACGATGAGCTCCAGCTCCACCGGCAGCCCCACCGAACCGCGCCGGCGCCGCGCCGGATCGAGCGGGTTCGCGGTGATCTGCCCGGCGGCTTCGGACATGCCATACGTTTCCAGCACGCCGATCCCGGTGTGCTCGGTGAACGCGCGCGCCGTTTCGGGCGGCAGCGGCGCGGAGGCCGAACGCGCGAAGCGGATCCGTTCGGCCACACGGGATGAGGGCGCGGGCTGGTTCGCCAGCGAGGCCAGGACAGCGGGGACGGCGTTGAGCCAGGTGGGGGAGTGCTTCTCGACGCGGGCCCAGTATTCACCGGCCTCGAACCGCCGGTCGATCACCAGCGAGCCACCGCCCGCCACCGTCGCCAGCAGGCCCATCACCTGCGCGTTGACGTGGAAGAGCGGCAGCGGGGTGTAGCCGCGTTCGCCGGGGCCGAACCCGTGGTGCCGCGCGACCCGGCCGGCGGCGTGCATCAGCTGCCACTCGGTCAGCGGGATTCCCTTGGGGCGCCCGGTGGTTCCGGAGCTGGTGAGCAGCACCGCGGGCCGCAGCGCGGCGGCGTCGCTCGGCCGGGCCGTCGTGGTGGCGGACCAGACCAGGCGCGGCCCTGCGAGGTCTACCTCGCAGGTGTCCGTTTCCGGCCGGATGACCGGCTCCGCGTGGTCCGTGGCCAGCACGTCGACCCGGAGCCTGGTGAGCACCTCCGACAGTTCCGTGGCGGTCAGCCGCGGGTCGATCGGGGCGGCGGTCAGCCCGGCCGAAAGACAGCCGAGATAGGCGGCGGTGAACACGAGCGGATCGGCGATCACGAGCCCCACGCGGCTGCCCGGGCGGACGTCGCGCCATCTCGCGGCGTGCCCGGCGACCTCGCGCCAGGTCAGTGCCCGGCCGTCCGCACCCGCGAGGAAGGCGGGCGAGTCCGGTTGCTCGCGCGCCCGGGTGGACAGTAAACGGGACACAATCGCCATAAAGCCCTCCACACGCTTTTCACCGAACTGTGACCGAGTTTGGTCATGTTTCCTAGGAGTGCGCTGGCAGGCTCATGAGAGATACCTGAGAAGGCCGCTGTTAACACGGCTTTGCGCACCCCAGGGGCACACTGTGACCATGAAGTTTTGGCGCCAGACGCGCGGCGGCACCGCAATTGGACAAATTGCGCGGGTCGTTTTGGTCGTCGGCGCGCTGGTCACCCTAGCGGCCTGCTCGGTATCCGCTCCGGTGACACCCGTGACCTCCGCGGCGCACGCTGTGCCGGCGCAGTCCGCGCTGGTCAAAGGGATTTCCACGGTGCAGCGCGACCTGAGCATCGGCGGGACGAAACGCTCTTATCTCGCAGTCAGGGCGAGTACGAAACGAACCGGACTTCCGTTGCTGGTGGTTTTGCACGGACGCGGGATCACGGCCAGGCAGGAATCGACACGAACCGGATTTCTCGACTATGCCCAGCGCGGTCTCGCGGATGTGGTCTACCCCGTGGGAATCGGCGAGTCCTGGAATGCGGGGCACGGTTGCTGTGGATTGGCTGTGAAAGTCGGCGCGCACGACACGGCATTCGTGACGGCCGTGGTCGGCGATGCCACGCGCTATTTCGGCAGCGACCCGCGGCGGGTGTACCTCGTCGGCTACAGCAACGGCGGGCGGCTCGCGTTCACCGAGGTGTGCGAGCAGCCGGGCCTGTTCGCCGCCGTGGCCACCTACGGCGCGGTGCCCCCGGCGAGCTGCCCGGCGCGAAAACCGATCTCGGCGCTGATCGCCTCCGGCACCAACGATCCGATCGTCCGGCAGGCGCGTTCGGCACCGAGTTCGACGGCCGCCGTGGACTCGGTGGTGTCGCAATGGCGGACACAGAGCCATTGCACCGCCTCGGCCACCGGCCACACCGGCCCGCTCACCACCACCACGTGGACGGGCTGTGACGCGGGGACCGAGGTGGTGGGCGGGATCTACCAGGGCCTGACGCACTACTGGCCGGTCGCGGCCAAGACCTTGGCCCCGTACACAACCCCGGTCGGCGACCAGGCCGCGGCGGCGAACGTCATGTGGAACTTCCTGTCCGGCCACACCCTCACTTAGCGGCGGTCAGCCGACAGAGCACGGTTCGCTCGCCCGCCCGGGCGGCATGGAGCGGGTCGGTGCTGTCGGCGACGCTGGTGTGGCGAGGAGTCGTCTCGTGCCGGGCGGTGACTGTGAGACCGGCTTCGGCGATGCGCGCGAGAAGCTCGTCGCGGGTGCGGAGACCGAGGTGTTCGGCCAGGTCCGACAGGATCAGCCACCCTTCGCCGTGCGGCGTGAGCCGGTCCGCGAAGCCGCCGAGGAAGCGGTTCAGCACGTCGGAGGCCGGGTCGTAGATCCCGAGTTCCAACGGCGAGGTCGGCAGTCCGGGAAGCCAGGGAGGGTTGCCGACGATCAGGTCGGCGCGCCGCCGGCCGGCGGGCCAGAGATCGGCCTCGGTGACCCGGACCCGGGTGAGACCGAGCCGTTGCATGTTCTCCCGCGCGCACCGCACGCGCGTGGATTGATGTCGGTCGCCGGCACTTCCCGGGCGCCGCGCCGGGCGAGTACGGCGGCGAGCACTCCCGTTCCCGTGCCGATGTCGAATACGACGGGGTGCTCGATGCCGTACGGCAAGGGAGCCTGGGCGACGAGATCGACGTACTCGTCGCGGGTCGGAGCGAAGACGCCGTACGCGGGGTGCAGCCGGGCGCCCGAAGCGGCGATGTCGATGCCCTTGCGGTGCCACTCGTAGGCGCCGATGACGCCGAGAGGTTCAGGCAGCGAGACGAGCGTCGTCGCTTCCCCTGGCTTCCCGTACGCGTGCTCGCGCGCCGCACGCACGTCAGGTGCCCGGCGTAGCGGAACCGAGTGGTCTTGCTGCAGCGTGATCAGTATTTTCCCGAGTATTGCCGCTCGTTCCGCGCGAGCCTTCCTGTTCGCGCGGAAAAGGGCGCCCAGGTCGGCGCGCTCTGCCGCCGGGGTCGATCGCGCCGGGAGACGGCGGTCGGTGGCGCGCATGAGCTGCCTGGCGTTGCGGAAGTCGCCTCGCCAGAGCAGACCAGAGCCGGAGGGCCTCGAGCGCGGAAATGCGGTCGTCGACGACAGCGATGCGCGCTGGTGCCGGAGTCCTGTTCTCCGGGCACCAGATCGCGCTTTGCCGTGTTCCGTCCTCAGTCCAGCTGGCCGTGGACATGTGCTGCTCGTGCGCCGAAGCGCGGGAGCAGCGGTCGCCCAGAACCATCCCCATGGTCACAGCGGATCAGTTCCTTCCGGTCAGGTCGTCCAGCGTGCTCAGTCGAAAAGCGCGCTGACGGACTCGCCGTTGTGGATGCGGCGCATCGCTTCGGCCAGTGCGGGCGCGATGGACAGCACGGTCAGCTTGGGCTCCGGTTCGGCCACGCGCACCGGGACCGTGTTGGTGCACACGATTTCCAGCACGTCCGGCTCGTCGGCGATCCGCTTGAGCGCGTCGCCGGCGAACAGACCGTGCGTGCACGCCACGCGGATCGACCGCACACCCAGCTCCCGCAGCCGCGCCAGCACCTCCAGCACCGTGCTGCCGCGGGCGATCTCGTCGTCGAGCACGATCACGTCCCGGCCCGCCACCTCGCCGATGATCGAGCTGATGGTCACCTTGTCGTCGGCGAACCGTTCCTTCGCGCCCGCCGCCACCGGCACGCCCAGCAGCCGCGCGAAATGGGACGCGGGCTTGGCGTTGCCCAGGTCGGGGGAGACGACGGTGGTGCGCGAGAGGTCGTAGCCGCGGAAATGCCGGGCCAGTTCCCGCAGCGCGTGCAGGTGATCCACCGGCACGCTGAAGAACCCGTGTACCTGCGGCGAATGCAAGGTCATCGCCAGCACCCGGTTCGCCCCGGCCGTCACCATCAGGTCCGCGACCAGGCGCCCGCCGATGGAGATCCGCGGCGCGTCCTTCTTGTCCGAGCGCGCGTAGGCGTAGTGCGGCATCACCACCGTGGTCCGCGCGGCCGAAGCCCCACGCGCGGCGTCGGCCATCAGCAACAGCTCGACGAGATTTTCCTGCACCGGGGCGACGATCGGCTGGATGAGGAACACGTCGCGCTCGCGGCAGTTGGCGCCCAGCTGCACTTCCAGGCAGTCGTTGGCGAACCGCCGCACCCGCACCGGATGCAGCTCCACGTCCAGGTTCGCGCAGATCTCGGCGGCCAGCTCGGGATGGGCACTGCCACTGAAGACGGCGATTTCGCGCACGAGGCGAACTGTACCCGCTGCGTCGCCGTCGCTCAGGACGTCCGCAGCCAGAGGTGGGACGCGTCGGGCGCGGTGGTGGCCAGCAGCAGCCCGCCGGGCACCGACGCGAAATGTGCCTCGGGTGCGCTGACGGGCAACGACAGCTCGGTCCAGGTCGCACAGTCGCGCGTGACCGAGTAGAGCTTCGCCTGCGAATCCACCCGCAAGGTCACGAATGCTTGCGCGCCAAGGGAAGCCTGCGTTATGTCCACAGTGGACCCAGTGGGCCCGGTCCGTGCGTCGCCCACCGGGCCGCCCGGACCGGCGGGCCAGCACAGCGCCTGTGGCCGTGTGCCCGCGCTCGCCCCGAACAACACGCAGCCCGTCGTGTCACAGGCCGGACGCTGCGCGGTGGAGCCGGTGCCGGGCACGGTGAGGCGCTGCCAGCTCTGCCTGTCGCGTGAAGTCCACGCCAGCGGGAGGAGATCCGCGCCGCGCTGATTGCCGCCCGCCACGAGGAAACCGAGCGGTCCCGAAGTCACGCCCACTGCGCTCGTCTGCTCGCCCGCCGCCGAAGCCAGCGCCGGGTCGTCGGCGTCGAGCTGCCACGAGCGAGCGTCGGCCGTGGTCCACACCGCCGCGCCGTACCGCCCGCTCGCCCCATCCCATTGGCCCACCAGCAGCCCGGCCGCGGCCGCGTTCACCGCTATCGAACGCGGGCCGCCGAAGGTCTCGAACGGCTGCGGATACTCGACCAGCGACGTGCTGTTCCCGCTCCACACCGTCATCCGCGGGCTCCCGTGCGCGCCACCGAAAGCCTGCCCCAGCACGGTCACCTGCCCGCCGCTCACGCCCGCCGACGCCAGCTCCGCCTGGAAGGCGTAGGCGCTGTGCGGCGCCAGCGCGACCGGCTGCCAGCTCCGCCCGTCGGCCGTGGTCCACGCCGCGGGCGCCCGGCCGTCCGGGCCCGGCACCGAACCGAGCACGAGGATCCCGCCGTCGACCGGCACCATCGCCAGCACACGCGCGCCGGCCGCGGGCGCGGGCAGCTCCGACCACCCCGGTGCCGGCGCGGAACAGGCCGTCAGCATCAGCACCGCGATCAGCAGCCACCGCACCATCCGGTCACTTTGCCACGGCGAAACCCGCTCCGGTGCGGTATTCCTAAGGCGTGATCCCCGTCCACGACCTCAACCCGCTGCGCCGAACCCCGTGGCTGACCTACGGGCTGCTTGCGGCCAACGTGGTGGTGTTCCTGTTGATGCCCGCCGCGGCGCACAGCCTCGCGGGCAGCACGTCGCTGGGCCAGCTGTGCGATCTGCAGGCCTTCGTCGAACGCTGGGGCGCCGTGCCGCGGGAACTGATCGGCAACTCCACGCCGAGCCTCGTGCCGACCGGCCGCGCCGTGGTCACCCAGCAGGGCGCCGGCTGCCTGCTCGGGCAGCCCGGCTACACGAAAACGCCGGTGCTGTCGGTGTTCACGGCGATGTTCCTGCACAGCAGCTGGACCCACCTGATCGGGAACATGCTGTTCCTCGCGGTGTTCGGCAACAACATCGAAGACCGGCTCGGCCGGGTGCGCTTCCTGCTGTTCTATCTCGTGTGCGGGTACGCCGCCGGGTACGGGTTCGCGCTCACCGACCCGTCCTCGGATCAGCCGCTGATCGGGGCCTCCGGCGCGATCGCCGGGGTGCTCGGCGCCTATCTCGTGATCTACCCGCGGGCGCGGGTGTGGGGCCTGATCCCGGTGCTGTTCTTCCTGCCGCTGCGCGTGCCCGCCTGGCTGATGCTCGGGATGTGGTTCGTCCTGCAGGCCTTCTACGCCACCGGGTACGGCACCGCGGACGCCGGTTCGGTGGCGTACGCGGCGCACGTGATCGGGTTCGTCGTCGGCGCACTGCTGGGTTTCACCCTGCGCCGTCGACGGCCCCGGGCAAGTCCACAGTAGACACTCAGACCACGGTGGTCTCTTTCCGTTCGCCGCGCGGGGTCAGCCTTCCCGGCACGTTGAACCCGACCAGCAGCGCCGTCACCACGGTCAGGCCGACGGCGAGCCACAACAGCGCCGGGCCGAGGCCGATGCGCGCGGCCACCTGCGCCCCGGCGAGCGGAGCGACGGCACCGCCGAGCGCGCCGACGTTGTAGGTGAACCCGAGGCTCGCGGCCCGCAGCCGCACCGGGAAATGGTCGCCGATGTACTTCGGCAGCAGCCCGGAGATGCCCGAACTGGTGCCCTGCAACGCGAACAGCAGCACCCACACGAGCACGATCGAACCCGAGCCGAGCGCGAACGCGGGGAACACGAACACCAGCGACAGCACGAGCCCGCCGACGTAGGTCCGCCTGGTGCCGAACCGGTCGCCGAGGACACCGGCCAGGCACGAGCCCGCGGCGTAGCCGAGCCCCGCCCAGGTGAGTGCGTTGGCGACCTGGCCGGCGTCGTAGTGGAGGTCCGTTTTCAGGTAGGTGGGCAGCAGCGACTGGATCGGCCACGAGTACAGGAAGGCGCAGAACACGGTGACCATCAGCCCGACCGCCATCGGCCACGACTTCCCGCTCACCTGCACCGCGAACGCCACGAAACCCAGTACGCACAACACGATGTAGAGCGGATACAGCGAGCCCGCGTTGCCGGAGAAGATCAGCACGAGATTCACCGCGACCACGATCGCGATCACCACGTTGGCGACCGTCCAGCGCCGGTCCAACAGCGCGGTGGCGCTCGTGCCCTCCTCGGATCCCGCGACCTGCTCGGTCCAGTCCTTGGCCTCGGGCAGAGATTTGCGCAGCCACAACGCGATCAGCACCGGCAGGATGCCGATCCAGAACAGCCAGCGCCAGCCGAAGTCCGGCACGATGAGGTCGTAGGCGCGCGCGGCGAGGATGCCGCCGATCGGGTAGGCCGAGAGCAGGAAGCCGCTGGCGCGGTTGCGCAGTGACTTCGGCCAGCTCTCCATCACGTAGGTGCTGCTGGAGCCGTACTCGCCGGCCATCCCGATGCCGACGACGGCGCGGAAGGCGAACAACGCCCAGTAACCCCAGGCGAAGCCGCACAAGGCCGTGCCGACCGCGTAACAGACGATGCTGAGGATCATCGCCGGGCGGCGGCCGAACCGGTCGCCGAAGGCGCCGAGCGCGAGCCCGCCGAACCAGCGGGACACGAACGCGGCGGAGACCAGGGTGGCCGCACTGGCCAGTGACAGGTGGAACTCGGCCCGGATCTCGGTGAGCACCAGCGTGATGATCACGAAGTCGAACCCGTCGAGCAGATAGCCGAGCCAGGCGGCGCTGAAGGCTTTCCACTGCCCGGGGCCGACCTGCCGGTACCACGGAAGGCGCGGGGAACTGCTGTTCATTGCTTACTCTCTTCGTCGAGGACCGCAATGGTGCTCGTAGGACGTTGGACGTCATATGATAACGCGGTACGCTAGCTCAGACGTCGAAGCGAGGGCAAGAGTGCGGACCACACGCAGCCAGGAACTGGTCGATTCCATCATCGAGCTGATCGACCGGCGCAAGCTGCGCGCCGGCGACCCGCTGCCGCCGGAGCCGCGGCTGATGGAGGAGTTCGACGCCGCCCGCAACTCGGTGCGCGAGGCCCTGCGCACGTTGCAGGCGCTCGGCATCGTCGAGATCCGGCACGGTTATGGCACCTTCGTCGGCAACGCGAGCATGGCGGCGTTGAGCCCCTCGCTGCTGTTCCGCACGCGCGCGCATTCGCGGGACAATCTGCGCGGATTGAGTGATCTGCTGGAGGTGCGGCAGATCCTGGAGACCGAGTTGACCAAGAAGGTCACCGCGGACGAGTCGCTGCTGGCGGATCTCGGCGAATGCGTGGAGCAGATGGCCGACCCGGCGACAGCCGTCGCCGCCGATCGCCGGTTCCACGAGCGCATCTGCGTCGCGGCGGGCAACGACCTGGCGCTGGAGCTGATCCGGCTGTTCTGGGATGTCTACCGGCAGACCGAGTCGCTCATCGGGGCGCGGACCTCGAAGCCGGATTCGCTGGTGGTCAAGCACAGCAAGATCGTGGAGGCGATTTCCTCGGGGAAGGATGCCCGGATCGCCGAGGCGGTGAGCCTGCACTTCGACGAGATCCGGCGCCGGATCGCGGCGCGGTGAGGCGCGAGGCGGCCCGCGCCGGCGGTCCGCCCCCCGAGTTGGGGTTCATACCGTCGCCAGCGACCCCGAAATCACTTTGCCCTGGGCTCACACCTTGCGCCGGAACCGCCGCCCGAAAGACCAAAGCGTGATACTCCTGGAAGTAGGCGACGGGATGAAACCCGGCTCCCCACCCAGCCACGCTGGAACCGTCGGCCGAGCTACGGACCCCCCTTCATCCTGGAGCCAGCCCGCCCGGCGAGGGCAATCTCTTGATCTTTGAACTCGCCCTGCGACAGCAACGGACGTGCGCAGAGCGCGTTCTGTGCACCCCACCCTCGCCCCGATCCTTGAGTGTTCGCGGTTCCGGGGCGAGGGAGGGGTGTGGACGTGCGGTGCTCGCTTTGCATCGCCGGGCGGCGGTTCTGTTCGTGGCGGCGGTTTTCGCGCCGAGACCCCGTAAGCCCGTCCTCGACAACCGCCCTAAGCCACAGCTCACACCGCACCGGCGTTGACCTCACCGCCACCCGGGTCGTAGCCTGACATAGGACGTCCAACGTCCTATGAGAAACGGAGCAGTGATGACCGACCCTGTCCTCGACCATGGCGTCGTGCCACCGGTGCTGACCCCGCTCACGCCGGAACGGGAGCTGGATGTGCCCTCGCTGGAACGACTGGTGGGTTTCCTGCTCGAAGCGGGCGTGCACGGGTTGTTCGTCACCGGCTCCAGTGGCGAGGCGGCGTACCTGCCCGACGACGTCCGCTACCGCGTGCTCGAGGTGACAGCGGGCGTTGCGGCCGGGCAGGTGCCGGTGCTGGCCGGGATCATCGACACCAGTACGCCGAGGGTGGTCCAGCACGCGTACGCCGCGAAGGCGCACGGTGCGCAGGCGCTGGTGGCCACCGCGCCGTTCTACGCGCCGACCGCGCCGGCCGAGTTTCCCGGGCATTTCCAGGCGATCCGCGCCGCCGTGGATCTGCCGTTGATCGCTTACGACATCCCGGTCTCGGTGCACGCCAAACTGGCGCCCGAGCTCGTCGCCGAGCTTGCGGCGGCCGGGACGATCGACGGGCTCAAGGATTCCAGCGGTGATCTCGACGCAGTGCGCGCCGTCCTCGAACTCGTGGACGTGCCGGGGTTCCGGGTGTTCACCGGGTCCGAGACGATGGCCGACGTGGCACTTTTCCTTGGCTCACAAGGACTCGTGCCCGGCCTCGGCAATGTGGACCCGCATGGGTACGTGCGGCTGTACGAAGCCGCCCGGCGCGGCGACTGGGCCGCTGCCGCGGAAGAACAACGCAGGTTGCGGCGGCTGTACACGTTGATCACGGTCGGCGGCAGCCGGATGGGACGCTACTCCTCGGCGATCGGCGCGTTCAAGGAAGCCCTTGTGGCGCAAGGAATTCTGGCCCACGGAACGACGAGCGTGCCGATGATCCCGCTCGACGGCGCCGAACGGGCCGCGGTGCGTGCGCGGCTCGCGGAGGCCGGTCTCGGCTGACCGGCCCCCGCGAGCGGCACTAGTCACCGGGGACGGCGAGCTTGGGCGGCGCGACGATCTCGGGGGCCAGCGGGGCGATCGCCGCGATGATCTGGTCCACGAGATGGCCGGGCACGCCCGCCGCGTTCAGCGATTCGGCGAGCAGGGTGGCCACCCGGTCGAAATCCTGCCGGCCGATACCTCTGCCACGGTGGGCGTCCCGCATGCTCTGACCTTCGTAGTGGTCCGGTCCGCCGAGTGCCTTGGCGAAGAATTCCACCTGGCGGCCCTTGAGCCGCGGCATGTTCGCCCCGGCGAAGTAGACCGCCAGCTCCCGGTCCGCCAGCACCCGGTCGTAGAAGTCGTCCACCACCGCGGTCAACGCCTCCTGCCCGCCGATCTGGTCATAGATGCTGGTCATGGCCACCTTTCCGGTCGTCGATGTTCTCGGGCAGACGCGCGAGCTTGTCGACTTCTTGTGCGAAGGCGTCGGACGCGGCGTGCAGCTGCACCTGGATCGCGTGGCAGAAGGCGCGGAGCCAGGCCAGCCGGCGTTCGAGCTCCTCGACCTCCGCGGTGCGGTTGCCGCCCGCCTGTGCGCGGTAGGTCTGCACAGCTTCCTGCGCCGCGGTTTCCGCGCGCTGCTGCGCGTCCTGCAACAGCGCGCTCGCGTGGCGCCGGGCGTCACCCGCCATCCGGCGGCAATGCGCCTCCGCCTGCGCGATGTAGGCCTCGGCCTGCAGCTGCGCTTCGGAGAGCAGGTTCACCGCCGCCACGTCCACCTGGACCGGCAGCAGCGCCGGGTCGACGTTCTCGCCGTGGCTGCGGTACCAGTCGCGAAGCCGGTCCACTTCCGCGCGCAGGCGGGCGTTTTCGGCTTCGCCCGCGGCGATCTCCTCGGCGAGCCGGCGC
This sequence comes from Amycolatopsis sp., assembly GCF_035546795.1. GTDB lineage: Bacteria > Actinomycetota > Actinomycetes > Mycobacteriales > Pseudonocardiaceae > Amycolatopsis_E. The sequence goes on from NZ_DASZWC010000067.1 coordinate 61,733, forward strand.
TGGAACAGTTCGACCTCACCGGGATCGACCCCGCGGCGGCCGATCGGCGACCGGCTGAAGGTCACGCTGCGGATCCGTTCCGGCGTGAGTGCACGGCGGAACGAGGGCTGTCGCTCGTCGTTGGCCTGCAGTGTCATGCTGAATTGTCCCCTTGGAAGATGCCCGGCCCGGGTTCGGCCAGGCTGTCGTAGCCGGAAAAATCCTCGAAGTGCAGGCGTTCCGCGGCGATCCCCGCCGCCAGCGCCATCTCCCCCGTCGCGGCCACCATCGTCGGCGAACCGCATACGTAGATGTCCTGGTCCGGCCATGGTCCGTAGCGCAGCGCGATCTCGCCGACCAGGCCCCGTGCCCCGGGGAAACCCCGGTCCTCCGACACCACCGGCGTCACCCGGAGCCGGGGCAGCGCGCGGCCGAACGCCCGGATTCCGGTCAGGTCATGGAAATCGTGCCCGGTGCGCGCCCCGACGAACAGATGCACCTGCCGCTGGAAACCCTCGTTCGCGAACTGGCCGAGCATCGCCTTGAACGGGGCCAGCCCGGTGCCCCCGGCGATCAGCACCACGTCCTGTTTGTGCTCCACGGTCAGCTTCACGCCGACGGGCGAGCCGAGGCGGAGCAGGTCTCCCGGCGCGACGGCCTGCACGAGCGCGGAACTGACCGGTCCACCGTCGATCATCCGGACGTGCAACTCGATGATCCCGTCCTCGCGTGGCGCGTTGGCGGGGGAGTAGTAGCGCCAGATCCGGGGCCGCAGATGGGTTTCCACCGCGACGCTCTGCCCAGGCAGGTAACCGAGCGGGCGGTCGGCGCGCACGACCAGGACGGCGACTTCGGCGGTGCGCCGTTCGTGCCGCACCACTTCCGCGTTGTACCAGGGCGGCGACGCCTGCGCGCTCTCCCGCGCGGCCGTGGCCATCACGTCGGACACCAGCCCGTAGGCCGCGGTCCAGTCCCTGGCCAGCGCGGGAGTCCAGTCCTGGCCGAGAAAATGTTCGAGAGTGCTCAGCAGGGCCTGGCCCACCGCGGGGTAGTGCTCGTCGGTCACCGCGAATTTACGGTGATCACGGCCCAGCTGCTGCAGAAACGGGACCGCGGCGTCCAGGTTGTCGACGTTCGCGACCACCTTGCCGAGTGCGCCGAGCAGTTTGTCGCGTTGCCCGGACATCCCGGCCGGGAACATTTCGCGGACCTGTGGATGGGTCAGGAACAAGGTCGAATAAAAGAACAACGGAACCTGGCTGCCGAATCCCGAGACGACGTGCCAGCTGTTCCGAAGGCGGTCGGTATCCACCGTGCGCTCGAGGTTCCTTTCTCCCGCCCCCGAAAAAGCCTGACTGGCCGATCCCCGTTACGCCATTCGGACCTGCTGGATCGGCTGGTTTCCCGGAAGAGCTTAATTCCGTCGCAATTTGCATTCAAGTGCTTGCATGTGGTGGGAAAAAATTTCAGCGTTTCTGTCCGGTATGGGCAGCAGGTAACCTCACCCTCCGTCGAATTCGGGCATCGCGGAGCGTTGTTTCCGGAAAAAGGGATCCGAAAAGGAGCCGCGGCCGGTCACCGGCCCGCGGCGTAACCCTGCATGCCGCGCGGATTGGCACCCGCCGCGAGCAGGCCGGTTTCCGGATCACGGGCCACCGCGCACAGCCGTCCTTCCGACCACGGGCCGGCGACAGTCACGAGATGCCCGCGTGCTTCCAGCGCTTCGACGACGTTCGCGCCGATCCGCGACTCCACGGTCACCCCGCCCGGCACCATCGCGCGCGGGTAGAACGAACTGGGGAAACTGTCGCTGTGCCAATTGGGTGCGTCGATGGCACCCTGCAGATCCCAGCCCCCGCGCACCTTTTCCCGCAACGCCACGGCGAGCAGGAAATGCGTGCTCCACTGGTCCTGCTGATCCCCGCCCGGCGTGCCGAAGGCCAGCACCGCTTCGCCGTCGCGCAGCGCCATCGACGGGGAAAGCGTGGTGCGCGGCCGTTTTCCCGGGGTCAGCGAGTTCGGCAGGCCGGGGTCGAGCCAGGCCATCTGCAGCCGCGTGCCCAGCGGGAAGCCCAGGCCCGGCACCGCCGGGTTGGACTGCAGCCAGCCGCCGCTCGGGGTGGCCGCGATCATGTTGCCCCAGCGGTCGACGACATCGACGTGACACGTGTCCCCGCGCGTCGCGCCGTCCTTGGCGACCGTCGGCTCACCCGCGCCCGCCGGGGTCACGATCCGCCCGCCGGCGGCGACGAATTCCAGGTGCTCGCTCAGCCGCGCCACGAGGCCGTCCGGGCTGCCGGGGCGCAGCTCGTGAGACGCCCGCTCACCGATGAGAGCGCGGCGCTTTTCGTTGTAGGCAGGGGAAAGCAGCGTGTCCAGCGAGACCTCGGCGCAGTCGCCGTAGAAGGCCTCGCGATCGGCCATCGCGAGTTTCGTGCCCTCCAGCAGGACGTGGTAGTAGTCCGGGGTGGCGTACTCCAGCTCGCCCGGCAGCAGGGCCAGCTGCTGCAGCAACGACGGCCCCTGGCTCCACAGCCCGGGCTTGGCGATCGTCCAGCCGTTCCAGGTGTAGGTGGCCGGCGCTTCGTAGCTCGCGGAAAACGCGGCCAGGTCATCGCCGGTCAGCGTGCCGCGGTGCCGTTCCCCTGAAGTGTCCATTGTGGATTCCGCGGCGGCCGCGGCGAGCGCTTCGGCGATGAAGCCCGTACGCCAGACCTCGCGCGCCGCTTCGATCTGCGTTTCCCGGCCCGGGCCCGCCGCCTCCGCCTCGGCCAGCAACCGCCGCCACGTGTTCGCCAGCACCGGGTTCTTCAGCAGTTCGCCGGGCGCCGGCGCTTTCCCGTTGCGCAGATACAGTTCCGCGGAGCTGGTCCATTCGGTCTCGAACAGCTCCCGCACCGTTTCGACGGCCGCGCCGATCCGCTCCACGGCGGGATGCCCGCGCTCGGCGTAGGAGATGGCGTATTTCAGCACCTCGGCGAGCGGCTTGGTGCCGTGGTCACGCAGCAGCGTCATCCAGGCGTCGAACGCGCCCGGCACGGCGGCGGCCAGCGGGCCGGTGCCCGGTACGAGGTCCAGGCCGAGCGAGCGGTAGTGCCGGACGGTGGCCCCGGCCGGCGCCGGTCCCTGTCCACAAAGGACTTCCGGCGGCCTGCCCGCCGGCGCGAGGATGATCGGCACCTCCCCGCCCGGCCCGTTCAGGTGCGGTTCGACGACGTGCAGCACGAACGCGGCGGCGACCGCGGCGTCGAAGGCGTTGCCGTCGTCCTCCAGCACCGCCATCGCGGTACCGGACGCGAGCCAGTGGGTGGCGGAGACCATGCCGAAGGTGCCCTGGAGGGTGGGCCGAGTCGTGAACACGCCGCGAGTATCGCCCGCGCGGCGGCCCGTCGTCCAAGATCCAGGAGGTGCCGACCCACGGTGATCAGCCGTCACGGTGAGTGGCCGCGCGCAGATGCACAGCGGAACCGCTGGTCGCGGACGGTGCAACGTGTCGGCGAGTATCACGGCCCGTTACCGGAACGTGAACTGACGTGCGGGCTTAATCGTTCCAGAAGTCTTCCGTTCGTGACCGTCCGCGAAGTATGTTGTCGCGCACAACATTCGAATGTTGCCGACCACAACATTTCCTCTCTAGGGGACGCAATGAAGCGGAGAAAGACCCTTGCCCTGCTCGCGGTAGGTGTCGGTGCCACCGTGGCGCTGACCGCCTGCGGAGCGAACAGCTCGAGTAACTCCGGCAGCGGCGGCACCAGCGCCTCCGCGGGAGCCGGCAACGCAAGCAACAACGGCCCGAAGGTCGGCGTGATCCTGCCCGAGACCGCGACCTCGGCCCGGTGGGCCGGATTCGACCAGCCGATGCTGCAGGACGCGCTCACCAAGGCCGGGATGAACCCGATCATCGAAAACGCACAGGGTGACGACCAGAAGTTCTCGCAGTACGCCGACAGCATGCTCAGCCAGGGCGTGAAGGTGCTGATCATCGCCGCTCCCGACGGCGACGTCGGCGCCACCGTCGAGCGCAAGGCCAAGCAGCAGGGCGTCCCGGTCATCGACTACGACCGGCTCAACCTCGGTGGCAGCGCCGACTACTACGTCAGCTTCGACAACGTCCACGTCGGCGAGCTGCAGGGCGGCGCGCTCAAGGACGCGCTGGCCGCCAAGCCGGGCGCGCAGGTCATCGAGATCGAAGGCTCGCCGACCGACAACAACGCGACCCTCTTCTACAACGGCCAGATGAACATCCTGAACCCGCTCTACCAGTCGGGCGCGATCAAGCGGGTCGCCACCCAGCGCATCGACAAGTGGGACAACGCGCTCGGCGGCACCACGTTCGAGCAGTTCCTCTCCGCCAACGGCGGCAAGGTGGACGGCGTGCTCGCGGCCAACGACGGCCTCGCCGGCGCGATCATCACCGTGCTGCAGAAGAACGGCCTCGCCGGCAAGGTGCCGGTGACCGGTCAGGACGCCAGCGCCGCCGGGCTCAAGGCAATCCTGCAGGGCGTGCAGTACTCGACGGTGTTCAAGCCGATCCTGCAGGAGGCCCAGTCGACCGCGCAGCTGGCCGCCGCGCTGATCAAGGGCGACACCGCGGCCGCCGATTCGGTGGCCAAGGACTCCTCGACGGACCCGACGGGCAACCGTACCGTCAAGTCCGTGCTGCTCACCCCGCAGCCGATCACGAAGGACAACGTCAAGATCGTGGTGGACCAGGGCTACGTCAAGGCGTCCGAGATCTGCGGTGGCGACACGGCCGCCACCTGCGCGCAGCTCGGTATCAAGTAACGAACTCACCGCACCCGCCGCGCCGAAGTGCCGCCCCCCG
>NZ_DASZWC010000068.1:0-344976 GCF_035546795.1 Amycolatopsis sp.
CATCCTGCGCAGTCATCCGGAAGTGCGGGCAGAGCTGCGAAAGCGGCTCGACGACCTGCGTACCGGCCGCAGCGAGCAGCCGTGGGCCCGCTACCGGTGAAACCCGGGCGTCCCACAGGCTTGTCCGTGGCGACCACTATCCGGGAGCGGCCGCGATCTTGCCGCTGTCCCTGGCGATCTCGATGATCTTCGGCAGGATTTTGCGCACCTCGTTCAGCGTCGTCAGCATCCGGCCGATCAGCCCGAAGCCGTCGGTGAGCACCTTGAGCAACGCCTCCACCAGCTTGGCGCCCTTGCCGCATTGGCGGGAGATGTAACCGATGGACTCTTCGGCGATCAGTGCCCAGCCCGGCGGGCCCGTCGGCGCCTCCATCGCGTCTTCGAGCAGCGTCGCCAGCGTGCTCGCGATGAGGTCGCGCACCGTGTCGTGCACCGTCTGCACCAGTTCGGCCGCGATCTCGACGAGCGCCTGCATCGCGTCGGCGATCAGCGCGCACGTGGCCAGCGCGTCGTGCAGTTCGCCGGAGGCGTCACGATACGCGTCGGCCCCGCCGCCGGCCCACGAACCGGCGACGTCGGTCATCACGGCGGACGCATAGTCGTCGGCCGCGTGCTTCAGCGCGTCGCTGATGTTGCCCCAGGTCTTGGCCACCGCGGCGACCGTGTCACCGTTGCCGGTCAGCTCGTCCATGATCAGCTTGAGCGGTTTCAGGTGCTCCATCGCCCAGCCGATCAGCCCGCTGAGCACGGAACCGATCGGGTCGGTGACGTAGCCGATGCCGTCCAGCACGACGGCCGCGCCGTCGAAGGCCGCGCTCGCCCAGTCGCCCTTTTTGATGTCCTTGCAGTAGCTCATCGTGTCGTCCGGCAGACCGGTGCCCTTGAGCCAGCCGTTGCTGTCGGAGGCGACCGGGTCGTCCATGCCCGTGAAATAGCTGCCGGCGAACTTCGCGTAGTCGCCGTCGGCCAGCGCCTGATCGTCCGGGGTGTAGTCGGCGAGATGGAAGCTCGCGTCGTGTTCGACGAGCGGGTTGCCGTCACTCACCGGGGCCTCCCCCTGCCGGGCACGGGCACCGCGACATCCTCGACCGCACGGCCGATTTCGTGCAGCTTCTCCATGGCTTCGTCTTCCTGTTCGGTGTACTGCCGCGAGGCGCTGCTCATCGATTCCTGGGTTTTGCGCAGGGCATCGGTGGTGTCCTGCAGCACGCCCTGCGCGAGCCGGCCCGCGGTGTCGATGGCCTGTCCGAAGAACTGGCACAGCACGCCGTACGCGTTGTCCAGACCACCCGGGGTCACCTGTTTCGCGGCGTCGGCGGCCTGCGCGGTCTTGTCGGCGACCGCGGCGATATGGCCGGCGTGCTTGTCGAGCCGGGACGGATCCACCTGCAATGGCTGGGTCATGGCCGCCTCACTTCAGGTAGCTCTGCGTGCTGAAGTCCTCGGGATCCGCCTGCGCCGGCCTGTGCGTGGGCTCCGGTTCCGGGTCGGGGAACCGTTCACGCGTCTTGGCCACGATCTGGCGGCCGAGCAGATCGTCCGATGGGACGTTTTCGGCCACGATCTCCTGGACGCGGTCGGCTATCCGGGCCTGCGCGCGCTTGGTCGCGGCCACCACCTGAACGCCCAGCCGCGCGGCGTCGAGCTGCAACGCGCCGTCGGTCAGCTTGAGATCACGCAGCTCGCCCGCCGAACCGACGGTGACGGTGATCGCGCCGCCGTCGGTGCTTTCCGTGGCCTCGGCCTTCTCGATTCCCGCCCGCACGGCGATATACCGCTCGTGGTCACGGTTGACCTCGGTGACGATCCGGTTCAGCCGTTCCCGTGCCGCCGCGGCGGGGTCGGTGCTCATCGCCGTTGCCTCCCTGGCTGGACATCTGTGGACGTCCAGCAAGTTAGGAAGCGGCGGTTACATCCCGGCTACATCACGCTCAGCGGGCGCCGTACTGCCTGTCCCCCGCGTCTCCGAGTCCGGGCACGATGAACCCGGAATCGTTCAGCCGCTCGTCGACCGAGGCCGTGACCACGCGCACCGGCAGGCCGGACTCCTCCAGGTGCTTGAGGCCTTCCGGCGCGGCGAGCGCGCAGATCGCGGTGACGTCGGTGGCGCCGCGCTCGGTGAGCAGGCGGATCGTGTAGGCCATCGAACCGCCGGTGGCGAGCATCGGGTCGAGCACGAAAACCGGCCTGTCGGCGAGAGTTTCCGGCAGCGACTCCATGTACGGCGTCGGCTGGAGCGTCTCCTCGTCCCGCGCCAGGCCGACGAAACCCATCTGCGCGTCGGGGATCAGCTTGTGCGCCTGGTCGGCCATGCCCAGCCCGGCCCGCAGCACAGGCACCAGCAGCGGCGGGTTCGCCAGCCGGTAGCCCTCGGTGCGCGCGACCGGGGTGTGGATCCGCTCGGCCCGCACCGGTGCTTCGCGGGTGGCTTCGTAGATCAGCATCACGGTGAGCTCGTGCAGCGCGGCGCGGAAGGCGGCGCTGTCCGTGCGGGCGTCCCGCATGGTCGAGAGCCTGTCCTTCGCCAGCGGATGATCGACGACCTGCACGTTCATGTCGCAATACCGTACGGACAAGGACCGCTCCCCGCTACGCTCTGCCGTGTGACGGAAGAAACCCCGGAACCACCGCGGATGCGGGCCTCCAACGCCGACCGCGAGCGGGTGGCACAGATCCTGCACAACGCCCTGTCCGAGGGCCGGATCACGGTGCAGGAACTGGAAGAGCGGCTGGACACGGTGTACGCGGCGAAGACGCTCGACGAGCTGCAACCGCCGATCGCCGACCTGCCCGGCGTCACGCCCGGCGCCGCCGTGCAGGCGGCCCCTTCGCACGAGGTGGACACCAGGCTCGGCGGGATCCCGGGATCGCAGACGTCGATCGCGGTCATGTCCGGGGCGAGCCGGAAGGGCAACTGGGTCGTGCCGCCGAACCACAACAGCTTCGCGTTCTGGGGCGGCGTGGACATGGACCTGCGCGACGCCCGTTTCGCCGAACGCCATTCCACTATCACCGCGGTGGCGATCATGGGCGGGATCGACATCATCGTGCCCGACGACATCATCGTGGACGTGAACGGCATCGGGTTCATGGGTGCTTTCGACACTGTGAACAAGGGCGCCGTCGCCGCCACTCCCCCGCCGGGCGCGCCGGTGCTGAAGGTGACCGGGTTCGCGTTCTGGGGTGCGGTCACGGTCATCCGGAAGCCTCGCAAGCGGCGGCTGGAGAACTAAGCTTCGAAACTGTGACAACCACTCTCCCGGCCGGGCTGGCCGACGCTACCCGCGATGACGCCGGCCTGCGCCGATTCCTGCATGGGCTGCCCGGCGTGGACCAAGTCGGCGTCGAGGCCAGGGCCGCGTCCCTGGCCACGCGCAGCATCAAGAAGGCGGCCAAACTCCAGGCCATCGACATGGCCATCTCGATGGTCGACCTGACCACGCTCGAAGGCGCCGACACGCACGGCAAGGTGCACGGGCTGACAGCGAAGGCGAAGCGCCCCGACCCGGATCGCCCGGACACCCCGCACGTCGCGGCGGTCTGCGTGTACCCGGACCTCGCCGCCACCGCGGTCGAAGACCTGAAGGGCACCGGGATCGGTGTCGCCAGCGTCGCCACCGCGTTCCCGTCCGGCCGCTCCAGCCGCGCCGTGAAACTCGCCGATGTGGGATTGGCCGTGGAGGCGGGCGCGTCGGAGGTCGACATGGTGATCGACCGGGGCGCGTTCCTGGAAGGGCGCTACGGGCAGGTGTTCGAGGAGATCCAGGCGGTCAAGGAAGCCTGCGGCGACGCGCATCTGAAGGTGATCCTGGAGACGGGCGAGCTGGCCACGTACGACAACGTGCGGCGCGCGTCTTGGCTGGCGCTGCTGGCCGGCGGCGATTTCATCAAGACCTCCACCGGCAAGGTTTCACCCGCCGCGACCCTGCCGGTGACGCACGTGATGTTGCAGGCGGTGCACGACTGGTTCGACGCCACCGGCGAGCTGCGTGGCGTGAAACCCGCCGGCGGGATCCGCACGACCAAGGACGCGATCCGTTATCTCGTCGCGGTCCGTGAGGTGGCCGGCGAGCAGTGGCTGACCCCGGAACTGTTCCGCTTCGGCGCGTCCAGCCTGCTCAACGACCTTGTGCTGCAACGGCGAACCCAGCTCGACGGCCACTACAGCGGCCCCGACTATGTGACGGTGGACTGATGACGTGGGAGTACGCACCCGCACCGGAATCGCGGGAGCTGGCGAACCTCAAGGCGAGCTACCGGCCGTTCGTGGACGGGGAATTCGTCGACGGCTCCGGTGAGCCGCTCAAGACGATCAACCCGGCCACCGAGGAGATCCTCGCCGAGGTCGGCACCGCCGCACAGTCCGATGTGGACGCCGCGGTGCGGGCGGCGAGGCGCGCCTACGAAAAGGTGTGGCGGCCGATGCCGGGCAGCGAGCGGGCGAAATACCTGTTCCGCATCGCCAGGCTGATCCAGGAGCGTTCTCGCGAGCTGGCCGTGCTGGAGACACTGGACAACGGCAAGCCCATCAAGGAATCCCGCGATTCCGATCTGCCGACGGTGGCCGCGCATTTCTTCTACCACGCGGGCTGGGCGGACAAGCTCGACTACGCCGGGTTCGGCCCGGATCCCAAGCCGCTGGGCGTGGCCGGGCAGATCATCCCGTGGAACTTCCCGCTGCTGATGCTGGCCTGGAAGATCGCGCCCGCGCTCGCGACGGGCAACACGGTGGTGCTGAAACCCGCCGAGACGACGCCGCTGACGGCACTGGTGTTCGCCGAGATCTGCCAGCAGGCCGAGCTGCCGCCGGGCGTGGTGAACATCCTGCCCGGCGCGGGCGACGTCGGGGAGCTGCTCGTCGGGCACGATGGCATCGACAAGATCGCGTTCACCGGTTCCACCGGGGTCGGGAAGCAGATCCAGCGCCAGGTCGCCGGCACGCCCAAGAAGCTCACCCTTGAACTGGGCGGGAAGGCGGCGAACATCGTCTTCGACGACGCGCCGCTGGACCAGGCCGTCGAGGGCATCGTGAACGGGATCTTCTTCAACCAGGGTCACGTGTGCTGCGCCGGTTCCCGGCTGCTCGCGCAGGAATCCATTGTGGACGAGCTGCTGGACAAGCTGCGGTACCGGATCTCCACGATGCGGCTCGGTGATCCGCTCGACAAGAACACCGACGTCGGCGCCGTCAACTCGGCCGGCCAGCTGGCGAAGATCCGGGAGCTGACCGAGTCCGGTGAGGCCGAGGGCGCGCACCGGTGGACCAGCCCGTGCCCGGTGCCCGACCGCGGTTTCTTCTTCGCTCCCACGGTGTTCTCCGGCGTGCACCAGTCGATGCGGATCGCCCGCGAGGAGATCTTCGGCCCGGTGCTGTCGGTGCTCACGTTCCGCACCCCGGACGAGGCGGTGGCCAAGGCGAACAACACGCCGTACGGGCTGTCCGCGGGAATCTGGTCCGACAAGGGTTCGCGCATCCTCTCGATCGCGAACCGGTTGCGCGCCGGGGTGGTGTGGGCCAACACGTTCAACCGTTTCGATCCGGCGGCGCCGTTCGGCGGATACCAGGAATCGGGTTTCGGCCGCGAAGGCGGTCGCGCCGGACTGGAGGGTTACCTCGATGTCTGATCGGGTCACGGTCGCGAAGACCTACAAACTGTTCATCGGCGGCAAGTTTCCCCGCTCGGAAAGCGGCCGGGTGTACGAGGTGACCGATGGCAAGGGCAAGTTCCTCGCCAACGCCGCGCACGCCTCACGCAAGGACGTCCGGGATGCGGTTTCGGCCGCACGCAAGGCTTTCCCGGGCTGGTCGGGTGCGACGGCGTACAACCGCGGGCAGGTGTTGTACCGGGTCGCGGAGATGCTGGAGGGCCGGCGGGACCAGTTCGTCGCCGAGGTGGCAGCGTCGGAGGGCGGCCGTCGTGGTTCGTCCATTGTGGACGCCGCGATCGACCGCTGGGTGTGGTACGCCGGGTGGACGGACAAGATCGCCAGCGTGCTCGGGGCCGCCAATCCGGTGGCGGGCCCGTACTTCTCGTTCAGCGTGCCGGAGCCGACGGGCGTGGTGGGAATCCTGGCGCCGCAACGGTCTTCGCTGCTCGGGCTGGTCAGCGTGCTGGCGCCGGTGCTCGCGACGGGTTGCACCGCCGTGGTGGTGAGCAGTCGCGAACGGCCACTGCCGGCGATCACGTTGTCGGAGGTGCTGGCGACTTCGGACCTGCCGGGCGGGGTGGCGAACATCCTCACCGGCAGCGCGGACGAGCTGGGACCGTGGCTCGCTTCGCACGGCGACGTGAACGCCCTCGACCCGACCGGCGCGTCGGACCGCGCGGCTCTCGCGCGCGAAGCGGCCGGGACGGTGAAGCGCGTGCTGTCCGTGCCGACCGATGAGCCGGACTGGACGCAGCGGCCCGACATCTCGCGGCTGCGGAAGTTCCTGGAGACGAAGACCGTGTGGCACACGATGGGCGTTTAGCGCGGATCCACGTCTGCGATGGTGATGGGCCGGCCGGGCAGCTTCGAGCCCGGCCGTGCTCGCAGTCCTTCGAGGAGTAGCGCCAGCATCCGTTCGAGCATCAGTTCCGCGGTTTCACCCATGCGGGCGGGCAAACGGTGCAGCAGCAGCGAGATCACGATCGCCACGTCGCCGGTGGCGACATCGGCCCGCAGCGAGCCCTCCTGCTGCGCCGCGCGCACGATGCCGTCGAGCACTTCGAGGATCGAGTTCCGGAACTCCCGCGTACCCGGATCGTCGCGAATGACCTCCCACGCCTCCTCCGACAACATCGACAACCGCACGCTCAGCTGGAGCTCGCGAGAGTGGCTGAGCAGCCGCACCAGTGCTTCCCACGCCGTCGGCTCCTCCGCCGCGGCCGCCCGCGCCTCGGTGAGCACGCGGCCGAAGTTGTCCTGCGCGACGGCGCGGATCAGCGCATCCCTGTCCGGGAACCGCCGGTAGAGGGTTCCGACCCCGACACCGGCGGCGCGGGCGATCTCCTCCATCGGCGCGTCGGGGCCGTCTTCGGAGAACATCCGCTTGGCCGCGGCCAGGATCTGATCGCGGTTGCGGCGTGCGTCGGCGCGCAACCGTGTCTCCGGATCCACCGTCATGGGTGGATTGTCGCATCCTGCGCGCAGGTGGACGAAAAGCTTCCGCTTCGGTAGCGTGCCCATAAGTGGAAGGTATTCGTCCGAATACTCTCTGTACGGATCGGGGTGGAACCGTGACCACTGCTACTGAACTTCCCGTTACCCGTAGTTGCCCCTTCGCACCGCCTGCCGAGCACGTCCGGCTACGCGCGGAGGCGCCGGTTTCCCGGGTGACCCTCCCCAGCGGGGACGAGGTCTGGGCGCTGACGAAACACGAAGACATCAGAGCGATGCTGACCGATCCGCGGTTCAGCTCGAACCGGCAGAACCCGAACTTCCCGCTGCTGCTCACCGGCCGGCGCCGGATCACCAACTTCCGCGCGTCGCTGATCAGCATGGATCCGCCGGAACACGGCCCGGCCCGGCGTGAGGTCGTCGGCGAGTTCACCGTCAAGCGAATGGCCGCGCTACAGCCGAGGATCCAGCAGATCGTGGACGAGCACATCGACGCGATCCTCGCCGGCCCGAAGCCCGCCGACCTCGTGCAAGCGCTTTCCCTGCCGGTGCCGTCGCTGGTGATCTGCGAACTGCTCGGCGTGCCCTACGCCGACCACGAGTTCTTCCAGTCGCGCTCCAGCCGCCTGCTGCGGCGCACCACCCCGGCCGAGGAACGCCAGGCGTGCGTCGAGGAACTGCGCGGGTACCTGCGTGATCTGCTGGAGCGCAAGGAAAACGAGCCGGGCGACGACCTGCTCACCCGGCAGCTGGCGAAGTCCGATGACCGGGAGGAAGTGGTCGCGCTCGGTTTCCTGCTGCTCATTGCCGGGCACGAGACGACCGCGAACATGATCTCGCTGGGCGCCATGACCCTGCTCGAACACCCCGACCAGCTGGCCGAACTGCGCGCGGACCCGTCGAAGACGCCGAGCGCGGTCGAGGAACTGTTGCGCTACTTCACGATCGCCGAGTTCGCCACGTCGCGGGTCGCCGTCGAGGACGTGGAGATCGGCGGGGTCACGATCCACCGGGGCGAGGGCGTGGTCGGGCTGGCCAACACCGCGAACCGGGACCCGGAGGTGTTCGACCACGCCGACGACCTGGACCTCGGCCGCGGCGCGCGCAACCACGTGGCCTTCGGGTTCGGGGCGCACCAGTGCCTCGGGCAGAACCTCGCGAGGATGGAACTGCAGATCGTCTTCGACACCCTGTTCCGGCGGATTCCCGGACTGCGGCTGGCGACCCCGGTCGACGAGCTGCCGTTCAAGGACGACGCCAACATTTACGGGTTGTACGAGCTTCCCGTCACCTGGTAGGACCGCACGCAGCGAGCGCGCGGAAGAAGCGCTGCGGGAAGGACCGCTTGCGCGCCTCGGACAAACACAGTAGGCAGGCCCCATGCGAATCATCGCCAACAAGGACGTCTGCGTCGGCGCAGGCCAGTGCGTGCTGACCGACCCGGAGACGTTCGACCAGAGCGAAGACGACGGCACGGTCATCGTGCTGGTCGAAGAACCCCTGGACATCGACAAGGCCCGGGAGGCAGTGAACATCTGCCCCAGCCAGGCCCTGTCCCTGAAAGAGGATTGAGCTACTTCACCGCGCCCATCGAAAGGCCGCGGACGAGGTGGTTCTGCGCGATCCAGCCGACGATCATCACCGGCAGCGAGGCGAGCAGGGCGGCGGCGGAAAGCTGCGCCCAGTAAAGACCCTCGCTGGTGATGAAGCCGACGAGGAACACCGGCACGGTGCCCGCCCGGGCGGCGGTGAGGTTGACCGCGTAGAAGAACTCGGTCCACGAGAAGATCACGCAGATCAGCGCGGTGGCCGCGATCCCGGGCGCGACCACCGGCAGGATCACCTTGGACAGCAGGGTCGGCAGCTGCGCGCCGTCCACCCGGCCCGCCTCGATCATCTCCGTCGGCACCTCGAGGAAGAACGAGCGCATCATCCAGATCGCCAGCGGCAGGTTCATCGCGGTGTACAGGATGATCAGCGCCCACACGTTGTCCAGCAGCTGCACCTTCTGCGAGATCACGTAGAGCGGGATGATCGCCGCCACGATCGGCAACATCTTGGTGGACAGGAAGAACCCGAGCACGTTGCTGGTCTTCGGCACCGGCGCGAGCGAAAGCGCGTACGCCGCGGGCACGGCCAGCGCCAGCACGATCAGCGTCGAGATCACCGTGACGAACGCGGAGTTGGCCAGGTACGGCAGGAAACCTCGCTCGAAGATGCTCGCGAACTGGGACAGTGTCGGGCTGAAGAACAGCTTCGGCGGATCGGTGTAGGCGTCGGCCTCCTGTTTGAAGGACGTCACCACCATCCAGATCAGCGGGAACACGAACAGGATCGCGATGATCCAGGTGACTACGGTCAGCGAAGCGGGACCGAGCTTGCGTTGCGCGGTGGTGGTCACTTGATCCCCCTGCTCACGTCGAAGGTGCGGAACATCAGGCGCAGTGCGAAGGTGGCGACGATCAGCGTGAGCACCACCGTGACCACGCCCATGGCCGAGGACTGGCCGACGTCGAAGCCCTGGAAGGCCCGCTGGTAGATGTAGTACGGCAGGTTCGTGCTCGCGGTGCCCGGACCGCCTTGTGTCATCAGGAAAATCGCGTCGAAGCTGTTCACGATGTAGATCGCGCCGAGCAGCGTGGCCAGCTGCAGATACCGCGAAAGATGCGGAATCGTGATCGACGTGAACGTGCGCCAGCGACCGGCGCCGTCCACCTGCGCGGCTTCGAGTACGTCACGCGGCTGGCTCTGCAGGCCGGCCAGGATCAGCAGCATCATGAACGGCGTCCACTGCCACACGATCTGCGTCATCACCGACGCCAGCGGGAACTCCGAGAGCCAGTCGGTTTCCCCGCCGAACACGAAGTTCAGCAGCCCGTAGGTCGGGTCGAACATCGTGGTCTTCCACAGCAGCGCGCCCGCCGCGGGCAGGATCAGGAACGGGGTGATCAGCAACGTGCGCACCACGCCGCGGCCGAGGAACTTGCGGTCCAGCAACATCGCGAGCGCCAGGCCGAGCACCAGCGCCACGATCACGCAGATCGCCGTGATCAGCACGGTGTTCAGCAGCGCGGTGCGGAACTGCGTGTCGGCGAAGACGTCGATGTAGTTCCGCAGCCCGACGAAATGCGACGAGCCGGGCCGCACGAGGTTCCAGGACTGGAACGAGTAGATCACCGTGACGATGAACGGGATCTGCGTGACGACGACGGTGAACAGCAGGGCGGGCAGCAGCGGGCCGCGCCGGGCCCAGCCGCCTCGCTTTCTCGATGCCGCCCTGGCCGTACTCGTCCGTTGGTTGCCGAGGGTTTCTGCGACCGCGGTCATTTCTGCTCCCGGTAGGAATCGCCGACGGTTTGCGCGTATTTCTGCGACTGTTCCAGCGCCTCGTCCACGGTGATCTGCCCGGCGATGGCGGCGGAGAGCTCCTGACTGACCCGGGTGCCCAGGTCCTGGAACTCCGGGATACCGACGAACTGGATACCGGTGTAGGGCACCGGCTGCGTCCGCACGTCGCTTTCCCGCGCGGCGTCGATACCGTCCAAAGTGGGTTGTGCGTATGCCTTCGCGGCATCCTTGTACGCCGGAATGTCGTAAGTGGACAGACGGCAGCCCGGAGGCACCCGGTTCCAGCCGTAGGTCTGGCCGACGGTCTGCACGAACTGCTTGTTCGTCATCCAGTTCAGGAAGGCCCAGGAGGCGTCCTTGTCCTTGGCCACCTTGGGAATCGCCAGCGACCAGGTGTACAGCCAGCCGCTGGCCTTGGTCTGGTCCACCGGGGCGGCGACGTAACCGGACTTGCCGACGACCTTGCTGCTGTCGGGGTCTTCGTTGGTGCCCGCCATGACGGTGGCGTCGTACCACATCGCCGCCTGCCCCTGTGCGTAGCGCGTGCCGCATTCGGAGAACCCGGCGCTGGAGGCACCGACCTCGCCATGCTGCCGCAGCAGGTTCACGTAGAAGTTCGCGGCTTCCTTGAACTCCGGCGAGGTCAGCTGCGCGTTCCAGTCCTTGTCGAACCAGCGGGCGCCGAAGGTGTTGGCCACGGTGTCGAACGGGGCGAGGTTCTCGCCCCAGCCCGGCTTGCCGCGCAGGCAGATCCCGGAGATACCGGCGTTCTTGTCGTCCAGCTTGGCGGCGAAGTCGGAGATCTGCTGCCAGGTCGGGTGCGCGGGCATGGTCAGCCCGGCCTTTTCGAAGAGATCCTTGCGGTAGGCCAGGAACGAGGACTCGCCGTAGAACGGGACCGCGTACATGTTCCCTTGGTAGGAAAGGGAATCCTTGATGCTCGGGATGAAGTCGCTCTCGTCGTAGCCCGGGGTGGCACCGATGTAGGGCTGCAGGTTCTCCAGCCAGCCGTTGGCCGCCCACTGCGGGGTCTCGTAGTTGCTGATCATCACCACATCGAACTCACCGCCCTGGGTGGCGACCGAGGAGGTGATCTTCGCCCGCGCCTGGTTCTCCGGCAGCGAGACGAACTTGAGCTTGATCCCGGGGTTCGCGGCCTCGAACTGGCCCGCGAGCGAGATCGCGTCGTTCATCTGCGGGTTGGACACGATGCCGATCACGAGTGTGCGGCCGCCCGCGCCGATCTCGCCCGCGCCGGCACAGCCGGTCAGGGTGAGTAACAGGGCGACGGCGAGCAGGGCGAGTCGTTTACGCATGCTCTCCTCCTGGCAGGACTTGCACCTTCAGGCCGGCGCCGCTGCGCATGAGGTCCAGCGCGTCGCCGAATTTGTTCAGCGGGAGCGTGTCGGTGAGCAGCGCCTTGGTGTCGATGGCACCCGAGGCGACCAGATCGAGTGCGGCACCGTAGCTGTGCAGCACGGCCATCGACCCCACGACGGTGATCTCGTCGTTGTAGATCCGGAACGGGGAAAGCGCGATCCGGGCCTGCGCGGGCGCGACCCCGAAGACCAGGAAGCGGCCGCCGCGGCGCAGCGCGTCGAAGGCCGCCTCCATCGCGGGCGCGGCACCGGTGCAGTCCACCGACGCATCGAACCGCTCACCGTCCAATTCGGACACATCGGTGGCGATCTCGTGCGCGCCCAGCTCCTTGGCTCGCGGCAGGCGCCCGGAGTTGCGGTCGACCATCGTGACGCGGGCACCGGCGCGCTGCAGCAGCTGCTGCATGATCAGCCCCATGGTCCCGGCGCCGACCACGAGAAAGTGCTCGCCCGCCTCCACGCCGATGCGCCGGACCCCGTGCACCGCACACGAAACCGGCTCGACGAGCGCGCCCTCCTGCCAGCTCAGGTTGTCCGGCAGCCGGTAGCAGTTGGCGGACGGGACGGCCACGTATTCGGCGAAGGCACCGTCGACGGTGTCGCCGGTGGCGCCCCAGTTCTCGCAGAGGTTGCCGTGCCCGGCCCGGCACGGGTCGCAGTAACCACAGAACAGCGACGGGTCGACGGCGACGCGGTCCCCGACCTGCCAGCCGCCCGGCACGTCCGGCCCGAGCTCCACGATCTCGCCGGCGAACTCGTGGCCGGGCACGATCGGATAGGGGGTCGGCGGGAAATGCCCATCGGCGATGTGCAGGTCCGTGCCGCAGATTCCGCAGGCACCGACCTTGATCACCACCTGCCGTTCGCCCGGCGCGGGATCGGGTACTTCGCCGACCCTGATCGAACCCGGCTGGTCAATGATCGCCGCCCGCACTCCGGCTCACCTCTCCCCGCGCTCAAACGAGCGCATCACGACACTGTGTCTACCTGCACGCTCCCAGCATTAGAGGACTTTCGTGCTTAACCCGTCAACAGGTGACCCGCTATAGTGCTCATATGAGCACTCACCGGGATCTTGCCGAGACGATGACGGCGGCCCTGCTGGCGCACCGGTTCTACCTGGCGGGCCAGTCGAAGGTGGAGATCGCGGACGAGTTCGGCATCAGCCGGTTCAAGGTGGCCCGCATGCTCGACTGGGCAAGGGAATCGGGCCTGGTGCGGGTGGAGTTCGAGCTGCCGGTGCCGGTGGACGTCAAGCTGTCCGACGAGGTGCGCTCGGCCTACGGGCTGAACCAGGTGTTCGTGCTCGATCGAGCGGCCAGCGCAGGCGACCGGCCCGCTGTGCGGCGGCGCATCGGCGCGCTCGCGGCCATGCTGGTCGCCGAGATCGTCACCGAGCAGGATGTGCTCGGCGTCGCGTGGGCGCGCTCGGTGAACGTGATGATCGAGTCGGTGGGCAAGTTCCCGAAATGCCCGGTGGTGCAGCTGTGCGGGGTACAGGCCGGGATGGACATGCACGACCGCGGGGTGGAGACGGTGCGCCGGCTCGCCGACATCTCCGGCGGCGACGCGTACCCGATCTTCGGCCCGCTCGTGCTGCCGGACCGGCGCACCACCGAGATCCTGCGGCGGCAGCCGGGAATCGCGGAAACCTTCGGCCAGTTCGGTGCGCTGACCAAGGCCGTGGTGAGCATCGGCGCGTGGCTGCCGGGCGAGTCCACCGTGTACGACGCGGTGGCACCGGCCGAGCGCCGCGCGATCACCGAGCGCGGCGCGAAAGCCGAAGTGGCGGCCCGGTTGTTCGACGGGGACGGCAAACCGATGTCCACCGGGCTCGCGCACCATGTGCTCGCGATCAGCACCGAGGAACTGTTACGGGTGCCCGATGTGATCGCGCTCGGCTACACCGCGCCGAAAGCCGAGGCGATCGACGTGGTGCTGCGCTCGGGCATGGTGTCCACGCTGATCACCGACACCGCGGCGGCGGAACGCTTGCCACGCCTCAGGAATTGAGCAGCACGGGCAGGTTGTCCACGCCGTAGACCACCGAAGTCTGCCGGTAGGGCAGCTCCTCCGGGGCCACCGCGAGCCGCATCTCCGGGAACCGCCGGACGAGCGCGGGATACGCGGTGCGCAGCTCCATCCGCGCCAGCTCCGCGCCGATACACCGGTGCACGCCCCAGCCGAACGCCAGATGCTGCGCGGGCTCACGCGCGGCGTCGAAGTTCTCCATGCCGTCGCCCAGTTCCGGGTCCCGGTTCGCGCCGCTGAGCGACACGAACATGATGTCCCCCTTGGCGATCCGCTCGCCGCCGATCTCGATGTCCTCCTTGGCGAACCGCGGGAACGCCGCCTGCACCACGGTCAGATACCGCAGCAGCTCCTCGACGAACCCGTTGATCGCCTCGTCGTCCTGCCGTACCCGCTCGAACGTGGCCCGGTCGCGCAGCAACACGATCGCGCCGAGCGCGAGCATGCTCGCCGTGGTTTCCAGGCCACCGGTCAGCACCCCGTCGGCGAGCCCGGCCAGCTCACGGTCGTCGATCTCGTCGCCGTGCTCCTTGACCAACATGCCGAGCAGCCCGTCGCCCGGGGATTCCCGCTGCTTCTTGACGATCTCGAGCAGATAGGTGAGCGATTCCGAAATGGCGCCGAAGGACGCGCCGGCACCGGCGAAGAGGTCGAAACGCACTGTGCTCAACCGCTGGAAGTCCGCGCGGTCCTCGTAGGAGACGCCGAGCAGTTCACAGATCGTGAGCGACGGGATCGGGAAGGCGAAGGCCTGCATGAGATCCACCGGCCCGTCGGTGGCCGCCATCTCGTCCAGCTGCTGGTTGACGATCTGATGAATTCGCGGGGTGAGCCTGGACAGCCGGCGCATAGTGAATTCCGGCGTCAGCAGTTTGCGCAGCCGGGTGTGGTCCGGCGGGTCGGCGAAACCGAGGCCGCCCGGGTTCTGGTCGGCCGACATGGCCGCGGTGCCGACCAGGTTGGTGTAGTCGTTGCTGAACGAGCCGGCCTTCGCCAGGACATCCTTGGCCTCGTCGTATCCGCTGACGAGCCAGGCCCGCAGCCCGAACGGCAGTTTGAGCCTGCTCACGGGGTTGTTCTCGCGAGCGGCCGCCAGGTCGGGGACCGGATCCAATCCGTTGCGTTTCAACGGCATCAGCGTGGACTCGGGCAGCAGCGAAAGGAGGTCGACGCCCTTTTTCTGCTTTCTTTCGATGTATCTGCGCCCCAGGTACGCGACCACGCGCGAGCGAAGATCGGTCATGCCCGGATGCTACACGGATCGCCCCTAGTCACCGGTCGTAGACAACTGCGCCCTCGGCCACACCGCCCGTCCCCCGAGCCGGTGGTAACCGCCACCCGGTCAGGTGAGGAACCGGACTTTCCCGGCGTGCCCGGATGGCCATGGAGCCTGCCCGGGTAGAGGCTTCGGACGCCCAGCCGAACGGGAGTGGTGGTCACATGTCGAACAAGGCGCGCCGGTGGATCACGGCGGCGCTGCTGGGTGTGGTCCTGCCACTGGGCCCCGCTATCGCCGATGTCGCCGCGTCGGCCGACGCGGTCGGGTCGTCCGGCGTGTCGGCGGCCTCGGTGACCGACGAGCACGGTGGCGCCTGGGGGTTGCTGGGGTTGTTCGGTCTGCTCGGTTTGCTCGGACTGATTCCGCGTAAACAGCCCGAAAGCCAGACCCCGCCGGAACTCCGCCCGCGCCGGCGGGCGAACCCGAACGTCGCCAGCCCGCTGGACAACTACCCGGTGATGAGTGAACGCCCCGGCCCGGATTCGGACGCGGCGTACTACGACGACGACCCGGCGCTCGCCGGTCCCGCGCCCACACACGAGCAGCCTTACCCCGCCGGGCGGCACGCGGGCGAGGAGCAGCCGTACCCCGGCGCTCCCGCACAGCCTGGACACCCGGCGCAGCCGCGCCCGGCGGGCCCTGGCTACGAGCAGCTGCACCCCGTGGCACCCGAGCAGGCGCGCCCCGGCCACGACTGGCCGACCGCCGCGCCGACCGCCGAACCGCGGCAGCGCCGCCCTTGGGAACAGGGGCCCGGCCGCCCGGCACAGCAGCCCGACCAAGCCCCGCCACAGACCGGTGACACGCCAGAGGGTGGGCACCGCCGCGTCTGACGGCGACATGCCGGGTGCGCCCAGCCCCGACCTGGGCGCACCCGGCAACAACGCCGAGCCGGTCAGAGCCGGTCGACGGCCGTGACGCGAAGGACGGCGGAGCCCGCCTCGTCGGACGCCGCGAGGTCGACCTCGGCGCTGATGCCCCAGTCGTGATCGCCCGCCGGATCGTCGAAGATCTGGCGCACCCGCCAGATCTCCGGCTCCTTCTCGATGATCAGCAGCTGCGGGCCGCGCGCGTCGGGGCCGATGCCGAGTTCGGCGTGCTCCTCGAAGTACTCCTCCAGCGCGGCCTCCCATTCGACCGCGTCCCAGCCGGAACCCGCGTCCAGCGCACCCAGTTCCTCGAACGCCCGCCGCGCCGCCAGCTCGACCCGGCGGAACAGCTGATTCCTTACCAGCACACGGAAAGCACGCTCGTTCGCGGTGACCGGTGGCGGCCCTTCGGGTAGCGAAGGCGCGTGCGCGGCCTCGTCGCCGGGGTGCCGCAACGCTTCCCACTCGTCGAGCAGGCTGGAGTCCACCTGCCGCACCAGTTCACCGAGCCACGCGATCAGATCCTGCAGCGGCTCGGTCTTCGCCTCGTCCGGCACCGTGTGGCGCAACGCGTCGTAGGTGTCGGCGAGGTAGCGCAGCACCAGCCCTTCGGACCGGGCGAGCGAATAGAAATTGACGTACTCCACGAAGTTCATCGCGCGCTCGTACATGTCGCGCACCACGGACTTCGGCGACAGCTGGTAATCCGCCACCCACGGATGGCCGCCGCGATACGTCTCGTACGCCGCGTTCAGCAACTCCTCCAGCGGCTTGGGATAGGTCACCTCGTCGAGCAGTGCCATCCGCTCGTCGTATTCCATCCCCTCGGCCTTCATCGCGGCCACCGCTTCGCCGCGCGCCTTGAACTGCTGCTGCGACAGCACCGGGCGCGGATCGTCCACTGTGGACTCGATAACGGACACGACGTCCAGCTGGTACACCGGTGACTCGGTGTCCAGCAGGTCGATCGCGGCCAGCGCGAACGGCGAAAGCGGCTGGTTCAAAGCGAAATCGAACTGCAGGTCCACGGTGAGCCGGACGGTGCGGCCTTCCTCGTCGGGCTCGTCGAGCCGCTCGACCACGCCGGCCGCGAGCAACGCGCGGTAGATCGCGATCGCGCGCAGGATGTGCCTGCGCTGCGCGGGCCGGTCCTCGTGGTTGTCCTCCAGCAGGTGCCGCATGTGCTCGAACGCGTTGCCCGGCCGGGAGATCACGTTGAGCAGCATGGAATGGCTGACGCGGAAGCTCGACGTGAGCGGCTCCGGCGGCGAGGCGATCAGCCGGTCGAAGGTGCTCTCCGTCCAGTTGACGAACCCCTCCGGCGCCTTCTTGCGCACGATCTTGCGCTTCTTCTTCGGGTCGTCGCCTGCCTTCTCCAGCGCCTTCGCGTTCTCCACCACGTGATCCGGCGCCTGCACCACGACGTAGCCGTCGGTGTCGTACCCCGCCCGGCCGGCACGCCCGGCGATCTGGTGGAACTCACGCGCCTTCAGATGCCGCTGGCGCACGCCGTCGTACTTGGTCAGCGCGGAGAAGACCACCGTGCGGATCGGCACGTTGATGCCGACGCCCAGTGTGTCGGTCCCGCAGATCACCTTCAGCAGACCCGCCTGCGCCAGCTGCTCGACAAGACGGCGATACTTCGGCAACATGCCCGCGTGATGCACGCCGATTCCGTGCCGCACCAAACGCGACAGGGCCTTGCCGAACCCCGCGGAGAAGCGGAACTCGCCGATCATCTCGGCGATCGCGTCCTTCTCCGCGCGCGTCGTGACGTTGATGCTCATCAGCGCCTGGGCGCGCTCGACCGCTGCCGCCTGGGAGAAATGCACCACATAGACCGGGGCCTGCCCGCCGTGGAGCAGCTCCGACATGGTCTCGTGCAGCGGCGTCAGCGCGTAGCGGTACGTCAGCGGGACAGGCCGCTCCGCGGAAGTGACCACCGCGGTGGCCCGGCCGGTGCGCCTGGTCAAGTCCTTTTCGAAGAAGGACACGTCGCCCAGCGTGGCCGACATGAGCACGAACTGTGCCTGCGGCAGCTCGATCAGCGGCACCTGCCACGCCCAGCCGCGATCCGGCTCGGAGTAGAAGTGGAACTCGTCCGCGACCACCTGGCCGACCGGCGCCTCGGCACCGAACCGCAACGCCATGTTCGCCAGGATTTCCGCGGTGCAGCAGATGATCGGCGCGTCCGGGTTCACGCTCGAGTCGCCGGTCATCATGCCGACGTGCTCCGCGCCGAAGATCTCGATCAGCGAAAAGAACTTCTCCGACACCAGCGCCTTGATCGGCGCTGTGTAGTAACTGCGCTTACCGTGGGCCATCGCGGTGAAGTGCGCACCCACCGCGACCAGGCTTTTCCCGGACCCCGTCGGGGTGGACAGAATGACGTTCGCCCCGGATACGACCTCGATCAGCGCCTCCTCCTGGGCCGGGTACAGCTCCAGGCCGCGCTCGGCCGTCCAGGCCGAGAACGTTTCGAAGAGCGTGTCGGGATCAGGATCCGCTGGTAGGAGATCTGCGAGTGTCATTATGTCCCCATCGTGCCATCCCCGGCGCAGCAGTCATGGGGCCCATCGCAGCAGGACCCGCAAACCCGTAGGCTTTCGCACACACAGGTGTAATCCGGAGGGCTGGCATGGCACAGGACATCGTCCCGATCGAACTCGGGCTGCCGCAGGGGGACCTGGTCACCCTCTGGGCCCCGCGCTGGCGGGAGGACGGTGAGGAGTGGGAAGCGTTCCTCGGTGACGAGGACGATCTCTACGCGTTCCCCGACGCCGCGCATCTGGCCGCCTTCGTCCGGACGGCCGAGCAGCACGACCTCATCGACCACCCGGCGTGGCACGTGGTGCCCGCGCTGAACGTGCCGGAGTTGATCCCGGACGACGACCACTCCTACGACCTGGTCGGCGTGCCGGAGCTGGTGGCCGAAGACCCGGATTCGTGGACCATCAGCGAGCTGGCCGAGATCGTCGGCATCGTGCGCTCGCTCGCCGACGTGTGCGAACTGGAAGAGGTGCACGAGGTCCTCGACGCCACCGAAGGCTTCTCGCTGCTGGAGCAGGGGCGGCTGCCGTTCACCGGCCGCGAGGGCGAGCGCCTGTGGACCGACCTGTCCGAGGCGGTGTCCGAGAAATGGGACACCGTGCTGGACGCGATCGACTCGCTCGTCACGGTGCCCGACGTCGACGCGACGCTGCTGGAGCAGACGGCCGAGGAGCTGGCTGCCTTCCTGGAGGAGTCCGCGGAGGCGGAAGCCGGCGTCAAGGACGGCGACGAGGATCTGGACTCCGATCTGGAGAACACCGAGTCCGACGCCGAAGCCGACGAAGACGAAGAGGACGAGGACGCCCCGGTCGGGTTCTGGGGCGAGGTCGGCATCGACCCGATCAAGATCGTCACCGCCGACAAGGAGTACTACACGCTGCGGTGCTACCTCGACGACGAGCCGATCTTCCTCGGCCACGACGGCCGCATCGATGTCTGGACCTCGCCACGGACGCTGGCCAGGAAACTGGCCGACAGCACCGAGTTCACCGACACCGACCTGGCCGAAGTGTCCACTTGGGACGAGGTGCTGACGAAGGCCACCGCCGGCGAACTGGAGATCGAGGTCGACTCGGACAACACCTACGTGCTGGCCGCCCTCGACGAAGACCTCGCCGAGGGCACGGACGCGATCGACCCGACACAGCTGGAGCTGGCGGTGGAGCTGCTCACCGACGCGGCCGACTGGGCCGGTGACGAGAGCGTGTCCGCCGCACTGTCCACTTCGGAGAGTCTCGGCTGGCTGGTTTCCTTCGTATTGCGCCCGGACCCCAACCGGCTCGCGCCGAGCGCGCCGTTCGACACCGAGCAGAGCGAGTGGCGCAAGCTCGTGGAGTCCTTCGAAAACCGCCTACGCGTCCACTAAATCGGACTGCCGGACACGGCTTGCTTGGCGGTGCAAGCCGACGGCCCACCGCAAGCGGCTCCGCCGCTAGGAAATGAGACGGAAGGCGTTCCCGCCCAGCACGAGGTCTCGCACCTCGCCGGGGCGGGTGACGCGTTCGACGGTGGCCCTGGCGAGCACGGGGTCACCGTAGGGCGCGTCGGATCCGAAGAGCGCGCGTTCGGGCAGTTCCGTGATGGCCAGCCGCACGGCGAAGACGATGCTCGCCGTGGAGAGTTCGAGGTACATGCTCGGGTTGTCCCGGACGTATTCGATCGCGTCCATCCAGTGCAGTCCGCCGAGCTGGCTCACCACCAACGGCACCCGCGGGTAGCGCCGGGCGAGTTCGGCCAGGGTGCGCAGGTCCTTCGCCGTGGTGGGCGCGGCGCCGTGCACCACAACGGGAATCCCGCCGCGGTCCGCGGCGGCGCGCAGCATCGGCTCGATACTCGCGGCCTCGTCCGGCGGCGGCGTGAGTTCGCCGATACCGCGCAGCTCCGCGCGGTCGAGCGCCGACGCGAAGCCGATGAACCGGTCGGGATACGCGGCGAGCGCGCTCTCCCATTCCTCGATCGCGGCCGCGTAGCCGTCCTGCCGCCCGGACAATGCGCGCTGCAGAGCCGCCATCTCCAGCTTGAGCCCGGCGAGGTCGCGGGCCCGTTCGGGATGCGGCCGGGTCGGGAACAGTATCGTCTTGTCGACACCGGCCTCGTCGAGCAGCGCGAGGTGGTCGGCGAGCGGGTCGTGCACGTGGCTGTGCGCGTCGATGATCAAGGGTTCTCCCCGGGAATCGGATGTCCGCTCCGAGTGTTGATCCCTGACACCGTTGGAAGGTCAAATCGTGCTGATCGGTGAACTCGCCCGCCGGAGCGGGACCAGCGTGCGGCTGCTGCGCTACTACGAACGCGTCGGCCTGCTCAGCGCACAGCGCCGGAGCAACGGCTACCGCGAATACGACGAGGACGCCGAGCAGGTGGTCGGCAAGATCCGGATGCTGCTCGACGCGGGCCTGCCGACGCGCCTGATCCGGCACATCATCGGCTGCGCCAACCCGGACGGCTCGCTGACCGCCTGTCCCGGCGTACTCGACACGCTCCGTTCCCGGCTGTCCGATCTGGACCGTCAGGCCGCCGACCTCGCGTCAACCCGTGCGCTACTGGTCCAGACCATGGACACGCTCACTCCTCAGCGTGAACCGGCGTGAGCAGGATGGCCAGCATCGGGAACACCGCGGCGACGCAGAAGGCCAGTGCGTAGCGCGAATCGCCGATCACCAGCCCGAGCATCGGCGGGGTCAGCGAGGACGCGATGTTCTGCGCCGTGTTCTGCGCCCCCATCGCACGCCCGGCCCACGCGGTGCCCGCCAGTTCGGCCGACGCGGTGAAGCCGAGCCCGTTGTCCGCCACGCTGATCACGGCCGCCAGCACCAGCGCGATCAGCACCAGCCACAACCACGTCACGTCGCCGAGCGCGACCAGCAACATCGCGCCCGCGCTCGCCACCGCCAGCTGCCGCATCGGGCGCAGCCGGCTGCCTACCTTGTCGGACCAGTAACCGGACGCCAGCCGTCCACCCGCGCCAAGCACCTGCACGGCCGCCAGGAACCAGCCCGCCGTCAACGGACTCCAGTGGTGCGAAGCGACCAGGTATACCGGGGCGAACGCGGAGATCGCGAACTGCGGCACCACCAGCAGCGCGCTCGCGCCGTGCAGCCGCCACAACGCCGGCTTCCGGTACGGGGACACTGCCTTGGCCGCCCCCGGCTTCTTCTCCGGCCGCGGCGGATCGAGCACCAGCCAGCCGACGAGGCCCGCGACCACCAGGCAGAAGATCCCGGGGAACAGCATCGCGGCATGAAAACCGCCGTGCCGCGCCAGCGGCGGCAGCGCGACCGCGGCGATGCCGACGCCCAACGGCTGCGCCGTCTGCCGGATGCCCATCGCCATCCCGCGTTCGGCGGGCGCGAACCAGCCCATCACCACCCGGCCACTGGCCGCGTTCACCGAAGCGCCGCAAGCGCCCGCCAGCAACAACAGGGCGAACAGCACCCCGAGCGAAGGCGAAGTGATCCCCGCGATCAGCACCAGCAACCCCGCGCCGCTCAGCCCGAGCGTCATCACCAGGCGCTCGCCGTAGCGGTCGGCAGCCGCGCCCCAGGCGATCAGCGTGAACAGCAGCCCGATGGACGGCGCGGCGACGACCGCGCCCGCTTCGGCCAGCGTCAGCCCGTCGGCTGCCTGCAGTTCGGGCACCAGGAACGGGACGCCGTAGAGGAAGGTGCAGCTGGAAGCCTGCGCGGCGAGCCCGAGGCCGAGGATCCCCCAGCGCCGCTTGCTCCCCGTATCCGGCCGCACCAGCTGACTCATCGTGACCATCCCATTATATGAGAACCTCGTCTTACATCTTGGACCTTACTTGCGGAAGCTAAGCAAGGGCAAGCGTTTTCCGCACACAAAAACGCCCCTCCCGCGTACGGGAAGGGCGTGAGCGGGAAAGTCCGGCGAGGCTCAGATGAGACGTTCGTACCCTGGTTTGATCACGTTGTCGATCAAGTCGAGCCGCTGGTCGAAATCAATGAACGCCGACTTCATCGCGTTGATCGTGAACCAGCGCAGGTCCGCCCAGCCGTAGCCGAAGGTCTCGGCCAGCGTCGCGAACTCGCTCGAGACGGTGCAGCCGCTCATCAGCCGGTTGTCCGTGTTGACGGTCACCCGGAAGCGCAAACGGGCCAGTAGCCCGATGGGATGATCGGCGATCGACGCGGCGGCACCGGTCTGCACGTTCGACGACGGGCAGATCTCGAGCGGGATGCGCCGGTCCCGGACGTAGCCGGCCAGCCTGCCGAGTTCGACACTTCCATCCGGGCCCGATTTGATGTCGTCGACAATACGGACGCCGTGCCCGAGCCGTTCCGCGCCGCAATGTTGAATGGCTTCCCAAATTGACGCGAGTCCGAACGCTTCGCCCGCATGAATGGTGAAATGTGCATTGTTCGTCCGCAGGTATTCAAATGCGTCGAGATTCCGGGTGGGCGGAAATCCGGCCTCCGGTCCCGCGATGTCGAACCCGACCACCCCGTGGTCGCGGTAACGGACAGCGACTTCGGCGATCTCCTGGGCTCGAGCGTGCTGACGCATCGCACATAAAAGAGTACCCATTCGGATGTTTTTTCCCTGCTCACGGGCTCGACGCTCACCCTCTGCAAACCCCGCCTGGACGGCCTCGACGACCGCGTCCAGCGACAGGCCCTGCTCCGAGAAGAGCTCCGGCGCGTAGCGCACTTCGGCGTACACGACGCCGTCGGCAGCGAGGTCTTCCGCGCACTCCGCAGCCACCCTGACCAGGGCTTCTTCGGTCTGCATGACGCCACAGGTGTGGGCGAAGGTCTCCAGATAGGACTCCAGCGACCCCGAATCGGCCGCCTCGCGGAACCACGAACCGAGTTCTTCGACGTCGGTGGTGGGCAGCGCACCATACCCGGTGGCCTCGGCCAGTTCGATCACGGTGCCCGGACGCAGGCCACCGTCCAGGTGATCATGGAGTAACACCTTGGGCACGCTCCGGATGGAGGCCAAGGTCAGCGGTGGAATGACAGACGACATGAAGCCACCGTACCCACGCCGGTCACCTACATGGCCGCGCAACTCTCAGCCTCGACCTAACCCTCAGCTTCCGTGCACGGGGCGGTATTGGGCCATCGGTGTCGGCCGTCGCGGGCCAGCCTTTACGGGGGCGATACCCAGAGCAATTTCGCAATGGTTAAGCTTCGGCCCACGTCCCTTCTTTCCCCGCCGACGAAGGACATCGAAGTGACCACTGACAATCACATTGGAGCTCCGTCCTTCGACCGGATGCGCAACATGCTGGTGCGCGCGGCCGAAGTCCGGGAGAGCGAGCAGCAGCAGATCTTCGACGCGCTCGACGACATCTATGCCCGGCTGGCCCCGGTGGACTCGCTCGGCGCCGTCCGCAAGCGGCTTTCCGAGCTGCCGGACCGCACCGAGGTCGGCGTGCTGGCCGAGCGGCTGGACGAGGCGATGTCCAAGCTCGAAGCCCAGGACAACGCGATCGCGGATCTCGCCCGCGCGGTGGAGAGCATCGTCGACAAGCTGGCCAAGCCGTTCGCGCAGCTCGACGGCAGGCTCGACGGCGTCGCCGCCCGGTTCGAGGGTGTCGCGGGGCGGATGGACGGGCTCGAGGACAAGCTGCAGAACATCCACCGGCGGCTCGACGAGCTGAACGGGCACCTGGACAAGCAGGACAGCAAGATCGACGCGCTGCCCCAGTCCGTGCACGGCCCGGTCAACGAGCGCATCGACCGCGCCGAGTCCACCCTCCGCGAGCGCGTCGAGGCCGCGGACGCCGGCCTCAAGGCCCGCGTCGAGGAGATGGACAACGCCACCCGCGAGCGGATCGACTCCACCAGCCAGGCCGTCCGCACCACGCTGGAAGAGACCGGCGAGATGCTGGACGACTCCGAGCGGCTCGACACCCTGTCGAACCGGCTGGAGCAGATCACCAACCGGCTCGACGACCTCGGCAGCCGGATCGACAAGGTCGAGGACGGGGTCACCGCCCAGTTCGGCGATCTCGGCGGTTCGGTCAAGAGCGGGTTCAACCGGGTCGAGGGCACCCTGTCCAGCCGCCCCGACTCCGACGAGGTCAGCTCGCTGGTGCGCAAGCACAACGAGGACTCCGAGCGGCGCATCGGCGGCCAGCTCGACGAGGCGATGGCCACCTTCGCGGAGCTGATGCTCGGCGGCGGCCCGGCGGTGCCGCAGATCGCGCCGCCGCCCCCGGCCCCGCGCCAGCCGCGCCGCGCCCGCAACGGCCGTGCGCCCAAGGCCGCCGAGGTCAAGAACGGCAAGCCCGACACCGACGAGCCGAGCGAGTCGTAAGGCGCCGGTCCCCACACGAGGTGCCCTCCCACAATGGCGGGAGGGCACCTTCTTTTTTGCCGACCAGAAAGCGCTTCCGCACCCGGCAACGCAACCGCCACAACCACCCCCGCCCACACCCCTCCCCCGAACCGATCCCCAGCGCTTTCAG
This sequence comes from Amycolatopsis sp., assembly GCF_035546795.1. Lineage (GTDB taxonomy): Bacteria > Actinomycetota > Actinomycetes > Mycobacteriales > Pseudonocardiaceae > Amycolatopsis_E. The sequence goes on from NZ_DASZWC010000068.1 coordinate 24,991, forward strand.
CGGTCGACGTGCCGTGTCAAGGCATCTTTCCCGCCTTGACACGGTGCGGCGACCGTTGAACACTGCGCGGATTGGGGCGGGGGTGGGGTGCACAGAGCGCGGCCACGCGCGGCCGTTGCTGCCGCAACGCAACCGTTGCTACGCAAGGGAAAAAGATCAAAAGATTCTCCTCGCCGGAGGGGCAGACTCAAGGATGCCCAGGGGAATGCAGTCAACTCACCACAGGTAGGTGGTTGCGTCGGTGGTCATCCCGTCGCCTACTTCCAGGAGTATCACTTTGAGCCAGACCCGCACGCTTTGTGTGCTCGGCCGCCGGTTCCGGCGCAGGGTGCGGGCCTGGCTCAAAGTGATTTCGGGGTCGCAGGCGACGGGATGACCACCCAACTCTGGGGTGTATTCACACCCCCCGAATCACCTCACGCACCAACGCCACCTCCGGCGCCGCCTCCCCGATAACCATCGCCCCCTCCAACGCCTCCAGCGCCCCGGGCACCGCGTCCGGAGTATCCGTGTGCAGCTCCAGAAGCGGCTCTCCGGCCACGACACGCGCGCCGGGCTTGGCATGGAGCAAGATCCCGGCCGCGTGCTGCACCGGATCCTCCCGGCGAGCCCGGCCGGCACCGAGCCGCCACGCGGCGACGCCGACGGCATAAGCGTCCAAAGCAGACAGAACGCCGTCCTCGGGCGCCTCGACCACGTGCACATGCCGGGGCGCGGGCAAAGGCGCCTCCGGATCACCGTCCTGCGCGGCGATCATCCGGCACCACGTCTCGTAAGCCGCGCCCGAAGCGAGCACCGCCGCGGGATCCACCTCCGGCAAACCGGCCAGCGCCAGCATCTCCCGCGCGAGCGCCACGGTCAGCTCGACGACATCCGCCGGTCCCCCGCCGCGCAACACCTCGACGGCCTCCGCGACCTCGACGGCGTTGCCCACCGCACGGCCCAGCGGGGTGCCCATCTCGGTCAGCAGCGCGGTGGTCGCGACGCCGTGCGCGGTGCCGATCTCGACCAGTGTCCGGGCCAGTTCCCTTGCCTGGTCCGGGGTTTTCATGAACGCGCCGGAACCGGTCTTCACGTCGAGCACGAGCCCGGCGGAGCCCTCGGCGATCTTCTTGCTCATGATCGAGCTCGCGATGAGCGGGATCGACTCGACGGTGCCGGTGACGTCCCGCAGCGCATAGAGCTTCCGGTCCGCGGGTGCGAGGCCGTCGGTCGCGGCACAGACGACCGCGCCGATTTCGTTGAGCTGCCGGGTGATCTCGTCCGTCGACAGTGCCGCCCGCCAGCCCGGGATGGACTCCAGTTTGTCCAGCGTGCCGCCGGTGTGCCCCAGACCACGCCCGGACAGTTGCGGCACGGCGGCCCCGCACGCGGCGACGAGCGGGGCCAGCGGCAGCGTGATCTTGTCGCCGACCCCACCGGTGGAATGCTTGTCCACGGTCGGGCGATTCACGGTGAGTGACAGGCGTTCCCCGGAGTCGATCATGGCGCCGGTCCACGCCGCGATCTCGCCGGAGTCCATCCCGCGCAGGAAGATCGCCATCGCCAGCGCCGCCATCTGCTCCTCGGCGACGACGCCGCGCGTGTAGGCGTCGACGACCCACGCGATCTGTTCCTCGCTCAGCCGCCCGCCGTCGCGCTTCGCCCGGATGACGTCCACGGCTGCGATCACGGCAAGTCCCTGGGGCCGAAGGCATCCGGCAGCACGGCCGCCATCGGCAGCAGCCCGGACGGGGTGTCGATGACGCACTCCGGCCCGCCGTGTTCGTACAGCAGCTGGCGGCACCGGCCGCACGGCATAAGCAGGTCACCGTTGCCCGACCGGCAGGCGACCGCCACCAGGCTGCCGCCACCGGTCAGCCGGAGCTGGCCCACCATCGTGCATTCCGCGCACAAACCCAGGCCGTACGAGGCGTTTTCGACGTTGCAGCCGACGATCACCCGGCCGTCGTCGACCACCGCGGCCACCCCGACAAGCAGCCCCGAGTACGGCGCGTATGCCTGCCCGGCGGCCCGGACCGCCGCCATCCGCAGCGCATCCCAGTCCACAGTGGACACCGTCAATCGCCTTCACCTCGCCGGTAGCGGGCCCCGTCGGCCTTCGGTGGTCGTAGTCGTTGCGACGCGACGGCCAGCACGATCAACGTGACCACGTGCGCGGTGTACGGAATCAGGTCACCGGGCAGCGAGTCGTTCGCCCAGTAGATCCAGTACAGCAGCCCGGCGGCGATCACCCCGATGCCGGCGGCGATCCACTGCCGGCGGAACAACTGGACCACCACGATCACACCGAGCAGCAACACCGCGCCGTACAACAACGCCAGCACGGCTTTCCCGCCACCGGCCAGCTGCAAACCGTCGGCGTAGCCGAACAGCGCGGCACCGCCGAGCAGCCCGCCCGGCCGCCAGTTGCCGAAGATCATCGCCGCGAGACCGATGTACCCACGACCGTTGGTCTGGTTCTCCAGGTAACCACCGCCGCCCTGCAACAGCACCAGCGCGGCGCCGCCCATCCCGGCCAGCGCGCCGGAGAACAGCACCCCGGTGTACTTGTACGCGTAGACGTTCACGCCGAGGGATTCCGCGGCCACCGGATTCTCGCCGCAGGAACGCAGCCGCAGCCCGAACCGCGTCCGCCACAGCACCAGGTAGCTCACCGGCACCAGCAGGATCGCGATGATCGTCAGCGGCGAGACCCCGGTGACCAGGCCGTTGATCAGCCCGGCCGCGTCCGAGATGCCCACGCGCTGCTGGTGTTCCAGGTCGGTGAGCCAGTTGGACAGGTACGTCGCCGAGTACGTGTCGAAGGTGTCCACCGTCGGCGACTGCCGCGGATTTCCGGACAGGGGCTGGAAAATCAGCGTGGACAGGTACTTCGCGATGCCCAGCCCGAGCAGGTTGATCGCGACACCGGACACGATGTGGTTGACGTTGAACGTCACCGTGGCGATCGCGTGCAGCAGCCCGCCGAGCGCGCCGAACACCATCGCCGCGAGCAGCCCGACCCACGGCCCGCCGTGCAGCGCACCCCAGGCCGCGCCCCAGGTACCGAGGATCATCATGCCCTCGAGCCCGATGTTGATCACGCCCGCGCGTTCCGCCCACAGGCCACCGAGCGCGCACAGCAGGATCGGCAGCGCCAGGCGCAACGCCGTCTGCGCGGTGTTGGTGGACGTCAGCGTGTTCACGCCGGTTTCGTAGGACGCCGCGGACAGCACCGCGATCACGCCGACGGCCCACAGAATCCCGCGCGCCCAGCCCGGCAGCCTCCTTCGCGAAGGCGGCTTCGGCATCGTCATCGCGTCGCCGGATTGGCTCGCCGTGTCGAGCGTCATCAGACCGCACCCCCTTCAGCGACCGAAGCCGGTTTGCCGTTGCCGAACGCACGCCCGACCCGACGCTGAGCCGCGGCCAGGTCCGCGCGCTTGACGACTTCGTAGGCGACGACGACGGACAGCACGATCGCGCCCTGCATGATCGTCGCGATCTCCTTCGGCACGTTCACCGTTTCCAGCGAGACCGCGGACTTGTCGAGGAACGCCCACAGCAGCGCACCGAGCGCGATCCCGCCCGGGTGGTTGCGGCCGAGCAGCGCCACCGCGATGCCGGTGAAGCCGTAACCCTGGGTGGAGGTGATCGCGTAGTTGAAGTCGCGGCCGAGCAGTTCCGGCATCGCGATCAGACCGGCGACCCCGCCGGAAAGCAGCATCGCGATGAGCGTCATCTTCTTCGCGTCGACGCCACCCGCGGCCGCCGCCGTCGCCGACTCACCGCTGGCCCGCAGCTCGAACCCGAACCGCATCCGGTTGAGCATGAACCAGTAGGCCAGCCCGATCACCGCGGCGATGATCACGAACCCGAACAGGCTCGCGCCGCCGATCGGGATGCCGGGGATCCGGCCGGACGGGTCGATGATCTGCGTGCGCAGGTTGTTGCCGGTCAGCACGCCGAACTGGTCCGGGTTGATCAGGAACGCCACGATCCCGCCGACGATCGCGTTCAGCATGATCGTCGAGATCACCTCGGACACCCCGCGGGTGACCTTGAGGATCGCCGGGATCGCCGCGTAGGCCGCGCCGCCGAGCACCGCGACGACGATGATCACCAGCGCATGGATGACCGGCGGCAGGTGCAGCGCGCCGCCGATGATCGCCGCCACCACGGCCGCGAACCGGTACTGGCCCTCGACACCGATGTTGAACAGGTTCATCTGGAACCCGATCGCGACCGCGAGGCCGGACAGGTAGTAGACACTCGCCAGGTTCACGGTGTCCACCGCGGTGGTACCCGCGCCCAGCTGCTTGATCATCGTCGCGTACGCCTGCAGCGGGTCCGAGCCCGAGATCAGCAGCGCGACGGAACAGATCAGCAGCGAGAAGACGATCGCCAGCACCGGCGGAAGAACCTTGGTACGCCAGGAAGTCATGCGGTCCTACCTTCAAGGACGCGGCAAGCCGCGGCAGTGTCGTCGGCCAGCACGGCGCTTGATGATTCGGACCTGCAAGCAGTCCTCATGCCGCCTCAGCCCCCGTCATCGCCGATCCCAGTTCCTGCAGGGTCACCGTGGCGGGGTCCGCCTCGCTGACCAGCCTGCCGCGCAGCATCACGCGGATCGTGTCGGACAGCCCGATCAGCTCGTCGAGGTCCGCGGAGATCAACAGCACCGCCAGCCCCTCGCGTCTGGCCACCCGGATCTGCTCCCAGATCAACGCCTGCGCCCCCACGTCCACGCCACGCGTCGGATGCGAAGCGATGAGCAGCACCGGATTCCCCGACAGTTCCCGGCCCACCACCAGCTTTTGCTGGTTACCGCCGGAAAGCGCGGCGGCGGGCACCTCGATGCCGGGGGTGCGGACGTCGTACTCCTCGACGATCCGCGCGGTGTCCTTGCGGGCACCGGCGAGGTCGAGCAACTGGCCCCGCGACACCGGCTTGCGCGTCTGGTAACCGAGAATCCTGTTGGCCCACAACGGTTGTGTGAGCAGCAGGCCGTGCCGGGTGCGGTCCTCGGGGATGTAGCCGATGCCGGTCTCGCGCCGGGCGAGCGTGCCCAGCCTCGTCAGCTCACGGGCCTTGCCGTCGGCGTCGACCAGCTCGATCCGGCCCGCGGTGGCCTTGCGGATGCCCATGATCGTCTCGACCAGTTCGGTCTGCCCATTGCCCTCGACCCCGGCGATGCCGAGCACCTCGCCCGCGCGCACGGAGAACGAGATGTCGTCAAGCACCGCGCGGTCGCTGCCCTCGGCATCGAGCCGCAGGCCGGCGATCCGCAGCACATCCCGGTCGGTCACCGTGGACTCGCGCGTCTCCGGGCTGGGCAGCTCGGAACCGACCATCATCTCGGCCAGCTCGCGCGAACTGATCGTCTTCGGATCCGCCGTGCCGACCGTGGTGCCGCGCCGGATCACCGTCACGGTGTCCGCGATCGCCCGCACCTCGTCGAGCTTGTGCGAGATGAAGATGAACGTGAAGCCCTGCTGCTGCATACCGCGCACGGTGTCGAACAGGGCGTCGACCTCCTGCGGAACGAGCACCGCTGTCGGCTCGTCGAGGATCACGATCTTCGCACCCCGGTAGAGCACCTTCACGATCTCCACGCGCTGCCTGTCGGCAACCCCCAGCGTTTCGAGCAGCGCGTCCGGCGAAGCGGTGAGGCCGGTCTGCTGCGACAACTCCGCCAGCCGCGCCTTCGCCTTGCGCCCGATGCCGTGCAGGTTCTCCGCGCCCAGCAACACGTTCTCGCGCACCGTCAGGTTGTCGGCGAGCATGAAGTGCTGGTGCACCATGCCGATCCCGGCCCGGATCGCGTCCTGCGGATTGCGCAGGTGTTCTTCCTTGCCGTTGATCGTGATGGTGCCCTCGTCCGGCTGCTGCATACCGTAGAGGATCTTCATCAGGGTGGACTTGCCGGCGCCGTTCTCGCCACACACCGCGTGCACCTCACCGGCCTCGACCGTGAGGTTCACATCGGAGTTGGCGACCACGCCGGGAAACCGCTTGGTGATGCCGCGCAGCTCCACCACCGGTTGTTCGGACATAGCTCTCCCTCAAAAGGCGTAAGGGGCCCGGGAAGGGATCGCCTTCCCGAGCCCCGTACGCGAGGTGTTGTGCCTACTTCGTCGGCGTGGCCGGAACCGTGACCTTGCCGGAGATGATCTCCTGCTTGTAGCCCTCGAGCACCGGCACGATGTCGTCGATCTTGCCGCCGGAGGTGGCATAGCCAACGCCGTCGACCTTCAGGTCGAACCGCTTGGGCAGCGAAGAGAGGTTGTTCTGCGCGACCGCCTGGATGTAGTCGTAGACCGCGACGTCCACCCGCTTGAGCATGGACGTCATGATCACGTCCTTGTACTCGGCGACCGTGGTCTGGTTGTACTGGTCGGAGTCGACACCGATGGCCAGCGCGTTGCCCGCCTTCGCCGCCTGGAACACGCCCTTACCGGAGGCACCGGCGGCGTGGTAGACGACGTCCGCGCCCGCGGCGATCTCGGCCGCGGCCTTGGCGTTGCCCTTGGTCGGGTCCTGGAACCCGGTGTTGTCACCGGCCGGGGTCAGGTACTGGTCCTCGATCTGGACCTTGCTCGACGCGGCCTTCGCACCGGCGATGTAGCCGGCCTCGAACTTCTGGATCAACGGGGTGTTCACACCGCCGATGAACCCGATGTGACAGCTCTTGCTCTTGTAGACCGCCGCGACGCCGGCCAGGAACGAGCCCTGCTCCTCGGCGAACACCAGCGGGGTGACGTTCGGCTGCACGACCGAGTCGTCGTCGATGATGGCGAACTTGACGTCCGGGTACTTCGGCGCGACGGCGCCGACTGCCTCGGCATAGGCGAAGCCGACCGCCACGATCGGGTTGTACCCGCCGGTGGCCAGCTGGGTCAGCCGCTGCTCCTTCGCGGCCTCGTCCTCGGTGGGCGAAGCGGTGCTCTCCTGGACGTTCTTGACCCCCATGTCGGCCTTCGCCTTGTCCACGCCGGCCGCGGCCGCGTCGTTGAACGAGGCGTCCCCACGGCCGCCGATGTCGTAGGCCAGCCCGATCCGCAGGGCGCTGGCGTCCACCTTCGCGCCGGCGGCGCTCGATGTCGTGGAAGCAGCCGCCGCACTGGGCGCGGTCGCGGTCACGCAGGATCCGGCGTTGCCGGACGCGTTGTTGCTGCTGTTGCCGCCGGAATCCTTGGCACATCCGGCCAGCACGAGAACACCGGCCATTGCGGTGGCGGCCAGCGTCAGGGCACGCGTACTACGCACGCTCTCTTCTCCCTCCCCGCTGAGTTACAGCGGACCCGAGAACGGCCCGGCACGCGCCGGGCTCGACTGGCGAACCGTACCGTTCTGTGAGCAAACCGCCATACCGTTGCCACGGCCCGTAACCTAAATGTTTGCTTGGGCCCCGGCCCCGCGATCGAGTCGTCACAGCACGTATCGATCACCTGGTGGAGTGATTCTGCCCACGCGCTCGGTGTCTGGTCCATCACAGAGGCGAACCCGAGGTTGAGTGGGTATCCGCGTGCGGGTTTAGCATCCGTTTATCCAAGCTCGTTGCGTATTCATGCCACCGGGCACAGTCCAACCACGACGTTGGAGGCCGTTCACCGATGTCCACCACGGCTAGCCCTGCCGCCGATTCCGCGGCGGTGGAGGAGAGCGATCGGGCGGGTGCCTCACGCCGGAAGGGGACCTTCTACCGGGGCGACCCCGGCATGTGGTCCTGGGTCCTGCACCGCATCACCGGGGTACTCACCTTCTTCTTCCTGTTCGTCCACGTTCTCGACACCGCACTGGTCCGGGTCTCGCCCGACACCTACAACTCGGTGATCGAGACCTACAAGACCCCGCTCGTCAATCTCATGGAGGTCGGGCTGGTCGGCGCGGTGCTGTACCACGCGCTGAACGGCATCCGGGTCATGCTGGTCGACTTCTGGTCCAAGGGTCCGAAGTACCAGAAGCCCATGTTGTGGACGATCGTGGTGATCTGGTTCGTCGTGATGATCCCGGGTGCGATCGCCATGCTGTGGCGCACGGCCTCGATCCTGTTCGGAGGTGACGCGTCATGACCACCGAATCGCTGGCGCTGGACAAACCCCGTTCGCCCCGCCGCCCGGCGGCCCGCCGGAGCAACTTCGAGCTCTACAGCTGGCTGTTCATGCGCATCTCCGGGCTGGCGCTGATCATCCTGGTGCTCGGCCACCTGCTGATCATGAACATCCTCGACGGCGGTGTGCACCGGATCAACTTCGGTTTCGTCGCGGGCCGCTGGGCCTCGCCGTTCTGGCAGTTCTGGGATCTGGCCATGCTCTGGCTGGCCCAGCTGCACGGTGGCAACGGGCTGCGCACGATCATCGACGACTACGCCCGCAAGGACGTCACCCGGTTCTGGCTGAAGATCGTGCTGTACGTCGCGATGGCGATCATCCTGTTCGTCGGCACGCTCGTGATCTTCACGTTCGACCCGAACATCAACAGCTGATACCACCACCAAGGAAGCGGATATGCAGTTCCACAAGTACGACGTGGTGATCGTCGGCGCGGGCGGCGCCGGAATGCGTGCCGCCATCGAGTCCGGGCAGCGCGCCCGCACCGCGGTCCTCACCAAGCTCTACCCGACGCGTTCGCACACCGGTGCCGCGCAGGGCGGCATGTGCGCCGCGCTCGCCAACGTCGAAGAGGACAACTGGGAATGGCACACCTTCGACACCGTCAAGGGTGGTGACTACCTGACCGACCAGGACGCGGCCGAGATCATGGCGAAGGAAGCCATCGACGCGGTGCTCGACCTGGAGAAGATGGGCCTGCCCTTCAACCGGACGCCCGAGGGCAAGATCGACCAGCGCCGGTTCGGCGGGCACACCCGCGACCACGGCAAGGCCGCGGTGCGCCGCGCCTGCTACGCCGCGGACCGCACCGGGCACATGATCCTGCAGACGCTGTACCAGAACTGCGTCAAGCACGGGATCGAGTTCTACAACGAGTTCTACGTGCTCGACATCGCGATGACCGAGACCGAGGACGGCCCGGTCGCCTCGGGTGCCATCGCCTATGAGCTCGCCACCGGTGAGATCCACGTGTTCCAGGCGAAGTCGATCGTGTTCGCGACGGGCGGGTTCGGCAAGGTCTTCAAGACCACGTCGAACGCGCACACGCTGACCGGCGACGGGATGGGCATCTACTACCGCAAGGGCCTGCCGCTGGAGGACATCGAGTTCTACCAGTTCCACCCGACAGGTCTCGCGGGCCTCGGCATCCTGCTCACCGAGGGCGCCCGCGGTGAAGGCGCGATCCTGCGCAACGCCGACGGCGAGCGGTTCATGGAGCGCTACGCCCCCACCATCAAGGACCTCGCGCCGCGCGACATCGTCGCCCGGTCGATGGTGCTGGAGGTGCTGGAAGGCCGCGGCGCCGGCCCGCACAAGGACTACGTGTACCTCGACTGCACCCACCTCGGTGCCGAGGTGCTGGAGTCCAAGCTGCCGGACATCACCGAGTTCGCCCGCACCTATCTCGGCGTGGACCCGGTGAAGGAGCCGGTGCCGGTGTACCCCACCGCGCACTACGCGATGGGCGGCATCCCCACCAACGTGCACGGCGAAGCCTTGCAGGACAACGAAAAGGTAATCCCCGGGCTGTATGCCGCCGGTGAGGTCGCCTGCGTGTCCGTGCACGGCGCGAACCGGCTGGGCACCAACTCGCTGCTCGACATCAACGTGTTCGGCCGCCGCGCGGGCATCGCCGCCGCGGAGTACGCGCAGGGCCACGAGCACGTCGAGTTGCCGGAGAACCCGGCCACGCTGGTCGAAGGCATGGTGGACCACCTGCGCACCGCGCACGGTGGCGAGCGGGTCGCCGACATCCGCACCGAGCTGCAGCAGACGATGGACACCAACGCCGCCGTCTACCGCACCGAGGACACGCTGAAGACGGCGCTGACCGACGTGCAGCGGCTCAAGGAGCGTTACGGCCGGATCTCGGTGCAGGACAAGGGAAAGCGGTACAACACCGACCTGCTCGAGGCGATCGAGCTTGGCTTCCTGCTGGACCTGGCCGAGGCGCTGGTCAACGCCGCGCTCGCACGCAAGGAGTCCCGTGGCGGGCACGCCCGCGAGGACTACCCGAACCGCGACGACGTCAACTTCATGCGGCACTCGATGTCGTACAAGATGCTGCCGGAGAAGGCGGACCCGGACGCCCCGCTGGGCCTGACCGGGTTCCTCGCCGACATCCGGCTGGACTACAAGCCGGTGGTCTTCACCCGGTACGAGCCGATGGAGCGGAAGTACTGACATGACAGCCGTAGCCGAACAGGCACACGACACTTCCCAGGTGCCCGCGCCCGAGGGCTCGATCACCATCACGATGAAGATCCTCCGGTTCAACCCGGAGATCGACGACGAGCCGCACTGGGAGTCCTACGACGTCCCGGCGCTGCCGACCGACCGCGTGCTCAACGTGCTGATGAGCATCAAGAATTACGTGGACGGCACGCTGTCGTTCCGGCGTTCCTGCGCGCACGGCATCTGTGGCTCCGACGCCATGCAGATCAACGGGATCAACCGGCTGGCCTGCAAGGTGCTGGTGAAGGACCTGCTGGCGAAGGAGGGCAAGCAGACCACGGTCACGATCGCACCGATCAAGGGCCTGCCCACGATGAAGGACCTCTATGTCGACATGGAGCCCTTCTTCGAGGCCTACCGCTCGGTGAAGCCCTACCTGATCGCGTACGGCAACGAGCCGACGCGCGAGCGCATCCAGTCGGTCGCCGACCGGGAGCGCTTCGACGACACCACCAAGTGCATCCTGTGCGCCTGCTGCACGTCCTCGTGCCCGGTGTACTGGAACGACGGGTCGTACTTCGGCCCGGCGGCGATCGTCAACGCGCACCGGTTCATCTTCGACTCGCGTGACGAGGGTTCCGAAGAGCGCCTCGACATCCTGAACGACGCCGAGGGTGTGTGGCGCTGCCGCACCACCTTCAACTGCACCGACGCGTGCCCCCGTGGCATCCAGGTGACGAAGGCGATCCAGGAGGTCAAGCGCGCGCTGCTGTTCAAGCGCGTCTGAGGTTTCCAGGAAAAAGCCGCGCGGCCCGGGCCGCGCGGCTTTTTCGTGTGTCAGGCCCGACGGCGGCTCAGCAGGAAGCCGCCGGAGATCGCGGCCAGCAGCACCAGGCCGCCGAAGACGATGGCCAGGATCCAGCCGTTCGAAGAGGACGCGGGCTGTACCTGTGCCTCGCTCACCGGCGGCTGCGTCGTCGTTTCCGCACCGAAAATGCCTGCGCCGGTAGCCGCCGCGTACGTGGGGCCGGGCTCCTCGGTACCGGCGACGGTGAGTTCGAGCGTCACCGGCACCGGCTGGTCCGCGCCCTCTTCCGTGGTCGGGCCCACCTTCACCGCGATGTAGTACGTGCCGGCGATGCTCTGGGAACGCGCGGAAACCACGTCGGCGTTCCGGTTGCCGTAGCGCACCGGAACCGTAGCGATGGCCTTTTCCTGCGGTATCAAGGATTCCGAGCCGGTATACGACGAGTATTCCGCCTGGATCTGGTCGCGGTACGGGCTGTACAGCGTGGTGGTCACTCCCGACAGGTTGTCCAGGCCACGGCCTGCCGTCTCGCCGAACCGGACTTTGTACGCCAGGCCCTGCCCCCAGTCCAGGTGCACGCGGTAGAAGACGTACTCGCCGCGCTGCAGGGTGTCGGTGTAGTTGCCACTGCCGGGCAGCGCACCGGCGACGTTGAAGGAACCGCCACCGGTCACCGGCTGCGCCGCGGTGGCCGGCTCGACGAAGCTCGTCTTGGGCAGCACCGCGACCGGGCCGGGGTCGGTCGTCGCGGGCTCGACACCGAAGAGCAGTTCGATCGGCAGCCGTTCGGGTACCCCGGACGAGACCCGGTCCCAGGTGATGGCGAAGTAGTACCGGCCACCACCGCTGCATTTGCCCTTTTCTCCGGTCGCCTTGTCGAGTCTCTTCGAGATCGTCAGCGCGACCCCGTCACTGGAGTTCGTCGCCTGCTCGGTTTGGAAGACGTAGCAGTCCTCGCCGTTCTCGCCGTACACCCGCAACTGCAGGGTGTTGAAGTCGTCGAGGGTGGAAATCCCGGCCAGCCGGGGGAAGGACAGCGTGCCGCTGAAGTACGAGGTCGCGCCCTGCGGCACGTCGAGGGCGTAGTAGCGGGTTTCCTTCTGGCCGATGGTGTCGAGGTACTGACCGGCTTCGGCGACCGGCGCGTGCTGCCAGTCCGGGGTGCCGGTGATCTGCTTGCCCGCGGGCTCGTAGTTGCGCAACGCCACGGAAGTCACGCGTGGCAGCACCTTTTCCAGCGCCTTGCCGTCCGGGGCGTCGCTGTACGTGCCGCCGGTCGCCTGCGCGATACAGGTCAGCTGCGCCCGCGACTTGTCGTCCACCCCGTAACCGATCGTGTGCATGACGATCTGGGTTCCCTGCTCGGACAGCTTCTTGGCGACCTCACACGGGTCCGGCGGGGCGCATGTGTCGAGCCCGTCGGAGACCAACACGATCGAACGCGGGCCGTCCTTCGGCAGGGTCTCGGCGGCCTTCGTGAGCGCGACGCCGATCGGCGTGTACCCGCTCGGCGTGATGCCGTCGACCGCGGCGTTGAGCGCCGACTTGTCGACCTGTTGCGGCGGTTGCAGCACCTGCACGTCCTGGCACCCCGCGGCCTTTTCCGCGTCCGAAGAACCGGTGTGCGTGCCGTAGACCTCCAGGCCGACCTGGGCCGGGGCGGGCACGGAGTCGACGAAGGTGTGCACGGCGCTCTTCGCCGCGTCCATCTTCGCGCCCTTCATCGAGCCCGACGCGTCCAGCACGAGCATGGTCGGCGCGTACTGCGGCGACGCCGTCGTCTGGGCCTGCGCGGGGACCGCGACCAGCGTCAACGCGATCGCGAAGACCGGGATCAACCCGTTCAATCTGGACATGGCCGCTCAGACGGCAGCCATTACCCCACGGTTCCCGCGCGCGCCGCGCGATCCCGTACTCGACCCGTAGCCGCGGCCGTGCACGCCAGGCCGGGCCGGGGTGTTCACTGTCGTTGTTCGGCAAGGTCCTTCTTGCGGGCCCGCAGCGCGCGCCAGCCGATGACGCCGATGATCGTACCCAGTACGAAGGACACGATCGCCAGCACGAGGTGCACGTAGAAGAACGCGGTGGCCGAACCGTCCGGCGCCCAGGACTGGTCACTGGCGGACAGGTTCTTCACGAAGGTGATCCAGATGACCCACGACCACACGCCGAAGGCCAGCAGGAACAACGCCACACGTCGAGACATGAGCCGAGTATCCCCCGATCGAATCAGCCCGGCGCCGCGGGGAACCCTTGGTGTGGTGCATTAACCTCGGTCAGTGCGCTTTCCCACACTCGTCCTCGGCCTGGTTGTCGCCTTGTTGTCGGGTTTGCTGATCAGCACCGGCCAGGCGGCCGCGGCACCGGGTTGTCCGGACCAGCAGGCCCCACCTCCGCCGGTGGACACGTCCGAGCAACCCGCGCCGGGGCAAGCCGTCCCCGCGCCGTTGCCGCTCCCGGCGCAGCCGGCAGGCGGATCGCGGATGGGCGAGTGTGGCGCGGTCTTCCCCACGTCGGCCGCGGCGCCGCCGGAAACGACGGCGGCCTCGTGGGTGGTGCAGAACCTCGACACCGGTGAAGTCGTCGCCGCGAAGAACCCGCACGCGCGGGAACGGCCTGCGTCGCTGATCAAAACGCTGCTGGCACTGGTGGTGATCAAGAACTTCAAGGCGACGGACACGATCGTGCCGACCGCCGAGGACGCCAGCCAGGAGTGCACCTGCGTCGGCATCGTCGCCGGCCAGAGTTACACCGTCGATCAACTGCTGCACGGTCTGCTGATGCACTCCGGCAACGACGTGGCGCACGCCTTCGCGACCGCGCTGGGCGGAGTCCCGGCAGCGACACAGAAAATGAACGCGCTCGCCACGGCGCTGGGCGCGACCGACACCCGCGCGGCGACGCCGTCGGGCCTGGACGGCCCCGGCATGTCGACGTCGGCTTACGACCTGAGCCTGATCTTCCACTCCGCCATGCAGCAACCGGAGTTCGCGGGTGCGGTGGCGACGAAGGGCTACCAGTTTCCGGCGGTAGCGGGCAAACCGGCGTTCTCGATCGTCAACGACAACAAGCTCCTCGGCGTGTATCCCGGCTTTCTCGGCGGCAAAACGGGCTTCACCGACGACGCCCGGCACACCTACGTCGGCGCCGCGAACCACGACGGGACGCGCCTGGCCGTGGTGATGATGCGCGCGGAACAACGCCCCACGCTCGTCGTCGCACAGGCCACGCAGCTGCTCGACTACGGGTTCGGCCTGGTCAAGGCCGGTGCGCAGCCGGTCGGGAAGCTGGTGGAGCCGGTCGCGGAGACCGAGACCGCGGCGAAGGATGGGAACGCTTCGGTCTCCGTCGCCGGCCAAGCCAGCCCGGCGGCGAAGCACGATGCGTTCGGGGTGACGGGCTGGGTCGTCACGCTGATCGTGGCGGTTTTGATCATCGCAGGGTTCGTGGTCAGCCGGCGGCGCCGGTCTTCTTGAGCGACGGTCCTCGTCGGCGGGGTGTGGGCGTGGTGGGACGCCGGTTGCGTTGCCGGGCGCGATCGTAGGCCGTGCGCAATAGTTCGCGGACAGTGTTTTCCGTTCGTGGGCCTGGGTTCACCACAGCCAGCCAGGCTGCCGCGCCGTATACGGGGTGGGCAATGACCGTGTCGGGCTCGGCTGGGTCGCCGGTTGGGGCGGCGGCGTTGAAGACCTCCTTCCCGACGGCCATGTTCACCCGGAAGGCACCTGGGCTGTCCAAACGCGACGCCTCATCGCCGGGATAGTTCTTGGTCACGATCGTCGCGAAGGGCTGGGTTCGTTGTGGGACAACGCCATCCGGCGCGTAATAGAAGAACACGTCACCCCAGCTGATTTCCGGAGAACCGTCGCCAGGCGCGGGGCGCAGGGTCAGGGTGCCGTCGAGGCCGTCCACGTAACCGATGATCTCGTCGAGTTCCATGAGTTCCAGCATCACATTAAAGTGCTTGTGGAGACTTTCCGCCGACCGACGAGGGACTCAGGGTGCCAGGTCTCAACTCGACGAAAATGCGCACGGTGGCGGTCGCACGATTGTCCGGGTACTCCGTGCAGCAGGTGCGCAATCTCGAACGGGATGGTGTGCTGCCGCCGGCCGCGCGAACCCAGAGCGGCTACCGCGGTTACGAGCAGGTCCACGTGCAATCGGCGCTCGCCTATAGAGCGTTCGCCGCAGGCGTGGGGCCCGTGGAGGCGAAGCGGATCATGCGGGGTGTTCATCGGCTCCCCCGGCCGGAACTGCTCGCGTTGCTCGACGCGGCGCACGCCCGGCTCGACGCCGAGCGCGTGGAGCTGAAAGAAGCCAGGCGTGCCGTGGAAACGATCTCCGCCGAGTCGATCGACGACGTTCGCGAGTCGGACTCGATGACTGTGTCCGAACTCGCGATGGCGCTCGGCGTGCGCGCGTCGACGCTGCGGCATTGGGATGCCGAAGGGCTCGTCACCCCCGAGCGAGACCCGGCGCGGGCCCGGCGCTACACACCGGCACAGGTTCGCGACGCCCGGATCGTCCACCAGTTGCGTAAGGCCGGCTACCGCATCGAGCCGTTGCGTGCCCTCATGCCGGAGCTACGCCGAGCGCCCCGGCTGGCCGACGTCGGCGCCGCCTTGGACGCCCGTGACATCGCGATCGCGGCCCGCTCGCAGGCACTCTTCGACGGCACCGCGGCGCTCAGCACCATCCTTTAAGAACGGCGACGCCCCAGCCAGGCCAACACCGCGCCGGCCCCGAACGCGCCCGCGACCGAGCCCGCACCGGGGCCACGCCGCACCTGCACGAGCGGCCGGATCACCGCTGGCGGCGGCGGTTGGACGACCGTGATCATGTTCTCCCGCGCCGTGGCCGTCCACGCGGTGACGAACAGCAGGAACCGCGAGACCAGGTTAGCGAAGACCAGCAGACCGATGATCGGCCCGAACAGCACCCCGCTCGGCGAGGACGTGACGCTGGTCAGGTACACGGTCGCGACCTGCTTGAGCACCTCGAACCCGATCGCGGCGATGATCGCGCCCTTGACCGCACTGCGCGCGGACACCTTCTCGCGCGGCAGTCTCGAGAGTACCCACAGGAACACCAGCATGTTCGCCAGCAACGAAAGCACTACCGTGGCCACCGTGAGCAGGAACAACGCCCAGCCCTGACCGTCCAGGCCGACCTGTTTCAGCAGCCACTTCCCGACCCCGCCGCCGACAGCGGTCAGGCCGAAGGACACCACAAGCGCCAGGCCGAGCCCGGCCAGCGCGACCAGGTCCTTCAGCGTGGTCTTGATCATCGACTGGCTTTTCTTCTGCTGCCCCCACTGCGCGGTCAGCGCGTCCCGCAGGTTGGACATCCAGCCGATCCCGGAGTACAGCGCCAGCACCAGCCCGAGGATCCCGGTGGCACCACGCGACTTGAGCGCCGAGTCGACCACGGTGCTGAGCAGATCGCCCAGCCCCGACGGCGCCGATCTGATGATGCCGTCGCGCAGTTCGTTGAGCGCCGCCTCGTTGCCGGCGAGCACGAAACCGGCGACGGAGAAGCCGACCATCAGCAACGGGAACAGCGACAGCACGCTGAAGTACGTGATGGCGGCGGCATAGTGATTGCCGTAGCGCTCGCCGAAGGCCTCGTTGGCTCTCATCACGTGGTCGAACCACGGATACTTCCGGCGCAACTTCGGAACCAGCTTTTCCTTCTCTTCCGCCACGAACTGACGTTAACCACCCCCGCCGGGGCCCGCAATCCGAGGAAAGTCCACAAAGGACGTTTGTCTCTGTACCTACTAGTATGTACAGTAGGCGAATGGAGATCGCCAGAGCACCGCGCGAGCCCCTCGACGCCCCGGCCGGCTGGTTCACCGGCAAGATCGAGCTCAACCGGATTCCCTGCGCTGTGCGCGCGGACGGCGTGGCACTGGCATCCGCGTGGCCAGGTCACCCTCGAAGGAACCGGCCCGGTGCAGCCGCGGCGAATGCGCGAACCCCGGGTCGGCGATGACGCACGTGACCTGGCAGGAGAAAGGGCTTTCCGCCATGTACGCCATGCAGTACGAACTCACCCTGCCCGCCGACTACGACACGGGCGTCATCCGGCGCCGGGTGGCCACCCGCGCCAAGTTCACCGACGACTTCCCCGGGCTCGGCCTCAAGGCCTACCTCATCCGCGAACGCGGCGTGGCGGGCTCGACGGTGAACCAGTACGCCCCGTTCTACCTGTGGCGAGACGTTGCCGGGATGGGCAGGTTCCTCGTCGGCGGCGGCGGTTTCCAGGGCATCGTCGACGACTTCGGCCGCCCGCCGGTCCGGCATTGGACGGGGATCGCCTTCGAGCGCGGGGCGGCCGCCACCCCGCTGGCCGCGTCGAAGGAGATCACGCGGCTGCCCGCCGGTCTCGACGAATCCATCGCCGAGATCGGCGAGCTGGCGCGGCGCGAGGACGTGCACTCAGCCGCACTGGCCTTCGATCCGACGGCCTGGCAGCTGGTCCGCCTCGTGCTGTGGTCCGAACCCGGGCCCGGCCGCTGCGAGGTACTGCACCTGTCCCACCCGGAGCTGGACGAACTTCCGCGCGGGCGGCACTGGTAGCTCAGCCGCGCCCACCCTGTGTGCCACCGGCCGGCCGCTGGCCACCACCGGCACCACCGACGAGCCCGCGAACGTTGGTGTTCGACGTGGGCAGCGGCTGGCTGAGGTCGGCCAGCAGCACCTGTTCTCCGGCCTGCAGCCCCGACAGCACCTCCGTCACGGCCGCGCCGGAAACCCCGGTCGTCACCCGCCTGTTCTGCGTCGTGTCGCCGGAAACCGTTGTCACGAAAGCGTTTCCGCCCTGCAGGTGGATCGCCGACGTTGGCACGGTGACGGCCGCGTTCGCGGTGCTCGTGATGATCGAGACCGACGCGGTGGCGCCCGGATACAGCGCCTGTGACACCGGCAGCGAGATGGTCACCGGGTAGCTCGGCGAACCGCTCGACGTGGTGCTGGCGAGCAGGCCGATGGACGTGACCTGCCCGGTCAGCGGCGCCGAGGTGCCGTCCGGGACGACCGTGGCCTGCTGCCCCGGCTTGATCTGCCCGGCCTGCGTGTCGCTCACCGACGTGGTGACCTGGTCCTCACCGGGTCCGAACACCACGATGTGCTGTGCGCTGGAGGCCTGCTGCCCGGTGGTGAAGCCGATCTCGCCGACCGTCCCGGTGATCGGGCTGACCAGCGTGGCGGCGGCCAGATTCTGTTGCGCCACGGCGATCTGCGCGTTCGCCGCGTCGATCGACGCCTGGTCGGCGGCGAGTTGCTCGGCCGACGCCGGGGTCGAGGTCTTCGTGCTGGACTGCCCGGACGACGACTTCCCGCTGGACGAGGACGACTTACCACTCGACGAGGACTTGCCGCCCGATCCGCTCGAAGCGCCCGAGGACGGCGCCGACGGTTCCGGGTTCGCCTTGGCCGCCGCGGACGCGGCCTGCGCGAGCGTCGCGGACAGGGCGTTCTCGGCGTCGGCGAGCTTCTGCTCGTCGGCGCCCGTGGTGTGCTGCGCGTCCTGTGCTTCCTGGATGGCGGACGTGCACTCGTCCACGGCGTCCTGGTCCTGCGGTTGCTTGTCGTCGGTGGGATCGACGATCGTCTTGCACGCCTTCTGTTGTGCGGCAACGGCCGCCGACGCCGCGGTCAGATCCTGGTCGACCTGGTGCTGGGCCGAGGTGACCGCGTCCTGCTGCCCCTTGAGGTCCGAAGTGGACGAAGCCGTCGTGACGTACAGCGCCGGAGTCGCGCGGCCCGCGGACGAAGTCGCCGAGGACTGCCCGGACTGGTCACTCGCCAGCTTCGCCTGCGCAGTGGCCAAAGTGGACTGTGCGGAGGCGACCTGGCTGGCCAGCGACGTGGTGTCCAGCTGCGCGAGTGTCTGCCCGGCGGTCACGCTCTGCCCCACCTGCACCGGAATCGAGGCAACCTGGCCGCTG
Organism: Amycolatopsis sp.; assembly: GCF_035546795.1. Classification (GTDB taxonomy): domain Bacteria; phylum Actinomycetota; class Actinomycetes; order Mycobacteriales; family Pseudonocardiaceae; genus Amycolatopsis_E. Next base: position 44,021 of record NZ_DASZWC010000068.1, read on the forward strand.
GAAGGAAACGACACCGTCGCGTTCTGCACCGGCTCGACGGTTCCGGTGGTGTCCAGCGTCGCGGTGACCGACGCCGGCCCCGCCGTCGCTGTCCGGTACCCGGCCGAGGCCGAGCCCGAAGTCGCCCACAACACCGCCCCGCCCGCGACGACCACCACCGCGCCGGCGACGGCGATCAGCCGACCGCGCTTAGCCATTCCCGCCTCCGTTGCGCTGCCTGCCGCCACCGAAACCGGTGTCACAACCGTTCGCGCTCGCCTGGCTGATCGCGATGCTCTGTGCTGTCACCGCACCGGTGTCGTCGGCCTTGCCCTGCGCCGACACGCACTCCCCGACCTTCAGCGCGGCCGAGTTCGAGGACTCGTTCTTGAAGTACGTCGTGGTCGAGTTCACTGTCACCTGCACGTCGGTGGTCGCCCCGGTCCGCTGGTTGTCCTGCTGCACGGTGAATCCCGTGCCACTGACAGCGGTCACCTTGCCGAACGCGCGGCCACCGCCACCGTTGGCGGCGCCGGACGGGCGCGAGCTGCCGGACGGCCTCGACGGGCGCGAGCTGCCGCCCTGCTGCGGCCGCATCCCGCCGCCCTGCCCGCCGAACGTGCAGTTGTTTCCGTTGGCAGCAGTGATATCCACCGACTGCGCGGTGATCGGCGTGCCCGTGCCGGTGACCGACACGCAGGACCCGGTGGTGACGTCGGCGAGGGCCGCGGTGGCGCGGTCGGTGAAGGTCGTCGTGTTCGAGAAGTTCACGGTGACCTGGCCGCTGCTGGTGCTCTGCACCTCGATACTCGACGCGGCCACCGCGGCGACCGTCCCGGAAGCCGCGGGACCACCTGCCCGGGCGGCACTCGAAGCCGGCGCCTGCGACGCGGGGGCCGCGCTGTTGGTGCCGGACGATCCGCAAGCGGCGAGCAGCAGGGCCAACGCCCCGCCTGCCACCGCGAAAACTGTGCGACGCATGGATTTTCCTCCGTTATTCACTGCGCAGGGCATCGATCGGCGCGAGCCGGGCGGCCCGGGTCGCGGGATAGACCCCGAAGACGAGGCCGATGACGATCGCGGTGAGGATCGCGATCACGGTGGCCACCGGCGAAACGGCGATCTGGATCGCGATCAGGTGCGGCAGGATCAGCGCGCCGACGATGCCCAGCAGCGCGCCCAGCAGGCCGCCGGACAGGCCGAGCACCGAGGCTTCCACCATGAACTGCCGCCGGATCACCACCGGGCTCGCGCCGACCGCCTTGCGCAGGCCGATCTCGCGGATCCGTTCGGTGACGGACACGAGCATGATGTTCATGACCCCGATTCCGCCCACCAGCAAGGAAATCGCGGCGACCCCGCCGAGCAGCAGGGTGAGCGTCTGGCTCACCGAACTGGCCGTGGACAGCAGCGACTGCTGGCTGGCGATGGTGAAGTCCGCCGCCGTGCTGTCGGTGACGTGGTGCAGCGCCAGCAGTTCCTGGTTCGCCTCCTGGTAGGCCGCGGACAGCGTGTCCGAGGTGGTGGCCTCCAGGTAGATCGACTGCACCGAAGTGCGGGTCGCGCCCCCGATCAGCCGGTCGGCCGCGGTGCTGATCGGCACCACCGCCTGGTCGTCCTCGTTCTGCGCGGACGAGCTCCCCGCCGACGCGAGCACCCCGACCACCTCGAACGGGATGTTGCCGATCGTGACGCTGCGGCCGACGGCATCGGTGCCACCGAACAGTTCCTCCGCGGTGGTCGGCCCGAGCACGACCACCGCCGCCTCACCGGATTCGTCCGCGTCGGTCAGGAAACGCCCTTCCGACAACGTTCTCGCCCGCACGCTCAGCCACGGCGGCGTCGTGCCGACCACCGAGGTGGTCCACGTCGTCGAGCCCGCCGCCAGCGAGGTGCTCTTGCTCGTGGTGGGTGCGACGCCTGCGATGTCCGGTGCGACACCGGGCGCGGCGAGCGCGTTCGCGTCGTGCACGGTCAGTGTCGTCGCCGAACCACTGCCGCCGCGCACCCCGGTGGTGCTGCTCGTCGTGCTGCCCGGCGAGACGACGAGCAGGTTCGTGCCCAGCGAGTTGATCGCCGACGCGACCTGCGCCTGCGCCCCCTCGCCGAGCCCGACGGTGAGGATGACCGCGGCGATCCCGATCAGGATGCCGAGCATGGTCAGCCCGGACCGCAGCCGGTGCGAGCGGATCGCCTCCAGGCTCGTGCGCACGGTTTCCAGCCAGCTCATCGGCCCACCCCGGTGTCGGACTCGATCAGCCCGTCGCGCAGCCGCACGACACGTTTCGCATGTGCGGCAACGTCTTCCTCGTGCGTGATGAGCACGATGGTGTGGCCGGCCGCGTTCAGCTCCCCGAACACCGAAAGCACCTCGGCGGTCGCGGTGGAGTCCAGCGCGCCGGTCGGTTCGTCGGCCAACACCATCGAAGGCCGGTTGACCAGCGCCCGCGCCAGCGCGACGCGGGACTGCTGGCCGCCGGACAGCTCGTTGGGCCGGTGGTCGATCCGGTCCCCCAGGCCGACCCGTTCCAGCAGTTCGACGGCGCGTGCCCGGCGTTCGGCCCGCCGGACGCCGGCGTAGCAGAGCGGCAGTTCCACGTTGCGCCAGGCCGGCAGCCCTGGCAGCAGGTTGAACTGCTGGAACACGAAACCGATCCGGCGGTTGCGGATCACCGCGAGGTCGAGTTCGGTCAGGTTGCCGACATTCTCCCCGGCCAGCGTGTAGCTCCCGGTGGAGAGCAGGTCCAGGCAGCCGAGGATGTGCATGAGGGTGGACTTGCCGGAGCCGGACGGCCCCATGATGGCGACGTACTCACCCTCCTCGACGCGCAGCGAAACTCCCCGCAGCGCCTCCACTTCCACCACGCCGGTCGAGTAGACCTTGCGTACGTCCGCCACGTCGATAACGGGCACGCTCATCCCCCGAACCCGCCGAAACCACCGGCGCGGGTGCCACCGCCGAACCCGCCGGTGCCACCGAAACCTCCGGTGCCACCGGTCCGGCCGGTACCACCGGTGCCGCCGCTCCTCGTGCCGCCGCTCCTCGTGCCGCCGCCCGTCGCGCCCGCGACCATCACCTGGTCGCCTTCGGACAGTCCACTGAGGACCTGGGTCATTCCGTTGACTGTCGTGCCGACCGTGACCGGAACGCTGGTCTCCTTACCGTTGACCATTTCGTTCACCGCGGGCTTGCCATCGGTGTAATGCACCGCCGCGCTGGGCACCGCGAGCACGTCGGTGAGCTGTTTGACCACAATGGACACTGTCGCGCTAGCTCCGGCGAACAGTCCGGCGGGGCTGCCGGTGACGCTGATGGTGACCGGATAGCTGGGCACCGAGGTGGATCCGGAGGACATCACCGCGACCGAGGTGACGGTGCCGTATACCGGCGTGGTGGCGCCGTTCGGGGTGATCACGGCCTGCTCGCCGTTCTTGAGCTGGCCGATCTCGGTGTCGTCGACCGACGCCTTGACCACGTAGGAGCCGGTGGAAATCACCACGACCTGCGCCGTGCTGGAAGAGCTCGAACTGCTGCTGCCGCCGCTGCTCTGACTGCTCGCCGAGCTGCCGCCCGCGGCCTGCGCACTACCGCTACCGCCGGAAGACGAGGAGTTGCTGCTCGAGCTCGAACCGGAGCCACCGGCCGAAACCTGTTGTCCCACAGTCAGATTCACCGCGGCGACGGTGCCCGCGATGGGGGAGGACAGCGTCGCCTCCGACAATGCGGTCTGCGCGTTGTCGAGCTGATTCTGCGCCGCGGCGATGGAAGCTTCGTCGGCGCTGATCTGCGCCGAGGAGGCACTACCGGACTGGTCGGTGGAAAGCTTCGACTGATCCGAGGCCAGCGACGATTTCGCCTGCGCCACGCTCGCGGAAAGCGTGGCCGACTGCACGGTCGCCAGCGGCTGACCGGCGGACACCTGCTGGCCGACTGTCACATTCACCGCGGTGACCTGTCCGGAAACACCGAAGTTGAGATCACTCTGCTGTGCCGGCTCAATTGTGCCGGACGAGGAAATCGATTGTTTCAACGTCGTCGTGCTCGCCGCGACGAGCCGGTACGACGGTGCGTCCGCGGGCCTGGTTACCACCCAGACCGTCACCCCGGCGGCGACCACCACCACGACGGCGACGGCCCCGACCGCCCACCATCTCCGTTTTTTGAGCCTGCCCAGCACGGCGACCCTCTCTGTGTGCCCCAGAACTTCCAGCGGCGAAAGCTTCGCTGGTCCATCTGAAAACAAACTGAGAAAAAGGCCGATATTAACTGTGAATCAGGTGTGTAAATTGGTAAAGAATTGTTTAACGAACCGGCGGAAGGAACCCAACCCGGTCATAAACGACAGAAAGGGTCTCTGCCGCGACCGCGCGGGCGCGTGCCGCCCCGTCGGCGAGCACCTTGTCGAGTTCCGCGACGTCGTCCAGATACGAATTGACCCATTCCTGGAAAGGAGTGACGAACTCGACGAGCACTTCGGCGAGATCTTTCTTCAGGTCGCCGTAGCCCTTGCCCGCGTAGTCGGCCTCCAGTTCGGGAATCGTCTTCCCGCCGATCGCCGAGTAGATCGTCAGCAGGTTCGAGACACCCGGCTTCCGCTCGGGGTCGAACACGACCTCGCGGCCGGTGTCGGTGACCGCGGACCGGATCTTCTTGGCCGAGCGCTTGGGATCTTCGAGCAGTTCGATCAGTCCGTTCGGCGACGAGGCGGACTTGCTCATCTTCGATGTCGGGTCCTGCAGATCGAAGATCTTGGCGGTGTCGGAGACGATATGCGGCTCGGGCACCACGAACGTCTTGCCGAAACGGTGGTTGAACCGCTGCGCCAGGTTCCGTGACAGCTCCAGGTGCTGGCGCTGGTCCTCGCCGACCGGCACCGCGTTCGCCTGGTAGATCAGGATGTCCGCGGCCTGCAGGATCGGATACGTGAACAGCCCGACGCTGGCGTGATCGGTGCCCTGTTTGCTCGCCTTGTCCTTGAACTGGGTCATCCGGCCGGCCTCGCCGAACCCGGTCTGGCATTCCAGCACCCAGGAAAGCTGCGCGTGCTCGGGCACGTGGCTCTGTACGAACAACGCGCTGCGCGCCGGGTCCACCCCGAGCGCGAGCAGCTGGGCCGCGGAAACCCGGGTGCGCTCGCGCAGCACCTTCGGATCCTGTTCGACCGTGATCGCGTGCAGGTCGACCACCATGTAGAAGGTCTCGTGCGTGTCCTGCAACGCGACCCACTGCCGCAGCGCACCGAGGTAGTTGCCGAGATGGAACGAGTCGGCGGTCGGCTGGATGCCGGAGAGCACACGGGGGCGGGCCGGGGTTTGTTCAGACACGCCCCGATTCTTTCAGGCCCCGCGAGCGGCGATGGCGGCGAGGTCGGCCGCGGGCCCGCGCAGCGCGCGCCCGGCACGCCACACCAGCCGCAACACCCGGCGCAGGTCCAGGCCCTCGATCTCGACGGCCACGAGCGTGCCGGCCGCCAGCTCGGCCGCAACCGTTTGCGCCCCCAGCACAGCGGGGCCGGCGCCCTCCAGCACCGCCGTCTTGATCGCCGTTGTCGACGACAGCTCCAACAACGGCTCAGCCGGCTCGCGCGGAGCGAGCGCGGCCGCCAGCACCCGGCGCGCACCCGACCCGTCCTCGCGACTGATCAACGGCGTGGCCGCCAGCTCGTCGAGCGTCGGGCCGCGCGTGACCCACGAGTGCCCGGGCGCGACAACGAGCCGGAGTTCGTCGGTGGCGACGATTTTCGTGTGCAATCCGCCAGGCACGTCCACACCGTCCACGAAACCGAGATCGGCCTCGCGGCCGAGCACCTTCGTGGCCACTTCGGCGGAACTGCCCGAACTCAGCGCCACGTCCACCCCCGGTTCGAGGCGGCGCAATACCGCAAGCCACTTCGGCAGGGGAAACTCGGCGACGGTGGGACTGGCCGCGACCCGGAGCCGACCCGCGCGCTCACGCCGCAGCGCGGCTATCCCGGCTTCGAGATCCGCGGCAGCTTCGATGACCGGCCGCACCCAGTCCGCCACCAACGCGCCCGCCGCGCTGAGCGACGAACCACGCGGAGAGCGATCGACGAGCGCTACGCCCACCCGTGCTTCGAGTTGCCGGATGCGCGCGGACGCCGCGGGCTGGGAAATACCGTGCTCCCTGGCCGCGGCTCCGATGCCACCGAGCCGCGCCACCGAAAGCAAGAGATCGAACCCGGCCAGCTCGGCCACACGGGACGGCAAGGGCATACAGCCAGGCTAGGAAGGGATCGCGCGCCGATACCGACCCCAAGATCGATATCCCCCGAACGTGCTACACGCGGCGATAGGGCGTGAGCGCGGGGCGGGTGTTGCCCTCGGCGATTTCCACGATTTCGGTGACCTCGGCGGCTTCGGCGACGATCGCCGCGTCCTGCTCGGCCTGCGCCTTGCGCCGCTGCCGCATGACGCCGAGCGCCATCCCGACGACTCCCAGTACCACCGCAGCCAGGCCGACCGGACCGAGCAGCCCGAATGATGTCGAGGCCTCGGTCGTCGTTCCGTCGGAGGCGGACGCGACGCCGGTGCCTGCGCCCAGCAGGACCGACGAGACGACGCCCACGCGCAGCAACTGCGCGCTGAAACGCCTGGCCAGAGTGCTTCGGTTGCGCACCGGGGTGCCTCCCGCGACGAGACTGTCGGTTGGACCGCTGTCACCCTAATGGGTGGGTATTACCTGCGTGAAAACTACCGAGCGTGTCAAGCCCTGTCGTTTTCGATCAACACGGGGGCCGAGAGTAGCGCCCATCCGAGTACCCCGGACACCGGGTCCGGCCAACATCCGGTGACCTGCGGCGAGAACTCACCACCGACAGTTTCAGCTGTCTTGACAAATTTATTTTTCGGTGAAATCTTGGGTCCATGCTTGAAGTAGCCGTGATCGAGGACCCGGCAGCCGCCGAGGTTTCACTGGACCCGGTCCGCGCGAAGCTGCTGGCCGCCCTCGCCGAACCGGGCTCGGCCACCACGCTCGCCGGGCAGGTCGGACTGGCGCGCCAGAAGGTCAACTACCACCTGCGCGCGCTGGAGCGGCACGGGCTGATCGAGCTCGTCGAGGAACGGCGCAAGGGCAACGTCACGGAGCGCGTCATGCAGGCCACGGCCGCGTCGTACGTCATCTCGCCGTCCGCGCTGGCCGACGTCGCCCCCGACCCCGGCCGCGCGCCGGACGAGCTTTCGGCGCGGTGGCTGCTCGCGCTGGCCGCCCGTCTCGTGCGGGAGGTCGGTGACCTCATCACCGGCGCCGCCGCGGCCAAGCAGCGGCTGGCGACGTACGCCATCGACACGGAAATCCGCTTCGCGAGCGCGGCCGAGCGGGCCGCGTTCGCCGAGGAACTGGGCACCACCGTCAAGAATCTCGTCGCCAGGTACCACGACGAACAGGCTGAGGGCGGCAGGCGGCACCGGCTGATCGTCGCCCTGCACCCGAGTTTGAAGAAGACGACCAAGGAGCAGTGAAATGACCAAGGAATTCGAGATCCGCCGCGAAGTCGTACTGCCCGCCACCCCGGAGCAGGTGTTCGCCGCGGTCACCGACGGCACCGCGAACTGGATGTTCCCGACTCCACCGGTGGGCCCCGGCGATCCGATCGTCAAGGAATGGGAGCCGCCCCACCACGCGCGGGTCCGGATGGACTTCCCGGACGGCACGTTCAACGCGCTGGAGTATCTCATCGAGGCCCGCGACGGTGGCACCGCTTCGCTGCGGTATGTCCACAGTGGAGTGTTCACCGACGACTGGGACAACCAGTACGACGGCGCCGCCAAGCACACCGACTTCTACCACCACACCCTCGCGCAGTACCTGCGGTACTTCCCCGGCCGCACCGCGACGTACGTCGCCGTCGAAGGCCCATCGTCGTCCTCGGGCCCGGACGCGCTGGAGGACGTGAAGCGCGCGCTCGGTGTGCAGGCCGAGGGCGACAAGGTGCACCTCGAACTGCCGGGCCTGGCGCCGGTCGACGCCGTGGTCGACTATCTGAACCCGTACTTCATCGGGCTGCGATCCGACGACGCGCTGTACCGGGTTTTCGGCCGGAACCATTTCGGCCGTACTGTCGATGTGGCGCACCACCTGTTCGGCGGCGGCGTCGACAAGGACGAGACGGAGCGGGCCTGGCAGGCCTGGCTGAACGGAGTGTTCGCCGCTTGAGCAAACAGAGCGCGGGAATCTTGTTGTACCGCAAGGAGAACGGCCCGCTCGAAGTCCTGCTGGGGCACATGGGCGGGCCGTTCTGGGCGCGCAAGGACGAGGGCGGCTGGTCCCTGCCCAAGGGCGAGTACGGCCCCGGCGAAACCCCCGAAGCGGCCGCGCGGCGGGAGTTCCAGGAGGAGCTGGGCCTGGCTGTGCCCACCGGGGACCTCGTGCCGCTCGGCGAAGTGCGCCAGTCCGGCGGGAAGACCGTGACGGCCTGGGCCTTGCGCGGCGACCTCGCCCCGGCTTCGGTCGTGCCGGGCACGTTCGAACTGGAATGGCCCCGCGGTTCCGGGCGGCTGCAGGAATTCCCGGAACTCGACCGCGTCGAGTGGTTCGACGTGGAGACCGCACGGACGAAGCTCGTCAAGGGCCAGCGGGTATTCCTGGACCGGCTCGAGGAACTGGGCTGAAAATCAGCCGGCCGGCTCCACCCACCCGCGGCTCTCCCCCTCCGCGATGATCTTCTGCGCGGCCTCCCACAGTTCCGCCGAGGCCCCGCCGATCACGGACTTGCGGGCGCGCACGGTGTCCGCCGTGACGCCGGGCGTCTGCCACGTGCCGCCCTCGGCCATCCAGTTCAACAGCAAGGGCTGCAAGCGATCCATCGCCTTCGCGAAGCGGGCCTCTGCCGTCTCGCGGACCTCGAACTCGTCCCACAGCGCGCGGAATCGGCGGGCCTGATCCGGCGGCAACAGGCCGAACAACTGCTCTGCCGCGGCCTCTTCGCGTTCCTCCTGGCTCTCCCGGGCCTCGTCGTCGTACAGCGGCGTGTCCCCGGCGTAGATCTCGACGAGGTCGTGCAGCGAAACGAGCTGGATGGTGTGCCCGACGTCGATCGGCTCGTCCGAGTACTCGGCCAGCACGGCGACCATCATCGCCAGATGCCAGGAATGCTCCGCGTCGTTCTCCCGCCGCTCGACCGCCGCGAGCGGTGACTGGCGGAGCACCGTCTTCAACCGGTCGATCTCGATCAGGAAGTTCAACTGCGCGCCGAGCCGTTCTCCCAGTGGGGGCAACGGATTGCGGTCAGGCAGGGTCATCGGCCGCCTCACCACGCGAACACGTTGTCGAGATCGACCGGTCGATCGAGAATTCGCTCGAGCCCCGCTCTCCGGTCGACGTAGGTACCGACAGCGCGCGGTAATGCAACTCGATCTCGCTTCGCTTCGATCAGCTCGTACACGATCCCGATTGTGCCGATCAGTCCCGGTACGTCACCGTGAGCGGCGCGTGATCCGACCAGCGCTCGGCGTACGTCGCGGCTCGCTCGACCTTCGCCGAGACCGCCCGCTCCGCCAGGCCCGGCGTGACCACCTGCAGGTCGATCCGCCAGCCGGCGTCGTTGTCGAAGGCCTTGCCGCGGTACGACCACCACGTGTACGGCCCTGGCCCCTCCGGATCGAGCCTGCGCTGCACGTCGACATAACCCGCCTCGTCGTAGACGCGGCCGAGCCAGTCCCGTTCCTCCGGGAGGAAGCCCGAGTTCTTCCGGTTCGTGCGCCAGTTCTTCAGGTCCACCTCGGCGTGCGCGATGTTCCAGTCCCCGCCGACGAGCACCTCGGCCCCCGCGGCCTCCGTCTTCGCCCGCAGCTCGGCAAGGTAGGGCAGGAACGCGGCCATGAACCGCTCCTTCTCCTCCTGCCGCGGGGTGCCGACATCTCCACTGGGCAGGTACAGGCTCGCCACCACCAGCCCCGGCAGGTGCACCTCCAGGTACCGCCCGCTGTCCTCGAACTCCGGTTCGCCGAAACCGACGCGCACTTCCTCCGGCTCCACCCTGCTGTACACCGAGACGCCGTTGCGCCCCTTGACACCACAGGCCGCGTGCCGCGCGTGCCAGCCCGCGGGCGCCACGACCTCCTCGGGCAGCTGGCTCTCGTCGGCGCGCACCTCCTGGCAGAGCACGACATCGGCCTCGCCGGCGGTGAGCCACTCGACGAAGCCCTTCTTGGCGGCGGCACGCATGCCGTTGACATTTACAGTGGAGACGGTGAGCACGAGCGCAGATTACCGGCGACCACCGACAGAAACCGTGCGAGACCGCCCCGGTGACCGAACTCACCGTACTCGGCAGCTGCGGAGCCTTCCCGAGCCAGGCCGCGCGTGCAGCGGCTTTCCGAGCACCACGAGCACTGCGTGGACGTCTCGAGCCGCGGAACCTGCTGACAGCACGTGAAGCCGCGCGGGATCACCGAGGCGAACGCGAAACCGTTGCTGCTCCACCATTTCTGGTCCGGCAGCGACCGTGCGAATCTGTGCCGCGGAGGCACGTGAGGGCTCTAGCCGCAGTTGGTGCCGGCGACCGGCCGGAGGAAGTCGGTCTTGGCCCACTTGTTGTCGGCGAGCTTCCGGAAGCCGTTCTGCACATCCACCTCGGCGCCGGTCTCGGCGTTCTGGTTGAACTTGCCGACGATGCCGGCGTTCGGGTCCGGCGCATTGCGCACGTTGAGCACGTCGGCCGTCACTGTCACCTTGCAGCCGGTCGAGCCGCCGGTGGCGCCCTCGGACGCACGCTTGTTGACACCCATCACGTAGATGATGCCGATGCCGATCAGCACCACGGCGATGACGACGACTTTCTTCGGCAGGCCCAGAACCACGGCTAGCTCCTCGTCCAGATACAAGAAGGACTTCCGCTAAGGGTAGCCACACCAAGTTCCGCTCCGACAGTCCGCGCAAGGCAAACCACCCGATGAACGACAACGGAAGTTCAACGCGGGGTCACCATCGGTGACGGCGTGGCCCACACACTCGCGTGCTCGGTGACCTCCGCGCGCGCCCCGGTGAGCCGCGTCCCGACGCTCGGATCACGCGGGTCGAACGGCACCGACGACGTCCGCCGCTGGTCGGTCAGCGCCCGGACCAGATGCCCGGCGCTGCCATAACCCGGCACCAGCGTCTTGGTCAGCGACTTGACCTGCCCGAGGCCGCCGACGACATCGACCCGGCTGCGAGCCATGCCGACCACCCGCGCCAGCCACAACACGATCCCGGCGAGGAACCGGGCGAGTAGTTCGACGAAGTAGAACGGCAGCAGCACCAGCCAGATCACGACCGCGACCAGGTAGATCAGCGCTTCCAGCACCTGCGCGGCGAAGCCGACGACGAGCACGGTCACCACCAGCACCGGCGCCATGTACAGCCAGTGCCAGCCGGTGATCTTGCGCTCTTCGCGCTTGGTCTCGCGCTCTTGCTTGCGGCCCGACCGCCGAGTTTTGGCCCGGTCCAGCAGGTTCGCGGTCTCGGGCCCGACGCGGTAGCGGGAGTAGCCCCCGGAGGCGATGTTGAACGGCTGCACCAACCGGTGCCACGGGGTCCAGCGACGCCGCACCGACCAGTACTCGCCCGCCGCATCCTTCACTCGCACGGGCCAACAATACGAAGAAGGGCGCGCCCGCGTCAGCGGTACGCGCCCCTTCCGGGAGAAACTCAGCCGTTGATCTTGCGGGCCAGGTTCTCGTCCAGCGTCCCGAGGAACTCCTCGGTGGTCTGGAACGACTGGTCCTTGCCGACCAGCAGCGCCAGGTCCTTGGTCATCTTGCCGCTCTCGACGGTCTCGACGACGACCTGCTCCAGCTTGTTGGCGAACCCGATCAGCTCGGAGTTGCCGTCCAGCTTGCCGCGGTGCTCGAGGCCCCGGGTCCACGCGAAGATCGACGCGATCGGGTTGGTGGAGGTCGGCTTGCCCTGCTGGTGCTGGCGGTAGTGCCGGGTGACGGTGCCGTGCGCGGCCTCGGCCTCGACGGTCCTGCCGTCCGGGGTGCGCAGCACGGACGTCATCAGGCCCAGCGAACCGAAGCCCTGCGCCACGGTGTCGGACTGGACGTCACCGTCGTAGTTCTTGGCCGCCCAGACGTAGCCGCCTTCCCACTTGAGCGCCGCGGCGACCATGTCGTCGATCAGGCGGTGCTCGTAGGTGAGGCCCTTGGCGTCGAAGTCCGCCTTGAACTCGTTGTCGAAGATCTCCTGGAACACGTCCTTGAACATGCCGTCGTAGGCCTTGAGGATCGTGTTCTTGGTGGAGAGGTACACCGGGAGACCGCGGTCGAGGCCGTACTGCAGCGAGGCGCGGGCGAAGTCCTCGATCGACTTGCGGTAGTTGTACATCCCCATCAGCACGCCGCCGCCCTCGGGGAACTTCGCGATCTCGAACTCGATCGGCTCGGAGCCGTCTTCCGGGGTGAAGGCGATCGTCGCGGTGCCGGGGCCGGGGACCTTGAAGTTGGTCGCCTTGTACTGGTCGCCGTGCGCGTGGCGGCCGATGATGATCGGCTTCGTCCAGCCCGGCACCAGCCGCGGGATGTTGTTGATGACGATCGGCTCGCGGAAGATCACGCCGCCGAGGATGTTGCGGATCGTGCCGTTGGGCGAGAGCCACATCTTCTTCAGACCGAACTCCTCCACCCGCGCCTCGTCCGGCGTGATGGTGGCGCACTTGACGCCGACGCCGTGCTTCTTGATGGCGTTGGCGGCGTCGATCGTGATCTGGTCGTCGGTGCGGTCCCGCTCCTCGATGCCCAGGTCGTAGTACTCCAAGTCGACATCCAGGTACGGATGGATCAACTTGTCCTTGATGAACTGCCAGATGATGCGGGTCATCTCGTCGCCGTCGAGCTCGACGACGGTGCCCTCGACCTTGATCTTGGCCATGAGCAGCGGTGCTCCTCTCGCGGATCCTCGCGTTTCGTTCTCAGCACTGTGGTATGCGGTACAAGCGTACTGCTAGGAACGGTTCAGCGCCCCAAGTGGTGACGAACGACCAGTCTCGCAGTGCGCGACCGTGGCTCAGGTCACCGGGTCGGGCGTAGTTTGCGCATGCAGCCGGAAGACGGAGGGGCGATGCGCTTCGCGATCAAGACCAGGCCCGAGCACACGAGCTGGGCGGAACTGCGCGACGTCTGGGTCGCCGCGGACGACATCGAGCTGTTCGAGTCGGCCTGGAACTGGGACCATTTCTACCCGCTCTCGGGCGACACCCTCGGCGGGGCGAACTTCGAGGGCTGGACGATGCTGGCCGCGCTCGCGCAGGCGACCCGGCGGATCCGGCTGGGCTGTCAGGTGTCGGGGATGATCTACCGGCATCCGGCGGTGCTGGCGAACATGGCCGCGACCATCGACGTCATCGCCGAGGGACGGCTGGAGGTCGGCCTCGGCGCGGGCTGGAACCAGCAGGAGTGCGACGCGTACGGGATCGAACTGCCGCCGCTGCGGGAACGCTTCGACCGGTTCGACGAGGGCGTGCAGGTGATCATCGGACTGCTGTCGCAGGAGCGCACGGACTTCGACGGCAAGTACTACCGGCTCACCGACGCCCGCTGCGAACCGAAACCCGTGCAGCGCCCGCACCCGCCCATCGTGATCGGCGGGCGTGGGCCGAACCGGACCCTGCGGGCGGTGGCGCGCTGGGCGCAGCAGTGGAACGCACTGGTCAGCGGTCCGGCGGATTGGTTGGCACTGAAGGAAATACTGCTCGTCCGCTGCGACGAACTGGGCCGCAACCCGGCGGAAATCGCATGCTCGGTGAACGTGCTCATCGACCCCGAGACGGGGATCGGGCCTGCTGTGGAGAAGGTCGCAGAGTTCCGGGAGGTAGGGGTGGATCTGGTGGCGCTGAATCTGCCGCACCGGTCCGGGGCCGGGATTCTGGAGCCGTTGGCGGAGGCGCTGGCGCCATTGGCTTGAGATTGTGGGCTGCCGTCGCGTTGCTCAGCGACGGTACGTGTTGAGCTGACTGAGGCATCGACGCGGCGCGCGTGAGATGCTGCTTCCATGCCCAAAGCACTGCACTTCACCGGCGATCCCGCGGCCGACAAGCTGCTGAGCTCCGACCCCTTCGCGCTGCTCACCGGGCTCCTGCTCGACCAGCAGTTCCCGATGGAGCACGCGTTCGCCGGGCCGAAGAAGATCGCCGACCGGATGGACGGGTTCAGCATCACCAAGATCGCCGAGACGCCCGTCGACGAGTTCGTGGAGTTGTGTGTACAGCCGCCCGCGATCCACCGCTACGGCGGCTCGATGGCGCGCCGGGTGCACGCGTTGGCGCATTACGTGCTGGAGAACTACGACGGCAAGGCGGACAAGATCTGGAAGTCCGGCAAGCCCGACGGCAAGGAAGTCCTCAAGCGCGTGAAGGCCCTGCCCGGTTACGGCGACCAGAAGGCGCGGATCTTCGTGGCGCTGCTTGGGAAACAACTCGGCGTGACCCCGGAGGGCTGGCGTGAGGCGGCCGGCGCGTACGGCGACGAGGGCTCGCACCGCTCGATCGCGGACGTCACCAGTGCCGAATCGCTCGCCGAGGTCCGCGCGTTCAAGAAGGCCGCGAAGGCCGCCGCCAAGGCGAAATAGCCCGGCGACGGCCGACGGCTTACGTGGTGGCGAAAAGGCCGAGCGTGCTGCCCGGCCGGATTCCTTCGAACGAGGCGTGCCAAATCGAGTAGAACGCCGCCTCCTCGTCGGACCGCAGCGAAAGGCCGTCCGGCAGGTCCGGCGAAACGCGCACGGCGTCCTCGAGCACGTCCTTCGCGCCGGAGCCGTCGCCGAATTGTTCCTTGCCACGACGCAGGATGTCGTCGGGCAGCCAGCCTTCGAACGCGTCGCGCAGCAGCTGCTTCTCGACGCGGCCGGGGCCGAGCATCTTGTGCTCCGGCGGGATCGACAGCGCCAGCTCGATCACGTCGCGGTCGAGGAACGGCACCCGCGCCTCCATCCCGAACGCCATCGTCGTCCGGTCACAGCGCTGCAGATTCAGATGGTGCAGCTCGCCGACCGTGCGCACCAGCTCGGCCTGCAACGCGTCGGGCTCGGTGAACGGCGCTTCGTGGTAGTACGAATAGCCCGCGAACAGCTCGTCCGCGCCCTCCCCGGTCAGCACCGCGTGCACGCGCTTCGCCGCGTACTCGGCCAGGATCAGGTTCGGCACCGCGCTGCGCACCAGCGACGGGTCATAGTGCTCGATCGCCCGCACCGCCTTCGGCAGCGCGGCCACCGCGTCCTCGCGGGTCATCACGATTTCGTGGTGCTCGGTGCCAAGATGCTCGGCCACGACGCGCGCCGCCGTGAGGTCGGAACTGCCCGGCGCGCCGACCGCGAACGTCGGCAGCGGCTGGTCGTGCCGCTTCGCGTACTCCGCGGCCACAGCCGCGACGATCGCCGAATCCAGCCCGCCCGAAAGGAAAACGCCGATCCCGACGTCGCTCATCATCCGGTTCTCGACCGCGGTCACCACGGCCTCGCGCACCGACTTGACCAGCGCCTCGTCCCAAACGCCCGGCTGCTCCGCCCGCCGCGCCGGCCGGACCCGCGCGGGGATCGCGTCGGCGAAGCGGACCAGCCCACCGTTCGGGCTCCAGCAATGCCCTGGCGGGAAGCTTTCCACCAGCGGCCGGTCCGCGGGGTCGAACGCCCGCAGCTCGCTGGCGAACAGCGTCACATCTTCCCGGCGGACCCAGTAAAGCGGTTTCACGCCAAGGGAATCGCGGGCGACGAGGAACTCCCCGTCCGCGGTCATGAACGCCAGCGCGAACATCCCGCGCAGCCGCGCCAGGCCCACCGGGCCGTCGACGATCAACGCGTGCAGCGCCGCCTCGCTGTCCGAGCCCGTCTCGAAGAGCTCGTGCCCGAGGTCCTCGCGAATGTGCCGGTGGTTGTAGATCTCGCCGTTGGCGACGAGATACGTTTTTCCCTCGATGTCGGTCATCGGCTGGCTGCCACCATCGACGTCCATAATGGACAGTCGCTGGTGACCGAGCCAGACATTTCCCCTTCGGATCTCCCCGGTGTCATCGGGCCCTCGATGTTTGATCCGGGCCAACATGTCCTGGCAGAGCTGGACGTCGATTTCGCCGACCGCGGCGACGATTCCACACACGATGCGTGGACACCTCCTTGATCGACGATTGATTTTACTAGTCCGGCCGGAAGTAGGCGGATACGCATCCACAGCCAATCAGCGCGTAGCGACCTGTTTCCGCCGTGGCTGTAGTCGGACCAGTAACGAACAGCACAGTAGTTGCTTTTTCAGCAATTCGCCCGGGTCTCGACGTGGGCATTGGTCACAACTACGCTGATTCCCGCGGAGGTGACGAGCATGCACGCAACCGTGGGAGACCGGATCCGGGTGCACGGCCGCACCGTCGGGTCCGGCGAGCGCGAAGGCAAGATCATCGAGGTACGCGGCAGCGAAGGGCAGCCGCCATACCTGGTCGAGTTCAGCGACGGGCACGAACGGCTCGTTTTTCCCGGCAGCGACTGCGAAGTCGAGCCGCCCCGGCGCTGATTCCGGAAACCAGCGGCGTTACGTGTGAATCGTCACTCCGGTGGCGGGATGACAGCGGGGCAGCCGCCGGTTGAGAGTGGACGTGGGACAGCCAAGGTCGTCCAGACCTGGCTGTCCTTATTCGCGTGCCCACACTTGATCGATTCAGGAAAGGAGAACCGTGCCCATCGCGCTCCTCGCGCTGGCCATCGGTGCGTTCGGAATCGGCACCACCGAGTTCGTCATGATGGGTGTACTCCCCCAGGCCGCGGCCACCTTCGGGGTTTCGATCCCGTCCGCGGGCTACCTCATCACCGGGTATGCGCTCGGCGTCGTCGTCGGTGCCCCGACGCTGACCGCCGTCGCCGTGAAGCTGCCCCGCAAGACCATGTTGCTGGCCATGATGGCCCTGTTCACCTTGGGCAACGTGCTGTTCGCCCTGTCGCCGAACCAGCAGTTCGGCGTGCTCTTCCGCTTTCTCGCCGGCCTCCCGCACGGCGCCTTCTTCGGCGCGGGCGCGGTGGTCGCCTCGAGCCTCGTCGGGCCGGGCAGCCGGGCCAAGGCCGTGTCGATGATGTTCCTCGGACTGACCCTGGCCAACGTGGTGGGCGTGCCGCTGGGTACCCTGCTCGGCCAGCAGGTCGGCTGGCGCGCGACCTTCGGCGTGGTCGCGCTGATCGGGGTGGTCGCGATAGCGGCGATCGCGAAGCTCGTGCCGCACCAGGGCCGCCCGCAAGAGGCGTCGCTGCGCGGTGAACTCAGCGCGTTCCGCCGGCCACAGGTGTGGATGGCGCTGGCGATCGTCACCGTCGGGATGGGCGGGGTGTTCGCGTCGCTGTCCTACGTGACGCCGATGCTGACCGACGTGGCGGGCTACGCGCCGCACAACGTCACGCTGCTGCTGGCGCTGGCCGGGGTCGGCATGACGATCGGCAACCTGCTCGGCGGCAGGCTCGCGGACCGGGCGCTGATGCCGAGTCTGTACGTCGCGCTGTTCGCGCTGGCCGCCGTACTCGCGGTCTTCACGATCACCGCGCACAGCAAGGTCGGCGCGGCGATCACGATCTTCGCGGTCGGGGTGGCCGGATTCATGATCGGCCCGATGATGCAGACGCGGATCATGCAGAAGGCCGGCGGCACCCCGTCGCTGGTCTCGGCCGCGGTGCAGTCGGCGTTCAACGTGGCCAACTCGATCGGCGCCTACCTCGGCGGCCTGGTCATCGCGGGCGGGTTCGGCCTGGTCGCGCCCAACCTGGTCGGCGCGGTGCTGTCGATCCTCGGGCTGTCCATCGCCACCGTGTCCGGCGTGCTGGACCGGCGCGAGGCGCCGATGGTGCTGGCCGAGGCGTGAGTCAGCTGCCGAACGGCCCGTTGCTGATGGTGAAAGCCAAGAACAGCAACAAAACCGCGAGCCCGGTGTAGGTCAGCACGTCCACCGGGCGGCCGCGGACGGCCAGCAGGCCGGCCCGGACGCCCGGCAGGACGGCCCGGAAAACGGCGGCCACGAGCAGCGCCCCGCCGATGATCACCGCACCCTGGCGCCAGTGGTACTGCCAGATCCGGATCCCGGCGATGGCCACCAGCAGCAGCACGATCGCGAACGGCACCTGCTCCAGCAGCGCCGGGCGGCGGCTACCGCGCGGCGAGTGCACGTTCGGCCGCCTCGACGACGTTGGTGACGAGCATCGCCCTGGTCATCGGCCCGACCCCGCCGGGGTTGGGAGAAAGCCAGCCGGCGACCTCCTCGACCCCGGGCGCCACGTCACCGGTCAGCTTGCCGTCGACGTGCGAAACGCCCACGTCCAGCACGGCCGCGCCGGGCTTGACCATGTCCGGGGTGATCACGCCGGGCACCCCGGCGGCGGCCACCACGATGTCGGCGCGGCGCACCTCGGCCGCCAGATCCCGGGTGCCGGTGTGGCACAGGGTCACGGTCGCGTTCTCGCTGCGGCGGGTCAGCAACAGGCCCAGCGTGCGGCCGACGGTGATACCGCGGCCGACGACGGTCACGTTCGCCCCCGCGATCGGCACGTCGTGCCTGCGCAGCAGCTCGACAATGCCGAACGGCGTGCACGGCAGTGGCCCCGGCTGGTTCAGCACGAGCCTGCCAAGGCTGACCGGCGCGAGCCCGTCGGCGTCCTTCTCCGGCGCGATGCGCTCCAGGATCCGGCCGGTGTCCAGCTGCTTCGGCAGCGGGAGCTGCACGATGTAGCCGTGGCAGGCCGGATCCTCGTTCAGCTCGTCGATGACCGCTTCGAGTTTGTCCTGGCTGATGTCGGCCGGCAGATCACGCCGAATGGAATTGACGCCGACCTTCGCGCTGTCCGCGTGCTTCATCCGCACGTAGGAATGGGAGCCCGGATCGTCACCGACCAGCACTGTGCCCAGCCCTGGGGTGACGCCCCGCTCCGCGAGCGCCGCTACCCGCGGCTTCAGCTCGGCGAAGATGGCGTCCTTGGTCGCTTTGCCGTCGAGAACCGTCGCCGTCACAAAGCCCATTCTGACAGAGGCCACTTTGCGTAGTTCAAGTTAGACGCTCTGTACCTCACAGGAGGCATAATTACTGGTCGATGGGCGTAATGGTGCGGGTGGTGTGCATTCGTCAGAGTCACCAGTCAAAATGGTTTGGTGGCCCAAGCGACGACCCAGCTGAACGCAACCGAGCAGGACACTCTGGTCAAGCAGATCGGACTCGCCCTGCTGCGGGCGGCTCCACGGGACTGGCGACGCGTAACCGCCCAGTACCGCGCTGTCGGCCGGTACCACGAGCTGACCGGGGAGGTGCTGAACGAGGACGGCAGCGTCTCCGAATGGATGGCCACGCACGACATCGCGACGCTCTTCGGCAGGCTGCGCGGCGGCATGTACCGCGAAGGGCGCGGCACCTGGTTCAACGCCCGCTACCAGCTTGATCACCCGTCGAGTTACAACCTGGAGTACGACCGCGACGAGCCCCGCTGGGATCTGCAGCCGCCGCCGGTGGCCTACGCGGACGAGCTGCGCATGTTCCCGCGCTCGGAGGAGAACGTCCCGGAGTGGCTGATCCGCCGGATGTCCGGCCTCGGCCCCGAGCAGCCCGGCCCGCGGTTCCGGATCGCCCGGATCTTCGACGGCCAGGGCCCGGACGGCCGTCCGGTGCTCAACCGGCCCGAACTCGACCACGACGACGCCGACCGGATGCTGGAGTACCTGAACTCCGCGCCCGTCGTGCTCTCCGAGCGCGGCCTGGACCTGGACAGGCTGGCCTCCCCGCCGACGCCGAAGGTCCCGGTGGCCTTCCACACCGACGGCACCTGGATCTGGCCCGCCGCGGTGAACTTCTACCTGCAGGACTACGGCATCTCGCCGGAGGCCGAGCTGGTCGCGCACATCCAGTCCACCGGGTTCCGGGTGCCGGAGGTGCCCGAGCAGGTCGTGCAGGCCGCCGGCGCGCACCTGACGCGCGGCAACCAGCCTCCGCCGCGGCGCCCGATGCCGGAGCAGGCGCCGCCGCCGGTCCCGCCGAAGCCCGAGCCCGAACCGGAGCCGGTGGCCGAGGAGACCGAGCTCACCCAGATCGAGGAGCCGGAACCGCATCCGGGCGCGGTGGACGTGGAGCAGCCGACCACGTTCACGCCGATGATCGATTTGGACGACGGCCCGCCGACGATGGTCCAGCCCCCGGTGCCCGCCGAGCCGGAACCGCCGGCCCGGGAGCCGGAGCCCGTGCAGCCCTCGCCTGCCCCGCAGTCCACCCAGCCTTTGCAGTCGTCGCAGCCTTTGCCGTCGTCGCAGTCCGAAGCCGCGCCGGCCACGCGGCTGGTGGCGCCCGAGCCCGCGGCCTCGTCGGCGCGGATGGCGCCGCCGACACCGCCGCCCGCACCGAAGACGGCGGAGCCGGCGATCGAGAGCCTGCGGAACAGGCTGAGCGACCTCGGGGTGCCCGAGTCGCGGTACCGGATCGGCGAGCCCGCCGAGCACGGCTGGAGCGTCGAGCAGGTCGAGTCCGGCTGGCGTGTCGGTTGGTACGACAAGGAACTGAGCAACCCCGCGGTCTTCGGGGACGCTGAGGACGCGGCCGCGTTCATGCTGGGCAAGCTGCTGCTGGACCACCGCGGCCGCGCCGCCGATCTGGGGGCCGACCAGCGGGGCGAGATGGACGTGACGGCCCCGGTGATCGGTGGCCCGAGCGCCGACGTGGTTCGCGAGAACCGCACCGAGATCCCGCGTGAGGCGTGGGCCGAGGGCGGTCACGGCGAGTCCACGCGGGAGAACCTGCGGGAGTCCGGCCGGGAGAACTGGGAGCCGGTACGGGAACCCCGCGCCGACGCCGGCCGCGAAGGCTGGGAAGGCGCCCGCGAGGCCCGTGGTGAAGCTCAGCGCGAGAGCTGGGAAGGCGGCCCTGCGCACGAAGGCCGTCCCGACGCGCCGCGCGAAGGCTGGGAAGGCGGCGCCACTCGCGCCGACGTGGCCCACGAGAACTGGGAGCCCGGCCCGGCCCGCGACCCCCGTGCGGGCGGCCCGCGCGAGGGTTGGGAAGCCCCGGCCCGGGAAGGCGCGCCTCAGCGCGAAAACGCCCGCGAGAACTGGGAAGGCCAGCCCAGGGAGAGCGGCCGCGAAAGCTGGGAAGGCGCGCCTGCGCGCGAGAATCGCGGGGACGCGGCGAATGCCGAGCCGCCCGGTCCGGAGCTACCGGCCCGGCCATCGCCCGAGGCCGCGCGTCCGCTCGCCGACCAACTGGAGGCGACCTCCGTCGACATCGACGGCTCGCCGACCATGCTGGCCGCCCCGGTGCCGCCGCCCGCGGCACGTCGTGAGCCGCCCGTCGCGCCGCCTCGTCGTGAACCGGCGCGCGCGGCAGCGGCTCCGGCCGCGGCAGCACAACAGAACAACGGCGGTGGCGCCGGTGGACAGCAGTGGCCGGTCGAGCCGATGCCCGGCGAACCGCCGCTGACGTTGTTCCGTGGCAAGGAAATGCGCGAGCTTCCGGCAGGCAGCGAGCTGGACCGTTTCGGCAACCCGAACGGAAACCTGACCTACGCGGCGGGCACCCCGTTCGAGGAGCGTTCGCTCGTGCCGGAGTGGGTCAGCCGCCCGTACCACGTGTACCGGGTGCAGCGGCCGCTGGAAGCGCTGGCCGGCGTTGCCATCCCGTGGTTCAACCAGCCCGGCGGCGGCGCCGCGTACCTGCTGCCCGCCTCCATCGAGGAGCTCGTCGCCGAGGGCGATCTCATCGAACTGGACCCGGGCGAACCGCCTATCGACTGAGCAGCAAAGAAAAGGAGCGGCGTCCCACCCGGGGCGCCGCTCTTTCGGTTTACGACACGACAAGCCCGTGCGCCCCCGCGTACGCCAGCGCGGTTTCCACGTCCACCCGGGCGCCACGCAGTTTCGCCTGTACCAACCCGTTCGCGTCCAGCTTCGCGCCACGGAGGTCCGCTTCGGCAAGCTCCGCGCCCAGCAGTCGGGCACCGCGCAGATCGGTGTCACGCAACTCGGCGCCCGTCAGGTTCGCCTCGGTGAGATTGGCTTCCCGGAACCGCAGCCCGGACAGGTCCACCTTGCGCAGGTTCGCGCGGCTCAGGCTGACGAGCGAGAAGTCCGTGTCGCGCACCGTGATCGCGCGCAGTCCACAGTCCACAAAGGACGAGCCGAGGAGCGAACAGCCCCGCCAGGTCGCGTCCGCGAGCACGGTCCGTTCGAAAACGCAGGACCTGAACGCGGAGTTCTCGTGCCGGGAGTTGCCCAGATCGGCGCGCGTGAAATCGCATTCGTCGAAGGTGCAGGCCTGGCTGAGCAGCCCGCGCAGATCCGCCTCGGTGAAATCGCACCGGACGAACCGCCGTTTTTCCCAGTGTGCCTTGGCCAGCACGGCTTCCCGGTAGTCCTCGCCGATTTCCGCGTCTTCCATACCTTGAGCCTGTCACATCACCGGAAGTCTCTGGACTTCGACGGCACCCGCATCGACAGGTGCTGCAACCGGTCCGCGAGCAGGCTCACCACCCCGTCCGCACGTTCCACCACGCCGCGGACCAGCAACGCCGGACTCCCCCTGGCGACGCGGTGATAGCGATGCCACAGCCCGGCCGTGCAGATGACGTTGACCATCCCGGTCTCGTCCTCGATGTTGAGGAACGTGATCCCGCCCGCCGTCGCCGGCCGCTGCCGGTGGGTGACCGCACCACCGATCAGCACCCGTTTGCCGTCCGCCATGTCGAGCAGTTTCGCGGCGGGCACCACCCCGAGCGCGTCGAGCCGCTCGCGGATGAACTGCGTCGGGAAGCTGTCCGGGGACAGCCCCGTGGCCCACACGTCGGCGACCGCGAGGTCGATCTCGTCCATCCCGGGCAGGGCCGGCGCGTCGGCGCCGACCACGCTGCCGGGTAGTTTCTCCGGCCGTTCCTCGGCCACCGCCCCGGCCGCCCACAACGCGCGCCGCCGATCCCCGCCGACGTCCGGGAAGCAGCCGAAGGCACCCGCCGTGGCCAGCGCCTCGACCTGCGGCCTGGTCAGCCGCACCCGCCGCGCCACGTCCGCCATGTCCCGGAACGAACCGCCCGAATCCCGTTCCGCCACCAGGTTTTCGGCCAGGCTCTGCCCGATCAGCCGCACGTCGGCCAGCCCGATCCGGACCGCGAACTCGGCCCCCGCCTTTTCCAGCGTGGCGTGCGGGAGGCTGGCGTTGACGTCCGGGCCGCGCACCGTCACCCCGTGCCGCCGGGCGTCGGCGACCAGTGACTGCGGCGAGTAGAACCCCATCGGCTGGGCCCGCAACAGCCCCGCGCAGAACGCGTCCGGGTGGTAGTACTTGAGATAGGCGCTGGCGAACACCAGGTACGCGAAGCTCAGCGCGTGGCTTTCCGGGAACCCGAAGTTCGCGAACGCCAGCATCTTCTGGTAGATCCGCCCGGCCAGCTCCTCGCCGATTCCGTTGGCAGCGCAGCCTTCGTAGAACCTTTTCCGCAGCCGCTCCATTTTCTTCGTTGACCTTTTCGAGCCCATCGCGTGCCGCAGCTCGTCCGCCTCGGCGGCGGTGAAGTTCGCGACGTCGAGCGCGATCTGCATCATCTGTTCCTGGAACAGCGGCACGCCCTCGGTCTTGCTCAAGGCCCTTTTCAGCAGCGGGTGGTCGTACTCCCATTTCTCCTGCCCGTTCTTACGGCGGATGTAGGGATGCACCGAACCGCCCTGGATGGGCCCCGGCCGGATCAGCGCCACCTCGATCGCGAGGTCGTAGAACTTTCTCGGCTTCAGCCGCGGCAGGGTGGCCAGCTGCGCCCGGCTCTCCACCTGGAAGACGCCGATCGCGTCGGCCCGGCACAGCATGTCGTAGATCTTCCGGTCGCCGAGGTCCAAATCGGACAGATCGATCTCGATGTCCTTGTACTCGCGGACCAGGTCGATCATGTAGTGCAGCGCGGAAAGCATGCCCAGCCCGAGCAGGTCGAACTTGACCAGCCCCACCGAAGCGCAGTCGTCCTTCTCCCACTGCAGCACGCTGCGGTTCTCCATCCGGGCCCATTCGATCGGGCAGACCTCGCTCACCGGCCGGTCGCAGATCACCATCCCGCCGGAGTGGATGCCGAGGTGGCGCGGGAAGTCCTCGAGCGCGGTGGCCAGCCTGCGCACCGGCTCGGGGATGTCGTGGTCATGATCGCTCCTGGTGACCTCCAGCGGACCCCACCGGTCGATCTGCTTGCTCCACGCGTCCTGCTGTCCCGGCGAAAACCCGAGCGCCCGCGCCGCGTCCCGGACCGCGGACTTGGGCCGGTAGGTGATCACGTTCGCCACCTGCGCGGTGCGAAGGCGCCCGTATTTGCCGTAAACGTACTGGATCGCCTCCTCGCGGCGATCGGATTCGATGTCCAGGTCGATGTCGGGATAGCCGTCCCTGTCCGGCGCCAGGAACCGTTCGAACAGCAGTTTCCAGCGCACCGAATCCACCTTGGTGATGCCCAGCGCGTAACAGACCGCGGAATTGGCGGCCGAGCCCCGGCCCTGGCACAGGATGTCGCTGCGCCGGCAGAACTCCACGATGTCCCAGACGATGAGGAAGTACCCGGGGAACCCGAGCTTCTCGATGATCTCCAGCTCGTGCTCGATCTGTTGGTACGCCTGCTCGTTCTCCTCCCGCGGCCCGTATTTCTCCAGCGCGCCTTCGCGGACCTTCTCCCGGAGGAAACTCGCCTCGTCGTGCCGCTCGCCGACGTCGAACGGCGGCAGGCGCGGGGCCACCAGTTTCAGGTCGAAGGCGCAGGCCAGGCCCAGCGCGGCGGCGCGCTGCACCGCACCGGGGTAGTCCGCGAAGCGGGCCGCCATCTGCTCGCCGGAGTGCAGGAACGCCATCCCCGCCCCGGGCAGCCAGCCCTCCATCTCGTCGAGCCCGCGCCGCGCGCGGATCGCGGCCATCGCCCCGGCGAGCCTGTCCCGCTCCGGGATCGCGTAGTGCACCGCGTTGGTCGCCACCGTGAGCAGTCCGTGCCGTTCGGCCAGCTCGGCGAGTTCGTCGTTGTACTCGCTGTCCTCGGGGGCGCCGTGATCGATCAGCTCGACGAAAACGCTTTCCTCGCCGAACAGTCCGACCAGGCGCCGCAGCTCGCGGGCCGCCCCGTCCGGCCCCTCGCGCAGCAGCGCCTGGCGTACCGCGCCCTTGCGGCAGCCGGTGAGCACCACGACGTTGCCCCGCACCTCGGCGGCGACGGTCTCCAGGTCGTACACCGGGCGGCCCTTCTCCGCCTGTTGTTCCCGCGGCAGCACCTCGTCGTGCCCGCGCAACTGGCCCGCGGTGATCGCCCGGCAGAGCGCCGCGTACCCCTCCTCCCGTTTGGCCAGCAGCAACAGGTGCTGACCCTCGGGGTCGGCTATTCCGTTCTGTGGCCCGGAAAGCCCGAAGCTCAGCTCGGTGCCGTACACCGTGCGGACCCCCAGCTCCCTGGCCGCGTCGGCGAACCGCACCACCCCGTACATCCCGTCGTGGTCGGTGAGCGCGATGGCGTCCAGCTCCAGCCGCGCCGCCTCCTCCACCAGCTCCTCCGGATCGCTCGCGCCGTCCAGGAAGCTGAAGTTGGAATGGCAGTGCAGCTCGGCGTAGGGCACCCGGCTGCCGCCACCGGAGAGATCGTCCCCGCGCAGCGTCAGGAAATCCGCCGGGCGCAGGTAACCCTCCCGTTTGCGGCTCCACGCCGGGCTGTCCCCGCCGTCGGCGGGCACCGGTTCGCCGGAAAGCGTGCGTTCCAGCCGGCGCCAGGGGACGGCGGGGTTGTGGAAACCCATCGGCTACTCCGAAGGCATTCTGGGGAACGGGATCCACGGCGCCGGCGGCTCCGGGTCCAGCCCCGCGGCCGGCTGCGGGATCCCGGGCTCGGCCCGCCGCAGCCACTGCCGGATGCTGCGCAGGTAGTCCTCGTCCATCAGTCGTACACTCCTTCAACTGTCCATTGTGGATTTTTCTGGCCGGTGAGCGTGAGCAGCATCGCCACCTCGGGCTCCCCGGCCAGCAGTACCTGGATCCGCGTGCACGCACGCGATTCCCCCCATCGGCCGCTGACCTGCCACGGCCCGGCCCAGCCCAGAACTTGTTGTGGCGCGGCGCCGTTGACGCTCACCTCGTGCGGCGGCGCGGTGAGCCGGCGCTGCCGGGTGGTCTCCACCGCCGCGCCCGTGGCATCCAGCACTCGCGCCGGCAGCGCCTCGGCGAACACCGTGGCCGGGGACGGCGCGGGGAGCCGCCCCGGCCACGGCATCTCCGGCGGGGAGTGCACGGCACGGTCGTCGCCCCACGGCACCAACCGCACCCGCTCCGCCGGACCGCGCCCGCCATCGAGCACCGCGGTGAAGACTCTGTCCGGGCCGAGTAGTCCCTGTACCCGCACCAGCGCCCGGCCCGCCTTTTCCGTGGCCAGCTCGTTCTCCTCGCCGAGCCCGCGCACCCCGCCCCGCCACAGGCCGAGCTGCAGCGAGCTGCCGGCGACGGTCTCCTCCGGCTCGAGCCGCAGCCTGCTGACCCCGGACGTCGGCCTGTCGTCCGGCCGCGCCCGCAGCCAGCCCTCGAACTGCCAGCGCACCCTGTCGGCGATTCCTTGCGGGGTAAGGGGTTCCGCGCACCGCCAGACCCGGGACAGCTCCTCGCCCTGCTCGGTGACGGCGTGGATGCCCAGCCGGGTGCAGGCCAGCCCGTGCGCGGCGAGCCCGGCGTGGAACCGCCCGGCCAGCGTCCGCGCCATGAAGGCGGCGGCATCCACCCGCTCCAGCGGCGGGTCGAACTCCTTGCTCACGGTCAGTTCCGGTGGTGGACGGCGCCGGTGCGGCGGACGCTCCGAGCGGCCACGCGCCAGCCGGTGCGCGAGCAGCCCGGCACTGCCGAAGCGGGAGACCACATCCCGCCCGGTCAGCTCCGCGAACGCGCCCAGCGTGCACAAACCCAGGCGCCGCAACAGATCCACCAGCTCGGCGCGGTCGGTGTCGGGCTGGTCGAGCTCGGTGATGTGCAGCGGGGCAAGGAACTCCGCGGCCGCGCCGGCGTCCACCAGCACCGAGCGATGCGCGGCCAGAGTCGCGGCGAACAACCCGTCGGCGACGCCGATCTGGCACTCCACTCCGGCCCGGGTCGCCACCTGGTCGATGAGCAGCTCGGCCAGCCGCGGCTCGCCGCCGAAGTAGCCGGCGGCACCGGTGACCGGCACCGCGACCAACCCCGGCCGCACCACCTCGACCCCGACGATCAGCTCCTCCACCGCCGCCGCGACCGGCTCGAACAGCCGCGCGTCCCGCCCTTCGTCGGTGCCGAACACCACCAGCTCGGGGCAGCGGGCTTGCGCGTCCCGGCGGCGCATGCCACGCCGGACCCCGGCGGTACGGGCGGTGACGGAACAGGCCACGACCCGATTGGCGGAGAACACCGCGGCAGGCGGATGCGCGGGCACCCCGGCCGCCATCGCCGCCGCGACCGCCTGCCAGTCCGGGCACCACAGCACCAGCATGCGCACGGGCACGTCGTTCATCCGACCTCCTCGAGGCCGGGAGCCGGGGCCGGGCGGGCGACCGC
The DNA here is from genome assembly GCF_035546795.1 of Amycolatopsis sp. Classification (GTDB taxonomy): domain Bacteria; phylum Actinomycetota; class Actinomycetes; order Mycobacteriales; family Pseudonocardiaceae; genus Amycolatopsis_E. Next base: position 71,498 of record NZ_DASZWC010000068.1, read on the forward strand.
TCCCGCCGGCCCCGGCAGCATCAGGTCCGCGAACCGCGAGCGCGCGGCCGCGCCCCGGCCCGCGATCCGCACTTCGTAGCTTCGTTCCCGCAACCGCCCCGGCCCGGCCCGCAGCCCTGTCCACCGGCCGCGCGCGCAGTTCAGCTCGACCTCGGCGCCCGGCCAGGGACCAAGGGACAGCAACACCGCACCGCGGTGGCGGGCGCGGGCGGAGAGGCGCCGCGCCACCGCGGGCGTGCTGCCTGCGGGGGTGACCGCGACGAGGTCCATCCCGTCGAGGAGGGCCGCCGTCACGGAGGCGAACTCGACACCCGGCTTGGGCACCAGCGCGAGGCGGCTCACCTCCACCCCGTACTCCCCGGCGGCGACGACGCCGAGGTGCGGCAGGCCCACCGCGGCGGCCCACGATCCGGCCGCGGTGGCTTCGGCGAGCAGGGCGAGCAGCAGGGAGGTGGACCCACGGACGGCGATCGTGCTGCCCCGGCGCAAACCTCCGGCAGGCAGGAGCTCCCGCAGCTCGGGCCGGACCGGCAGCAGCCGCCCGGTCGCCTCCGCGTGCCGCGCGGCCGCGGCGACCCCACTCGCTGTGCTCACCCCGGGCAGGGCGGCGAGCTTCGCGACCGGTGCTTCGACCGTCACCACGGACCCTCCCCATGACGATGAACGCCCTGCTCAAGGACGTGCAATCACCGCGGGGAAGGCGATGAGTCGAACGAATGTTCGACTCATCCAGTCTGCCTCGAAGGCGCCGGAGGTGTCAAGCCGCGTCGCGCACTCGATAGTGGAGATAGACGACACCGCTGGAAAAACTGTGCTCTGCCAACAGGTTCAGCCCGAAGCGAACGCCATCCGGGAGCGCCGGTTTCCCGCCACCCACGGCCATCGGAACGAGCAACAGGCCGCATTCGTCGACCAGCCCCGCGGCCATCGCCTGCCCGGCAAGTTCGGCGCCACCGACCGAGATGTCGTGGTCCGAGGATTCCTTGAGCCGCTTGATCTCCGCAGGATCGAACTCGCGCTCGATCCGCGTCCGCGCACTGGACACCGTCTCGAGTTTCCGCGAGTACACGACCTTTTCGGCCGCCCGCCAGATCTCCGCGAAGTCCCGGGCCACCGCGGACTCGTCATCGGAGACGGTTTCCCAGTACACCATCGTTTCGTACATCCGGCGCCCGTAAAGGTAAGTGCCGATCGGCCGTTCGAGGTCGTTGACGAAGGCGTGCACCTCCTCGTCGGGGGCGGCCCACTCGAACCCGCCGCGCTCGTCCTCGACATACCCGTCCAGGGACGCGATGGCGGAGTAGATCAGTTTTGCCACGTCAGGCCTCCGTCGTGATATGTTCGATGGTAGTCGAACACTTAGGGAGAGGTGCCCCCGCAATGCCCATCGTCCGCATCGACCTCAGCGACCGGCGCTCCCCCGGGCAACGCCGGGCGATCTCCGACGCCGTGCACGAGGCGTTCGTCGAATCCGTCGGGATCCCCCGGGGCGACCGCTTCCACCTCGTCACCACCCATCCCGCCGCGGAGATCATCGCCGATCCCGGGTACCTGGACATCGCCCGCGAGGACGTCGTCTACATCCAGGTGACCTTCGTACGCGGGCGCAGCGCCGAACTCAAGCAGAAGTTCTTCCGCGCGGTCGCCGACCACCTCGAACGCGTCGGCGTCCGCCGACAGGACGTCGCGATCGTGCTCACCGAAAACACCGTCGCCGACTACTCCTGGGGCAACGGCGAAGCCCAGCTGCTGAACCTGGGCCCCGTGCCCGGCACGGAGCCGGCCGCATGACCGAACACCTCGCGGCTGCTAGTGCGTGAAGTGCCGGGTGCCCGTCAGGTACAGGGTGACCCCGGCCTTCTCCGCCGCCTCGATCACCTCGGGATCACGGATCGAACCGCCGGGCTGCACGACCGCTCGCACGCCCGCTTCCAGCAGCACCTCGAGACCGTCGGGGAACGGGAAGAACGCGTCCGACGCGGCGACCGCGCCCTTGGCCCGGTCACCGGCACGCTGCACCGCCAGCCGCGACGAGTCGACGCGGTTGACCTGGCCCATGCCGACCCCGACCGTCGCGCGGCCGTTCGCCAGCAGGATCGCGTTGGACTTCACCGCGCGCAGCGAGCGCCACGCGAACTCCAGATCCGCCAGCGTCTCCGCGTCGGCCACCTCACCGGTGGCCAGCGTCCAGCTCGCCGGGTTGTCCCCGGGCGCGTCGATGCGGTCCACGGTCTGCACGAGCATCCCGCCGGAGATCGGGCGGAACTCGATGGGATCCGGGTTGCGCAGCTCCGGCAGCCGCAGCAGCCGGATGTTCTTCTTGCGCCGCAACACTTCCAGCGCGTCCTCGTCGAACGACGGGGCGAGCACGACCTCGGTGAACACGTCCGCGATCTGCTCCGCGGCGGCAAGGGTGACCGGCCGGTTGCTCGCGATCACGCCGCCGTAGGCCGAAACCGGGTCGCAGGCGTGCGCCTTCCGGTGCGCCTCCGCGACGTCGACGCCCACCGCGATCCCGCACGGGTTGGCGTGCTTGATGATCGCCACCGCGGGCTCGGCGAAGTCGGCCGCGGTACGGCGAGCCGCGTCGGTGTCGACGTAGTTGTTGTAGGACATGGCCTTGCCGTGCAGCTGCTCGGCGTGCGCCAGCCCGTCCCGCCAGTGCTTGTACACGGCGGCCTTCTGATGCGGGTTCTCCCCGTAGCGCAGGATTTCGCCGCGTTCCCAGGTGGCGCCGGTGACGTCGGGGAAACCGGAGTCGTCCGCGGGTGCGTAGGCGTTGGCGAACCACGCCGACACCGCCATGTCGTAGCTCGCGGTGTGCGCAAACGCTTTCGCCGCAAGGCGTTTGCGGTCCTCCAGCTCGAACCCGCCGTCCCGCACGCGGTCGAGCACCCAGTCGTAGCTGTCCGGATCGACCACAACCGCGACGCTGCCGTGGTTCTTCGCCGCCGCGCGGACCATCGCCGGCCCGCCGATGTCGATGTTCTCCACGCAGTCCTCAGGGCTGGCGCCGGAGGCCACGGTTTCGCGGAACGGGTAGAGGTTGACCACGAGCAGATCGAACGGCGCGATCTCCAGATCCGCCAGCTGCTGCAGGTGCTCCGGCCTGTTCCGGTCGGCCAGCAGGCCGGCGTGCACCCGCGGGTGCAGCGTCTTGACCCGGCCGTCGAAGGACTCGGGGAACCCGGTGACCTCCTCGACCGGCGTCACCGGCACCCCGGCGTCGGCCAGCGTGCGGGCCGTGCCACCGGTGGAGACGATCTCCACACCGGCCGCGTGCAGGCCGGTGCCGAGTTCGAGCAGGCCCTTCTTGTCCGAAACACCGATCAGGGCCCTGGAGATCTCGCGCCGTCCCGTCACCGGAAACTCACCTTCCGTCCGTCCACCGTGCAACCGCCTCGTCCCAGCCGTGCCACCACGTCCACCAGCAGCCGCCGTTCCACGACCTTGATCCGCTCGTGCAGGCTGGCCTCGTCGTCCTCGGTCTCCACCACGACCGCCTCCTGCGCGATGATCGGCCCGGTGTCCACCCCGGCGTCCACGAAGTGCACCGTGGACCCGGTCACCTTGACCGCCATTTCGAGCGCGTCGGCCACCGCGTGCATCCCCGGGAACGAGGGCAGCAGCGCCGGATGCGTGTTGATCACCCGGTTGGCGAACCGGGCGAGGAAAGTGGGCCCGAGTATCTTCAGGAACCCGGCCGAGACCACCAGATCCGGCTCGTAGGCGGCAACGGCCTCGGCCAGCGCCTTGTCCCACGCCGCGCGGTCGGGATGATCCGCCAGCTTCACCGTGAAGTTCGCGACCCCGGCCCGTTCGGCCCTGGTCAGTGCTTCCACCCCGGCGCGGTCCGTGCCGACGGCGATCACCTCGGCGGGATAGGCCGGCCGGCTCGCCGCGTCGAGCAACGCCTGCAAGAGGGTGCCCGCGCCGGACGCGAGCACCACCACTTTGACCGGCGTGGGCAGGTCCAACCGACTGGACTCCAACGCCTCTCCTTCACCCCGCGACTAGGTCGCAACCAGCCTAGCTGGGCTGTTCCGGCTCCTCGGAGGTGGGCGACGGCTCTTCCTCGTCCGGGTCTTCCCCGTCCTCGTCGTCTTCGACGAGGTCGGATCCGGCGGAATTCTCGTCGGGGGTCTCCTCCGCGACGTCCTGTTCTTCCTCGTCCTCGTCGAACTCCGCTTCGAACTCTTCGTCGAGGTCAGGGGCCACTTCGGGCTCGTCGACCACGACTTGCTCGACCACCCGGGGTGCCCTCGGCCCGGCCAGCCAGGCGACCAGTCCACCCGGGATCACGATCCAGCCGAACGCGGCCACCGACATCAGCGCCACCGGAATCGACACCGGGTTGAAGGGGCCACCGCCGAGCCTGCCACCGGTGATAGTGCACAACACCACACAACCGAACCCGATCAGCGCACCGGCGATCGCCACCGTGCGCAGCCGGGTCAGCAGGTCTTCGTCACTGCGGCGCAGGTACCAGCCGACCAGCGCGCCGACCGCCGCCGGCAGCAGCATCAGCACCGGCCACCAGCGCGCGCTGTGCTCGGGCATGCCGGCCAACAGCGGCAGCCCGGGCACCGGTCCCCCGGAGAACTGGTACGCGGCAACCGAAACCGAGCCGATGGAGAACCCGGGCCCGACCACGAAAGCGAGCGCGCAGACGACCGCGTTGGGCAGATAACCCAGCGACAGCAGGAACATCCCGGCGCCGCTGCCGAACCCGGGCGCATGCGTGCCGAACAGATCGCGCGCCGTGTGCGCGGAAAAACCGAGGCTGGCGGCGAACACCGTGGCCGCGACGGCGAGCAGCCCCGCCATCCCCAGCGCGCCTGCCTTCAACCCGCGCAGCGCCACCGGGTCGAGGTGTTTCCTGGCCGCGGCGACGAACCCGCACCGGTTCGCCACGCCGGCAGTCGCGCAGACCGCCGCGACGAACCCGGGCACCAGAAACGCGGGCAGCGGTTCGACGCCGGCTCCGGGCCCGGTGGCCGTCAGCGCGACCGTGACACCGACCAACGAGTGCACGGCGGCCATCGGGGCGACGAGGTTCACCGCCTGGGCCGGCTCGTGATACCCGAGCCGCTTCGCGGCATACGCGGCCGAGCCGGCGATGAACGCGCAGAGCAGCGCGGTGCCCAGCAACGGCAGCACGCCCAGCGGCGAACCCTTGATGGTGATCGGGACCTGGTAGGCCGCCAGCAACCCGGGACCGGCGGCGCGAAGCACGCCGAACAAGGAGAAGTGGGACATCGACGCCATCGCCGTGACCAGCGCGAACAACGTGACGACAACGGCATAGCCCGCGATCAGTGGGCCGCAGACCGAAACGACGAGCGTCTTCAGTCGCGCCGTCCCGGTGAGCCCACGCTGATCGCGCGACTCATCCACCCCTTCCCCGGGGTGGAACCGCGGCGCGAGCAACGACATACTCCGCACCCTCGCATTTGTCGTGCGCCATTCGGGTGAGGCACGCCGCCGACCGATCATGGCACCAGCCACACTCACCCGGAGGTGTCAGCGAAAAAGGCCACAACCCCGGCCGGGAAAACCGAGGTGATGGCCTTTTTCGGAGAGCGCTCAGCCCTGTTTGCCGACACCACCGGGCGGGGTGCCCGGGTGCTGCTGGCCGGATTCCGGCTGCTGCGGCGAGTAGAACTGGCCGGCCTGCGGGGCGTACACCGTGGACTGCGGCGCGACCGGCGGAGCGAACTGGGTGCCCTGCGGCCCCTTGCCCTCCGGACCCTGCTGCGGCTGCTGCTGCCCGAAGCCGGGCTGACCGTAGGGCTGGCCCGCGTACGGCGGGCGCTGCTGCGGGGTGGGCAACTTGATCAGGCCGTACTCGAACAGCAGCGTCGCCACCGCGACCAGCAGCTGCAGAACGCCCAGGATCAGGATCACGGTCATGATCCCGGGGGTGGCGACACCGGAGGGCACCCGTACGACGGACAGGATCGCGTACAGCCCACCGAGCACGCTGAACAGAACGGCGAACACCTGGGTTCTCGGTGCGCGCGGGATCAGCGCTATCCCGGCGAGCAGCCCGCCCACCAGCAGGAACAGCAGCGCCTGGTCGGAGCCGCCGGCCTCGTCGGAGAATCCGATGAAGTAGTTGACGATGCCGAGCACCGCCACGACCAGGGTGAGCACCATGGGCAGATTGACGGACGACAGGTTCGGTCCGCCTTGGTGTTGTTGGGGGAAGCCACCGGTACCCGGAGCTTGGGGATTGGGTTGTGCGCCGCCACCCTGCTGGGGGTAGCCCGGCCCACCGCTGGGGAAGGTCATTCCGTGCTCTCCTGTCGTCTTCTGCCCGAAGGTAGGTGGCCGATATGTCCGGAAAAAACGCTAGCGCACCAGGACTGTCCGGCCACCCTCCGGCTATCCGACGTACGGCGGCGGCAAACGGTTGCGTCCGGTCGGCTGTGAGAAAAACGAACGGCCGGCCACCCGGGCGGGGTGACCGGCCGTCACAGCCGAACCTACGGTTCAGTGCAGGTTCTTGTACAGCTCCCGAGCCAGTTCGGCGGTCTCGGTCGGGGTCTTGCCGACCTTCACGCCGGCGGCCTCGAGGGCCTCCTTCTTGGCCTGGGCGGTACCGGCGGAACCGGACACGATGGCGCCCGCGTGGCCCATGGTCTTACCCTCGGGGGCGGTGAAGCCCGCGACGTAGCCGACGACCGGCTTGGTCACGTTCTCCTTGATGTAGGCCGCGGCCCGCTCCTCCGCGTCGCCGCCGATCTCACCGATCATGACGATGACCTCGGTGTCGGCGTCGTTCTGGAACGCCTCGAGCGCGTCGATGTGCGTGGTGCCGATGATCGGGTCACCGCCGATGCCGACCGCGGTGGAGAAACCGATGTCGCGCAGCTCGTACATCATCTGGTAGGTCAGCGTGCCCGACTTGGACACCAGGCCGATCTTGCCGGGGCCGGTGATGTTGGCCGGGATGATGCCCGCGTTGGACTTGCCGGGCGAGATGACGCCGGGACAGTTCGGCCCGATGATGCGGGTCTTGTTGCCCTTGGCCACCGCGTGGGCCCAGAAGTAGGCCGAGTCGTGCACCGGGATGCCCTCGGTGATCACCACGGCCAGCGGGATCTCGGCGTCGATGGCCTCGATCACGGCGTCCTTGGCGAACTTCGGCGGCACGAAGATGACCGACACGTCCGCGCCGGTCTCCTTGATGGCCTCCTCGACCGTGCCGAACACGGTGAGGTCCTTGCCGGCGATGGTGACGGTCTGCCCGGCCTTGCGAGCGTTCACGCCACCGACGAGGTTCGAGCCGGCCTGCAGCATCTTGGTCGCGTGCTTGGTGCCCTCGGACCCGGTGATGCCCTGCACGATGATCTTGCTGTTGGAGTCAAGGAAGATCGACATTGTCTTACGCTCCTGCCGCCGCGAGCTCGGCAGCCTTGTCAGCCGCGTTGTCCATGGTGTCCACCTGGGTGACCAGCGGGTGGTTGGCGTCGTTGAGGATCTTGCGGCCTTCTTCGACGTTGTTGCCGTCGAGCCGGACGACGAGCGGCTTGGCGGCCTCGTCACCCAGGATCTTCAGCGCTTCGACGATGCCGTTCGCGACCGCGTCGCAGGCGGTGATGCCACCGAAGACGTTCACGAACACGCTCTTCACGGCCGGGTCGTTGAGGATGACGTCCAGCCCCGCGGCCATGACCTCCGCGGAGGCCCCGCCACCGATGTCGAGGAAGTTCGCCGGCTTCACGCCGCCGTGCTTCTCGCCGGCGTAGGCGACCACGTCCAAAGTGGACATGACAAGGCCCGCGCCGTTGCCGATGATGCCGACCTCACCGTCGAGCTTGACGTAGTTGAGATTCTTCGCCTTGGCCTTGGCCTCCAGCGGGTCCTCGGCCTGCTTGTCGACGAGCTCCTCGTGCGCCGGGTGGCGGAAGGAGGCGTTCTCGTCGAGGGTGACCTTGCCGTCGAGGGCGACGATCTTGTCCTGCGGGTCGCGGACCAGCGGGTTGACCTCGACCAGGGTGGCGTCCTCGGCGACGAAGGTCTCCCAGAGCTTCACCACCGCGTCGGCTGCCTGGTCCTTGATGACCTCGGGGAAGTTGCCCTCGGTCAGGATCTCCAGCGCCTTGGCCTTGTCGACGCCCGCGATCGGGTCGACCGGGACCTTCGCGAGCGCTTCGGGCCGCTCGACGGCCAGCTGCTCGATCTCCATGCCGCCTTCAGCCGAGGCCATGGCGAGGAAGGTGCGGTTCGTGCGGTCCAGCAGGAAGGAGAAGTAGTACTCCTCCGAGATGTCGGACGCCTCGGTGACCAGCACGCGGTGCGTGATGTGGCCCTTGATGTCCAGACCGAGGATGGCTTCCGCCTTCTCCTTGGCCTCGGCCGGGTCCTTGGCCAGCTTCACACCGCCGGCCTTGCCACGGCCCCCGGTCTTGACCTGAGCCTTGACGACGACCTGTCCACCGATTTTCTCGGCGGCGGCCTGCGCTTCTTCCGGGGTGCTCGCAACGGCGCCGGGCAGTACCGGCACACCGTGGGCGGCGAAGAGGTCCTTCGCCTGGTATTCGTAGAGGTCCACTACTCCAGTCTCCTGACGACACACGCAATTGTGCTGGGCGCAAGGGCGTGCTGTTTGCAAACCATGCTGCCGGACGCAGACGACCCTAGCGACCTGGTGAGAAGCGCGGGGCGCCGCATCTGGTGAACTCGGTCACCGTATGGATCCAGAGCGTGTTTTCGGCCTGTGAAAAGCCCCACGCGTGGCCAGCCCGGTGGCGATCGCGAGAGCCACGACACAGCCCAGCGCCAGCCACCAGCCCACCCCGGCGTGCGAGCCGACTATCTCGCCGCCGGCCAGCGGAAGTTGCAGCACCCGCAAGACGGCGAGGACGGTCGCGCCGGCGAGCAGCCCGGCGGCTTGTGCGGGCCTGCTGCGCGGGGCGAGCAGGCACGCGCCCAGCACGGTGAGTAGCGCCGCCAGCAGGCCCCACGACGGGGTGCCGAAGTTCGACCACAGCGCGGGCTCCACGTAGTCCGGGGCCACGATCGAGGGCGTGCCGAACCCGCCGATCGCGAGAATTCCGCCGGCCACCAGCGGGGGGACCACGTTCGGGCCCGGCACAGCTTCCGCGGTTTCGTCGCTGTCGTCCCGTTCGACCATGCCGGTCACGACCGAACAGCACGCGGTCACCAGCGCGCCGACGGCGGCGACCGCCGTCCACACGGCGCCCGGGCCCGGTGTGAGCCCGGCGCCGAGTTCGGTGGCCGTGATCGCGGTGGTCAGCACGGCCGTGGCGGCAAGCGGTATCCCCGCCCAGGCCACTGAAAGTACCGGCCGGAGCCGCGAGGCCAGCACCGGCACGAACATCGTCAGCCCGAGCACGCCGACGAGCAGTCCGGCGATCAGTTGCAACGAGCGCGAAGGACTCTGAGGCCCGGGCAGTCCGCCGGCGATGATCACCTGATCGGTGAGTGCCCCGATCAGTGCGGCGACCATCGTGAGCAAGGCCAGTACGCCGGTGGCGACCCGCAGCTTCGGCGACCCGGGCAGGCTCGCCTCGCCTGCCTCGTCCTCGGCGACCTCGATGGCCGGGCCTTCGCCGGGCAGGAAGCCCACGAGCACCAGCCCCGCCGCCCCGACCAGCACGACGATCGGCCCGGCGGCCGGCGAAACGTTGGACACCGCCAGCCCGGAGACGAGGTTCGGCAGCCCGATCGTGAGCACCGCGAGCGCCAGCCCGAGCAGCCCGCCGAGCGTGATGCCACGCGCGCCGGAGCTGATCAGCAGCGCCGCCCCGACCGGCAGCGCGAACGCCACCAGCAGCGACCCGGCGAGCACGAGGCCCGTGCTCTCGAAGGCGCTGCCGACCGGCAGGAAAGCATCCTCGGTGGCGAACGGCGTCATCATCACGCCGACCGCCGCGATACCCCCGGCCAACACGCCCGCGAGTAGTAGCCCACGGCCCGCCGCACCCGGCTCTCCGCGCGGCCCAGCCGCGCGGAGTGCGAGCACCCCGGCCGCCACCGTCACGACGTGCCCGGCGAGCAGCAGCCACAGCCCGGCCGACGGCGCGGGCACTTCGAAAACCTCCGGCCGGTACAGCTCGGGCCGGGCCGCCGACGACGGGTCCACTAGCAACTGCAGGTCCAGCACGAACCGCCCGGGCGCGAGCGCCGCCGCCCCGGCGAACACCCCGGCAGCGGCCAGCACCCGCCCGCGGACGAGGAAGAACAAGGCCAGCACGAACGGCGCGACGGCGAGCACGATCAACAGCGGCGCGCTCGAGTAGCCCGGCGACGCTCCCGCCACCACCGGGATCGACGACCCCAGCGCAAGCAGGACCGCGGCGAGGCCGCCCAGTGTGAGAGTCGGGAGCAGGGTGCCGTTGGGCTGCCCTTCGACGGCGTCCGGCGACCGCGGATCGATCCGCGCCGCGCGGCCGCCCGGGGTCCAGCGAGTCCAGGTCATTGCCACGAAACGCTAGCAAGTAACCCAGCCCCGTGTGCGCGTGTCCGCACGCCATGCACCCGTTCCGGCCAACCGCGCCGACGCACCCGCAAGACACGCTCGCCCGTTCGCGAGGCGTCACCGCGCGATTACCGACCGAAGTGACGCGTGTCGGCACGGACGGAGCCAGCCCGGCGGGCGCGGCCTGTGCAAGCGGCCGGACCGATGCCGAGGCGCGACCAGGCGCGAACCAGCAACCGTGCCCGCGAACGAGGCGGCCGCGAACGAGGCCAGCCGCGAACCAGCAACCGTGCCCGCGAGCGAGGCGGCCGCGAACGAGGCCAGCCGCAAACGAGGCCAGGCGCGAGCGAGGCCAGGCGCGAACCAGCAACGGTGTCCCCGAGCGAGGCGGCCGCGAGCGTGGGCAAGCTGAGCACGCGACAGGGACGTCGCCACTGCGCAGCTCCTGCCCGCGAGCAGGGCGCCACGCACCACTTCCACCCCGTATCGACGGCATTATCGACAGCACCGCTCGACGGCATCATCGACGGCACCGCCGAATCAGCGGGGAGGTGCCGCCGACCCGGCTCGGCGGCCGATCACCCCAGGCAGCGGGCGGTCACCGGTTTTATTTCCCGGCTAAACGTAATTCAGATCACACGGTCGGGGTAATCTCCTCTCAACGCTCCGTTATCGTTCCTGCTAGATCGATCGGGCCTCTCACGCTTTCAGCCCAGGCGTTCCCGGCACCTTGCCCAGAGCCATCTCCCTTCGTTACTGTCCCCCGGTCCCCATTACGGTCAGGTCACAAAGCGGACGACGAGCCAACCACCCCCGAGGTTGCTCATCCGGCCCCAACCGGAGCCCGCAGTCTGACTCCCCGAGTAACGGAAGGCATTTGTCTTGGCTCGACACCGCGACCCCAGCGGCGAGGCCCCTTCCCTGGAACTCGATGACGCACTGAACGGTGCGGTCGTCCGTGTCCGGGGTGGACACCGACTGCCGGCACCCTCGTCGGCGCTCCGCGGCCGTGTCGTGGTCGCCGCCGTCGCCGCCGGCGCGTTCGCCGCCGCAGCGGCGGGCCAGACCCTCCAATCGTTCAGCGGCGGCGCGGAAGCCGAGGGTGCGCAGCCCCTCTCCAACGCCACCGACGCCAGCGCCTCCTTCGCGCTCGGCGGCAACGCGCCCGCCGGGGCTCCCGAGCTGGTGCCCGCGGCGCATTACACCGACGCTTCAGCCGAGGTGCAGAAACTCACCGCCAGCGCGCAGGTGACCCAGGCCCGCGAAGACCGGGACGCCGCCGCGGCCAAGGCCGCCGCCGACGAAGCCGCCCGCCCCAAGACCTGCCTGCCCGCGCATGGCACCTTCACCTCTGGCTTCGGCGCCCGGTGGGGCACGCAGCACCTTGGTATCGACATCGCGAACTCGATCGGCACTCCGATCTACGCCGCCTCCGACGGCACCGTGATCGACGCCGGCCCGGCCAGTGGTTTCGGCCTGTGGGTACGGATCCAGCTCGCCGACGGGACCATCCAGGTCTACGGGCACATGAACAGCTTTTCCGTGCACGAAGGCCAGAAGGTCAAGTGCGGGCAGCAGATCGCCGAGATCGGCGAACGCGGCCAGGCGACCGGCCCGCACCTGCACTTCGAGGTCTGGCAGAACGGCACCAAGAAGATCGACCCGCGCCCGTGGCTGGCCGCCCGCGGCGTGTACGTGTGACCGGGTTCCACCCGTCATTTCGTCCCCCTCGTTCTCGAACCGACGTTCGAGATCAGGTATAGCGCGGAGGTACGACAGTTTCGGCGGCCCAAAGCTCGACGTTGCGCTCGCCGATGAGAAAACCCAGTCGTGCGAACACTTTTTCCACAGGTTGTGGATCGATCCGCCGTCCGTCGCGCAGCCTCAATGCCACTTCGCCCGCAGCGGCCTCGCGTGGACCGAGCACCAGTTGGTAAGGCACCAGCCGAGCAGCCCGGATCCGCGCGCCGAGACTGCCGTCCACTGCGACCTCAGCTCGTAACCCGAGGCAGGCCGCCTGCCGCGCCACCTCGGCCGCCGCCCCCGATTCGGCCTCGGAGACCGGAAAAACGATCAGCTGGACCGGCGCGAGCCAGGCCGGGAACGCGCCTTCGTGCACCTCGATCAACTGCGCCATCGCACGCTCCACGCTGCCGATGACGCTGCGGTGGACCATCACCGGGCGGTGCTTCGCGCCGTCCGCACCGATGTACTCCAACCCGAACTGCTCCGGTTGGTGGAAATCGATCTGCACGGTCGAAAGGGTGGATTCCCGGCCGGCGCCATCGGCGATCTGCACGTCGATCTTGGGTCCGTAGAACGCCGCTTCGCCGGGCGCGGCTTCGTAAGGCAGCCCGGACGCCTCCAGCACCTCGCGCAACAGCTCGGCGGAGCGACGCCAGAGTTCCGGTGCCGCCACGTACTTTCCGCCGTCTCCCGGCAAGGACAGCCGGTATCGCGCGGCCTCGATGCCCAGCGCCGCATACGCCGCGCGGATCATCTCCAACGCCGACCGCGCCTCGTCGGCGACCTGATCCGGGGTGCAGAAAATATGCGCGTCATTGAGCTGGATGGCCCGCACCCTGGTGAGACCGCCGAGCACACCGGACGGCTCCGCGCGGTACATCCCGCCCAGTTCCGCTATGCGCAAGGGAAGTCCGCGATAACTGCGCGCGCGGGAACGGTAGATCAGCGCGTGGTGCGGGCACAGGCTCGGCCGCAGCACCACCTGCTCCCCGCCGAGATCCATCGGCGGGAACATGTCCTCGCGGTAATGCGCCCAGTGCCCGGACAGCTCGTACAACTCGCGCTTGCCCAGCACCGGCGAGTACACGTGCCGGTACCCCGCCCGCACTTCGGCCTCGCGGACATACTCCTCCAGCGCATGCCGGACTACCGCTCCGTCCGGCTGCCAGTAGGGCAGACCGGCGCCGAGCAACGGGTCGGTGCCGAACAGCTCCAGCTCCCGGCCGAGCCTGCGGTGATCCTGCATGTGGCCTCCTCGTCTCAGTGGGACGAGGGACCAAGGTGCGCGAAACCCCGGGGCACTCGCCCCGGGACAGACGTCAACGCGCCGGGACACTCTCCGGCGTGGTCGTGACGGCTGCGCGCTTCATACCGCGGAAGGTAGCAGGCGGATCAGCGTTCGCTCATCCGATTTTCGCGCTCACAGCTTCACCATCGGCACGCTGCCGATGAGCATCAGCTTCACCTTGCCTGCCGCGCCGAAGTCGATGGTCGCCGTGGCACGCGGCCCGTCGCCCTGGGATTCGACGACGGTGCCCAGCCCGTACTTGTCGTGGCTGACCCTGTCCCCCACGTCGAGCTTCATCGCGACCGTGTTCTGCCAGCCCTTCTTCGGCGCGGGCGGGATCGAGCGCGTCTGGACCGAATCCCCGCCGAAGGAGCGACGGCCCCATGTGGTGGCCGCCTTGGGCGAGCCGTAGGAACCCTGGCTCGAATCCGACTCCTCGCGGCGCCAGTCGAGCAGGTCCCCCGGGATTTCGTCGATGAACCGGGACGCCGGGTTGTTCATCGGCTGGCCCCAGGCGGACCGGGTGATCGCGCGCGAGAGGTACAACCGCTTGCGGGCACGGGTGATCGCCACATACGCCAGCCGTCGTTCCTCGGCCAGCTCGGCGGGCTCGCCCAGCGCGCGCAGGTGCGGGAAGACGCCGTCCTCCCAGCCCGTGCAGAACACCACCGGGTACTCCAGGCCCTTCGCGGTGTGCACGGTCATCAGGGTGACTACGCCAGCGTCGTCCTCGTCTTCCTCGCCGTCCGCGTTCGGGATCGAGTCGGCGTCGGCCACCAGGGAAACGCGCTCCAGGAAGGCGCCGAGCGAACCGGGCTCCGGGACCCCCGCGTCGTCCTCGTCCAACGGCGGGAGTTCGGCCGCGGACTCGGTGAACTCGCGGGCCACGGTCACCAGTTCGGTCAGGTTCTCCACCCGTGAGGCGTCCTGCGGGTCGTCCGACTCCTCCAGTTCGGAGCGGTAGCCGGTGCGGTCGAGCACCGCTTCCAGGATGTCGGCCACCTCGGTGCCCTCTTCGGCCAGCTCCTGCAATCCGTTCAGCAGCTCGACGAAACCGGTGATCGCCTTGGCGGAGCGCGGGTTCAGCAGCGGCACCTTGCCCGCCACCGCCTCCCGCAGCGCCGCGTTGAACGAGATCCGCTCGCGCTCGGCATGCGTCGCGATGACCGCTTCCGCCCTGTCCCCGATGCCGCGCTTCGGCACGTTGAGAATGCGGCGCAGGCTCACCGTGTCCTCCGGGTTGTTGATCACCCGCAGGTACGCCAGCATGTCCCGGACCTCGCGGCGCTCGTAGAACCGGACGCCGCCGACGACCCGGTACGGCAGCCCGAGCCGGATGAAGATCTCCTCGAACACACGGGACTGGTTGTTGGTGCGGTAAAAGACCGCGACGTCCGAGTAGTGCGCCTCGCCCTTGTCCGCCAGCGCGTCGATCTCGCCCGCGACGAACGCGGCCTCGTCGTGTTCGTTGTCCGCGACGTAGCCGCCGATCTGCTCGCCGTTGCCGGAGTCGGTCCACAGCCGCTTGTCCCGCCGGTTCGGGTTGCGCGAGATCACCGCGTTCGCCGCGTTCAGGATCGTCTGCGTGGAGCGGTAGTTCTGCTCCAGCATGATCGTGCGCGCGTTCGGGAAGTCCCGCTCGAACTCCTCGATGTTGCGGATCGTCGCGCCGCGGAAGGCGTAGATCGACTGGTCCGCGTCACCCACCACGACCAGCTCGGCCGGCTCCACCCCGGACTCCGTCGGCGCGGTGCCGACCAGCTCGCGGACCAGGGTGTACTGCGCGTGGTTGGTGTCCTGGTACTCGTCGACCAGCACGTGCCGGAACCGACGCCGGTAGTGCTCGGCGACGTCCGGGAACGTCTGCAGCAGCTCGACCGAGCGCATGATCAGGTCGTCGAAGTCCATCGCCTTGGCCAGCGAAAGCCGGCGCTGGTACTCGGCGTAGACCTCGGCGACCCGGCGCTCCAGGTCGTTGGTGGCCTTCGCCGCGGCGCTCTCCGCGTCGATCAGTTCGTTCTTGAGATTGGAGATGTGGATCGCGAGCGTGCGCGCCGGGTAGCGCTTCGCGTCGATGTCCAGATCCCTGGCCACCAACGTGATCAGGCGTTTTGTGTCGTCGGAGTCGTAGATCGAGAAGTTCGACGACATGCCCAGCGTCTTGGCCTCGCGGCGGAGCAGCCGCACGCACATGGAATGAAACGTGGACACCCACATCGCGTTGGCACGCCTGCCAACCAACTCGCCGACGCGTTCCCGCATCTCGGCGGCGGCCTTGTTGGTGAAGGTGATCGCCAGGATCTGGCCGGGGTGAGCGCCGCGCTCGGCCAGCAGGTACGCGATCCGCCGGGTCAGCACCCTCGTCTTGCCGGAGCCGGCACCGGCCACCACAAGCAAGGGAGCGCCGGCGTGCGTGACAGCTTCCCGCTGCGCCGGGTTCAGATCGGCGAGCAGGTCGGCGTGACGGCCTTTCGGGGCCGCGCTTTCGGAAGGAAGATCGAAAAGGGTGCTCATCGGGTATCCACGCTACTCGGGGGCACTGACGGTTTACCGCACCGGACGTACGCCGAAATGTCGCCGCTGGACCGATGCCGCGACACGTGCCGATGCGGAGCATCGACCCTATGACCACTACCGCCAGAACCCGAGCCTCGGATACCGATCGACAGCGAATCGCCACGCGCGTCCAGGACGCCGGCGCCGAAGGCCGTCTCACCGTCGAAGAAGTAGAACAACGGCTGACCGACGTCTATGCCGCGAAGTACGTCGACGAGCTGTCCTCCTTCGTCGCCGACCTGCCCGCACCGCCGGCCCCGGCGCGGCCGCGTTTCCCCGTTCCGTTGCGGGTGCACACGGGAGCCGTGGCAGTGCTGTCGGTGCTGCTCATCGTCGCGTGGACGTTCTCCGGCGCGCCGTTCTTCTGGCCGGTCGTGCCGATGTTCTGGCTCGTCCTGAGCCTGGCCGGACACGCCTTCGCCCGGAACCGGTTCCGGGTTGTGCCATACTGAAGACGTGCAGCACCACGCGTACCGATTTTTCTACGGGACCCGGACTCCGGCTCCCGTGATCGCGTAGTGCCTGCCCGCAATCACACTGAAGCCCCGGAGTCCACGGACCCGGGGCTTTCGTCGGCTCAGGGACCTGGTCCGGACCGAGGAGAGGTCCAGATGAACGCACAGACGCACGAAGTAGGCGACACCGAAGACGCGGCTCGCTCCACCGCTGAACCGATCGCCTCGGCCGAGGAGATCGGCAAGCTGCGCAAGGAGATCGACTGGCTCGACCAGGAGATCCTGCGCCTGGTGAAACGCCGGGTCGAGGTGTCGCAGACGATCGGCCGGGCGCGGATGGCCGCCGGCGGCACCCGGATCGTCTACAACCGTGAGATGGACGTGCTGGCGCGCTACCGCGATCTCGGCCCGGACGGCCGTCAGCTCGCGATGGCGCTGCTGAACCTCGGCCGCGGCAGGCTCGGTCGCTGAGCCGGGGAAAAACGCCGGAAAATCAGGGTGTTTCCCCGAGCCCGACGCCGCCGGGGGCGGGCACACTGGAGGAATGATTAACTTCATCGCGGTCGTGATCGCGATAGCCAGTGTGCTCGCCGCGCTCGGCCATGTCGGCTACCTGGCACTGCTCAACAACGCGGCGAACAAACGTGCCGGGGGCGCGCCCATCGCCCAGTACGTCCGCAGCCGCTGGGCCGTCGCGGGCGGGACCACTGCCGCCTCGCTGCTCGCCTGGCTGTTCACCGCGGGCGGTACCACAATGGACATCCTGGCGATCATCCTCGCCGCCGGCAGCGGAGTGGTAGCCACGAAGGCCCTGCAGTCGACCCAAGCGAAGTACCGCAGCGGCGGATAGGGGTGCGGCAGGCCGCGGTTTCAAACTGCAAGTCGCACTTTCCGCCGGTGCGATTCCCCGACAGGGTGAACTTGCGGGCCCGTGCTCCGGTAGCCGCTCAGGTCTTTTACCCTTGAGCCGTGGAACTTTGCGCGATCGACAGCACCTGCTCGGCGGCACGCCGTGCGCGTGCAGATGAACGTGCATCTTCACGCGTGCATATTGCTCCGTTCGGCTTAACCGGACTCCGACCGACGTCATGGGGCGCCGCGGGAGGGATCCACTCGGCATGAACGGTGGGGCCGAAACGACCGGACAGATACCCAACCCGACAGGCAGGCACCGCCGCGGTGCCGGCACCTGGACGCCCCGGGTGCCGCCACAGCATCCGAGCCACCGGCACGCTTTCGCACCCGCCCCGCAGGACCCGCCGAGCCGCGGTTCGCTGCCGCTGCTCTCCCAGATCCTCAGCGAAGGCTCCCCTCCCCGCCCTGACAACGGCTTCCGGCCGGTCAGCGGCGAGCTGCCGATACCGGCACCGGCTCCGGAGCCGCCCAGGGCGCAGCCCGAGCGCATCACTCCCCGCGGCAGGCCCCGCCGCACCAAGGTCACGCTCACCCCGCCCACCTGCCACGAGGACAAGGCCGACGACGACGTCCGGGTGTATGTCGCCACCCCGGAGACCGGCCTGAGCACGTTCGACCTCGGCAGCGTCCCCGCGTCCGTCACCCCGCCGCGCACCTGGCGCAAGGCCGCCTGGTTCGCCACCGCTTCCTCCGGCGGCGTCGTGGTCGCCCTGCTGTTCGCGGGGTCCGCGCTGGTCGGCAAGCCGACCCCGGACCAGGCGGGCGGCGGCTGGATCCCCGGGCTCGGCGGCGGTATCCCGACGGTCGAAGGCGAGCAGGTCGTGCCGGGGCCCACCGGGCAGAACGGCGGGACCCCGAGCAACCCCACCGACCGCGGCCGGCAGCGGTCCACCACCACCGAGGTCGGCAGCGCCGTCACCGACGAGTTCGCCTCGCCGGACCAGCCGGTGCGGATGACCCAGCCCGGCACCAGCGCGGACGACCCGCCCTCGTCCGGCGGCAGCGTCTCCACCCCGACCACAACGCCGATCCCGCAGAAACCGCCGCCGACGCCCGCGCCCTACGACGCGGACCCGGACCGGTTCACTTTCCAGGCGCCGCCGAACCCGCAGGTGCTGGCGAAGGACTCGCAGCAGTACCTCGACACCGTGACCGAGGATCCGCAGGCGGCGCACGCGATGACCACCGGCGAGCTCAGCCAGGAGGGCGCGAGCGGGCTCGAGCAGAAGTACGCCGACGTCGCGTACTTCCAGGTCCAGCACGTGCAAGTGCACCAGTACGACGGCAAAACGGTGTGCACGGTGAAGATGGTCCGTAAGAACGGCTCCGAGGTCACCGAGCAACGCACCCTGACGTTCTCCGGTGACAAGATCTCCAGCGACGGTGACTGAGCTCTCACCGCCGGTATTGCGCCAGGTGGGTGACGACTGCTGCCGTTCGTCGTGCCGGGACGGCACTCCACCGATGAGGGGTGGCCGGTAACGACTCGCCACGGTTCGCTGATGTAACGAACCGACAACGCGATCAACCGGAACAAGAGGCCATGAGAGTCGTGCACGATCGGCGGCGGTCCCGGCAGGAGCCGGGCGCCCTCACCGTCGAGGACCTGCTCACCATGCAGGGCCTCGACACCGAGCTGGTCGAAGGCGAGTACCTCACCGAGCCGGTGCGGGAGCCCGGCCGGTTCCTGCCGCCGCCACGGGTGCACGCGCGGCGGGCGAGCGCGCCGCCACGCGAACCGGAGGGCCGCCTGGCGAAGGTGGCGAAGCTCGCCGGGCTGACCACGGCGGCTTCGCTGTTGATCGGCGCCGTGGTCGCGGCCTCGATGGTGACCAGGGAACGCCCGGCCGAACCGGGCCGTGGCTCCCTCGAACCGCCGCGGATCACCGGCGCGGCCGCGCTCGGCGGATTCGTACCGGCCGGAGAAAGGAAGCCGGCCGAGGGCCGGTCCGGGCACGAGGTCCAGACCCCGGTCTCGGTCTCCCAGGTCCCGGTGGCCGCCACCGAGCAGGCGGCGGGCCCGGCCAGCACGACAGCCACCACCACCACGGTGTCGAAGGAGCCCGGTAACGCCGAGAAGCTCACCGCCGTGCACGATTTCTACGCCAAGATGGCCTCCGACCGGCCGGAGGACGCGCTGGCGATGCTCACCCCCGATCTCGCCGGAGATGAACCGGGGGACCTGGTCCGCGCGTGGAGTTCGATGAGCGAGGTCCACGTGGACCAGGCCGAAGTGCAACCGGACGGATCCGTGCGGGCGGTGGTCACCATGCGCCAGCAGGACGGTACGAAGCTGCGGGTCACCCAGGTCCTGACGCTGGCGAAGGGCTCGGCGGAGTTGATCTCCGACGCCGTGCTGCTCTCCGCGGAGCAGTTGTAGTCCTGGCCATAGCAGGCAACCTCGGGGCGCCCCAAAGCGTGCCGAGTGTATGTGCGCAGAGTGAGCGCCCTAGCCTTGTCACGAGCTGATCTCGGCTAAACCGGCCCACGGGCCGCGATATGTGCATACGCTCCGGCGTGCGGCATGGTGTCGCCCCGGGAAAGCAGCCCCGAAGGAGGTCGCGTGAGCGACGAGGGTCGCCTGGTCGCCGGCCGATACCGAGTCGTGCGACGAATCGGCACCGGCGCCATGGGCGCGGTGTGGCAGGCGCATGACGAGGTGCTGGCGCGCACGGTCGCGATCAAGCAGCTGCTCCTGCAGCCGGGGCTCGACAACCACGAGGCCGACGACGCCAAGCAGCGCACGATGCGCGAGGGCCGGATCGCGGCCCGGCTGCACCACCCGAACGCGATCAGCGTGTTCGACGTCGTCACCGATGAGAACGGCCACCCGTGCCTGGTGATGGAGTACCTCCAGTCCACCAGCCTCGCCGAGGTGCTGCGCGATCGGAAGACGCTGCCGCCGCTGGAGGTGGCGCAGATCGGCACCCAGATCGCGTCCGCGCTGAAGGAAGCGCACGCGGTCGGCATCGTGCACCGGGACATCAAGCCCGGCAACATCCTGCTGGCCGACAACGGCCTGGTGAAGATCACCGACTTCGGCATTTCCCGCGCGAAGGACGACGTCACGGTCACCAAGACCGGGATGATCGCGGGCACCCCCGCATACCTGGCGCCCGAGGTGGCGATCGGTGGCGAGCCGGGGCCCGAGTCCGACATCTTCTCGCTCGGTTCCACCCTGTACGCGGCCTGCGAGGGCCAGCCGCCGTTCGGGCTGAGTGAGAACACCCTGAGCCTGCTGCACGCCGTCGCCGCCGGTCAGATCAACCCGCCGCGCCAGTCCGGGCCGCTGGCCAGTGTGCTCGCGGTATTGCTGCACCCGGACGTGAACCACCGGCCGACCGCCGCGGAGTGCGAGGAGTTGCTGGCCGCGGTCGCCCGCGGGGAGACGCCGCTGGGCGGCCCTGCGGAGACCAGGATTTCGCCCTCCGGCGGCGCGCTCGGCGCGGCCGGTGCCGGTGCGCTGGGCGGGGCGGCATTGGGTGCGGGCGCGACCCGCGCGTTCAACGGCAACCTGGGCAACAGCCCGGCCGACAACTTCTACGACGACGATTACGACGACTACGCGGACGATCCGTACGCCGCGACCACGGCTTACCCGACCGAGGACTACGACCGCACGCGCACCGCGGCGGCCGGCGGGTACGACGGGTATGACAACCCGCCGCCGGGCAGTGGCCCCGGGGACGACGACGAGGACGAGCGCCCCGGCAAGTGGAAGGTGCCTGCCGCGATCGGCGCCATCGTACTGATCGGCCTGATCGCGCTCGGCTTCTGGCTGTTCAGCGCCCCGAACGGCGGCACCAGCAACGTCACCGACAACCAGCCGGCGGCGCCGGTGGTCCCGACCACGAGCTCGTCGGTGCAGACGACGGAGAGCGCGACGGCGTCGGAGACCGAGCAGTCCAGCGCGACGAAGTCGACCCGCAACTCGAAGAAGACGAGCAGCTCGGTGGCGGACACGCAGGAGAGTTCGAGCACGCCGAAGCACACTTCGAGTTCCTCGGCGACGAAGACCTCGTCGTCCAGCTCTGCGTCGGCGACCGACACTCCGACGAGCGGCCCATAGTCCAAGTAGGCTCGTCGGCAAGTTTCTTACCGTCAGCAGACGAGAGGTTGTTTTGGGTACTGAGGGCGTACTCGTCGGCGGCCGGTACCGGTTGGACCAGCCGATCGGCCGTGGCCGCGCGGGCATCGTTTGGTTGGCGCACGACACGCTCCTGAATCGCACGGTCGCCGCGAAACGGATGTTCGTCCCTGCCGGGGCGGACCCGTCGGTGGCCGAACAGGAAGGCCGGGCCGCCACCCGGGTGCAGCATGCCAGCGCGATCACCGTGTACGACGTGGTGCGCGACGGGCCGGACGTGTGGCTGCTGATGGAGTACGTGCCTTCGCGCAGCATGGCCGACTTCCTCGGCGAGCACGGCACGCTGACCCCGGAGCAGGCCGCGTTCCTCGGCATCCAGCTGGCTTCCGCGCTGGGCGCGGCGCACCGGACCGGGATCATGCACCGCAGCCTCGACCCTGGCAACGTCCTGCTCGCCGACGACGGCGGCGTGAAGGTGACCGACATCGGGATCACCGGTGCCGGCCCGAACCCGGCGTTCCGCGCGCCCGAGGTGGCCATGGACGCCCGGCCGGACGCGGCGGCTGACGCGTTTTCCCTCGGCGCGACGCTGTACCAGGCTGTCGAGGGAGTACCGCCCTACGGCGAGACCGGCGAGTGGCCGCTGCGGCAGCCGCAGCGCGCGGGTCAGCTGACCGGGGCGCTGGTGAAGCTGCTGCGCGAGGACCCGTTCGCCCGGCCGAATCTGGCCGACAGCATGACCGCGTTCCGCGCGATCACCCAGGGCAGGCAGACGGCGTTCATCCCGCCGACCGCGCCGGCGATGGCGACTGTCCCGGTGGCGAGGCCGATGCCGCCGCAGCAGGCGCACGCGCCCGTGGCGACCAAGTCCCCGATGATCGCGATGAGCCCGGAACGGGTCCGCGCGGTGATCCTCACCGTGCTCGCCGTGCTGTGCGCCGCGGCGATCGGTATCGGCATCACACAGCTGCTGTTCCTCTGAGCCGCGGCAGGCTGGTTCCGCTCGTCACGCCGCGGCCGACCCTTTCCGCTTGTTCTTACGTATCTTCCTCGGCAACCGGCTCGCTCAGACAAGACGCCGGTCGGAGGCCCAGCGTGAGAGCTCGTACCGGTTCGACAGCTGTGTCTTGCGCAGGACGCTGGACACGTGCGTCTCGACCGTCTTCACCGAAATGAACAGCTCGGACGCGATCTCCTTGTACGCGTAACCCCGCGCGAGCAGCCGCAGCACGTCCCGCTCGCGTGGGGTGAGCAGGTCCAGCTCCGGGTCGCTGATCGGCGCCGAGCCCGGCCGGTCGGCGAAAGCGTCCAGCACGAAACCGGCCAGCCGCGGCGAAAACACCGCGTCGCCGTCCGAGACCCGGACGATCGCACGGACGAGTTCCTTCGAGGAGATCGTCTTCGTGACATAACCGCGCGCACCGGCCCGGATCACGGCTATCACGTCCTCCGCCGCGTCGGACACCGACAGCGCGAGGAACACCACGTCCGGCAGCTCCGGCCGCACGCGGCGCAGCACCTCGGCGCCGCCGCCGTCGGGCATGTGCACGTCCAGCAGCACGACCTGCGGTTTGGTCCGGGCTATCCCGGCGACGGCCTCGGCCACCGAACCCGCCTCACCGGCCACCCGCACCTCGTCGGTGATCGACTCCAGCTCCGTGCGCACCCCGGCGCGGAACAACGCGTGGTCGTCGACCAGGAAAACTGTCACCGGTGATTCGGTCACGCCGCACTTCCCGTCTTGATCGGCATCTCCAGTTGCACCTCGGTCCCCTCACCGGGCGCGGTGCGCAGCCGGACGGTCCCGCCATTGCGTTCCATCCTCCCCCGGATCGAGTCGGCGAGCCCATGCCGGTCCGCCGAGACCTCGTCGGGGTCGAACCCCTTGCCGCGGTCGCGCACGAACACCGTCACCGCCGTGGCCTCGACCTCGGCGTAGACGCTGACCTCCTCGATGCCGGCATGCTTGGCCGCGTTGACCATCGCCTCCCTGGCCGCCTGCACCAGCGCGATCAGCGGCTCGTCCAGTTCGGTGTCCCCCACGACCACCTGTGACACCGAGATCGCGAAGGCGTCCTCCACCTCGCCGCACGCCGACACGATCGCAGCCGAAAGCCGCCCGCCGCCGGCGGTGGTTTCTTCCTTCGCCGAGCCGTAGCCCGACGGTCCGTAGAGCCAGCCGCGCAGCTCCCGCTCCTGGCCGCGCGCCAGCCGGGCGACCTCCTTCGGCGCCTCCGACTGCTTCTGGATCAACGCGAGCGTCTGCAGCACCGAGTCGTGCAGGTGCGCGGCGATCTCCGCGCGTTCCTCGGTGCGGATACGGGCCCGGCGTTCGTCGCCGAGGTCGCGGACCATGCGCAGCCAGAACGGCACCGTCAGCACCGCGACCCCGATCAGCGTGGCCAGTACGGCGAGCAGCGCGAACTTCAGCTGGTCGAACGAACCGCTGCGGATCACCACCACCCCGATACCGGTGACCACGAGCGCGACCCCGGCCAGGATCCGGACGGTGACCGACCAGCCACCACCGCCGAGCACGCCGAGCCGCGCCCCGTCCTTCCAGCGGCGACGCTGGGACTCGTCCGCTTCGCGCCACACCACGGCCGCGCCGACGAGCGCGACCGCGAGCGGTACGGCGACCCAGCTGCTGATCGCGCCGGTGAAGGTGCTGCCCGCGACCGCGAGCCCGATTCCGAGCACGAGCAGCGCGATGGCCTGCTGGCGTTCCTTCGGGGAGCTCGGCTGGCTGGCGGGCTCGCCGGACCGCTGCGGCACGAACACCCACAACAACCCGTAGGCCAGCAGCCCGGCGCCACCGAAAGCGGCGAGCACGGCGAAGGTGGCACGCACCCACACCACTCGCACGCCAAGGTGATCGGCGAGCCCGGCCGCGACCCCGGCCACCGCACGACCCGAGCGATGGCGGTACAGCTTCGGCGGCCCTTCGGGCTCGGCGAGCGCGCCCGGTGGCTGCCCGGGCGCGGGCGTCCCGCGCGGTACGCGTGTGACGGCCCCTTCCCGGGCCTTTTCCTGCACGTCGTTCATGGTTCCTACATGGTCACACGCCCGCAAGCCCGGGCCATCAGGGAAAGACCCTGAACGTCAATCTCAGGGACCATCCCGGATGTGTGTTCGCGGTGGGTACCGGATGCTCTATGGCATGAGTGGCGCAGCAGATTCGTCCAGGCAGCACGGTCTGGGTGGCTTCGAGGAAACCCTCAAGGACTTCTGGCTCACCCGGCCGCGACGTCCCCTTCGCGGGCGCAAGGTCGCGGGTGTGGCCGCGGCCATCGGGAACCGGTACGGCATCGACCCGGTGATCGTCCGGGTCGCGTTCGTGGCCGCGACCGTGTTCGGCGGCGTCGGGCTTTCCCTCTATGTGCTGGCGTGGCTGTTCTTCCCCGCGGAAGGCGATCAGACCTCGCCGATCGAGGCGTTGTTCGGCCGGGGCCGCAGCTCCATGTCGAAGGGCTTCACGATCGTGCTCGCGATCGCCTTCTTCCCGCTGAGCAGCTGGGCCTTCGCCGGCGGCTGGTTCGACGGTGGCGGCATCATCGGGCTCGCGCTGCTGGTCACCGCGCTCTACCTGCTGCATCGCGGACGCGGGCAGTTCAACCGACCGGAAGTACCGGAGACCACCATGTACTCGATGTCGACCCCGGCGTCGACCGCCACCCAGCAGCAGGGCTGGGATCCGCTCGCCGCGGCACCGCTGGCCTGGGACCTGCCGTCCAACGAGCCGCCGCCTCCGCCTCCCCCGCAGCGGCGTCCGGTCCGGGCGCCACGGCGGCGGACCAAGGTCGGCGCCATCACCTTCGCGTGCGCCCTGGTGGTGGCCGGTGCGGGCGCCGCGGCCGCGGCGACCGGGGCGGACTGGTTCTCCGTCGGGCACATCATCGGGCTGACGCTGGGCGTACTGGGGATCGGCCTGGTGGCCGGTGCCTTCGCCGGCGGCGGACGTGGCCTGATCGCGCTCGCGATCCCGCTGGGCATCGCCGGAGTGGTGGCCACCGCGGTGCCGGTCTCGGAATACTCGGGCGGCTTCGGTGATCTGACCGCGGCTCCCGCGACGCTGGCCGAGGTGCAGCCGGAGTACAGCCACACGGCCGGTGACATGCGGATCGACCTGAGCAGGCTGCCCGGCAGCGGGAACGTGACGACCGTGGTCCACAACGGCGCCGGAGACACCACCGTCACCGTGCCCGCGACCGCGGACGTGCACTACAGCTGCGAGGCGTCGGCCGGTTCGGTGGACTGCCTCGGGATGAGCACCGACGGCGTCGGCCGTCCCGCCGCGACCGGTGTGGACCTGGGCCCCGACGGTGCCGGCGGGCTGCAGCTCAACCTGACCGTCCAGCAGGGTGCCGGAAACGTGGAGGTGCGTCGTGGCTGAAAACCCTTACTCCTACGACGAAACCGAGGAGATCACCGAGGAACCGCGCCGCCGCGGGGTGGACGTCTTCACCCTGCTGATCGGGATCGTCGTGCTGTTCGTGTCGGCCTACACGCTGACCGACGACCACAGCTGGTTCCCGTCGTTCGACCTGCGCTGGCTGCTCGCCGGCGGCGCTGTCCTCGTCGGGATCCTGATGCTCGGCGCGTCCCTGCGCGGCGGGCGAAAGAACTAGACGACGATGCCGGCCACGGTGAGCACAAGCCCAGCGAAGAAGGCGACCAGAACGCCGATCGCGAGGAACTTGTGCCGCCGGGTCCGGTCGGCCCGCAGCTGTTCCTCGCTCTTCGCCGCGATGATGAACGGCCCCTCCTGGGGTTTGGCGATCACCAGCGGACCGATGATGTCGTGCACCTCGCCGAGTACGTACAGCCGGGTGCCGGGCCGGATCACCCATTCCTTGTACTCGTACCCGATCGTCGAATCCCGGTTCCCGGCAAGGAAACCCGGGATCCGCACGCCGAAGAGCTCGAAACCCTGATCGCCTCCCCGGTACGGCTCGAACCGGTCCACGGTCTGCTCGACGCCTTCGGGTTTGGTGCCGCCGGGCGCGACGCCGATGGTGCGGTTCTGCTCGTCGAGCAGCGCGTACCCCTCGCCCGACGTGTGATCGGCGACCTGCTCGGTGCGCTTGGACCGGTACCGCCTGCCGTCGCGGTAGGTGACGTGCTCGTACTGCCGTTCCACCCGGTAGCGGTACCAGACGCACGGGGTCTTGCTGATCTCGGCGGTGAGCAGACCTTCCGGCCGCGGGTACGCGGTGCCGACCACCTCCGCGGTCTTGCGGAACCCGCCGCGGGCGCCCAGCTCATCGGAGATCCGGCGCAGGTCCTCCAGCTCCGGAATGGACAGGGTCTCGGTGCCGATCATCGCGTGCAGCTCGCTCTTGGTGCGCTGCATGAAGAAGAACCCGGCCACCGCCGCCACGATCAGGACGATCCCGACGACCAACATCCGCTACCCCCCGGCTCCGGTTCATTCCCATTCGATGGTGCCCGGCGGTTTGCTGGTCACGTCCAGCACCACCCGGTTGACCTCGGCCACCTCGTTGGTGATCCGGGTCGAGATCCGTTCGAGCACGTCGTAGGGTAGCCGCGTCCAGTCCGCCGTCATGGCGTCTTCACTGGAAACGGGCCGCAGCACCACGGGATGCCCGTACGTGCGGCCGTCGCCCTGGACCCCGACGCTGCGCACGTCGGCCAGTAGCACCACCGGGCACTGCCAGATGTCGTTGTCCAGCCCCGCCGACGTCAGCTCCTCGCGCGCGATCGCGTCCGCCGCGCGCAGGATCTCCAGCCGTTCGGCGTTGACCTCGCCGATGATCCGGATGCCGAGGCCGGGGCCGGGGAAGGGCTGCCGGTGCACGATCGTCTCGGGCAGCCCCAGCTCCAGGCCGACCCGGCGCACCTCGTCCTTGAACAGCAGCCGCAGCGGCTCGACGAGCTCGAACTGCAGATCCTCGGGCAGGCCGCCGACGTTGTGGTGGCTCTTGATGTTCGCCGCGCTGGCCCCGCCGCCGGACTCCACGACGTCCGGGTACAGCGTGCCCTGCACGAGGAAGCGGTAGTCGCCCTCGGCCTTGAGGTCGCGCTCGGCCTGCTCGAAGACGCGGATGAACTCGCGGCCGATGATCTTGCGCTTCTGCTCCGGGTCGCTGACGCCGGCCAGCGCGTCGAGGAAACGTTCGCGCGCGTCCACAGTGACCAGGTTGACCCCCGTCGCGGCGACGAAGTCACGCTCCACCTGTGCCCGCTCGCCCGAGCGAAGCAGGCCGTGATCGACGAAGACACAGGTGAGCCTGTCCCCGATCGCGCGCTGCACGAGCGCCGCGGCAACGGCGGAGTCGACGCCACCGGACAGGCCGCAGATCGCCCGGCCGTCGCCGATCTGCGCGCGGATCTTCGCGATCTGTTCGTCCACAATGGACGCAGTGGTCCAGTCGGGGCGAATGCCCGCGATGTCACGCAGGAAGCGGCGAAGGACCTCCTGCCCGTGCGGCGAATGCAGCACCTCGGGGTGGTACTGGACGCCGGCGTAGCGCTCCTCGACGTTCTCGTACGCGGCTACGGGCGTCCGCTCCGACGACGCCGTGACCACCGCGCCGGGAGGCGCCTTCGTGACTGTGTCTCCGTGGCTCATCCACACCTGGTGCCGCGCGGGCAGCTCGCGGTGCAGCACGCCGCCGTCACCGTCGAGCCTGACCTCGGTGCGGCCGTACTCGCGGGAACCGGTCGCCTCGACGGTGCCGCCGAGCGCCTGCGCGTGCAGCTGGAAGCCGTAACAGATCCCGAAGATCGGCACGCCGGCCTTGACCAGCTCGGGGTCCATGCCGGGGGCGCCGGGCGAGTACGCGCTCGCCGGCCCGCCGGACAGGATGATCGCGGCCGGGTTCTTCGCCAGGATCCCCTCGACCGTCGCGGTATGCGGCACGACCTCGGAATACACCTGCGCTTCCCGGACCCGGCGGGCGATCAGCTGCGCGTACTGCGCTCCGAAGTCCACCACGATGACCGGGCCGTTGGGACTGGGCACCCGTACCTCCTCGACGTGCCTACCTGAAGTCCCATCTTCCCAGGTGAGCTGCGCCACGCCGCCTCCGGGAGGGGGTCGGGCCGGGCGGGCATTACCCGCGAGGTAATCGATTTGCGGCCGGATTCGAAGAATCATGAAGACATGACTCAGATAACGGGATCCGGCGGTGTCAATCTCTACGTGGAGGACTCGGGCGAAGGGCGGCCGGTCGTGTTCGTGCCGAGCGCCTGGCTCTCCTCGGGAATGTGGGAGTTCCAGGTGCCCGCGGTCGTGGCCGGGCACCGGGCGGTCACCTACGACCGGCGCGGCCACGGCCGCTCGGACTGGACCTGGCACGGCTATGACTACGACACCCTCGCCGACGATCTGGCCGCGGTGATCGAAGCCCTCGACCTCACCGACCTCACCTTCGTCTCGCATTCGATGGGCGCCGGCGAGGTCATCCGGTACCTGACGCGGCACGGCTCGGCCCGGGTACGCGACCTCGTGCTGATCTCGCCGCTCACCCCGTTGCCGATGTGGCAGCCGGACAACCCCGAGGGCATTCCGCTGGCGGCGTTCGAAGCGCAGGACGAACGCCGCGCGGCGGACCGGCCTGCCTGGATGACCGCGATGGCGACCGGCTTCTTCGGCGACGACCACCCCGACGTGTCGGTGTCGGAACCGATGCGGCACTGGATGATCGGCCAGTGCCTGAACGTCTCGCCGCGCGCCACCAGTGCGGCGGCACGTGCGGTGTTCACCACCGATTTCCGCGCGGAACTCCCCGAGGTGCACCTGCCGGCGCTGGTGCTGCACGGGGAACGGGACGTGCAGGCGCCGGTCGATTTGTGCGGCCGCCGCACGGCGGATCTCCTGCCCGACGCGAAACTGCGCACCTATCCCGAAGCCGCACACGGCGTGTTCCTCACCCACGCCCAAGCGGTGAACGACGACCTGCTCAGCTTCCTCGGCGCGGCGTGATCCGCCTCGGCGAACGATTCCGGCCCGGGCGCCTTACGGTGTGCGTATGGACACCATCACCCCGGAGCCCCGGCCGGCGTGGATCGCCGGCAGGCCGGAGCAGAGCGACGAAACGCTGCTGGTCACCCATCCCTTCGACGGCAGCGAAGTCGCGACCGTAGCGGTGCCCGGCGCGGAACAGGTCGAGCGGGCGGTCGCCGCGGCGGCGTCGGTGGCGCCGGAGTTCCGCCGCTCCCCCGCCCACGTCCGCGCGGCGGCGCTGGAGCACGTCTCGCGCGGGTTGGCCGAGCGCGCCGAGGAACTGGCCGAGGTGATCACGGCCGAGAACGGGAAACCGTTCAAGTGGGCCGAAGCCGAGGTGCGGCGCGCGATCTCGGTGTTCCGCATCGCCGCGGAGGAGGCCCGTCGGTTCACCGGCGAGCTGCAGCGGCTCGACACCGACGCCGCGGGCGACGGCAGGCTCGCGATGGTGCGCCGCGTCCCGCGTGGTCCGGTGCTGGGCATCGCGCCGTTCAACTTCCCGCTCAACCTGGTGGCACACAAGGTCGCCCCGTCGCTGGCGGTCGGCGCGCCGATCATCATCAAACCGGCGCCGCGGACGCCGCTGTCCTCGTTGATCCTCGGCGAGCTGCTGGCCGAGACCGAGCTCCCCGAGGGTGCGTTTTCCGTGCTGCCACTGGGAAATGCGGAGACGAGCGCGCTGGTCGCCGACCCGCGGCTGCCCGTGGTGTCGTTCACCGGCTCCGGTCCGGTCGGCTGGTCACTGACCGAAGCCGCGCCGCGCAAGCACTTGGTGCTCGAACTGGGCGGAAACGCGGCGGCGGTCGTGCTCGGCGACTGGCCGGACCTGCAGGGCGCGGCGGCACGGATCGCCACGTTCGGCAACTACCAGGCCGGCCAGTCGTGTATCGCCGTGCAGCGGGTGATCGTCGAACGCTCGGTGGCCGACGAGTTCGTGCCCGCGCTGCTGGACGCGGTGCGCGCGCAGCGCACCGGGGATCCTTATGACACCACGGTCGACGTCGGCCCGGTCGTCGACGAGGCGGCCGCCGAACGCATCGTGTCGTGGGTCGACGAGGCCGTGGCGGGTGGGGCGAAGGTGCTCACGGGCGGCAAGCGGGATGGCGCGAGCGTGGAGCCGACACTGCTGTCCGACGTGCCGCCGGACACCAAGGCGTGGGCCGACGAGATCTTCGGCCCGGTGCTCGCCGTGTCCATTGTGGAGGATGCGGACGCGGCCTTCGCTGCGGTCAACGACTCCGCCTTCGGTTTGCAGGCGGGCGTTTTCACCCGCGACCTGCGGCTGGCCTTCCGCGCTTCGGCCGAGCTCGAAGTGGGCGGCGTGATCGTCGGCGACGTGCCTTCGTACCGCGCGGACCAGATGCCCTACGGCGGCGTGAAGGGCTCCGGCTCCGGACGCGAGGGCGTGCTCGCCGCCATGCACGACCTGACCGAGGAGAAGGTCACGGTCTTCACCGGGGTCGAGCTGTAGCCTCCCGGAACCCGGTCAATCCGCGCATGCCCCGGCACGTCACCGCTTGCGGCGGCGTGTGCCGTTGACCACCGACAACCGCAGGGCGGCCGGAGCCTTCGGCGGCACGGCCGGGTTCCTGGGAGCCACCGGTTCGAGCCGCTGGTAGGCCGACGCCTGCTCCGGGCGCGGGTCGGCCTCACCCTTGTTGGGCCAGAAGGAAAAGGCCCGCTCGGCCTGTGCCGTGATCGTCAGCGAGGGGTTCACGCCGAGATTCGCGGTCACCGCCGTTCCATCCACAATGGACAGATTCGGGTAGTTGAAGACTCGGTGATAGGGGTCGATCACCCCCTGCCCGGCGTCGGTGCCGATCGGGGCGCCACCGATGAAATGCGCGGTGAGCGGGATGTTGAAGATCTCACCCCAGGTGCCGCCCGCGGTGCCACCGATGTGCTCGGCGGTGCGCAGGTTGGCCTCGTGCCCGGCCGGGATGAAGGTGGGGTTCGGCTCGCCGTGCCCCTGCTTGGAGGTGTACCTGCGTCGGCCGAACAGGCCCCGCTTGGTGAAGGTGGTGATCGAATTGTCCAGGCTCTGCATCACCAGCAGGATCACCGTGCGCTCGCTCCACCGGTAGCCGTTGAGCAGCTTCAGGGTGGAGATCGGCTTGGTCACGATCGTCCGCAGAGCCTGCCGCCAGCGCGGGGTCGGCAGTGAGCCGTCGGTGGCGATGGTCTGCAGCAGGCTCATCGCGTTGCTGCCCTTGCCGTAGCGCACCGGCTCGATGTGCGTGATCTCGTCGGGATGGATCGAGGAGGTGATCGCCACGCCCCGGCTGAAGTCGTGCTCGGGGTCCACAGTGGACCGCCCGGCGCCGATGATCGCCTCGGAGTTCGTGCGGGTCAGTTCCCCGAACCGCGGGGAGAGCTCGGGCAGCACACCGGTGTCCCGCATCCGGTGCAGCAACTGCTGGGTGCCCCAGGTGCCGGCGGCGAGCACGACCTGCCTGGCGGCCAGCGAATGCCGGAACCGCCGGGAACTCGTGCCGGTCTTGTGGATGTCGACGACGAAGGAGCCGTCGGGCTGCGGGCGCACGGCGTCCACAGTGGTCAGTGGAATGACCTTCGCCCCACCCCGCTCGGCGAGGTACAGGTAGTTCTTCACCAGCGTGTTCTTGGCGCCCACCCGGCAACCGGTCATACAGGAGCCACATTCCGTGCAGCCGGTGCGCTGTGGCCCGGCGCCGCCGAAGAACGGATCCTCCGCCGGCTCCCCGGCCTCGCCGAAGTACACCCCCACCGGCGTCGGGTGGTACGAATCGGCGACCCCGAGATCGGCGGCGACCTTCTGCATCACCTCGTCGGACGGGGTGACGGTCGGGTTCGTGACCACGCCCAGCATCCGGCTCGCCTGGTCGTAGTGCGGGGCCAGCTCCGACTCCCAGTCGGTGATGTGCGCCCACTGCTTGTCGGCGTAGAAGGGCTTGAGCGGCCGGTACAACGTGTTCGCGTACACCAGCGAGCCGCCGCCGACCCCGGCACCGGCCAGGACCATGACGTCCTTGAGCAGGTGCACGCGCTGGATGCCGAAGCAGCCGAGCGCCGGCGCCCAGAGATAACGTTTGAGATCCCAGGACGTCTTGGCGAACTCGTCGTCGGCGAACCGGCGGCCCGCCTCGATGACGGCCACCCGGTAGCCCTTCTCCGTGAGCCGGAGGGCCGCGACGCTGCCGCCGAAGCCCGAACCGACCACGATCACGTCATAGTCAGCTGCACTGCTGTTACTCGCGGTCACACGTAAAAGGGTAACGCCATCGAGAACTTCTGACCAGGAGTAAGTTACTGGCCGGTTCAGCTGCGGACGGTCAGCCCGACCCGCTGGAACTCCTTGAGGTCCGAATATCCCGTCTTGGCCATTGCCCGGCGCAGCGCGCCGAACAGGTTCACCGTGCCCTCGGCGTCCGAAGAGGGGCCGAACAGCAGGGTTTTCAGGTCGACCTCGAAATCCGGGCCCGCGGCCACGCGCGAACGCGGCAGCGACGGGTGCGCGGCCGCGGCCGTCCAGAACAGACCGTGCCCGGGCGCTTCGCTGGCGGCGGCCAGCGGCGCGCCCAGCATCACCGCGTCCGCACCGCACGCGATCGCCTTCGCGATGTCACCGGAGGTGGTCATCCCGCCGTCGGCCAGCACGTGCACGTACCGGCCGCCGGTCTCGTCGAGGTAGTCCCGGCGCGCGGCGGCGGCGTCGATGATCGCGGTGGCCATCGGCACGCCGATCCCCAGCACGCGGTCCGTACTCGTGATGCCCGGCGTGTAGCCGTGCCCGACGATCACGCCGGCGGCGCCGGTGCGCATGAGGTGCATGGCGGTGCGGTAGTCCGCGACACCGCCCGCGATCACCGGCACGTCCAGGCCGCCGATGAACTCCTTGAGGTCGAGCGGGTCCGTGTCCCCGGAGACGTGCTCGGCGGAGATGATCGTGCCCTGCACGACCAGAATCTCCACCCCGGCGGCGATCAGATGCGGGGTCAGCTCGGCCGCGCGCTGCGGGCTCACCCGCGCCGCCACCGTCACCCCGGCGTCGCGCACCGTGCGGATCGCCTCGGTCAGCAACTCCGGCTGCACCGGCGCCGAATGCAGCTCCTGCAGCAGCCGGACCAGCGCGGTGGAATCCTCGTCCTTCACCGCGTCGACCAGGCGGCGCATCACGTCCTCGACGGCCGCGTGCCGCGCCCAGAGGCCCTCGGCGTTGAGCACACCGAGCCCGCCCTGCTTGCCGATCTCCACCGCCGTGCCCGGCGAGACGATGGCGTCCGTCGGGTGCGTGACCAGCGGGAGGTCGAAGCGGTAAGCGTCGATCTGCCATGCGGTGGACACCACCGCGGACGAACGCGTCCGGCGCGACGGGACGATCTCCACGTCGCCGAGGTCGTACGCGCGCCGCGCGGTACGTCCCATGCCGATCTCGACAAGATCCCGCACCTGCGGATCCCCTCTCGTTTTCCGGAAGCCTGGCCGCGGGTCAGCGGCTGGTGTAGTTCGGGGCCTCGACGGTCATCGTGACGTCGTGCGGGTGGCTCTCCTTGAGCCCGGCCGCGGTGATCCGCACCAGCTGCGCCTTCTGCAGCTCCGCGACCGTCTCCGCACCCGCGTAGCCCATGCCCGAACGCAACCCGCCGACGAGCTGGTGCACGACGTTGATCAGCGGCCCACGGAACGGGATCCGCCCCTCGATGCCCTCGGGGACGAGCTTGTCCTCGGACAGCACGTCGTCCTGGGCGTAGCGGTCCTTCGAGTACGACTTGCGCCCGTCGCGGGACTGCATCGCGCCCAGCGAGCCCATCCCGCGGTAGGTCTTGAACTGCTTGCCGTTGACCAGGATCAGGTCGCCGGGCGATTCGGCGGTGCCCGCCAGCAGGCTGCCGAGCATGACCGCGGACGCGCCGGCCGTGATGGCCTTGGCGATGTCGCCCGAGTACTGGATGCCGCCGTCACCGATCACCGGTACGCCCGCCGGGCGGCAGGCCTGGTCGGCTTCGTAGATCGCGGAAATCTGCGGCACGCCCACCCCGGCGACGATCCGCGTGGTGCAGATCGAGCCCGGCCCGACGCCGACCTTCACACCGTCGGCACCGGCGTCCACCAGCGCCTGCGCACCGGCCCGGGTGGCGACGTTCCCGCCGACCACGTCGACGGTGTCGCCGAGCTCCTTCTTCAGGGTGGCGACCATGTCCACGACGGCCCGTGAATGCCCGTGCGCGGTGTCGACCATCAGCACGTCCACGCCCGCGTCGGCCAGCGCCATCGCGCGCTGGTGCCCCGCCGCGGCCACCCCGACGGCGGCGCCGACCAGCAGCCGGCCGTCCGGGTCCTTGGTCGCGTTCGGGTACTGCTCGGTCTTCACGAAGTCCTTGACGGTGATCAGCCCGCGCAGCTTGTTCGCGCCGTCGACGATCGGCAGCTTCTCGATCTTGTGCCGGCGCAGCAGCCCGAGCGCGGCCTCGGCGGTGACCCCGACCTGCGCGGTGATCAGCGGCTGCTTCGTCATCACCTCGCTGACCGGGCGACTGTAGTCGACCTCGAACCGCATGTCGCGGTTGGTGATGATGCCGACCAGGGTGCCCGCCGCGTCGGTGACCGGGACGCCGGAGATGCGGAACCGGGCGCACAGCGCGTCGACCTCGGCGAGGGTGTCGTCCGGGGAGCACGTGACCGGGTCGGTCACCATGCCGGCCTCGGAGCGCTTGACCACCTCGACCGCGGCCGCCTGCTCCTCGATCGGCAGATTGCGGTGCAGCACGCCCATCCCACCGTGCCGGGCCATCGCGATGGCCATCCTGGCCTCGGTGACGGTGTCCATCGCGGCCGAGATCAGCGGCACGCGCAGGGTGATGTTGCGGGAAAGCCGGGTGCTGGTGTCGACCGCGCTGGGCACGACGTCCGACTCGGCAGGCAGCAGCAGTACGTCGTCGAAGGTCAGGCCCAGCATCGCGAACTTCTCTTCGGGGGCGAACTCGCTCGTCATGGCTGGTTACAGACCTTCCTCGGCAATTCGGAGAACTCTTGGTCGATGGTATCTGGACAGGGCCCCACCTCCGCCCGGTACCGTGCAGCCCGTGCCGCACGACGTGTTGCCCCCGGACCCGTTCGCCGATGATCCCGACGACCCGGCCAAGAACCTGGCCGAACCCGGCGATGACCTGGACGAACCCATCGATGCGCAGTCGCGCGCCGAACTACTCGCCGACCTCTCGGACCTGGCCGTGTACCAGGCCCTGCTGGAGCCTCGCGGGGTTCGCGGCATCGTCGTGGACTGTGGTGAATGTGACCAGCCGCACTACCACGACTGGCATTTGCTGCGCGCGAGCCTCGAGCAGCTGCTCGCCGACGGCCGGATGCGCCCGCACGAACCGGCGTATGACCCGGACCCGGCCGACTACGTGAGCTGGGACTACTGCCGTGGCTACGCCGACGGCGTGACCGCGAACGAAAGCGCTTACTGAGTATTTCCGCACAGCAAGGAGGCCCGGCCGGGTCGCCGGAGTCCCGCCCAATGGCCGGGCACGGCGCGGCCCTCAACCTCGGCCGGGCGCTCGCCGCGGCCGGTGCGCACCCTCCGCGGTGCCCCGGTTGACACCGACATCGCGCGCGGAAACGGACACGGCCCCCGCAACTCCCAGAAAGTCTGGGTATCGCGAGGGCCGTTGGATCCGAAGATCAGTTCCCGGTCGCCCCGGCTGTGCCGGCGCCTGCCCCGGGGTCATACCGGATGGAGCTGCCGGTGCTGCCGGTACCATCCCCGCCGGAGGCCGACGAGCTGCTCTCCGTGGTCGGCGGGGGCGCCGACGAACTGCTGCTGTCCGACGTGCTCGGCGGCGCCGAAGACGTGGACGTGGTCGGCGACGGTGTGGTCGTCGGCGTCGACGAGCTCGACGACTGCGGCGGCGGGGGCGCCGGCTGCTGCGTCGTTGTCGGCTGCTGCGTGGTCTGGCCCGGGTTCTGCAAGAGCTGGCTCAGCTGCTGGTGCTCCTGCATCAGCTGGGCCAGGTTGTCCTCTGCGGAGACCTGGCTCAGCTTCGCGGCCGCCTCGGCCAGCGCCTGCTGCGCCTCGGCGATCTTGCCCTGTGACAGCGCGATACTCGCCTGCTGCAGGTCGCTGCGCGCCGCGGAGGCGGCCTCGACCGAGCGGGCGTGATCGGCGTAGAGCACCTTCGTCAGACCCCACAGCGCGTCGCCCGGCTGGGCGTCACGCGCGGCGATGCTGGTGCCGGTGAAGGCGATGGCCAGCACGGCCGCGGCCGCCGCGACCGGCCACAGGAAGCGGCGGTTCCGGGTGCGCTGCCCGTGCTTGCGCGCCAGCGCGGCCGTCTTGATCGTGGTGACCGCCGTGTCGGTGTCGACCAGCTCGGCCAGCGGCTCACTGTCGATGTCGCGCCGCCACGCCAGCAGCAGCGCGTTGAGTTCCTGGTCACCGAGACCGTCGGCGATCTTGGGATCGGACCCGCCGAGCGCGTCGAGCAACGCGTCGTCGGCGTGCACGGCGGAAAGATCCGCCTCGAACGCGGTCTGTGAGGCACTCATCGTGTCGTCGTAGCCGAGCTCACCGAGCTCGCGTCTGACCTCATCCCGGCTGTCGCGGTCGGTCACTCAGGCCACCTCCTCGGACGCCAGCGCCTTACGGAGCCGCGCAAGAGCCCGGTGCTGAGCGACCCGGACGGCGCCGGGCGTCGACCCGACCGCGTCCGCGGTCTCCTCAGCGGAAAGCCCCACGACCACTCGCAGCACCACGATCTCGCGTTGTTTGTCCGGCAGAACTCGCAACAACTGGGCCATCCGCTCGTTCAGCTCCCCCTGCAGGGCGCGCTGCTCCGGACCGATGTCCCCTTCGATCTCGTCGGGGATCTCGGCCACCGGTTCGGCCCGGTTGCGGGCGGCCGCGCGATGCGCGTCGGCCACCTTGTGCTGGGCGATGCCGTAGACGAACGCCAGGAACGGGCGTCCTTGGTCACGGTACGAAGGCAGGGCCGTAAGCACCGCGAGACACACCTCCTGAGCCACGTCGTCTGCCGAAGCGAACGAACGCTCCTGTCTGCCAACTCTGGCGCGGCAATACCGCACCACTAGAGGACGGATCGCGGCCAGCAACCGCTCCACCGCCTGAGGATCTCCCTCGACAGCGGCGGCGACTGACTCGTCCAGTCCGTCCCCCACATTGGCCATCGCAGACAACAGTCCCAGTGTTACGTGTAGGCGTACAAAATGGCGGCACGCGGCATCAAGGTCCCTCGCACCGGTGATGCCCACCGTACCGCCCGGCGTCCACGTGGCTCGTGCACGGTCGCCCTCAGCGCGCCCCACCGCAAAGCTTGGCAGCGGGGTGCGCCATCAGGTCTTCAAGTTTTCAACGACTTGCGTGGAGCTTACGCCACAACCGTGCTTCAGGAAACGAGGCCGCGCCGGAAGCCGTGCGCCACAGCCTGCGCTCGGTCCCGCACGCCGAGCTTGCGGAACAGGCGCCGGGCGTGGGTCTTCACGGTGTCTTCGGACAGGTAGAGCTCGCGCCCGATCTGGCCGTTGCTCTTGCCCTGGCTCATTCCGCGCAGCACCTGCAGCTCGCGCTCGGTGAGCTGGACGCCGGGGTCAGCCGGCTGCCGGGGCGCCGGGACGGAGGTGCTGGCCAACGTGTGCGCCAAAGCGGCCACGAGTTCGGGCCGGGAGGCGTCCCAGCGCAGGTAACCGCGGGCGCCACCGGCGATCGCGGCGGCGATGCTGCTCGCATCGTCGGGCGCGCCGAAGACGATCACGTTCGCCTGGGGGTTGGCGGACACCAGCCGCCGAGTCGCCTCCACCCCGGCCGGCATCGCGCGCTGGGTGCCGACGAGGACCACGTCCACCGGCTGCCGCGAATACCTGGCCAGCAACTCGTCACCGTGCGCTACGCAGTCGATGCGACTGACGCCGGGGACGGCAGACATCACGCGGGTGAGCCCTTCGCGGACACTGCGTCGGTCGTCGCAGATCAAGACCGTAGTCACGGGGTTTCCTTCCTGCAGCCGGGTGACGTTCTCTATCCCCTATCGGACGCTTTAGGCCGCACCTTGACACGATCCGGTGGCTTTTTTTGGAAGATCTTCGCCCGGATGTCGGTATGGGTGCCCCGACCGCCGCAACCGGGCTCATCCCGGGACCCAGGGGGATTCATCCGCCAGCCGCCTCCCGTCGGGATCCGAACGTCGTAACACTGCGTGCAACACCGCGTCGACCCTGGATCGATACCGATCGCACGCTGGTCCGAACTCGGCGGCGAGCAGTCCGGCAGGCCAACTCAGCGAGCGTAAATCGAATCGGTCCGACACGCCTAACGCTTCTTCAACAAGAAGTCCCACCCGTGGCCGCGCGAGCGGCTCGCCGGTGGCGCCGAGAGCCGCCGCGAGCACCAGCTGCGACTTGGTGATGTGCCGCAAGGCGCCGGTCTCGGTGGCCAGTTTCAGCGCTTGCTCGGCAGGCTCGAGCGCGGCCTCGGCGTTGCCGCTCGCCAGCTCGATCTCGGCCGTGACCCAGCCCGTACGCACCCGCGAGCGCCAGTTCTCCGGCTCGGCCCTGGCGACCAGGCGCCGCGCTACGGCGAGCCTGCCGAGGCCGAGATTGTCCGCCGCCAGGCCGAGCAACGCGTCGACCCGCGCGCCCTCGACGTCGAGGGCATCCGGATCCGGCTGGCCGCGGACATCTGTGACGAGCTTCAGTGCCATGCCGTCCGGACCGAGCGCCGCGGCATGCCCGCCGAGCTGCCTGCGGTGGGAAGCGAACGTGCTCAGCGCGAGCGAGGCCAGCACCGGATCCGGACCGCGGCCGAGCTCTCCGAGCACTGTCGCGGCGGCCGCGTAGCAACCCTGGGCGCCGAGCACGATCGCGGCGAGCAGCCTCGACCGTGGCGACCCGGCCGTGGCCAGCGCCTCGGGCGCGAGCGCGGGCAGATCACCGAAGGCCGCGCGCCGCAGCTCGTCTGTGGACACCTGGTCACCCTACTTGCCGAGTAAGACATATTCGATGCGCTCGACGGCCGCACGCAGGTCGACGAGGTGCTCGACTTGCTCCGGTAACGAGGCGGGCGCCCAGCCCGGCCCCCAGGCGAAGACCCGGCACCGCTGCCGGCCGCGCGAGACGCGGGGCAACAGGCGCTCGTCGGCGGACGCCGGCCGTTGCGCGCGAAGCACCACCGCGGATGGCGCGCTGCGCTGGACCGCGCCCGCCAAGACCTCGGCGGGCGGCGGGTTCCCGAACAGCAGTGTCGAGATCCGGCGCTCGGCGAGGCAAGCGGCGAGCGCGTAGACTGGCAGGTTTTCACGCTCGTCCGGCACGAGGCTGAGCAGCACCGGCCGTTGGTTGCGCGGACTGTCGAGCACCGGGGTGGACCGCACCAGCGCGCCGAGCACACATTCGGACAATAGGTACTCGGCCTCAGCGCCGGCCTGCGCGCCCGCCCAGCCATTGCCGAGCGCGGACAGCACGGGCTCGATGACGTTCTCCCACGCCGTGAGCGCGCCCGACTCGGCGAGCAGTTCCGCGAGCGCACGCTGCACCGCGGCACCGTCCATCGCGAGCGCCGCCGTGCGCAGGCGACGCGCCACGGACCTGTCCGGGACCTCGGCCGGCTCGGCGGCAGGCGGCTCGGCCAGCTCGTCGGAGACTTCGGCGATCGACGCTGTCAGGGCGTAACGTGCGGCTTCGGCCGTGGAAGCGCCACGCAGCAGCGCCCGTTGCATCAGTTCGAGGCGGTTGATGTCCGCGGCGCCGTAGCGGCGGTGCTTGCCACCGGTGTGTCTGCTCGGGCCGAGCCCGTACCGGCGATCCCAGGTGCGCAAGGTCGAAGGGGCGACGCCGAGCCGGCGGGCAACGGCAGCCACCGGCATCGTCGGCTCTGTCTGTCCGGCACCGCTACGGCGATCCATTCGCCCCAATATTCCGGCGGCATGGCTACC
Source organism: Amycolatopsis sp. (assembly GCF_035546795.1). Lineage (GTDB taxonomy): Bacteria > Actinomycetota > Actinomycetes > Mycobacteriales > Pseudonocardiaceae > Amycolatopsis_E. The sequence goes on from NZ_DASZWC010000068.1 coordinate 111,889, forward strand.
CAGCAACCTGAATGTTATGCATTCCGACCTGCGAAAGCGGTCGTTCTCACGCTTGCGGGGGATACCTAACGGCTGAATCCGATTGATTCCCTTGAACAACTATTGGCGCGCTTCTAACGTTACCGCCGTTGCACCAAATGGAGTAGTCCTAGCGCAACAGCAGGGGTCACAGACCGAAAAAGCGGAGGCGGTCACGATGGCAGACACGCGCAGGCTTCCAGGCCCGAATGCGGACATCTGGGACTGGCAGCTGGAGGGGTCCTGCCGAGGGATGGACAGTGCGGCTTTCTTCCATCCCGACGGGGAGCGCGGACCGGCCAGGGCACGGCGGGAAGCCCGGGCCAAAGCGATTTGCACAGCCTGCCCGGTGCTGCGGATGTGCCGCGAGCACGCGCTGGCCGTGCACGAGCCCTATGGGATCTGGGGCGGGCTCTCGGAGTCCGAACGGGAGAGCATCATCAAAACGGGCAAACGGCAGTTGAGCCTCACCGGCCAGTGAGGGGGAGTGGAATCAGGGGCGGCGACCGGGTCCACCGGATGCCGCCCCTTTTTCCTTGCCGAACCTGGGACCATCGCCTCGAGATCGGCATTTTTCCGCTCCAGCCGGACGAAATTCGCGGTTCGCCGCGTTCTGTGTCGTGTAATTCAACGCCGGAAAGCGTTGGCAGGCATGGAAAAGGGCGGCAACCCGGCCGGGGTGCCGCCCTTCTGCCGTTCAGGCGTCAGTGCGCGTGGCCGTGACCGTGGCCGTGCGCGTCCTCGTCCTCCTCGACCGGCTTCTCGACCACGGAGCTTTCCGTGGTGAGCACGAGCCGGGCGATCGACGCGGCGTTGGCGACCGCGGAACGGGTCACCTTCACCGGGTCGACGATGCCGGCCGCGAGCAGGTCGGTGATCTCGCCGGTGGCAGCGTTGAGGCCGTGGCCCCAGCCCTGCTCCTGCACCTTGGACACGATGACCGCGCCCTCGAGGCCGGCGTTGCCGGCGATCCAGAACAGCGGCGCGGAGAGCGCGTCACGGACGATCTTCACGCCCGTGGCCTCGTCACCGGTGAGGCCGAGGTCGTCCAGCTCCTTGACCGCGTGCACGAGCGCGGAACCACCGCCGGGCACGATGCCCTCCTCGACGGCCGCCTTGGTGGAAGCCACGGCGTCCTCGATACGGTGCTTGCGCTCGTTCAGCTCGGTCTCGGTGGCCGCGCCGACCTTGATCACGGCGACCCCGCCGCCGAGCTTGGCCAGCCGCTCCTGCAGCTTCTCGCGGTCCCAGTCGGAGTCGGTGGTCTCGATCTCCTTGCGGATCTGCGCGATCCGGCCGTCGATGTCGGCCTTGGTGCCCGCCCCGTCGACGATCGTGGTGACGTCCTTGGTGACCTCGATCCGGCGGGCGGAGCCCAGCGAGTCGAGACCGATCTCGGACAGCTTCAGGCCGATCTCGGAGGAGACGACCTCGCCACCGGTGACGACCGCGAGGTCGTCCAGGAAGGCCTTGCGACGGTCACCGAAGAACGGCGCCTTGACCGCGACCGCGGTGATCGTCTTGCGCAGGGCGTTGACCACCAGGGTGGACAGCGCCTCACCGTCGACGTCCTCGGCGATGATCAGCAGCGGCTTCTTGGCCTCGACGACCTTCTCCAGCACCGGGAGCAGATCCGCCAGCGCGGAGATCTTCTCGCGGTGCAACAGCACGTAGGCGTTCTCCAGGATCGCCCGCTGCTCTTCGGGGTTGGTCGCGAAGTGCGCCGACAGGTAGCCCTTGTCGAACTGCACACCCTCGGTGATCTCGAGCTCGGTGGCCAGCGTGGAGGACTCCTCCACGGTGATCACGCCGTCCTCGCCGACCTTCTCCACGGCCTCGCCGAGCAGCGCGCCGATGGTGGCGTCACGGGAGGTCACGGTGCCGACCTGGGCGATGTTCTCGCGGCCCTTGACCGGCGTGGCCTTGCTCTTGAGCACCTCCACGACCTTGTCCGCGGCGGCCTCGATACCCCGGCCGAGCGCGGTCGGGTTGGCACCGGCGGCCACGTTGCGCAGGCCGACCTTCACCAGGGACTGCGCCAGCACGGTGGCCGTGGTGGTGCCGTCACCGGCGACGTCATTGGTCTTGGTGGCGACGTTCTTGGCCAGCTGCGCGCCGAGGTTCTCGAACGGGTCGTCCAACTCGATCTCACGTGCGACGGTGACGCCGTCGAGCGTGATGGTCGGGCCGCCGAACTTCTTGTCGAGCACGACGTGCCTGCCGCGCGGGCCCAGGGTGACCTTGACCGCGTCGGCCAGCTTGTTCACCCCGCGCTCGAGCGCCCGGCGGGCGTCCTCGTCGAAGTTGATCTGCTTAGGCATTTAAGTCCTCTCAGACAGCGAAATGCCCCGGCCCCCGGCGATGCGGGGCCCGGGGCATCAGGCGCATACGCCGACGTCAGTTGACGACGGCCAGCACGTCGCGAGCGGACAGGATCAAGTAGTCCTCACCGTTGTACTTGACCTCGGTGCCGCCGTACTTGGAGTAGATCACGACGTCGCCGACACTGACATCCACCGGAATGCGGTTGCCCTTGTCGTCCACGCGGCCCGGGCCCACGGCCAGAACCTTGCCCTCCTGGGGCTTTTCCTTGGCGGTGTCGGGGATAACGAGACCGGAAGCCGTCGTCTCCTCGGCCTCGCTCGTCTGGACAACGATCTTGTCCTCGAGCGGTTTGATGTTCACGCTCACCGGGTTGACCTCCACGGGTCGTCGAAAGCGTTGGCAGGTACTTACAGGTTTTTGGCGCCTACCACCCCCGCCGTCGCGGGTGCCGGGGCGTGTGCGGTGCCGTGCAATTAGCACTCTAGCCATGCGAGTGCCAGCCACGCAAGCAGGGTCGGTTTTGACCTGCGCGAAGGACAGGGCGCACCCCCGCGCCGCGTCACATGGCCAGCCACGCAAGCAGGGTCGGTTTTGACCCGCGCGAAGGACAGGGCGCACCCCCGCGCCGCGTCACATGGCCAGCCACACAAGCAGGGGCCGCCTCGGCCTGTGCGAAGAGCTGTCACCGACCGATGCTGTCGGCGAGCGATGCTGTCACCGAGCGATATCGTCATCTCACCCTTCGGGCGGTGTTGACCGCGCCCCCGCGTCCCTACCTTGGGAGTGCGGCCCGGGGTGAAAAACTCCGAAGGGATGGTGTTTCACATGGCTGGGTGCAACTGCTGCAGTTCGTGCACCGGTTCGGGATGCGGCTGCTGCGGCAAATGCTGACGTGACGGAAGAGGCCCCTGGTTCCCACGGGAAGAACCAGGGGCCTTCGTCACGGCGTGAGCACGAGTTTTCCCCGCACATGCCCCGATTCGCTCAGCGCGTGGGCCTTCGCGGCCGCCGAGAGCGGCAGCACCTCGGCCACTTCCACCCGTAGGCGGCCGGCTTCCACCAGGTCGCCGATCTGCGCCAGATCCTCACCGGAGGCGCGGACGTAGAAGCGCCGGTAGCGAGGGTCCGCGGTCGCGTCATTGCCTTGGGCGTCAAGGAGAATCCCGCCCTCGGCCAGCACCCGCAGCGATCGCGAACCATACGAGCCGCCGACCAGGTCGTAGACGACGTCGACCTCGGCCACGTGCTCGGTGAAGTCCACGGCCGTGTAGTCGATCAGTTCGTCCGCGCCGAGTGCGCGCAGAAAGTCGTGGTTCTCCGCCCTCGCGGTGCCGATCACGTACGCGCCCAGGTGCTTGGCGATCTGCACGGCCAGGTGTCCGACGCCGCCGGCGGCGGCGTGGATCAACACCCGCTGCCCCGCCGAAAGGCCGGCGTCGGCAAGTCCTTGCCACGCCGTCAGTGCGGCTGTCGGCAGGGCTGCCGCATGCACGTGGTCGAGGCTCGGCGGCTTCGGCGCGAGCGCTTCGCGTGGCGCGGCGACGTACTCGGCGTACGCGCCCCAGCGCGTCAGCCACAGCCCGTAGACATCGCGGCCCTCTGCTTCGCCGGAAAACTCGTACCCGACCCGGAACGGGGGCTCACCCAAGCCCTCGACCCGGCCGGAGCGCGCCTTCCAGTCGGCCGGGTTGACGCCCGCCGCGCGGACGCGCACCAGCACTTCGCCCGGGCCGGGTTCCGGTGGATCGACCTCGACAAGTTCCAGGACCTCCGGACCGCCGAGGGCCCGCTGAATGATCGCTTGCATGGAATCCATCGTGCGAGCCAAAGGTATCCATTGTGAAGAAGGCACCTTTTTGATACCCAAGTACCTCATGGATACCGTCCAGTCCTACCTGCACGCCTGCCCGGCCCGCACGGTCCTGGAGACGCTCACCAACAAATGGGCGCTGCTCGTACTCAGCCTGCTGCGCAAACAAGAGGAACCGTTGCGGTTCAACGAAATGCGCCGCAGGCTGGAAGGCGTCACGCAGAAGATGCTGACGCAGACCTTGCGCCTCCTGGAGCGTGACGGGCTCGTGCGCCGCGCCGTGTACCCCACCGTCCCGCCGCGAGTCGAGTACTCCGTGACGGCGCTCGGCGCGGAGGTCGGCGAGCTGTTCAACACGCTGGGCGGCTGGGCGGAGGAGCACGTGGACGAGATCATGGCGGCGCGCCGCGCGTTCGACGAGCGGCCGGCGCCGGAACCGATCAGCTGAAAGAGTACGGGAACCGCCTAAGGAATGTACCCAACCTTGCGGCCTGTGTGTATTTTTCGGTCAGCACTCGGCTCGCGAGGAGAGTTCATGGACCCGTTCAACCGCCGCAATGCCCTTCGAGCCGTCGCCGCCGGCGCGGCCGGGATCGCCGTCGCGGCGCCCGGTGCCGCGCAGGCGAGTGGCGCGGGGAGGCAACAGGCGTTCGCCGCGGCGGCCGAGGAGTTCGGCGTGCCCGAGCCGGTCCTGCTGGGCGTGTCGTACCTGAAATCCCGCTGGGACTACAACGCCGGCACGCCGAGCACCGGCGCCGGGTACGGGCCCATGCATCTCACCGATCTGCGCACGGCCGCGGCCGGCGGCAGCCACCACGACAAGGGCACGGAGGATCCGCGTGGTGACGCGGCTCGTCCGGCGCTCAGGCCCAAAGCGCCGCGGGCCGCGGCACCGGTTCCGGCGATGCAGACGGTGGATCTCGCCTCGGAGCTGACCGGTGTCAACGCCGCCGCCCTGCGCACGGATCCGGCCCAGAACATCCGGGGCGGGGCCGCGGTCTTGGCTCAGTACCAACGAGAACTCGGCGTGACGAGCTCGAACCCCGCCGACTGGTACGGCGCCGTGGCCAAGTACAGCGGGGCCACGGACTCGACGGCCGCGGCCACCTTCGCGGACGAGGTCTTCGGGGTGATCACCGGTGGCATGAGCCGGGTGACCGACGACGGCCAGTCCGTCCGGCTCGACGCGGTGCCGGTCACCCCGGCCCGCACCCAGGTGCGTTCGCTCGGCCTGCCGGCCGCCGCGCAGGGCGCGGTGGAAGCCCCTCCCGGGGTCTCGGCCGAGTGGATTCCCGCGCCGTACCAGGAAATCGACGGCGGCTACGGCAACTACGACAAGGCCGAGCGGCCGAAGAGCCAGCGGATCACGCACATCGTCATTCACGACACCGAATGCAGCTACGACGAAGCCCTCGCGCTCGTGCAGGATCCGACGTACCTGGGCTGGCACTACACACTGCGGTCGGCCGACGGGCACATCGCGCAGCACATCCAGACCAAGGACGTGGGCTGGCACGCGGGGAACTGGTACGTCAACGCGAAGTCCATCGGCGTGGAGCACGAGGGCTTCGGCGCGAAGGGCACCTGGTACACCGAGGCGATGTACCGCAGCTCGGCCAAGCTCGTCCGCTACCTGGCGGGCAAGTACGGGATTCCCCTTGACCGGCAACACATTCTCGGCCACGACAACGTGCCCGGCACCACCCCGTCGACGGTGGCGGGCATGCACTGGGACCCGGGCCCGTACTGGGACTGGTCGCACTACTTCGACCTGCTCGGCGCGCCGTTCGTGGCGTGGCCGCGGCAGCAGACGGGGTTGGTGACGATCAAGCCCGGCTTCGCGGCCAACCACCCGGCGTTCACCGGCTGCGACAGCCCCGGCGCGGTCTGCCCGGTGCGCGGTTCGTCAGCGGTCATCCTGCGCACCGAGCCCCGCGACGACGCTCCGCTACTGGCCGACATCGGGCTGCACCCGGACGGTTCACCGTCCACAATGGGCGTTGCCGACGTGGGCAGCCGGGTTTCCACCGGGCAGCAGTACGCGGTCGCCGAGGTGCGTGGCGACTGGACGGCGATCTGGTTCCTTGGCCAGAAGGGCTGGTTCTCGAGCGTGCACGCCCAGCCCGCACTGGGCCGGGTGGTCACGCCGAAGCCGGGCCTGGCGACGATCCCGGTGTACGGCCGGGCGTACCCGGAGGCCGAGGCGTACCCGGCGGGGATCACGCCGCAGGACGTCGTTCCCTTGCAGTACACGCTTTCCGCCGGGCAGCGGTACGTGGCGGGCCCGGTGCTGGACTCCGAGTACTACTCGGCGACGACGTTCGACCCCGCCTCGCACGTGGTGGTGCGCGGCCAGACGAAGTACGTGCAGATCCAGTTCGGGCACCGCGTCGCGTACGTCAAGCTCGACGACGTGACACTCGGCCGTTAGAGGGAAACGACCTCGACCGGCAACGCCGGGTTCGCCGAGATGTCCAAAGAGGACGGTTTGGCACCGGAGGCGACGACGTGCGCGCCCAGCGCGGCGATCATCGCCCCGTTGTCGGTGCACAGCCTGGGCTTCGGCACGCGCAGCTCGATCCCGGCAGCCTCGCAGCGCTCGCGCGCCAGCTCCGAAAGCCGGGAGTTGGCCGCGACGCCGCCGGAGATGACGAGCGTGCCGATGCCCGATTCCTTCGCCGCCCGAACGGCTTTCGCGGTCAGCACGTCGGCGACAGCCTCCTGGAACGAGGCCGCGACGTCGTTCACCGGGATTTCCTCGCCACGGCGTTCGGCGCTTTCCACCCAGCGGGCGACGGCCGTTTTCAAGCCGGAGAAGGAGAAGTCGAACTTCGCGTCCCGCGGGCCGGTCATCCCGCGGGGGAACCTGATCGCCGACGGGTTGCCCTGCTTGGCCGCCTTGTCGATGGGCGGGCCGCCGGGGTACGGCAGGCCGAGCACACGGGCGACCTTGTCGTAGGCCTCCCCCGCCGCATCGTCCACAGTGGACCCGATCTCGGTGATCGCGCCCGCGATGTCGTCCACCCGGAGCAGCTGTGAATGCCCGCCGGAGACCAGCAGCGCCAGGCACGGCGTCGGCAGCGGGCCGTGTTCGAGGGTGTCCACCGCGATGTGCCCCGCGAGGTGGTTGACCCCGTATAGCGGCACGTCCAGCGCGGCGGCATACGCTTTGGCCGCGGACACGCCGACGAGCAGCGCACCGGCAAGGCCGGGCCCCGCCGTGACGGCGATGGCGTCCACATCGGACAGTTCGAGGCCCGCGGTGGCGAAGGCACGGTTCGCGGTGGGCACCATCGCTTCGAGGTGCGCGCGGCTGGCGACCTCGGGCACGACTCCGCCGAAGCGCGCGTGCTGCTCGACGCTGGAGGCCACCTCGTCGGCGAGCAGCTCCACCTTGCCGTCGTCGTGCAGCCGGACCAGGCCGACTCCCGTTTCGTCGCACGAGCTTTCGATGCCGAGGATGATCCGGGACATCAGCTCACCCCCTGTTCGGCACGGGCCGGCCGTTTCATCGTGTACGCGTCGGCCCCGGACGGCTGGTAGTAGCGCTTGCGCACGCCGATCCGGACGAATCCGTGCCGGTCGTACAGCCCGATCGCGCGCTCGTTGTCGGTACGGACTTCGAGGAACACCGGAGCATTCAGCTCGTCCGCTCGGGCCAGCAGCGCGCGCAGCAGGCCCGTGCCGAGGCCCTGGCCCTGGTACTCCGGGTCGACGCCGATGGTGTGCACGCTGGACTCGAATTCGCCGGGGCGGCCGACGGTGACGAGACCCGCGTAGCCGACTAGAGCGTCTTCGTCGGTGTATGCGCCGAGGTAGTAACCGCCGCCGTCCAGCTCGGAGTGGAACGCGCGGGCGCTCCACGGGTCGTCACCGGCGAAGAGCAACCGCTCGATCTCGACGCAGCGGGCGATGTCCTTGCGGCGCAACGGGGCCAGCTTCATGCGGAGACTCGCTTCCTGGCTCCCGGTTCGACAGCGTCGGGACGGCGCAGGTACAGCGGCGTCAGCGGGGCGGGCGGCATCCCGGCGACAAGCTCGCGCTTCGCGGCTGTGACCAGGCCCGCGGTGGCGGGGTAGTACGGCTCGACGACGCGGACGCCGAGCTTGTCGGCGTACTGGCGGGCGCCGTCGCCTGCGGCCACCGTCAGCCCGAGACCGGCCGGGGCACACACTTCGGGGCCTTCGATGCGCTTGCCGTTCGCGTCGTAGGAGGCCCAGTAGACCTCGCGGCGCCGGGCGTCGGTGACGACGAGGAAAGGTTCGCCGGGCAGCGCCTCGGCGGCGATCGCGTCATGGCCGGAGACCGGGTACACCGAAATGCCGAGCGCGTGGCCGAGCGCGCCGGCGGTGGCCATGCCCGCACGGAGGCCGGTGAACGGGCCGGGCCCGACGCCGCAAACGATTGCGTCCAGGTCGGAGAGCTGACGGCCCGCCGTCTCCACGGCCTCGATCACGTGCGGGGTGATGAGTTCGCCGTGCGCGCGGGGGTTCACCGTGATCCGCTCGGCGAGCACGGTGACGTCGGCGCGCTCCAGGTTCGCCACCCCGGCGGTGACCGCGGGCGTGGAAGTATCGATGGCGAGTACCAGCACGGCTACCCAGCCTACCGACCCTCGCCCGTGCGCCGATCGCGACCGGGGAGGTCAGCGCTTGACAGCCCGGGGTGACCAGGCTCCAATTGGCTCAGCCACTTAGCCAATTTTCTGAGGAGACGAGCTTGCCTGATCGGTTGTTCCCGGCTCTGGCGGCGACGCCGGCCAAGAACGCGCTGCGGTTTCCCGAGCACTCCCTCGACTACGCGGAGCTGGCGGCGGCAGCCGGCACGCTGGCCCGTGACCTGCAGGCGGCGGCGCCCGTGCGCGTCGCGCTGTGGGCCACCGCGTCGATCCACACGAGCGTCGCCGTCGTGGGCGCGCTGCTCGCCGGAATCCCCGCCATCCCGGTCAACCCGAAGATCGGCGAGCGGGAGCTCGGCCACATCGTGTCCGACAGCACGCCCGAACTCGTCCTCACCGAACCGGGCGCGAAGCTGCCCGAGGCACTGGCCGCGCTGCCGCGCAAGGACGTCGAACTGACCGGCAGCCGGGGCGACCTGCCCGAAGAGCCGGACGGCGAAGCCCCGGCGCTGATCGTCTACACCTCCGGCACCACCGGCCCGCCCAAGGGCGTGGTGCTCCCCCGCCGCGCGATCTCGACCACGCTCGACGCGCTGGAGGACGCCTGGCAGTGGAGCGCCGACGACGTGCTGGTGCACGGGCTTCCGCTGTTCCACGTGCACGGCCTGATCCTCGGCATTCTCGGCCCGCTGCGGCGCGGCGGCAGTGTGCATCACCTCGGCAAGTTCTCGGTCGAGGCGGCCGCGAAGGAACTCGCCGGTGACGCCACGATGATGTTCGGCGTGCCGACGATGTATCACCGCATCGCCGGTGAGGTGGCGGAGAATCCCGCGCTGGCCAAGGCTTTCGGCGGCGCCCGGCTGCTCGTCTCGGGTTCGGCCGCACTGCCCGTGCACGACCACCAGCGGATCACCGGGGCGACCGGGCAGGAGGTGGTCGAGCGGTACGGGATGTCCGAGACGCTGATGAACACCAGCGTGCGCGCGGACGGGGAGCGCAAACCGGGCACGGTCGGCGTCCCGCTGCGCGGGGTCGAGGTGCGGCTGGTCGAGGAGTCCGGCGCGGTCATCGAAGGCAGCGACGGCGAGACAGTCGGCGAGATCCAGGTGCGCGGCCGGAACCTGTTCACCGAATATCTCAACCGGCCCGACGCGACCGCCGAGGTGTTCGTCGACGGCTGGTTCCGCACCGGTGACATGGCCACCCGGGATTCCGACGGCTACCTGCGAATTGTCGGCCGCAAGGCGACCGATCTGATCAAGAGCGGCGGGTACAAGATCGGCGCGGGCGAGATCGAGAACGCGCTGCTGGAGCACCCCGGCGTGGCCGAGGCCGCGGTCACCGGCGAGCCGGACGAGGACCTCGGCGAGCGGATCGTCGCGTGGATCGTGCCTGACGGCGAGCGGCCTGCCGAGCAGGAGTTGGTCGATCACGTGGCGCGGCTGCTGACACCGCACAAGCGCCCGCGCGTCGTGCGGTTCCTGGATGCGTTGCCGCGCAACGACATGGGCAAGGTGATGAAGCGGGCGCTAGATGGTTGAATCCGCACGCGCGCTGGTCGGCTCACTGTGCTCGGGGTTCACCGAGTACCTCACGGCGGTCGCGTCGTCCACTGTGGACGGTCCGATCGGCTGGCCCGGTTACGACGACGCCCGCACGCGAGCCGAAGATCGCACCGGGGAACGGGAATCCGTCCTGTGCGGTGCCGGAAAGGTCGGCGACGTCGAGGCGACGCTGATCGCTTTCGAGTTCGGATTCCTTGGCGGTTCCCTTGGCAGGCGGACCGGTGACCGGTTGGAAGCCGCGTTCACCAGGGCGCGTGAGCTGGGCACGCCGGTGGTCTCGCTGATCGCGACCGGCGGCAGCCGGATGCAGGAGGGCATGGCCGCGCTCACGCAGTTGCAGCGCATCGCCCGCGAAGCGGCGGCGACGCGGGCGGCCGGAATTCCGCTGATCTCCGTGCTGCGCGATCCCACGACAGGCGGCGGGTGGGCGACGCTCGGCGCGGGCGCCGACGTGACTCTCGCGTTGCCCGGCGCGCAGGTCGGCTTCGCGGGCTCGCGAGTGCGCCCCGAGGGCGACGCCTCCGCCTACACCGCGGAGTCGCAGTTCGCGTCCGGCCACGTTGACGCGGTGGTCGATCCCGGCGAATTGGCCGACCGGCTCGCGCGCTGGCTCAAGCTGCTCACGAGCGCGGATGGCCGCCCAGCCGAACCGCCGTCTTCCTTGGGTACCAAGGCTTTGCCGGAGACCGGTTGGGACGCGGTGCAGGCCGCGCGTGCGCCGCGGCGTCCGCACGCCGAGGCTTATCTCGACACGTATTTCGACTGGCGGGAGGACATCAGCGGCGATCGTTCCGGCGGCGTGGACGAGGGCGTGAAATGCGGCTTCGGGCTTCGCGGCGGCGTCACGATCGCGTATGCGGCGCAATGCGGCACGGCGACCCAACCGTCGGGTTTCCGCACTGCCGCAAGGCTTGTGCGGCTCGCCGACCAGTTGGGCGTGCCGGTGCTGACGCTGGTCGACACCCCGGGCGCGGCGAACGACGCGGCAGCCGAACGAGCCGGGGTAGGGTCGTCGATCGCGGAAATGTTCGCCGCCATCGCGAGCGCGTCGGTGCCGGTGACGACGCTGGTGATCGGCGAGGGTGGGTCGGGCGGCGCGCTGGCTTTCGCCGCTCCGGGGCGGACGTGGGTCACGCCGGACAGCTACTTCTCTGTCACGTCACCGGAAGCGGCGGCGGCAATCCTCAAACGTCCGGCCGCCGAAGTCCCGGACACCGCGAACCAGCTCCGGCTGCGCCCACAGGATCTGCTCTCGCTGGGCATCGCGCGGGCGATCGTTTAGGGGTGCAACAGGATCTTACCGGTCGGCGCCGTCGGGTCGGCGAGGGTCGCAAGCGCCCGCGCCGCCTCGTCGATCGGGAACTCATGTGTGACGAGCGGCAGCGGATCCAGCAGTCCGGCGGTGAAGGCCCGCACGGCATGTGACCACGCACGGGACGGCGCGCCGAACACGGTGTGCACGGTGACAGCCGAGGCAACGAGGTCCGCGGGCGCGATCGGCTCGGTCTCCGTGCCGGCCAGCCCCGTGAGCACCACCCGCCCACCGCGTCGGGTCAGTCGGATCGCGAGACTGCCCGAGCCGGGCGCCCCGGCCGCCTCGACCACCACGTCGAACGGCTCCAGCTCCTCGTCCGGAGTTCGCGCCGATGCGCCGAACCGCCGCGCCAGCTCCGCCCGGTCCAGGCGCGGGTCCACCACGACCAGCTCGCCCGGCCCGCCGACGGCCAGCAACTGCACCGCGAGCATGCCCAGCGTGCCGCCGCCGACCACCGCCACCCGCTCCCCCGGCACGGCGTTCGCCTTGAGGCACGCGGCCGCCATGCACGCCGCCGGTTCCAGCAACGCCGCGGCTTTCAGGTCGGCGTCCTCGGGTAGTTCATGCAGGAGCCGCGCAGGCAGGCGCAGCTCGTTCGCCCACGCACCGGGCTGGGTGAAGCCGGTCTCGTCGTAAGCGGCCTGGCACAGGTTCGTGTCCCCACGACGGCAGGCCGCGCACCGGCCGCAGTTGCGAAACCCTTCTCCCACAACCTTTTTCCCGAGCAACTCGGGATCGGTCCCCGGCCCGAGCTCGACCACGGTGCCCGACCATTCGTGCCCGGGGATCACCGGATACCGCACATAGCCCTCGGCGCGGGTGCCGGCGAACAGCTCCCGGTCCGAACCGCAGATTCCGGACCACGCGACCCGCACCACCGCTTCGCCGTGCTCCGGCAGCTGCGGTTCCGCCCGGACCACGCGCAACGACTCGGGCTGCTCGATCGAAACCGCGCGGCTCATCAGGTCCTCCTGTCCGAGATTTCGGCACCCGTCCGAAACCCTAGACCGCGTCAACGCGCGAAGGACAGCTCCGAAAGCCGGGACTGCCAAGCCCCGTGCGGCTCCAGCTCCAACACCCGCACGTCATCGGGCCTGCGGTCGAGGCGGACGACGAGGTAGTCCTCGGACAGCCGTTCCGCCGAGCCCTCGCCCCATTCCACGACCACCGCCGACGCCTCCAGATCCGTGTCCAGATCCAGGTCGTCCAGCTGGGCCAGGTCGCCGCCCAGCCGGTACGCGTCCACGTGCACCAGCGGCACGCCGCGGCTGCCCGCCGGATGTGTCCGTGCCAGCACGAACGTGGGCGACGAAACCCGCCCCGAAACCCCGAGACCGGCCGCGATTCCCCTGGTCAGCACCGTTTTCCCGGCCCCGAGCGGGCCCGCCAGCAGCACCAGGTCGCCCGCCTGCAACAGCGCGCCCAGCGCCTCGCCGAAGCGGACGGTGTCTTCGGCGGTGGGCAGTTCCAGGCTCACTTGTTCAGCCATCGCCAGATCCGACTCAAAGAGGTCATGTTGTCTACTCCAGCACATCGTTGCACCAGGTCGATCAGGTGGCTGTTCACCAGCTCGGGCTGCTCCAGCTGCACCATGTGCCCCGCGCCGCGCACCCGCGCCAGCTCCGCGTCCGGCAGCTCCGCCGCTATCCGCTCGGCGTGCGTGTACGGGGTCAGCCTGTCCGCGTCGCCACCGATCACGAGTACGTGCGCGTGCTTCAACCCGGCCAGCGCGGCATACCGGTTGTGACTGCCCAGGGTGGCGATGAAGTCGACCAGCCCCCGCACCGGCGTCACGGCCAGCATCTCCAGCAGGAAGTCGACCACCTTCGGCGGCACATCCCGCGAACCGAAAGCCAGCCGCCGCACGGCAGGCCGCGTCAGCTGACCGCCGGCGGCGCGGACGAACTCCACGAGCCCCGGCTGCCAGCCCGCGAGCCCGCCGACACCTCGGGTCAGCGGGTTGTACTTCGACAGCAGCCCGCGCGACAGGCCCTTTCCGCCGACCTCGCCGGCCGCGGTGGCGATGAACGCGACCCCGGCGACCCGATCGGCGAACAGCTCCGGGTTCTGCTGGGCCAGCTCCATGATCACCATGCCGCCCATGGAATGTCCCATGAGCACGATCGGGCCGTTCGGCGCGACGGCGCGCAACACCGCGTCCAGATCACGCGCGAGCTGCTCGATGGTGCTGGTTTTTTCGTTCGCCGCACCGGAAAGCCCGTGCCCGCGGTGGTCGTAGTAGACCTGCCGGACCCGCGGCAGCGCCAGGGACGACAACGCCCGGCGCTGGAAGTACCAGCTGCGCTGGGAAAGGGCGAACCCGTGCACGCCGACGACGGTCAGCTCGGCCTCGCCGTCCTCTGGCTCGATCTCCGACACCGCGAGCGGGGCGCCGTCGTCGGCCGCGACGGTGAAGATGCGATCGGCGTCCAGCTCGCCGAGGTGCTCGTCGGTGAGGGCTTCGCTGAGCTTGCGCTGCTGCGCGGTGACCGCGATGGTGGCCGCGGCCGTGCCGGTGACGAGCGCCGCCGCACCGCCGACGACCGTGAGCAGCCGCCGCGACGCCATCATCACGCCTCCCCCAGGTACCGCCGCCGGACGCGCGGCCGATACATCCCGGTGACGATCTCGTAGTCGATCGTTCCTATGGTATCTGCCCATTCGCGCGCGGTCGGCTCGCCGAGAGTGCCCGCGCCGAAGAGGACCACCTCGTCGCCCGCCGAAGGTTCGTCATCCCCGCAGTCGACGACCAGCTGGTCCATGCAGACCCGGCCGGCCACCGGACGGCGCTTTCCGTTGAGCCACACGCTCATCCGCCCGGACAGCGTGCGCGGCACCCCGTCGGCGTACCCGGTGGGCACCAGCGCCAGGTTCGTCGCCCGCTCCGCTGTCCACGTGTGTCCATAAGAGACAGACTCGCCCGCCTCGATGCGTTTGGTGAGCACGACGGTGGACCGGAAGGTCATCGCCGGACGCAGATCTTCCTGCTGTGGCACGGGATTGAGCCCGTACATCGCGATACCGGGCCGGACGACGTCGAAGTGCAGATCCGGCCTCGTGAGCGTGGCCGCGGAGTTCGCGAGATGCCGCAACGGGTTCAGCCCGGCCTCACGCGCGATGTCGTACGCCGCCTGGAAACGCTGGGCCTGCGCGTCGATCGAGGGATGCCCCGGCTCGTCCGCGCAAGCCAGATGGGACCAGACGGCGACCACCTCCACCCCCGGCTCGGCCGCGGCCGCCTTCACCAGCGCGGGCCACGCGTACGCCGGACAACCGTTGCGGGACAGACCGGTGTCGATCTTCAGGTGCACGCGGGCGGTGCCACCGGTGCGCTGTGCGGCCTCGGCCACCCGCGCCAGCTCGGCGGCGGAACTCACCGAAAGGTCGATGCCCGCTTCGATCCCCGGCGCGAAGTCCACATCGGGCAGGTCGAGCCAGCTGAACAGGCGCGTGGTGATACCCGACGCGCGCAACGCCAGCGCCTCGGCCAGCGAACACGCACCCAGCCAGGTGGCCCCGGCCTCGACGGCGGCCCTGGCCACCGGCAGCGCGCCGTGCCCGTAGCCGTCCGCCTTGACCACAGCCATCGTCGCGGCGCCGGCCGCCCGGGACGCGAGCAGCCGCAGATTGTGCCGGATGGCATCGAGATCGATGACGACCTCGGCGCGGGAGAATTCGGGGCTCATCGGCGCCGATTTTCCCACAGCGCGTTTCCGGCCGGGCCACGGCCGCCGAAACCCGCAGGTCTCAGCCTTTCCCGCCCGGCACGTCGTGCACCAGCGCACGCACGTCGAGATGCCGCTGCCGCAGCTCCGCTCCGGCCGGGCCGTCACCGTCGGCGAGTTCGAGGCTACTGTTCGCCGACCACACCGGGGGTTCCGGCGTTCCGGCCAGCGCCCACGCCGCCTGCCGGGCGGCCCCGAGCGCGACGTGCTCGGCGGGCTCGGGCACGACCACCGGCAGGCCGAACACCGTCGGCGCCGCTTCACGCACGGCTTCGGACTGCGCGGCGCCACCGATGAGCAGCACCCGTCGCGCCGCCGATCCCTGTGCCTGCACGGCATCCAGCCCCGCGGCCAGACCGCACAACATGCCCTCGACGGCCGCGCGCGCCAGGTTCGCCGGGGTCATGTTGGCGCGCCGCAGCCCGTGCAGCGAACCCGCCGCGTCCGGCAGGTTCGGGGTGCGCTCGCCGTCGAGGTACGGCAGGAAGGTCAGGCCACCGGAGCCGGGTTTCGCCTGCCGCGCAAGGCTGTCCAGCCCCGCGAGGTCGACACCGAGCATCGCCGCCGTCGCCGTGAGCACCCGCGCGGCGTTGAGCGTGCAGGCCAGCGGCAGGAAACGGCCGGTGGCGTCCGCGAACCCGGCGACGGTGCCCGTCGGGTCGTCGGGGGCCGTCTCCGACACCCCGAACACGGTGCCGCTCGTGCCGAGCGAGACCACAACGTCCCCTTTGGACAGTCCCAAGGCCAGCGCGGCGGCCATGTTGTCCCCGGTGCCAGCCGAGACGAGTACGCCGTCGGACGTGTGCCCGGCGGGGTCGGCGGGGCCGAGCACGCGCGGCAGCGCGGGCGTGCGGCCGAAAGCGTGGGCGAGAATGTCCTCGCGGTAAGCGTTGTCCGCCGGGGAGAAATACCCCGTGCCGGAGGCGTCGCCGCGGTCGGTGACCGGCTCGCCGCCCAGCAGCCGCCACGTGAGCCAGTCGTGCGGCAGCAGCACGCGAGCCACCCGCTTGGCCAGTTCCGGCTCGTGCTCGGCCATCCACCGCAGTTTGGTCACGGTCAGGCTCGCCACCGGCACCGAGCCGACGGCCTTCGCCCACGCGGCCGGCCCGCCCAGCTCCTCGATCAGCGCCTCGGCCGCCCGCGCGGAGCGGGTGTCGTTCCACAGCAACGCCGGGCGCACCACTTCCCCGGCTTCGTCGAGGGTGATCATGCCGTGCTGCTGGCCGCCGATGCCGATCGCGCGCACCCCCTCCAGCAGTCCGTCGGAGGCTTCGGTGAACGCCTCCCACCACACCTGCGGGTCGACCTCGGTCGTGTCGGGGTGCGAAGCGCGCCCGGTGCGCACCACCGCCCCGGTGTGCGCGTCACACACCACGATCTTCGTCGACTGGGTGGACGAATCCACCCCGGCGACCAACGGCGCTGTCATAGTTCCTCCGCTTTCGTGCACACGACTTCCACGTCAGTACCGGTTGCGCGCAGTGCGGCAAGTTCGTCGGCCGGGGTTTCGTCGTCGGTGATCACCAGGTCGTACGCGCTCGCCTCGCCGTACGCGTACGTCGCCGTCTTGCCGAACTTCGAATGGTCGACGACGAGCACGTTGCGTTGGGCGACGGTGAGCGCGGCGAGCTTGAGGTCGGCGTACTCGCGGACCGGGTGGTACAGGCAGCCGGCGGCGATCGCGGTGGCCGAGACGAACCCGATGTCGGCGCGCACGCGGCTCAGCGCGGCGATCGTGTCCGGGCCGATACAGGAGTCGAACTCCGTGTACCGCCCGCCCAGCAACAGGATTTCCCCGCCTTCGCGGGCGCCGAGGAGCCGCGCGACCTCCAGCGAGTTGGTCACCGCCACGACCTCGGGCATCAAGCGCGCCAAGGGAAACAGCGTGGTCGAGTCATCCAGGAACACCGTCTGCCCCGCGCGGACCTGCTTCGCCGCCGCGGCGCCCAGCGCTTCTTTGCATCCGACGTTGAGGGTTTCGCGGAACCGTTTCGCCGTCTCGATGGTGAGCGCCGGATACGCGGCGACACGGCCGCGGAACTTGCGCAGCAACCGGCGTTCGGCGAGATCGTCGAGGTCCCGGTGCATGGTCATCAGGCTGACGCCGAAGGTCTCGGTGAGCCTGTCGATCCGGACCTCACCGTGGTCGATCACGTGCCGCAACACGTTCTGCCGGCGCTGCTCGACCTCCGCGTCGGACGGTCTAGCCATGATCCGGGACCACCACGGCCTTGATCACCGACTCGTCCCTTGCCGCGACGGTCAGCGCCTGCTCCACCTCGTCGAGGGTGAACCGGTGGGTGACCAGCCGGTCGAGGTTCACCTCGCCGCTGGCGGCCAGCGCGATCGCGGTGGGCCAGGTGTTGGCGTAGCGGAAGGTGCCGGTCACCTCGATCTCGAAGTTCTGCACGTGCGCGAGCGGCAACGGGATCTCGTCCCCGCCCATGCCGATCAGCACCGCCCGGCCGGCCCTGCCGACCTTGCGGATCGCCCCGGCCGCGACGGCCGGCACCCCGGAACACTCCAGCAGCACGTCCGGCTCGAAAGCGCTTCCCGACAGGCTTTCCGTTGACACGTCGAGGGTTTCGGTCGCTCCCAGCTCCCGCGCGACGGCCAGCCGGCGCGGGTTCACGTCGGTCACCAGCACCTCGCTCGCGCCGAACGCGCGCGCTGTCTGCGTGGCGACGAGCCCGATCGGCCCGGCGCCGGTGATCAGCACGCGGCTGCCCGGCGCGACCCGCGCTTTCCGGTTCGCCCACACGCCGACCGACAGCGGTTCGAGCAGACCGGCGGCTTCGCCACTGAGGCTTTCCGGGATGGGGTGGGCGAAATCCTCGCGCAGCACGACGTACTCGCAGAACGCGCCGTCGATCGGCGGGGTGCCGAAGAACCGCATGTCGGGACAGAGGTTGTAGCGGCCGAGCTTGCACTGCGCGCACCGCGAACACGGCACGCCCGGCTCCAGCGCGACCCGCTGCCCGAGCTCGTGCCGCCGCGCCTGACTCCCGGCCGCGACCACGACGCCGCTCGGCTCGTGTCCGAGCACCAGCGGCTGCTTCACGACGAAGTCACCGATGCGGCCGTGCTCGTAGTAGTGCACGTCGGAACCACAGGTGCCGACCGCGGTGACCCGGACCAGCACCTCGTCCGGCCCCGGTTCCGGGACCGGCCTGGTCTCCGTGCGCACGTCGTGCACGCCGTACAGAACCGAGACCTTCATGCCATCGCCCACCGCTCATTCCTATCAAACGGCGGACCGATTGTTAACACAAAACTCGATAACTCCTAGGCGAGCGAGCGCAGCTTCCGGATCGCCTCCGGCACGGCCGCCTGCACGCCCGAAGCCGAGACCGGCACGCCGCGCGCGGCGAGATCGGCCGCGAGGGAATGCACGTACGCCGCCGCCCCGGCCGCCAGCCACGGATCCAGCCCGCTCGCCAGCAGCGCGCCGACGAGACCGGACAGCACATCCCCGGAACCCGCCGTCGCGAGCCAGGAACCCCGCGCCACGTTCGCCAGCACGCGACCGTCCGGCGCGGCGATCAACGTGGTGTTTCCCTTCAGCAGCACCACAGCGTCGTACTTGCGCGCCGCCTCTCGCACCGCGCGCACCCTGTCGTCGCCCGGCGCGGAGCCGGTCAGCCGCTCGAACTCGCCCGCGTGCGGCGTCAGCACCAAGGGCGTTCCCGGGTCACGCGCGTCCAGCACGTCCGGGTAGTGCGCCATCAACGTGGTCGCGTCGGCGTCCGCGCAGACCGGGACGCCTTCGGCGAGCACGTGCCCCAGCACGCGCCGACCCTCGTGCCCGGTGCCGATTCCCGGCCCGACGACCCACGCCTGCACACGGCCCGCGTCGGTGACCGAACCCGTCGCCACCACCTCCGGCCAGCGCGACCGCACCAAGTCCGCGGCCGGGCCCGCATAGCGGACCATGCCCGAGGTGGCCAGCACCGCCGAGCCGGTGGCGAGCACCGCGGCCCCGGGATAGGTCGCGGAACCGGCCGCGATCCCGACGACACCCTGGCTGTACTTGTTGTCCTGCGGCCCCGGCACCGGCCACGCCACGCCGACGTCGACCCCGTCGAGCAGGCGCAGATCGGGCTCGCCGAGCTCGGGCGCCAGGCCGATGTCGACCAGCACCACGTCACCGCAGGCCGCCGGGTTGAGCACGTGTACCGGCTTGCGCGCGCCGAAGGTCACCGTGCGCGTGGCCGTGATCGCCGCGCCCGGAACGGTGCCGTTGTCCGGATCCACTCCGCTCGGCAGATCTACGGCCAGCACGGGCGCGCTGATGTACGGGAGCAGCTCGGCCGCGTTGTCCCGCAACGGCCCGCGCGCGGAAAGGCCCACGATGCCGTCGATCACCAGATCCGCGTTTTCCAGCGCGCGCGGAGCATCGGACGCCACGCGCCCGCCCGCGCGGCGAAGCGCCGCAAGCCCTTCCGCGTGTGCGCGCTCCGGGTTCAGCAGCACCGCCGTGACACCGGCTCCGCGCTTGCGCAGGAAGGCCCCCGCCCACAACGCGTCACCGCCGTTGTTGCCCGCACCCACCAGAAGCACGACGCGGCCCGCCGCGACGCGCCCGGTGTGCTGGGCCAGCATGTCGGCCGCCTGCACGGCCAGCCCGAACGACGCGCGCTGCATCAGCGCGCCCTCGGGCGTGGCCGCGAGCAGCCGTTCCTCGGCGCCGCGGATGTGTTCTGTGGTCCAGATTCCCTGCACCCGGCCTGTTTACTCCACGGTCACGGACTTCGCCAGGTTGCGCGGCTTGTCCACGTCATAACCACGCGCACGAGCGATTTCGGCGGCCAGCACCTGTAGCGGCACGCTGGACACCAGGGGCTGCAAAAGCGTTGGCACAGCGGGAACTTCCACCAGCTCGTCGGCGAAGGGGCGCACCGTGTCGTCCCCCTCCTCGGCGATCACGATCGTGCGTGCCCCGCGGGCCTGGATCTCGCTGATGTTCGAGACCAGCTTCGCGTGCAGCACCGCGCGCCCCTTGGGCGAAGGCATCACGACCACCACCGGCAGCCCGCTCTCGATCAGCGCGATCGGTCCGTGCTTCAGCTCGCCCGCCGCGAAGCCCTCGGCGTGCATGTACGCGAGCTCCTTGAGCTTGAGCGCACCCTCCAGCGCCACCGGGAAACCGACGTGCCTGCCGAGGAAGAGCACGGCCTTGGAGTCGGCCAGCTCCCGGCCGAGCTTCCGAACTTGCTCCACAGTGGACAGTACTTTGTGGACGGCGGCAGGCATGGCCTCCAGCTCGGCGAACTCGCGGGCCACCTCGTCCGGGTACTTGGTGCCGCGCGCCTGCGCGAGCGCGAGGCCGACCAGGTAGTTCGCCGCGATCTGCGCCAGGAAGGTCTTCGTCGCGGCCACCCCGACCTCGGGCCCGGCGTGGGTGTAGAGCACCGCGTCGGACTCGCGCGGGATCTGCGCGCCGTTGGTGTTGCAGATCGCCAGCACCCGGGCCTTCTGCTCGCGCGCGTGCCGGACCGCCTCGAGGGTGTCCGCTGTCTCGCCGGACTGCGAAATCGCCACCACCAGGGTGTCGCGGTCCAGCACCGGGTCGCGGTAGCGGAACTCGCTCGCCAGCTCGACCTCGACGGGCAGCCGGGTCCAGTGCTCGATGGCGTACTTGGCGATCAGCCCGGAGTGATAAGCCGTGCCGCAGGCGACGACGAAGACCTTGTCCACGTCACGCAGGTCCTGGTCGGCCATCCGCTGCTCGTCGAGCACGATCTGGCCGTTGTCGAAATGCCCGCGCAGCGTGTTCGCGAGCGCCTCCGGCTGCTCCTCGATCTCCTTGAGCATGAAGTAGTCGTGCCCGCCCTTTTCCGCGGCGGACAGGTCCCAGGCGACGGTGAACGGCTTGGCCTGCGCCGGTTCCCCGGCGAAATCGGTGACCTCGTAGCCGTCCCGGCCGATCACCACGAGCTGGTCCTGCCCCAGCTCCACGGCTTCGCGGGTGTGCTCGATGAACGCGGCGACATCGGAAGCGACGAACGTCTCGCCTTCGCCGACCCCGACCACCAGCGGCGAGGACCGGCGCGCCGCGACGATCAGGTCCGGCTCGTCGGCATGGGTGACGACCAGCGTGAACGCGCCGTCGAGCCGGCGGCAGATCGCGCCGACGCTGGCCGGCAGGTTGCCTGCCGTCGGGCCCTCGTCGTACGCCTTGGCCACGAGATGGGCCGCGGTTTCGGTGTCGGTGTCGCTCGCCAGCTCGACGCCATCCGCCTCGAGCTCGGCGCGCAGCGCGGCGAAGTTCTCGATGATCCCGTTGTGCACCACGGCGACCCGCTGCGTGGTGTCCCGGTGCGGGTGCGAGTTCCGGTCGATGGGGGCGCCGTGCGTCGCCCAGCGGGTGTGCCCCATGCCGGCGGTGCCGGTGAACCGCTCGCGGCCCGTGCGGTCGAGTTCCTGCTCCAGGTTCGCCAGCCTGCCCGCTTTCCGCTCGACGGTCAGCTCGCCGGCGCCGTGCAACACGGCGACACCTGCCGAGTCGTAACCGCGATACTCCATTCGCCGGAGCCCGCCGAGCACGACGTCCAGCGCACGCCGATGGCCGACATATCCCACAATTCCGCACACCCCAGCGAGACTACTTGCGGCGCGCGGCGCGTCCGTCGAGGGTGGCGATCGCGGCGGGTGACCGGCGGCCGGGTCGGCTAGGCTGCCGCGCATGGCCAGCAAGCCCAAGGAACTGCTTGACGAGTTGTCCCACCGGGGCGGCCACGACGTGCTGCGCGGGAACCTCGCGCTCGCCGGGCTGCCGGGGGTGGTGTTCACCCCGACCTCGGGGCTGGGCCTGCCCGCGATCGCATTCGGGCACGGCTGGCTGCAGCCGCCCGGGCGGTACCACGGGCTCCTCAGCCACCTCGCGAGCTGGGGCATCGTCGCGGCGGCGCCCGCCACGCAGCGCGGCCCGCTGCCGTCGCACCGGCTGTTCGCCGCCGACCTGCGGGGCACGCTGGACATCATCTCCGGCGTGCGGCTCGGGCCGGGCAACATCAGCGTCGACCCGGCAAAGCTGGGCCTGGCCGGCCATTCCGTCGGGGGCGGCTCCGCCGTGCTGGCCGCTGCGGACGCCGAGAACGTCAAAGCCGTCGCCACGTTCGCGGCGGCGCAGACGCTGCCTTCGGCCAGCGACGCGGCGCGGAAGGTGCAGGTCCCCGGGCTGCACCTGGCCGCGGAGGGCGATCTGGTCGCCCCCGCCGTCGCGAACGCGGAGGCGATCGCCAAGGCGTGGGGAGGCCCGGTTCAGCTGCGCATCCTCGACAAGTCCTCGCACCTGGCGGTCACCGAGGGCAGCCACTGGAGCCAGCGGCTGCTGCACGGGAAGCCCCACCACGGCACGCAACGGCTGGTCAAGGCCCTGTTCACGGCGTTCTTCCTGACGCACCTCACGGGCACGGGCAGGTACCGGCCGCTGCTCGAAGCGGACGTCAAACGCGCCGCCATCGACTTCGACCCGAGCCTCGCCGCGGCCTGAGCTACTTGAGCCAGCTGTTGTTCGAGAAGTCGTCCTCGTCGAACTCGTCCCGGCGGGAATGCCTTGGCCTGCCCGGTGCCGGGGTGCGCTCGGTCGTCTCCGGGACCACCGGAGGTGCCGGAGGCGGGGCCTGCTCCTCGGCCTCGCCGAAGTTGAAGGTCGAGTCCTGCGGCGAGTTGCGCTTCAACCACTCGTTCCGCGCCGTCGGATCTTCCTTCGCCGCGGCCTTGGCTTCGCTGCGCTCGTCGAGCTGCTTGCAGAGCTGCTCGTTCTGCCCACGCATGCGCTGCGACTCTTCGGCGATTTCCTGCCGCTTGGCCTCGACGCTCTCGGTGATCGCCGCCGCCTTCGCCCGGGTGCCCGCGAGGATTTCCGCGAACCGCTGCTCCACCAACGGATCGACGCTGGTCATCTACCGCTGCCCTTCGTAGGAGACCGACCGGTCACCCTCGTCGTCGAGCGAACCGCTGATCCGCCCGCCCGAACCGCTGGTGTTGAAGATGCCGCCGTCCACGCGGTAGGCGCTGGACCGGCGCTCCTGGTCCTCGCCGCCGCCGCCGGCCATCCCGCCCATGCCCCCCATCATGCCGAGACTGCCCGCCCCGCCGGACGCCTGCTGCTGCGCTGCCGAGCCCGGATCGCCGAGGCCCAAGGGCGCCGCGCCGAGGCCGCTCGCGGCCGCGGGTTGCTGCATCGCCGACCCGGTGTGCGCGCCCGCGTCCAGCGAAGCCGCCGCACCGAGGGAACCGCTCATCGAGCCCGCCGGGCCGCCGACCGAATCCGCCGCTCCACCAACGGTTCCGATGCCGTCGGAGGACGCCGCCGGGGCTGTCGCCTGGAAGTCGGAGCTGGTGGCACCATCGGCTGCCGTGCCGCCGCTGGAGTCCGTTGCGGCGGCACCGGAATCGCCGACTGCCGAACTGTCCACAGTAGACTGATCGACCTGCACGTCACCGGGCGCGGCGAAGGCATCGCCCAGCTGCCCGGTCGCCGACTGATCCGTAGCCGGTTGCCCGGTCGCCGACTGATCCGTGCCCGACTGGCCGGTCGCTGATTGATCCGTGCCCGATTGGCCGGTCGCTGATTGATCCGCGCCCGACTGGCCGGTCACCGACTGATCCGCGCCCGACTGGCCGGTCACCGACTGGTCCGTAGCCGACTGCCGGCCCGAGGCGTCCGTGCCGGCGTCGCCCGCCGCGGCGGTGTCCTTGTCCTCGCCGAGGGTGTACGTGGTCGGGGTGCCCGAACCGTCGTCCACCGTCACGACCGTGGGCCCATCCGGACCGTCGGGGCGTTCCGCGGTGATCTTGAGGTTGCCATCCTCGATGTGGATCTTGCCGTCCGGCCCCGGCGTGTACGTCTTGTCACCCGTTGCCTGCGCCGCGTCCGCCCCTGCGCCCGGGGCGGCGGCGTCCTTACCGTCGCCCCAGTCGAGCTGATAGTCCTTGGGCGCGCCGGAACCACTGTCGATCTTGATGTCCATCTTGCCGTCCTTGTCCGGCTCGGACATCTCGATCTTGTTGTCGCCCTTCTGGACCGTCATCGTCTCCGGCTCGCCGGCGTCCTTGATCGCCTCCCCCGTCTTGGGGTCGATCGGATAAGGCCGGCCGGTGTCCGGGTCGACCTCCAGCGGTTTGCCGGTGATCGGGTTGATCCCCTGCTCCGCCTCCTTCTTCGCAGCCTCGGCCACCTGCGCCGGGTCACTCGGCGTGGTCGACTCGGGCGTCGTGGAGCCCGATCCGGCCCCGCTCCCCGAGCCACTGCCACTGCCACTGCCACTGCCACTACCGGAGCCAGACCCGGAACCGCTGCCCTTGCCGGAATCTTTCCCGTTTCCGGTGCCCTGATCCGGCGTGTCCACCCCGGCGAACGGGTCCTGCTCCATGCCCTTGTCCAGGCTCTGCACCAGCGTGTCGTAGGTCTGCTGCACGCCCTGCTTGGCGTTCTGCGCCTGCTGCTGCACCGAGTTCGCCCGCGTCGAGTAGTCCTGGGTGAACTGCTGCAGCTTCGTCTGGGTGTCGGTCAGTGCCTGCTTGTACTTCTGGGTCTCTTCCTCGATGTTGTCCTCGGTGATCTTGTCCGCGAACGACATGCCGATCACCCCGGCGATCGCCCCGATCGGCCCGCCGATGAAGAACCCGAGCACCCCGCCGACGATCTTGTCGAACGTGCTGCGGTTGTTCAGCTCCTGCATCTTCTGCTCGAGCTGCGAGATCACCCCGGGCAGCTGGTCCTTGGCCTGCAACAGGTTGTCGACGTCCGATGGCGTCAGCTGCGCCATTTTCCCGTCGCCCCACTGGTTGTGCACCTGCTTGGCGAAGTCGACGACCTGCTGCTGGACCGTGTCGCTGCCCTGGGTGATCGTGCCCGGCGCACTGCCCAGCGCTTGGGACAACGTGGCCGCACCGGCATCGATCTTCGCCTTGTGCTTGCTCGCGGAGGCGGCACCGGAACCCTTCCAGTCGGCCATGTTGCTCGACCACGCGGTGGCCAGGTGCTGGGTGGAGTCGGTGACGGCCTTGCCCGCGTCGGTGAGCGCTGTCGCGTCGGTCTTGAACGCGGTGAAGTCGATCCCGCGGAACTCGGCCGTGGCGGCGCGCAGGCTCTGCGGATCCAGCGCCGCCCCTGGCGCGTCGGACGTGCCCGACGTGGCCTGGCCGCCGGCCTTGGTGAACCGGGGGTAGAAGTCGTCGAAGATCTTCAGCCCGACGTCACCCTGGTCGATGATCTCGTCGGAGTTGTTGAAGTTGCCTTCGTCGAGCCGTTTCTGGCTGTCGTCGAGCGCCTTCTTCGCCTGGCCCTGCCGCTGCTGTTCGCGGGCCGCGGGCAGGGATGCCTTGGCGTTGGCGATGTTCTCCAGCGGGTTCTGCCCGCCGTCCTTGATGTCCCCCGCGTCCGCGCCGATCTGGCCGGCGTACTTGTCGATCTCGGAGTCACTGATCGCGCCCATGTTGGACAGCGCGTACAGCATGTTCTGCTTGTTCTCGTCGGAGACGTTGGGATCGTCCAGCATCGCCCGCATCTGCTTGATGTCGTCGGTGCTGAACTCCTTCTGCCCCTCTTCCTTGGCAACGCCCTCAAGCCAGTTGCTCATGCGTCAGCCCTGCCCCGGGATCGAGCTCTTCTGGTCCTGCTCGTTGGCGGAGTACTTCTGCGACGCCGAACCGAGCGAACCGCCGAACGCGGTCACCGAGGTGCCGTACTTGGCCACCGCGTCCTTGAACTTGCCGAAGGCTTCGCCGTACTTGCCCGCGACATCGGACCACGCTTTGCCGACCTGTCCGGTGGAGACGGTGGACGTGAGCTTGCCCGCGGCCTGGCCGAGCGCCTCGCCCTCCTGCGTGTAGGCGTTGGCACCAGCGCTCAGCTGGCCCGTGTCCGCCTGATAGCCCCCACCTGACATGGTCTCCCCCTACCGGTCTCGATCGACTCTGCGAAACCTCCGACGCGACCGGGGCAGCACCGGTGCCGTCGCATATGCACAGAATGTACCGACCGACCCGGCTGAGCACAGCAAACTTGACGAAGACCGGTCAGGAGACGGCGGAAACCACCCCGGCGAGCCGGTCCGCGGCGGCCTGCGCCACGTCCTGCGACGGCGCCTCGACCATGACCCGGACGAGCTGTTCGGTGCCGGACTGGCGCAGTAGCACCCGGCCTTCGGCACCCAGCTCGGCCTCGACCGAGCCCACCGCGTCACGCACGATCTCCGAGGCCACCACGGCGGCCTTGTCGGCGACGCGCACGTTGATCAGGACCTGCGGCAGCCGGCGCATCACCCCGGCCAGCTCGGCCAGCGTCCGGCCGGTGGCCGCGACCCGGCTCATCACGCGCAACGCCGTCAGCAGCCCGTCGCCGGTGGTGGCCAGCGCCGGGAACACGACGTGCCCGGACTGCTCGCCGCCGAGGGCGTAACCGCCGGCGCGCAGCTCCTCCAGCACGTACCTGTCACCGACGCTCGTCGTGCGCAGGAGCACGCCGTACTCGCGCATCGCCAGGTGCAGGCCGAGGTTGCTCATCACGGTGGCGACCAGAGTGTCGTGGGTCAGCTCGCCGGACTCGGCCATGTCCAGCGCCAGAATCGCCATGATCTGGTCGCCGTCGACGAGCTCACCGGCCGCGTCCACCGCGAGGCAGCGGTCGGCGTCGCCGTCGTGCGCGATACCCAGGTCCGCCCCGTGTTCTCGGACGGCGGCCTGCAGTCGGCCCATGTGCGTCGAGCCACAGCCGTCGTTGATGTTGATGCCGTCGGGTTCGGCATGGATGGCGATCACCTCGGCACCGGCCTTGCGATACACCTCGGGCGCCACGAAGGAGGCCGCGCCGTTCGCGCAGTCGACCACGATGCGCAGGCCGGTGAGCGGATGCGGAGTGGAGTCGAGAAGGTGCTGGGCGTAGCGGTCGGCCGCGTCCACGACGTCGGACACCCGCCCGATCTCCGCACCGGTCGGCCTGGTGGTCTCGACCCTCAGTGCCGCCTCGATCTCGTCCTCGATCCCGTCGGGGAGCTTGTGCCCGCCCGCGGCGAAGAGCTTGATCCCGTTGTCCGGCATGGGATTGTGCGAGGCGGAGATCATCACCCCGAGATCCGCGCCCAGCGCCCCGACCAGATGCGCGACAGCCGGGGTCGGCTGCACCCCGACGCGCCGCACGTCCGCACCGGCGGATGCGAGCCCGGCCACCACGGCGGCTTCCAGCATCTCGCCGCTCGCGCGGGGGTCACGGCCGACCACGGCGACCGGCCGGTGGGAACGATCGTGGGCAGCGAGCACCCTGGCGGCGCTGGCCGCGACGGCGAGCGCGAGCTCCGGGGTCAGATCTCCGTTGGCGAGGCCACGCACCCCGTCGGTGCCGAACAGGCGAGCCATCTGTTCCTCTCCTCGAACCACTTTGGGCGCGGGACAACCCAGTCCCGGCACCCGACCGTAACCCGCGCCCAGGGCCCGGCCCCCGGGTGTGCCTTCTGCCTGAGAACGCACAACGGGGACCCGGCGTTACCCGAGGGCGAAACAGACGAGGGCGCCCATCCGCGCGGATGGGCGCCCTCGTCTGGAAAACCGCGGGTCAGCGCTTGCTGTACTGCGGAGCCTTACGGGCCTTCTTCAGGCCGTACTTCTTGCGCTCGGTGGAGCGGGCGTCCCGGGTGAGGAAGCCGGCCTTCTTCAGCGCGGGACGGTCGTCGCCGTCGACCTCGACGAGCGCGCGGGCGATCGCCAGGCGCAGCGCACCGGCCTGCCCGGAGATGCCGCCACCCTTGAGGTTGCCGAAGATGTCGAACGAGTCGGGCTTCTCGACGGTGACCAGGGGCTCACGGATGAGCTGCTGGTGCACCTTGTTCGGGAAGTACTGCTCAAGGCTCTTGCCGTTGAGCTTGAACTCGCCGCTGCCCGGCACGAGGCGCACCCGGACGACGGCTTCCTTGCGGCGGCCGACGGTCTGGGCCGAACCACCGGCGGCGCGCGAGGGCCGCGGGGCCGCCGCGGTCTCGCTCGTGGCGGCCGGCGTCTCGCTGGTGGCGACGGCGCCTTCGGCGGCGGGGGCGGCAGCGGTGTCAGTGGCCTCGGTGGCCTCAGCCACGACGGCCTCGGTCTCAGTGCTGGTCACAGACTGTTCCTCACTCATTTGGCGACCTGCGCGATCTTGTTGATCTCGTGCGGCTGCGGCTGCTGCGCGCTGTGCGGGTGCTCCGGGCCTGCGTAGACCTTGAGCTTCTTGGCCTGCGCGCGGCCGAGCTTGTTCTTCGGCAGCATGCCGCGCACAACCTTCTCGAGCAGCCGCTCGGGACGGGTGTCCAGCAGCTCGCCGAAGGAGCGCTTGCGCAGACCGCCCGGGTAACCGCTGTGGCGGTACGCGAACTTCTGGTCACGCTTGTTACCGGTGAGCGCGACCTTCTCCGCGTTGACGATGATGACGAAGTCACCAGTGTCCACGTGCGGGGCGTAGGTCGGCTTGTGCTTGCCGCGCAGCAGCGTGGCGACCTCGGTCGCGAGCCGGCCGAGCACGACATCCTCGGCGTCGATCACGTGCCAGGCACGGGTCACATCGCCAGGCTTAGGGCTGTACGTGGGCAAGGGTCTACCTCGTCGTCAAACTTGCGTGTGGGGTCGAGTGCGGGCCTAGCGCTTACGCGCCGCAGCGCACAACGACATATGAAGATACCCCCACACTCCGATGAAGCGTGAAGCGGGGGCACCGGGCGCTGTCCATACTAGTCTGACGCGCAGTTGACACCCGAAGAACGGTCCTAGGAGGGGCAGCCCGGTGACCGCGCGCACCACCATCCGATCGAGGACCAGACTGACCGCCCTGCTGTGCGCGGTGGCGCTCCTGGCGGGTGCCTGCGGCAACGCGACGGCGGGCACCCCGGTGCCCAACGGCGACGAGGTGTCGAGCTACCTGAGCGCCAAGTTCTCCGACACGCTGCAGAAGCTGTCCGACTCGCTCGGCAACAACGACACCCGCAAGAGCGTCCAGGACACCTTCGCCCGGTTCGACCAGAAGAAGATCAACAGCACCATCACCGCCGTGCAGCTCGGCCACCCGCCCGCCCGGCTGTCGAAGAACCACTCGAACCAGGACTCCAACGAGTACCTCGACGACTTCCACCCGGCCAACAGCCCGGTCGAGTACCTGCTACTCGGCCCGGTGTACGCGAGCCTGGCGCCGACACACTGGGTATCCATGCCTTACACAGCCGGTGACTACAACGAGTGCTACTGGGGCGGCTCGCACGACGTCTGCAAGATGCTCGGCGCCATCGACGACTCGGTGACCAAGAGCAAGGGCGCGCAGAGCGCCAACAGCAAGGCGGACGGCAGTATCGAGCTGACCGCGAATGTGACGATGACCGCATTCCTGGACAACAGCGTGATCACGTTCCCGCAGTCGATCCTGGACCAGATCGGGCCGGAGATGAAGACCAAGTCGTTCCAGGCCAAGATCACCCTCGACGGGCAGGGCAAGCTCACCGATCTGCAACTCGGCGGCACCGTCACCGGCGACGGGCACGAGCTGGAGATCAACGAGCACTACCGGCTCGACGGGGTCCCGACCGAGAACGACCTGCCGAAGGTGCCCGACGCCGCCGACGTGACGGTGCTCGCCGACAGCGCCGCCGTGGACGACTTCTACAACCGCATGGGCGAGATCCAGGACCGGTGACCGTGACCCAGCCGCCTTATCCGCAACAGCCCGGCCAATGGGGCCCGCCGAGCGGACCCACCCCGCAATGGCAGCCGCCGTACCCGCAGCAGCCGGCGCCGCAGCAGCCCGGCCCGCCGTACCAGCAGCAGCCGGCGCCGCAGCAGCCCGTTGCGCCGCAACAACAACAGCCACCGGGCCAGCAGCCTTTGCCGACACCGCAACAAGGTCAGCCGTACCAGGGCTTCAATCCCGGTTATGCCCCGCAGCAGCCGGGCGGTTACGGCGGCTTCGGGGCGTTCAGCGCGGAACCGAGGAAACCCAAGCGCAGCAAGAAACCCTGGCTCATCGCGGGCATCGTCGTGGTGGTCCTCGCCGCCGTCGGCGTCGGCCTCTGGCAGTTCGGCGTCTTCCAGGGCAAGGTGCTCGACCAGAACGCCGTACAGGCCGGCGTGCAGAAGGTGCTGCGTGAGGATTTCGGCGAAGGTGACGTGAAGGACGTCAGCTGCCCCGCCGATCAGCCGGTGAAGACGGGCACCACGTTCGAATGCTCCGCCACCGTCGCGGGGCAGCCGAAAAAGGTCTCCGTGCGGGTGCTCAACGACCAGGCCCAGTACGAGGTCGGCGCACCGAAATAGCGCGCGAAAAAGGGCCCCGGTCGATTCCGGGGCCCTATTCGGATGTCCGAAGTGGACTCAGCCGCCGAACATCTTGGTGATGCCCGAGTCGGTCGAC
Source organism: Amycolatopsis sp. (assembly GCF_035546795.1). Lineage (GTDB taxonomy): Bacteria > Actinomycetota > Actinomycetes > Mycobacteriales > Pseudonocardiaceae > Amycolatopsis_E. The sequence continues at coordinate 142,635 of NZ_DASZWC010000068.1, forward strand.
TGGTAGCCGTCGGCGATCTGCGGCAGCGCGGTGGCGATGCGGGCGAGCAGACCCTTCATGTCCTCCAGGGACTGGTTCCACTCGTTCTGCCGCTGGTGCCACGCGTCCTGCGCGTCACCGGTCCAGCTTTCGGTCAGCGGGGCGATGTTCGACTTGAGCTGGTCGAACAGCGACTCGATCTCGCCACCGGCCTTCTTGCAGTCGTCCGCGGCCTGGTGAATCGTCGCGTAATCAACCTTCATGGCGCCGTCAGGCATTTGTTCCCTCCGATTTAGCTAAGAGTTTCGGTGAATTCCGGTGGCTGGTTTACAGGCCTTCGAGCGCGGCCTGGAGCGAGCTGATCTGCTGCTGGACGTCCTGGTCCTGGGTGTCGTACTGGACACCGGAGGACTTCAGCATCTCGGCGATGTGCTCGAGCGCGTCGTTCAGCTTCTTCGACTTCTGGCCGAAGGCGTCCATGACCTCCTGGAACACCTTGGCCGCCGGACCGGACCAGCCGGCCTGCGTCGCCTCGATCTCGCCGGCCAGCTTCTGCAGGTTCTGGTCCATCTGCAGCTTGGTCTCGTTCACCTTCTGATGGGCGTCCGCAAACTGTGCCGGGTCACCGGTAAAACCGCCTGCCATGGGAGGTTGCCCCCTTCGTTAGTGGTGTTATCCGTACTGCGCTTGTGGGTACGGACTTACGACGAAGACCTTGCCATGTCCGGTTCCACCTTGTCGCGCTTTGCCGGGAAGTGGTTGCGAGAGTAAATGCCCGACCGTGGAACCGAACCGGAAAACACCCCGCGACCTCGGGAAAAGGCGCGGATTTACTAATGCGAAAGCTTCACTCGACCGTGGCGGGCAATACGAAAGGCTTTCAACGAACTCAGCCGATGATCTTCAGCCCGCGCACCACCTGGTCGCAGGCCGAGGCGACGCGGTCGTGCGCCGGCTGCGTCGCGTACTGGCACGCGACGTTCACCTGGACCTTTCCCTGGGCGAGCACGTACCAGTCGATCGGGCCGTAGTTGCCGGCCTGGCGGTAGTAGATGACCTTCCGGCCGGCGAACATCGCGTCGGCATTGAAACCCGAATAGACCGGGCCCGCGTTCTGCGCCTGGGTGCGCAGCTCGTCGGCCAGCTGCTGCGGATTGGCCGTGGCGTCATAGCCGAGCGGGTACTCCTGAACCGAAATGGCGTCGTTCTTGTCCGTCGCGTCGCCGGGTTTGATCAGCGTTTCCCGGTATTTCGGATCCCCGCCCGTCTGCGTCCAGTCCGCTGGCGCGGTGAACTGATAGCTGTACTGCGCCACGACTTTTCCCGCGGGCGGGTCGTCGCCCTGGTTCAGCACCAGCAGCAGACCGGTCACCACCGCGGCGACGAGCACCACCGCGCCACCGATCAGCCAGGGCAGTTTTTTCTTGCGTGGCTTGGCTTCCTGCGCCGGAACCGCGGGTGGCGCCGCGGCCGGGCGGGCGGGCGGCGCGGCAACCGCCGGCATACCGCGCGGCGGGGAGCCGGGCGGGCGGCCAGGGCCGCCGGGGTGCTGGGGGCGGACCGGACCGTTGAACCCGGTGCCCGGCCGAATCGGCGGACGCGGCGCGAACGACGGCCGCGACGGGTTGCGCACGATCTCCGTGCGCTGCTCCCCGATCGGCCTTGCCGCGGGCGGCCTCGCCGGCTCCGGCCGGACTGCGAGCAAAGCTCCGCGCGCCACAACGGTTTCCGGCTGGTCCAAGGTGGTCGGCACGACACCCGTGCGCTCGTGGACCAGTCTCGAGATCATCGGAATCCGGCTCGAACCACCCACCAGGAAGATCGCCGTGAGCTGTTTCGGGCGCAGCCCGGCCTCGTCGATCGCCGCGCAGGTCAGCTCCACCGCACGGCCCAGCTGGGCGGCGATGAGCTTCTCCAGGTCCTCCCGGGTCACATGCGCGTCGGCGAACGGCGGCGGCATCGGCACATCGGTGTATGCGTGCCGGGACAACGTTTCCTTCGCGCCGCGGACATCCTGGCGCAGCACCCGCCGACGACGCCGGTCCGCCAGCTCGCGGCCCTCGACGAGCTCGCGCCAGGCCTCCGGATCGGCCGAGGACACCAGCTCCCCGACGTGCTCCAGCAACACCTGATCGACATCCGCGCCACCGAAACTGGGGTCGCCGCGAGTGGCCAGCACCTCGAACCCGCCACGGCCCGGTTTGCCCCTTGGCACCGGGATCCGGCTCACCACACTGACGTCGACCGTGCCACCGCCGAGATCGAGCACGGCCAGGGTCTCCCCCGGCCGATTGCTCACCTCGACCGTGCGATCCCGGTTCACCTCCGCCGGGGCGAACGTGGCGGCGTGGAACACCGCCGCCGCCACCGGCTCCGGCACCAGCGTGACCTCACGGGCGAAACCACCGGCGGCCTGGCGCAGCAGCCGCGTGCGCACCGCGCCCCAGTCCGCGGGATGGGTCAGCACGAGCAGCTCGACCTCGGCGCCACCGGCCAGCCGGCGTGCCTCCGAAACCGCGCGCGCCAGTACGGCGTGCACGACGTCGGTCACCCGGAGCACATTGTCGCCGAGCAGCAGTTCGCCCTCGTCGATCCGCCGCTTCGGGTTCGGCTCGTAACGCGACGGATCGACGGCCGCCTGCCGTTCCGCCTCCTGGCCGACGAACAACGTGCCGTCCGCCGCCGCGTAGACGGCGGACGACATCAGCGGCTGCCCGTCGATGACCGCCACCTGCGGCTCACGCCCGTTGATGGACGCCACTACGCAGGTGCTCGACGTGCCGAAGTCGACCGCGACCCGCACCGTCACCGGCGCACCTCTTCTCGCGGCCCGGCCCGCACACCCGTCATCTGGACAGACACGGGGCGCCGGCGGAGCCGGTTCACTCCGGCTGGATCCACGACACCTGCATCAACTGTTTGCCGACCTTGCGGCTCACCAGCGTGCCACGGCCCGGCGGCAGCAGGCTCGGCTTCACGTTGCCCAGCAACATGCCCTCGTCCTTGCTGCCGTTCATCACGATGCCGGGGGCCGCGATCTCCTTGAGCTTGCCGATGATCGGGTCGTAGGCGGCGCGCGACGCGCCGCCGGTGCGCCGGGCCACGACCACGTGCAGGCCGACGTCCTTGGCCTGGGCCAGGAACTCCGACAGCGGTTTGAGCGGGTTGGACGTCTGTGTGGCCACCAGGTCGTAGTCGTCGACCAGGACGAACAGCTCCGGCCCCTTCCACCAGGACCGGTTGCGCAACTGTTCCTGGGTGACGTCGGGGCCGGGCAGCCGCCGCGTCATCGAGCCGGCGATGTCCTTGATCATCCCGTCCAGCTGGTTGGCCGAGACCGCGTAGCCGAGCAGGTGCGCGCCCTCGACGAAGCCGAGCATCGTGCGCCGGTAGTCGACCAGCACGATGACGGCTTCCTTGGGCGTGTACCGCTCGGTGATCCCGCGCGCGATCTGCCGCAGCAGGTTCGTCTTGCCGGACTCGCCGTCGGCGAAGGCCACGAAGTGCGAATCGGAGTCGAAGTCGAGGTACACCGGCGCGAGCTCGTCCTCGTTGATCCCGATCGGCACGAGCTTCGAGTTGCGCTGCTTGTCGAGCGAGAGCACCTCGTCGTAGGTGATCGTCTCCGGCAGCAGCCGCACCTGCGGGGCGATCCGGCCCTGCCACGCGGACTTGATCTTGCCGACGGCGTCGGCCACCCCGGCCGCGATGTTCTCGGTGTCGCTGCTGCCGTCGATCCGCGGCAGCCCGCCGAGCATGTGCAGCCGATCCCTCGTCAGGCCACGACCGGGCCTGCCCTCGGGCACGTTCACCGCGACCCGACGGTCGATGTCGGACTCGCTCGGATCGCCGAGACGGAGCTCGAACCGGGTGCCCAGCATGTCCTTGATCGCCGGGCGGATGTCCGCCCACCGGCTGGCCGAGATGATCACGTGCACGCCGTAGGCCAGACCACGCTGGGCCAGCGCGGTGATCTGCGGCTCCAGCTCCTCGAAGTCGTCCCGGATCGCCCGCCAGCCGTCCACGACCAGGAACGCGTCGCCGAACGGGTCCTGATCGGCGGGGATTTCCCCACGGCGCTTGCGGTTGCGGAAGTCACCCATCGAGTCGATGCCCAGCGCGCCGAACCGGCCTTCCCGCTCGTTGGCGAGTGTGTTCAGCTCGGCCACGATCCGGCGGGCCTTGTCCGGCTCACGCCGGGCCACCGCGACCCCGCCGCAATGCGGCAGCTCGCTGAGCCCGGCGAGCGTGCCACCACCGAGGTCGACGGCGTAGAACTGGAACTCCTCGGGGGTGTTCGACAACGCCATCGACATCATCAGCGTGCGCAGCAGGGTCGACTTGCCCGACTGCGGACCACCGACCACCACCCCGTGCCCGGCGGCACCGGAGAAATCCGCCCACAGCGGGTCACGCCGCTGCTCGAACGGCCGGTCCACGATCCCCAGCGGCACCTGCAGCTTGCCATTGCCGAAGAAACCGACCGGCGACAGACCGCGGTCCTCGGTCGGATTCAGGTTCGGCAGCAGGGTGTCGAGTGAGTTCGGCTCCTCCAACGGCGGCAGCCACACCTCGTGCGCAGGCGGGCCCTGGCCGATCAGCCTGTCGACGATCACCTCGAGCTCACTGGGCTCGGTGGCCTCGTCCGACTCCGGTTTCTTGACCTGCTCCACCGGTTCGGGCTCTGGCTCCGGTTCCGGTGGCAGCTCGACGAAGTCCGGCACGAACAGCTGCGGCCGCTTGTCCGCGCGGACGACGTTCGCGACCGGACCGGCGGTCTTGATGCCGGCGGGCCGGTACGGACCGGAGACATACGACGCCTTGAACCGGACCATCGTCGACGTGTCGTACTTGAGGTAGCCCGAACCCGGGATGGACGGCAGTTCGAACGCGTCCGGCACGCCGATCGCCGCGCGGGATTCCGCCGCGGAGAACGTCTTCAGCCCGATCCGGTAGGACAGGAACGTGTCCAGACCACGGAGCTTGCCCTCCTCCAGCCGCTGCGACGCGAGCAGCATGTGCATCTGCAGCGACCGGCCGACCCGGCCGATCTGGAGGAAGATGTCGATGAAGTCGGGCTTGGCCGTCAGCATCTCGGAGAACTCGTCGATGCAGATGAACAGTGCGGGCAGCGGGTCGAGGTCGGCGCCGTTCTCGCGCGCCTTCTCGTAGTCCCAGACGTTCTTGTAGTTGCCCTTCGCCAGCACCTCCTGGCGGCGCGCCACCTCGCCGGCGATGGCGTCCTTCATCCGGTCGACCAGCGTCAGGTCACCGGCGAGGTTGGTGATCGTGGCCGCGACGTGCGGGGCCTTGTCCAGGCCGAGGAACGTCGCACCACCCTTGAAGTCCACCAGGATCATGTTCAGCGCGGTGGACGAGTGCGTGGCCAGCAGACCGAGCACGAGCGTGCGCAGGAACTCCGACTTACCGGAACCGGTCGCGCCGATGCACAGCCCGTGCGGGCCCATGCCCTCGGCGGCGGCCTCCTTGATGTCCAGCTCGACCTGCTGCCCGAACTCGCCGACGCCGAACGGAACCCGGTAGCGGTCCCGGATCGGCCGCGGGCGCCAGGCCTGCTGCACGTCGAACGTCATCGGGTCGCCCGGGATGCCGAGCAGCTCCAGCAGCGTCGGATTGGACAGCAGCGGCTCGTCGGAGGTGGCCTCCTCGGCGGCGGTGCCCACCCGATACGGGGAAATCTTGCGCGCCAACGCCTCCGCCTCGACGACGGAGAGGGTGTCCGGCTTGCCGAACCACTCGATGCCGCCGGCACTACGGGCACCGACCCGCGTCGGCTCCACGACGAGGCGCAGGCCACGGCGGGCCGCCAGGTTGCCGAGCGAGTCCGACAGGTCGACCAGCGTGACCCCGACCAGGCCCTCCTCGAGAACGATCTGCTCCTCGCGGGTGACCTCGGCGTCGTCGATGACGATCACGACGTGTGGCTGGTCCGGGTTCGGTGTCGCGTTGCGGGAGAACCGCGGCCGCTCACGCAGCTCGGCGTCGAGCCACTGTTCTATCTGTGCCAGCGAACCGGCCATCATGCGCAGCTGGCCGATGCCGTCGGAAAGTTCGGGATGCTGCGCGTGCGGCAGCCACTTGGCCCATTCCCACTCGGCCTTCGCGCGGCCCGCGGTGGCGACGGCGATCAGCACGTCGTCACAGCTGTGGAAGGTGACCAGCTGCGCCAGCATCGCGCGGGTCAGCCCCCTGGTCAGCTCGCGGTCGCCCTGCAGGCTGACCGCGGCGAACCCGCGCAGCGTGATCTGGGTCGGCAGGTCCGGCACGATCGAATGCGCGCGCACGAAGCGGCGCAAGGCCAGCGTGGCGATCGGCTCCAGCTCGTCGACCGGGCCGGTCTGCGGCGGCACGAGCCGGGTGGCGAGCCGGTGCGAGCTGCGGCCGACGCGCAGGTGCAGGAAGTCCTGGTCGTTCTGGCGGCGCTCCCACATCCGGCGGCTCGCGGCCAGCGACCACAGCGCCTGCGGATCCGGGTGCACCCACTCCAGCGCGGCCCGCTGGTCGGCCATCGCCTCCCTGGCCCGCTCGCGCATCTGACCGAGGTACCGCAGGTAGTCCTTGCGGTCCTCGTTCATCTCGGCCTTCTTGGCGCCCCCGCCCTTCCCGCCGCCGGCGAACATGCCGCCCATCGACATCAGCATCATCATCGGGAAGATCAGCGTGGTCGGGCTCTTCGCCGCGGAACCACCGGTGGTGAACATGACCACGACCATGCCGACGGTGGCCACGATCATGACCACGGGCATGAGCTTCTGCACGACGTTGCCCGGGATGGTCCTCGGCACCTCGGGCGGCGGTTCGAGATGCACCTCGCCACCGGGCGGGCGCGGCGCCGCCAGGCGTGGCGTTTTCTTGAACTGCAGCGTGCTCACCGAAGGACCCCTCTTCAACCTCGACGCCCGGACAGCCTGGCCAGGGACGACCCACACGGTAGCGAACCACAACCCCCGCGCGGGGCAAGACCGCCGAAGCGCGAGCGTTCTCGGCGAAACCACCCCATGTCGACCCCAGGTTCGTTGATACTAGGACGGCCCACCGACAATCCGGAGCGATTCGGACCAGGTCGGAGGCACCCGAAGTACGGGCGAGGTACGGCCGGGCGACGCACCGGGCGCGTCCGCGGGTATAAGTAGCCCGCAGCATTCTCATTCTTTAGGGGGCATCCAGTGGCAACGGGCACGACGGTATTCAGCAGGGTCACGGTGGTCGCGCCGCGCACCCGGATCGACGTCGCGCTACCGGCTGACGTTGCGGTCGCGGACCTGCTGCCGATGCTGCTGGAAATGGCGAGAGAAACGTCGCCGGACGGCGGCGCCCGGCACGGCGGCTGGTCGCTGGCCAAGCTCGGTGACTCCCCGCTCGACCCGAGCCGGACGCTGGCCTCGCTCGGCGTGATCGACGGTGAGCTGCTGCAGCTGCGCCGCCGCAACGAGAACCCGCCGCCGCCGCTCTACGACGACGTCGTGGACGCGATCGCGGACGCGGACCCGGACAGCTTCCGGCCGTGGACAAAGGAAACAGCCAACCGGATCGGGCACATCGCCGGCGGGCTGGCGCTGTTCGTCGCCGCCTTCGCGTTGTTCATGAGCGGCCCGCTGTTCGGCGGGAACGGACTGGCCGCCGCGCTAACCGCCGGTGTCGGCGCGATCGCCTGCGTCGCCGTCGGCGCGACGCTCGCCAAGGCGTACCAGGCCGAAGCCACGGGCGTGGTCATCGCGGCCGCGGGCGGGCTTCCGTTCGCCTTCGTCGCCGGGTTCTGCGCCGTGCCCGGCTTGTCGATCCGGCCGAGCCTCCTGCTCGCCAGCGGTCTGGTGGTGATCGTCGCCGCCGTCGCGATCATGATCATGGGATCCGGGATCACCACGTTCATCGCGGCCGCGACGGCCGGGGTCATCGGCGTGCTCGCGTTCACCGTCGCCACCCTCATCGCGCACCCCGCGGCCGGTATCGCTGCGGGCACCGCGGCGGTCTCCCTCGCCGCGATCTCGGTGCTGCCGAGGGCCACGATCTGGCTCGCGAAGCTGCCGCTGCCGCACGTGCCGGGCACCGCCGAGGAGCTCAAGGAAGACGACTCGTACCCGGACTACACCGCGATCGAGCAGCGCACGGCCGTCGCGCACAACTACATGACGGGCCTGCTGATCGGCTGTGGCGGCGCCACCGCGGTCGCGGCGATCATCACGGCCACCGCGCCCGGGGCGTTCGGCATCATCACCGGCGTCGTCGCCACGCTCGTGCTGCTGCTGCGCGCCCGGTCCTACGCCAACGGCGCGCAGGCGGTGGCACTGCTGACCACCGGCATGGTGTCCGCCGCCGGAATCCTGATCGGCTGGCTCTTCTCGCAGGGCACGCTGGGCAGGCTGCTGTGGGTGTTCGGCGCGCTGGTGATCGTCGCGGCCGGGGCGCTCGTGGTCGGCGTGGTGTTCCCGAACCACCGGTTCTCGCCGCCGCTGCGCCGGACCGTGGAGATCATCGAAGCGATCTGCATCGCGACGGTGCTGCCGCTCTCGCTGGCCGTGATGGACCTGTACACGACGCTGCGGCACATCTCGTTCGGCTGAACCGCGGGTGTCCCACAACGACACGAGAGGGGTTACGCGCGTGCGCATGGGGGTGCCCGGCCGGACGGCCGCCGTACTGCTGACCGCGACCTTCGGGATTTTCTCGCCATTCGTCCCGGCCAGGGCCCAGGATTCGTCGACCGACGGGTACTGGGCCACGCCGCCGCCGGTGAGCACCAACCCGCCCGGCGACGGTGGTGGGGCGTCCGGCATCCCGTACCAGAAGACGACGGAATGCGTCACCCGCGACCTCAACAACAACATCGTGCTGCGTGAGAAGCCGTGGGGGCAGCAGTACCTGCAAATCGAGCAGGCGCAACAACTCGCGGTCGCGAAGCGCGGGAGCGCGGGCGCCGGTCAGCGCGTCGCGGTCATCGACACCGGCGTCACCCCGCACCCGTACCTGAAGTTCGGCGTCGAATCGGGCGGGGACTACGTGGATCCCGCCGGGCACGGGCTGGAGGACTGCGACGGGCACGGCACCGAGGTCGCCGGGATCATCGCGGCGAGCACCCCGGACAGCATCGGCTTCAAGGGAGTGGCCCCGGACGCGAAGATCGTGTCCATCCGGCAGTCGAGCCAGAACTACTCGCTCAAGGAACAGACCTCCACGGCCGGTTCCCCGCCCGCCTCGTCTTCGAGCGGTCAGCCCCCCACGAGCGGCGGTGGGGGCGGCACTTCGGGCCAGCAGACCGGCAACGGCACCCGGCAACAGGGGCAGGGCGCGGGTAACACGCACACCCTCGCGCAGGCCGTGGTGCGCGCGGCGAACCTGAACGTCAACGTGATCAACATGTCGGTGGACAACTGCCGCGCCGCCGACGGCTCGATCAACAGCGGTGAGCAGGAACTACAGGCGGCGATCCACTACGCCGTGGCGGTGAAGGACGTCGTGGTGGTCGCCGCGGCGGGCAACACCTCCGACTCCTGCCCGCAGAACAACCAGCCGAACCCGAACAAACCGCGGTCGATCGTCAGCCCGCCGTGGTTCTCCGACGACGTGCTGTCCGTCGCGGCGATCGACGACACCGGCAGTGTCGCGTCGTTCAGCATGAACGGCCCGTGGGTCAGCGTCGCCGCGCCGGGCACGAAGATCACGTCCCTGGACCCGTCGAAGGGCACCGACCAGCTGGCCAACCAGGTCGTCGAAGGCGGGCAGCAGCAGGACATCCAGGGCACCAGCTTCGCGTCGCCGTACGTCGCCGGGGTGGCCGCGCTGGTGCGCGCCGAGTTCCCGAATCTGAACGCATACCAGGTGATGCGGCGGATCGAGGCCACCGCCCAGCACCCGGGCGCGCCCGGCGGGCGGGACTCCTACATCGGCTTCGGGGTGGTCAACCCGGTCGCCGCGCTGACGGCTGTCGTGCCCCAGGAAGAGGGAATCCCTGCGGCGCAGGCGAAGCAGCTGCCATCGGGCCTCCCGCCCGCGGCGAACAAGAACTGGACCCCGACGATCGTCGCGCTGGCCGGCACCGGGGGCGGGCTGCTGGTCCTGCTGATCACCCTGTTCGTGATGCACACGATCCGCCGCAACCGCACGGCCTGAACGGTATGCGCCAGGGGAAGGGCTTGGCAGCTTTCGGCTGCCGAGCCTTGGCCTTACCCTCTCGTCCTTTCACGCTCCAAATCGGCGAGCATCCCCAGCGCCGCCTCCGCGTTGCCCCAACTCGCCGGACCGCCCGCTGCGGGTGGCGCTGGCGATCGCCGAGTCCGCACCGATGTCCTCGGCCACGCAGCGCTCGGCCGTTTCCACCGCCCACTCGGCGAAACGGCCCGGATCAGGGTCGCGAGCCAGCCACCGGAACACCGAGCCGGCCGTGTCGTCCCGTAGGAACGGGATCATTGCGAGCACCACCACTTCGACGTGCTCCACGACGTGCCGCTGCAGCGAGTACAGGTTCTCCCGCCCCCGCCATTCCCGCACCAGCTCGTCCACACCTGCCCACGTCACCTGGCTCGCGCGAGGCATCCTGTCCCCGACCGCCTGAAAGAATTCCGCCCTCACGTGCCACAACAGGCCGGGCGACGGCGGCTCAGGCACGTACGTGCCAAGTCCGGGTCCTCCAGCAGCACGGTCACCACCCGCCGGGCCTCCGCCACCCGCTCGTCGGTGCGCGGCAGGTCCACGATCCGGCCCCAGTCGCATTCGTCCCAAGGCGGCGGCAAGAACCGCAGGGCGCGGGGCGGGACATAGTCACCATCAGCACGCGACTCCTGGATCCCACGCTTCCTCCGCGCTCGGCTCCGTTCGAGGCCCGCTCATACCTGGACCGTAGGCCAAGCGCGCAACCGAAAAAGGCCCGGCAGCCGAGCTGCCGGGCCTTCTCCGTCCGAAGTGGACTCAGTTGCCCGAGGAACCCGTGGCCCCGGAAGCCGCCTTGCTCGGCTGCACCGAGGGATAGGTCCCGGCGCCCGGGTCGACCGGGATGTCGTCGTAGCTGGTCTGCGCGGCGGTCACGTTCAGGGAGGTGCCGGTCGGCAGCAGCGAAATGATCGCCTCGGGCGCGGGCCGTGGCGCCGGGTCGTCCAGACCAAGGCCCTTGAGCGTGTTCGCGTCCGGAATCCCGTAGCGCAGCCCGTTGTCGGTGACCAGGCTCATCGGCCCCTTGCCGAAGGTGTCCGCCGACGTGGCCGACTGCACCACCGCACCGCGGCCCGGCGGCAGGTAGAAGTTGTCGATCTTCAGCCCGTCCGGCCCCGGCTTGCCGATCTTGATCATCGACGCGCCCGCGGGCACCGGCGAAGCCTGGCCGACGTACACCGTCGTCTCCGGCCGGTTGTCCTTCACCGTCCAACCGAGACAGGCCGAGGTGAACGACGTCGGGTCGAGGATGGTGGGCACCTCCGCCGGCATGGAGCTCACCGGCAGCGCGTCGGCGTCGGTCGGCTGGATCACCCGGATGTTGTTGATCTCGTCCGGGCTGACCTGCGGAATGTCCTTGCTACCGGACTGTGCCGCGCGGATCAGGTCGCCGACCGCGGCCGACACCTTCTGGATCCCGTTGGGCAGCAACACATACACGTCCCGCGCGCCGCTGACGCTGTTGACTGCGAACACGTTGCCGTTCTTGAGCCCCTCCGAGCGCAGCTGCGCGAAACCGGTGGCCGCCCCGATGTTCGGGATCGTCGGCGGGGTCAGCGGGCTCACCTGCGGGATCGAGTTGAGCAGTCCGGTGGAGATGTGCCGCTGCGGCGCCCCGTTGAGGCCGAAGGTCGAGACCACCGCCTGCTGGTTCGGATCGACCTCCGCGCGCACAGTGTCCGGGGTGGTGTTGTTCGGGTCGGTGCTGGCCGCGGTTTTGTAGATCAGGTAGTACTTCCCGTTGTCCGCGATCGTCAGGACGGCCTGGTTGTCCGCCAGGGCGGTGCCGAGGCTGGACACTCCGGCGAACACCGAGGTCTCCAGGGTCGCCTGCTGCAGCTGGATCGACGACGGCAGGTTCTTGTTGACGTTGAGCTGGTCACAGACCGCCCAGTCGTCCGAGATCCGCTGACTCGACGTGGGCAGCAGCTGCGGGCCGTCCACGATGCCGGTGCGCCGGTTGTGCGGGATGTCCTTCAGCGCGTCGTCCGGCACCACCTCGGGGGTGGTGGCCTGCACGGCGCCGCCCTGCGCCTGCGACATCAGCAGCAGCCGGGCCGAGGCGAGGTTGAACGTGGGGGTGAGCGACTTCGGGTTGCCCGAGACGACGTAGATGGTGCCGGACTCCTTGCCGATCACGATGCCCGACGACGGAACCGACGGCGACGGGCTGATCAGGCCGAAGATGACGAAACCCACAATGCCCAGCAGGCCGATGATGAACCCGACGAGCGTCGCTCGGCCATGCGTGCGCATCGGGTCGTGCAACATCACCGAATCGCGCCGGACCAGCGCGGACTGCATCCGGCGCAGCACGAACCGATAGGCCTGGACCTGAGACTTTGTTGTCGGTGTTGACGGCATTCTCGACCTACAGCTCCCCGAGTCGCGGTACGGTTCCGCAGGATAACCGTACGAGAACCGTACTGGTGCGGGTTTCGCCGAACTCGCCCCAGTACCGGGTACTCGGAACCGGCTTTCGGCAAAGCAGCAAAACGAGGGGAAGAAAGCGCGGATGTCCGTCACCACGCCTCCACGACCGGGCGGGCCACCCGGCTCGCCGCCGCCAAGGCGCCCGGCGGGTCCGCCACCACGCCAGGGCGGGCCCGGCGGTCCGCCGCCTCGCCGGCCTGGTGGACCGGGCGGGCCTGGGGGCCCCGGCGGGCCCGGTGGCGGTGGTCCGGGCGGCGGTGGTCCGGGAGGTCCTGGGGGACCCCCACCCGGCCCGCCCGCGCAGCCGCCCGGCGCCACCCCGGCGCCGATCGCGCCGCCCGCCCGCCGGCGCACCCTGGGCGCGAGCCTCGGCCCGCTGCCGGTGGTCAACCTCGTGGTGCTGGAGATCGGCCTCGCGATCGGGCTGATCCTGCTCGCCATCAACAAGTCGCTGCTCTACGTCGGCATCGGCGTGCTGGGCGTGGCGTTCCTCATCGCGATCATCCGCTGGCGTGGCAAGTGGTTCACCCAATGGGTGGGGCTGACCCTGCGGTACTCGTTCCGCACCCACGACCACATCGCCACCCCGCCGCGGCCCACCGGCGAACCCGCCAAGGACGAGTCGGTCACCGGCCCGGACGACGCGCGGGTGTCGCTGCTGCGCCTCGTGGTGCCGGATCTCGTTGTGGCGCATGGCATCGACCATGAACGGCAGCAGGTCGGCCTGGCCTGGCACGACGGCACGTGGACGGCCGTGCTGCTGGTCGAGCCCACCCCGGCGCTGATCACCCAGGCCGGCGGGGCGCCGAGCCTGCCGCTGTCCGCGCTGGCGCCCTGCCTCGAAGACCGCGGCGTGGTCCTCGACTCCATCCAGGTCATCTGGCACTGCTACCCGGGTTCGGCCGCGCTCCCGTCGGAGTCGCCCGCGCTCAGCTCGTACATGGAGGTGCTCGGCCCGCTGCCCGCGGCGGCGCGGCGCACCACCTGGGTGGCGATCCGGCTCGACCCGCGGCGCTGCCCGGCGGCGGTGCGGGAACGCGGCGGAGGTGTCGTCGGTGCCCACCGCGCGCTGATCGGCGCGCTCTCCCGGGTGCGAAACGCCTTGGAGTCCAAGGGAATCCCCACCCGCCCGCTGGACCCGGACGAGCTGCTGCGAGCCGGCATCTCGGCGGCCGAGCTGACCGCGGTGTCCGGCTCGGACGCGCGGGTGAATCTGCGGGAGCGCTGGACGAGCGTGACGGCCGCCGGGATCGGGCACGCCAGCTACGCGATCACCAGCTGGCCCAAGGGCAAGATCACCAACAGTCTCAACGCGCTCACCAGTGTGCGGGCCCTGTCCGCCACGGTCGCGTTGTCCATCTCCCCCGCCGACGACGAGGGCCACGTCGGCCTGCGCGGCGTGGTGCGGATGAGCGCGCGCAACCCGCGTGAACTGGACCAGGCGGACGACAGGCTGTCGAGCCTCGCCGACCGGGTTGGCGTCTCGCTGACCCCGCTGCGCGGGCTGCAGGTCGACGGACTCGCGGCCACGCTGCCGATGGGAGGGACGGCATGAGCGAGCTTGCGAGCGAATCATCCAGCACCATGCCAGCCGACGTGACGACACAGCCGCGGCTTGCCGCGTCCGGAGAGGGGGGCGCATGAGCCTGCGGCTACGGGATCCGGGCCGGAACAACGGGGTGGCGCCGGAGTTCACTGTGGACCCGGTCTTGCTGGACGCGATCAGCCCCTCCGGGGACCGCGGCGGGATCATCGTCGGCTCGGGGCTCAAGGGCGAACCGCTGACCATTTCGGCCCTGCGCTCCACCCCCACCAGGATCGTCCTCGTCGGCGGCCTCTACCTGGCGCGCCAGGTGGCGCTACGGGCGATGGCCGTCGGCGCGTGGGTGGTGATCGCCACCGGACGGCCGGCGGCGTGGCAGATGCTGCCGAACGCGGCGGGCAGCCAGCCGGGCGGCCGTCCGTCGCCGCTGGTGCAGATCCGCCGGCTCTCCCCGGTGGAGCTGCCGCGGCCGTCGGAGGACGCGCCGCTGCTGGTGGTCACCGACGGCGGGCCGACCCCGCAGGATCTGTTCCCCCCGCGTTCTCCTTGGCAGACAACGGTTTACGTGCTGCCGTACCTGCACCCGCAGGCGACCACCATCGCGAACGCGGCCGACATCGTGCTGATGCAACGGCTTCCGGTCGGCCAGTCCGAGCTGGCTTCGCGGATCTGGCGGCTGCCGCCGCAGATGATGCGTCAGCTCACCACGCTCAAGGACGACCAGGTGGTGGCACTGGGCGCGAACCTGTGGCGGCCGATGCGCCTGGTCACCACGGCGAAGGAACAGCAGCTGCTCGGCCCGGTCCGTCGGGGCGACTGAGCACGCCGCCGGGTGGGTGCGCGCCCGCCCGGCGGAAATGCTTGTGCGCTAACGGGTTTCCGACTCCTGCCGGACGTTGCGGGTCTGCTCGGCGCGGGCCGCCAGCTCATCGTCCGGCGGGTAGTCCACGCCGATGAGCGTCAGCCCGTGCGCCGGCGCCACCGCGCTGTCCCGCACGTGGCTGCGAAGCACCTCCGCGGGCCAGCCCACCGCGCGCCGCCCGTCCCCCACCATCAGCAGGGCGCCGACGAGGCTGCGCACCATCGAATGGCAGAACGCGTCGGCCGAAACCCTGGCCTCCACGAGATGTTCATCCACGCGATGCCACGTGAACCGCTGCAGTTCGCGGATCGTGGTGCTGCCTTCGCGCTGTTTGCAGAAGGCCGCGAAATCCTTGAGCCCCAACAACTCCGCGGCCGCCTCGTTCATCGCCTCCACCGACAGCGGCCGCGTCCAGGGCAGCGTGTCGTGGCGGCGGAGCGGGTCCACACCCCACGGCGCGTCGCCGACGCGGTAGCGGTAATGCCTGCGCACGGCGGAAAACCGGGCGTCGAACCCCGGCGGCGCCACCCGCGCGCCGAGCACCCGGACGTCGCCGGGCAGGTACCTGTTCCACCGGTGCGTCATCCGCTGCAGATCAGGAATGCCGCGCTCGTCCACTGTCAACCGGCCGGCGGCGCCTGCCGCCAGCGGCACCACGTCCACGTGCACGACCTGGCCGGTCGCATGCACCCCGGCGTCCGTCCGGCCCGCCACAACGACCGAGCGGGGCACTGAGGCCCCCGGAGGCTGCTTCGCGAGCGCGTCCTCCAACAGGCCCTGAACCGTGCGACGACCCGGTTGCCTTGCCCAGCCGGAGAACTCCGTGCCGTCGTAGCTCACGTCCAGGCGCAGACGAACGAGCCCGCCCTCCCTGTCGGGAGAAGCGGGCTCGTCGCACGGGCTGGAGAACTCCGTCAGGACTCGTCCTTCTTGGACTCGTCCGCGCCTGCCTCGTCAGCGGTCTCCGCCGACTCGGTGGCCTCGGTGGTCTCCTCGGTGGAGGCCTCCTCGGTCACGGTCTCCTCGGTGGTCTCCTCGGCGGGAGCCTCCTCGGTCTTGGCCTCGGCCTTCGCGGCGGTGTTCTTGCGCGCACGGTCGACGCTGGCCGCCACCGACTGCTCCTGCACCAGTTCGATGACCGCCATCGCGGCGTTGTCGCCCTTGCGCGGGACCGTCTTGGTGATCCGGACGTAGCCGCCCGGACGGTTCTCGAAGTGCGGCCCGATCTCCGCGATCAGCTTGTGCACCACGTCCTTGTCACGGATGACGCGCTGGATCTGACGGCGGTTGTGCAGGTCGCCCCGCTTCGCCTTGGTGATCAGCTTCTCGGCGAGCGGGCGCACGCGGCGGGCCTTGGCCTCGGTGGTCGTGATCTTGCCGTGCTCGAACAGCGACGTGGCCAGGTTGGCCAGGATCAGCCGCTGGTGGGCCGACGATCCGCCGAGACGGGGGCCCTTCGTGGGGGTGGGCATTACTTCTCCTCGTTCAGCTTTGCGGCTGGAGGCCGTGGCCGCCCACCGCGTGCGTCCGCGGCGGGCGAGCAGTCAGCGGCCTACAGCTGCTCCGTCTCTGCGTAGTCCTGGCCATCGTCGTGGCCAGCGTCGGAAATACCTTCGACGCCCTCGGACCAGCCTTCGCCGTCGTAGCTGGCGGCGGCGGCCGTCGGGTCGAATCCGGGCGGGCTGTCCTTGAGCGCAAGGCCGAGACCGACCAGCTTCAGCTTGACCTCGTCGATCGACTTGGCACCGAAGTTGCGGATGTCGAGCAGGTCCGCCTCGCTGCGCGAGACGAGCTCGCCCACCGTGTGGATGCCTTCGCGCTTGAGGCAGTTGTACGACCGGACGGTGAGGTCCAGGTCCTCGATCGGCATCGCGTAGGCGGCGATGGTGTCCGCCTCCTGCGGCGACGGGCCGATCTCGATGCCCTCGGCGTCGACGTTCAGCTCGCGGGCGAGACCGAACAGCTCCACCAGCGTCTTACCGGCCGACGCGACCGCGTCCCGCGGCGTGATCGACGGCTTGGTCTCCACGTCCAGGATCAGCTTGTCGAAGTCGGTGCGCTGCTCGACACGGGTCGCCTCGACCTTGTAGGTGACCTTGAGCACCGGCGAGTAGATCGAGTCGACCGGGATCCGGCCGATCTCGGCACCGGCCTGCTTGTTCTGCAGGGCAGGCACGTACCCGCGGCCGCGCTCGACGACCAGCTCGATCTCCAGCTTGCCCTTGCCGTTCAGCGAGGCGATGTGCAGATCCGGGTTGTGCACGGTGACCCCGGCCGGCGGCACGATGTCCGCCGCGGTGACCTCACCAGGACCCTGCTTGCGCAGGTACATGGTGACCGGCTCGTCCTCCTCGGAGGACACGACCAGCTCCTTGAGGTTCAGGATGATGTCGGTGACATCCTCCTTCACCCCAGGGACCGTGGTGAACTCGTGCAGCACCCCGTCGATGCGGATGCTGGTCACCGCCGCGCCCGGGATGGACGACAGCAGCGTGCGCCGCAGCGAGTTGCCGAGGGTGTAACCGAAGCCGGGCTCCAGCGGTTCGATGGTGAACCGGGACCGGGTCTCGTTGATCGGCTCCTCGCCGAGGGCCGGTCGCTGTGAAATCAGCACTTTCTTGTTTCCTTTCCTGCCGGCGCCCGCCATATGACGCCGAAAGGGATGGCGAAGCGGAGGCGTGCGGGTGCACGCCTCCGCGGTCGATCACTTCGAGTAGAACTCGACGATCAGCTGTTCCTGTACCGGGACCTCGATCTGCGCGCGCTCGGGGAGCTGGTGCACGAGGACACGGAGGTTGGACGGCACGACCTGGAGCCACGCCGGGATCGGCCGGTCGCCGAAGGATTCCTTCGCGGCGACGAACGGCAGGGTCCCGAGCGACTTCGGCTTGACGTCGATGATGTCCCACTTCTCGACCTGGTAGCTGGGGATGTTCACCTTCACGCCGTTGACCAGGAAGTGGCCGTGGCTGACCAGCTGCCGGGCCTGCCGGCGGGTGCGGGCGATGCCCGCGCGGTAGATCACGTTGTCCAGCCGGGACTCCAGGATCTGCAGCAGGTTCTCACCCGTCTTGCCCTGACGCCGTGCGGCTTCCTTGTAGTAGCGGCTGAACTGCCGCTCCAGGATGCCGTAGGTGTGGCGGGCCTTCTGCTTCTCCTGCAGCTGCAGCAGGTACTCGGACTCCTTGACCCGGCCGCGGCCGTGCTGGCCTGGCGGGTAGGGGCGACGCTCGAAAGCCTGGTCGCCGCCGATGAGGTCAACCTTGAGACGCCGCGAGATACGAGTCGCGGGGCCGGTGTAGCGAGCCATTTTCTGTTACTCCTCCCCGTTCCTCAGACCCGGCGCCGCTTGGGCGGGCGGCAACCGTTGTGCGGCTGCGGGGTCACGTCCTGGATCGTGCCGACCTCGAGGCCGGCTGCCTGCAGCGAGCGGATCGCCGTCTCGCGGCCCGAACCCGGACCCTTCACGAAGACGTCGACCTTCTTCATCCCGTGCTCGGCGGCCTTGCGCGCGGCGTTCTCGGCGGCCATCTGAGCGGCGAACGGGGTGGACTTACGCGAGCCCTTGAAGCCCACGTGGCCCGACGAGGCCCAGGAGATCACCGCACCGGTGGGGTCGGTGATCGACACGATCGTGTTGTTGAACGTGCTCTTGATGTGAGCGTGGCCGTGGGCCACGTTCTTCTTTTCCTTCCTCCGGACCTTCTTGGCCCCGGAGGTACGAGACTTGGGTGGCATGTGGGGGTGATTCTCCTCGTTAGCGCGAGTTGTCGGTCTGCTCGGCGGCGGCGGCGATGCGCGCTTCCTGCTGACCGCGCCGGATCACGGAACCGGCGTCGGTGTACAGCTGACGCAGGGCCATCGGGCGGGCGTAGAGAGCCTTGGGCGATACGCACGAGGTGCGGGCAAGGCGCTGACCGCCCAGCCGCACTGCCTTCCTGCCCTGGACGCTCACTTCTTGCCAGCCTTCTTCTTGCCGGCGACCGTCTTCTTCGGCCCCTTGCGGGTACGGGCGTTGGTCTTCGTGCGCTGGCCGCGGACCGGCAGCCCACGACGCCAGCGGATGCCCTCGTAGCAGCCGATTTCGATCTTGCGCCGGATGTCGGCGTTCACCTCGCGGCGAAGGTCACCCTCGACCTTGAAGTTCGATTCGATGTAGTCCCGCAGCTTGACGAGGTCGTCGTCGCTGAGGTCCCGCACCCGGGTGTCCGGGTTCAGGTCCGTCGCCTTGACGAGCTCCTTGGAGCGGGTACGGCCTACTCCGTAGATGTAGGTCAGCGCGATCTCCAGCCGCTTTTCGCGGGGGAGGTCGACGCCGGCGAGTCGTGCCATTGGCGCTGATGCTCCTTCTTGGTTTCGTCTCTCCAGGTGTGCTCCCCGCCCGTTCCCGGGACCGACTCGCTGTCTTGCCGATCGCTTTCACGACCGGTGTCCCGGCCCCGGCCTGGAGCCCGGGGGTGTTCCGGACCGCTGGGCGGCCCGGCAGGTGCGGGGAGGCTTTCTTCGCTGTCAATCCGCTCTGCGCGGAGTGCTCGCGATCAGCCCTGACGCTGCTTGTGACGCAGGTTCTCGCAGATCACCATGATCCGGCCGTGGCGGCGGATCACCTTGCACTTGTCGCAGATCTTCTTGACGCTCGGCTGAACCTTCACGTCTCCTGCTTCCTTATGCTGCGCTCACCGTTATCACTTGTAGCGGTAGACGATGCGACCGCGGGACAAGTCGTAGGGCGAAAGCTCCACGACGACCCGGTCCTCCGGAAGGATGCGGATGTAGTGCTGCCGCATCTTGCCGCTGATGTGCGCCAGGACCTTGTGGCCGTTCTCCAACTCGACTCGAAACATCGCGTTGGGGAGTGGCTCGACCACGCGACCCTCGACCTCGATGGCCCCGTCTTTCTTAGCCATGTCCTCCGCGTTTCGTGATATTGGTTGAGCACCGAAAAATGCCTGCCTTGGTGGTGCCGACGCATACGCCACCCCGACTCCAATCCCGTGAGAATTCACGAGCGCGCTGGAACCGACGTGATGAGTACGCCGACTAGACAGTGTACGCACTCCGTGTCGCACCCTGCGAGGCGGGGGCCAGTGTGTTAAGCGGCCCGCCACCGGGCCGTCATTCAGGCGCCTTCGGCGAGCGTGAGCACACGGGGGCCGTCGGCGGTGATGGCGACGGTGTGCTCCCAGTGGGCGGCGCGGGAACCGTCGCCGGTGATGACCGTCCAGCCGTCTTCGAGCTCGACGGTCTCGTTCGATCCGCCGGTGAGCATCGGCTCGATGGCCAGCGCCATGCCGACCTCCAGCCGGGGGCCCTTGCCAGGCTTGCCGACGTTGGGCAGGAACGGGTCCATGTGCATCTCGCGGCCGATGCCGTGCCCGCCGTACTCGACGATCTGGCCGTAGGCGATCCCGTCGGCGGCCGACGAGCGATCTGCCGAGGACTGCACGGCGTGCGAGATGTCGGTGAGCCTGGCGCCGGGCACCGCGGCCTCGACGCCGGCCCACATGGCCGCCTTCGTGGCCTCGGACAGCGCCTTGTCGGCGGCGGAGACCTCACCGACGGCCAGCGTGACGGCGGAGTCGCCGTGCCAGCCGTCGAGGATCGCGCCGCAGTCGATGGAAATCAGGTCGCCCTCGGCGAGCACCGTGGTCTTCGCCGGGATGCCATGCACGATCTGGTCGTTCACCGAGGCGCAGATCGAGGCCGGGAAGCCGTGGTAACCCTTGAACGAGGGCACCGCGCCGGCTTCCCGGATCGACTGCTCGGCAAGCTCGTCGAGGCTGGCCGTACTGACGCCGGGCTTGGCCGCCACGCTGAGCAGCGCCAGTGTCCTGGCGACGACCAGCCCGGCCGCGCGCATGGCGTCCAGTTCAGCCGGGGTCTTGATCTCGATCGGAGTCCGACGTCGCAACAGCCGCAAAATACGAAACTCTTTCAGCTTTACTGGCGCGCGCGGAGTGCGTCCAGCACCCGCGACGACACCTCGTCGACGTCGCCGACACCGTCGACGGTGATCAGGATGTCCTTGTAGTAGTCCAGCAGCGGGGCCGTGTCCGAGACGTAGACCTGCTGACGGCGCCGGATGACCTCTTCGGTGTCGTCGTCCCGGCCACGCGAAAGCAGCCGGCCCACCACGACGTCCTCGGGCACCTCGAGCTGGATGACCGCGTCGAGCTTCTGGTCGGTCTCCGCGAGCAGGTGGCCCAGCACCTCGGCCTGCTTGGTGGTGCGCGGGAACCCGTCCAGCAGGAAACCGCCCCTGGTGTCGTCCTCCGCGAGCCGCTCGCGGACCATCTCGTTGGTCACCGTGTCGGGCACCAGTTCGCCCGAGTCCAGGTACCGCTTCGCCTCCTCGCCGAGCGGCGTGCGCTCGGCGACGTGGGCGCGGAACAGGTCACCGGTGGAGATGTGCGGCACGGAGAGCTTCTGCGACAGCGCGACCGCCTGGGTACCCTTTCCCGCTCCGGGCGGGCCGACAAGAACCAGGCGCGTCATCGCAAGAACCCTTCGTAGTTACGCTGCATCAGCTGACTTTCGATCTGCTTCACCGTGTCGAGTCCGACACCGACCATGATCAGCACCGCGGTCCCGCCGAACGGGAAACTCTGGTTGTTGCCCTGCTGAGTCAAGGACAGGAAGAAGTTGGGCAGAATCGCGATGATGCCGAGGTAGATCGACCCGGGCAGGGTGATCCGGCCCAGCACGAAGCTGAGGTATTCCGCGGTCGGGCGGCCGGGGCGGATGCCGGGAATGAAGCCGCCGAACTTCTTCATCTCTTCCGCACGCTCGTCCACGTTGAACGTGATGGTGATGTAGAAGTACGTGAAGAAGATGATCAGGGCGAAGTACAGCAGGATGTGTACCCAGTTGCCCTGATTGACCACGTAGTTCTGCAGGAACACCTGCCAGCCCGACGAACTGGTGGGGCTGCCCACCAGCCGGCTGATCAGGTCCGGCAGATAAAGCAGCGAAGAGGCGAAGATGACCGGGATGACGCCGGCCTGGTTCACCTTGATCGGCAGGTAAGTGGAGGTGCCGCCGTACATCCGGCGGCCGATCATGCGCTTGGCGTACTGCACCGGGATCCGGCGCTGCCCCTGCTCGACGAAGATGACGCTGGCGATGATCACCAGGCCGAACACGCAGACGAAGGCGAAGACCAGCCCGCCCTGGCTGTTGAGGATGTTGAGACCCTCGGCCGGGATCCGGGCCGCGATGTTCAGGAAGATCAGCACCGACATGCCGTTGCCGACACCGCGCTCGGTGATGAGCTCACCCAGCCACATCATCACCGCGGTACCGGCGGTCATCGTGATGACGATGATGGCCAGCGACCAGATGCTGTTGTCCGGGATGATCGACTCGGTGCAGTTCGGGAACAGCTGCCCGCGGTCCGCGAGCGCGACCACGCCGGTGGCCTGCAGGATCGCCAGCGCGATCGTCAGGTACCGGGTGTACTGGGTCAGCTTGTTCTGGCCGGCCTGGCCTTCCTTCTTCAGCTCCTCGAACCGCGGGATGACGACGGTGAGCAGCTGGACGATGATGCTGGCCGTGATGTACGGCATGATGCCGGTCGAGAAGATCGACAGCTGCAGGAGCGCACCGCCGCTGAACAGGTTCAGCAGCGAGTAGATGCCCGACGAGTCGGCCTGCGAGCCGCACGCCTGGACGTTGGGGTAGGAGACCCCGGGCGCCGGCGTGACCGCACCGATCCGGTACACCGCCACGATCAGCAGGGTGAACAGGATCTTCTTGCGCAGGTCCGGCGTCGCGAGAGCCGAGCGGAAGGCGCTGAGCACGCGGGGGACCTCCTCGGCGTCGCCGGCGGTGCGCCGACGATCGGCTTGGCCGGCCACGGTGGCCGGCAGGAACACAACCTCACTGGCGGCAAGCCAGGAACGCATCAGGACAGACTTGTCCCGAAACGTGTTGCCGACTCTAACAGCCACCCGGAACGGCCCTGCACCGCAGGTTGCCTTTAACACGCCGGGGCCGCCGAAGGACCGCGGGGCAACAGAAAAACGGCCCGCCGGAATCCCCGGCGGGCCGTTTTCGACTGTGCGCTGCGCTCAGGCCTGGGTGGCCGAACCGCCCGCGGACTCCAGCTTCTCCTTGGCGGAGTTGGAGAATCCGTCGGCGGTGACGTTCAGCTTGACGCCGTTGACGTCGCCGTTGCCCAGCACCTTGACGAGCTTGCCCTTGCGGACCAGGCCACGGTTGACCAGGTCTTCCTTGGACACGTCGCCACCGTCGGCGAACACCCGGGCGATGTCGCCCACGTTCACCGGCTGGTACTCGGTGCGGAAACGGTTCTTGAAGCCACGCAGCTTCGGCAGCCGCATGTGGATGGGCATCTGCCCACCCTCGAACCCGGCGGGCACGTTCTTGCGGGCCTTGGTGCCCTTGGTGCCGCGACCCGCCGTCTTGCCCTTCGAGCCCTCACCGCGGCCGACGCGGATCTTGTCGCGCTTGGCGCCGGGGGCGGGCCGCAGGTGGTGGATCTTGATGGCGGTCATGCCTTGACCTCCTCAACGGTAACGAGGTGGCGCACCGTGTGGATCAGACCGCGGACCTGGGGAGTGTCCTCCCGCACGACCGACTGCCGGATCTTGTGCAGGCCCAGGGTCCGCAGCGATTCGCGGTGGTTCTGCTTGGTGCCGATCTTGCTCTTGACCTGGGTGACCTTGACCTGAGCCATGTCAGACCCCCTGTCCAGCGCGCTGGCGGAGCATCCGCGCCGGAGCGACGTCCTCGAGCGGCAGGCCACGGCGGGCCGCCACCTCCTCCGGACGCTGCAGGCCCTTCAGGGCCGCCACGGTCGCGTGCACGATGTTGATCGCGTTGTCGGAGCCGAGCGACTTCGACAGCACGTCGTGCACACCCGCGCACTCCAGCACCGCGCGCACCGGGCCACCGGCGATCACGCCGGTACCGGCGCTGGCCGGACGGAGCAGGACCACACCGGCGGCGTCCTCACCCTGGATCGGGTGCGGGATGGTGCCGGCGATCCGAGGCACGCGGAAGAAGTTCTTCTTCGCTTCCTCGACCCCCTTGGCGATGGCCGCGGGAACTTCCTTGGCCTTGCCGTAGCCGACGCCGACCTGACCGTCGCCGTCACCGACGACCACCAGAGCGGTGAAGCTGAACCGGCGGCCACCCTTGACCACCTTGGCGACGCGGTTGATCGCCACGACGCGCTCGAGGTGCGGGGTCTTGTCCTGGCCGGCCCCGCCACGGCCACCGTCGCGACGGTCCCTGCGGTCCCGACGGTCGCCGCGGTCGTTGCCGCCCTGGCCGCCCGGACCACCCTGACCGCCGCCGAATTGCCGTGTACGTCCCGGCATCAGGCGTTCCTTCCGTTCTCGAGAATGTGCTGCATCGTCAGAACTCCAACCCCGCCTCACGGGCGGCGTCGGCAAGCGCGGCGATGCGACCGTGGTAGCCGTTGCCACCGTGGTCGAACACCACACCGGAGATACCCGCGTTCTTCGCGCGGGCGGCCACGAGCTCGCCGACCTTGGCGGCCTTGGCCTTCTTGTCGCCCTCGACCCCACGCACGTCGGCTTCCATCGTCGACGCGGCGGCCAGCGTGTGGCCGCTCAGGTCGTCGATCACCTGGACGTAGATGTGGCGCGAGGAGCGCTTGACCGACAGCCGGGGCCGCTGGGCGGTCCCGCTGATCTTCTTGCGCAGGCGGAAGTGACGGCGCGTCTTCGCGACGCGGCGCCGGGTCGAGACGTCCTTGCCGACCGGCTTCCGCTTCGTGGTTGCAGTGTCGCTCATGATCACTTACCCGTCTTTCCGACCTTGCGGCGGATGCGCTCACCCTCGTAGCGCAGTCCCTTGCCCTTGTAGGGGTCGGGGCGGCGCAGCTTGCGGATCACCGCGGCCGTCTGGCCGACCTTCTGCTTGTCGATGCCGGACACCGAGAACCGGGTCGGCGACTCCACCTTGAAGGTGATGCCTTCCGGGGCCTCGATCAGCACCGGGTGGCTGTAGCCGAGGGCGAACTCGAGGTTGCTGCCCTTGGCCTGCACGCGGTAACCGACGCCGTGGATCTCGAGCTTCTTCTCGTACCCGTCGGTGACGCCTACGACGAGGTTGTTCACCAGGGTACGGGTGAGTCCGTGCAGGGCCTTGCTCTCGCGCTCGTCGTCCGGGCGCTTGACCTGCAGCGTGCCGGTCTCGTCGCGCTCGACCGTGATCGGCTCGGCGATGGTGTGGGACAGGGTGCCCTTGGGCCCCTTGACCGAAATCTGCTGGCCGTCGATCGACACCTCGACCCCGGAAGGGACGGCGATCGGCAGCTTTCCGATACGTGACATGCCTGGACTCCCTTCCGTTACCAGACGTAGGCGAGGACTTCCCCGCCCACTCCGTTGCGCTTGGCCTGCCGGTCGGTCTGCAGACCGCCCGACGTGGAGATGATCGCGATGCCCAGACCACCCAGCACGCTGGGCAGCTCGGTGGACTTCGCGTACACCCGCAGACCGGGCTTGGACACCCGGCGCAGACCGGCGATGCTGCGCTCGCGGTTGCGGCCGTACTTCAGTTCGACGACCAGGTTCTTGTGCTTCTCACCCGGCTCGGAGCGGTAGCTCGAGATGTAACCCTCGCGCTTGAGGATGTCCGCGATGTTCGCCTTGAGCTTCGAGTGGGGCAGCACGACCTCATCGTGGTACGCCGAGTTGGCGTTGCGCAGACGAGTGAGGAAGTCTGCGATCGGGTCGGTCATCGTCATGGTGACCTGTCAACCTTTCTCGCCTGGTTCCCCGGGCCGGGGCCTGTGGCGAAGTGGGAGCCTGAGTTCTGGATTACCAGCTGGACTTGGACACGCCGGGCAGTTCGCCAGCGTGTGCCATCTCGCGGAGGCACACCCGGCACAGTCCGAACTTCCGGAACACCGAGTGCGGCCGGCCGCAGCGGTTGCAGCGGGTGTAGGCGCGCACCTTGAACTTCGGCTTACGGGCGGCCTTGGCGATCAGAGCCTTCTTGGCCATCAGTTCTCCTTGAACGGGAAGCCGAGCTTGCGAAGCAGCGCGCGACCCTCGTCGTCGGTGGTAGCGGTGGTGACAACGGTGACGTCCATACCGCGCGGGCGGTCGATGGAGTCGGGGTCGATCTCGTGGAACATCGACTGCTCGTTGAGACCGAAGGTGTAGTTGCCGTTGCCGTCGAACTGCTTGGGCGACAGCCCGCGGAAGTCACGGATACGCGGCAGCGCGATGGTCAGCAGCCGGTCCAGGAACTCCCACATCCGGTCGCCGCGCAGGGTGACCCGCGCACCGATCGGCTGGCCCTCGCGCAGCTTGAACTGCGCGATCGACTTGCGGGCCCGGCGCACCTCGGGCTTCTGCCCGGTGATGATCGACAGGTCGCGAACCGCGCCCTCGATCAGCTTGCTGTCCCGCGCGGCGTCGCCGACACCCATGTTGACGACGACCTTCACGACACCAGGGATCTGGTGCACGTTGGCGTAGGTGAACTCCTTCTGGAGGTCAGCCTTGATCTCTTCGCGGTACCGGGTCTTCAACCGCGGCACGATTTTCTCTGCGGTCGTCATCAGATGTCCTTACCGGTCCTGCGCGAGATGCGAACCTTCTTGCCGTCCTCGCCGATGCGGTAGCCGATCCGGGCCGGCTTGCCGTCGGAGTCCACGACCATCACGTTCGAGACGTGGATGGGCGCCTCCTGCGTGACGATGCCGCCGGACTGCGCGCCGCGCTGCGTCTGGGTGATCCGGGTGTGCTTCTTGATCCGGTTCACGCCCTCGACGAGCACCCGCGAGCGCTCCGGGTAGGCCTGGATGACCTTGCCCTTGGCGCCCTTGTCCTTGCCCGAGATGACAACCACGGTGTCACCCTTTTTGACCTTCATCAGACGAGCACCTCCGCAGCGTCCGAAACAACCACGGTGTCACGCCCTGTTGTTTGCACCTTCATGTTCAGAGCACCTCCGGAGCCAGCGAGATGATCTTCATGAACTTCCGGTCGCGCAGTTCACGGCCGACCGGCCCGAAGATGCGGGTCCCGCGCGGCTCGTTGTCGTTCTTGATGAGCACCGCGGCGTTCTCGTCGAACCGGATGTAGGAGCCGTCCGGGCGACGCCGCTCCTTCACCGTGCGGACGATGACGGCCTTGACCACGTCGCCCTTCTTCACCCCGGCGGCCGGGATGGCGTCCTTAACGGTGGCGACGATGATGTCGCCGATTCCCGCGTAGCGCCGCCCCGATCCACCGAGCACGCGGATGCAGAGGATCTCCTTGGCACCCGTGTTGTCGGCGACTCGCAGTCGCGACTCCTGCTGGATCACGTCAACTCCTGTATGTCTCGCCGGTTCTCACGCTGGTGAACAGTCGCGAGCCTGGCGGAACGGATAGGGAACGAACCCCTACTTACTTGGCCTTCTCCACGATCCGCACCAGCCGCCACCGCTTGGTGGCCGAAGTCGGGCGGGTCTCCATGAGAACAACGCGGTCGCCTTTGCCGGCGGAGTTCTCCTCGTCGTGCGCCTTCACCTTGCTGGTGGAGCGCACGACCTTGGCGTACCGGCGGTGCTTCTTGCGGTCCTCGAGCTCGACCACGATGGTCTTGTCCATCTTGTCCGAGACCACGTAGCCCTCACGGACCTTGCGGTAGTTACGCCCCGAGTCCGCGCTCTGCGCCGGCTGCTTCGCGAGCTCTTCGGTCTGCTCACTCATCAGGCAGCACCTTCTTCGTCATTGCCTTCAGGGGAGACGGACAGGCCGAGCTCCCGCTCGCGCATGATCGTGTAGATCCGCGCGATGTCGGTGCGCACGGTGCGCAGCCGACGGTTGTTGTCCAGCTGTCCGGTGGCCATCTGGAAGCGGAGGTTGAACAGCTCCTCCTTGGCTTCCTTCAGGCGCAGCACGAGCTCCTCGTTGGTGAGCTCACGCAGCTCCGACGGAGCGACTCCAGCCTGTGCCATCAGAACTCACCACCTTCACGGGTCACGATGCGGCATTTCATGGGCAGCTTGTGGATCGCGCGACGCAGCGCCTCGCGGGCCGTCTGCTCGTTCGGGAAGCTCATCTCGAACATCACGCGGCCGGGCTTGACGTTGGCGATCCACCACTCCGGCGAACCCTTACCGGAACCCATGCGGGTTTCGGCAGGCTTCTTGGTCAGCGGACGGTCCGGGAAGATGTTGATCCAGATCTTGCCGCCACGCTTGATGTGCCGGGTCATCGCGATACGAGCGGACTCGATCTGCCGGTTGGTCACATATGCGTGTTCAAGCGCCTGAATGCCGTACTCACCGAAGGTCACCTTGGTGCCGCCCTTGGCCATGCCGGTGCGCTTCGGGTGGTGCTGCTTGCGGTGCTTGACCTTGCGTGGGACGAGCACGCCTCAGCCCTCCGTCTTCTCGGCCGCGGCCGGCGAGCCCTGCGCAGGAGCTTCACTGGTCGCGACGTCGCTGTCAGTCTTCGCGGCGGCCGCGGCCCGGCCGGCCTCGGTGGAGGTCGGCGTGGTGCCCGAAGCGCCGGAACGACGCGGGCGGGACGGGCGGTCGCGACGCGGCGCACGCTCGGCGGCCGCGGCGGCGTCACGCTCGTTCTTCGCCTTCAGGCCACCGACGATGTCGCCCTTGTAGATCCACACCTTCACGCCGATCCGGCCGAACGTGGTGCGGGCCTCGAAGAAGCCGTAGTCGATGTCGGCGCGCAGCGTGTGCAGCGGAACCCGGCCGTCGCGGTAGTGCTCCGACCGCGACATCTCGGCACCGCCGAGGCGGCCACCGCACTGCACGCGGATGCCCTTGACCTGCGGCGAGCGCATGGAGGTCTGGATCGCCTTGCGCATCGCGCGACGGAACGCCACGCGGTTGGACAGCTGCTCCGCGACACCCTGCGCGACGAGCTGGGCGTCGGCCTCGGGGTTCTTCACCTCGAGGATGTTCAGCTGGACCTGCTTCTTGGTCAGCTTCTCCAGCGCGCCACGGATCCGGTCGGCCTCCGCGCCGCGGCGGCCGATGACGATGCCCGGCCGGGCGGTGTGGATGTCGACACGGACACGGTCACGGGTGCGCTCGATCTCGACCTTGGAGATGCCGGCGCGCTCCATGCCGGTGGACAGCAGCTTGCGGATCTTGACGTCCTCGGCCACGTACTCCGCGTACTGCTTGTCGGCGTACCAGCGGGACTTCCAGTCCGTGGTGATCCCGAGCCGGAAGCCGTGCGGGTTGATTTTCTGGCCCACTACCGGCCACCCTTCTTCTTACCGCTCTTCTTCTCAGGCCGGGATTCCACCTCGACCGTGATGTGGCTCGTCCGCTTGCGGATGCGGTACGCACGCCCCTGGGCGCGCGGCCGGATGCGCTTGAGCGTCGGGCCCTCATCGGCGTAGGCGTTCTTCACCCACAGCGTGTCGGGGTCCAGGTCCAGGTTGTTCTCCGCGTTGGCGATGGCGCTCGCGAGCACCTTCGCCACCGGCTGGCTGGCGGCCTGCGGCGCGAACCGCAGCACGGCCAGGGCATCCTTGGCGTTACGACCCTTGATCAGCTCGATCACCCGGCGCACCTTCATCGGCGAGTCCCGGACGAAGCGAGCCCGCGCGTAGGCCACAGGCAGCGCCTCGGCCGTAGCGTCTTTCTGGGCACTCATTCGTTAGTTCCTCTTCTCGGTGCGCGTCAGCGACGGCGCGACTTGCGGTCGTCCTTGATGTGGCCCTTGAAGGTCCGCGTCGGGGCGAACTCGCCCAGCTTGTGACCCACCATCGCCTCGGTGACGAACACCGGGACGTGCTTGCGGCCGTCGTGCACGGCGATCGTGTGCCCCAGCATGTCGGGGGTGATCGTGGACCGGCGGGACCACGTCTTGATCACCGTCTTCTTGCCCGACTCGTTGAGTGCGTCCACCTTCTTGAGCAGGTGGTCGTCCACGAACGGGCCTTTTTTGAGACTGCGCGGCATGTTCTTCTACCTCCCTGCTCAGCGCTTCTTGCCGGTACGCCGGCGGCGGACGATCAGTTGGTCGGACGGCTTGCGGCGGCGGGTGCGGCCCTCCGGCTTGCCGTTCGGGTTGACGGGGTGACGACCACCGGACGTCTTGCCCTCGCCACCACCGTGCGGGTGGTCGACCGGGTTCATCACGACACCACGGACGGTCGGGCGCTTGCCGCGCCAGCGGTTACGGCCCGCCTTGCCCCAGTTGATGTTGGAGTGGTCGGAGTTGCCGACCTCACCGACGGTGGCGCGGTTGCGCACGTCCACGTTGCGGATTTCGCCCGAGGGCATCCGCAGCTGGGCGTACGGGCCGTCCTTCGCGACGAGCTGCACGCGGGCACCGGCGGAGCGGGCGATCTTCGCGCCGCCGCCGGGACGGAGCTCGATCGCGTGGATCACGGTGCCGACCGGGATGTTGCGCAGCGGCAGGTTGTTGCCAGGCTTGATGTCGGCGCGCGGGCCGCTCTCCACCTTGTCGCCCTGCTTCAGCTTCTCCGGCGCGATGATGTAGCGCTTCTCGCCGTCGACGTAGTGCAGCAGCGCGATCCGGGCCGAGCGGTTCGGGTCGTACTCGATGTGCGCGACCTTGGCCGGGATGCCGTCCTTGTCGTTGCGCCGGAAGTCGATGACCCGGTAGGCCCGCTTGTGGCCGCCACCCTTGTGCCGGGTGGTGATCTTGCCGGACGCGTTGCGGCCACCGCTCTTGCTCAGCGGGCGCAGCAGCGACTTCTCCGGCGTCGACCGGGTGATCTCGGCGAAGTCGGAGACGCTCGAGCCACGACGGCCCGGCGTCGTCGGCTTGTACTTGCGAATACCCATTGTCTGCTCAGTCCCTTACGCGGCGGGTCCGCCGAAGATCTCGATCGGCTTGCTCTCGGCGGACAGCGTCACGATGGCGCGCTTGGTGTCCTTGCGCTTCCCGAAGCCGGTGCGGGTGCGCTTGCGCTTGCCCTGCCGGTTCAGCGTGTTGACGTTGACCACCTTGACGCCGAAGACCTGCTCGACCGCGATCTTGATCTGGGTCTTGTTGGCGTCCGGCCGGACGATGAACGTGTACTTGTGGTCCTCGAGCAGCCCGTAGGACTTCTCGGAGATCACCGGCGCGAGCAAGATGTCACGCGGGTCGGGAATGGCAACGCTGCTCACTGGTCACTCCCTTCCAGCTCGCTCGAGGACGCCGAAGCCTTCACGGCCTTGCCCTTGGCCGGGCCCTCGACGAAAGCGTCGTATGCGGCCTTCGTGAACACCACGTCGTCGTTGACCAGCACGTCGTACGTGTTGAGCTGGTCGAACCAGAGCAGGTGCACGTTCGGCAGGTTGCGAGCCGACAGCCAGGCCAGCTCGTCGCCGCGGTGCAGGACCAAGAGGACCCGCTTGGCCTCGGTGACCGCGGCCAGGGTCTTGATCGCTTCCTTGGTGGACGGCTTGTCAGCCGAGACCAGCTCGGTCACGACGTGCACCTGGCCGGCACGCGCCCGGTCGGAGAGGGCACCGCGCAGCGCGGCGGCCTTCATCTTCTTCGGGGTGCGCTGGGCGTAGTCACGCGGCGTGGGGCCGTGCACGACGCCACCACCGGCGAACTGCGGCGCACGGGTCGAGCCCTGGCGGGCGCGGCCGGTGCCCTTCTGCCGGTACGGCTTCTTGCCGCCACCGGCGACCTCACCGCGGGTCTTGGTGTCGTGCGTGCCCTGGCGAGCCGCGGCCTGCTGGGCGACGACAACCTGGTGCAGCAGCGGCACATTGGCCTGCACGTCGAAGATCTCCGCGGGGAGCTCGACGGTGCCCTCGGCGCTGCCGGCCGGGGTCTTCAGCTCGATGCTGGTCATGCGGTCGCACCACCCTTCGAGGCGGTCCTGACGAACACGAGGCCGCCGTTGGGGCCGGGAACGGCACCCTTGATCAGCAGCAGGCCGTCTTCGCCGCGGACGTCGTGCACGGTCAGGCCCTGCGTGGTGACCTTGACGTGGCCCATCCGGCCTGCCATCCGCAGGCCCTTGAACACGCGGCCCGGGGTGGCGCAGCCACCGATCGAGCCCGGCGCGCGGTGCTTGGCCTGGTTACCGTGGCTGGCGCCCTGGCCCTTGAAGCCGTGCCGCTTCATGACACCGGCGTAGCCCTTGCCCTTGCTGGTGCCGGTGACGTCGACACGCGAACCGGCGGGGAACACCTCGGCGGTGATCTCCTGGCCGATCTCGTAGCCGGCGGCGTCGGTCGTCCGCAGCTCGACGACGTGGCGGCGCGGGGTCACGCCGGCCTTGTCGAAGTGCCCGGTGCGCGGCTTGTTGACCTTGCGCGGGTCAACGGCGCCGAACGCCAGCTGGACGGCCTCGTAGCCGTCGTTGTCCTTCGTGCGCACCTGGGTGACGACATTCGGCCCGGCCTGTACGACGGTCACCGGGATGATCCGGTTGTCCTCGCCGAAGACCTGGGTCATGCCGAGCTTGGTGCCCAGGATGCCCTTCACTTCCCTGTCAGACATGAGTCTCTTATCTCCGCCGCTCGCCCAACGCTTACTGGATGTTGACGTCGACGCTCGCCGGCAGGTCGATGCGCATCAGCGCGTCGACCGTCTTCGGCGTCGGGTCGAGGATGTCGATCAGACGCTTGTGTGTGCGCATCTCGAAGTGCTCGCGCGAGTCCTTGTACTTGTGCGGCGAGCGGATGACGCAGTAAACGTTCTTCTCGGTGGGCAGCGGCACAGGTCCGACGACCGAGGCTCCGGTGCGCGTCACCGTCTCCACGATCTTGCGCGCGCTGGCGTCGATCGCCTCGTGGTCATAGGCCTTGAGCCTGATGCGGATCTTCTGTCCCGCCATGGTTGCAGCTCGTCCTTACCGTCTTGTGCCGCTATTTCGGCACGTCAGCGTCTTGCTTACCGGTCCACGCGGTCGGGCGTGTCGGCCTGAGTACGCAGACTGATCCCGTTAGAGATCATTGTCGTGCCGGTTGGTCCTGTAACTGCCGGAACCCTGCTGTATCTCAAGAAGGGGCCGGCACCAGGCCACTCGCGCCAGGGCGGCCGAATCCGCAAGCAGAATCGGCCGCCCCGCGACGAGCAACCCAATTAGTGTCGCATACGTGCTTTCGCAACCCAGCCCCGGGGTGGTATACGCCCCGGGGCTGGGTGGAAATCACTTGATGATCTTGGTGACCTGGCCCGCGCCGACGGTCCGGCCACCCTCACGGATGGCGAACCGCAGACCCTCGTCCATGGCGATGGGCTGGATCAGGCTCACCGAGATGTCGGTGTTGTCGCCCGGCATGACCATCTCGGTGCCCTCGGGGAGGGTCACCACGCCGGTCACGTCCGTGGTGCGGAAGTAGAACTGCGGGCGGTAGTTGTTGAAGAACGGCGTGTGCCGGCCACCCTCGTCCTTGGACAGGATGTACACCGAGCCCTCGAACTCGGTGTGCGGGGTGGTCGTGCCGGGCTTCACGATGACCTGGCCGCGCTCGACGTCCTCGCGCTTGATGCCACGCAGGAGCAGCCCGACGTTGTCACCGGCCTGGCCGGAGTCCAGCAGCTTGCGGAACATCTCGACACCGGTGACGGTGGTCTTGGTCGACTTCTCGCGGATACCCACGATCTCGACCTCTTCGTTGACGTTGACCTGGCCGCGCTCCACACGACCGGTCACGACGGTGCCGCGGCCGGTGATGGTGAAGACGTCCTCGATCGGCATCAGGAACGGCTTGTCGAGGTCACGCACCGGGTCCGGCACGTTGTCGTCGACGGCGTTCATCAGCTCGAGCACGGACTCGGCCCACTTCTCGTCGCCCTCGAGGGCCTTCAGGCCGGAGACCTTGATGACCGGGGCGTCGTCGCCGGGGAACTCCTGCGAGGACAGCAGCTCACGGACCTCGAGCTCGACGAGCTCGAGGATCTCCTCGTCGTCGACCATGTCGGCCTTGTTCAGCGCCACCACGATGTAGGGGACGCCGACCTGGCGGGCGAGCAGCACGTGCTCACGGGTCTGCGGCATCGGGCCGTCGGTCGCGGCGACCACCAGGATCGCGCCGTCCATCTGGGCGGCACCGGTGATCATGTTCTTGATGTAGTCCGCGTGACCGGGGGCGTCCACGTGTGCGTAGTGACGCTTCTCGGTCTGGTACTCGACGTGCGAGATGTTGATCGTGATACCGCGCTGCTTCTCTTCCGGCGCGTTGTCGATCTGGTCGAATGCCCGCGACTCGTTGAGCTCCGGGTACTTGTCGTGCAGAACCTTGGTGATCGCCGCGGTCAGAGTGGTCTTCCCGTGGTCGACGTGACCGATGGTTCCGATGTTGACGTGCGGCTTGCTCCGCTCGAACTTCGCCTTCGCCACTGGAATGTCCTCCTGGACTCTTGCTCTTGCTCACCGGCCGACGTGGCAGTCGGACAGCGACTCGATCTGGTCAGTTGTGCGGACCTTAGGGGAGGCCCCTTTCGCGCCCGCGTTGGGTGCTACGGGATTACTCCCCCGTCGCCTTCGCGATGATTTCCTTCGCGACGTTCGCGGGAACCTCGGCGTAGGAGTCGAACGTCATCGAGTAGTTCGCACGACCCTGGGTGCGAGACCGCAGGTCGCCGACATACCCGAACATCTCCGAAAGCGGAACCAGCGCCTTCACGACGCGGGTGCCCGCCCGCTCCTCCATGGCCTGGATCTGGCCACGGCGGGAGTTGAGGTCACCGATGACATCACCCATGTAGTCCTCGGGCGTGGTCACCTCGACCGCCATCATCGGCTCCAGCAGTGCCGGGCTGGCCTTCTTCGCGGCTTCCTTGAGCGCCATCGAACCGGCGATCTTGAATGCCATCTCCGAAGAGTCGACCTCGTGGTAGGCACCGTCCAACAGGGTCAGCTTCAACCCGACGAGCGGGTAGCCGGCCAGCACGCCGTACTGCATGGCGTCCTGGGCGCCCGCGTCCACCGAGGGGATGTACTCCCGGGGGATGCGGCCACCGGTGACCTTGTTGTCGAACTCGTAGAGCGCACCGTCAGTGGTGGCCAGCGGCTCCAGCTTGATGATCACCTTGGCGAACTGACCGGAGCCACCGGTCTGCTTCTTGTGCACGTAGTCGAGCTTGTCGACCGTCTTGCGGATGGTCTCCCGGTAGGCGACCTGCGGCTTACCGATGTTCGCCTCGACCTTGTAGTCGGACTTCATCCGGTTCACCAGCACCTCGAGGTGCAGCTCGCCCATGCCGGCGATGATCGTCTGCCCGGTCTCGTCGTCCAGCGTGACCTGGAAGGTGGGGTCCTCCTCGGCCAGCTTCTGGATCGCCGTGGACAGCTTCTCCTGGTCGGCCTTGGTCTTCGGCTCGATGGCCACCCGGATAACGGGCTCGGGGAAGGTCATCGACTCCAGCACGATCGGCTTCTGCGGGTCGCAGAGCGTGTCGCCGGTGGTGGTGTCCTTCAGCCCGATGACCGCGTAAATGTGGCCTGCCTGGGCGTCGTCGACCGGGTTCTCCTTGTTGGAGTGCATCTGGAAGATCTTCCCGATGCGCTCCTTGCGGTCCTTGGTCGAGTTCACGACCTGGGCCCCGCCCGCGACCTTGCCCGAGTAGACCCGGATGTAGGTCAGCTTGCCGAAGAACGGGTGCGCGGCGATCTTGAAGGCCAGCGCCGAGAACGGCTCCTCGGTCGACGCCTTGCGCGTGGCCGGGGTCTCGCCGTCGGGCAGGAAGCCCTCGACGGCCGGGACGTCCAGCGGCGACGGCAGGTAGTCGATGACCGCGTCGAGCATGGGCTGCACACCCTTGTTCTTGAACGCGGAACCGGCCAGCACCGGGAAGGCCTCGCGGGTGACGACCAGCTTGCGGATACCGGACTTGATCTCGTCGGTGGTCAGCTCCTCGCCCTCGAGGAACTTCTCCATCAGCGAGTCGTCGGTCTCGGCGACCGCCTCGACCAGCTTCTCGCGGTACTCCGCGGCCAGCTCGGCCAGCTCGGCCGGGATGTCCTCGACGACGTAGTCCTCGCCCTTCTGGACCTCACCGCGCCAGACCAGTGCCTTCATGCGGACCAGGTCGACGACACCCTCGAAGTCGCTCTCCGCGCCGATCGGCAGCTGGATGGCCAGCGGCCGAACGCCGAGCCGGTCGGTGATGGTCTTCAGCGTGTAGTAGAAGTCCGCACCCAGCTTGTCCATCTTGTTGACGAAGCAGATGCGCGGGACGTCGTACTTGTCGGCCTGGCGCCAGACCTGCTCGGACTGCGGTTCGACACCTTCCTTGCCGTCGAACACCGCGACGGCCCCGTCGAGCACGCGCAGGTTGCGCTCCACCTCGACGGTGAAGTCGACGTGTCCAGGCGTGTCGATCAGGTTGATCTGGTAGTCGCCCCAGAAGGTGGTGGTGGCAGCCGAGGTGATGGTGATACCCCGCTTCTGCTCCTCCTCCATCCAGTCCATCGTCGCGGCGCCGTCGTGCACCTCGCCGATCTTGTAGTTGATCCCGGTGTAGAACAGGATCCGCTCGGTCGTCGTGGTCTTACCGGCGTCGATGTGGGCCATGATGCCGATGTTGCGGACCTTGTTGAGGTCTGTCAGCACGTCGCGTGCCACTGCAATGTTCCCCTGTCTGGAAGCGTGGGGCCCGGCCTGGCTTCATCCGGCAGCCGGGCGGCGATCACCAACGGTAGTGGGCGAAAGCCTTGTTCGATTCGGCCATCTTGTGGGTGTCCTCGCGGCGCTTCACGCTGGCCCCGAGGCCGTTGCTCGCATCGAGCAGCTCGTTCTGCAGACGCTCGATCATGGTCTTCTCGCGGCGAGCCTGCGAGAAGGACACGAGCCAGCGAAGGGCAAGGGTGGTCGAGCGGCCGGGCTTGACCTCGATCGGCACCTGGTACGTGGCACCACCGACTCGACGGCTCTTCACCTCGATGGCGGGCTTCACGTTGTCCAGCGCACGCTTGAGCGTGACGACCGGGTCGGTGCCCGTCTTCTCCCGTGCACCCTCCAACGCGCCGTAGACGATGCGCTCGGCCAGCGAACGCTTCCCGTCCTTCAGCACCTTGTTGACCAGCTGGGTGACCAGCGGGGAGGCGTAGACCGGGTCGGAGATCAACGGCCGCTT
The DNA here is from genome assembly GCF_035546795.1 of Amycolatopsis sp. GTDB lineage: Bacteria > Actinomycetota > Actinomycetes > Mycobacteriales > Pseudonocardiaceae > Amycolatopsis_E. The sequence continues at coordinate 179,644 of NZ_DASZWC010000068.1, forward strand.
CGGGGCCGGGCCCTTGCGAGGCATTAGCTCTTCTCCTTCTTCGCGCCGTACCGGCTGCGCGCCTGCTTGCGGTTCTTCACACCCTGGGTGTCGAGCGAACCGCGGATGATCTTGTAGCGAACACCGGGGAGGTCCTTAACACGACCACCACGCACGAGCACCATCGAGTGCTCCTGCAGGTTGTGGCCCTCGCCCGGGATGTAGGCGGTGACCTCGATGCCGCTGGTCAGCTTCACACGCGCGACCTTGCGCAGCGCCGAGTTCGGCTTCTTGGGGGTGGTGGTGTACACGCGGGTGCACACGCCACGCCGCTGCGGACTCCCCTTGAGCGCCGCGGTCTTCTGCTTGGCAGCCTTGTCCTGGCGGCCCTTGCGGACCAGCTGCTGGATCGTGGGCAATGGACCAGCTTTCTGTCGCGTATTACTTGTTCGTGTTCGGGTTTCCCCGGCCCCCGAGGTCGGGCGTGTCGGCCCGCGTCTGGGCCTCACGGCCGGTAACGTTCCCTCGGGTTTCCGCGGAGCTCCGCCTCGCCGCTCCGGCCGCCGCGATCTCCTCGGGCCTCAGGTCCTCGCAAGAGCACCTCAGGTCCTCGAAAAGCACAGCGAGCCGAATGGCACGCAGAGCGGCCCAGCGCGTGCCGGGCACAGTCGTCAAAGATACCCGCCCGTTTCGGACCGGCCGACAGCGGGGGTCGGCTATGGCCCTGCATCAGGGCAGGGGCGAGTGGCTCAGCTTTCCATCTTAGCGGAATCCGGGGCCGGACCGGAGGATTCTCGCGAGCCGGGCGGTTCCCGCCGACCTGTGCAACGAATGGCGACGACAGTTCATTCCCAACCCGGATGAGTGACCACCGTCGGTGGATTTCACCCGGTTCGCCCCGGATTCGCACGCTTTCGGTCATCATGGAGGCACCCCAGCCGGCCAACCATCGGGAGGCAGCGTGTCGGCCGAGTTCGACCAGCTCGTCGCTCAGTTCGAGCAGTTCCAGACCAAGCTCCGGCACGTCGACGAACAGCTCTCGGACGTCGACGGGATGCGGCAGGAGATCAGCGAACTGGAAGCGACGGCCACGTCGCCGGACGGCGGGGTCACCGTCGTCGCCGGGCCCGGCGGCGCGATCAGGGACATCAGGTTCGCCGAAAGCGCGCTGCGCCAGTCCGCGCAAACGCTGTCCGCGTCCGTGATGTCCACGCTCCAGCGCGCGGTCGCCGACGCGGCCCGCAAACAGGCGAAGACGGTGGAGGCGCACCTCGGCGACGGGATGAACCTGCTCGACCAGGTGCTGGAAACGCAGGCCGAGCTGTTCGGCACGTCGCCCGAGCAGCTGCGGGCGTCGATGGAAGACGAACCGGCCGAGAGCCGTCCGGAGGACTTTTCGCACGAGAACGTTCTCCGCAGGCCGGAACCGCAGCCCCGCCCGGCGCCTCCAACCAGCGGGAACGACCGCGCGGAAGGCCGTTTCCTCAACCTCTACGACGAGGAGGACCGCTGATGGGTACGGGACACGCCGTGGTCGTGGCGGCGCTGCGCGAGTACGCCGGGAAGCTCGATGGTGACGTCGCCGTGCCGAAGGAGATCTCGGGGCTGGTCGGCCAGTCCGACGTCGGGGACAAGTCGTGGGGCGTCGTCGGCCTGTTCGTGAAGGAGAAGTACACCGGCATGCTCGGCGATCTGCAGGACCTGCTGATCGAGATGGGCACCGGCCTGCAGGCCGCAAGCCAGAAGTTCACCGCCGCCGCGGACGCGTACGAACAGCACGAGGACGACAGCAAGCAACTGCTCGGCCAGATCCTGAATCTGCTGGAGGCCCCAGCGCCCGTCCGCACGCCGTCGATGGGCCCAGCGCCCGAGGGCAACTGACCCATGGGCGACGAGACGATCACCGGGCAGCAGAGCGGGATCAGCATCAAGAAGCGGCAGGATCCCGGCTTCGTCAACACCGACACCAACACGATGCTTTCGGCGCTGCCCGGACCGCTGGGCAGCGGCTACGGCACCTTCAACACCGTCAAGGGCGCGCTGGCCGACGGGCAGGTCTCGGGCGGCGAGATCGCGGGGATCGCCGGCAGCGCGGCGGGTTTCGTCAGTTCCTGCATGAGCGTCTCCAGCATCGCGACGGATCCGGTCGGCTGGCTCGTCGGGCAGGGCCTCAACTTCCTGATGACCGTCGTGCAGCCGTTGCAGGACGCGATCCACTTCGTCAGCGGAGACGGCCCGGCACTGGCGGCCGCGGCCGGGAACTTCGGCGCGATCGGCACGGGATTGCAGCAATACAGCCAAAAGTTCGTCCAGGAGGCACAGGCTTCGCTGGCGAACTGGGATGGCGACGCGGCCGACGCCGCCGCCACGAAGCTCGCGCAGTTCGCCGAGGGCATCGACGGGATCGCCGGCCAGTCCGGGGACATCGCGCAGCTGCTGCAGATCTCCAGCATGGTCATGCAGGTGATCGAGGAGTTCATCAAGGCCATCCTGACCGAGCTGATCACCTGGCTGATCATGATCTGGATTCCCGCGCTCGCCGCCGCGGTGCCGACCTGTGGCGGCTCGACGGCCGCGGCGGGCACGGCGACCGGGGTGCGTGCGGCGCAGACCGGTTCGAAGGTCAGCCGCTACGTGCAGAAGCTCAAGGAACTGCTGGACACCGTCAAGAACTTCCTGGTGAAGCTCAAGGACTTCTTCGGGAAGTGGAAGGGCAACTTCAAGCAGATCATGGACACCAAGGCGATGCAGAGCGGTCTGGCGAAGCTCGAATCGCAGAGTGCCAAGGAAGCCGGGAAGAACGCCGACTGGGGAACGCGGCTGAACAGCGCCGAGGGCGGCATGGTCGGCAAGCGGGCCTACGACGGTGCGGGCAAATCCTTTGGCACAACGGGGAAGAAGGCGGGCCTCAACACGGTGGGCCTCGGCGGCCTGGTCAACAAGAAGGGCGAAATCGAGGTCCCGGGCACCGTCAAAGGCAAGACACAGCTGGGTGTCGACGCAGCGGGCAAGGTCGCGAAACACGGGTCCAATGTGGACAAAGCAGCGGGCTACGGGGAAACCGGCGGGGATCAGACGCCCGAGGAAACCAGCGACGACCTGAACTTCTGAACCAGGCCGGAGGAAACCAGATGAGCTTCGAGGTCGGCGGTGTGCTGGGGCTGGTCATCCTCGTGCCGCTGCTGGCGTGGATGGTGTGCTCGTTGGCGATGCCGTTCGTATTCCGGTGGATCCAGCTGCCGCGGCTCGCGCAGGAGCACGGCTGGCGGGTCCGGAAACGACAACGGCGCGCCCCTCGTGACCTACCCGGTGACGGTGGGCAGGGCTGGGAGGTTCCGCTGCCGGACACCGATATCGAGTTCCTCGGGCGTTATCGCGGACGGCCGGTGCACGGGGTGCAGATCTCCGTCCGCAAGGGCGACAGCTTCGACGCGAGCCGCGGGCAGTGGGAGGCCAACACCACCAGCTACTCGTGCGTGAGCACGGCCTTGTCGGACCGGCCCTTCGACGGCTTCCACGACCGGAACCGGGGTGCGTCGCTCAACGGCGACCCGATGGCGCTCTACCTCGATTTCTCCGACTGGGCCCGGAATCGCAAACCCGAGGTCAGGGACGACGTGCTCCAGGAAGGCTCCGGCATCCGGTCGATCAGCTGGCGGGGCGACCTGCGCCGGAAACGGCTGCTGCGCGTCCTCGATGAGTTGACGGCAGACTGAACGTGAAGGAGGCCCCGGCCGAAACCGGGACCTCCTTCATGAGATCACTCTTCGTCCTGCTTGGCGTGATCAGGCTTGCCCGGGTTCGGGTCCCGGGACAGGTCGATCGCCGGGTGCCGCGGAGCGCCCTCCGGCGCGGCGTGCCTGCCGCCGGTCTTCGGAGCCTCTTCCTGGCTCGTGTTCTCGTCAGTGTTCACAACGCCCTCCTCATTTCGCGTACGCGTGAACCTCCCGCGCGACACGCTACCCACAGTCCCCCGGCGGCACGCGAGCCCCTTCCGAAAGCGAAACGGGTGCCGAAAGCCCCTTCCCGAACCGGGAACGCTCGCAAACCGGGCAAAAACGAAGGCCCTGGGATGCGGGAGGCATCCCAGGGCCTTCGAGGCTACGAAGCGATCAGCGGAAGTCGCGACCGAAGTCGTAGTCGTCGAGCGGGACAGCGGCGCCGGTACCCGTGCCGAACACGTCCGGCGTGTAGTAACCGTCGTCGTAGGACGGGATGGCGTACGCGGCCACCCTGGCCTCCTCGGTCGGCTGCACCTGGATGTTGCGGTACCGGTTGATGCCGGTACCGGCCGGGATCAGCTTACCGATGATCACGTTCTCCTTGAGGCCCACGAGCTTGTCGCTGCGGCCGTTGATCGCCGCGTCGGTCAGGACACGCGTGGTCTCCTGGAACGACGCCGCGGACAGCCACGAGTCCGTGGTCAGCGAGGCCTTCGTGATGCCCATCAGCACCGGACGACCCGAAGCCGGCTCGCCGCCCTCGGCCACCGCGGCCCGGTTCGTCGCCTCGAACTTGGTGCGCTCGGGGAGCTCACCAGGCAGGAAGTCGGTCGAACCGGAGTCGATGATCGTGACCCGGCGCAGCATCTGCCGGACGATGACCTCGATGTGCTTGTCGTGGATCGACACACCCTGGGCCCGGTACACCTTCTGGACCTCGTCCACCAGGTGCATCTGCGCCTCGCGGGGCCCCATCACGCGCAGCACCTCGTGCGGGTCCGGCGTGCCTTCCAGCAGCAGCTGGCCGACCGACACGTGGTCGCCGTCCGCCAGCGGCCCGGTCGGGGTGTTGGCAAGGCGCTGACGCTTCGACAGCTTGTCGAAGACGATCTCCTCGCCACCGTCGTCCGGGATCAGCGTGATCTTCCAGAACCGCTCGCTCTCCTCGATGCGCACCCGGCCATCGACGTCGGCGATCGGCGCCTTGCCCTTCGGGACACGGGCTTCGAACAGCTCCGTGACACGCGGCAGACCCGTGGTGATGTCGTCACCGGCGACACCACCCTGGTGGAAGGTACGCATCGTCAGCTGGGTACCGGGCTCACCGATGGACTGCGCGGCGACGATACCGACGGCCTCGCCGACGTCCACCAGCTTGCCGGTGGCCATCGAGCGGCCGTAGCAGGTCGCACACACACCCACGGCGGACTCGCAGGTCAGCACGCTGCGGACCTTGACCTTGAGGATCCCGCTGGAAATCAGCTTCTCGATCGCGGGGTCACCGAGGTCGTCGGTGGCGTTGAGCACAACATTGCCCTGGGCGTCCGTGGCGTCGGTGGCCAGCGTGCGGGCGTAGGCAGCGGTCTCGACGTGCTGCGTGCGCACGATCTTGCCGTCGCCGAGGTCCTCGCCGATCGCCATGTTGATGCCACGGCTGGTGCCGCAGTCGACCTCACGGACGATGACGTCCTGCGAGACGTCCACCAGACGCCGGGTCAGGTAACCCGAGTCGGCGGTACGCAGCGCGGTGTCGGCCAGACCCTTCCGGGCACCGTGGGTGGCGATGAAGTACTCGGCCACCGACAGGCCCTCACGGAAGTTCGCCTTGATCGGGCGCGGGATGTACTCACCCTTCGGGTTCGACACCAGACCACGCATCCCGGCCAGCGAACGGACCTGGGTCATGTTGCCCGCCGCCCCGGACTTCACGATCACGGAGATCGGGTTCGTCTCGGGGAAGTGGTCCTCCATGACCTTGGCGACGTCGTCTGTCGCCTGGCTCCACACCTTGACCAGTTCGTTGTTGCGCTCGGCGTGCGAGAGCTGACCACGCTGGTAGCGCTTCTCGACCTGGTCGGCCTTGGCCTCGTACTGGTCCAGGATCTCCTTCTTCTCCGGCGGCACGACCACGTCGGTGATCGACACCGTCACCCCGGAGCGGGTGGCCCAGTAGAAGCCGGCGTCCTTGAGCCGGTCCAGGGTCTGCGCGACCTGCGTCATCGAGTACCGCTCGGCCAGGTCGTTCACGATCGCGGCCTGCCGCTTCTTCGGCATCGGCTCGTTCACGAACGGATAGTCCGGCGGCAGCAGCTCGTTGAACAGCACCCGGCCGAGGCTGGTCTCGGCCAGCCACATCTGACCGGGCTCCCAGCCCTTCTCCGCGAGCCGAGCCTCGTCGGCCTTGGCGGGCTGCCGGTCGTTGATCCGGATCTTGATCGGGGCGTGCAGGCTCAGCGCCTTGCGGTCGTAGGCCATGATGGCCTCGGCCGGCGAGGAGTACGCCTGCCCGGCACCGATCGCGTTCTCGTCGAGGCGCGTCAGGTGGAACAGACCCGTCACCATGTCCAGACGGGGCATGGCCAGCGGGCGGCCCGACGCCGGCGAGAGGATGTTGTTCGCCGACAGCATCAGGATCCGGGCCTCGGCCTGCGCCTCGGCCGACAGCGGCAGGTGCACCGCCATCTGGTCACCGTCGAAGTCCGCGTTGAACGCCTCGCAGACCAGCGGGTGCAGCTGGATGGCCTTGCCTTCCACCAGCTGCGGCTCGAAGGCCTGGATACCGAGGCGGTGCAGGGTCGGTGCACGGTTGAGCAGCACCGGGTGCCCGGTGATGACCTCTTCCAGCACGTCCCACACCGCGGGCCGGGCGCGCTCCACCATCCGCTTGGCGGACTTGATGTTCTGCGCGTGGTTCAGGTCGACCAGCCGCTTCATCACGAAGGGCTTGAACAGCTCCAGCGCCATGTCCTTGGGCAGACCGCACTGGTGCAGCTTCAGCTGCGGGCCGACGATGATGACCGAACGGCCCGAGTAGTCCACGCGCTTGCCGAGCAGGTTCTGGCGGAACCGGCCCTGCTTGCCCTTGAGCAGATCGGACAACGACTTCAGCGGCCGGTTACCGGGACCGGTGACCGGGCGGCCACGGCGGCCGTTGTCGAACAGCGCGTCGACGGCCTCCTGCAGCATCCGCTTCTCGTTGTTGACGATGATCTCGGGCGCGCCGAGGTCGATCAGCCGCTTCAACCGGTTGTTCCGGTTGATCACCCGGCGGTACAGGTCGTTGAGGTCGGACGTGGCGAACCGGCCACCGTCGAGCTGCACCATCGGGCGCAGGTCCGGCGGGATGACCGGAACGGCGTCGAGCACCATGCCGCGCGGGTCGTTGCCGGTGGCCTGGAAGGCCGCCACGACCTTGAGCCGCTTGAGTGCGCGGAGCTTCTTCTGCCCCTTGCCGTTGCGGATGGTGTCGCGCAGGTTGTCCGCCTCGGCGGCCACGTCGAACTCGGTGGCCAGCTTCTGGATCGCCTCGGCGCCCATGCCACCGGTGAAGTACTCGCCGTAGCGGTCGAACAGCTCGCGGTAGAGCTGCTCGTCCGCGATCAGCTGGCGCGCGTCGAGCTTGGTGAAGGTGGTCCAGATCTCCTCGAGCCGGTCCAGCTCACGCTGAGCCCGGTCGCGGAGCTGGCGCATCTCGCGCTCGCCGCCCTCCTTGACCTTGCGGCGGGCGTCGGACTTCGCGCCCTCGGCCTCCAGCTGGGCCAGGTCGGCCTCGAGCTTCTGCGCGCGGGCCTCGATGTCGGAGTCGCGCTTGGTCTCGATGTTCTTGCGCTCGACACCGATCTCGTTCTCGAGCGTGGGCAGGTCGTTGTGCCGCAGCTCGCTGTTCACGCCCGTGATCACGTAGGCCGCGAAGTAGATGATCTTCTCGAGGTCCTTCGGCGCCAGGTCCAGCAGGTAGCCGAGGCGGGAGGGAACACCCTTGAAGTACCAGATGTGGGTGACCGGAGCGGCCAGCTCGATGTGGCCCATCCGCTCGCGCCGCACCTTGGCACGGGTCACCTCGACACCACAGCGCTCGCAGATGATGCCCTTGAAGCGGACCCGCTTGTACTTACCGCAGTAGCACTCCCAGTCCCGGGTGGGGCCGAAGATCTTCTCGCAGAAGAGGCCGTCCTTCTCGGGCTTGAGCGTGCGGTAGTTGATGGTCTCCGGCTTCTTCACCTCGCCGAAGGACCACTGACGGATGTCGTCGGCGGTGGCGAGGCCGATGCGGAGCTCATCGAAGTAATTGACGTCCAACACGCGGTTGCATCCCCTTGGAGATAGAGGTGGCTAACGAGGCCGGCTACCCGGCCGGGCCCACGCGGGAGGTGTGGACCCGGCCGGGTGGCGAGGTCATTGCACGACGTCGTCCACCGAGGGCGACTCGTTGCGGGACAGGTTGATGCCGAGGTTGGCGGCGGCGCGCTCGAGGTCCTCGTCGTCGGAGTCGCGCATCTCGATCGCCGCACCGTCGGAGGACAGGACCTCCACGTTGAGGCAGAGCGACTGCAGCTCCTTCAACAGCACCTTGAACGACTCGGGGATACCCGGGTCCGGGATGTTCTCGCCCTTGACGATCGCCTCGTACACCTTCACGCGGCCGACCACGTCGTCCGACTTGATCGTCAGCAGCTCCTGCAGCGTGTAGGCCGCGCCGTAGGCCTGCATCGCCCAGCACTCCATCTCACCGAAGCGCTGGCCACCGAACTGCGCCTTACCACCCAGCGGCTGCTGCGTGATCATCGAGTACGGGCCGGTGGAGCGAGCGTGGATCTTGTCGTCGACCAGGTGGTGCAGCTTCAGGATGTACATGTAGCCGACGGCCACCGGGTACGGGAACGGCTCGCCGGAACGGCCGTCCAGCAGAACCGCCTTGCCGTCCGGCTGGACCAGCCGGTCGCCGTCGCGGTTCGGCTTGGTCGAGGCCAGCAGGCCGGTGAGCTCCTCTTCCTTGGCACCGTCGAACACCGGGGTCGCGGTGTTCGTGCCGGGGTCCACGTCGTAGAGCTCGGCAGGCAGGCTCTTCGCCCAGTCCGGGCTGCCCTCGACCTTCCACCCCTGCGAGGCGAGCCAGCCGAGGTGCAGTTCGAGGATCTGGCCGATGTTCATCCGTCGCGGCACACCGTGGGTGTTCAGCACGATGTCGACCGGCTGGCCGTCCTCCATGAACGGCATGTCCTCGGCGGGCAGGATCTTGCCGATGACGCCCTTGTTGCCGTGGCGGCCGGCGAGCTTGTCGCCCGGCTGGATCTTGCGCTTCTGCGCCACGTACACGCGGACCAGCTCGTTGACGCCCGGGGGCAGCTCGTCGTCGTCCTCGCGGGAGAACACCCGGATGCCGATGACCTTGCCGGTCTCGCCGTGCGGCACCTTGAGCGAGGTGTCGCGGACTTCGCGGGCCTTCTCCCCGAAGATCGCGCGGAGCAGGCGCTCCTCCGGGGTCAGCTCCGTCTCACCCTTGGGCGTGACCTTGCCGACCAGGATGTCGCCGTCGCGGACCTCGGCACCGATCCGGATGATGCCGCGCTCGTCCAGGTCGGCGAGCACCTCTTCGGAGACGTTCGGGATGTCCCGGGTGATCTCCTCGGCACCGAGCTTGGTGTCCCGCGCGTCGATCTCGTGCTCCTCGATGTGGATCGAGGTGAGCACGTCGTCCTGCACGAGCCGCTCGGAGAGGATGATCGCGTCTTCGTAGTTGTGGCCCTCCCACGGCATGACGGCGACGAGCAGGTTCTTGCCCAGCGCCATTTCGCCGTTCTCCGTGGACGGCCCGTCCGCGATGACCTGGCCCTTCTCCACCCGGTCGCCCTCGTTCACGATCGGCCGGTGGTTGAAGCAGGTGCCGTGGTTGGTGCGGCGGAACTTGTACAGCCCGTAGCTCTTGCGGGTGCCGTCGTCGTGCATGACCGTGATCAGGTCGGCGGAAAGCTCCTCGACCACACCGGACTGCTCGGCGACCAGCACGTCACCGGCGTCGACCGCGGCACGCAGCTCCACACCGGTGCCGACCAGCGGCGCCTGGTTGCGCAGCAGCGGCACCGCCTGGCGCTGCATGTTCGCGCCCATCAGCGCACGGTTGGCGTCGTCGTGCTCGAGGAACGGGATCATCGAGGTGGCGACCGCGACCATCTGGCGCGGCGACACGTCCATGTAGTCCACGTCCATCGGGTCGATCAGCTCGACCTCGCCGCCCTTCCGGCGGACCAGCACGCGGTCTTCGGCGAAGTACTGGTCCTCGGTCAGCGGCGCGTTGGCCTGCGCCTTGACGAAGCGATCTTCCTCGTCGGCGGTCAGGTAGTCGATCTGGTCGGTGACCTTGCCCTCGACGACCTTGCGGTACGGGGTCTCGATGAAACCGAACGGGTTGACCCGCGCGAACGAGCACAGCGAACCGATCAGGCCGATGTTCGGGCCTTCCGGCGTCTCGATCGGGCACATCCGGCCGTAGTGCGACGGGTGGACGTCGCGGACCTCCATGCCGGCGCGTTCACGGGACAGACCACCGGGGCCGAGCGCGTTCAGCCGGCGCTTGTGGCTCAGCCCGGACAGCGGGTTGTTCTGGTCCATGAACTGCGACAGCTGCGAGGTGCCGAAGAACTCCTTGATCGCAGCCACGACGGGGCGGATGTTGATCAGGGTCTGCGGCGTGATCGCCTCGACGTCCTGGGTGGTCATCCGCTCCTTGACCACGCGCTCCATCCGGGACAGGCCGACCCGGATCTGGTTCTGGATCAGCTCGCCGACGGTCCGGATACGGCGATTTCCGAAGTGGTCGATGTCGTCGACCTCGACCGGGATGGTCTGGTCCCCGGCCTGCATCTTGTCCTCACCGGCGTGCAGCCGGACGAGGTACTCGATGGTGGTGACGATGTCCTCTTCGGTGAGCGTGCCGGTTTCGTACGGCAGCGAAAGGCCCAGCTTCTTGTTGGCCTTGTAGCGGCCGACCTTGGCCAGGTCGTAGCGCTTGTCCTTGAAGAACAGGTTCTCCAGCAGGGTCTGCGCGCTCTCCTTCGTCGGCGGCTCGCCAGGGCGCAGCTTGCGGTAGATGTCCAGCAGGGCCTCGTCGGTGCCCGCGGTGTGGTCCTTCTCCAGGGTGGCCAGCAGGGTCTCGGAGAAGTGGAAGCGCTCGCGGATCTGCTCGGTGGTCCAGCCCAGCGCCTTCAGCAGCACGGTGACCGGCTGGCGGCGCTTGCGGTCGATACGCACGCCGACGGTGTCGCGCTTGTCCACGTCGAACTCGAGCCATGCGCCACGGCTCGGGATGATCTTGACGCTGAAGACGTCCTTGTCGGTCGTCTTGTCGATGGCCTGGTCGAAGTAGACACCCGGCGAGCGGACCAGCTGCGACACCACGACACGCTCGGTGCCGTTGATGACGAAGGTGCCCTTGTCGGTCATCACGGGGAAGTCACCCATGAAGACCGTCTGGCTCTTGATCTCGCCGGTGTTGTTGTTCACGAACTCCGCGGTCACGAACAGCGGGGCCGCGTACGTCATGTCTTTGTCTTTGCACTCCTCGACGGAGGCCTTGACCTCGTCGAAGCGCGGGTCGGAGAAAGACAGCGACATCGTCCCCTGGAAGTCTTCGATCGGGGAGATCTCGTTGAGGACCTCTTCGAGGCCGCCGGTCGGGTTCTCTTCTCCTTCTTCGACGCGGCGCTCGAACCACTTCTCGTCACCGGTGAACCATTCGAAGGACCTGATCTGCACGTCCAGCAGATTGGGGGTGGTCAGCGGTTCGCGGATCTTCGCGAAGGAGACCCGTTTGGGGGCTCCGGGGATTCCCGTGTTGTTCGAGGCAGGTACAGACGAGGTGGTCGCAGCAGTGGCCTGGTTCGCGGGAGAGACTGCCAAGATGCGTCCTTCCGGGGACAATGAGCGGTGAGCAGCCGCGTTAGCAACTACTAATGCGACTGTCAAGGGTGCCGTGGTGCCCACTATCCTAACTGCCGTGCCCGGGCAGCCTGAAAGAGGGCAGCGCAAAGAAGCAGTCTAGCCCGAACGACACGTTCTGTCGAGGGGGTCTCCCGACGGGGCCCAGACCTCGATCACGACGTCTTCAGGTATGCCTCCAACTTCGCCCTCCCGCAAGGGCGTCGCCGTTGCCAGTAAGCGTGACCCTCCGGCGGCCCAGAGTCAAGATGCCACGCCCTCAACCCGCCGGTTGGCGCAATGTGCGCGGCGTGGGCACACCGGGTGATCCGAGCTCTCCGACCTGCGGTTTTCGATGATCATCCCAGCTCGAGGGAGGGCCGCCGGACGACTCAAAGGGGCTCTGGAGCGGTCTGCGGCTGGGGCCGCAGCGGCGTGATTATCTGCTCCTGCAGCCAGTGACACTGCCGTTCCCACAGCAGCTGCGTGGCCTCGTCCGGGCAGGGCACGTCGTCCACGAGTTCACCCAGTCGCCAGGAACGCAGCCACGCCTCGATCGCCACCTTCACGTCGAGCGCGACCGTGCCCATCAGGTAGCGCTCCGGCCAGCCTCGCAACACGACGACGCCGCCCTCGGACGGCAGCAGCCCGAGCAGCGCGCCCAGCCGGTCGGCCGCCGGGATCAGCATGTCCAGCTCCGGCGCGGCCGGGGTGTTCTCGCCGAACCGCCTCGTCCACAGGACCGCGTCCAAGCGCCTGTCCAGCTGCACCCGCGGCCCGTCGGCGTGCTCGGCGAGCCTGTCGAGCGCGAGCTTGCGCAGGCCACCGACGTGCACCCGGAACAGCCCGATGTGGCCGGGGTGGAAGACGCCGATCTTCTCGTCCCCGCGGCTGTCCCAGCTGACCGCGCCGCGGTACGGGTCCCCCATCGATCTGCCCGCGGCGCCTCAGCGCGTGGTCGACGCCGGCGGCGCGGCCGTGGTGCTGGGCGCCGGAGTGGTCGTCGGGGCCGGCGTTTCGGCGCTGTAGGTGTTCAGCGAGGACACTTTCCACTTGCCGTCGACGTACTGCATGTTCAGGTACAGCTGGGCGCTGCCGCTGGAGGTCTGGTTCTGGTCGGTGCGAGTGGCCGTCTGGTCGACGAACACCATCACCCTGGCCAGATCACCCTCCAGCGAGACCACCGCGCTGCGGCTGGCCTTCACCGTCACGACGATCTTCTGCTGCGGCGCGAGCCGCTCGACCTCGCCCATCAGGCTGTTGTACTTCGCCTTGACGTCGTCGTTGAGCAGCAGGTCGTTCGCCGCGTTCTGGGTCTTGGCGATGTTGTTGAAGTCGTAGGAGAACAGCGTCTCGGCGGCGCTGGTGGCGGCCTGGTTCACCTGCGAGGTGCGGGCCACGTCCAGCAGTGCCGTGTTCGAGGTGGCCGCCGCGAGCTTGTTGTCCTCGATCTTGAACCACACCGCGAAACCGATGAGCACCAGCGCGAGGCCGAACAGCGCGCCGGCGAGCACGAAACGGTTGCGGGGACGGCGTTCCGGCCTCCCGGCCGGCTCCTCGTCCTCGTCCGCCGGTACCGCGACGGACGCCTCGGCCTCGTCGAAGTCGACCGGCTTGGGCGTGCCGGTGTCCCGGCTCTTCCGGCGCGGGCTCGGCCGGGCCGGCTCCTCGGCGACCTCGGTCTCCTCGGTGGCCTCCGGGACCAGGGTGTCGTCCTCGATCTCGGGCGCCGCCGGGGAATCGACGACGTCGGTCTGGGCTTCCGGTTCCGGCCGCGGGCGCGGACTCGGCGACGGACGGCGCAGGCCGGCGACCTTGGGCCGGCGGCCCGGCTGCTGCGGCCGGCGGGGAGAGCTGGATGGCAAGACGAAACTCCCTTGCTACGACGCGCGTTTACTGTCCGCTGCTCACGAGCGGAACCGACCCGATCGACGAGACCTTCCAGTCCGTGCCGACCCGGGTCATCTGGACCTCCAGCCGCAGCGGTTTCACTACCGGCTGCTGGCCCTCCTTCGTCACCAGGGTGCTGATCGCCGCCAGGAAACTGGCCTTGCCCTCGTGCACGTCGAGCTCCTCGACGCCGATGTCCTGCACCGTGGTGGCGACCTTCGTCTTCGCGTCGGTCATCGCCTGGCGGTAGGTCTGTTCGGAGTTCTTCAGCTGGGTCTGCAGATCGGTGGTCGAGACGTCGATCTGCTTCTGGAAGTAGGCGTCCGGGTTGGTGTAGTCCAGCTCGGTGTACGCCTTGACCGCCACCGTGCCGGCCTTCACGACGTCGTCTCTCGCCTGTGCCAGTGCGAGGTTGTCGTCGCCGGAGGCCGACCACCACTGGATCCCGAACACGGCGGCCACGATCAGCGCCGCGGCGGCCAGGGTGGCCGTGCCCAGCACCAGGTATCGGCTGCCGTCTCCCGACGAGGGCGCCGGCCCGGCGGCTTCGGCGTCGGTGGCGTCCGCAGCCTGCTCGTCCGCTTGCCCGGCGTCCTGCTCCGGCTCTTCGGCCGATGCCGGTGCGTCCTCGGCCGGCTTCTCCGAGGCCTCGTCCGAACTCATAACACTCCAGAGTAGAGAGATGTTGTTTCGTCCACGTCAGCCGGGCAGACCCAGCAACGAGGACAGGCTGTTGATCGACACCGCCGGTGAACCGGTGACGCCGGGCGTGCCCGCCGCCGCCATCTCCGCCAGTTCCTGCTGCGGCCGGTCCGAGCTGTCGGCCAGCTGCTCCTGGCTCGGCGCCACCGGCACACCGTTGTACGGCGCGTTCTGCGCGCCGCGGACGTCGATCGGACTGCCCGTGGGTTCCGCACAGTACGCGTTGAAGTCCGGCGTCCGCGCCGAGGTATCGGTCCCGGCGCGGTACTGATCGGTCCCGATGTAGCCCTTGGTGCAGGCCGGCGGGTTGAACAGGTTGAGCACCAGCCCGAGGTGCGCGGTGCCGTCGCCCGGCACCACGCTGCGCGCGCCGACCGCCAGCACCGGGTAGCTCACCAGCACCTGCGAGATGTTGTTCTGCCGGGTGACCAGCAGGTTCGAAGTCGTGAGCAGGTTGGCGAACAGCTCGCCCAGCCCCGGCCCGGTGTCGGTGATCAACTGGTTGAGCACCGACGAGGCCTGCGGGGTCACCTCGATCAGCTTCCGCAGATCGCCGTCGGAACTCTTCAGCGTCGCCGACAGGGAGTTCAGGTTCTTGCTGAACTCGGCCAGGTTGGACGCCTCGGCGTTCTGCGTGTCGAGCACCTTGCCGCCCTCGTCGAGCAGCTGCACGGTCCGCGGCAGGTTGTCCTGTGCGGACTTGGTGAAGTCCCGCACGGTGTCCAGTAGCACCTGGAGATCGGTCCCGGTGCCGTTGAAGGCGTTGTACGACTCGTCGACGACGGTGCGCAGCGCGTCGGTCGGCACCGACTGCGCCAGCCCGTCCAGATCGCTGACGACCTGTTCGGTGCTGATCGGCGTCTTGGCCTTGTCCGCACCGATCACCGAACCCGCGTGCAGGTACGGCCCGCTTTCGCCGGCGGGGCGCAGATCCACGAACTGCTCACCGACCGCCGAGCGGTCCGCGATCACGGCCTGCAGGTCGGCAGGCACGTTGGGGGTGTCCGGGTCGATGTTCAGCTCGGCTTCGAGACCCTGCGCCGTCAGGTGCAACTGCCCGACCTTGCCGATGTTGTAGCCGCGGTAGGTCACCTCGGCCCCGGTGAAGATCCCGCCCGACTGGGTCAGCTCCAGCTTCACCGTGTATCCGGTCTGCCCGAACACCTGGCCCAGCCCGGCGAACCGGATCAGCGCGTACACGATGGCGACCACGGAGATCACCAGGAACGCGATCAGCTGGAGTTTCGTCCTGCGTACCAGCATCAGGCACCTCCCGCCAGCAGGCCGAAGATCCCCGCGACACCGGTCTGCTGCCCGGTACCGGCGCTCTGCGAGCTCTGCCCGGTGGCCAGTGGCAGCGGCGGAGTGGTGTTCGCGGCCGTCGACGGCGTCCCACCGGAAAGACCGAGGCTGTCCGGCAGCGCCCCGGCCAACGGGTTGTTCCGGCTACGGCCCAGGTTGTCGAGGACGTCCTTGAGGTTCAGGTCGATGTTCGCGTAGAGGTTGAAGTAGTCGCCCTTCGCGCCCTGCAACGCCGAGTCGGTGAAGGGGTACGTCAGCAACAGTTCCAGCGACTTCGGCAGGTCCGAACCGGCCTCACCCAGCTTCTGCAGCGTCGGCAGCAGCGCGCGCAGGTCGGCCACCAGGTCGTCCTGGCTCTTGTTGATCGTGTCGACCGTGACCCCCGAGAGGTTCTGCAGTGCCTCCAGCATCGTCACGAACTGGCCGCGCTGCTGTTCCAGCACGGCAAGGCCGGGGCCGAGGTTGTCGATGGCACCGGCGAGCTGGTCCTTCTGGTTGTTGAGCGTGGAGGACAGCCTGTTCAGCCCGTCCAGCGCGCGCGTGATGTCCGCCGACTGTGCGTCCAAAGTGGACACGAGCTGGTCGGCGCTGTCCAGCAGGTTGCGGATGTCCGGTTCACGGCCCGAGGTCGCGGAGTTGAGCTCCTTGGTGATCGTGTTGATCTGCTCCACGCCACCGCCGTTGAGCAGCATGGACAGCGCGCCGAGCACCTCTTCCACGTCCACGCTGCGGTTCGTCCGCGCGAGCGGGATCTCGGCGTTGTTCGCCAGCGCGCCCTGCGCGAGGTCCTGGCCGGGCGAGGCGAGCTCGACGTACTTCTCCCCCAGCAGGCTCGACTGGCGGATGTTGGCCAGCGCGTTCGCCGGAAGCTTCACGTCACCGTTGATCTGCATGGTGACCTCGGCGTGCCAGCCGTCCGGGGTCAGCCCGATCGACTCGACCCGGCCGACCGCGACCTCGTTGACCTTCACCCCGGACTTGGGCACCAGGTCGAGCACGTCCTGGAACTGCGCCTTGACCGTGTACGGGTGGTCGCCGAGGTCGGCGCCGCCGGGCAGCGGAACCGAGTAGATACCGCCGAAACCACAGCTGCTCAAGGTGAGCGCGGCCGCGACGCCGACGGCGGTGAGAGCGAGCTTTTTCACTGCGACACCCCCGTTCCGTACAGGTCGACGAACGGCAGCGGCAGCGGTGGCAGCTGGCCGTTCTGCAACGCGTTCACGGTCTGCGCGACCGAAGGCAGTTTCACCGCACCGTCCACGATTCCCGCGACGGAGTCGCACAGATTGCCCACCGCGCTGAGCTTTCCGACCTGTTTCAGCAGCGAGCACACCATCACCAGCGGTGGCTGGGTCAGCTCGTTGATGTTGGCCCGCGCGTCCAGGGTGCCCGAGGACCCGTTGTAGGCGTTGATCACGTTGCTGAGCCCGACCGGCGCCACGTCCAGGATCTCGGCGAGCGCACTGCGCTGGTCCACCAGCACCTTGGTGACGCTCGCCAGTTTGTCCACATTGGACCGAAGCCGGTCGTGGTGTTTGTCGATGAAGTCCTGCACCATGCCGAGCGTGGTGCCCAGCTGCTGCACGGTGGCGGCGAGGTTCTGCTTCTCCCCGTCGAGGTAACCGCTCACGTCGGCCAGCTGCGATTCGAACTGGCGCACCTGGCTGTCGCTCTGCGCCAGCGTCGTGGAGAAGTTCGCCAGGTTCTGGATGGTGGCGAACAGGTCGTCCTTGTTGCCCGACAACGTGGTCGAGAGCTGGCTCAGCTTGGTGATCGTGTCGTGCAGGGACTGGCCGTTGCCGTCCATGTTCTTGGCCAGGGTGGTCAGCAGGTCCGACAGCGAACCGTTCGCGTTCACCCCGTTCGGCCCGAGCGACTGGCTGATCTTGTCGAGGCTGGAGTACAGGTCGTCGACCTCGGTGGGCACCGCGGTGCGGGTCACCGGGACGGAAGCGCCGTCGTCGATGATCTTGCCGCCGGTGTAGGCCGGGGCGAACTGCACGTACCGGTCGGAAACCAGTGAGGGCGCGACGATCGCGGCCTGCACGTCGGCAGGCAGCGCCACCGAGCGGTCGTACTCCATGTCCACCCGGACCTGGCCGCCCATCGGCTCCACCTTGGTGACGGTGCCCATCTCGACCCCGAGCACCCGCACGCTGTTGCCGACGTAGAGCCCGATCGCGCTGGGGAAATACGCAGTGATGTGTTTCTTCCCGGCGTCCTTGAGGGTCCACCAGAGCGCCCCGGCGACGATGAGGCCGAGCACGCAGGCCACCGCGATCCCGCGCGCGAGGGACTGTCCGAAGCGGGTGTTACTCATCCCTGGTTACACCCCTCTTCGTTGATCGGGCCGATCGACGGCAGGACCAGGCCGCAGATGTAGTTGTCGAACCAGTGCCCGTTGCCGACGGTGTTGGTGAACACCCGGATGTAGGGCGCGAACTTCGCGATCCCCTGTGCCAGCGCGTCCTGGTTGTTCTGCAGCATCCCGGTCAGCTGGTCCAGCGACGTGAGCACCGGCTCCAGCTGGCCGTCGTTGTCGTCGATCAGGCCCTGCAGCTGCTGTGAAAGCGTCTGCGCCCCGGTCAGCAGGGTCGAGATCGCCTGCTCGCGCTGGGTGATCTCGTCCAGCAACTTGTTGCCGTCGTTGAGGATCGTGGTCAGTTCTTGATCACGGTCGGCCAGCGTCTGGCTGATCTGCTTGGTGTTGTTCAGCAGCTGGGAAAGCTGGCCGTCGCGTTTGGCGATCGTGTCGGACAGCTGCTGCAGACCGGACAGCGCACCCTTCACCTCGGTCGGCGTGCCGGACAGCGTCTGGGACAACGTGTCGAAGCTCTGCGCCAGCTGCTGTGTGTTGATCTGGTCCACGGTGTTCGACAGGTCCCGGAACGCGTCGAGCACGTCGTAGGGCGCCAGCGTGCGTTCCTTCGGGATCGTGGTGCCGGGGTCGAGCGTCTTGTCCCCCACCGGATCCAGCGCGAGGTACTTCTGCCCGAGCAGTGTCTTGATCTTGATCGCGGCGCTGGTCTGGTCGCCCAGCCAGGCGTCCTTGACCTTGAACGACACCTTCACCTGCGCGCCGTCCAGCTCGACGCCGGTCACCTTGCCGACCTTCACCCCGGCGACCCGGACCTCGTCGTCGGACTTGAGGCCCGCGGCTTCGGTGAAGTCGGCGGAGTACGTCGTGCCGGCGCCGATGATCGGCAGGTCGTCGGCGTTCAGCGCGACCACGAGCCCCAGCACCATCAGCACGAGACCGGTGATGGCGATCGGCACGGGATTGCGGGACTGGAAGCTTTTCATGAGCCACACCGATCCCTGTTCACCGGCTCGATCGGCACGTTGATCGGCTCGTTGATCAGCGGCGGGAGCGCGACGCTGCCGTTGGCCGAGCACAGGAAGAAGTTGAACCACGAGCCGTAGTCCGCGGTGCTGGTCAGTGTCGTCGCCTTCTGCGGCAGGTACTGGATGAAGTGCTCCACCAGCGACTGGTTGTCGTTGAGGTTGTTGCTGAGCACGCCGAGCGCCGCGATGTCGTTCTTCAGCGGGTCACGCACCTGCTCCAGCAGCCCGGAGGTGGTGGTGGCCAGCCCGCCGAGCGCGTCGATCGCGTCACCGATCGGCTTCCGGTCCGCGGCGAGCCCGGACACCAGCCGCTGCAGGTTGATCACCAGCGTGTTCAGCTGCGGGGTGTGCGCGTTGACGGTGTCCAGCACGCTGTTGAGGTTGTCGATCACCTCGCCGATGACCTGGTCCTTCTGTGCGATCGTGCTGGTCAGCGAGGCCGTGTGCGACAACAGGCTGTCGATCGTGCCGCCCTCGCCCTGCAGCACCTGGATGATCTCGTAGGACAGCTTGTTCACGTCGTCCGGATTGAGCGCGGTGAACAGCGGTTTGAACCCGTTGAACAGCTCGTCGAGGTCCAGCGCCGGAGTGGTGTGGTCGAGCGGGATCGTCGTGCCCGGCTTGAGCTGCTGGGTGTCGTCGCCGGTGCCCTGCGACAGCGAGAGATACCGCTGGCCGACCAGGTTCCGGTACTTGATCGTCGCGGTCACGTTGGCCGGCAGCGAGCGGTTCGAGTCGACCTCGAAGTCGATCTGCGCCTGCCGCCTGTCGACGATCTTGACGTCCTTGACCTGCCCCACCTTCACCCCGGCGATGCGCACGTCGTCGCCGGCCAGCACCAGGGTCGCGTCGGTGAACCGGGCGCTGTAGGTGTTGGTGCTGCTGGTGTTGATGTTGGCGATGCTGATCCCGAGTACCGCGGTGAACAGCACGGTGACCACGATGAAGATGGTCAACTTGATCAGCGGTGCGACGAAGCCCCTCATTTCACGGTCACCTCCGCCCCGCGGTAGAGCGGGCCGACCAGCAGCCCGCTCCAGCCCGGCATCTGGTCCGGGTCCACGCCGATCTGCGGGCCGACCAGTTGCGCGAGGAAGTCCGTCTCGGCCGCCGAGTTCACCGGGTTGCCCGCGGTGGTGCCGCCGCCGTTGTAGCCACCCGCGTCGGCCGCCGTGTTCGCCGGGACCAGACCGTCACTGACCGCGCGGGACCCCGGGCCGGGCTTGCTGCCGTCCTTGATCGGGCCGTCCGGCGGATACTGCGGGAAGGGCTGCGGGTAGTCCTTGATGTCGTAGCAGCGCGGGCCGCGGTCGTCCTGGAAGCGCGGCTCGTCCTGGCCCGCCTTGTACGCGCCGCGGCTGTCGATGATCTCGATCGTCGCGTGCAGGCCGGGCTGGCTGGTGCCCTTGCCCATCGCCTGGTCGATCAGCGGCACCAGGTCGGCCATCTGCCCGAGGAAGCACGGGTACTCCGGGGAGTACCTGGCGAGCAGCTCGGCGGTGGGCCGGGCGCTCTCGGACAGGCTGATCAGGTTGCCCGCGTTCGCCTGCAGGAACGACTCCAGGGTCTGCGAAGTGGTGGTCACGTTGCCGTACAAGGCCTGCAGGTTCTGTTGTTCGTCCACAATGGTCTTACTCGTGGTGGACAGGTTGTCCAGGGTCTGCACCAGATCGGGCGCGGAATCGCTGAGGTTGCCGGAGAACTTCGCCAGCGACTTCAGGTTGTGCTGCAACTCGTCGAGGTGCGGGTTGAGCCCGTTCAGGTAGGTGCCGAGGTCGCTCAGCGTCTGGCCGAGCTCGTCGCCGCGGCCCTGCAACGCGGTGGAGATCGCGGTGAGCGTGGTGGACAGCTTCTGCGGCTGCACCGCCTGCAGCACCGGCAGCAGGTCGTCCAGCGCCTTGGACAGCTGCACGGCGGAGGAAGAACGGTCTTCGGGGATCACATCACCGTTCTGCAGCGTGGTCGCCGACGCGTTCTGCGGGATCTCCAGCGACACATAGCGTTCGCCGAACAACGTCTTCGGCAGGAACCGCGCGGAGACGTTCGACGGGATCAGCTTCGCCGATTCCGGGTCCAGCGCCAGGGTCAGCTCCGCGCCGTCGCTGGTGGCCGAAATGGATTTCACCGAGCCAACGATCAGCCCGCGCACCTTGACGTCGGACTGTTCGAGCAGCTGGTTGCCGATGTCGGAAGCCTCCAGCTTCACGTCGACGAACGAGCTGAACGCGCGGTTGTACATCGCGATGGAAAGCGTGATCCCGCCGACGAGGATCGCGATCAGCAGCAGGCCGAGCAGCCTGCGTCGCAACGTCCTCATCCCGCGATCCTCACCGTCGTGCTCGTACCCCAGATGGCGAACCCGATGAAGAAGTTGATGATCGCCACGGTCACGATGCTCAGGCGCACCGCGCGGCCCACCGCCACCCCGACGCCGGCCGGGCCACCGGAAGCACGGTAGCCGAAATAGCAGTGGGTCAGGATGATGACGACGCTGAATATCAGCACTTTCACAAATGAATAGAAGACGTCCTGCGGTGGCAAGAACAAATCGAAGTAGTGATCGTAGGTGCCTGCCGACTGGCCGTAGATATAGATCACCACGAGCCTCGAGGCCAAATAGGACGAAAGCAGCCCGATGATGTAGAGCGGGATGACCGCGACGAACCCGGCGATGATCCGGGTGGTCACCAGGTAGGGCAGGCTCGGCACGCCCATCACCTCGAGCGCGTCGATCTCCTCGGAGATCCGCATCGCGCCCAGCTGCGCGGTGAATCCCGCGCCGACGGTGGCCGACAGCGCGAGCCCGGCCACCAGCGGCGCGATCTCGCGGGTGTTGAAGAACGCGGTGAGGAAACCGGTGAAGGCCGAGGTGCCGATCGAGTTCAGCGCCGAATAGCCCTGCAGGCCCACCAGCACACCGGTGAACAGGGTCAGCCCGATCATCACGCCGACCGTGCCGCCGATCACCGCCAGCGAACCCGAGCCGAAGCTCACCTCGGCCAGCAACCGCAGCACTTCCTTGGTGTAGCGGCGAATCGTGCGCGGGGTCCACGCCAGCGCCCTGGCATAGAACGACATCTGGTCCCCGAAGTTGTCGAGAACTTCGAGGGGCCGATTCGCGATGCGCTTCGCGCTCTGGCCGAACGTCATGACTAGCTCAACTTTCCGGGCACGATCTGCAGGTAGACCAGAGTGATCACGAAGTTCACCACGAAGAGCATCAGGAACGTGATGACGACCGACTGGTTCACCGCGTCCCCGACACCCTTCGGCCCGCCGGAGGGGTGCAGCCCCCGGTAAGCCGCGACCACGGCCGCGATGAACCCGAAGATCAGCGCTTTCAGCTCACCGACCCACAGGTCGGGCAGCTGTGCCAGCGCGGAGAAACTCGCCAGGTACGCGCCGGGCGTGCCGCCCTGGAGCACCACGTTGAAGAAATACCCGCCGAGCACGCCGATGACGCTGACCATGCCGTTGAGCAGCAACGCGACGAGCATCGACGCGAGCACGCGCGGCACGATCAGCCGCTGCACCGCGGAGACGCCGAGCACCTCCATCGCGTCGATCTCCTCGCGGATGGTGCGGGCACCGATGTCCGCGCAGATCGCGCTACCACCGGCGCCGGCCACCAGCAGCGCGGTCACCAGCGGGCTGGCCTGCTGCACGGTGGCCAGCACGCTGCCCGCGCCGGTGTAGGACTGCGCACCGAGCTGGCGGGCGAGCGAACCGAACTGCAGCGAGATGACCGCGCCGAACGGGATCGCCACCAGTGCCGTCGGCAGAATGGTGACGCTGGCGATGAACCAGGACTGCTGGATGAATTCCCGCATCTGGAACGGCCGCTGAAAGAACCCGCGAATGATGTCCAGCCCGAGGGCGAACAGTTTCCCGGTCTCCCGCAGCATCCCGATTCCGGGAATCTTGGCCGAGGAGGCCGTCGAGCTCATGCCCCACCTGGCCCCGGATTGCGCATTCGTTCGGTCGTTCCCTCGGTTCTCGGCCAGCCGGCCTCGGGTACCTGGGCCACCTGGTCGCTGGGCAGCTGCCCGCGGTGACGCTGCGCGACCGGTCCGGTTTGGACAGTCTGCGGTTGCTGCGCGTGTCGCGAATGGACGCCGTAACGCTGCTGCTCCTCGGGCGTGAGCGAGTCGATGATCCCTTGCTGCGCCTCAGGGGGCAGCGTGTGCAGGATCTTCATGACCCGGTCCTTGCGGCGGCGGGCGCCCATGCGTTCGGGCATCCCGGGCGCCGGCTGCATCTGCTCCGGGATCCCGGTGATCTCCTCGACGCCGCCCGCGTGGTGCCCGGCCTCGAACATCGCGCGCTCGGCGGCGATGGTGGCGGAGTCCTTCTCCTCGGACATCCCGATCGGGCCGTCCATCCGGCCGTTGAGGAACTGCTTGACCACCGGCTCCTCGCTGGTGAGCAGCACCTCGCGCGGGCCGAACATGACCAGCTCCTTGCGGAACAGCATGCCGAGGTTGTCCGGCACGGTGCGGGCGAGGTTGATGTTGTGCGTGACGATGAGGAACGTCGCGTCACTCTGGGCGTTCACGTCCAGGAACAGCTGGCTGATGTAGGTGGTGCGGACCGGGTCCAGCCCGGAGTCCGGCTCGTCCACGAGGATGATCTCGGGGTCGAGCACCAGCGCACGGGCCAGGCCGGCTCGCTTGCGCATCCCACCGGAGATCTCGCCGGGCAGCTTCTTCTCCGCGCCGGCCAGACCGGTCATCTCGAGCTTCTCGAACACGATGCGCCGGATCTCGGTCTCGGACTTCTTCGTGTGCTCGCGCAGCGGGAAAGCCACGTTGTCGTAGAGGTTCATCGACCCGAACAGCGCGCCGTCCTGGAACAGCACCCCGAACAGTTTCCGCGTCTCGTACAGCTTGTGTTCGCTGCAGCGGACGATGTCCACGCCATTGATCATGCAGGAACCACGGTCGGGCTTGAGCAACCCGATCATGGACTTGAGGAACACCGATTTCCCGGTCCCCGACGGACCCAGCATCACCGACACCTCACCCGGGGGCAGTGTCAGCGTTACGTCCCGCCAGATGGTCTGCCTTCCGAACGACTTCGTCAGTCCCTCGATGACCACCTCGGCACCCATCGCACCTCCTGGAGCTCCTACGGTGACGGCTCACACACCCTAGACAGGTCGCGCACGGTGAGCACGCCCGCGTCATTTGGGTGCAACGAGTTGAGCGTCGTGGAGGTTACTCACGAGTTTCGCAATCGACAAACAGGGTGAAGTCTTTCGACGAAAAAGGGCGGGCACCCACTGGGGGTGCCCGCCCGGGATTTCCGGATTACGGAAATTACTTGACGCTGACCTTGGCGCCGGCAGCCTCGAGCTTCTCCTTGGCGGCGTCGGCGGCCTCCTTGTCGACCTTCTCGAGGAGGGCCTTCGGCGCGCCCTCGACGAGCTCCTTGGCCTCCTTCAGGCCCAGGCCGGAGACGACCTCGCGGACGACCTTGATGACCTGGATCTTCTTGTCGCCGGCACCCTCGAGGATGACGTCGAACTCGTCCTTCTCCTCCTCGGCCGGGGCGGCGGCAGCGGCGCCGGGGGCGGCCGCGACGGCGACCGGGGCGGCCGCGGTGACGTCGAAGGTCTCCTCGAACTTCTTCACGAAGTCCGACAGCTCGAGCAGGGTGAGCTCCTTGAAAGCGTCGAGCAGGTCGTCAGTGCTCAGCTTCGCCATGATGGCGGTCCTTTCTGATCAGGGGTGGTGATGGGGTTTGGTCAGCTCTCGGCCGGTGTCTCGGCGGGCGCCTCGTCCTTGCGCTTTTCCTCGAGCGCGGCGGCAAGGCGGGCAACCTGGGACGCCGGCGCCTGGAACAGCGCGGCGGCCTGGGACAGCTTCGCCTTGAACGCACCTGCGGCCTTGGCCAGCAGGACCTCACGGCTGTCGAGATCGGCGATCTGGTTGATCTCGGCGACGGTGAGGGGGCGGCCATCCATGTAGCCGCCCTTGATGACAAGCGCGTTGTTTTCCTTCGCGAAATCACGCAGAGCCTTCGCGGCGTCGACCGCTTCACCTTCGACGAAGGCGATGGCGGTCGGGCCGAGGAACAGCTCCTCGAGACCCTCGATCCCGGCGTCCTCGGCGGCACGCTTGACGAGGGTGTTCTTCGCGACCCGGTACTTGGCACTGGTGCCGAGAGCGCGGCGCAGCTGGCTCAGCTGGGACACGGAGAGGCCGGTGTACTCGGTGACCACGGTGGCCGAGCTGTTGCGGAACCGGTCCGCGATCTCGGCGACTGCCGCCACCTTGTCGGGCTTCGCCATTCCTCGCCTCCTCTCTTGGCTGGTGACCGCCAGCCTGGAGGGCCTTGAAACGACGAAACGCCCCTGCGCAGCAGAACGCGGGGCGTTACGAGCACGTAGCGAGACGGCTCGGCTATCCTCGTTCCTCCTGCGCGGGCCGCCCGCGTTCGCGGGGCCTTCGTTCCGTGCGCCACGGGGCGCCCGGAAAACCAGCGGTCTTCGGTAGAACCACGGTCAAGTGTACGCGGGGATCGAGGGTGGCCGACCGGGGGGCCTGTCATCATGGGCGGGTGGCGGAGCAGGGACCTGGCGAGCAGCCGAACGAGCACGACGCACAGCGCGGCGAAGTGGAACCCACGCGGCCTGCGCAGCCTGCCCAACAGCCCGGGCAGAGCGAGCCGGTCGTGCAGTCGGCTCCACAGCTCGACGCGGAACAACTGCGGCAGTTCCAGCAATTCCAGCAGTTCCAGGACTACCTGCGCTTCACCGAGGCGCAGCGGCAGGGTGGCCAAGGCGGCCAACTGGCGCCGGGTCAGAGCGGCGGTCCGCCGATGCAACCGCCCCCGCCTGGAATCATCCAGACCACGACACCTCCGCCGGATCCGCGGCCGAGGATCAGGATGCCGCGGTTCGTCAAACGAGCGCTGGCTTCGGTGTTGTCCGCGCTGATCTTCATCGCGGTGCTCGGTATCGCGGGAAAGCTGTTGTACGACCATTTCTTCCCGAGCCAGGACGACGACCGGCCGGCGTCGGAGACCGGCGGCGGGACCTATCACGCGAACAAGATCCTCTCCACCGAGCCGTACGAGGCGGTGCGGAAGGTCTACCAGCAGATCGCGCAGGGCAGGCCCGATCTCGCCTGCGGGTACTTCGACATCCCGGTGCAGCAGAAGTTCGCGACCGACCTCGGCTACGCCGACTGCCAGCAGGCGGTACTCGACCTCAAGACCCAGGTGACGAGCGTCAACGACTACGCGGAATCCTTGCCCAGCAACGTAACCGAGAACTACGGCGACACCGTCGTCGTCGACTCGTGTCGGTTCACGATCAGTGGGGGGCCCGCGCTGGGCGTGTTCACGGTGACGAAGGTCGAGAAGGGCCAGTGGCTCATCACCGGCCACGAACCGGGGCCGAAGACGTGCGCGCCTGCCACCTCGGCGGCGACCCCGACCGGCTAGAAACGCCGATGGCCGGCCTCCCGCAAGGGGAGACCGGCCATCGCTACGCGGAACTGCTCAGGCGTTGGAGTCCTCGAGCAGGTTGCGGGTGCGCGCCGGGTCGACCGGGATGCCCGGGCCCATCGTGGTGGAGAAGGTGACCTTCTTCAGGTACCGGCCCTTCGCGGCGGACGGCTTCGCACGCAGGATCTCGTCCAGCGCGGCGGCGTAGTTCTCGACCAGCTTCTCCGGCTCGAACGACGCCTTGCCGATCACCAGGTGCAGGTTGGCCTGCTTGTCCACCCGGAAGGAGATCTTGCCACCCTTGATGTCGGCAACGGCCTTGGCGACCGCCGGGGTCACGGTGCCGGTCTTCGGGTTCGGCATCAGGCCACGCGGGCCGAGGATCCGGGCGATGCGCCCGACCTTGGCCATCTGGTCCGGGGTCGCGATGGCGGCGTCGAAGTCGAGCCAGCCACCCTGGATCCGCTCGATCAGCTCGTCGCTGCCGACCGCGTCCGCGCCGGCGGCCTCGGCCTCGGCGGCCTTGTCGCCGACCGCGAACACGATGACGCGAGCTGTCTTGCCGGTACCGTGCGGCAGGTTCACGGTGCCGCGGACCATCTGGTCGGCCTTACGGGGGTCGACACCCAGACGCACGGCCACCTCGACCGTGGAGTCCATCTTGACCTTGGAAGTTTCTTTCGCGAGCTTCGCGGCGTCGAGCGGGGCGTAGAGCCGCTCGCGGTCGATCAGCTCGGCGGCCTGGCGATAGGCCTTGCTGCGCTTGGTCATACTGCTGTCCTTAACTACTTCGAAATTGGATCAGTGTGGTCCCGGGCCAGCGCTGGCCCTCCCACGTACGGCGCTCTTGTTCGACCGTGCTGCCCATCGAACGGGCGGTGGCGGCCATTGAGCACTCCGCCGCCTGGTCGACGTTGCTATTCGACCGTGATGCCCATCGACCGGGCAGTGCCTGCGATGATCTTGGCCGCTTGGTCGATGTCGTGCGCGTTCAGGTCGCTCTTCTTCGTCTCGGCGATCTCCCGCACCTGGTCCCAGGTCACCTTGGCGACCTTGGTCTTGTGCGGCTCGCCGGAGCCCTTCTCCACACCGGCGGCCTTGAGCAGCAGCTTCGCGGCCGGCGGGGTCTTGAGCTTGAAGTCGAACGAGCGGTCTTCGTACACGGAGATCTCGACCGGCACCACGTTGCCACGCTGCGACTCGGTCGCGGCGTTGTAGGCCTTGCAGAACTCCATGATGTTGACGCCGTGCTGGCCCAGTGCTGGGCCGACCGGCGGGGCCGGGTTCGCGGCACCCGCCTGAATCTGCAGCTTGATGATCGCCGCAAGCTTCTTCTTCTTGGGTGGCATTACCTTGTCCTATTCACTACTGCTGTACCCCGCACTCCTGCCGTCGGCACGGGGACTGCCGGCCCGTAGACCGTCAGATCTTGGAGACCTGGTTGAACGACAACTCGACCGGCGTCTCGCGGCCGAAGATCGACACCAGCACCTTCAGCTTCTGCGCGTCCGCGTTGACCTCGCTGATCGTCGCGGGCAGCGTGGCGAACGGACCGTCCATGACGGTGACCGACTCGCCCACCTCGAAGTCCACCTCGACCGGGGTGCCGCCCAGGGAAGCCTCCGCCGATGCGGCGTCGCCCTTGGCCTTGGCCGGTGCGGGCTTCTCCACCTTCGGCGCCAGGAACTTCAGCACGTCGTCGATGGTCAGCGGGGACGGCTTGGACGTCGCGCCGACGAAGCCGGTCACACCGGGGGTATTGCGCACCGCGCTCCACGAAGCGTCGTTGAGCTCCATCCGGACCAGGATGTAGCCGGGCAGCACCTTGCGCTGCACCTGCTTGCGCTGGCCGTTCTTGATCTCGGTGACCTCTTCGGTCGGTACCTCGATCTGGAAGATGAAGTCCTCGACGTCCAGCGTGGTCGTCCGGGTCTCGAGGTTGTTCTTGACCTTGTTCTCGTAACCGGCGTACGAGTGCACCACGTACCAGTCGCCGGGCAGCGACTTCAGTTCCGCGCGCAGCTTCTCGACCGGGTCCTCGTCTTCGGCCTCGGGCTCGCTCTCGGCTGCTTCGTCCTCGACGTCGGCGGTCGGTTCGAGGTCGGCCCGCGCCTCGGCGGTGTCCTCGGCCTCGGCGGCGTCCTCGGTTGCCTCGCTCACCGGCTCGACCGACTCGTCCAGCTCGTCGCCGGCGGCTACGCCGTTCTCGGAGGTCACGTTCCGTCCTCTCACTTGTCGCTTGTCGTGTTCATGCTGGTCCGTGCGCGGCGACCGCGCTCAGCCGAACAGCCAGAACACGCCCTTGCGGAACGCGAAGTCCAGCACATAGACCAACGCGACCATGAAAGCCACGAAGACCAGCACCACGGTGGTGTAGGTGATCATCTGCTTGCGCGTGGGCCAGATGACCTTGCGCAGCTCCGCCCACACCTCGCGGATGAACCGCACCAGCCTCGCGAAGAGCGAGGGCTTCTTCTGCTTGCGATCCCGCTTGGGGGTCGCCCGGCCCTTCTTCGTCTCGGCCGCCTTGGACGCACCCTCCGTGGCGGAAGCCGCCTTCGTTGCCGGGCGGGCCTTGTCGGACGAATCCTTGGCCGTGGCCTTCCCCGCCGGGCGCGCGGAGGCGCGACGTTCGCGCCGAGCCGCGGCGGTGACCGGACGAGAAGCCCGCTTGGACTCCTGTTCCTTCTCGCCGCCGGCGTCGCTGTCGCTCACGACCACTCCTCGGGTTGGACCACCTATGTCGACGCAGGGGTGACAGGACTTGAACCTGCAACCTGCGGTTTTGGAGACCGCTGCTCTGCCAGTTGAGCTACACCCCTTTGAGCACACCTAAACGCTCATCGGACATCCTTCACCAACCCCGTGCCGGGAGTGGGGCGGGGTTCCGGACGTTCCAAGTTCGACACTCTACGGCAAGGCCTCTCGCGCCCCGCAACCGAGCCCTCCCCTGCGTGCTTGATCACAAGCAACGCGTGCCACCATTGAAGCCATGACCTCTTCAACCGTCACCCGTCCGCGCATTTCGGCCCGCATCGCCGGCATCACGCCGTCGGCGACCCTCGCGGTGGACGCGAAGGTCAAGGCGCTCAAGGCCGAGGGCGCTCCGGTGATCGGCTTCGGCGCGGGACAGCCCGACTTCCCGACCCCGGACTACGTCGTGGAGGCCGCCGCCGCCGCCGTGCGCGACCGCGCCAACCACGGGTACACCGCCGCGGCCGGCCTGCCCGAGCTGCGCGAGGCCCTGGCCGCGAAGACCAAACGTGACTCCGGTTTCGATGTGCAGGCCTCCCAGTTCCTCGTGACCAACGGTGGCAAGCAGGCTGTCTATTCCGCCTTCGCCACGCTGCTCGACCCGGGCGACGAGGTGCTGCTGCTCGCCCCGTACTGGACCACGTACCCCGAGTCGATCAAGCTCGCCGGCGGCGTCCCGGTGCAGGTCACCGCGGACGAGTCGACCGAGTACAAGGTCACCGTGGACCAGCTCGAGGCCGCGCGCACCGAGCGCACCAAGGTGCTGCTGTTCAACTCGCCGTCCAACCCGACGGGCTCGGTGTACTCCCGCGAGCAGATCGAGGCGATCGGCAAATGGGCCTACGAGCACGGGATCTGGGTCGTCACCGACGAGATCTACGAGCACCTCGTCTACGACGACGCGGTGAACCACTCGCTGCCGGTCGTGGTGCCGGAGCTGGCCGACCAGACCCTGGTGCTCAACGGTGTCGCCAAGACGTACTCGATGACCGGCTGGCGGGTGGGCTGGATCCTCGGCCCGCAGGACGTGATCAAGGCGGCTTCCAGCTACCAGACGCACCTGTGCGGCAACGTCTCGAACGTCGCGCAGCGTGCCGCGCTCGCCGCCGTCGCGGGTCCGCTGGACATCGTGCACGAGATGCGCGCCGCGTTCGACGTGCGCCGCAAGAAGATCGTCGAGCTGCTCTCGGCCATCCCCGGCGTGGAGTGCCCGACCCCGAAGGGCGCGTTCTACGCGTACCCGTCCTTCAAGGGCGTGCTGGGCAAGGAGATCCGCGGCGAGCGTCCGCAGGACACCCTGGAGCTGGCCGACCTGATCCTGCGCCAGGCCGAGGTGGCCGCGGTGCCGGGTGAGGCCTTCGGTACCCCGGGCTACTTCCGGTTCTCCTACGCGCTCGCCGAGTCGGACCTGATCGAGGGCGTGAACCGGGTCGCGACGCTGCTGGCCGAGGCCAAGTAGCGATCCGGAAGCTGTTCGCCGGCCTGATCCTCCTGGTGCTCGTCGCCGGGGGGATCGGGTTCGGCGTGTACCACTCGAAGCACGAGTCCTCGTCTTCGGCGCCGAGCGCGGCGGCCGCGCCCACGAGCGGACGCTATGTCGCGCTGGGCGACTCGTACACGTCGTCGCCGCGCACGGGGGCGCTCGTCGGCGCTCCCCCTGGTTGCGACCGTTCGGACAACAACTATCCGCGGCTCGTCGCCGCCCAGCTGCGGATGGCCGAGTTGGTCGACGCCAGTTGCAGCGGCGCCACCACCGCGAACATCACCGGCCCGCAGCAGACCGCGAACGGCGTGAACCCGCCGCAGCTCGATTCGCTCGACACGAACACCACGCTCGTGACGTTGGGCATCGGCGGGAACGACGTCGGGTTCATCGGGCTCGCCCACGACTGTCTGACCACTGATCCGGCTGTTTCGCCGTGCAAAGCGAGAATGGCTTCGGGCGGTCGCGACGAACTGGCCGCCCGGATCACCGCCACCACGCCGAAGATCGACCGCGTGCTGACCGACATCCAGGCGCACGCACCGAACGCACGGATCGTCGTGGTCGGCTATCCGGCGGCGCTGCCCGACGGCGGCGGCTGCTGGCCGTTCCTGCCGCTGGGCTCGGCCGATGTCGCCTACCTGCGCGCGGCCGCGGCGAAGTTCAACGACATGCTTGCGGCACAGGCGAAAGCACACAGCGCGCAGTACGCCGACACGGCGACACCGAGCAAGGGCCACGACATGTGCGCCAAGGCGGCGACGAAGTGGGTGGAGGACCTGGTGCCGTCCTCCCCCGCGCTTTCCTTGCACCCCAACGCGAACGGCCAGCGCGCGATGGCGGGCGTGGTCGCCGCGGCGGCCGGCTAAGCCGTCATCAGCGCGGGCAGTTCCTCCCGCAGGTCCCGTTGCCAGTACGGCGCGGTGTGCGTGCCGGGCCCGTAGTCTTCGTAGGTGTGCGGGATGCCGAGCGCGGTGAGGCGCTGGTGGAAAGACAGCGAAGCCGCGTGGATCCAGTACTCCGTCGGATCCGGCAGCGTCGGCCCGTCCAGTGGGCCGGGCTGCCCGTTTCCGGTGTAGACGGCCAGGTGCAGTCCGCGCAGGTTTGCCGCGAGGTACCAAGGGTTGTGCGCCTGCCAGCGGGCGTCGCTCAGCAGCCGCAGACCCCAGACCGCGGTCGGGATACGAAGATCCACCAGCGGGGAGGCCTCGACGGTCAGGGTGGCCGGAATGCTGTCGAGATCCACCGCGCCGGAGAAGCTGGCGGCCGCCACGAACACCCCAGGATGCCTTGCCGCATAACTCATCGCGCCGAACCCGCCCATCGACAGGCCGGCGATCACGCGCACCGAGTCGGTCCGGAAATGCGCGTCGACCCAGGGCACCAGCTGCTCGAGGTGGTAGGTCTCCCACTCCGGCGGGCCGCCGGCGCCGAAGTTGAACCAGTCGCTGTACCAGCCGCCCGCGCCGCCGTCGGGCATCACCACGATCACCGGGACGCCCGCGGTGATGCCCTGGGCGTCGCCTTCGCCGGTCCACCACGTGTAGTCGGACGTGCCGCCGTGCAACAAATACAGCACCCGGTAGCGCTCGTCGGGATGCTCGGCGTAACCGTCGGGCAGCAGTACGCGGAAGCTGGTTCCATCGCTGATCGCCGGTGTGGTGACGGTCAGCTCCAGCAGTCGCTCGTTCAACTGCTGCTCCGAGACGAGTTGCAACCCGCCCGGATCGGCGCGCGCGGGGACCGGCAGGAGCCAGGAAACGACGGCCACCACTACCAGAACGAGGCCGGTCATACACCGAGGGTAAGGAGCCGATCCCGGTGGCGACCGGGATCGTTCTCCACCCGTGACCGCTATCGGACGAGCGCGGTTGCCTTACCCAGCACCGTTTTTCCGTCGAACCTTGCCGTGATGTCGATCCGCGCGGTGCCGTCCTCGCGCACCTCACCGACCTTGCCGGTGAACTCGACGAGCGCGCCCTCTTCGCCGTCCGGCACCACGACGGGCCGGGTGAACCGAACGCCGTATTCGACGAGCCGGCCGGGGTCGCCGAGCCAGTCGGTGACGAGGCGGCCGCCGAGGGCCATGGTGAGCATCCCGTGCGCGATCACGTCGGGCAGGCCGACCTCTTTGGCGAACCGCTCGTTCCAGTGGATCGGGTTGAAGTCCAGCGAAGCGCCCGCGTACCGGACCAGCCTGTCCCTGGTGAGCCGGACTGGCAGCGGCGGCAGTTCCGCGCCGACGGTGAAGCTCATCGGGAACCTTCCCCTCGGACGACGAGCTGGGCGCGCGTGGTGCACACCGGTTCGCCTGCCTCGTCGGTGATGTCGGCGCGCACGGTCAGGAAGTCGTTGCCTGCACGGGCCATGATGTCCTCGACGTGGGTGGTCAGCCGCAGCCGGTCGCCGGCGTGCACCGGCCGGGTGTACCGGAAGCTCTGGTCCCCGTGCACCATCCGCGTGTAGTCGAGGCCGAGCTCGGGATCGTTCGCGATTGTGTTGATGGCCGCCAGGTTGATCACCGTAAGGAACGTCGGCGGCGCGATGACGTCGGGATGCCCGGCCGCGCGAGCCGCCTCGGGGTCGCGGTAGACCGGGTTGTCGTCGCCGATCGCCTCGGCGAACTCCCGGATCTTCTCCCGGCCGACTTCGTACGTGCTGGTGGGCGGGTACGTCCGCCCGATGAACGACTGGTCCAATGCCACGCACCGAGACTACCCAGCAAGCGTGGCCGAGCCGGTGGACGGGTGACGCGACTGGTCTGACCGTGCGAACGCGGGCACGGCGCGTGACGCCCGTTTCCTGCTGTCGACCGCCGTCGCGTCCATGTGAATGAAACAGCTGTACCACGCAGTGCAACGCCGTCAATATTGAATTCATGCACAGCACCGTCAGGTCCGCAGCGGACCTATTTTCACCGGAGGTGGCCGAGGAGCCTTACGGGTACTACCGAGAGCTTCGCGACGCCGGCCCCGCCGTATACCTGGAAAAATTGGACGCCTACGCACTCAGCCGCTACGAGGACGTTCGCGCGGCATTGAAAGACTGG
This sequence comes from Amycolatopsis sp., assembly GCF_035546795.1. Taxonomy (GTDB): domain Bacteria; phylum Actinomycetota; class Actinomycetes; order Mycobacteriales; family Pseudonocardiaceae; genus Amycolatopsis_E. Next base: position 213,236 of record NZ_DASZWC010000068.1, read on the forward strand.
CACACCTTCGGTTCCGCCGAGGGCACCGCCTTCAATCCCGCGATGAACGAGAACGTCCAGGGCGTGATCCTGACCGCCGAGCCGCCGGAACACGGGGCGCTGCGGGCGGCGCTGATGGAACGGCTGAGACTCAGCACGGTCCGCGATCTCGCCGACTGGGTACAGCAGCGGGCGGACGAGTTCGTCGCGCCGCTCGTGGAACTCGGCAGTTTCGATGTGGCGACCGAACTCGCCAGGCCGTTCCCGTCCACCGTGGTCGGTGAGCTGATCGGGTTGAAGCCCGAGATGACCGAGAAGTTCGTGATCGGGAGCGACGCGGTGTTCGCCGCGATGGGCCCGATGAACGAGCGCACCAGACGCGGGCTGGGCATCGTGGGCGAGGTGCTGGAGACGATCGCGGGGCTGACCAAGGACGACCTGGAACCCGGCAGCATGGGTGCGGCACTGTACGAGGCCGCCGCACGCGGGGAGATCCCGCCGGATCACGTGGTCAAGCTGTTGTGGAACTACGCGGGGCCGGCCTTCGACACCACGATCCACGCGATCAGCAACCTCATCTGGGCGCTGGCACGGAATCCCGAGCAGTTGTCCCTGCTGCACGAGGATCCGTCGCTGGTGCCGGCCGCGGTCGACGAAGGGCTCCGGTACGAGGCGCCGATCCAGATCTGGGGCCGGTTCTGCCGCAAGGACGTCACTTTCGGCGAAACGGTGCTGCCCGCGAACTCGCGGGTGGCGATCCTGTTCGGCGCGGCCAACCGGGACGAGCGGCACTATCCGGATCCGGACACGTTCGACATCCGCCGGAACGCGCGGGACATGCTCAGCTTCGGCTACGGCCTGCACCGCTGTACCGGAGCGCCGTTGGCGCAGCTGGAGATCGAGGCGGTGGCGCGCGCGTTCGTGGCCAGGGTCAGGGAAATCGAAATCCTGGACAGCCGGCGTCACCTGAATCACACCGTGCGCGGGTTCCAGTGCCTGCGGATCGGGGTGCACACGTGAAGAAGCCGCCCCGGTCTCCGGGGCGGCTCTTCGCGAAGCTGCTGAGGCTTAGCGGGTTTCCTTGTGCGTCCGGTGCGTACCGCAGTTCGGGCAGAACTTCTTCATCTCCAGGCGGTCCGGGTCGTTACGCCGGTTCTTCCTGGTGATGTAGTTGCGGTGCTTGCACTCCTCGCACGCCAGCGTGATCTTCGGTCGCACGTCGGTGGCAGCCACGGCTACGCCTTTCTCTACAAAACTCGAATCCCGGTAGCGGTGGCCGGACTTGAACCGGCGACACAGCGATTATGAGCCGCTTGCTCTGCCAACTGAGCTACACCGCCCTGTACCGATCCCAATCCTACCGGACCACCGTTGGGGGTCCAGGGGGCTTGCCCCCTGGCGGGGGCCTGGGGGCTCGGCCCCCAGAGGACACCTGCGAAGCGAGCCGAGCCCGCAGCTTGGCTGCGGGCAGACTACGCATACTCGCGAGCCCCTTTACGGAATCGAACCGTAGACCTTCTCCTTACCATGGAGACGCTCTGCCGACTGAGCTAAAGGGGCGGGATCAACGCCTTGATGTTGAAGCCTCGAAGAGATTACCCAACGGCCTCCCGGGCTCGCGCACCGGGGGGTCGGTTAGGTCAGCAGGGTCAGCACCGTCTCGGTCTGCCTGCTGGACGACCTCGCCGTCCGGGCCTGCAGCCAGGCCTCGAGCCTGTCCTCGGGCAGCGGGCGGGAGATCAGGTAGCCCTGCGCCACGTCGCAGCCCATCGCCTCGAGCTGGTCGCGCGCGATGTCCTCCTCGACGCCCTCGGCCACCACCGTGAGGCCCAGCGAGTGGCCCAGTTCGACGATGGAACGCACCACGGCCAGGTCGCCGAGGTCGGTGCCCATGCCGAGGACGAAGCTCTTGTCGATCTTCACCTCGTCCACCGGGAGCTGGCGCAGGTACGCCAGCGACGAGTAGCCGGTGCCGAAGTCGTCGACCGCGAGCACGATGCCCAGCGCGTGCAGCTCGCGCAGGATCGGGAGGGCCTTCTGCGGGTCGGCCATCACCCCGGACTCGGTGAGCTCGAAGGTGAGCAGTTCCGGCGGGACGTCGAACCTGCGCAGCGCCTCGACGACCTTCGCGGGGAAGTCGGTGTCGGCGAGGTTACGCACGGACAGGTTCACCGCCGCGGATATCCGCAGCCCCTCGTCCATCCACTTGCGCACCCGGATCAGCGACTGTTCCAGCACGAACCCGGTGAGCACCCCGATCAGCCCGGCCGCCTCGACCGCCGGCACGAACTCGTCCGGGTCGAGCCTGCCGAACTCCGGGTGCTGCCAGCGCACCAGCGCCTCGACGCCCAGTACGCGTTTGCTTGGCAGCGAGATCTTGGGCTGGTAGTGCACGCTGATCTGGCCCTCTTCCAGCGCCTGCCGGAACTGGGTGACCATCTGGAACCGGCGCAGGAAGATCTGGCCCATGCTGGGCACGTAACCACGGACCTCTTCGCCGCCCCGGGTGGCGCGCACGGCGACATCGGCCCGCTGCAGCAGCCCGTCGACGTCCATCTCCTCACCGCTGCCTTCGGCGGCCGGCGTGGCGTAGCCGACCATCGCGTTCGCCTCGACCGTCAGCCTGTCGACCGGGTACGGGGCGGAGAGCTGGGCCCGCAGACGCTCGGCGACGTCGTGGATCTCCGACTGCTGGCAGTCGACGAGCAGCGCCGCGAAGGAGGCGCCCTCCAGCCGCGCCAGTGGCACGTCGGGGCCGAGCGCATCGCGGATCCGGCGGCCGGCGGCGATCACCATGCGGTCCGCCCAGGTGTAGCCCAGCGCGTCGCTGACCGTGGAAAACACGTCGAGATCCACGCGGACGACGGCGGCGTCCATCCGGTCGCGCAAGGGTTCGCGGGCGACCTGCCGAAAGCCGGGCCGGTTGAGCAGGCCGGTCAGCGGATCGTGGTAAGCGTCGTGCCGGAGCGTGGCGAGCAGGCGGCGGTTGTCCAGCGAGGTGGCCAGGTGGCTGGCCATGGTGCCGAGCAGCTGGATGTCGTACTTGCCGAACCCGCGCCAGCGGGACAGCCTGTCGTGCGCCTCGACCACACCGAGCAGCTGGTTCGCGCTGCGCAGCGGGACGACCAGCGCCTCCTGCACTCCCCTGTCCGCCAGCGCGGCGGCCACGTCGGGGTTGGCCTCGGTGATCCGGAAATGCCGGACGTGCGCGCCGGGCAGCCGGACGAGCGCGTCCTCGGAGTTCAGGTCCGCACCCGGCAGCGGCTCCCCGGCGACGACGGTGCGCATCTGCGCGGTCGGCTCCAGGCGTAGCCGCAGCACGACCCTGGCGGCGGCCAGCTGGTCCTTGATCCGCTCGGCGATGGTGGCCCATTCGCTGACGTCGACTCCACCGACGAGGTCGTCGACGCGGCTGGCCGGACGCGCCGCGGCCTGCTGGCCGGACCGGGCGACCATCAGGCTGACGTCGGAAAGCGCTTCCATGTCCCGCTGTTCGCGGAGCAGATCCGAATATGCCCAGTACAGCGCGGAAAGTCCGAGGAAGACGGCGACCACGAGCGGCCAGGCGTTCGCGGTGCCGGCGATGACGAGGTACCCGCTGAGGCCGACCGAAGCGTTGACGAAGCCGACGACCAGGATCCGGCCGGTGAGCCGCAGCGCGGTGCCGATCCGCATCCGGCGGCGCAGCACGCGGACCGCGGCCAGCGCCAGCAGCGTGCTGGCCAGCGGCGCGGTCAGGGTGCCGGCGAGCGCGGCGGGCCACGTCATGTCGGTGGCGCCCATGATCCGCTGCACCAGGCCCGCGACGGCGAACGCGCTGGTGATCTCCAGCAGGAACGCGCCGGCGTTGTACAGGACGCGGCCGGAGACCCGGCGGACGAGCAGCGTGCTGATCCCGGCGACGAGGTGCGCGACGAGCACGACCTCGAACGGGGCGACGAAGAAGCCGATGACCAGTGGGATCTCGGTGAAGGAGATGGTCCAGGAGATGCCGCTGCGGACGTCGACGTTGATCCCGAGCTGTTCGGCGAGCAGGAAGGACAGCGCGAGCACGGGGCCGATCCACCAGAGGCTGGCGTGGCCCTCGAAGGGCAGCCAGCAGGAGACGGCGGCTGCGGTCAGCAGCCCGAAGGTGAGCACCACGAGCGTGTAGCGCCGGAACCGTCGTTCGTCGCCACGCGGCTCGGCCGGCTTCGACGTACCGTCGACCAACTCGGCGGTGACCGGAACGGGAGTTTCCGGCGTGCCTTTGGTGCCCGGCATGCGACCTCCTTTCCCCCATCGCCCCAGTGCGCCTGACCCAGCCATCCGGACCGGGTGACGTTGATCTCCTGGCCGAATGGGGTGTCACTGTACCCCGGTGGGCGTACTTCGGCCTCTTTCCGTGTGCCATGAGATCAGCTGATAGTTAACAATGCGCCAACTACGCAGAGCTGCCGTGGCGACCGGGTGAAACTAGAGCCCTTTTCGCGTTTTTCCTGGTCGCTGGGGGTAATCGACCCCTGAATGTCCCGGCTCCCGTGATTGGTCTTCAATACGCGCATGAATACGGAGGCGATCGCGACGGAGCACGCCACCAGGTTGAGCAGCGTCGACCCTTTGCTGCCGCATTCGGACCCGCTGGCGGGTCCCGATGCGGCGCACGAGGATTTCCGCGTCATAATCGGGGATTCCGGCGCGCTGGGGTTCGCGGTGCGGTCCGAGGTCGATCGGAACTCGGGTGACTCTCTGTGGCGGGCACTCGTGGAACACCGCCTCTTGCTGCGGTTCGCGGGGCCACAGCCCGGTGAATGTCTGGCCGAAATTCTCAGGCAATGGGACGAATATCTCACCGACACGGTGCGCGCAGGCGATTGGGACGCCGCGGCGGTGGTACCGCGGCCCAGCCGGGACCCCGCCGGATCGGCCGAACTGCTGCGCCATGGCTTCGCCCCGGTGCGAGTGCTCGCGGTGCGCCCGGCGGACCGGCTCGCCGCGGCGGGACCGCCCGCCGAGCCCGGTGTCCGGATCCGTCCCGCCGAGCCGGGCGACCTCGCTACCGCCGTCGGCCTGTACGCCGAGCTGCAGCGCTACGACGCGGAGTTCGGCAGCGTCACGCTCAGGGCGAACGCAACGGAACTACTCACCGCCGGGATGGCCCGTGAGCTGGACCGGCACGAGCCGACGATCTGGATCGCCGAGCTGTACGGCAGGCCACTCGGGCTGCTGCAGATCCAGTACCCGGCGGACACGGGCTGGATCACTCCTTATGTCTCTGCCGAACGGGTCGGCTACCTCTCTTCGTTGCACGTCGCGGAGGCCGCCCGGTCCTCCGGCGTCGGCAGCGCGCTGGCCGCGCACGCACACCAGCTCTTCGACGAGTCGGGGGTCGACGCGGTGCTGCTGCACCATGCGCTGGCCAACCCGACGTCCACCCCGTTCTGGTACGGGCAGGGTTACCGGCCCCTCTGGACGTACTGGCACCGGCGTCCGGCCGTGCTCGCTCACAGCGAACGAGCTGCGGAAACAAACTCGCTCCGGAAAAGGTTGAGCTGAGCAGACTCAACTTAGTGAGGAGCACACCGATGACCGAAACGAGGCTCCTGCCCCTGCTGCCGGTGGACGAGGACGTCGTGCTGCCCGGCATGATCGTCCCGCTGGAGCTCGACGACGCCGAGACGCGTGCCGCAGTGGAATCCGCGCAGGCGAAAGCGCCGAGCACCGGGTCGTTCCCCGGTATCCGCTCGCTGCCTGCCACCAAGGCCGAGGTCCTGATCGTGCCGCGCGTGCACGGCGAATACGCCGAGCTGGGCACCGTCGCCACCGTCGAGCGGGTCGGCCGGATCCCCGGCGGCAAGTCGGCCGCGCTGCTGCGCGGCACCGGCCGGGCGCGCGTCGGCGAGACCGGCGAAGGCCCGGGCGCGGCGCGCTGGGTGCAGGCCGAGAACGTCTCCGAAACCGTCGACGAGCGCGCCCGCACGCTCGCGGCCGAGTACAAGACAGTCGTGATCTCGATCCTGCAGCAGCGCGGCGGCTGGCAGATGACCGACGCGGTGCAGCAGCTCGACGACCCGTCCGCGATAGCGGACCTCGCCGGCAACGCGCCGTACCTGAACACCGAACAGAAGCTCGAACTGCTGCGCACGCTCGACGTCGCGGCCCGGCTGGAGCGCGCGCTGGAGTGGAGCCGCGAGTACCTGGCCGAGCTGGAGGTCACCGACACGATCCGCAAGGACGTGGCCGAGGGCATGGAGAAGCAGCAGAAGGAGTTCCTGCTGCGCCGCCAGCTGGAGGCGATCCGCAAGGAGCTCGGCGAGCTGGACGGCGGCTCCGACGAGGACGACGACTACCGCGCCCGCGTCGAGAAGGCCGACCTGCCCGAGCACGTGCGCAAGGCCGCACTGTCCGAAGTGGACAAACTGGAGCGGACCTCGGACCAGTCCCCCGAGGGCGGTTGGATCCGCACCTGGCTGGACACCGTGCTGGAGCTGCCGTGGCAGATCCGCACCGAGGACGTGCACGACATCGCGGGCGCGCGGGCGGTGCTGGACGCCGACCACGCCGGCCTGGACGACGTGAAGGAACGGATCATCGAGTACCTGGCGGTGCGCAACCGGCGTGCCGAGGCGGGGCTGGGCCAGATCGGCGGGCGGCGCTCCGGCGCGGTGCTCGCGCTGGTCGGTCCGCCGGGTGTCGGCAAGACGTCGCTCGGTGAGTCGGTCGCGAAGGCGATGGGCCGCAAGTTCGTTCGCGTCGCGCTCGGCGGCGTGCGGGACGAGGCCGAGATCCGCGGGCACCGGCGTACCTACGTCGGCGCGATGGCGGGCCGGATCGTGCGCGCTATCTCCGAAGCCGGGTCGATGAACCCGGTGGTGCTGCTCGACGAGGTGGACAAGGTGGGCGCCGACTACCGCGGCGACCCGACCGCGGCGCTGCTCGAGGTGCTGGACCCGGAGCAGAACCACACCTTCCGGGACCACTATCTGGAGGTCGAGCTGGACCTGTCGGACGTGGTGTTCCTGGCCACGGCGAACGCGCTGGAAACCATCCCCGGTCCGCTGCTGGATCGGATGGAGCTGGTCACCCTCGACGGCTACACCGAGCGCGAGAAGGTGATCATCGGGCGTGACCACCTACTGCCGCGTGAGCTGGAGCGGGCGGGCCTGGCGGCGGGCGACGTGACGTTCACCGACGCCGCGCTGAGCCGGATCGCCGCGGAGTACACCCGCGAAGCCGGGGTGCGGAACGCGAACCGGACGCTGGCGAAGGTGCTGCGCAAGATCGCGACCAGGGTGGCACTGGACGAGGCGACGCTGCCGCTGACGGTGGACGCCGCCGACCTCGAGGACTACCTCGGGCGGCCGCGGCACCTGCCGGAGTCCTCACTGCCCGCCTCGACTCAGCGCACCTCGATCCCCGGGGTGGCGACGGGGCTGGCGGTGACCGGCGCCGGTGGTGACGTCCTTTATATAGAGGCGTCGCTGGCGGACGCGGAGTCCGGCGCGACCGGGCTGACGCTGACCGGCCAGCTGGGCGACGTGATGAAGGAGTCGGCGCAGATCGCGCTGTCGTACCTGCGTTCCCACGGCGCGGAGCTGGAGCTACCGGTCGGTGACCTCAAGCAGCGCGGCATCCACGTGCACGTGCCCGCCGGTGCGGTGCCGAAGGACGGGCCGTCGGCCGGGATCACGATGACCACGGCGCTGGCGTCGCTGCTGTCCGGCCGGGTCGTCCGGTCCGACGTGGCGATGACCGGTGAGGTGTCGCTGACCGGGCGGGTGCTGCCGATCGGCGGGGTGAAGCAGAAGCTGCTCGCCGCGCACCGGGCCGGGATGAAGACGATCATCATCCCGCAGCGCAACGAGCCCGACCTCGACGACGTCCCCGCCGACGTGCTCGCGGAGCTGGACGTGCACCCGGTGTCGAACGTGCGTGACGTGCTGGAGCTGGCGCTGGCGCCTGCTTCGTCGCCGGTCGCGACGGCTGCCTGACAAGCGAAAGTGCGGGGTCCCGTGTCATACGGGGCCCCGCATTGCTGTGCTCAGGAGATTTTTTTCCGCCACTGCATGGCGAGCAGATACGCGAGATACAGCCCACCGACCGCGCCCGTGACCACGCCGACCGGGAGCTTGGACGAGAACACGCGCTGCACGAGGAAATCGCTGGCCAATAACAGAAAGGCCCCGGTCAGCGCGGACGTGACGAGCGGTGGCGAAGCGGCGCCGGCGAGCCTGCGGGCGATCTGCGGCGCGGCGAGCGCGAGGAACGTGATGGGCCCGGCGACGGCGGTTGCGAACGACGACAGCGCAACGCAGACCGCGAGCAGGATCAGCCGGGTGCGTTCGGTGTGCACGCCAAGCGCCCGCGCCTTGTCGTCGCCCAGTTCCAGCAACGCGAGCCGCCGTCCTTGCGACAGCGCGATCGGCACCAGCACCACGACCGCGATGCCGATGATCGTGACCTGCGACCAGTCCCGGTTGTTGAGCCCGCCGACGCGCCAGAGCTGCGCGGCCAGCGCGTCCTGCAGGGAGGCGCGGGTGATCAGGTACGAGTTGAGCGCGATCAGCATCGCGCCGATCCCGATGCCCATCAGGATCAGCCGCAGCCCCTGTACCCCGCCGCGATATGCCAGTAGGTACAACAGGATCGCGGTGCCCACGCCGCCGACGAGCGCGCCGACGGACACCGCGAACATGCTGCCGTCCAGCACGAGGATCACGAAGAACGCCCCGACCGCGGAGCCCTGCGTGAAGCCGACGACGTCCGGGCTGCCGAGTGCGTTGCCGGACACGCTCTGCAGCACCGCGCCGCTCACCGCGAGCGCCATGCCCACCAGCAACGCGGTAAGCAGCCGGGGCAACCGTAGTTCCGTGACGATGTAGTCGGCGCCCGGCGGACCCTGCCCGACCAGCGTCGCGAGCACGTCCGGGATCGAGAGCGGGTAGTCGCCGGTGGTCAGCGCGATCACGCCGAGCACGAGGATCGCGACGAAGATCGCCAGGCCCACAAGCACCGCGCGCCGATGGAAGCGCAGGGAGACCCGGCCCTGCGGGGTGCGCAGTACGGCGGTCACAGCCTCGCCAGCTTCCGCCGACGGCACAGCAGCACGAACACGGGCGCACCGAGGAACGCGGTGACGATGCCGACCTCGACCTCCTGCACCCCGCCGACCACGCGGCCGAGCATGTCCGCGGCCAGCAGCAGAATCGGCGACAGCACCATCGAATACGGCAGCACCCAGCGCTGGTCGGGACCGGTGAAAAGCCTTGCGGCATAAGGAACCGCGAGACCGACGAACGCGATCGGCCCGGCCGCGGCGGTGGCCGAACCACACAGCAGGGCCACCGCGACCGCGACCAGCGCCCGCGTGCGGCCGACGCGCGCGCCGAGCGCCTGCCCGGCCTGGTCTCCCAGCGCCAGCGCGTTCAGCGCCCGCGCCTGGGACAGTGCGAGCAGCAACCCGACGATGATGAACGGGGAGACCTGGGCGACCACGTCCATCCGGCGGGAGGCGAGCGAACCCACGTCCCAGAACCGGAACTCGTCGAAGGTGTCCGGGTTGAGCAGCAGCACGCCCTGGATGAACGCGTACAGCACGGCGGTTATCGCGGCGCCGGCGAGCACGAGCCGTTCCGGGGTCGCGCTGCCGCGGCCGGCCGTGCCGAGGCTGTAGACGAGGAACGACGCGATGCCGGCGCCGGCGAGCGCGAACCAGAGGTAACCGGTGAGCGAGTGGATGCCGAGGAACGAGATCGCGACCACCACGGCGGCCGACGAGCCCATGTTGATGCCGAGCAGTCCGGGGTCGGCGAGGGGGTTGCGGGTGAGCGCCTGCATCAGCGCTCCGCCGACGCCGAGCGCGGCACCGGCGAGCAGCCCGAGCAGCGTGCGCGGGATGCGGAGGTCGTGGATGATCACGGCTTCGGGCGAGCCGTCGTTGTGCCAGAGCAGGTCCCAGGTGGCGGTGAACGGGATGCCCTTGGCGCCGACCCACAGACTGGCCAGACACGCGAAGGCGAGCACGCACACGGCGATGACCAGGCCCAACGCCCGTGACGAGCGTCGCGCGACGGGCTGCTCGGTACTCACGGTCACGGACTTAGACTAGCCTTACCTAGGTCCTGGTGGACGAGCGGCGTCTCTCTCCGGGCCGTGGCCGGAAGAGAGGCGGGCGCCGTGGCGGACCAGGCTCGCGGCGTGCTTCGGCGGGCCGTTCAGCGTAGGAAGATCGCGCCGGCGGCGCTGCTCGCGGTCGGGCACCAGGGCGGCGAAGCGCTCGTCCCGGTGGTCATCGGAGTGGTGATCGACCAAGCGGTTTCAGCGCATTCGGTCACCCGTCTGCTGTGGTGGCTGGGGGCACTCGCGGTGCTCTTCGCGGTCCTTTCGACTTGTTACCGCTTCGCCGCGCGGATCGCCGAGCGCGCTGCCGAGATGTCGGCGCACGAATTGCGGCTGGATGTGACCCGGCGGGTGGTCGGCCCGGAAGGCAGCGCACGGCTGCCGGGTGAACTGGTGAACGTCGCGACCAGTGACGCGCAACGGGTCGGCGCGCTCAACGTCGCGTTGCCGTTCGGGATCGCCGGTCTGGCCGGGCTGATCGTATCGGCGGTGGCGCTGCTGCGGATGTCGATTCCGTTGGGGCTGCTGGTGTTGCTCGGCACCCCGCCCCTGTTGTGGCTGGCGCATCTGATCGGCAAGCCGCTGGAGCGCCGGAGCGAGGTCGAGCAGGACCGGGCCGCGCAGGCGTCGGGGCTGGCGGCGGACCTGGTCAGCGGGCTGCGGGTGATCAAGGGCATCGGCGCGGAGGCGGCCGCGGTGGCGCGGTACCGGCGGACGAGCCAGGCGAGCCTGGGCGCAACGCTGCGGGCGGCGCGCGCCGAAGCCGGGCACGACGGCGCGATCCTCGCGCTGACCGGCGCGTTCATCGCGGTGGTCGCCTTGGTCGGGGCCGGACTCGCGGTGGACGGGCGGATCACCGTCGGCGAGCTGGTCGCGGCGGTCGGGCTGGCCCAGTTCCTCATCACCCCGTTCCAGATCTTCGGGTGGGTGAACGGTCAGCTCGCCCAGGGTCGCGCGTCCGCGGCGCGGATCGCCGAGGTACTGACCGAGCCGTCGGCGAACTCGACCCAGCCGTCCACTGTGGACATCGTCGACGGGGAGCTGCTGGGGATCGCGACCACGGAGGCCGACGAGCTGCTGGCCGGGCTGGTGCACCGGCCGGACGTGCTCGTCGCCCCGCACGACGCCGATCTGTTCACCGGCACCGTGGCGGAGAACATCGGCGGCGACGTCGAACGCGCGATGGCGGCCGCCGCCGTGGACGTGCCTGCCGACGAGCAGCTCGCCGAGGGTGGCAAGTCCCTTTCCGGCGGGCAACGGCAGCGGGTCGCGCTGGCACGGGCGCTCGCCGCGGACGCGCCGGTGCTCGTGCTGCACGAGCCGACCACTGCGGTGGACCCGGTGACGGAGGCGAGGATCGCGGCCGGGATCGCCGAACATCGGCGCGGCCGCAGCACGATCCTGATCACCACGAGCCCGGCACTGCTGTCGGTGACCGACCGGGTGCGCTTCGCCGATGTCGCGGGCACGCATGCGGAACTGCTGCGGGACAACGACTCCTACCGGGAGACGGTGCTCTCGTGACCGAACTGCTCCCCACCGCGACGAGACTCCGCGGCACGCTCGCCGAGCTCGTCCGCCCGCACCGCGTCCTGGCCTTCGGCGCCTTCGCGGTGTTGCTGGGCGCGACGGCCACCGGGCTGGCCACCGCTCCCCTGCTCGGTCACATCGTCGATCTCGTGGTGGCGCACGGCTCGGTCGCCGTGCCGGTGGTGCTGCTGGTGATCGTGGCCGTGGCCCGCGGCGCGCTGCAGGCCGCCGGGCAAACGCTGGTCGCCAGAGTCGGCGAAAGTATGCTGGCGACGCTGCGCGAGCAGTTCGTGTCCCGCGCGCTCGGGCTACCACTGTCCACAGTGGAGAAAGCCGGGGCCGGGGATCTCACCGCGCGGGTCACCGGCGACGTCTCCGTGATCGCCAAAGCCGTTCGGGAAGGGCTGCCCGAGCTGGGCGGTTCGGCGCTGACCATCGTGCTCACTTTCGGCGGGCTGGCACTGCTGGACTGGCGTTTCCTGCTCGCCGCGCTACTCGCGGCGCCCATCCAGCTGTACACGGTGCGCTGGTATGGCCGGCGTGCCGTGCCTGTCTACGCCGAGCAGCGGGTCGCGGTCGGCGCGCAACAACAGCAGCTGCTCGACACCATCGGCGGCGCGCGCACCGTGCGGGCGTTCGGGCTGGCCGACCGGCAGCTGCGGCAGGTGACCGAACGGTCGGTTTCGGCGATTTCGCTCACCCTGCGCGGGATCGGACTGATCACGCGTTTCTTCGCGCGGCTGAACCTCGCCGAGTTCGTCGGGCTGGCCGCGATGCTCGCGATGGGTTTCCTGCTCGTGGAGAACGGCAGCGTGTCGGTGGGCACCGCAACGGCGGCGGCGCTGTACTTCCACAGCCTGTTCACCCCGATCAACAGCGCACTCGCGCTGATCGACGACGCGCAGCAGGCGGCGGCGAGCCTCGCGAGACTGGTCGGGGTGGCCGAACTGCGCCCGCCCGACGAGGGCACCGCGGTTCCGCTGGACGGTTCGATCAAGGTCGCCGGGGTGCATCACGCCTACGTCGCCGGCACCCCGGTGCTGCGGGACGTGGAACTCAGCGTGCAGCCGGGCGAGCGGGTCGCGCTGGTCGGCGCGAGCGGGGCCGGGAAGACCACGCTGGCCAGGCTGATCGCCGGGGTGCACCGGCCGTCGATGGGCGCGATCCTGGTCGGCGGGATGCCGCTGGCGGAGCTGGACCGGCGTTCGGTCGCGCTGGTCAGCCAGGAGGTGCACGTGTTCGCCGGGCGGCTGTCCGACGATCTGCGGCTGGCTCGCCCAGAGGCCACCGACGACGAGCTGCGGGAAGCACTGGCCACGGTGAACGCCTTGACGTGGGCGGAGAAACTGCCGTCCGGCCTGTCCACTGTGGTCGGTGATGGCGGGCACCGGCTGACCGCCGCGCAGTCCCAGCAGCTCGCGCTGGCGCGGCTGGTGCTGGCCGATCCGCCGGTCGCGATCCTGGACGAGGCGACCGCCGAGGCCGGCAGCGCGGGGGCGAAGGCACTGGAGGCCGCCGCCGATGCGGCGCTGGCCGGGCGGACGGCGCTGATCATCGCGCACCGGCTGACCCAGGCCGCGCAGGCCGATCGCGTCGTGGTGCTGGAGGACGGCCGGATCGTCGAGTCCGGCACGCATGCCGAACTTGCTACGAACGGCGGCCGTTACGCGCAGTTGTGGTCCGCGTGGGCGCAGTCACGTGACGAAACGTGACTTGACCAGAAATGTTGGATAGGCAAACCTAACATCAGCGGTCCGGCATACGGCCCGGGTCGAGAGGTCAACGGGCGAACCCCTTGCCGGTCAAGGATTTTTCGCGAGTTCGAAAAGGAAGTGGTCATGAGTCGGAGCAAGTTGGGGCGCGGGATGCTCGTGGCGGTCGCCGCGGGTGCGCTCGCACTCGGTCTGGTGGCGTGCGGGGACGTGCAGGACTCGTCCTCGGGATCCGCCGCGTCGGCGACGCCTGCCGCGGACGCGAACGCGTTCCCGGTGTCCATCACGCACAAGTTCGGCACCACCAAGATCGACAAGGCCCCGTCGCGGGTGGTCGTCATCGGCTCCGCCAGTGACGACCTCGACGCCGCGCTCGCACTCGGCGTCACTCCCGTCGCCTACTTCGACAAGAGCGGCCTCGGCGCGCTGCCCACCTACCTGGACGGCAAGGTCGACACCACCAAGACCAAGTACGTCGACGCGACCAACGGGGTGAACGCCGAGGAGGTCGGCGCGCTGGCCCCGGACCTGATCCTCGCCACCTCCGACTACGGCCTCGACCAGGAGTACGCCAACCTGTCGAAGATCGCGCCGACCATCGGCTACAACGACACCTGGGGCGCCGAGACCTGGCAGGAACACGTCCAGGTCGCGGCGAAGGCACTGGGCAAGACCGCCGAGGCGCAGCGGATCATCGACACCACACAGGCCACGATCGACAAGACGAAGGCCGACTACCCGAAGGCCGCGGGCAAGACCTTCACCGCCTCGGTGGGCAACTCGCCTGGCAAGGTCTTCACCCTGGTGTCGCAGCAGGATTTCGCTGTGCAGCTGATCCAGTCACTGGGCCTGAAGCTGAGCCCGGAAGTGGCCGGCCTCGGCCAGAACGACTCGGGCAGCCCGACCGGTTCGCTGAGCCCGGAGCAGTACGACAAGCTGTCCGCCGACCTGGTGGTCATCGCTTTCACCTCGACCGACCTGCAGCAGGCGTTCGAGAGCAATCAGCTGGTGGCGAAGGTGAAGTCGGGCAACTACCTGGTGGTCGACATGCAGACCATCTCGGCGCTGCGCTACCCGACGGTCTACAGCATCCCGTTCGTGATGGACAAGCTGAAGCCGGCGCTGGCCAAGCTTTCCTGACCTGACAACGAAAAGCAGGCCCCGCCGCCGCTGCGGAGGGGCCTGCTTTTCGTTGCTCAGGACAGTTCGGCCTCCACGTCGGACTCCGACAGCGCGTCGATCTCCAGGTAGATCTCGGCGACCTGCGCGAGCCTGCCCGGTTCGGCCTCGTCGGCCAGCAGGCGTTCGGCCATCGCACCGACCGTGAGCGTGGCGAAGAGCGTGCGCACCGAGACCTCCGTGGTGTCCAGTGCTTCGCGCAGCCGCCCGACGATCATCGTGGCCAGCACGGAATCCCCGCCGAGCGCGAAGAACGGATCGGTCCGGCTGATCCGTTCGACCCCGAGCACCTCCGCCCAGACCTTCGCCAGCACGTTTTCCAGGTGGCCGACCGGCGCGACGTAGGTGTCGGCCTCCGCCGCCCAGCCCGCGGCGACCGTGCGGCGGTCCACCTTTCCGTTGGCTGTCAACGGCATCTCGTCGAGGACCAGTACCCGCGCCGGGACCATATGCGGCGGCAGCATGGTACGCACGAACTCGCGGACCTCGTCCCCGGTCACCGCACCGGCCACCGCGGCGACGAGCTGATTCCCGGCGACACCGGCGATTCCGCGCCGCACCGCGGGGTGCCCGGCCAGCGCGGCTTCGACTTCGCCCAGCTCGATCCGGACCCCGCGCACCTTGACCTGGTGGTCGCGGCGGCCGAGGAACTCCAATGTGCCGTCCGGCCAGTACCGCGCCAGGTCACCGGTCCGGTACCAGCGGCGGCCTTCGTGGGTGACGAACCGGTCGGCGGTGCGTTCGGGGTCGGCTCGATAGCCGTGGGCGACGCCGTCGCCGCCGATCCACAGCTCGCCGCCGACCCAGTCCGGACAGTCGCGGCCACGCGCGTCCACGACCCGGCAGGCCACGTTGCGCAGCGGCGTCCCGTACGGCACGGAACGCCAGGTCGACGGGACGCCGTGCACTTCGCACACCGTCGAATGGATAGCGGTTTCCGTGGTGCCGCCAAGGCCGGCGAAGCGGCAGCGCGGGGCGTGCGCGGCAACGCGGCCCGGCAGGTCGGTGCCTACCCAGTCGCCGCCGAGTAACACCGTGCGCAGGCTCGTGAGTTCACCGGGGCCGGCCGAGACGAGCAGCATGTCCAGCAGCGCCGGAACGCAGTTGATCAGGGTCACGCCGCGGGCCGCGACGAGTTCGGCCCACGCCCGCGCGTCGCGCCGGTCGCCCTCCTCGACGAGTACCACCGCACCGCCCGCGCCCAGGAGGCCGAACATGTCGTAGACGGACAGGTCGAAGTCCAAAGCGGACACTGCCAGGCAACGGTCGGATGGGCCGACGCCGAAGCGTTCGTTGAGGTCGTCAATGGTGTTCATGGCCGCGCGGTGCGGCACCTCGACGCCCTTCGGTTCACCCGTGGAACCCGATGTGAACAGCACGTATGCAACGGCTTCTTCGTCGACGGGCACCGGCTCGGCCAGTGGTTCGGCGTCCGCTTTCGCCTCCGTCAGCACGGTTTTCAGGTCCGCGATGCGCTTGATCCGCTCGGCGCGGGCGGGCGGCTGGTCGACGCCGATCGGCACATACGCGGCGCCGGCGGCGAGCACGCCGAGCACGGCCGCGATCTGGTCCGGGCCCTTCGGCAGGCTCACGCCGACCGTGTCACCGAGGCCGATCTCCTTGGCGCGCAACGAAGCCGCGATCCGCAGCGCACGGTCGGCGAGTTCGCCGTAGGTGGTCTCGCCGCCGGCCCACTGCAGCGCGGGCGCGTCCGGGGTCTCCTTGGCGTGCGCGAAGAACCCGTCGTGCAAGCGCTTTCCGCTTCGCGGCCCGGCGGTGTCATTGACGCGGGCGCGGACCGCGGCCTGCGCGGCGGGCAGCGCACCGCCGACCGGCTGGTCCCAAGCGTCGTCGTCCTGCCCGAGGCGGGTGATCAGGCCATGGAAGGCGGCGAACATCTCGTCGATCATCCCGGCTGGGAAAGCGCTTTCTCGCACGTCCCAGTTGATCAGCAGACCCTCGTTGACCTCGGTGACCTGCGCGTCCAGCAGCACCTGCGGGCCCTGGGAGATGATCCACACCGCCTCGCCGAACACTCGGCGGACGTCGGCGCCGAACAGCTCGCCGAGGTTGAGCGCGCTGGTGAACACGATCGGCGCGAGCACCTGTTCGCCCTGGTGCCGGGACAGGTCCCGCAGCACCTCGACGCCGGAGTAGGCGGCGTGCGCGGCGTCGGCGTGCATCCTGTCCTGTAAGGCTTTCGCATGGTCCACAAAGGACGCCTCGACGGAGAGGTCCACATCCAGCAACACCGAGCCGGTGAAATCGCCGACCAGCTTTTCGACGTCCGGATGGTCGCTCCGCCGGTCGAACATCGGCAGGTTGAGCAGGAACCGCGGGGACGCGCTCCAGGAGGCGAGCGATTCGGCGAACGCGGCCGCGACGACCATCGCCGGGGTCAGCCCGTGCTCGTGCGCGCGCGACGCCAGCCGCTTGCGGTCCTCGGGCACGAGCCAGTGGTGCCGCCTCGTGACGCGAGTGGCGTCGCCGCGCTCGGCCTCCGGCACCAGCGGCAAGTCCGGCGCGGCGGGCAGCTCGGGAATGCGGTGCTGCCACCAATCCCGGGCGCTCGCCAGCTCGGCTTCGCGGCTCGCCTCGCGTTCGGCGAGGTAGCGCGGGTAGCTGTAGCCGATGGGCTCGGACTTGGGGTTTTCGTAGAACCGCGCCAGGTCGGCGAGCAGCACGCGGTAGCTCAGCGCGTCGGCCGCGAGCATGTCGACGTCCACGTGCAGCCTGGTCCTGCCGCCGGGCAGCCGGCTGAGCTGGATCGAGAACACCTCGCCCTCGGCGACATCCAGGCGCGCGTGCGAGGAGGTGTCGCGGATGCGTTCCAGCTCCTGCTCGTCGGTGATGTCATGCACGACCAGCGGCGGCTGGCGGCGCTCGGGCAGGATCTGCTGACGACCGTCGTCGGTGAACTTCGCGCGCAGCATCCCGTGCCTGGCGACCAGTGCGCGCACGGCTTTTTCCAGCCGTTCCGGGTCCACGTCGCGGCCGTCGAACTCGACGTAGAGGTGCGCGGCGACGGCGCCGAGCGTGGTCTCCTCGTCCCGGCCGATCCAGTACGCGTGCTGCATGAGCGCCAGCGGGAACGGTTCGGTTTCGTCGATCTCGACGCTCACCACCGGATCCGGCGCAACGCCGGCCGCTTCGGCCAGCACCTCGCGCCAGCCCGCGAGTGTCGGACTCTTCGCCAGCTGCGCGAAGCTCACCTTGATCCCCCGCCGACGCCATTTGTTGGCCACCTGCATCAGCTGGATCGAGTCCAAGCCCCATTCGATGAGACTGTCCCCTTCGGACAGTTCGGCGGCCTCCGGGCCGAGCAGGCCGGTGACCTCCCGCAGGAGTTCCCCCGCCGTCGGCTGCTCACTCACCACGTGTCTGACTCCTCTTCGAATTCGGCGATGTCCTCGGCACTGACGTCCACAAGGGACAGATCCAGCGCCGGGGATGCCTTGCCAAGGACGGTCTTGAACTGTGTGATCAACCCGCTCACGTCGACCGCGCTGGTCAGTGCGATGCGGAGTTCGGCGCCAACCGCGGCGACGGTGACCTCCAGCGCCCAGTCCGGGGCGCGGCCGTCGCGGGGTGGCACGCGGAGCATCGGCGCCTCGGGTGCGATCGACCACGGGCCTCCGTCGCCCGCCTCGACCCGGCCGAGGTAGTTGACCACGATCGTCGGTTCGGGCAGACCGAGATCGAGCAGGCCGTAGCCGAGCCCGTGGTCCGGCAGGTCGCGGATCTTCCCGCCACGACGCAGGGGGAAGACCGTGGTGAACCAGCCGACGGTCGCGGACAGGTCCACGCCGGGCGCGATCTGTTCCTCACGGCCGTGGCCCTCGACCGCGAACACCGGGTTCTCGGCACCCCGCCAGGCGGCCAGCGCTTCCCCGAAGGCGTCCAGCAGTGCTTGCTGCACTTCACCTTCCGGCAGTGGGACGGTGAACTCGGTGACCGTAACCGAATGGTCGGTCAGTGGCAGCACGCGGTCGGCGCCGTCCAGGATGCCCCGCCACAGGTCACCTTCACCGCTGCGGTCCTGTTGTCCGAGCAGCTCGGCCCAGCGCCGGAAGGACGTGCCGGTGCGGGCGAGTTCGTTGCCCTGCCAGGCCTCGGCGAGGTCGTTCTGGAGGATCCGCCACGAGACCCCGTCCACGACGAGGTGGTCGGCGACCAGCAGCACCCGGTCGGCGAAGCGGACCGCCTGCACCATCCGCTCGTCGGTGATGCGGTCGCGGGCGGCCATCAGCTCGTCGTCGAGGGAACGCGTGGCCCTGGTCAGGATTTCCTTGGCAGGGAACGATTTCTCGGGCACGAACAGTTCGGTGCCGGTCCAGCGGGCGCGGAGCAGGTCGTGCCTGTCGAGCACCGCTTGCAGGGTGCGTGCCAGCTCGTCGTCGGTCAGCCCGTCCGGCGCGACGAGGAGCATCGCCTGGAAGAGGCCCCGGTAGCGGAAGATCGGGGTCGGCGCCACGCTGCCGGTGGGCACGTCGTCGAACACCGTGAACTCGCCCGCGGCGGCCAGTCCCGCCGGGGTGCGATGCTCGAAGATCTGCCGCGGGGTCAGCGTGATCCCGGCCTTCCGGGCGCGGCTGACCAGCTGGACGGAGACGATGCTGTCGCCGCCGAGTTCGAAGAAGCTGTCGTGCACGCCCACCTCGGGCAGCCCGAGCGTCTCCGCGAACAGCTTGCACAGCAGGGATTCGCGCTCGTCTCGCGGCTTGGCCTCGCCGGTGAGCGCGGTGAAGTCGGGGTCGGGAAGCGCTTTCCGGTCCAGCTTCCCGCTCGGCGTCAACGGCAGCTCGGCCAGCGGGACCACGGCCGCGGGCACCATGTGTTCAGGTAGCGACGTGACCAAACTTCGCTTGACCAGATTTGAATCTGCGTCACCGGTCATATATGCGACCAGCCGCTCATCACGCGCGACGACCACAGCCTGGCGGACGCCCGGCACCCGGCCGATCGCGGTCTCGATCTCGCCGAGTTCGATCCGGAACCCGCGGATCTTGACCTGATCGTCGGCTCGGCCCTGGAACTCCAGCGCGCCGTGGTGCCAGCGGACCACATCACCGGTGCGGTACAGCCGCTCGCCCGGCACGAACGGGCTCGCGACGAATCGCGAAGCGGTGAGCCCCGGCCGGTTCGCGTACCCGCGGGCGAGCTGCACACCCCCGAGGTACAGCTCGCCCGCCACACCCGGCGCGACTGGGCGCAGGAACCGATCGAGGACGTGCACCTGTGTGTTCCAGACCGGCACGCCGATGGGTACCGTGCCGGTGCCCATGGTGGCCGGCCAGGAGGTGACGTCGACGGCAGCCTCGGTCGGCCCGTACAGGTTCTGCATCCCCGGGCGGGCGAGCTCCGCGGGCAGCGCCTCGCCGCTGCAGATGACCCGCCGGGGCAGCGGGCGGTCGCCGTAGGCACGCAGCATCGACGGTACGAAGTGGACAGTCGTGATGTCCCGCATGAGCCCGGCAAGGTAGTCCGGATCCTTGTGCCCACCCGGTTTGGCCAGCACGAGAGTGGCCCCGGTGATCAGCGGCCAGAAGAACTCCCACACCGACACGTCGAAACTCGACGGCGTCTTCTGCAGAACGCGATCCTCGGCGGTCAGCCCGTATGCGGCCTGCATCCACAGCAGCCGGTTCACGATCGCCCGGTGTGAGACCACCACGCCCTTCGGGCGGCCCGTCGAACCCGAGGTGTAGATGACGTAGGCCGGGTTGTCCGGATGGGGCTGCGCCGGGCGCGCGGATCCCTCGAGGACAGCGGGAAGCACGACGGTCGGCCTGGCGTCTTCGATCATGAAATCGAGCCGTTCCGCCGGGTACGACGGGTCGAGCGGCAGGTAGGCGCCGCCCGCCTTGAGCACGGCCAGCAGCGCGACGATCAGCTCCAGCGAACGGTCCTGGCGGATTCCGACGACCCGCTCCGGGCCGACACCCGCGGCCGCGAGTTGCCCGGCCAGCGCCTTGGCGCGGGCGTCCAGCTCCGCGTACGTCAGCGCCGTGCCCTCGAAAACCACCGCTGTGGCGTCCGGCGTCCTGGCCACCTGCGCCTCGAACAGCTCGGGCAACGTGGTGTCGGGGATCGGCTCGTAGCGCACCGGCGACTGTCGTTCGGCTTCGGTGACCACCGTGGTCTTCGACAGCGGTCGGTCCGGGTCCGCGAGCAGGTCCCCGACATACCGCGTGAAGCGCCGCACAAGGTCGTCCACTGTGGACCGGTCGAACAGGTCCTTGCTGTACACCAGCCAGCCGTCGATCCCGTCCGGCTGCTCGAAGAGATGGAACGAGAGATCTGTGCGCGCGGCGTAGAACTCGACATGCTCCTCGCGCAGCGACGCCGCGCCGAACGGCACCGGGTCCCCGACGCCCTGCTGGTAGGCGAGCATCACCTGGAACAGCGGATGCCTGCCGAGCGAGCGGGCCGGGTTGAGCGCCTCCACCAGGCGTTCGAAGGGAAGATCCTGGTGCGCGAACGCGTCCAGGTCCGTCGCGCGTGCCCGCTCGACGAGCTGCCGGAACGTCGGGTTCCCGGCGAGATCGGTGCGCAGCACCAGGGTGTTGACGAAACAGCCGACGAGCCCGTCGAGCGCCGTGTCGGTGCGGCCGGCGATCGGGCTGCCCAGCGGGATGTCCTCCCCCGCACCCAACTGATTCAGGAACGCGGCGACCGCGGCCTGCGCGGTCATGAACGCGGTCGCTCCGTTCTGCCGCGCAAACGCTTTCAGCTGCGGAAGCCGGAAGCGCACGGCGTCGCCTTCGAAGGTCGGCGTCGCCGGTCGCCGGCGGTCGGTGGGCAGGGCGAGTTCGTCGGGCAGCTCGGCGAGCTGTCCGCGCCAGTACGCGAGCTGGGTGGCCGACAGGCTGTCCGGGTCGCCGTGGTTCCCGAGCAGATCGCGTTGCCAGAGCGCGTAGTCGGCGTACTGCACGGGCAGCGGGGCCCACTCGGGGCGGCGGCCGTGCAGGCGCGCGGTGTAGGCGGTGGTCAGGTCGGCCAGCAGCCGCTCGGCTGACCAGCCGTCGCCGGCGATGTGGTGCGTGAGCAGGGAAAGCACCTGGCCGTCGAGCAGCCGGGCCTCGAACGGCGGCTCGCTGTCGAGTTCGAAGGAGCGCCGAGCGGCCTGTTCGAGCGTGCCACCGGTGTGCAGGGCCGGGGTCCATTCGAGCACCTGCTGATACGGCTTGCCCTCGAACTCGGGGTAGCTGGTGCGCAGGACCTCATGCCGTCCGACCACATCGGCCAGTGCCGAGCGCAGCGCGTCGACGTCGAGGTCACCGTCCAGCCGGACGGCAAGTGGCACGTTGTACGTCGGGCTGGGGCCTTCGAGTCGGTAGAGAAACCAAAGGCGTTGCTGTGCATAGGAAAGCGGCACGCGACGCGGGCGCGGCATCGGGGTGAGCGCCGGGCGTTTCCGGTCGCCCACCTCAAGCGCGTCGGCCAGCCTGGCGACGGTGGGCGCGTCGAACACCGTGCCGATCGACACCTCCACGCCCAGCTCCGCGCGGATCCGGCCGACGAGCCGCGTGGCCAGCAGCGAATGCCCGCCGAGCGCGAAGAAGTCGTCGTCCACTCCGACCTGGTCGAGCCCGAGCAGATCCGCGAACAGGCGGGCCAGTGCGCGCCCGCGTTCGGTGCTCGGCGCCGTGGCGGTCGTGACCACCTCGGGCTCCGGCAGTGCCTTGCGGTCGAGTTTCCCGCTCGGCGTAAGGGGAATCTCGTCGAGCACCGTGATCACGCTCGGCACCAGGTGCTCGGGCAGTGAAGTGACCAGCTTTCTCTTGACCAGATTTGAATCTGCGTCACCGGTCACGTAAGCGACCAGCCGGTCATCGCGGACGAGGGCAGCCGCATTGCCGATTTCGGGAAGCGCTCGCAGGGCGGCTTCGACTTCGCCCAGCTCGATCCGGAAACCCCGGAGCTTGACCTGATCGTCCGAGCGGCCTTCGTACCGCAGAGCGCCGTCGTGCCAGCGCACGAGGTCGCCGGTGCGGTACAGCCGCTCACCCGGCGCGAACGGGCTCGCCACGAATCGGGAAGCGGTGAGCCCGGCACGGTTGAGGTACCCCCGCGCCAGCTGCACGCCACCGAGATACAGCTCCCCGACGACACCCGGCGGGACCGGTTGCAGGAAGCGATCCAGCACGTGGACCCGCGTGTTCCACACCGGCCGGCCGATCGCCACCGAGTCCTCGACCCGGTGGTACGTCACGTCCACCGCGGCTTCGGTCGGTCCATACAGGTTGTGCATCCCCGGCTTCGCGAGATCCTCCGGCAACGCCTCGCCACTGCAGATCACGCGCTTCGGCAGCGGTCGATCACCATAGGCGCGGAGCATCGACGGGACAAAGTGGACAGTCGTGATGTCCTGGATGACTTCGGCAAGGTAATCGGGATCCTTGTGCCCACCCGGTTTGGCCAGCACGAGAGTGGCCCCGGTGATCAGCGGCCAGAAGAACTCCCACACCGACACGTCGAAACTCGACGGCGTCTTCTGCAGGACACGGTCCTCGGCGGTGAGCCCGTACTCGTCCTGCATCCACAGCAGCCGGTTCACGATCGCCCGGTGTGAGACCACCACGCCCTTCGGGCGGCCCGTCGAACCCGAGGTGTAGATGACGTAGGCCGGATTGTCCGGCGAAGGCGGGGTGACCGGCGCCTTCTCCTCGAACGCGCGAGGCAAAACCACGACGGGCGAAGCGTCCTCGATCATGAAGTCCAGCCGCTCGGCCGGATACGAAGGATCAAGCGGCAGATACGCGCCACCCGCCCGCTGCACCGCCAGCAGAGACACGATCAAGTCCAGCGATCGGTCTTGCCGGATACCGACGATGCTCTCCGGGCCGACACCCGCGGCGGCCAACTGCTCCGCGAGCATCTGCACCCGCGAATCCAGTTCCGCGTAGGTCAACGAAGAGCCTTCGAACTCGACGGCCACCGCCTCCGGCGTCCGCGCCACCTGGGCCGCGAACAACTCCGGCAATGTCGTATCCGGCAGTTCGACAACGGTCCCGGCGGGAAGTGGCGAGTCGTGGAACGACAGTCGCGCGACGGCCGTGTCCGGCGCCGTCAGTCCCGCGTCGAGCAGGGATTCCAGGTGCAGCAGGAATCTCTCCACGGTCGCCGCGGTGAAGAGTTCCGTCGAATAGGTGGCCTCGACCCGCATCCGCCCGCCGGTGAGGAACGCCTCCAGCGCGAGGTCGAACTGGGTGGTGTCGTTGTGCACCGTCTCCCAGCTCGCGTCCACGCCGGGCAGGTCGAGCCCCTGCAAACCCTGCGTCAGGAACAGCAGCATCACGTCGAACAGGACCGACCGGCCGGCGGTGCGCGGCGGGCGCAGCCGCTCCACCAGCAGGTCGAACGGGAGATCCTGGTGCGCGTAACCGTCCGTGCACACCTGCTGGACGCGGCGGACCAGCTCGGCGAACGAGGGCTCGCCGGACAGATCCGCCCGCAGCACGAGGGTGTTGCCGAAGTTGCCGATCAGCCGTTCGACCTCACCGGCGTCGCGGTTCATCGAAGCCGAGCCGACCGGCACGTCGGTCACGCCGGTGTACCGGTGCAGCAACGCCGCGTACCCGGCGAACACGACCATGAACGGCGTGACCCCGGCGGCCTGCGCGTACCCCGTGATCCGCGCGGTCAGCTCCGAGCCGAGTGTCCTAACGCGACGGTTGCCACGGCTGCTCCGGCCGGCGCCGCGTGGGAAGTCGGTGGGCAGCGGCAGGTTCTCCGGCATCGGGTTCAGCGCCTCACGCCAGTAACCGAGGTCCTTTGCCAGTCGCTCATCGGTGAGCGTTTTCCGTTGCCACAGCGCGAAGTCCGCGTACTGCACCGGCAGCGGCTCCAGACCCGAAGGCGCGCCGGTGGTGTCCTCGCGATACAACGCCGACAGGTCACGGGAGAGCGCGTTGAAGGTGAAGCCATCCCACGCGATGTGGTGCACCGTGAGCACCAGCACCCAGTGATCGTCGGTGCGGCGGAGCAGCTTGAGCCGCATCGAATGCTCGTGCGCGAGGTCGAAAGCATGGCTCGACTCTTGCCGGGAAAGCGCTTTCACAGTCCGTTCCCGCTCGGCCTCCGGCAGCCCTCGCAGGTCGGTTTCGGCCATCTTGACCACGGCGTGCTCGTCCACGAGCTGGCGCGGTTGTCCATCCTCGCCCGGCACGTACCTGGTGCGCAGGATCTCGTGCCGCCCAACGAGCCGCTGGAAGGAACGGTGCAGCGCGGCCGCGTCCAGCTTGCCGGTCAGGGTGATCGCGAGGCACACGTTGTACGCGGGGCTGTCCGGTTCGAGCTGTTGCAGGAACCACATCCGCGACTGCGCGAAGGACAACGGCAGATCGTCTTCGCGGTCCCGCTTGGGGATCTGGTCGGTGTTGCTCAGCCCGGCCTGCGCGAGCCGGCGGCGCAGCAGTTCCCGCTTGCGGGCGGCCAGGTCACTCACCGGCGATCTCCTTCAACGCGCCGAACCATTCGCGGGACAGCTCCTCGATCCGCTCCTCGGTGAAGATCGCCGACGGCCACTGCCAGTCGGCCTCCAGCGAGGAACCGTGCACCAGCACATTGACCACCAGGCAGTACGGCGCGGGCATGTCGTCATCCACGCCACCACCCATCGCGCCGACCTCCGGCGCGCCGGACCACGGCTCGCCCCCGGTCTCGCCGACGGTCAGCCTGCCGAGGTAGTTGAACTCGATCTGCGGTTCGGGCAGTTTTGCCAGCTCCGGCGCTGTTTCCGGGTCGAGATAGCGAAGCAGGCCATGGCCGATACCCCTGTCCGGCAGCGCCAGCTGCTCCGCGACCCGCGCAAGTCCTTTGTGGACATCCCCGGCACCGGGATCGATGCGAACCGGGTACACGCTGGTGAACCAGCCGACGGTCCCGGACAAGTCGGCGCCCGGGACGATCTGCTCCTCACGGCCGTGGCCCTCCAGCGCGAGCAGGAGTGACGTGTCGTCGTCGCCGCGCCAGCGCGAAACCGCCTTCGCCAGCGCCGTGAGCAGCACATCGTTGATCGTCACGCCGTGTTTCTCGGGCACCGTCGTGAGCAGCGCGGCGGTCACATCCGCGTCGAGCATCGTGCGGCTCTGGCGCATCGTCGCGCGCGTGTCCACCGCCGGGTCGAGCCGCCGAGAGCCCAGCACCGGGTCGGGCCCGGACAGGATGTCGCGCCACAGGTCCCGCTCACCGGCCTTGGCGCGGGCGACCTCGGGAAGCGCTTTCGCCCATTCCCGGAACGAGGTCCCGACCGGCGGCAGCTCGCGGCCGCGCCACAGATCGGCGAGCTCAGGCACCAGCACCCCCCAAGACGCGCCGTCGACGACCAGGTGGTGCAACAGGATCAGCAGCCGGTTCGTGCGCTCGAACCAGACGAACCGCGCCATCTCGCCGCGCGCCGGATCCAGCTCGCGGAGGTTGTCCTCCATGACGTCCATCAGCTCGCCGTCCGCGCGCCGGACGACACTGGAAGCGCTTACCGACCCACGCGGCCGGACCGTGAACGCACCGTCGAAAGTGGACCGGAGCACGTCGTGCCGGTCCAGCAGGGTCTGCACGAGCCGGTGCAGCCCTGCGAGATCCAGTTCCGGTGGGGTGCACAACAACCGCGCCTGACTGAGCCGGTTGTAGGGCTTGTTGTGGGTGAGCCAGGTCAGCATCGGAGTGAGCGGCACGTCGCCGACGCCCGCGTCCGGGTCGGCCGCGCGCGCCTTGCCTCCGACGAGCGCGAGTTCGGCGACCGTGCGGCGCTCGAACACGTCGCGCGGACTGAAGCCGAACCCGAGCGCCCTGGCCTTGCTGACCAAGCGCATGGACACGATGCTGTCGCCGCCGAGCGCGAAGAAACTGTCGTCGACGCCGACCTGCCGTACCCCGAGCACCTCGGCGAACAGCTCGGCCAGGCGCGCCTCTTCCTCGGTGCGCGGAAGTGTCGACGAACCCGTGTAGTGCGGTGCCGGCAGCGCCTTGACGTCGAGTTTGTCGTTGCGGGTCAAGGGAAACGCATCCACCGCGACGAGGGCCGCCGGGACCATGTACTCCGGAAGACTCGCGGCGACACGCTCGCGCAGGCCTGTCACGTCGCCGTCGCGGAGCACGACGTAGGCGATTAGCCGACGCACGCCAGGGGTGTCCTCGCGCGGGATGACCACCGCACGCTCCACCCGGTCTTCCCGCAGAAGCACGGCCTCGATCTCACCGGGTTCGATGCGGAACCCGCGGATCTTCACCTGGTCGTCGACCCGGCCGAGACATTCCAGCATCCCGTCGCTGTTCCAGCGGGCGATGTCGCCGGTGCGGTACATCCGGCCGCTGTGGAACGGATCCGCGACGAACCGCTCCGCCGTCGTGCCCGGCCGGCCGAGGTAGCCTCGCGCGAGTCCCGCGCCCGCGAGGTACAGCTCGCCCTCGACGCCGATCGGGCAGGGCCGCAGCCTCCGGTCGAGCACATAGGCACGGGCATTGGCGACCGGCGAGCCGATCGACGGAGTCTCGCTGATGGCGAGATCACCGGCCGCGGAGTCCACAGTGCACTCGGTCGGGCCGTAAAGATTATAGACGGCAAGGTCTTTCTCGGCTCGCAGCAAGCGCCACAGCTCACCGGGGACAGCCTCCCCGCCTACCCCGAGCACTTTCAGTTCGCCGCGCCATGGCTGTGTCGCGACGGCCGCGAGCAGCGACGGGGACAGCTCGACGAACTCGATCCGGTGACCGGCGAGAAAATCCCGCAGCAGATCGGGGTCCCGTCGGACGTCCGGGGGCACGAGGTGCAGTTCGTGGCCCGCGAACATCCACAGCATCGGCTGCCAGGACGCGTCGAAGGCCATCGGCCACGCGTGCGCGACCCGGACCGGCCTGCCCGTCCTGGCCCGCGCGGGATCGAACAGCTGTGCGCGGTGACTGGCCAGGAGGTTCGTGATCGACGCGTGGCTGATCACCACGGCCTTCGGGGTGCCGGTGGAGCCCGAGGTGTAGATGACGTAGGCGGGATTTCCCGGCAGCGCCAAGGGGGCCAGGTTCCCGTCCGAATGGTCGGTCACCGGCAGGGCGTCGAGCACGACCACGGGCCGGGCGTCGGCGAGCATCTGCTCGATCCGCTCGGCGGGCCACTCCGAGTCGAGTGGCAGGTAGGCGGCGGCGGCCTTGAAGGTGGCCAACAGGGCGATGATCATGTCCGGGCCCGCCGGGAGCTTCAGCGCGACCACGCGTTCCGGTCCGGCGCCCCGGTCGACGAGCGCGCGGGCGACCTGGTTCGCGCGGGCGTTCAGCTCCCCGAAGGTCAGCCGCTGTTCGCCCGAGACAACAGCGGTCGCGTCGGGCGTGGCGCGGACCTGCGCCTCGAACAGCTCGGACATGGTGCGCGCAGGCACATCCAGACGGGGGCCGGTACCGAACTCCCGTAGCCGTTGGTGCTCCTCCGGCGAGAGCGGATCGAACTCGCGGCCCTCCGCGAACGCCTCGACCGCACGGCGGAAGTGCCCGGTGAGCGCTTCGATCCACTCGCGCGAGAACGCGTCCGGCCGGTACTCGAAGGTGACCGACAGGTCTGCCTCCGCCGCGACGGCGAGCGTAAGCGGATAGTGCGTCGCGTCGTCGACCTCGACCTGGCTGATCCGGATCCCGGCGGCGGTCTCCCCACGCCCGACCGATTCGCCGTCGATCGGGTAGTTCTCGAAGACGATCAAGGTGTCGAACAGATCGCCCGCGCCCGCGGCGCGCTGGATCTCGGTGAGCCCGAGGTACTGGTGCTCGATGAGCCCGGACTGGGCGGACTGCACTTCGCGCACCGTTTCCAGCAGCTGCTCGCGCACCAGGACCCGCACCGGCACGGTATTGATGAACAGGCCGATCATCGAGTCCACCTCGGACAGATCCGCGGGCCTGCCGGACACGGTCGCGCCGAACACCACGTCCTCGCGCCCGGTGAGCCGCCCGAGCACCGTGCCCCACAGGCCCTGGACCACGGAGTTCACGGTCAGTCCGTGCTCGCGGGCCCTGGCGTAGAGCCGTTCCGCCGGCAGGTCGATCCGGATCTTGCCCGGCCTGGTCGGCACGCGAGAGGCGGCGGGCGCGAGCAGCGTCGGCTCGGCGCCGTCCAGCTCGTCCAGCCACGCCGCCGCCGACGCCTGCCTGTCTCGCCCGGCGAGCCAGGTCAGGTAGTCGCGGTACGGGCGCGGTTTCGGCGGGGTGTTGCCGCCGTAGATCTCCAGCAACTCGCTGACCAGCAACGGAAGCGACCAGCCGTCGAGGAGGATGTGATGGTTGGTGAGCACCAGCCGGTAGCCGGTCTCGGCTACCCGCACCAGGCTCATCCGCAGTAGCGGCGGCTCGCCGAGGTCGAACCGGGTCGCGCGGTCCCTCGCCAGCACCGCGTCGAGGTCGCCTTCGCTTACCGCCCAAGGCAGTTCGACCTCGTCGAGCACGACCTGTACCGGCTCGTCCAGGTCCTCGTGCACGAAGCAGGAGCGCAGGTTCGCGTGCCTGGCCAGCACCGTCCGTGCCGCGTCGTGCAGCCGGTCCGCGTCGATCTCGCCTTCCAGGCCGAGCACGAACTGCACCGTGTAGACGTCCTCGGCGTCCTGGTCGAACTGCGCGTGGAAGAGCATTCCGTGCTGCAGCGGGGAAAGCGGCAGGATGTCCTCGATCACTTCTGCCCCCACTTCGCGGCGATCTTGTCCAGCTGTCCCTGGCTGAGCGAGACCAGCGGCACGTCCGACGGCGTGAGCCCGGCGTCTTCACCGGTCGCCAGCGCGGTCAGCGTCCGCAGCCAGGCCTGGGCGATCCGGTCGACGTCCGCCTTGGTGTGCCGGCCGGTCCAGGACCAGGTGGCCTTCAGCACCGGGCCTGCCGGGGTGTCCTCGGTGACCGCGTTGATCTCCAGCGGGTGATGCTGCAGCGCGGGTTCCGGCAGCTGCTCCGGTCCGGGCATCCAGTAGCCGTCGGCGAGGTCGAACCGGCCGAGGTAGTTGAACGCGATTTCCGGTGTCCGGTCGCAGCGCTGCCCGGTCCGCAACTGTTCCTTGACCTGCTGCAGTGCCTTGACCGGCTCGTCGGCGGTGTCCAGCTCGATCGGGTCGACGGTGGTGAACCAACCGACCGTTCGGGAAAGATCTGCGCCCGGCATCCGGTCCTCGTCGCGGCCGTGGCCCTCCAGGGCGACCACGGCCCGTCCTCCGACAGCGACTCCGAGCGCCGCGAGCAGCACCTCGTGTACCCGCGCCCGGACTCCGCCGAGCACGCCTTCGGTTTCCTTCGTGCCCAGTTCGACTTCGAGCCGGCCGGCCTTGCGCGCTCCCGGTGCCGGTTCCTCCGGTAGCGGTGCGCCGGCGGTCGCCTCGGCCCAGCGGCGGAACGAGGTCGGCACCGGTGTGAGCGCCACCGGTTTCGAGGCCGCGCGGGCCGTCCACGCCTCCGCGAGGTCTTCGGCGAGCACGCGCCAGGAGACACCATCGACGACGAGGTGGTGCAGGACCAGCAACAGCCGTCCGTCAAAGCAGACCGCGCGGATCATCGGCCCGGCGGCGGGGTCCAATGCGGCGACCGCTTCGGCGTACTTCTCCGGCGTGTAGGGCCCGGCGACGTGTTCGAGAATGTCTGCCGCACGCACCGAACCGGGCGGCGGCACGTGCAGCTCTCCGTCGCCGAGCCGGGCGCGAAGCAGGTCGTGATGATCGAGAACATCCTGCAGCACCACGGAAAACGCATCGGGCGCGAACGGCGGCGGAACCCGCAACAGTGCCGACTGGTGCATCTTCTCGTCACCGGTACCGGCCCACCACCGCATGATCGGGGTGAACGGCACGACGCCGGTTCCGTCGTCGTGCCGGACCACGGACGCTGCTTCGACAACCCGGGCCAGGGCAGCGGCAGTCTGCTGGTCGAACACCTGTCGCGGCGAGATCTCCAGCCCCGCGGCGCGCGCCTTGCTCACGAACCGGATGGACAGGATGCTGTCGCCGCCGAGAGCGAAGAAATTGTCCTCGGCCCCGACCTCCGGCAGTTTCAGCAGTTCGGCCATCAGTCCACAAAGGATTTCCTCGGTCTCGCCGACCGGGCGACGGCTGACCGAGGGCTCCGGCGCGGGTGCAGGCAGTGCACGCCGGTCGACCTTGCCGGAAGGCAGCAGCGGGAACTCGTCAAGGAAGACGAACCGTTGTGGCACCATGTGTTCCGGCAGCCGTTCGGCCAGCCATTCGCCGACCCCCGTCAGCTCGGGCGCAAGGCAGTAGCCGACGAGCCCTGGCCGGTCGTCCCGCACCAGCACCACCGCGCGGCGGATCCCGTCGTGCTGTTGGAGTACCGCCTCGATCTCCTCCAGCTCGACCCGCATCCCGCGGATCTTGATCTGGTTGTCGGCGCGGCCGAGGAACTCCAGGGTGCCGTCCGGACACCAGCGCGTGAGATCCCCGGTCCGGTACAGCCTTTCGCCCGGTGTGAACGGGTTCGCCACGAAATGCGCGGCGGTGCGCTTCGGGTCGTTGATGTACCCGCGCCCGAGGTAGACCCCGCCGGCGTACAGCTCGCCCGGCACGCCGACCGGCACCGGCAGCAGGTTGCGGTCGAGCACGTAGAGCTGCGTGTTGCCGTTCGGTTTGCCGATGGACACCGCGCTGCGCACGTCCTTCGGGTCGTACACGACGTGGCTGACGCCGATCGTCGCCTCCGCCGGACCGTAGCCGTGGTACAGCACCGCGCCGCTGCTTTCCCGGAACCGCAGGAAAAGCTCCGGGGTCAGCACTTCGCCGCCGCACCAGACGTGCTTGAGCGAACGCGCTCGCGCCGGAAAGTCTTCGATCTGCACCAGCAGGTCGAGGATCGACGACGGCAGGTACGTGAACGTGACGTCGTGCCGCTCGATCAGCCGGAGCAGGTAGTCGATGTCGCGCTCGCCGCCGGGCTCGGCGACGACGAGTTTTCCGCCGGTGGTCAGCGGCAGGAAGATCTCGTTGATCGAGATGTCGAAGCCGAGCGGCGCCTTGAACAGCGACGCGTCACCGGGGCCGAAGCCCAGCATCTCCTGTTGCCACAGCAGTCGGTGGGTGATTGCACGGTGCCGGATCATCGCGCCCTTGGGCGTGCCGGTCGAGCCGGAGGTGTAGATGACGTACGCCAGCCCCTCGGGCTGCCGCGGCACCACGGGATTGTCCGTTGTGGACTCTTTCAGCTCGACATGCACGACAGGCACGCCGAGTTCCTGCACTGGCTCGTCGTGATCCGGGCCGCTGAGAATCGCGGTCAGCCGAGCGTTCGCACAGACCTCGGCGATCCGCTTCGCCGGCCACGAAGGTTCGAGCGGGACGAAAGCGCCGCCCGCCTTCTCCACCGCGATCAGCCCGACCACCAGTTCCACCGAACGTTCCCAGTGCATACCGACGGTCTTCTCCGGCCCCACTCCCAGCTCGGCGAGGCGTCCGGCGAGGTGGTTCGCCAGGCCGTTCAGCGCGGCGTAGGTCAACCGCTGCTCATGGAACTCGACGGCGATCGCGTCCGGGGTGCGCTCGACCTGCGCCTCCACCATCGCGGCGAGCGTGGTCTCCGGCCTGGTCTCCGCGGTGTCGTTGAACGCGTGCAGCTGCGCGCGTTCGGCATCGTCCAGCACCTCGAACAGACCGATCGGTCGGTCAGGTTGGGCCAGCAGCCCGGTGAGCAGGCGGCCGAGACGACGGCCGAGGCGTTCGACGGTGGCTTCGTCGAACAGGTCGGCCGCGTAGGAGATCGCGCAGTCGCCGGGCCCGAAGTGGAACGCCAGGTCGAACTTCGCCCCGGTCGGGCCGGTTTCGATCGGGGTGGTGCGGATCCCGGGTAGGTCGAGTCCGGCCGCGGTCGGTTCGACCTGCGAGACCATCACCTGGAACAGCGGATGCCGTCCGGCGGAGCGGGCCGGGTTCACCGCCTCGACCACTCGCTCGAACGGCAGGTCCTGGTTCGAGTAGGCGTCGAGGTTCGCCGCGCGGACCCGGCGAAGCAGCTCGCGGAACGTGGGGTTCCCGGACAGATCGGTGCGCAGCACCAGCGAGTTGACGAAGTAGCCGACGAGATCGTCGAGGGCCTCGTCGGCCCGCCCGGCGGTGGGTGCGCCGAGCGGGATGTCCTCGCCCGCGCCGAGCCGGTGGAGCAGCACCGCGACCGCGGCCTGGCCGATCATCAATTCCGTCACGCCGAGTTTCCGCGCCAGTCGCCGGGTCTCGGGCAGTTCCACGCGGACGCTCCCGCCGCGCCGGCTGGGGGTGCGAGGGCGTAACCGATCGGTCGGTAGGGAAACTTCCTCGGGCAGCCCGGCCAGTCGTTCGGTCCAGAACGCCCGCTGTTCCTCGGCGACGGCATCGAGGATTTCGTTGTGCCACAAGGTGTAGTCGGCGTACTGCACCGGAAGCGGTGGCCACTGCGGCGCCTTGCCTTGCGTACGTGCGGTGTAGGCGGTGCCGAGGTCGCGCAGCAGCGGGCGGGCCGACCACTCGTCGGCCGCGATGTGGTGCACGACGAGGCACAACTCGTACTCGTCCTCGCCGGTCTTCCGCAGCTGGTAGCGGAGCGGGGCTTCCTCGTCGAGCCGGAACGCGTGCTCGGCGTCGCCGGCGTGGACTTTCCCCGGCGGCAGAAGGTGTTGGTACGGCTCGGTTTCGGGGAAGGTGGTGCGCAGGGTCTCGTGCCGCGTCGCCACGTCCTCGAATGCCGCGTCCAGCGCTGCCACGTCGAGCGGGCCGGACAGGCGGGCGGCGAAAGCGATGTTGTAGGCCGGGTTGGGGCCTTCGAGCCGGTATAGGAACCACAGGCTGCGCTGGCCTGCGGAAAGCGGGATCTCAGCAGGCCGTTCGCGCCGGGTCAGCGCCGGCCGCCGCGCCGGTCCGTCGAGAAGCCGGGCGAGCCGGGCCACTGTCGGTTCGTCGAATACCGCGCGAAGTTGCAGGTCGACGCCGAAGGTGCGGCGGATCCGGCTGATCAGCCTGGTCGCGAGCAGAGAGTGGCCGCCGAGCGCGAAGAAGTCATCGTGCGGCCCAACAGCATCGAGGCCGAGCACGTCGGCGAACAGTTCACAGAGGAGCTGTTCGCGCGGGTCGCGCGGGTCGCGCGCCTCGGCCGGGTCAGTGGTGACCTCCGGCTCGGGCAGGGCCTTGCGGTCGAGTTTTCCGCTCGGGGTAAGGGGAAACGCGTCGAGCACCGTGATCACGTTCGGCACGAGATGCTCGGGTAGTGAAGTGGCCAGCTTTCTCTTGACCACATTTGAATCTGCGTCACCGGTCACGTAAGCGACCAGCCGGTCGCCGCGGGCGAGGGCAGCGGCATTGTCCACCTCGGGAAGCGCGTGCAGCGCGGCTTCGACTTCGCCCAGCTCGACCCGGAAGCCACGGATCTTCACCTGATCATCCGCACGGCCCTCGAAGCGCAAGGTTTCGTCTTGCCAGCGCACCAAGTCACCGGTGCGATACAGCCGCTGCCCGGGGGTGAACGGACTCGCGACGAACCTCGACGCCGTCAACCCCGCGCGATTGAGGTACCCACGCGCCAGCTGCACACCGCCGAGATACAGCTCCCCGACCACACCCGGCGCGACCGGCCGCAGAAACCGATCCAGCACGTGGACCTGCGTGTTCCACACCGGCGTGCCGATCGCCACCGAATCCTCGACCCGGTGATACGTCACATCGACGGCGGCCTCTGTCGGGCCATAAAGGTTGTGCATCCCCGGCTTCGCAAGGTCTTCAGGCAACGCCTCGCCGCTGCAGAACACACGCGGCGGAAGCGGCCTGTCGCCGTAAGCCCGGAGCATCGACGGAACAAAGTGGACAGTCGTGATCGACGGCAGCACCGAGGCGAGATACTCCGGATCGCGATGCCCACCCGGCTTCGCCACCACCAGCGTCGCCCCGGTGATCAACGGCCAGAAGAACTCCCACACCGACACGTCGAAACTCGACGGCGTCTTCTGCAGCACCCGATCCGCAGCCGTCAGCCCGTACTCGTCCTGCATCCACAACAACCGGTTCACGATCGCGCGATGCGAAACCACCACACCCTTCGGACGCCCGGTCGAACCCGACGTGTAAATCACGTACGCCGGATTGTCCGGCGAAGGTGGCGTGACGGCAGAACGCTCCCCGACCGCCGTAGGCAACACCACGACGGGCGAAGCGTCCTCGATCATGAAATCCAGCCGCTCCACCGGATACGAAGGATCAAGCGGCAGGTACGCCCCGCCCGCCCGCACCACGGCCAACAGCGAAACGATCAAATCCAGCGACCGATCCTGCCGAACACCGACAATGCGCTCCGGTCCGGCCCCGGCAGCCGCCAGCTGCTCCGCGAGCACCTGAACCCGGGCATCCAGCTCGGCGTAGGTCAAGGTCGTGCCCTCGAACTCCACCGCCACCGCATCCGGGGTCCGCGAAACCTGCGCCGCGAACAACTCCGGCAAAGTCGACTCCGGCAGCTCCACGACACGACCGGCCGGAAGCGATTCCACTTCGGCACGCAGCCGCGTGATCGAGGTCTCCGGCGCCACGGCGAACCGCTCCAGCATCGCCCGCAACCGCTTGAAAACCACTGTGACATCGGGAAACTGCACGGCATCGTGGTCGATCCGCAACGTCAGCTCGTCGCCCGGCACGACCAGCAGCGCGAGCGGATAATGCGTCGAGTCCCGCACGGAAACCTCGGCCAGCAACGGAATTTCGGCGTCCATCGGGTAGCTCTCGAAGACCACGAGCGTGTCGAAGAGGTTTCCGCCGATTTCGGCCAGCCCGAGATGCTGGTGCTCCAGCAGCCGCGCCTGCTCCGCCTGCACGCGCGTGAAAAGTTCGGCCAGGGACTCGCGCGGCGACAACCGCACCCGCACCGGCACGGTGTTGATGAACATCCCGACCATCGACTCGATGCCGGGCACCTCGGCACTACGCCCGGAAACCGTCGCGCCGAACACGAGATCGTCGCGGCCGGTCAGCTCGGCCAGCAGCAGCGTCCAGACACCTTGCACGACCGCGTTCAGCGTCAGCCCGTGCGCCCGCGCCTGCCGGGTGAGCCGCTCGGTGTCCTCCCGCGAGAACACTGTTTCCGCGCGGACGGGGAACCCTTCGGCTGGCTCGCCGACGAGCGTGGGCCCGTCGAGTTCCGCCAGCGCGTCGGACCACGCGGACCGTGCCGCTTGCTTGTCCTGTTTGGACAGCCAGGTCAGGTACTCCCGATACGGCGTCACCGGCGGCAGCTGCGCACCCTCGTACAGCGCGAGCAGCTCACGCACCAGGATCGGCGCGGACCAGCCGTCCCACAACAGGTGATGCGCGGTCAGCACGAGCGTTCGCTTGCCCACCAAGGTGAATCGCACCAACGGCGGCTTCGCCGGATCGAACGGCTCGGCCCGCTCGGCGTCGAGATCGAGCGAATCGACAACGCGCCACGACACCGGCACCGACCGGCGGACCACCTGCACGAACTGCCCCGACGCCTGGGTCCGGAAGGCGACCCGCAGGTTCGCGTGCCGCCGCAGCAACTCCTCGGCGGCACGGTGCATCCGCTCCGGTTCGACGTCCTCGGTCAGCCGCAGGACGGTCTGCACGGTGTAGACGTCAGCCCGGTCGTCGAGCAGGGCGTGGAAAACCATGCCCTGCTGCAACGGGGTGAGCGGGAGGACGTCCTCGACGCTCGAAGCCACGTTCAGGACTCCATGTCGGCAACGAGACTGCGGGGCCGCATGTCGGTCCAGTTCGTCTCGATGTACTCCAGGCAGGCTTCGCGACTGTCCTCCCCGAACACGATTTGCCAGCCCGCCGGCACGTCGGCGAAGGTGGGCCAAAGGGAGTACTGACCCTCTTCGTTGAGCAGGGCGTAAAAACGGCCGCTGTCGTCGTCGAAGGGATTGCTCACGGTAGCCTCCGTTCGTTACTAAACTGAGGCTAACCTTAGTTAGGCGATACTAAGCCTGTCTACCCGCAAAAAAGGTGACGATCGCCGTGTTGACCTCTTCCGGCCGCTCCAGATACCCGTAATGGCCACAGTCCGCGAGTTCCAGATACCGTGCGGCGGGGATCGCGTCGGCCACCTCGCGCGCCAGGTACGGCGGCAGCCGCAGATCGTCGGCGAAACCGATCACCAGGCATTCGGCCTTGATCCCGCGGTATTCCGTGAGCCGGCTTTCCTTCATTTCCAAGCGAAGTTGCGCGCGCAGCCCGGGCGTCCAGATGGTCGGCGACAGCTCGAACACGTCGAGCCAGTCGCGGATTTTCGCGTCGTCGTTCAACGTGCGCGGGGAAAGATTCTGCTGCGCCCGCAGGACGGCTTCGTAGCGCGGCGGCAACTCGACGTCGCCGTCGCGCAGTTCGCGTTCGGCCGCGCTCATCGCCGACCGCATGGCGTCCGGCCTGCCGCGGGTGGCCATCAACACGGCCTGCGTCACCAGCTCCGGCCTCGCCAGCGCGAGTTCCGCGACCACCTGCGCGCCCATCGACGTGCCCACCAGCCGGCACGGCCCCAGCCCGAGCGCTTCGATCAGGCCGGCCGTGTCGGCGACCAGATCCTCGATGCCGAATTCCTTGTCCTGCGGGGAAAGTCCGCGGTTGTCGAACGTGACCGCGCGGTACCCGGCGTCGACGAGCGCGGGCACCTGGTGCAACTGCCAGACCCGCCCGCTCGCCGCCGTACCCATGACGAGCACGACCGGTTCGCCGGAACCCGTGGCGTCGTACGCGATTTTCACGTCGTTGACGTCAACGAACGACATGGCTCCCCTCGCAGGCTCGCCCGGCGCAGCCGGGGCATGGTGACCGCGACCAGGCAGACCCCGGCCACACAGATCAGGCCACCGCCGATGACCGCGCCGGACGCGCCGACCAGCCGGGCCGCCAGCCCGGCTTCGGCGTTCCCGACGGCGGTGCCGCTCGTGGCCTGCGCCAGCCACAGGCTGGAAACGCGGCCCTGCAACTGATCCGGCGTGTAGTGCTGCAACAGCGCGCGGCGCAGGATTTCCGAAGACGTGTCGCCGAGACCCGCGATGGCCAGGCACAACAGCCCGAGCCACAGGTGCCCAGCCAGGCCGAACCCGGTGATCGCCAGCCCCCACACCAGCACCGACGCGATCAACGCGCGCCCACTGTGCTTGACGCGTCCGGTCCAGCCGCTGGCCAGCGCGCCGACGAACGCGCCGACCGCGGGCGCGGTGTAGAGCAGTCCGACCGTGGCCGGGCCGCCGTGGAAAACCTGCTCGGCAAGCTGGGGAAACAATGCGTACGGCATCGCGAACACCATCGCCCACACGTCGATCAGCAACAGACCCGCGACAACCTGGTTGTGCCGCACGAACTTGAAGCCTTCGGCGAGCGCGCGCAACGGGTGCTGCGGCTCCACGTCCGACTGCATCGACGGCAGGAACGACATCAGCACGACACCGACGAGGTAGCCGCAGGCGTCGATCGCGAAGCACGCGGCCACGCCGGGCCCGGCCGCGATCAGCCCCGCGATGGACGGGCCGACCATCGCGCCGAACTGGCTGGTCACGGTGATCAGCGCACCGGCGGCGGTCAGCTGCGCCGGTTCGATCAGCGACGGAATCGCGGCCATCAGCGCGGAACCGCCGAGCCCGTTGATGCCACCGGCGAGGATCGCGGCGACGTAGATCACCACGAGCATCGGATGTGGCATGGCAGCGTTGACCGCCAGCCCGGCCAGCACCACCGCGACGATCACGCGGGTGCTGAGGATGATCCGGCGCCGGTCGACCCGGTCGGCCAGTACGCCACCGGCGAGCAACCCGGCCAGCAATGCCATCCCGAACACCAGGCTGACGAGCCCGACCTGGACCGAGGACCCGGTTACCTGGTAAACGTGCAGGTTGATCGCGACATTCGTCAGTGCCGTCGTAAGCACGGTGAGCGTTTGCGCCGCGAAGACGAGCCGGTAGTTACGGCTCGTGCGAAGCGGCGTGACGTCTATGACGAATTCTCCGAGCCGCACGCACACACCTTCCCTCCGCAACCTCGGCTAGCCTAACCTAAGTTTTCGAATTTCCGAACCGGGGAGTTGCGAATGCTGGACGGGTGTGTGCCGTGGCCGGAGGAGCTGGCCGAGCGGTACCGGGCCGAGGGCTACTGGCGCGACCAGCCGTTGGACCGATTATTGCTCGACGCCGACCCGGCCCGGGTCGCGCTGGTCGGCGCGGACGGGAAACGCTGGACCTACGGCGAACTCGACGCGTGGGCGGGCCGGATCGCGGCCGGGCTTTCGCCGCTGATCGCGCCGCGCGAACGCGTCGTAGTGCAGCTGCCCAACATTCCCGAGTTCGTCCCGCTCCTGTTCGCTTTGCTGCGGATCGGCGCGCTGCCAGTGCTGGCGCTGCCCGCGCACCGCGAAAGCGAGATCGTGCCGCTGTGTGAGCTCAGCGGCGCGGTGGCGTACGTCATCGCCGACGACGACAGCTTCGACTACCGCGAGCTGGCGAAAACCGTCGAGAAGGCCGTGCCCTCGCTGCGGCACGTGCTCGTGGTCAACGACGAACTGCCCAGCGCCGACCCGGCGCCGCTGCCCGAGCCCGATCCGGCGGACGTGGCGCTTTTCCTGCTGTCAGGCGGAACCACGGGCACGCCGAAGCTGATTCCCCGCACGCACAACGACTACCTGTACAACGCGCGCGCCAGCGCCGAAGTGTCCGGATTCACCGCCGACACCGTGTACCTCGTCGCGTTGCCCGCGGCGCACAACTTCGCGCTCGCCTCCCCAGGTCTGCTCGGTGCCTTCGCCGCGGGCGGCACGGTGGTACTCGCCCCGGATCCCAGTCCTGACACTGCTTTCCCGCTCATCGAACGCGAGCGCGTGACCGTCACCGCCGTGGTGCCGCCGGTCGCGTTGCTGTGGCTGGACGCCGCCGAGTTCGCCGATGACGACCTCGGCAGCCTGGAACTGCTCCAAGTGGGCGGCGCGA
Source organism: Amycolatopsis sp. (assembly GCF_035546795.1). Classification (GTDB taxonomy): domain Bacteria; phylum Actinomycetota; class Actinomycetes; order Mycobacteriales; family Pseudonocardiaceae; genus Amycolatopsis_E. The sequence goes on from NZ_DASZWC010000068.1 coordinate 252,641, forward strand.
AACTCAGCGCGGAGCCGGCCGGGCGCGTACGCGAGACGCTGGGCTGCGGGCTGCAGCAGGTGTTCGGGATGGCCGAGGGGCTGTTGAACTTCACCCGCCTCGACGATCCGGACGAATTGATCGTCACCACCCAGGGCCGTCCATTGTGTGCGGCCGACGAAGTGCGCGTGCTGGAGAACGGCGAACTGCTCACCCGCGGCCCGTACACCCTGCGCGGCTACTACAACGCACCCGAGCACAACGCACGCTCGTTCACCGAAGACGGCTTCTACCAAAGCGGTGACGTGGTGCGCCGGCTGCCGTCCGGGCACCTGATCGTCGAAGGCCGGGTCAAGGACCAGATCAACCGCGGTGGCGAGAAAATCCCCGCCGAGGAGCTGGAGAACCACCTGCTCGCGCACCCCGCCGTACACGACGCGGCGGTGGTCGGGATGGCCGACGAGGTGATGGGCGAGCGCACCTGTGCGTTCGTCATCGCCCGCGGCACCGCGCCGACTCTGCGGGAGATCAAGGCGTTCCTGACCGAACGCGGGGTCGCCGCGTTCAAGCTGCCGGACCGGCTGGTGGTGCTGGCGGAGTTCCCGCTGACCACGGTCGGCAAGGTGAGCAAGGTGGAACTCGCCCGGCGCCTGGCTGGCGAGGCGGAGTGAGCACGACCGTCGTCAACCGGACGAGTTCGCGCGCGACCGGGCTCGTCCTCGCACTGGGCCTGCTGATCGTGATCGCGCTGGTCAGCATCGCCGTCGGGGCACGATCGATCCCACTGTCCACTGTGGTCCAGCTGCTGTTCGGCCGGGACGGGTCCGATGCGGCCTACGTGGTGTGGGATCTGCGGATCCCGCGCACGCTGATCGGCATCGCCGTCGGCGCTTCGCTCGGCGTGGCCGGCGCGGTCATGCAGGCGCTGACCCGGAACCCGTTGGCGGATCCCGGTTTGCTGGGTGTCAACGCGGGCGCCTCGGCCGCCGCCGCGTTTTCGGTGAGCGTGCTGGGCCTGACCGACCTGCGTGCGTTCGTGTGGTTCGCGTTCGGCGGGGCGGCGCTGGCAGGCACGGTGCTGTACGTGATCGCCGGCCGGGGAAGCGCTTCCCCGGTCCGGCTCGCGCTGGCGGGCACGGCGGTGACAGCGGCACTGACCGGGGTCACCCAGGCGGTAACCCTGCTGGACCGCCAGACACTGGACCAGATGCGGTTCTGGACTGTCGGTTCGTTGCAGCGCGCGGATGGCGCGACGCTCATGCGGGTGCTGCCCTTCCTGGGCGTCGGCCTGGTGCTGGCGTTGCTGCTCGCGCGGCCGCTCAACGCGCTCGCGCTCGGTGACGACGCCGGGAAATCCCTTGGCGCGCATCTGGGTCGCACCAGGCTGTTGTCGCTGGTGGCAGTCACGCTGTTGGCCGGCGCGGCGACCGCGGCGGTGGGTCCCCTGATGTTCGTCGGGCTCGCGGTGCCGCATATGGTGCGCGCGGTGACCGGGCCGGACCAGCGCTGGGTCCTGCCGTACTCGGCGGTCACGGCACCGATCCTGTTGCTGACCGCGGACATCGTGGGCCGGGTGATCGCGCCAGAGGAGATCGACGTGGGGGTGGTGACCGCGGTGCTCGGCGCACCCGTGTTCATCTGGCTGGTGCGCCGGAACAAGGCGGCGAGGGCATGAGCGAGCTTGCGAGCGAATCATCAAACGCCATGCCGGCCAACAACACCGCCGCGGCTTGCCGCGCCCTTGAAGGTTGGGCCGCATGAGCGAGCTTGCGAGCGAATCACCAAACGCCATGCCGGCCAACGTGGTGACACTGCCGCGGCTTGCCGCGTCCGGCGAGGAGGCCGCATGAAGGCGCGGTCCTTCGGGGTGTGCGTGGCGCTGCTGGCCGCGATCCTCGTGGTCGGCGTGATCGCGCTGGGCACGGGCTCGATTTCGGTGGCACCGCTGGACGTCGTGCGCACGCTGCTCGGCAACGGCAGCAGGCTGACCGATTTCGCCGTGCTGGACCTGCGGCTCCCGCGGGTGCTGCTCGGTGTGCTGGTGGGCGCGGCGCTCGGCATGAGCGGGGCGATTTTCCAGAGCCTGTCCCGGAATCCGCTGGGCAGCCCGGACATTATCGGGTTCAACTACGGCGCCACTACCGGCGGGCTGCTGGTGATCCTGGTGTTCGGCGGGAACGTGCTCGCCATCTCGTTCGGCGCGCTCGCCGGCGGGCTGGTCACCGCGATCGCGGTGTACGCGCTGGCGTGGCAGCGGGGCGTCCGTGGCACGCGGCTGGTGCTGGTGGGCATCGGGATCAGCGCGATCCTGCAGGCGGTGAACTTCTACCTCATCGTCAACGCGCAGATCGCCGACGTTTCGCGGGCGACGGTGTGGCTGACCGGCAGTCTGAACAACCTCGGCTGGGAACACGTGTGGCCGATGGTGATCGCGATGGTGGTCGTCGTGCCCGCCGTGCTGGCCGGGGTGCGCTGGCTGGACATCCTGGAAATGGGCGACGACGCGGCCGCCGCGCTCGGCGTGCGGGTGGAGCCGAGCAGGCTGTACCTGATCGTCGTGGGCACGCTCGCTTGTGCGATCGCGACCGCGACCGCCGGGCCCATCGCCTTCGTCGCGCTGACCGCTCCCCAGCTGGCGAAACGCCTCACCCGGGCGCCGGGCGCGGGCGTGCTGCCGGCGGCGTGGATGGGCGGTTTCCTTGTACTGGCAGCGGATTACGTGGCACAGCGGGTGGCGGGCTCGGCGACGCTGCCGGTCGGTGTCGCGACCGCGGCGATCGGCGGGGTCTATCTGGCCTGGCTCCTGCGGCGTTCGCCGATGGGAGCCAGGGCCAGGTAGCGCTCAGGCCGGCACCACGAACGGCGCCACGCTGGTCAGCTTCTCGCAGGTCTCCTCGAACTCGCGCTCCGGCGTGGAATCCGCGACGATGCCCGCGCCCGCACGCAGCCACGCGACGCCCGCCTCCTGGTACACCGCGCGCAACACGAGAGCGGCGTCGAGCGAACCGTCGTGCGAAGCGGCCACCACGGCACCGGAGTAAAGGCCCCTTGCTTCGTCCATCCGCGCGATGGCATCGAGCGACTCACGCTTCGGGATGCCGGACGCCGTGACCGCCGGGAACACCGCCTCCAGCGCGTCCCACGCCGTGCGGCCGTCCGCCAGCGAGCCGTTCACCAGCGAGGCGAGGTGCTGCACGCTGCCCCGTTCCTTGACCCCCATGAAATCGCCTACCCGCACGGATTCCGGCCGGCACACCCGCCGCAACTCCTCCTGCGCGGTGCGCACCGACACCGCGTGCTCGAAGATCTCCTTCGGATTCGACTCGAGTTCCGTCCGCGCCGCAGCGTCCTTTTCCGGACCACGGCCGAACGCGCGTGTCCCGGCGAGCGGCTGGGTGGTGACCTCGCCGTGCGCGTCCACGGTGATGACCACCTCCGGGCTGAACCCGGCGGCCGCCGCCCCACCGAGGTTGAGCAGGAACGACCGCGCCGGGGTGTTGTTCCGCCGCCCCAGTTCGTACGTCGCGACCAGGTCCGGCCGGAACGGGAGCACGACCGAGCGCGAGAGGATCACCTTCTGGTACTGGCCCTGGCGAATCTCCTTGACCGCCTGCGCGACCCGCTCGCGGTAGTTCGCTCCGTCCGCGCGCACGTCGATCGGGCTCGGCTGTCCGGCGGGCGACGGGACCGCCGCGTCCAGCACCGCCCGCACCCTGGCCTCGTCCTCGCCGCGGATTTCCACGTGCCCAGCGGAAATCCGGACTTCCGTGCGCGGCACCAGCAGGCGCACCAGGTCACCGGCCGGAGCACCCGCGCCGCGCAGGCTCAGGCCGGGCAGCATCGCGGAAAATCCAAAGTGGACACGGCCGTATGCGGTCCATTCCGGCACCGGCAGCCTGTCCAGCGCGGCGCGGACCGCCTCCCCTGGCGAGCCGGACCACTCGACGTCGGAATCCACCACCCCGCGCGTGCGGACGTGCGTGGCGTCCAGTGTGACCGTCGCGAGCGCGCCACCGGCAAACGTCCAGGTACCGCTGTTTTCGTATACCACGTAGTCGTCGAACCCGGCCCGCGCGAGCGCGGTGACCAGGGTCAGCGGATAGGTCATGCCCACTCCTTGACGGCATAGTCGCCCGCCAGAACGGGCCCGGACGAGGTGAGCCGCCGGAGCACCGAGTCGAGGATCTCGCCGACCCGGACGGCGGTGTTGGACAGCAGCGAGGACGTGATCCCGTGCGTGTGCTCGGTGCCGCCCTGCAGGTAGACCCCGGTCTCGGCGAGCCGGTAGTCCCGTTCGACGCGCAGCCTGCCGTGTTCGTCGCGGCGGCAGCGCTCGCCGAGCTCGCCCAGCAACGGGGTCGGGTCGGCGGGGCGGTATCCGGTGGCGTAGACGACGAGATCGGCGTCCAGCACGGTTTTCTCCCCAGTGGTCAGGGATTCCACGGTCATCCGGATGCCGTCTTGCTCGGTGACGTCGACCGGGCGCGAGGTGTTGAAGATCCGCAGCCGCTGCCTGCCCTGCACCTTCTCGCGGTACACGCGGCGGTAGAGGTCGTCGATGAGTTCCAGGTCGACGGCCGAGTAGTTGGTGTTGCCGTGGTAGTCCAGCAGGCGTTTCTTGACGTCCCCCGGTGCGGAGTAGTACGCGTCCACGCCCTCGGGGTCGAAGATCCGGTTGGCGAAGGAGCTGTCGTCGGACGGGCTGTAGCCGTACCGCGCGAACACCGCGCAAACTTCGGCGTCCGGGAAGCGTTCGTGCAGGAAGGCCGTTGTCTCGGCGGCACTCTGGCCCGCACCGACGACCACGCAACGTGCGGGATCTTCGATTTCGGAGATGCGGTGCAGGAGTTCCTGGTTGTGCCAGATCCGCTCGCCCGTCGTGATCCCGTCCGGCAGGTTCGGCCGCAAACCGGTGCTCAGCACGAGATTCCGCGCGCGGTAGGTCGAACCGTCGGCGGTGCGGACCTCGTAGCACCCGTCGTGTTCGCGCACCGAGACGACGTCCTGGCCGTAGGACACCTGGTCGTCCACCCGCGCGGCACACCACTCCAGGTAGTCGTGGAACTCGACGCGCAGCGGGAACAACGTCTTGTGGTTGATGAAATCGGTGAGCCTGCCCTGGGCGTGCAGATAGCAGAGGAAGCTGAACGCGCTGCTCGGATTCCGCATCGTGACCAGGTCCTTCAGGAAGGAAACCTGCATCGTCGCGTCGTCGATCAACATCCCCCGATGCCAGCCGAACTGTGGCTGGCGTTCGAGGAAGTGCGCCGTGATCGGCTCGGCGGCGGTAGCGTTGTGCTCCGTGATCGCGATCGCCAGCGCGAGGTTGGAGGGCCCGAAACCCACCCCGACCAGGTCGAACTCCGGTGGAACTGGCATGCCCATCCAATCTGTCGATGTACAACAGAGGCAACCCTAACCTAAGTTAGGGGAGGCTTTGCTACTACATTCGGGCGTGATGTTGCTCTATCAGCGGAGGAGAACCGATGCGGGTTGCGATGTTCGGGTACCAGACGTGGGGGCATCGCACGCTTCGTGCGCTGCTGGACTCGGCACACGAGGTGGCCCTGGTCGTCACTCATCCCAAGAGCGAGCACGCGTACGAGAAGATCTGGTCCGATTCGGTTGCCGACCTGGCCGCCGAGCACGGTGTGCCGGTGGAAATCCGGAACCGGCCGGACGATCTGGTCACCAGGCTCAAGGAAGCCGAGCCCGACATCATCGTCGCGAACAACTGGCGCACCTGGCTGCCACCGGAGATCTTCGACCTGCCCCCGCACGGCACCCTGAACGTGCACGACTCGCTTTTGCCCGCCTACGCCGGGTTCTCGCCGCTGATCTGGGCGCTGATCAACGGCGAGCCGGAGGTCGGGGTCACCGCCCACATGATGGACGGTGAACTGGACGCCGGCGCCATCGTCCTGCAACGCTCGGTGCCCGTCGGGCCGCGCGACACCACGACGGACCTGTTCCACAAGACCGTCGACCTGATCGCCCCGGTCGTCACGGAGGCGCTCGGACTGATCGAGTCCGGCCGCACGGACTGGACCCCGCAGGACCGGTCCAAGGCGAGCTTCTTCCACAAACGGTCCATTGAGGACAGTCGGATCGACTGGACCTGGCCTGCCGCCGACATCGAGCGCCTGGTCCGCGCGCAGTCCGATCCGTACCCGAATGCCTTTGCCTTCCACAAGGGACAGCGGCTGCGCATCACGCGCGCGTCCGTGTCGGTCGGGCGGTATGGCGGGACGCCTGGGCGGATCTTCATCCCGGAAGGCGAGGGCGTGGTGATCGTGGCCGGCGCGGATGCGCGATCCGGCCGGAACCCGGGCCTGGTCGTGGAGCGCGTGCGGACCGAGGATGGGACGGATCTTGCTGCGACGGAGTATTTCCGGACTATGGGCGGGTATTTGACTTCCCGGCCTTGAGGCGGTTCAGGGCAAGCCGCCCCCCGACTTGGGGGATCATCACCCAACTCTCCCTCCCAGCCGCGCTGGAACCGGCAGCCGAACTACGGGCCCCTGATCTTCCTGGAGCCAGCCCCTCCGGCGAGGAGAATCTTTCAATCTTTGAACTTGCGAGATTCACCTTGCGCCCCAACGGCAACGGCCGCGCGCAGAGCGCGCTCTGTGCACCCCACCCCCACCCCAATCGGCGCAGTGTTCAGCGGTCGCTGTGGGCGCTGGGGATCGGTTCGGCGGTGGGCGGGGTGTCGATTTTGGTTGCGTTGCCGGGTGGCGGTTGGCGGTGTTGTGAGAAGAACCCGTGTCCCTGCCAGGGATCGAACCTGGATCTCCGGCTCCGGAGGCCGGTGTCGTGTCCGTTGGACCACAGAGACTGGAGCCGACCCCCGAAAATAGCGCGCAACTGGGGGCCGGGGTGCACCCCGGCGAGGATTCGAACCTCGGACCTCCGCGTTCGTAGCGCGGCGCTCTGTCCTACTGAGCTATCGGGGCAAACCAGAAGACGCTGAGAACTCAGCGAAAGTCGCGGCGGGCACGCTGCCACCGCGCCACGGCTACGTGCCGTCGCGTCCGGTGGAGACCTCGCATCGCGTTCATACCAACAGTGTGGCCAACCAGCAGGCTCCGCGTCAACGAATTAACTTTTCTTGGCCCGGCTGGGCGCGACGCGCGGTGGTTCGTTCGGCATCTTCGGGTACACCGGTGGCCACGGTGCGTCCATCAACCCGCTTTCCATGTCCCGCCGCGACATCTCCAGCAACGGCTCGATGGACTGCGGCCGCGCACCGGCCCACGGATCGCCGGACTCGGCAACCCGCGCGGGCACCGTCGCGATGGTGAGTTCCTCCGGCACGACGGTGGCCAGCTCCTCCCAGCGAATCGGCGTGGAGACCTGCGCGCCTACCCGCGGCCGGACGCACCAGGCGCCGAAAACCGTTTTGTGTGGCGCATTCTGGTTGAAGTCCACGAAGACGCGCGCACCTCGCTCTTCCTTCCACCACTGCGCGGTGAGCAGCGAAGTGTGCCGCCGTTCCAGCTCCCTGGCCAGCGCAACGGCAGCCGCCCGAACCTGGTAGCCATCCCAATTCGGTTGCAGCGGCGCATAAATGTGCAAGCCACGCGAACCCGTGGTCTTCAGCAGCGCCTCGATCCCCAGCTCCGCCAGCAGATCCCGGGTCAAGGCCGCCGCCTCGCGGACCTGATCGAACGTCACCCCTGGCGAAGGATCGAGATCCACGCGCAGCTCGTCGGTGATCTCCTGGGTCGCCGCATGCACCGGCCACACGTGGAAACCGATACACCCCAGATTGACCGCCCAGATGATATGCGCCAGATCCGCCGCCACCAGCGCGTCACTCGTGGTGCCGTTCGGCGTGGACACGACCGTTGTGCTCAGCCACGGCGGGGCCGATTTCGGCACCCGTTTCTGGAACCACGACTTGCCACTCGCCCCATCGGGATACCGTTCCAGCAACAATGGCCGTCCGCCCAAAGTGGACAGTAGCGGCCCGGCGACGGCCTGGTAATACCGCACGAGATCGAGCTTCGTCTCGCCTCGCTGGGAGAAGTACACCTTCTCCGGATGGGAGACCGGCACGCCCTCGATCTCGGTCACTGCGCCACCTCGGTGAACAACGACGCCAGTTCCGCGGGCGCGATCTCCTCCAGCTGCCCGTAGGTGCACGAATCCGGCTGCCTGTCCGGCCGGAATCGCACCAGCCGCGTGCCGTGCCGAAAACGCCCGCCCTGCACGTGTTCGTAGCGCACCTCGGCTACCAGCTCCGGCCGCACCGCCTCCCACGACAGGTCCTTGCCCGCGCTCCACCGGCTCTGTCCCCCCGGCAACCTGCCACTGAACTCGGCCTGCGCCTCCGCCCATCGACGCCAGGGATGATCGTCCAACGCGTTTTCCCGTAATGGCGCCAGTTCTTCGACAAGCTCCCGACGACGTGCCGCGGTGAAGCTGCTTGCGACGCCGACGTGGTGCAGCGTTCCCTTCTCGTCGAAAAGCCCGAGCAGCAAGGAACCGACACCGTTACCGTCCTTGTGCCACCGGAATCCGGCGACCACGCAATCCGCCGTGCGCTCGTGCTTGACCTTCCACATCACGCGGCGGTCCTGTTCGTAGGGCTGGTCCGCCGGTTTCGCCATCACCCCGTCGAACCCGGCGCCCTCGAACCGGCCGAACCAGTCCTGCGCGACGTCCGGATCCTCGGTCATCGGCGTGAGGTGCACCCGCGCCAACTCCCCGCCGACAATGCCTTCCAGGCGCCGACGGCGTTCCGCGAACGGCCGGCCGGTCAGATCTTCGTCGTCCAGCGCGAGCAGGTCGAAGACCACGAAACTGGCCGGCGTCTCGGCGGCGAGTTTGCGCACCCGGGACGCGGCCGGATGCAGCCGCAGTTGCAGGCTGTCGAAATCGAGCCCGTTCTCGGTCACGATGACGATCTCCCCGTCGACCACGCAACGCGCCGGTAATGCGGCTTGGAGCAACTCGACGAGTTCCGGGAAATAACGGGTGAGCGGACGGTCGTTGCGGGAACCGAGTTCGACCTCGTCGCCGTCGCGGAAAACCACGCACCGGAAACCGTCCCATTTCGGTTCGTAACGCAGGCCCGGCGCGCGCGGCACCTCGTGCACTGCTTTGGCGAGCATCGGTTTCACCGGCGGCATCACGGGGAGGTCCACGAAACGATGCTAAGCCGCGCCGTCCCCCGGCGCGAGAAAAAACAATGTCCACCCGACTGAGTGAAACCTACGTGTGGGAATTCGGGCGCGGGGTAACCGGGCGCCACGTGCCCGGCTGGGAAGGGAGCAACGCAGTGTCAACATCACATTTGGCCGCTGTCGACTTTGGACAAGGCATCTCCAGCGCGTGGAGTTCGATCGCCAACTTCGTGCCGAAGCTCGTCGCGTTCCTCGTGATCATGGTGATCGGCTGGTTCATCGCGAAGGCGTTGGGCAAGCTGGTCGCCAAGGTTCTGGAGAAGGTGGGCTTCAACCGCGTCGTCGAACGCGGCGGCATCAAACAGATGCTCGCCAAGAGCAAGTACGACGCCTCGGACATCATCAGCAAGATCGTCTACTACGCGGTGCTGCTGATCGCCCTGCAGCTGGCGTTCGGCGTGTTCGGGCCGAACCCGGTGAGCGCACTGCTGACCGCGATCGTGGCCTGGCTGCCCAAGGCCATCGTCGCGATCATCATCGTGGTGGTCGCCGGCGCCATCGCCAAGGCCGTGAAGGACATGGTCGGCGGCGCGCTGGGCGGGCTGTCCTACGGCAAGGTGCTGGCCACGGTCGCCGCGGTCTTCATCTGGGGCCTCGGCATCATCGCCGCGCTGAACCAGATGGGCATCGCCACCACCGTCACGATGCCGGTGCTGGTCACGGTGCTCGCCACGATCGGCGGCATCCTCATCGTCGGGCTCGGCGGCGGTCTGATCAGGCCGATGCAGCAGCGCTGGGAAAGCTGGCTCGGGCGTGCGGAGAACGAACTGCCCGCGGCCAAGGCGCAGACCGAGGCCTACCAGCGTGGGCGTGAGGACGCGGCCCGCACCAGCGAGCCGGAGACCGAACAGCTGCGGATGCCGCACTCCTCAGCGGGTGCGGCACGGCCCGCTTCCGGTAGCCCGGGCATGGGCGCGACGCGCCCCGAGGGCCCGGGCCCGATGCCCCCGACGGGCGGCCAGGGATAACCAGGACCAGCCAGGAGGCACACGGACGGTCGGCCTACGGGCCGACCGTCCTTTTTATGCGCTGACCAGCCCGTCCCGGTAACCGGGTTCGTCGAAGCGCTGCGCCAGCGAGCACACCGCGAGCAGCCGGGCGGTGAACCAGTCGGCGTTCGTCCAGCCCCAGAGGTCGGCCGGGGCGTGGAAACCCCAGCCCTGTTCCTTCGCCTGGTCGATCAGGCCACGCGCGTACCCGGCGAGCAGGATCGCGCCGGCCACCGCCGCCGAGCCCTCGACGCCGACGGTCACGATGTCGCGGACCGCGGCGGAGTGCTGGTCGATCGCCGCGGTCAGCCCGGGGACCGCCGCGGCCGCCGCCAGTCCCGCGCCGAGCTGTGCGTGCAAGCCGGCCAGGGTCTTGCGGGCAGCGGACTCCATCCAGAGGGCCGGCAAGCTCACCATGGATTTCACGGTAACTCGTCTCGCCCTGCCGACGGCACGGATGTGACGTACTATGCCGAACTTTTCGCGCATCAGCGCTGGTCAGCGCCCGTACGTGCACGCACGCTCACCCGCTGTTCCGCGGCGTAGCGCACAGATTGGCTCCCCGTGTGCCCGGGTAGCCATCTTCCCGGTGATCGGAGACCGGAGGTGATTTTCCCCTTGCGAACTGTCGCGTTAGGACAAACCGGATGGGTGGCATCGATGCTCACGCCACTGATCAACATAGTCGCGATCGTGGTGGTGGCGGTGCTGTTGCGGTGGCTGGTGCACCGGCTGATCACGCGGATGACGACGGGGATCAGCTCGGGCCGGATGCCCGCGATCCTGCGCCCCAGCCGCGCCGGGGTGTCCAGCAGCTCGGAAAGACGAGCCCAGCGAGCACGCACCGTGGGCTCGCTGTTGCGTTCGGTGGCGTCGTTCCTGATCTACGGCATCGCGTTCATCCTGGTGCTGAGCAAACTGGGCATCAACATCGCGCCGATCCTCGCCTCGGCCGGGGTGGTGGGGGTCGCCGTCGGGTTCGGGGCGCAGAACCTGGTGAAGGACTTCCTGTCCGGGATCTTCATGATGCTCGAGGACCAGTACGGCGTCGGTGACGTGGTCGACCTCGGCGACGCGACCGGGACCGTCGAGATGGTGGGCCTGCGGATCACCACGGTGCGCGACGTGAGCGGCACCGTCTGGTACGTCCGCAACGGCACGATCAGCGCGGTGGGCAACTCGACCCAGCGGTTCGGGGTCGCGGTGGTGGACATCCCGGTCGGCTACGGCGCGGATGTCGACCGGGCGATCGAGATCGCGGGGCAGGCCGCGCGCGAAACCGTCGAGCGCTCGCCGGTGGCCGACGACGTACTCGGCGACGTGGAGATCCTCGGGGCGCAGGATCTGACGCAGGCGGCGATCACCATCCGGCTCACCGTGACCACGAAGCCGGGCAGGCAGTGGGCCGTCCGCCGCGCGCTGACCGCCGACGTGAAGATGGCGCTGGACACGGCGGGTATCGCCGCACCGCTGACCGCGATCTCGCCGAACTGATCGCGATGACTTTTCCTCCGGGATCCGGTCTGTTCCTTCATGACTCGGATCACACAAGTACGCACCATCGGCGTTCCGGTAGCGGATCAGGACCGGGCGCTGGATTTCTACGTCGGCAGGCTGGGCTTCGAAAAGCGGCTGGACGTCTCCTACGGGGACCGCTGGGTGGAGGTGGCGCCGCCCGGCTCGGAGACCACGATCGCGCTGGTGCGCAGCGAGACGCCCGGCGTGGACACCGGCATCCGGCTGACCACGGCGGACGCCGGAGGCGACCACGCCGAGCTACGCGGGCACGGTGTGGATGTGGACGCGGAAGTCCTGCACTGGCAGGGCGTTCCGCCGATGTTCGGGTTGCGGGACCCGGATGGGAACAGGCTGGTCCTGATCGAGCTCACGAACCGGACATGACGGCTTCGGCGTCCGCCGGCTGCTCGCTCACCTCCGCCTGGTAATCCTCCACCGCAATCCGCGCAGCCTGTAGTACCGCCTCGAAAACCGGGGTCGGTTCCTCCACAGCAGCCCCCTCACGAACTCCCATATGTGAATTGTTCACCGCAATGCGGCGAACCGCACGCCGGGGACATTTATTCTTCCGAGCCGGCGCCCGACCCCGGGGCACACCGAACGCACTGTGTCGAGAAATGCGGCCAGTACGGGTGAACGGTCGTCGGCCCGGAAGGAGAGCACGAGATCGGGCAGCCAGGTGCGGGGGCTCACATCACAAACCCAGGTGTCGGGGCGCGCAGCTGCACGTAGACAGGCCGGGCCGAGTCCGACGCCGATGCCACAGGCAGCAAGGCCGATGATCGTGTGCACGTCCCGCGCCTCGGTGGCGGCTTCGAGCACCTGCCCGTCGAACACCTCTCGCAGCCCGGCGAGAACGGTGGGCTCTTCACCCACCGGAGCGATGATCAGCTGCTGCTCGCGGAGCTGTTCGATCCGTACCCGTGCCTGCCCCGCATAGGGATGCGCCGCTGCGACCACCGCGACCAGCCGGTCCCGGCCAACGGTGATCGACACCAGTCCTTCGGCGCCCGCGCCGCGCGGCGCTCCCCTGCCGACGGCCACGTCCAGTTCGCCGCCGATCAACGCCGCCGCGCTCTGTGTGGTGGACATCTCCTGCACGCCGAGCCGCACCTCGGGATGCTCGGCACCGAACCGCCCGAGCACCGCAGGCAGCAGCTCCAACAGCGCCGAACCGATGAAACCCAGGCGCAGCCTGCCTGTTTCGCCTCGCGCGGCCCGGCCGGCGTCGACCGCGGCCGCCGACATTTCGCACAGCGCCTTCTGTGCTCGGACGAGGAACGCCTCGCCCGCCGCGGTGGGGAACACGCCGTTGGCGGTGCGGTCGAACAGTTTCGCGCCGATCTCCCGTTCCAGCGCCGCGATCTGCTTCGACAACGGCGGCTGCGCGATCCCGACCGACGCGGCCGCACGGCCGAAGTGCTGGTGCTCGGCCAACGCGAGCGCGTACCGTAGATGCCTTGCGTCCATACCCACAGGATATCGAGCCACGGCCAGTCAGATATCACAGTGGATAACGCGCGCCCGGAAGGCGAGCTTGGTGGCATGACCGAACTGCACGTCGAGGAATGGGGCACCGGCGACCGGACAGCGGTGCTGCTGCACGGCCTGTCCGGCGGGGCCCGCTCGTGGATCCGGCTCGCTCCCGAGCTGGCCCGGCGCGGCTACCGGGTGCTCGCACCGGACCTCACCGGGCACGGGCACAGCCCGCGCGGCGGCTACAGCCGGGAGCGCTGGGCCGATGACCTGCTGGAAAACCTGCCCGCCGAGCCGGAACTGGCGATCGGCCACTCGCTCGGCGGAGTGCTGCTGGCGATGATCGCCGATCGCCTGCGGCCGGCCCGCGCCGTCTACGAAGATCCGGCCTGGTATCCGTGGGATGGCGTCGGTTATGGGGAAGCGCAGCCGGGTATCCGCGCGATGAAAGCGCTTACCGAGACGGACCTGCGCGCGGCGAATCCAAAATGGACCGGCGAGGAGGTGAGCGCCCGGGTCGCCGAGCTGCGGGACTGGGATCCGGAGACCACCCGCATGGCCTACCTCGAAACCGCTTACGTGCCGGTGTTCCCGGTCGTCCCGTCGCTGCTCGTGCTGGCAGACCCGAGCCCGGTGCTCGCCCCGGCCATCGCGGACCACTTCGCCGCCGTCGGGTTCGAGCGCCGCGTCGTCCCTGGCGCCGGCCACTTCGTGCACTTCGACGAGTTCACAGGTTTCGTCGCCGCCCTCGACGGCTGGGCATGACCGAGGGCAGACCGGTGCTTCCTGTCGTGCTGATCGCGACGTTCATGCAGTTGCTCGACGTCACGATCGCGCAGGTGGCGATCCCGTCGATCCAGCGCGATCTGCACGCCGGGGCCGGCACCCTGCAACTCGTCCTCGCCGGTTACACGCTTGCCTACGCGTGCCTGCTGATCACCGCGGCCAGGCTGGGCGATCGCTTCGGCTACCGACGGCTGTTCGTGATCGGCATGGTGGTGTTCACACTCGCGTCCGCGGGCTGCGCCGCCGCGCCGACAGCGTCGGTGCTCGTGCTCGCGCGGGTGCTGCAGGGGGTGGGCAGCGGGCTGATGGCGCCGCAGGTGTTCTCGATCATCCAGACTGCGTTGCCCGCGGTGCAGCGACCACGGGCGTTGAGTTTCCTCGGCGCCACAATGGGAATCGCGTCCCTGACCGGCCCACTACTCGGTGCCGCGCTGCTCGGCGTCGGCGGCTGGCGGTTGTTGTTCCTGGTCAATGTGCCGATCTGTCTACTCGCGCTCACGGGCTCTGTCGTGCTGCCGGACACGCGAGCGCCGAGCGCGGCGAAAGTGGACGCGCTCGGCGCGTTCCTCGCCGCGGCCGGGCTCGGCCTGCTGGTCTTCCCGCTGTCCGTCGGCCGGGAGCTGCACTGGCCACTGTGGACGGTGGCGTGCTTGGTTTCGGCACTTGTGCTGCTGTTCCTGTTCGCCCGCAGTCAGGTTCGTGGCCGCGAGCCGCTCCTGCACCCGAGCGTGCTGCGCGATCGCATCGCCCGGTCCGGGATCGCGCTCGTGTTCGTGTTCAACGCGGGCGTCCCGTCGTTCACCTACCTGCTTTTCCTTTACCTGCAAGCCAATCTCGGCTACTCGGCGCTCCATGCCGCGCTCGCGGTCGCGCCGTTCGCCGCGGCCGCGATCTTCGGGAGCCGCGCCGCGCCGCCACTGGCCCGCCGGTTCGGCTTCCGGCTGCTGACCGCGGCGGCGGCGCTGCTGGCGCTGGTCACGGCCGCTCTGGCGTGGCGGGACAGTGTGGTCCTGCCGTTGCTGGCCGTCGGCGGGATGGCGTTCGGCCTGTTCACCGCATCGGTGTTTTCCCTTGTGCTGGCTGATGTTTCACCCGCGGCGACGGGTTCGGCGTCGGGCCTGCTGCCCACCGCCCAGCAGCTCGGCGGCTCGATCGGGCTGACGCTCGCCGGTCTCGTGTTCGCGGGCGGGCGGTTCGGCTACGCGATGGGGTACGAGACCGTGATCTTCCTGGTCACAGCCGCACTGACGCTCGTTGGCTCTCGGTCGGCGGCGTATCGCCGATGAGTTTCCGGGCCCGCGTGGGTCTCAACCGGTGACACGACCCGGGAGGACTCATGGCAAGGCTGATCCTGCACATCTGGATGTCGCTCGACGGTTTCATCGCCGGCCCGAAGGATGACGCGGACAATCCGCTGGGCATCAACGGGCTCCGGCTGCACAAGGGTTTCTCACCGCAGGACTGGCCGACCACCGGGCCCGACGGGACGGTTTTCGACGAAGTACTCGCCACGGGTGCCGTTGTCACAGGCAGGCGCACCGCTGAGCTGGCGGGCTTCTGGGACGGCGACCATCACGACGGCGTCCCGGTCTTCGTCCCGGCGCACGAACGGCCCGCGGAAGATCCGCCAGGGCAGGTCCGGTACGTCACCGACGGCATCGAATCCTGTATCGCACAAGCAAAAGCCGCCGCCGGTGCACGCGATGTCCTCCTACACGGCGCATACACCGCGCGGGAATGCCTGCGGGCCGGCGTGCTCGACCTGCTGGACATCCATCTCGTGCCGGTGCTGCTGGGCGGGGGCCGGCTGCTGTTCGAGAATCTGGGCACCGAGCACGTCGAACTCGACCTCGTGCGCACGCTTGAAGGCACGGACGCACTCCATCTGCGCTACCAGGTGCGGCGCCCGTGAACACCCCCATCCGGCTGTGCCTGACCATGCCGCTCGACCGACCGGCACGATCATCAGCGGCACCACGCCGCCCCGTCATGGTCCACGGTGCCGGCGCGGCCTCACGCCGTCGGCCGGTAGAAGCCGAGGAAGCGCATGCCGATGTTGCCCGTTCGGAACGGCACGATCTTCACGGCGGTGGCACCGGTCTCGATCATCCGCCCATTGCCGAGGTACATCGCGACGTGGCCGTTCCAGACGACCAGATCACCGGCCATCAGGCTGGTCTGCGCGATTCTGGCGCCGACGGCCTGCGTACGCGACGACCGGCCGAGAGCGACACCGGCTTGCCGGTATGCGTACTGAACAAGGGCAGAACAGTCGAGCAGCTTGCCGGGACGGGCGGCACCGTACGCGTAGGGCACTCCGAGTTGGCTCAGTGCGGCGGCTACGGCGGTGGCGGCTGTCGGATTCGGCGCAGTGACGGCTTTGCCGTTCGGCAGAGCCACGGTCACACGGGAGCCGGTGATGTCGGACGACAAAGTCGCGGTGTGCGGGGCGATCTGGCTGTGCGTCTTCGGTGCCGGGGCGGTGCCGGTCAGGCCGAGCTGGGCCGCACACTTCGGCCATGCCCGCCAGCCCTGTGCGGCGACGATCTTCTCGCCGACGGAGAGCTGCTGGTCCTTGGTGGCCTGGTAGGGCTGAGGGGCGAACCGACGGCCGCCGAACAGTGTCCAGGTGGCGGTTTTGATGGCCAAACCACCGGACACGCTGGTGCCACGATGACTGGTCCAGTTCCCGTTGCTGGAGCACTGGGCCAGGTTGGTCCACACGTCGCCGGACGGCGCAGGGGCCGCAGTGGCGGGCTTTGTCGCCGGAGCCGTCTTGGCCACCGGGGCGACCGGCGCGCGCGGGGCCGCGGCGGCCTGGCCGGAGAGGCCGAGCTTCTTCGAGCATGCGGGCCAGGCGCGCCAGCCCTGATCGGACGCCACGCGCGCCGCCACGGAGATCTGCTGATCCTTGGTGGCGAGATGCGCCTGCGCGGCGTACTGAAGCCCACCGTAGGCGGCCCAAGTGGAGGCGGTGAACTGCAACCCACCGGAGAATCCGTTGCCGGTGTCGGCAGCCCAGTTGCCGGAGCTCTCACACTGGGCCAACCGGTCCCATACGTCCGAAGACGGGGTGGCCGCGGCAGGGGTCGTGGAAGCGGACAGCAGCGCGACGACGGACAGCAGCCCGATGACGGACAGCAACTGCTTCTTCAGTGATCGAGTTCGCACGAGATGCTCCATGGTGACCCGGTGGGCAGACGAGTGCCGCACCGTGAAGGGAAATGAGAACAGGACGAAGCAACCAGCTCGTCGCGACTCAAACAGCGACTCACACATTTCGGCGGCGTGCCCACACCGAACTCAGGCCAGTGAAACCGACTGCGGGAGTGCGAGTACTCAGCACAGCCCGAGCCACTGCGTCACTGGACGAAGCGAAGCTACAAGGTCAAGAACACCCGGTCAATAGCGGAGCCTGCGCCTTTGCCGGGCCCGCGGCCCGGATGCTATACATGGTCCGCTGCCTTCGTAGCCGTGCTCGCTGACCACTCGCGACCGGTTGTGCAGGGCCTGTCCCGCTGCGGTCGCCTCGCTCCGGACAGTTCGACGTCGTTGTGTCGCACGACGTTGGTGCTTCTCGCGCGAAACCTTTGCGCACCCAAGTCAACCTTCCGCCGGCCGCTGCGGTATCCCGCCGGCCGGGCAGTCGACACAGGAGCATGCACATGCGCCGTGCACTTATCACCCCGATCGTCGTGACCGCGATCGTCGTCGCGCTGGTCGCGTCGGCGCTGACCACGTCCGGTTCGCCAGGCAACAAGATCACCGCCACCCAGATCCAGCCGGCGGCTCCCGCGACACCGTCCACCGCCCCACAACCGGCACCGAGCACCGAAGCGCCGAGCACTCAGGCCCAGGCGCCGGCACCGACGGCGGTTTCGCGCACACCACGACACAAGGTGCGGCCGACGGGAAGCCCAGCGCGGCAACGGAAGATCCCGGTTACGGCTCGGCACAAGACGCAGACGACGACGCAGGCGAAGACGTCACGCATACCGCGCCACATGACGCCGCCGACGCCGCAGCATCATGAGCGCGCCCAGCCGCAGAACAAAGCGGCGCGGCACCACGCGTCGACTCCGCCTCGGCACAAGGTGCGGCCGGCGGCGAAATCCACGCCGCACGTGTCGAAGCGGCCAGGCGCCCATTGTCACCACCGCACTGCGACGAGCGGTCACGTCACGAGGAGCGGCCCGGCCCGGTGCCACCCGACGGGGCATCACATCGCACCAGCCGACCACATGAGCTGATCCTGTTGACCTTGCTGGGGTGCAGCGCTTACTCTGGTCGAGGAAACCAGTGTCCACTCCTGACTTTCCGATATCTGCCAAGTTGCACCGTGCCGGAGTCTGGCTCGTCGCGACAGGCCGCAGATGACGCTCCTCGCGTGGGGTATGACCGTGACGGGGCAAGTATTTCCCTGGTTCTCATTGTTTCGCGGTGACGCCGCGGGCCTCGGCTCGCGTCCGCCGCGGGGAAAGCGGAGACGCTCATCATGTCCGACGCCAGTATTCACGGTAGCGCTGCGCGCTCCCGGGACGACCGCACGGTCGTCGCGGGTGTGCTGCGACGCCTGCTGTGGATTCTGGTCGGTGGCGCGGCGGCCGCTTTGCTGTTGTGTATCGGGGTCGCGCTGCTCGGATCATCCCCGGCAGCCGCGGCGGCTCCGCCCGCGGGCGGTACGTCCTCGACCGACCAGGCCGCGGCGTTGCAGGACCTGGCCAAGCTCTCCCCCGAAGATCAGGCCTCGCTGCGGGAGCTTGCCAAGAACCCCACACAGGCGAAGGCGGTCACGGACTACGCGAAGGCCAATCCCGCGGCCGTGGACAAACGAATCACCGACAACGCGGCGGCGTTGCAGGACCTGGCCAAGCTCACTCCCGAAGATCAGCAGAAACTCAAAGATCTTCAGCAGCAGAACCCGCAGGGCGCACAGCAGCTCAAGGCCTACGCCGATACGCACAAGACCGAGGTCGACGCGCACGTCCAGCAGACACACCAGGACCAGGAAGCTCTGCAGTCGCTGGATCCCGAGCAGATCAACGAATTGAAGAAGCTGACTCCGGAGCAGGCGGCGGCGGTGAAGAAACTGCCGGGCGCGGCCGGGAACTGCTCGTCGTCGAGTGGGGCGACCGTGTGTTCCGCGCGGGTCGTCGGCAAGGACGGCACCGAGCAGTTGAAGACGTGCACGGAGGGCAAGAACTGCACAGCCCCGAAGGTGCAGGGAACGGACGGCTCCCGGGCCGGCTGTTCGATGTCCCCGAAGTCGACGACGTGCCAGGCGGCGCTGCCGGATGCCGCCGACCCGGCGAAGGGCACGGACTCCTGCACGTCGGCGGGGGTTGGGGAAGCCGGCTGTGCAGTGCAGCGTGCGACGGGCACCAAGGAGACCGGGCCCGTGACGATGGTCAAGTGCACCCAGCAGTGCGGCGCCGAAAACAGCCGCGGCGACCGCGCCACCACGGCTGAAGGCAAGGCGCAAATCGCCACCCCACAGGATAAAACGCGCCCCACGAAGGCGACCTGCACCGGAGTCGACTGCGAGCTCGAGTCCCACGACGGCGACCGCGTCACCGCACCCACCACGACCACCGGCACCGAAGGAATCAGCCTGCAGACCCGTGAAACGGGCGGGTCCGGCGGGCGCATCGAGTGCGCGGGAACCTGCAACGCGACGAGCCAGGAGGGCCGCAAACTCGAGGTGACCAAGGGCGCCGGCACGCTGACGATGCCCACCTCGCCGACCGACGCCGGCTCCGCCGAGTGCCAGGGCGGGCAGTGTCACAGCAGCGAACCCAGCACCGCGCCCGGCGTCGCACCGAACCAGGTGACCTGCAGAAGCGACCAAACCTGCCACACGAAGCAAACCTTCGGGAGCACCCAGCGCACCGGCGGCAAAGCACCCGCAGCCACTTGCGACACCGGTCAAGCCGGCCAATCGGGTTCCTGCCGGCTCAACGTGACCGACGCGAAGGTGCCCCCGGCCACCGCGCCGCAGAAAACGACCATCGCCACGGCGTCGTGCTCCGGACCGTGCCAGGCCGGCGGGACCGCGGACTCGACCACCGCACGGGCCGACTGCCACACCGATGCCGGTACCTGCGATACCGGCATCGGTGGCGCCGCAAGCGGGCAGCCGTCGAATGGCAAGCCCGGCGCGGACCAGGCGAACAGCGTGGCGCACTGCCAGGCGGCCGACTATGGCTGCGGCATCGTCGGCACCGTCAAGGTCGACCAGCCGCAATCGGGCGGCACCGCACAAACCGAGGTCGGCTGCGACACCGGCGCCACCCACTGCACAGGCAGCGGCACCGCCAACACCGGCGGGCAGATCACCGGCGCGGCGGTACGTACGACCACCGGGACCTCGAGCTGCCAGAGCACCGCTGGAGCCTGCACCGCCGAATCGACCAGCACCGCGACCGGCACGCGGTCTCAGACACCGAGCGCCGATAGCGGCAGCAGCACGGCGAGCGCGCAGACCGACTGCGCCGTCGCCGAGTGCCGGGGCGCGGCAACAAGCGCGACTTCCGGTGGCGGGTATGGCGATGTGCGGGGCGTACGGGAGAGCAGCGGTTCAGCGGACTGCACGGTTCAAGGCGGCGCCTGCGGCTCCACCTCGGGCACGGCCGTCAGCGAGCGCAAGCCGGTGACCGGTCCGGTCACCGCTTCGACGGGCAACGCCCGGATCAACTGCTCCGCCGGGACGCAAAAGTGCGGCGGCACGGCCAAAGCCGCGACCAGCGGACTGGACACCGCCGAGTCGCTGTACCGCCGGGAATCCACCAGCGACACCGGCTGCACCGTGCAGGGCGGTGCCTGCGGGGGCCAGGCCTACTCGGCGGCATCGTCGGCGCCGGACCAGATCCCGCTCGACCCGGCCACCGGGCGGCAGCCGACAACGGGCCCGAGCAGCATCGCGCAGGCGACCGGCCGGCTGGACTGCGCGCACGGCTGCACCGGCACCGCCACCAGCTCCGGGTCGGGCGTCGATTACGGGGTGCTCGGCGGCAAAGCCCAGGGCTCCTCCGGCAAGACCACCTGCGCCGGCACCGGCGCCGCGTGCGGCGGCACCACCTCGACCGTGGCCTCGGCATTCCCTGGCGCGACAACGCGTTTGGCCGCTGACGACCACGCGCTCCACAACACCGTCACCCCGGACGCTGTGCCCGCTGGGCCGTCGAGCGCATCCGTCGCGACCGCGTTGCTGAATTGCGCCAAGGGTTGCAACGGCACTGCCACCTCCTCGGCGACCGGCACCGACGGCGTCTCCGTCCGCGGGTCGGACGCCGAGGTGAGCTGCAATCTGACGGGCGGGGTTTGCCGCGCCGGAACCCGCTCGGCCGCCAGCGCAAGCCAAGACGTGGCGAAGTTGCTGCCCGAACCGGCCGGCGCCGCGGCCCCGGCCAAGCCTGCGACAGGCCCGTCGACCCTCTCGGACGCGGTCGCCGTCACCGACTGCGGCACCGACTGTGTGGGCGGCGTCCGCGCGGTCACGCGGGGCAGTGACGCACCCGTGGCGGGAGCGCCCGGCGCCGCCGGGTCGCGCGGGCCACCCACCACCAGCGAGTCCGGCACCACCTCCACTTGCGTCACCGGCGCCGACCGGTGTCAGGCCGTCGCGAACGCCGACTCCGCGACCGGCGCGGGTGTGAACTACCTCGTCGACCCGCGCGCTGGTCAAGCTCTCGCCGCGATCCGGGAGGTCCAGCCGAGCGCGCCACCGACCGGGGCGCACACCGCACAGTGGACCAAGAACGACAACCAGGATCCGCCACAGCCCGCGCAGTGGCGGGGTCCGTTGCCCGCCACGATCAGCCAATCCACCGGGTACGCCTTCTGCGGCGGGCCGGACTGCTCGGCAGGGCTAACCAGCAGGTCCACCACCGGCGGACCGAGCGACGCCGCGGGCAGCATCTCCCGCGCCAACAGCACCTGCGCGGGCGCCGCGGCCGGATGTATGGCCAGCGGCAACGGTCTGGCCACCACCACCGCCGACCCGACGAAAACCGGGCAGACGCAGGCCGGCGCCACCCTGGCCTGTCCCGAAGGCTGCACCGGGCAGATCCGGACCGACACCATCTCCGCCGCGAAGCCCCGCGGGGGCGCCGTGCTCGACGCGGTCCGCAACCTTGGCGCACTGCTGCGGGCCAACGGCAGCGCCACCGACCCCATCAGCGTCTCGGTCGCCCACAGTGAAAACGCTTGCCTCCCCGGCGCGGGCGCCTGCACCGCCACCGGATCCACCACCGGCAGCGCGACCGTCTCGGCGGCGAAGACCCAGCAAGACGGCAGGTTCGGCACGACCTCCGCCACCGCCGAAGGAATCTGCACCACTGGCAACGGTCTTTGCCCGACCAGTGCCACCAGCACCACTGTCGGCACCGACGACCCGGGCACGATCCTCGCCGACCTCCACACCCGCACGGCCGCGGCGCTGCCGGCCACCGCCCACGCCATCGGCGCGTCGGACTGCACCTCGACAGCGGCCTGCCAGGCCGGCAGCGAAGGCTTTGCCGGCGACCACGTCGCCGAGGCGACCGCGGGCTGCGCCACGCTCGGCTGTGCCGCGCGCACCGAAGGCCACGCCGTCTTCGGGGGCAACAGGGCCGACATGCAAACGCACTGCACCACCGAGTGCACCGTCACGGGACGGGTCGGCGCCGCCGACACCAGCGCCGAAGTATCGGCCGGCTGCACCGGCACTGACTGCGCCTACCGCTACGCCGCACAGAGCGCCGCCGCCAGTGCCGCCCGCGGGAACCAAGCCAACGCCCACGCGGGATGCGTGGCCGCGGGTGGCGTAGGCAGCGGCTGGTGCGTCACCAACGCCGTCGCCCAGACCGGCCCCGGCTACGCGGCGGCGGCCGCCGGCTGCCAGGGCAGCGCGGGCTCCGGATGTACATACGGATACCGGGCACACAGCGCCGCCACGGCGAGCGCGGCGGGCGCATCGGCCCGGGCCCAAGCCGCCGGCTCCGGTGGCGGCACGTTCGGCCAAGGCCAGGTACAGACGACGGCTGCCGCCACGGCCGAACCCGGCTCCGCGCAAGCCGCCGCATCCTGCACCGGTTCCCCCGGGACCCGTTGTGGCTACTCGTATTCCGCGTCGGCGACCGCGGGCGCCCGGGACCCGCAAACGGGTTCCTGGGCACAGGCTTCGGCGCGCGGCTCGGGCAGTGGTGGCCTGGGCGGCGGTGGAGTCGCGGTCGCCGCCCAGGCGTTCGCCCAGGGCGGGCATGCGCGCGCGGACGCGTCGTGCACGGGCGCGCCGAACTGCACGGCGAACTACACGGCGCACGGGGAGGCGTCTGCCCACAACACGGTCGCCCCGACCGACACGGAACCCGGCGGGCACTGGGACGCCCACGCCGAAGGCACCTGTTCGGGCACCGGCAACGGTGGCTGCGGGGTGGACGCCTCCGCCGAGACCGGTGCCGACGGCGGGGCGTACGCCACGTGCAGCGGCAACTGCGCCAACTACGTCTCCCCGCGCCCCTACAACAACTTCACCCAGACCGCCGAGCCGCTGGGCACCCGTGCGGCGCCGCAGCACGGCGGGGCCGCGCCGCCGCAGGGCACGACTGTCGAGGGCGCGCCCGACGGCACCCGCGGGATCAGCTACGCCCTCAACCCGGACGGCAGCTACACCGTCGTCATGAAGGACGCCCACGGCAACCCGGTCACTGCGACGTGCGCGGCTCCGTGCAAGGAAGGCACGGAATTCAACGGCCCGGGCGGACAGCACTTCGAGATGGACGATTCGGGACCGCACGCCACCGACCCGTCGGTCCCCGGGAAGCCCGCCGACACGGTCACCAGCGACGACAACGGCGGACTGCTCCGGAACGAGCGCGGCGAGGGACAGGGCTGGGTCGGCGGCTCCGGCGAAATCACCGATGGCGCAAGCGGTTCGCGCGTGACCTATCGCGGCGGTGGCACCGTCCGCAACGACGTGACCTTCGCCGGCCCGGCCGGGACTCCGTTCAAGACGACCTGCAACGGTGGCTGCGCCGGCGAGATCAGCAACATCGACATCGGCCACGGCCAGTGGACCGACCACATCGACTTCGCCGGCACCCCGAATCTCCTCACCGGCCGCGACGGGTTCGGCCACGCCGGCAAGTTCGACTTCACCGGCAAGGGCACTTTCACCTCTGACGAGGGCGATGTCATCACCGCGGGCGGGGACGGGTTGCTGGCTGGACAGGCGCGGACCTTCATCACCACCCGGGACGCCTTCGGCCTCCCCGGCAGTTACTCGATCCTCGACGGGCAGACCGGCTCCATCGCGCTGCCCGGGGGCTGGAAGATCGCGCAGACCGTCGCCAGCAGCCAGATCGTGGACCCGCCCCGGGTGACGATGAGCATCTACGGTGCGTCCACCACCCCGGACATGTCCCAAAAGCTCGGCGAGAACAACCGGATCGAGGTCACCACGCCCAACGGCGCGGGGCAGGGCGGCTCGATCGCCTGCACCGGTGGCTGCGACCTGATCCGGCCCGCCGGAATGGCGCAGACGCCGAACTGCACCGACTGCGAGATGTTCGAGCCGCTGGCCCCACTCGGACAAACCCCCGCCACGGCGGGCTGGATCACCAACCACGAGAACGTGACCCAGCGGTTCATCGACCCGTACGGCAACTGGAGCGAATGCTCGAGCGCCGATTGCCACATCGGCATGGTTTACGGACCCGGCGGTGGTGCCGTCTGCTACGGCAACGGGTGCGACAGCAGAAACGTTGGGGTCAACGGCAAGAGCGACCAGCTCACCGGCCAAGGTGCCCTGCTCTTCCCGACCGCCGACGGCCGGCACACCGGCCGGGCCTGCAACGCCGTCGAGGGCAGGTCGTGCACCAGCACCATCCCCAACGACCTCGGCTGGCGAAACCCCGACGCCTCCTGGATGTCCTTCATCGACCCCAGTTACACGCGGCCCGCTCTCGACACCGCGACCGACCGGCAACTGGCCGATCTCCTCGGCGTGCGGCGCGGCGATCCGTTGCCGCCGCTGTCGCCCGCCGCGGTTGCCGAACTGCGGCGGACCGACCCCAAACTGGCTGACCAGTACGAGGCGTCGCTGCCGAAGCTGACCCCTGGCCGGCTGGACTCGGCGGCCCTCACCTTCGTCGGGGCGGAAAGCACACTGCAGTCCGCGGCGGGCGACCTGCAGGCGATGACGCCGCAACTCCAGGGCGCGCTCGACGCGCAGCGGGCCGCCAACGCCGGCGGGCTGACCGATGCCGAGGTCAGGGCGCTGGACCCGCAGCTGGAAACCATCCGCAAGGCGAACGCGATGGGCCGGGACATCCACAACGCCCGCGCGATCGTCGACGGCGTCGACGGGCTGACCTACCAGCGCCCGCTGATCGGTGCCGACCAGCAGCAGATGGCGGGAACCGCGAACCTGCCCGGCGCGACCGCATATCTGGCCAAGGCGCTCGGCGTCGACGAACACGGCAACCCGCTGCCGGTGCCCCACGCGCAGCTGGGCGGCGATCGCGCCACCGAGTTGGCCGCACAGCAGACCGCGCAGGCGCAAGCGTCCCAGATCGCCGGCCTGGCTCTCATCCCACGGCAGAACGATCTCGGGCGGCGCCAGGATATCTACAACGCACAGGTCACCGCGTACAACAACAGCGAGACCCGCTCGCCGCTCGAACGGCAGCGGCTCGACGGCGTCTATGCCGGTCTGCTGGCGGACGAAAAAGCCGTCAACGGAGTGGTCGACCGCATCCAGGCGTTGTCCGGCGGGCCGTCGGCAGCGGTCGGCGATCTGCGCAACTTCGACGTCGCGTTCGCCGACGCCTCCGGCGACCACACGATGGCCGACCGGCTGCGGCAGTGGAACGGCCTGCAGACGGAATCCGCGACGCTGGCGGCGCAGATGGGCGGGTCCGGCGACCCGAACCAGACCGGGCTCGCGCCCACGTACCAGTCGTTCAGCGACGTCGCCGGGCTGAACTACAACACCATCGCCCGCGACCAGGGTTCCCGGGCCCCGGACAGCAAGCTCGGCACACTGTCGCTGCCCTCCACCGGCCGTCCGGACGTGTTGTTCGCGATGACGTCCGCGATCAACAAACCCACCTACGACACCGTTTCCTCGGACAGTCTGTTGGGCCGCTATCTGGACACCGGCGTCGAGGGCGACCCGTTCATCGGCAGCACCCCGGCCGACCGGCGAGCCGCGCTGGCATCGCAGGGCACGCCGCAGCAAATACTCAACGACCTGTCGGCACGAGCGACCGCGAACCTGCGCCCCGGCGACCTGTCACAGGCGGCGCGGAACCGCATCCACGAACTCGGCGGCGGCCCGGTCGATGTGCTGGAAACCGTTTACGAGGACCCGAAGTCGCACAAGCTCGGCTACCTGCCGCTGTATCGGGTGGGTACCGACGGCGGCTTCCAGTACGTCGACGACAAGGGCGCGCACTACAGCGGCCGGCAGGACTTCCGCGACAACAATGAGCTGTTCAGCGAGAAAACCCAGTGGCTCGCACCTACGGACCTGTCCCGCCCCATCGGCGATCTGAACCTGGCACAGACGACCGGCAGGCATGTTTCCGGCACGGAACGGGCCCTGGACCGCGCCGCGGGCGTGGCCACGGTTGTCGGTGGCGTGGCGCTGATGGTCGCCGGCACGGCGGGAACGGTCGCTTCCGGCGGTGCGCTCGCCCCCGCGATGCCCGCCGTGTACGCGGGCGGGATGGCGCTCACCACCGCGGGCATGGGCTACTTCACCTACCGAGCCACTGACAACATCATCGAGCGCCGCGCGCACGGACAGTCCAACAGCTTCGCCAACCCGGCCGCGCGGGCCGACTACATCATGCTGGGTTCCACAGCGGCGATGGCCGCGAGCGGCGGGCTGAGCAAGGTCGCCGGCGTGGCGGCGGCGCGAGGCGCGGCCAGTCTCGCCCCCGGCGAGGCGAGCTTGGGCAGCAAGCTGGCGACCTGGGGCGCCAAGGGTGCGAGCAATGCGGCGCTGACCGGGTTCGGCGAGCAGACCGGCGAGGCCGCGTACAACACGATCACCAACTGGCACGACATGACCGGCGGCGAGCAGAAGGACGCTGTGGTCCAGCTCGGTATGAACGCGGCGATGCTGGGCATGACGGGTGCGACGATGCACGCCCAGCCGGCGCAGTGGATGAAGGCGTCCAGCGGCCCCGGCATACGCGCGGCCCTCGCGGACTCGGGCCGCTTCGTCGGCTCGCGGCTGACCGGACGCGAGTACGTCCCGACCGAGAACGCCGCCTGGCTGCTCACATTGCCGCGCTCACGTGTGAACACCGTGACGGTGGCGGGTAAGGGCGAGCCCGGAACGATGCTGCTGCCGGTCTCCGACAGGATTGTGCGCGGTCCGGCGGAGTCGGTCGCGCCGGCACTCGAGCGTGGCACCCTGCCGGCGCTGACCGTCAACGGGGTCAAAACCGCGGCGCTGATCCGCGGCACCGAGCCGGGACAGGTCCTGCTGGTGCGCCCCGACGGGAGCGCGGTCCAGATCACGGGGCCCAACGTTCGGCCGCGCGAGGGTGTGCAGTTGTCGCGCGACCGCGGATCGGACACGCTGACGGTCTCCCAAAAACGCTTCACGGGTCCTGGCGTCCTCGAAAAGAAGACAGGCACCCCGGCAACGCCTCCCGCTGTGGAGCCGAACATGGCCGCGGTGGAGGTCGCCGGTGCGCCGGCTCGGGCAGAGTCGGCAGCCGCATCGCAAGGTGACACGACTCCGCGACCGCCAGGCCGGAATCCGGTGCGGGCGGCGGCCGGCCGCGCCATGTCGGCGGCGGCCGACTCCCTGCGAACGCGACCCCGGCTGGTGGTCGACAAGTCGAACTTGAAAACCAGCGGCGCGCAGGTGTCTTCGGTGACGTCCCGCACGCGTTTGCCGCGGCTCGCCAACGCCCTTGACAACGGCGCCGTCCGCATCGCCTCGGGTAAGGCCGGGGTGGCCGCGGCCGAGAAGGCCGCCGAGTCGCTCGGGGTCGAGCTCTATTCGCCAACCGCAGCAACGAAGGCCGCGATCGCCGCGGTGCGCGCCAAGGCAGAACCGGCGCGCACATTGGACATCGACGCCGCGAGCCCGGTGCGTACCGCGCGGGACGCCGCCGAGCGACTCAAGAACGGGGGCGCAGCCGATCCGGCCGCGATCGACAACGCGTTCGAGGCGTTCCGCTCGGCCACTGAAGGGGCGCAGACCGTTCGCGACGCCCGCAGCGCACCAACGCGCGGTACTGAGCGGCCCTCGCGGGTGGAACCCGCGTTGGCAGGTAAGGACAAGGGCGCCCCGCGCGCCGCGGTCGACGCCGAACCGGAAGGTTCCGGCCGGCACCAAACAGAAAACGGCTACGCCGAGAGCGCCAAGAGCGCGCGGGACGAACTGCTCACCGCGCTCAACGGCGCCGACCGCGATGTGGCCGAGGCCCTCGCCGACGTGTACGCACGGCCGCGCACCGAGAGCGCACCCGTCCCGACCGACAACCGGCCCGAGCTGCGGATCACGACCCAGCCGGACGGCAGTGTCCGCGGCACCTACGCGCCTCGGCGCGCCGAGGTGCCGCCTGCGCCGCGGTATCGCGGATGGGAAATGCCGCGCATCGAGCAGGGTCTGAACGGGCGTTACCGCGTCGTGGACGATGCCGCCCTGGCCACCAAACCCGCGGAAACCGCGCCGTACCAGGAACGCGCCGTCTGGGACGCGATGGAGGACACGGCTGCCGGCCTCCCCGGGGGCTACCGATCGGAGCCGGTGGACGTGGCGACGGGCGGTGGAGCCCCGTTCGCCGGGGTTCGCCGGGTAGTCGGTCCCGACGGCCGCACCAGCCGCTACGTGGTCTACGAAACCCGGGATGCCGGTACCCGCACGCTCGGCCGGGGGCCGAGTGGCCAGCGGTATCAGGCGGGCGATCTCCGGTATCTCAACCGCACGATCCGGCAGACCGCTGTTGCTTCCCGGACACCGGCCGAACGGGCCGGGGCCGAAGGACTCCGGCAGGCCTTGCGCGCCAACAGTGTCGACCACGTTGTCGTGCGGACAGGCGACGAGGCGGGTTACACGACTGAGCACGTGCCTGCCGCCGGCCGGTTGGATGCAGTCGGCGAGGACCGGGGCTGGACGCCCAGCGGCCATCCGGACGCGAAAATGCCTGACACGCCACGCCCGGCCCGGGAGCGCGCCGCCGGAGTCGTGCGGGCGGTCGCGACGAAGGGCGTACTGCCGTTGCTCGTGGCGAGTCATCTGCTCGGCGCTCCC
The DNA here is from genome assembly GCF_035546795.1 of Amycolatopsis sp. Classification (GTDB taxonomy): domain Bacteria; phylum Actinomycetota; class Actinomycetes; order Mycobacteriales; family Pseudonocardiaceae; genus Amycolatopsis_E. Next base: position 281,839 of record NZ_DASZWC010000068.1, read on the forward strand.
GGCGATGCGGGCCTGGCCGCGAACCTGGCGCACTGGTCACCGGAGAGGACAGCCGCGGCAACGGCCCACATGGAGCCCGCTCCCCGGGCAGGGCCGGAGCCCGACATGTCCGCGGCGCCGCCGCAGCACGACGCCAGGCACGGCCAGGGCGCGCAGCCGGAGGGCGCGCTACCGGCCCGGCTGGAAGACGGCGAGCAGGGACCCGGCCCCTTCCGGCGATTCAGGTCGGGGTTGCGGTACTCCGCCCTGACGTCCGCCGGGCGCCTGATCGCCAGAGAGAACGACAAGGGCTTACGGCTTGCCTCGTCCGACTCGGCGTTGCGGATGCGGATGGCGGTGGCCTTGAACGAGGCCACGGGCAGCGATACGCGGACGGCCAGGAACGTTCGGTTCGACCAGCTGACACCGGCCCAGCTCCGCCGGCTCGCCGATATCGGCTCGGTTGAGCCAGCACAACAGCGGGCGGCGGTGGCCACGTTCGCGGGGGACAACGATCTCGGCTGGAATGCGCGCGCCCAGCGGCTGGTGCTGGCGGCGGTCCGGGAAGCGGCCGTCCCGCCGGAGCCACAACCGACCACGAACTGGCGGCGGACCGCGGCAGAAGCCTTGGGGACAAGCCTCGGTGGCACGGCTCTCGGTGGACTGCTCACCGTGGCCGACACACTACCGGGCCCGGTGCTGGGCGCCGTGGCCGCGACAGTCGCCGCCACCGTCCTCGGCACCGCCCAACTGCGGGCCGACCGCCGGGCAGCGGATGACCAAGGCGCGGCGGCCCCGCAGGCGCCGGGCGGCCACGACCCAACCGCAGCCAAGCGCGATGACACGAACGCACAGGGGCAGGCCGGAGCTACCACACCACAGACAGCGAAAACGCCAGGGCAGGCACAAAACGCGCTGCCACAGGCCGCGGAGCCTGCCCGGACGGCGCCGGTTCCGTGGGCCGGCCCCACGTTGCCCGGCCAGCGCGAACCTGGCATGTTGAGCGGCGCGGCGGCGGCAGCGGGCGCGCTCATCCTGGCGCCTGTCGCCGGTTTCGGGATGGGTCTGCTGGCCGCGGCAGGTCAGTACCGAGCGGCGATTCCGTTGGGGCTCCTCACCGCGGCTGGTGGGGCAAGTGCCGTGCGGGCGTACTTCTCTCGCGCGACGGGCCCATACGCCGTCACGAGCTGGGGCGCCCCACTGAGTGCCGCCCGGCCGGCGTTCCCCGACACGCCGGTCAAGCGGTCTGCCGACGCACCGGGAACCCCTGCGCCCCAAGGTGAACCAGAAGCGGGCGAAGGCAACCCGAGTTCCGGAACCTCGGCAGGCGCCGGCCTCGTGGGCGCCTTGACCGAGGGAGCCGGCCCCGACCACCTGCCCGTCACAGAAGCGGAAAACGCCGTCGGCGTCGCGGGCACGGACAGCGCACCGGACGTGGTCCGTTCTCGGGGGCCACCAGAGCTTTCCGGCGAACCCGCCACCGGCGGCGCCCACGTCGCGTCTTCGCGACACACCACAGTGGCGAAGCGGATCGCCCTCACGATCGCGACCGTGGCGGTCCTGGCCTTGCCGTTCATGGCGGCCGTCGCCAGCGCGGCCCCGGCTGCCGCGCTCGTGCCGGATCGTCCGGCCGGCACCTTGGTCGTCGACACCCAACACCCGACCACAACCGCACCACGGCACCACAACCCGACAACCCCGAGCACGCCCACATCCCCACACGCACACGCACACGACCGGGGGCCCTGGATCACCGGGCTCGCCGAATTCGGCGGAGTCGTCGTCGCCGTCGGTGGCGCGGTGCTGCTGTGGCACCGAAAGATCAGCCGGGCCGCCCGGACGATGCGAAAAGCCACGCGCGGTCCGGTGAAGGACGCGTACGAGCGACTAATAGAAGCTCGCGAGAAGTACGAGCTCGCGCAGGCGGAACTGAAGGACGACACCCTGTCGATCCGCGCGATGGTCGATCATCTCCGGAAGGAAAACCCCGGGGTCAAAGAAACCGAACTGCACGCCCGGATCGCCAAGCGCATGAGCGCCAAGCGCAGCAACGGTCGGCACATGAAGGTTTCCGTGGCCTATGTGCGTTCCGTGGTGGCTGATCGTGCGGGCACCCCGAACACCATGCCCCCGGCTCTGATGCCCTCGATCACGCACGACCAGGAAACCGACTCGGTGATCGACCGTGTGGCCCAGCGACGGTGGGACGTGCTGAGCCGGCTCATCGCGGCGGCGCACGAACTCGACCAGGCCGAGCACGCGTGGGAAACGGCCGCGGACAAGGCGGCGCGGGATGCGGCCACGGTCGCGAAGCTGGACCTGAACGACCAGGAAGTGGTCGACGAGATCGGCAAGATCGTGGCCAACGCGAAGGCGGCGATGGCACCGGCCGCCGATAGCGCCCCCGCGTCCTCGGGTCAGGTCGTGGATCCGCCCAAGGGACCGCTCGCGAAATGGCTCGCCAAGGTCATCCCCCAGCCCCGGGGACCGCCGGCTGCCCTCGTGGAGGCGGTCCGGGCGCCGCGGGAGATCCGCGACCGGGCGATGGCCGTGGTGCGCGAGCGACTGACCGCTCAGCGCACGGCTCGCACCGCGTGGGAGGGCGAACGGCCCGCGCTGGTGTCGGCAATCCATGCCGCACGCCCGTCGCTGCCGCTCACCGAGCTCGCAAGGGCGACCCGGTTGAGCGACGGCGAAGTCCAGGTGGCGCTGGCCGATCCGCACGCGCCGAGGGCGACCCCTGCCTGGCTGACCTCCACCGCCACCGACACCCAGCTTCTGCAAGGGCTCGCCAGGACGACACAGACGCTCCTGTCCACAATGGACAAGACCACGGAGGCCTTGCTGGCCACGCAGGCCGCCGCGGATGGCGCCAACACGGCGTACCTGCACGCCATCGAAGGCGACGTGAAGACAGCCTCCGCCGCGGGCCTGTCCAACGAGACCATCGCCCGGCTGACCGGCACGACCCGGAACGAGATCGCGGCGATCACGCGTGTCTACGAGGCGGAGCCGGGAGACCGGGAACCGTTCGTGGACGTGGTGATGGTCCCGGTGCTGACCCGGGTGTCCTTGCTGGTGGCCTGGTTGCGCGGGCGCAGCCTGAATCCGCAGTGGGAAGCCGAACTCGCCAAGATCGACCTGGACACCATCAGCACCCAGGACCTGCAAGCGAAACTGCGCGGGCTCAATGTTCCGGTCGAGTTGAGCTTCACGCTCGGGCGCCCGCGCCGGGACCTTGGCAAGACCTTCGATGTCCACCTGCACCACATCGGCTACAGCGACGACCGCTTCGCCATGATCGAAGTGCTCCTACGGTGGCTCGCCGGCGCCAACCACCTTGGCCAGGTCTGGCTGTCCCCCATTCCCCAGCGCGGCAAGGCACCCGCCGCGGCCGGTGGCATGTTCTACTACCTGGTCATCGGCCTTCTGCAGCAGGGAGTGTTGTTCGGCAAACGGCTCCTGTGGATGCGCGGCACCGGCACCGACGTGCGCCTGTTCCGGGCGGTGGCCAACCTGCCCCCGGACCTCCGCTGGCGGGTGCAGCCGGGCGTCTCCGGGCAGCGCATGGACATCCCCGGCGCGCTCGACTACCTCCGGACGATCCTGGTCTTCTATCCGGGAGCCGCCGCGCTGCTCGCCGAGACCACCATCGCCAAGGAAGCGGTGCAAATCCTGCTGGGCAGCCAAGGAGCCTATGCGATCAACCCCGAGTACGAACGCTACGTCGGCCTCCTGGTCGCGGCGGTCAACCAGATCAAAAATGCCCAGCGGGTCAACAGGCTCATCGCGAACGACCTGCAAAACCTCCCGCCGGGCCTCGCGCGGCTGCTGCTCCGGCCGAATCAGGTGGACAAGTGGACGATCGCCGAGACGTTGCAGGGCAACATCGACGAACTGCGCACGCTCCTGGCGAAGATCGGTGAGCGCCGCTTGGCCGCGTCACTGCCCCACCGGGCACCGACGGTCTACAACAAGAACCTGGAAGAGCTCTTCGAAGCCCTTGCCAAGACCGGGCAGGCGATCGTCCTCCACAACGACGCGGGCAAGGCGCGGCTCGACGCCAACGGCCGGTATGTCGAGGCCGAGCCGGACGGCCGCAACCTGTTGCCTGTACTGGCATTGCTGTCCGAACCACGCTTCGCCGACGTCAAGGTCGTCTACGCACATGCCATGGGGCTGGGCAAGTTCAGCACCGCCTCGAAGGAACACTTCGAATGGCTGGACTGGGTCCTGGCGAACTATCCCCAGATCAACGTCGACATCTCCTGGAACGAGATCGCCCGCCACATCCTGGCCACCGAGGCGATCAAGAAGGAGTTCCTGACGGTGGCGCGCAAGTACCCCGACCGCTTCATGTTCGGCAGCGACGCCGTCAAGCCGGCCGGCCTCGCCCATTACCTCCGCCACTACAACGACCTCGAGCCCCTGTTCAGGGAGCTGGGCGACGAGATCGTGGCGAAGGTGACCTATCGCAACGCCGCGAAACTGATGCAGCGGGCCAGGCAGGACACCGCCCAGTGGGCCTTCGACGAGATCAAGTCCGGGCTGTGGGACCAGGTGCTGGCCCGGGTGCCCGAACGCCAGGCCATCGTCGCGCAGTGGGTCGCGGCCCAGGAGCTGGCGGGTCGGCAGGTCACCGCCCCGGGCAGCGGACCGGACATCGCCGTCGACCACACCGGGAAGCAGGCGTGGGAACGCAACTCCCAGGTTCGTGAGCTGATCTCGTGGGTGAACCTGGTCAACGACAACGTGGTCGGCAACAAGGGCGACCCGTTGCGGCTCTACACCTACCGCGTCAAGGTCGCCCTGGGTGACACCTGGGCCGACTTCCGGCACTACCTGGCGGAACTGCGCGCACGCTGGCGAGACCGCGATGCGCTGCGGCCGGCCGCGAGACTCGAGCTCGGCAGCACGATCGCGTGGACAACGGCGGCGCTGATCGCCGCCGAGCAGACGGCCACGCTGCACGCGCGGAACGAGGTGCCGCAACACCTTCGCGAAGGCGTCTGGGACAGGGTCGACGAGAACGAACTGAGCCAGCTCGCCGCCGCGACCGGCATGCGCAGACTCGTCAGGCACCTGCACGCACGAGACATCCGGGGCTGGGCCGTGGTGCTCGCCGTGAACGGGGCGGCCATCGCTTACCCGATCGTCTTCCACCCGCAGGTGCCCGCGGTCGCGTTCGGGTTCGCGGCGTCGCTGTCGTTCGTCGTGCGCGGCGCACTCGGGCAGATCCGCAGCGCGCACGTCAGCCAGGCCCGGATCTTCCAGGAGACCATGCTCGAGCGCGGCAGGCTCGATGTCCGCCTCATCGCCTGGCAACGAGAGCTGCTGCTCAAACAGCTTCGCCGCGAATTCGGCAAACACGAGATCGGCAAGCTGAACCGGATCAGGGCAATCCTCGACGAGCTGGTCAATACCGCCGAGGTGCTTCAGTACATCCCGCTGTCCGCACAGGAAACGCCGTTCGACCGCGTGCAGCTCTTCGTCGCCGAGTACTCCAAGGCGTTCGACCGGATCAACTCGGTCGCGGGGGCCGCGGTCGCCGGGGCGGCCAAACTCGGCCCGCACTCCGGCCTGCTCGGCAAGGCCATGCACACCGCCGTCGCACTCACCTGGGAGATCAACCTCGTCGTGCACGCCCACACCACGCTCGGCGCGGCCGTCGGCAGCCTGGCCTGGTTCACCAACGGCGCCTATGTGCTCGGCGACATCGCCTTCCTCGTCGCGACCCTGCCCACGGCGATCAACGGCTGGTCCGGCTACGACAGCAGCGGCAACGCGATCTACCGGCGACTGCAGCACCTGCTCGGCTTCCCCGTACTCACCTTCGCCAACGCGCTGCTCGCCGTGCACCTCGTCCTGGCCGCGGTCGGTGCCCCGTCGGCGCACGGCATCGTCGGCATCGGCGCCGCCTTGATCCTGACCCGGGCCACCTACCTGTTGTCGAAACTGGGGCTGGCCATCGAACTCAGCCTCGGCAGGCAAGCCACCCGCCGCGGCGTCATGGCCAACGCCATGGTCGGCTCCTCCCTCGCCTCGCTCGGCCTGATGGGGCTTTCGCAGGCGACATGGGCGATCGCCGTCGCGGCGGCGATGCCCGCGCTCGCGCTCCTGTTCAACGACACCAACCGACGAATCCCGGTCGCCAAACAACGACTCGCCAAGACATTCGGCACGCTCGGCAATACCAACTTCCGCTGGTTCTCCGGCGGGCAACTGGTTTCCAACCTCGGCACGCAGATGGCGATGACCACCCAGGACCTGCTGATCCTTGGCATGTCCCACGGCAACCCCGCCGCACTGGGCACCGTCGTGTTCTTCCAGTACCTGCCCCAAGCCGTGATGAGCCTGTGGGCAGGCGGACTGGCGGACCGGCAGAACAAGCGCAGGCTGTTCATCATCAGCCAGATCGGCCTCGCGGCCGCGATGGCGGCGCAGTACGCGCTGGTGTCCACCGCCGCACTGGTGCCGTGGCATCTGTGGGCGCTCGCCGCGGCCACCGGCGCCTTCAGCTCGCTGATCAGCCCGGTACAGAGCACGTTCCTGCACCAGCTCGTCGGCAGGCAGCGGCTGGCCAACGCCACGTCGATCACCTCCGTCGGCGCGAACGTGGCGCGCATCGGCGGCCCTCTGCTCGGCGCGTACCTGTTCGGCGTGTGGGGGGCCGCGACCGTGTTCCTGATCAACGCGGCCAGCTATCTCGTCGGCGCCACCACACTGTTCGGGATCAACAAGCGCACCCTGTATCCCTTGGCGCAGCAGACAATCACAGCCCCCGCCACCACCGGCGCCTTCAGCAGATTCCGCGAAGGCCTCCGCTATGTCCGGTACCGGCCCGCCCTGATCACCACGCTCGGGACCATGTTCGCCGTGCTGGGCTTCGGTGCCACGTTCATCGTGTCGCTGCCGATCGTGGCCACAGCCGCGTTCCACCGTGGCGCCCCCAACTACGGGCTGCTCAACACACTGCTCGCCACCGGTGCCGTGCTGGGCTCGGCCCTCACCGCGCGGTTGTCGAAGTCCTTGAACGCCAAGCGATTGGCTGTCGCCGCGATCGCGCTGGGCGGGCTGAACGTGGCGCTCGCAGTGGCACCCGGCTACTGGGTGTTCGCCCTGCTGCTCATCCCGACCGGCATCGCGCTGATGAGCTTCGCCCCCGCCAGCAACAGCAAGGCCTCGCTGATGTCCGCCGACCGCGTCCGCGGCCGGGTGATGAGCCTGTTCGCGCTGCTGCTGCTGTCCAGCAACATGCTCAAAGGCGCCTTGGTCCCCTGGCTGACCAGTGCCTACGGGCCGCAGTCCCCGTTCCTCATCGGCGGCGTCATCACCGTGATCATCGGCGCGCTCACCGCACCTGCCCTGATCCGCGCGGATCGGGTGCCGCACATCGTGTCCGAGTGGGGCTCCGACACGATCACCCAGCTTCATCCGTTGGTGCGTAAGCAAGGAAAGGCGGTGTCGCCGAGCAGTGCGCCCGGATCAGTGACCACTCCGGCACTGAGTGGAGCCGGGTTGCTGGCCCTGCTGGGCGGCGCACACCTGAGTAGCCCGGCGGGGGCAGTCGTCGTCGCGATTGCCCTCGGCAGCACCGTGCTCGTCCTCCGACAGCGAATGATCAGCCGGGCCGCCCGAACGCTGCGCGCGGCCGCCGGCGGCCCGTTGACAAATGCGTACGAGAAACGGGAAAAGGCCCTGGCGAACCTCAAGGCCGCGCAGGCGGCATTGGACGACGTGGCAGCCTGGATCGGCGAGGCCGTCGATCATGTGCGAGCAACGGAAAATGTCTCCCAGGATCAAGCGGTCCAGTTGGTCACCCGGAGCCTCGCGCTACTCGGAGCTCCGTTGCCCGAGGAGGAGGTGCGTGCCCTGGCGGCGATCGTCGAGCACACCACGGACGAGGCGCCGCGCACCGACCACGAAAGTGCCAAAGCCGCGATCGCGCTGATTGCCTTGATCCGGAAAGCGGCGCTGCGTAACCTGCACAAGGCCGCAACCGAGCTACCCGCAGCCGACAACGCGTGGCACTCGGCCGTCGAAGACGCGATAGGCGCGGCGCTGCGGGAAGCAGGCCTGCACGACCACCCCGCAGCCGCCAACGCGCTGCCCCGGCCTCGCGGCCCGCCTCGCACCGCGGTGGAGGAGCGCTCGCACGCGGAAGTCTCGGCGTTGGCCGTGCTGAAGACACGGCGGCTGGAACTGGTGTCGGCCATCGGTACCCGCCTACCGGTCGCCGAAGTCGCCGACGCCGCCCGGCTTACCGTCGCAGAGGTCGAAGCGCACCTTGCGGCAGCGCCGAAAACGGAACCCACCTGGCTACCGACCGCCGACCCCGGCACCCTGCGCGATGCACTCGCCGCGGAAACCGCGCGACTCCTGTCCACTCTGGACAGTGCAACGATCCGGGAGCAGACGAACAACGGCCCACTCGAAGGTCTGCGGGTACTGCCCGGCACCGTCAGCGGGAAACCGCGGGGCAGGACCTTCGAAGCACTGAGCGTGCCCAACTTCCGCCGCTTCTTCCTCGGCCAGGTCATCTCCAACCTGGGCACCAACATGGCCATCTTCGCCCAGGACTGGCTGGTGCTGGACCTTGCCAACGGCAGGACCGGCGCACTGGGCATCGTCACCCTCGCCCAGTTCGCCCCGCAGGTCGCGATCACACTGGTGGCCGGCCCGCTCGCGGACCGGGCCGACAAACGTCGGTTGCTCATCCTCAGCCAGGCCGGCGTCGCCGTCGCCATGGTGGCGCAAGGGCTGCTCACCGCCACCGGACTCGTGGTGCCCTGGCACATCTACCTCATCGCCGCCGCCGCGGGGCTGTTCAACGCGCTCGGCGGCCCAGTCCAAAGCACGTTGATTCGTGAACTCGTCGGCAAGGAGCGCCTCGCCAACGCCACCTCACTCAACTCGTTGAACACCAACCTCGGCCGTGTCGCCGGGCCCATGCTCGGCGCCGTACTGCTCACCCTGCTCGGCGCCGCCGGGGTCTTCCTCTTCAACGCGGCCAGCTACGTCGTAGTGATCGGGGCGCTCCTCACGATCAACGAAACGGCCCTGTACCCGGTGGCGAAAAAGCTCAACACGGCCGCCCGCGGCCAGTGGGGTGAATTCCGGGAGGGCCTGCGCTACGTGCGGTACCGGCCGGCCCTGATCACCATGCTCGGGACGATGTTCGCCGTGCTGGCCTTCGGCGCCACCTTCCTGGTGACGATGCCCATCGTGGTGAAAAACGCCTTCCACCGCGGACCCGGCAGCTACGGCCTGCTCAACACCATGCTCTCCGCCGGGTCCGTCGTCGGCTCCACGCTCGCCGCCCGGCAAGCGCACAACCTGCGAGCCAGGCGGCTGGCCGTCGCCGCCATCTCGCTCGGCGTGCTCAACGTCGCGCTAGGGCTGGCGCCCGGCTACTGGTCCTTCGCCATGATGCTGGTCCCCGCCGGCATCGCGTTGATGAGCTTCGCCCCGGCCAGCAACAGCAAAGTGTCGCTCTCCGTCGCCGACGAATTCCGCGGGCGCGTGATGAGCCTGTTCCTGCTCCTGCTGCTCGCGGGGAACATGTTCGACGGACCGTGGGTCACCACCCTCGCCGACACCGTCGGCCCGCAATCCCCCCTCCTCATCGGCGGCATCATCACGGCGGCCGCCGCGACCCTCACCGCCCCCTACCTCATCCGCCACGAAAAAACGCCCCGCGACGTGTCTGAATGGACGGCGGACGCCATCGCCACCATGCACACCCTGCTGCGCAACGAAAAGAAGCGGCTCCCCCGAGGTCCCACCGGGTCTCGTTCGGGCGGCCTGACCGCGATGCCGACAACCACCGAGACGGCCGACAATGTCGCCAAGGCACTGCTCCGGGTCGCGAAGAAACTGAAGACCCCCGAATGGGGCAGGTTGCCACGAGAAGCACGCGACCACCGGGTCCGCGTCCTGCCCACCGAGGACCGCCAAGTCCAACGGGCCTTCCGCAAACACCACGTCGGCCACCTGCTCGGGTCGGACACCGACCCCTCGCCGCTCCTCGCGTTCGCCTTGGCGGAACTGGGCTACATCGTCATCCCCGACACCATGCTGACCGAGTTCCGCCGGCTGCACGCCCAAGGCCTACTTGACAAGGCGTTCTTCCAAGAGCTGATTCACCACGAAGACCACTACCACCTCAACACGAACAACCCCGGCCAACGCGTTCGGGAGCACGAAAACCACCGCAAGCGCGTCGTAACGCAGCTCGAAAATGCCCGCGACGCGGGCCACACCACCATGGAACGCAACAACTTCGCCGCCGACGTGGCCTCCAAACCCGAACCCGACGCAGCCGGATGGCTCCCCCGGTCCAACGGCCCGGCCGCACCGCTTTACGTCGGCTACCGCCGTCGCGGCTGGAAAGCCCAGTCACTGCCTGCCGCTGAGCCGGTGGAGCGCACTCCGGCAGACGAGATCATGACGATCCTTCTCGAGCACGGTGCGCCGATGCGGCGAGCCCGGCTCGTGGCGGCGGTCGGCGAGGAGCGGCTGGCGGAGGCATTGCGCGGCTCGGCACTGATCAGCGACGGGGACTACGTTGCCCTGAGCCCGGATCCGAGTGAGGAAGCCAACTTGCTGCTCTACGCGCTGACCTCATGGGCGACGTCCGTCGTCGCAAGCACGCTGTCCGACCGCGAAGCAGCCGCGTTGCTCGACCTGTTGCGGCGCCCGAAGGAACTGTCGGCGAGGCTGCGTCAGCTGAGCACCGACGACGGCGTGGACAGCGTGCTCGCCGGACATGCGTGGCGGGCGGCCGGGTTGCTCGGCCGCCAGGCAGGCCACGAGCCGATGGTGATCCAGTTCTACCTCGCCAATGCCCTCACCCGCGGCTCCAGCGACTACCTGCTGCACGCTCTCCAACGGCGGCCCACCGTCATGTCCCGCGCGATGTGGCTCGGGCTGGAAGCCATGCGGGCACCGACCATCCGGTTCTCCGACAGCACCGGCCTCCAGTTCATGCACCAGCAGTTCGCGGCGACCCTGCGCGAACTGATCGAGCGGGGCGGCCTCCGCCACCTCGACGCAGACGCCCTCACCGGCGAGTGGCTCTCCAACGCGCTGCCTGAAGGCGTGACCTCCAACTGGCTCACCCGCTGGAACGAACTCGCCGCAGGCGAGCGGTTCACGCTGGGCCTGCTCGCCGGCGGTCTCGCCGACAAGGACCTGGCCTGGTTCGCCGCGCTGCCGGAGCAGCGCCAGACCCAGCCAGAGCTGGCCAGGTTCCTGAAACTGCTCGACGGCCGCCTCGCGGACTACCGCGACGTGCTCACGCGGCTGTTCGTCACCCCGGACCCATACACCCAGGACAATTTCGTGGGCTCCTGGCTGAGGCTTGCCGATCTCCTGATCGATCTCGACCCGAACACGCTGAAACCCGCCGGTCGCCGGCACCTCCTCGACGTCCTCGATGCGCTGGCCGAACGGCTGCCGGAGACCAGCCCGGCGAACCGGCACCGGCTGCTGGACGCGAGGACCGCGACCATCCGGCAGGAGTGGCGCAACCTCGCGGAACGGGCGCCGCCCGGCATGGACCCCCAGATGTGGCACAACGCCTTCGTCCACTACCGGCAACGGCTCGCTTTCCCGGAGTTCGCCGACATGCTGGACGCCTACGCAGCCACATTCCGCGACACCGGGTCACACGCGCGGGCCAACGGGGCCGCCTGGCGTGTCTGGCACCAGATGTTCCCCCGCGGCTTCCGCGGCCCGAACGCACTGGCCGAAGCTCCCAGTGTCCACAATGGAGCCAGGACGATCGTCGGTGTCAGCCGGAACATCGTGGAAACACTGCATGTGGGCTTCGTTTTGTTGGGTCTTTACGAGGAAGGTTCGTGGGAGGGCTCGGTAAACCATGCGTTGTACCAGGAAGCCGCCCAGAGCTACGTGCTACACCCTCAGCTAGCGGTCGTCTACGCATGGGAGCGAGGTCCCGCCGGGAACCTCGCCCGGGTGGGACATGTCAATGTCCTCGTCACCGAACACGGCATCCTGCCGGTCTCCTCGATATACGGCTGGCGGGCCCGGCCCGAACTGCGAGCGATGTTCGGCGACTACCTCAGGCAGTGGGCCGAAAACACCGGCCGCCCCCTCCTGCTGCCCCGGCACCCGCCGGACACCATGAGCCGCGCGGTGTGGCCGGACCTTCCCGGCGAAGCCCATCCACTCACCGTTTCGCTCGCCATCCCCGCGGCGGGAGGTGTCGAGGAGATCGCCGCCGACCTGATCGGACACGTCCGCCTGCCACATACGCGCATGATCGACGTGCTGCGCTGGGTGCCACCGGGCGCACGGTGAGGCCGCGCCGCTGGTTGACCGCGAGTTGCAGGTCCAACGGCGCGACCGGTACGTCGTGACCGTGCCGGCGGACGTGTTCGAGTCGACCGGCGGCGGGAGGTCCGCCGCCGGGCGCTCTGCAACCGCATCTCCTGGAGATGGCGGGCGAAGTTGGCATACGTGCGCAGGACATCCCCGGTGGCCGGGTCGTCGTCACCGGATGCGGGGCCGGGGACGAGCATTCGTCATCTCGGTGTGGCTTGTACGGTCGCGGAGTAGTCGCTGGAGCCGTTGTTGTTACTGGCCTTCACCCGGAACTGGTAGGTGTGGTTGTTCCACAGCTGGTCGGCGTTCCAACAGGTCGCGTTCTGGATCGGGTAAGGCATGGTCACCCAATCCTGACCGATCGTGGTGTCCCGGTAGTAGGCGACATAGGCGTTCGCGTGCGGCGCCGGCTGCCAGCACAACAAGACCCGGCCACTAGCCGGGGTCGCACTCACACCCGTCGGCACCGCGGGCAGGACCGCGACCGGGGTGCCTTGCACAACGGCCGAGTAAGCGCTCTCCCCATTACTGTTGGCCGAGGTGATCCGGAACTGATACAGGTGACCGTTGGTCAGCAGACCGGCGTCCCAACACGTCCCCTTCGTGATCGGATACTGGTCCCTGACCCAGCCCTCACTGACCGTCGCATCCCGGTGGTACGTCACATACATGTCCGCGTTCGCTGCGGGCTTCCAGCACAAGCGGACCTGCCCGTCCCCCGGCGCAATACTCAACCCACCAGGAACGCCCGGCTTCGGCCCGCTCGGCGTGGCCTGCACAACCTCGGAAAACCCGCTCTCCCCGCCATTGTTACTGGACACGAGCCGGAACTGATAGACATGGGAATTCCACAGCTGCCCCGCCACCCAACACCGGTCCGGGAGCGGATACGGCATACGCTGCCACGCCTCAGCCTTGGTCACATCGCGGTAATAGGCAACGTACGCGGTAGCACCCACCACAGGCTGCCAACACAACGTGACCTTGCCATCTCCCGCCGTCGCGGTCAGGCCGGCCGGCGCAACCGGCTGACTGACCAACTGAACCGGCTGCTCCACCGGCGCGGCGTCCGGACTCGCGGGCGTTGATGCCGTGGGGGACAGCGCGGCGGAAGGCCCGGCAGCCGGCGAATCCCGATGAGCACTCGCCGGCCCCACAAGGCCGCAAACCGCCAACACCACAACCGTCAGCCCCGCCCGGACGAACCGCCTCCGCCGCTTCACGCTCCACCACGACGGAGACGCGGGCTGCCGGGGCAGTTCAGCACTTTCGCTCTTCACGGCAGCGTCGGCGCGCGCCCGCTGACGGAGGCGACGCGCTTCGATACTGTGCTCCTTGGAGCAGTACTTGGGCTGCGGGCCGCCGCCCTGGCGCAACTCAACGGGCCGATCGCAGCCAGGAAGGGCACAACGAGCGCTGGTCTCCACCATCTCGATCCTCGCCGTTCGGTCCGGACGATCTCCCAGACTGGACACCCTCACCTTCGCAGATGATCTCCGGCCCGGAAAGCTTCATTACGCCCGTGGCCGTCGTCGGAATGCCGCGACGAATATTACCGCGATCACGGTCGACGATCTCGTGGTGTTCCGCCGAGGACTCGCCGCCGGCGGCTTTGGTACGCCTCGAAAAGCGCCGGTCTGCGATGGTGGTCAGGATGTCGCTCGCCAGGCGGTGGAAACCGTCCAGTGGCACCACCGCGGTCGCGCACTTTGGCGGCCGCCAACAGGATCCGGGCGCCGTCACGTTGCCACCCATTTGCCACAGACACCCGCCACGCACCGCATACGACTGCCCACGACTGAAGGCAGTGCCGTCTGATTTCCCGCGCGGCGTCGAGACCGTCATTGAGCGCTCGTCACGCGGGTTTGTGTCAGGTGTTCGCACTACGGCGTCGGCCGCCGACATGCCCGGCAGACCGCGGCTGAGCACGGCTGGGCGCATCCGCGCAAAGGCTGGCCGTCCGCGGTACGCGATGCTGGCGAAGTCGGCGCGAAGGGCACGTTCACACCCCTGCCGACACTTCCTCCGGGCATCCGATCAAATGGTGCCCGGAGGAAGCTCGACACGGCGTTCCCGCTGCAGAATCCCCGGGTCATGGGAAGCGCTGGACGCGAGGTGGTTCGGCGGGCTCGACAGTCGCCGTTGGTCTCGTCGTATCTCGTGTTTTGTCTGAAGTCTCCCGGACTCTTCTTCGCCGTGGCCCGCGCGATTGGTGAAACTCTGGGGCGTATATGGGGCGGAGTGCCGGTCCAGCACAGTCCACGCCGGACTCAGCTGGACAAGACAAGAACACCCCCGCGCCCTGTCTGCGCAGGTCGCGGAGGTGTTTTGGCTGGTGTGGCGGGTAGAGGATTCGAACCTCTGAAGGCAGTGCCGTCTGATTTACAGTCAGATCCCTTTGGCCGCTCGGGCAACCCGCCGTGGCTGGGCGAACCAGCCGTGAAGAGAGTACCCAACGCCCCACCGGCGGGGGCAACCGGGTTAGCGCAACGCTATAGGGTGTGTGACCTGTTCGAGTAAACCGCGACCAAGAGGTGGGGACACGTGGCCGATCCGTCTTTCGACGTGGTGAGCAAGGTCGATCGCCAGGAAGTGGACAACGCGCTGAACCAGGCGGCGAAGGAGTTGTCGACGCGGTTCGACTTCCGGGGCGTCAACGCGAAGGTCGAGTGGGCCGGCGAAGAGGCCATCGCGATCGAAGCGGAGACCGAGGAGCGGGCGCTGGCGGCGGTCGAGGTGTTCAAGGAGAAGCTGATCAAGCGCAGCATCTCGTTGAAGGCGTTCGAGGCCGGTGAGCCCGCGGTGTCCGGCAAGATCTACAAGATCAACGGCAAGATCCTCCAGGGCATCGCCTCCGACAAGGCCAAGCAGATCGCGAAGTACATCCGCGACGAGGGGCCCAAGGGCGTCCAGGCGCAGATCCAGGGCGACCAGCTGCGCATTTCGGGCAAGAAGAAGGATCACCTGCAGGACGTGATCGCGCTGCTGAAGAACAAGGACTTCGACATCGCGTTGCAGTTCACGAACTATCGCTGACCATCGGACCCCCCACCGGCAGAACCGGTGAGATCGACTACACCGTGGTGTAATGCGAACACTCATCGTGAACGAAGGGTGTGGTCGATGCGCCGGGGTTTCGTGCTGCTGCTGGCAATGTTGCTGCCCACAGGGCTCATCACGCCCGCCGAGGCCGCGACGGGGCAGCGGCTCGCGGTCGGCTCCTACCCCCGCCTCGTCCGGCTCGAAAACGGCGCCTACAAGGGCCGGATCATCGCCGCCGTCAGCAGTTGGGACGCGGGCGGGCCGTTCGTGCCGATCTACGAGAGCCTCAACGAGGGCTCGACGTTCCGCAAGGTCGGCGAGATCCGCGACCCCGAGGACGCCCAGGGCGAATGCTGCGGCACGCTCTACGAACTCCCCCGACGCCTCGGCGACCTGCGCGCGGGCACGCTGCTCTGGGCGGCGAGCTACGGCCAGGGTGCCGGCGCCGACCGCCGGATGGCGATCAAGATCTGGGCCAGCCGCGACGCCGGCCGCCACTGGACGTTCCTGTCCGAGGCCGCCCGCTCCCACAACCACGACGGCATCTGGGAGCCAGAGCTGATCATGGACGCGGGCGGGACGCTCTGGCTGCACTTCGGCGACGAGACCGAGGCGCCCCGCTTCGCCCAGGTGCTCAACCGCGTCGGCTCGACCGACGGGGTCAACTGGGGCACCAAACAAGCCACACTGGAGATCCCCCCGGACCGCGTCCGCCCCGGCATGCCGATCGTCCGCAGGCTCCCGGACGGGCGCTACTACTTCGGCTACGAGATCTGCAACTACGGCGACCGGTACTGCGACCCGTACTTCAAGATCTCGCCCGACGGCGCGAACTACGGCGCGCCCGGCGACCCAGGGACCCGCGTGACCACGGCGAGTGGGGCGTACTTCCAGCACGCCCAGACGGTCAGTCTCTTCCCCGGCGGCCCGAACGGGACACGGCTGCTGATGGTCGGCCAGATTTACACCACGCGCCAAGGGACGCCACTGCCGAACAACGGGCAGGTGCTGCTGGCCAACGACAACCTCGGCACCGGCAACTGGTACGAGGTGCCCGCGCCGGTGCACGTGCCGAGCGCCTACAACAACTTCTGCCCCAACTACAGCTCCACCCTGCTCCCGGTGGACAACGGGAGGAACGTGCTGGAGATCGCCGCGGACTATGACAACGGTGTGTGCACGACCTACTTCGGCAAGGGCCCGGCGTCCTGAAAAGCCTGGCTCAGCGCCGCGGTGAAAGTCTCCACGGACTGCGCCCCGGAAACGCCGAAACGGTTGTCCAGCACGAAAAACGGCACCCCGTTCGCGCCGAGCGCACGGGCTTCCTCGATGTCCGCGCGCACGTCGGCGGCATAGGCATCAGAGCGCAGCACGTCGCGGGCCTCGGCGCCGTCGAGGCCCGCCTCCACAGCCAGGTCGACCAGCGACTCCTCGTCGAACACCGACCGCCGCTCGGTGAAGCAAGCGCGGAAGAACCGGTCAGTCACCTCGGCCTGTAGACCGCGCGCCTTGGCCAGGTGCAGCAGCCGGTGTGCGTCGAAGGTGTTGCCCAGGTCCGTGCCTTCGAGGTTGTATTCCAGACCGTCCTCGGCCGCGAGGCGCTCGAGGCGGCTCTCCATCGAGCGCACCTCGGCCTCGCCGGTGCCGAACTTCCGCGCCAGCTCCGCGACCTTCGGCACCGCCTTACCACGCGGCATCCGCGGGTCCAGTTCGAACGAGCGGTACACGACCTCCACCTCGCCGCGCCGCTCGAACCCGGCCAGTGCGAGCTCGAACCGCCGCTTGCCGAGATAGCACCACGGGCAGACCACATCCGACCAGACGTCAACGCGCATTAACGCAAGAACCCCGGCTCAGGCCGGGCTATTCCGCAGCAGGCTCGCGAACCAGCCGCCGAGCACCTGCTGCACCTCGGCCCCGACCCGCTCCGGGTCCTCGGCGTCGGCGATCATCCTGGCCGCCTCCATCACCGCGCTCAGCGACAACTGTGCCAGCGTGCGTACCGGCTGGGGTTCGATCACCCCGTCCTCCACGGCCTTCTCCAGCATCCCGACCAGCAGGCCGAGCCCGTATTCCGCCTCGATCTCGCGCCAGACGGCCCAGCCAAGCACCGCGGGCGCGTCGGTGAGGGAGATCTGCCGGACCTCGTCCCGCATGCACGCGGTCAGGAACACCTGGGTCGCGTTCAACATGCCGCTCATCAGGTCCGGCGACTCCCCGAACGCCTGCTGCACCTCGACGGTGAGCTCGCGTTCGATCTCCTCCACCACCGCGCGGAACAACCCCTGCTTGTCGGAGTAGTGGTGGTAGAGCGCACCTCTGGTGACGCCGGCCGCGCGGACGATCTCGTCCGCCGGAACCGCCTGGTACCCGCGCTCGGCGAAGAGCTCGCGGGCGGCCGTCATCAGTGCGGCCTTCGTGCTGCTGGAACGGTCCTGCTGGGTGCGTGGCACGCCCCTAATCTGCCATGACGCCCGCGAACTCGACGACGTGCCGGGCCACCACCTCCGGCCGGTCCTCGGTGATGAAGGTGTAGCAGTCCGGCACCTCGACGAGCTTCGCGTTCGGCAGCAGCTCCGCGAGCCGCCGGGCGAACCTGATCGGGAACAGCTTTTCCTCGCTCCCCCACAGCAACAGCACCGGCTTGTCGAAGTCACGCAGCTTCTCGGCGGCGGCCAGCGTGTGGCGCGGATGCACCTCGCGCAGCAGTTTGCGCAGGTCACGGCGGACTCCGGCGGACCTGCCGGGCGGCCACAGGTACGACTCGACGATCTCCGGGGGCACCGGGCGTTTCGTGACCCAGCCGAACAGGATCGGCAGCCGGTGCAGCGCCCGGATCCGCATGACCGCGGCCAGCAGCAGCATGGAGCCCGGGATGCGCGCCAGCTTCGGCAGCGGCCGGAAGATCGGCGGGAAGAAGTATTCGAAGCTGTCCGACGGCAGCAGCACGACGCCACCGACGCGCTCGGGACGGCGGGACAACATGATCTGCGTGACGGCGCCGCCCGTGTCGTTGCCGACGAGGAGCACGTTCTGCAGGTCGAGCGCGTCGAGGAAGTCGGCGAGCAGGTCCGCCTGGCCGACCGGGCTGAGATCGGCGTCCGGGCGCATCGGCAGCTCGTGCGAGCCCATCGGCAGGTCAGGGGTAATGCAGCGGAAGCCCGCGGCCGCGATCTCGCCGACGACGTTCCGCCAGAGGTCGGGGTTCGTGAGCACACCGTGGACGAAGACGATCGGACGCCCGGCGCCCTGCTCGAAGTAACGGAGTTGGCCCTGGGGCACTGCCACCTGTCGCGGCTGCCCCAGCAGTTCGCTTGTGGTCATGCCAAGAGGTTACATACAGACTGTATGTATGTAAATGCCGCCGCTAGGGTGTGCACGGATGGATGACGCGACGAGGGGAGCCCGGGGATGAAGGGCATCGTGCTGGCCGGCGGGAGCGGCACCCGGCTGCACCCGATCACGCAGGCGGTGTCCAAGCAGCTGCTGCCGGTCTACGACAAGCCGATGATCTACTACCCGATCTCGGTGCTGATGCTGGCCGGGATCCGCGAGATCCTCGTCATCACCACACCTTCGGACCTGCCGAACTTCCAGCGGCTGCTCGGCGGCGGCGAACAGTTCGGCCTGGCGATCAGCTACGCCGAGCAGCCCAGCCCCAACGGGCTCGCCGAGGCGTTCCTGATCGGCGCGGACTTCATCGGTGACGACGACGTGGCGCTCGTGCTCGGCGACAACATCTTCTACGGCCAGGGTTTCTCCGACCGGATGCAGCGGGAAGTGTCCTCTTTGGACGGATGTGTGCTGTTCGGTTACCCGGTGAAGGACGCGCAGCGTTACGGCGTCGGCGAGACCGACGCCGCGGGCAGGCTGGTGTCGATCGAGGAAAAGCCCGCCACGCCCAAGTCCAACAAGGCGATCACCGGGCTGTACTTCTACGACCGCGACGTGGTGGAGATCGCCCGCTCGCTGACGCCGTCCACGCGCGGCGAGCTGGAGATCACCGACGTCAACCTCACCTACCTGCGCCAGGGCCGGGCGAAGCTCGTCGACCTCGGCCGCGGCTTCGCCTGGCTGGACACCGGCACGCACGACTCACTGCTGGAGGCCGGGCAGTTCGTGCAGGTGCTGGAGCACCGGACCGGCGTGCGGATCGCCTGCCTGGAGGAGGTCGCGCTGCGGATGGGTTTCATCACCCCGGACGAATGCCTGGCGCTGGGGCAGAAGATCTCGAAATCCGGCTACGGGGACTACGTTGTCGCGGTGGCGAAGGCGGCCGGGGCCTAGAAACCCCGCCGCGCCATCTCCTCCAACCGCACCACCCGATCCACGATCGGCAGATGCGTCGAAAACACCCTCAAGAAGCTCTCGCCCGGGCGACATCGGACACAGCGCGATCATCACCCCAACCCCTCAAAAACCCCGCCGCGCCATCTCCTCCAACCGCGCGACCCGATCCGCGATCGGCGGATGCGTCGAAAACATCCTCGAGAAGCTCTCGCCCGGGCGAAATGGGTTCGCGATCATCAGGTGCGACTGGGAGACCAGCTGCGGCTCCGGCACCAGCGGGGCCCGCCGGGTGCCGTCCTCCAGTTTCCGCAGCGCCGAGGCCAGGGCCAGCGGGTCGCCGGTCAGCGCGGCGCCGGACGCGTCGGCCTGGTACTCACGCGAACGGCTGACCGCCATTCGGATCATGGCGGCCGCGATCGGGCCGACCAGGATCAGCAGCAGCGAGACCAGCGGGTTGCCCTCCTCGCGGTCACCGCCGCCGAACACGCCCGCGAACATCGCCAGGTTGGCCAGCACGCTGATCACGCTCGCGAGCGCCCCGGCGACGCACGAGATCAGGATGTCGCGGTTGTACACATGGGACAGTTCGTGCCCGAGCACCGCCCGCAGTTCGCGTTCGGTGAGCAGCTCCAGGATGCCGGTGGTGCAGCACACCGCCGCGTGCCGCGGGTTGCGGCCGGTGGCGAACGCGTTCGGCGCCGCCGTCGGGCTCACGTACAGCGACGGCATCGGCTGCCGCGCGGACGTGGCCAGCTCTCGCACGATCCGGTACATCGCGGGCTGCTCGGCCTCCGACACCGGCCGCGCCCGCATCGCGCGCAGGGCCAGCTTGTCGGCGTTGAAGTAGGCATAGGCGTTGACGCCCAGCGCGAGCGCGAGCCCGATGAACAGGGCCGTACGCCCGAAGATCGAGCTGATCCCGATGATGATGGCACTCAGCAGGCCGAGCAGCAGCGCGGTCTTCAGCCCGTTCTGATGCTTGTGCACAGCTCTCGCGCCTCCCTTTCCGTACCTACTGAACAAACGCGCAGTCAGGACGTGAAAGTTCCACCACCGATTGTGCGGCACCGCCCGTTTCGACGCGTCATCACGTCCGCATCGGAGTTAGGGTTTCACAAATTGGTTCGCGTTCGGGTGGGGAACCGGCGGAAGGGGGTGCGGAGTGCTCGCGCGTCGTTCACTGTTCGCCCTGGTGGCGGGGCTCGGGGCGCTCACGGTGGCGCCCGCGGCGGCCGCGCCGAAGGCACGCACGATGGCAACCGGGCGGGGCCCGGGCGCGGTGGCCGTGAATTCCGTCACCGGCGTCGGATACGTCGCGAACAGCGACGGTTCGGTCACGATCCTGGGCCGGAAAACGGTGCAGACGGGCGGCACACCCGACGATCTGGTGATCGACGAAAGCAGCGGCCGGGTGTATGTCGCGAGCCGGCGGTCCGGCACGGTCACGGTGCTCGACGCCGACGGCGCGCTGCAGAGCGTAGTGCCGGCCGGCCCCGGCGCGGCGGTGCTCGACGTGGACCCGGACGAGAACCGGTTGTACGCCGGCAGCGGCAGCACCGGCATGGTCGGCGTGCTCGACACGATCGGCAATGTGCTGGACGACCTGCTTTCCGGGCCTGGCCAGGGGTTCGGCGGGCTGCGGATCGATACCGCCGGGCAGCTCGCATACCTGGCCGACACCGGTGGCAACAGCGTCGAGGTGCTCGATCTGACCGAAGGCAAGTTCGTGGCGAGCATTCCGGTCGGCCAGGCGCCGACAGGTTTGGCGTTGCACGCGCAGAGCAACACCCTTTACGTGGCCAACTCGGGAATTCATCACCTGTCGGTAGTCGACTGCGCCACCAGGACCCAGCGGACGACGATCCTGTTGCGCAGCGAGGCTTCGGCTGTCGCCGTGCGCCAGTCCGACCACGCCGTGTACGCCAACGGCGGGCCGGACGGAATCGTGCGGATCGACGGTACGAGTGGGAAAATAGCCGGTGAACTTTCGCTCGGGATCAACCCCGGCGGGGTCGCGGTCGATCAGCGCGGCGGCACCGTTTACGTCGCCGATCCGGTGCACGATCAGGTTCACGTGATCGACGGATTCTGATGCTGGAGCCACTCCGGGTATAGGTTCGGAAAAAAACGCACACGAGCAGACGCAGAGGGTATCCATGCAACTCGGACTGCAGATCCCCGACTTCACCTGGCCCAACGGCCCGGCGAAGCTGGGCAAGGAACTCGCCGAGGTCGCGCACGCGGCCGACGAGGCGGGGTTCGAATACCTCGCGGTGATGGACCATTTCTTCCAGATTCCCAATGTGGGCCCGGTCGAGAACGACATGCTGGAGGCCTACACCACGCTCGGCTACCTCGCCGCGCACACCGAGCGCGCCAAGCTGCTGACCGTGATCACCGGCGTGATCTACCGCCAGCCGGGCGTGCTCGCCAAGGCGATCACCACGCTCGACGTGCTTTCCGGCGGCCGCGCGATACTCGGCATCGGCGCGGGCTGGAACGAGCAGGAGTCGCGCGGGCTCGGTTTTCCCTTCCCCAGCACCAAAGAACGGTTCGAAATGCTCGAGGAGGCGCTGCGCTACGTGCGGCAGATGTTCTCCGACGACGACGGCCCGTTCGAAGGTGACTACATCGTCGCCGAGCGGTTGATGAACGTGCCGCGCGCGCTGACGAAACCGCATCCGCCGATCATGGTCGGCGGTTCCGGCGAGAAGAAGACGCTGCGTTTCGTGGCGAAATACGGCGACGCCTGCAATATTTTCAACGGCCCGGAACTGGAGCACAAACTCGACGTGCTGCGCGGGCACTGCGAGGCCGAAGGCCGCGATTACAACGAGATAAACAAGACCGTCTACCACATTCTCGACATCGGCAAGAACGGTGAGAAGGCCGACGAGCTCAAGGCGGAGCTGCGCAGGCTGGCGGGGCTCGGGGTGGACGCCGCGATCGGCGCGGTGCCGGGGATCCCGGACCAGAAACTGATCGACATCTTCGCGAACGACATCATTCCGGAGGCAGCGAATTACTGATCTGAGCCATTTGTAGGTACCTCTCAACTTGTAACGCGGCTCCCGCCGTGTCCGACCCACCTGTCAGTCGGATGCGGCGGGAGTTCTTTCATGAAGATCAGTATCTTCGGGCTCGGTTACGTGGGTTGCGTGTCCGCCGCCTGCCTCGCCGGAAACGGGCATGAGGTCATCGGTGTCGACGTCAATCCCATCAAGGTCGGCCTGGTGCGGGCGGGCAAGGCGCCGGTCGTCGAGGAGCGGATCGGCGAGCTGACCGAGGAGGTCGTGCGCAGCGGGGCGCTGCGCGCCACCGACGACGTGGCGGAGGCGATCGCGCACAGCGAGATCTCGCTGATCTGCGTCGGCACGCCTTCGGAACCCAATGGCAGCCTGTCCACCACCTACCTGGAACGGGTGACCGAGGAGATCGGCGCGGCGCTGGCCGGCGCGGACCACCGGCACACCGTCGTTTTCCGCAGCACCATGCTGCCCGGCACCTGCCTGGAACTGCTGGTGCCGATTCTGGAGAAAGCCTCGGGCAAGACCGCCGGCGTGGACTTCGGGGTCGCGGTGAACCCCGAGTTCCTCCGCGAAGGCACCAGCGTGCGGGACTTCTACGCGCCGCCGAAAACGGTCATCGGCCAGATCGACGAGGCCAGCGGAGACCGGGTCGCGGCGCTGTACGAGGGCCTGCCCGGTGACGTGTTCCGGGTGCCGATCCCGGTCGCCGAGATGGCCAAGTACGCCGACAACGCCTTCCACGGCTTGAAAATCGGCTTCGCCAACGAACTCGGCGCGATCTGCCGGGCGCTCGGGCTGGACTCGCACAAGGTGATGGACGTGTTCCTCGCCGACCGCAAACTCAACATCAGCCCGGCCTACCTGCGCCCCGGCTTCGCTTTCGGCGGTTCCTGCCTGCCGAAGGACCTGCGCGGGCTGGTGCACGCCGCGCACCGCGCCGACGTGACCGTGCCGATCCTGGCGCACGTGCTGCCCAGCAACGAGGAGCACCTGCGCCGCGCCTTCGATCTGGTGGCGCGCACCGGTAAGCGCAAGGTCGGGCTGTTCGGGCTGTCGTTCAAGCCCGGCACCGACGACCTGCGCGAGAGCCCGCTGGTGGAACTCGCGGAACGCTTGCTGGGCAAGGGATACGACCTCAAGATCTACGACGCGAACGTGAGCCTCTCGCGGCTGATAGGCGCGAACCGCGAGTACATCGAGGGCAGGCTGCCGCACCTGGGGCAGCTGCTCGCCGGTTCGGTGCGGGAGGTGCTCGACCACGCCGACGTGTGCCTGGTGGGCTGCACCGATCCCACGGTGCTCGCGGAGCTGCCGCACGGTGGCGAACACGTGCTGATCGACCTCGTCCGCCTTCCCGACGCCGAGGCGCGCCGGACCGAACAGGGATACGTTGGCCTTGCCTGGTAAAAGAGCGCTCATCCTGGTCGAGAACCTGTCCGTGCCGTTCGACCGGCGGGTCTGGCAGGAGTGCACCACGCTGCGGGACGCGGGCTGGGAGGTGCACGTCATCTGTCCACAAGGGACGAAGCGGGACACCGAATCCGAGGTCGTGCAGGACGAGGTGCACATCCACCGCTACCCGCTGCGCGCCGCCACCGGCGGGCCGGCGGGCTACCTGCAGGAGTACGGCTCGGCGGTGTGGCACACCTACCGGCTCGCGCGCCGGCTCGGGCGCTTCGACGTCGTGCACGCGTGCAACCCGCCGGACCTGCTGTTCCTCGTCGCGCGGATGCTGAAACGACGTGGCGCGAAGTTCGTCTTCGACCAGCATGACCTGGTGCCGGAGCTGTACCTTTCCCGGTTCGACCGCGGCAAGGACGTGCTCTACCGGGCGGTGTGCGCGGCGGAGCGGGCCACCTACCGGGCCGCCGACGTGGTGATCTCCACCAACGAGAGCTACCGCGACGTCGCGCTGACGCGGGGCGGGAAGCGGCCGGAGGACGTTTTCGTGGTGCGCAGTGCGCCCGCGGTGGAACGCTTCCGCCAGGTGCCGCCGGAGCCGGAACTCAAGCGGGACAAGGAACATCTGCTCTGCTACCTCGGCGTGATGGGCCCGCAGGATGGCGTGGACTACGCCCTGCGCGCGCTCGCGGCGTTGCGCGACGAACAAGGCCGCACGGACTGGCACGCGGTCTTCGTCGGTTCGGGTGATACGTACGACGAAATGGTCGAGCTTTCCCGGAAACTGGAACTGGACAAGCTGGTCGAATTCACCGGCCGTATTCCGGACGAGGATCTGGTGCGCTACCTCTCGAGCGCCGACGTGTGCCTGTCGCCGGATCCGCTGAATCCGCTCAACGACGTCTCGACCATGAACAAGATCATGGAATACATGGCGATGGCGAAACCGATCGTCTCGTTCGAGCTGCGCGAAGCGCGGGTCTCCGCGGGCGCGGCCGCCGTTTACGCGCCGGCCAACGACGTTTCGGAGTTCGCGAAGCTGATCGCCGAGCTGCTGGACGATCCCGTGCGGCGCAAGAAAATGGGCGAGCTGGGTCAGTCAAGAGTCGAAGGTCCTCTTGCCTGGCGCAATTCCGCGGCCGCGCTGGTTGCCGCCTACACCACCGCACTGGGATGAACGTTCGGACTTTTCTTCCCATCGCCCGGCATTGGTCAATCGATAACGGTCGCGTTTTGAACAAGACGAGCGCGGTGTTGTAACCAACGCGGCAACCGACGCGACGGGTTAGTGAAAGCCCATCCGCCTGATGCGGCATTTTTGAGGGGAGCATCCAGCGGTGAGTGACGAAACGGTTCGGCTGTCGACGATCGGACGGGTCCTGCGCAGACGCTGGCGGCTACTGGTCGCGCTCGCCGTGCTCGGCGCGCTCGTGGGCGCCGGCGCGTCGCTGCTGTTCTCCCCCGGTTTCCAGACCACTTCCAGCGTGCTGCTGCAGGGCCCGCGCCAGGCCGACGAGCTGCTCACCGAGGCGCAGGTCTCGACCAGCTCGGTGGTGCTGGACCGGGCGGCGAGCCAGCTGTCCTGGCAGACCACCGGCGCGGACATCAAGGGCGACGTGACCTCCTCCGTCGCGAACGGCAACGTCGTCACCATCACCGCGTCCGCCGATACCGCGCAGCACGCCCAGCAGCTCGCGGACAAGGTCGCGGCCGAGTTCGTCCGCTACTCCAGCCAGCTGATCAGCAGCACCACCGACGCGGCCGCGCAGGTGCAGCAGGAACAGCGCGAAGCGTTACGGCAGCAGGTCACGCTGACCAACCAGCGGCTCGCGGACATGGTCAAGAACAGCAACGGCGGGCTGACCGTGGACAGCGTGCAGGCCCGCACCGAGATCGAGGGCCTGCGCACGTCGCTGGAGCAGGCGATGAACAACCTGAACCAGGCGGACGCGGCGACCAGCCAGGCGAACATGGTGGTGATGGGCTCGGCCGAGCTGCCGGCCAGCGCGGCGGCGCCGACGATGACTCAGTTCATCGGCGGTGGCGCACTGCTGTTCTTCCTGGTCGGGGTGTTCGGCCACCTGTTCCGGTCGCGCGCGGACAAGCGGCTGCGGGACGAGACCGAGATCGGCGCCGCGCTCGGTTCGCAGGTGGTGGCCAGCGTGGACATCCCCGATGCGCCCCCGGTGGCGGGCCACGGTCTGCGAAACCGGCTGCGCCGCCTGCTGCAGGCGGACCGGCCGTGGGATCTGCCGGAGCTGGCCGTGTCGGCGGACGAGCTGAACCGGGAATCCCGTTATCGCCGGGCGCTGACCCGCGTCGGTGCCACCGGCCGCCGGATCCTCGTGCTGGTGCCCGACGACGACGCGCCCGCGCATCGCGCGGCCACGCAGCTCAGCGCCGCCGCGGAGGGCCGCACTTCCTTGCGCGTCAACGATGTCTCCCCGGTGCGGCCGACGGTCGCGGAGGATTCCAGCCTGACCGGCGTGCTGGTGGTGCTCACCGTGGGCAGCCGGACCGCGTGGGAGCTGGTCGCCATCGCCGAGGCCTGCGCGGACGCGGGCCATGACGTGCTCGGCGTCCTGCTGACCCAGCCCGTGCGCAGCGAAAACCCGACCCCTCAGCCCAAGGTCGACTCCGACCGCGACGCGATGGCAGGTTCAGCGTGACGACCCATACCGCTACGCCGCTGGTGGATCTGCAGCGACTTGTCGTGGCCATCCGGCGCAGGCGCCGGCTCTGGCTCGCCGCCGGACTGCTCGGCCTGATCGCGGGCGCCGCGCTGGCCGTGGTGATCCCCGCGCCGCCGACAGCAGTCGCCAAGCTGCTGGTGATCCACCAGGACGACTCCCCGACCGACAGCGGCACGCTGATGCGCACCGACGTGGCCGTGCTGCAGACGACGAAGATCGCCGACGCAGCGCTGAAGTCGATCAACAGCACGGACAAGCCCGAGGACTTCCTGAAGAACTACAGCGGGCTCGGGCTGACCAACAACGTCCTGCAGATCACCGTCAAGGGCACCAGCGATGCCGACGCGATCGCCCGCACGAAGGCGCTCGGGGACGCGTTCATCGCCGATCACGTGGCCCGCAACCAGGCGGCGGCGCAGGCGGAATCGCAGGCGCTGATCAACCAGCGGGACCAGGCGCAGGCCGAGCTGAACCAGGTGGACTCCGATATCGCGACCGAAACCGCACGTGGCAGCAAGGCGAACGCCACCACACTGGAGACCCTGTACGGCAGGCGCGCGGACCTGAGTTCGAAGGTCTCCGACCTTTCGGCACAGGCGCAGCAGGCCGGCATCGGCGCTCCGCAGATCGCGGCCGGCACACAGATCGTGGACGCGCCGCGGATCACGCCGCACTCGTTCCTCAAGACGGTGGCCACCGACGGCGGGATCGGGCTGGTGCTCGGGCTGGCGATCGGGCTCGCCGTGGCGGCGGTGACCAGCCTGGTGCGGGACCGGCCGGTGCTGCGCCGCGAGGTGGCCGCGAGCCTGGGCGCCTCGGTGATCGCTCAGCTGCCGTCGAAGCGGCGCGGGCTCGGCAGGCTCCTGCGCTCGCGCCTGCCCGGACAACAGAAACGTGTCGCCGCCACGCTGGCACGGGCGATCGGTACGGACGAGAAACC
This sequence comes from Amycolatopsis sp., assembly GCF_035546795.1. GTDB lineage: Bacteria > Actinomycetota > Actinomycetes > Mycobacteriales > Pseudonocardiaceae > Amycolatopsis_E. The sequence goes on from NZ_DASZWC010000068.1 coordinate 309,561, forward strand.
GGTATCACTGCTGGATCTCGGGGCGCCGAAGGTGACGGCGGGGCTGGCCGTGGACATCGCCGAAGGACTGTCCTACGGCGGCCCGGTCGTGGTCGTCGACGACCTGCCCAAGCAGCAGCTGGGAAAGCTCGCCGAGAACGCCGGGAAGCCGATTCAGATCATCGACTCCGGCAACGCCAACGTGCCGCTCCCGCAGGGGCAGCGGCGGCTCGGCGTCGGCTCGGTCGCTCCCGGCGCGGCCTGGACGGACCTGGCCTTCCTCGGCACCGAGACGGTGCTGGTGGTGCGCGCCGGGTACGCCAGCACGTCGTGGCTGCACACCGTGGCCCGGCAGCTGGCCGACTGCCAGATCCTGGTCATCGGCGTGGTGCTGGTCGACCCGGATCCGAAGGACCGCACCGACGGGACCCTGTGGGACGGGCTGCATCTGGCGCTCCGCGGCCGCGCATCCCGCGCGGAGGCCGTCGCGAAGCCGAACGGGAAGAACGCCCCGCTGGAGGACGAGTTCCCGACGAAGCGGTTCGCCCCGGTCGGATCGCGAGAGGACTGAGCACATGTGCGGAATAGCGGGCGCCTTCCGCTGGCCGGACGGCGGGCCACTGACCGACCGGCTGACCAAGACGCTGGCCCACCGCGGGCCGGACGGCGAGGGCCGGTACGACCACGGGAACGTCCATTTAGGACACCGAAGGCTGTCCATCATCGACCTGTCCGAGACCGGCGCGCAGCCGATGGTCATCGACGGGCTGGCGATCGTCTACAACGGCGAGCTGTACAACATGCCGGAGCTGCGGGCCGAGCTGCAGTCCGCCGGGGTGCGCTTCCGCGGCACGTCGGACACCGAGGTGGTGCTGGAGGCGTGGCGGCGCTGGGGCACCGACTGCCTGCCGCGGCTGCGCGGGATGTTCGCCTTCGCCGTGTACGACGAGCGCACAGGTGACCTCGTGCTGGTGCGGGACCAGCTGGGCATCAAGCCGCTCTTCTTCGTGCAGCGCGGCGAGGGCCTCGTCTTCGCGTCCGAGCTCAAGGCGCTGGCGAACGAGCTCGGCGGTTCGCTGCACGTCGACGAGGCCGCGATGATCGCTTCGCTGCTCTACTACTGGGTTCCCGATCAGCGGTGCGCGTTCCGCGAAGCCGAGAAGCTCGCGCCGGGCACGTGGCTGCGCTGCCGCCGCAACGGGCAGGTCGAACGCGGCCGCTTCTGGTCGCTGAAGGACGTCGCGGAGCAGGCGCAGCACGAGCCGATGCCCGATCTGCACGCCGTGATCGAGGATTCCACCCGCAAGCACCTGCTCTCCGACGTGCCGGTGGCGACGTTCCTCTCCGGCGGGCTCGATTCCAGTTACCTCACCGCGCTGGCGGCGAAGCACCATCCCGGGATTTCCGCTTACACCATCGGTTTCCGCGCCGAGGACGCGAAGTTCGAGGCGATGCCGGACGATCTGCGCTACGCCCGGCAGGTGGCCGCGCAGTTCGGCGTGGACCTGCACGAGATCGAGATCGCGCCGCAGGTGCTGGACCTGCTGCCGCGGATGACCTACCACCTGGACGAGCCGATCGGCGATCCGGCGGCGATCAACACGTTCCTGATCTGCACGGCGGCGCGCGACGCCGGGGTGAAGGTGATGCTGTCCGGGATGGGCGCGGACGAGCTGTTCGCCGGTTACCGCAAGCATCTGGCGAACCTGCTCGCGCTGCGCTACCAGAAGGTGCCCGGCGCCGTCCGCCGTCCGGTCGAGTCCATTGTGGACCGGGTGCCGGTGGCGACGGCCAAGCGCGGCTACCGTTCGGTGCGGTTCGCGAAGCGGTTCCTGTCCTTCGCCGAGCTGCCCGAGGAGACGGCTTTCCGGCGCAGCTACACGATGTACGACCGCGCCGAGCTGGCCGGGCTGCTCAACCCCGACCTCGCTCCGCTGGTCGACGACGTGCTCACCGAACACGCCGACACGTACAACGACAACCGGCTGACCGACTTCGTCAACCGGATGTGCCTCGCCGACGCGCGGCTGTTCCTGCCGGGGCTCAACCTCGCCTACACCGACCGCTCCAGCATGGCGGCCTCCACCGAGGTGCGCACGCCGTTCGTGGACGTGGAGGTCGTGAAGGCCGCGTTCGCGATCCCGGGCAACCGGAAGATCGTGAAACGGCAAGGCAAAGCGGCGCTCAAGGAAGCGGCGTCCGGAACACTCCCGCGCGAGATCGTGTACCGGCCCAAGGGCCTGTTCAGCGCCCCGCTACGGGCGTGGATGAGCCGCGACCTGGCGCCGCTGATGCGCGAAGTGGTGCACGACGGGGTGCTGGTGAAGTCCGGCTTCCTGCGGCAGGAGGCGTTGCAGCGCCTCGTCGACGAGGACGCCTCCGGTCAGCAGGACCGGTCCAAGCACCTCTGGCACGTGTTGACCCTCGAGTACTGGTACCGGAGCGCAACTTCCCAAGGAGCGTCGTGAAGCAGGTAGTGCAGAACTACAAGAGCGGGGAACTGGCGCTGCTCGACGTCCCGGCTCCGGCGTGCAAGCCGGGCGGGGTGCTCGTGCGGACGGCGTTCTCGCTGATCTCGACCGGCACCGAGCTGATGAAGGTGTCCGAGGCCGGGATGTCCATGGTCGGCAAGGCGCGTTCGCGGCCGGACCAGGTCGCGAAGGTCATGCAGAGCGTGGCCACGAACGGGCTCACGGCCACCTACCGCAAGGTGATCAACAAGCTGGATTCCTATACGCCGCTGGGTTATTCGCTGTGCGGCGTGGTCGAGGAGGTCGGCGCGGGGATCGAGGACGTGGCGGTCGGCGATCTCGTCGCGTGCGCGGGCAACGAGCACGCGCTGCACTCGGAACTGAACTGGGTGCCGAAGAACCTGTACGCGCGGGTGCCCGCCGGGCTCGCCCCGCGGCACGCGGCGTTCGGCACCGTCGGTTCGATCGCGATGCAGGGTGTCCGGCGCGGGGAACCGCAGCTGGGCGAGGTCGCGCTGGTGATCGGGCTGGGCCTGATCGGGCAGCTCGTGGTGCAACTGCTGACCGCGTCCGGCGCGCGCGTGATCGGCGTGGATCCGGATCCGGGCCGGTGCGAGCTCGCCGAGACGCTGGGCGCGCTGACCTGCGGCGCACCCGGATCCGACGTGGTGGACAACGCCGTCGCGGAACTGACCGGCGGGCACGGCGTGGACCAGGTGTACCTGGCGGCCGGCGGCAGCACGAACGAGCCGGTGGAGCTGGCGGCAAGACTGGCCCGCGACCGCGGCCGGATCGTCGACATCGGCAAATGCCGGCTCGACCTGCCGTGGAACGCTTACTACGAAAAGGAACTCGACGTCCGGTTCTCCCGGTCGTACGGGCCGGGCCGGTACGACCCGTCGTACGAGCTGGAAGGGCGCGACTACCCGATCGGCTACGTGCGGTGGACCGAACGGCGCAACCTCGAATGCTTCCTCGACCTCGCCGCGCGCGGCCGGATCAACGTGGAGCCGTTGATCTCGCACGTCGCGGACTTCTCGGCGGCGGTCGAGACGTACACGCAGCTCAACGAAGGCGCGCTCAAAGCCGTGGCCGTACTTTTCCGGTACGCGGCCGAAAAAGCCGCGCCCACCGAGCCGGTGCTGGTCTCGGCTCCAGTGCCCGCGCCCGCGCGAACCGCTCATCCGATGGGCCGGGTGCGGGTCGGGTTCATCGGCGCCGGGAACTACGCGTCGTCGATGCTGCTGCCGCACCTGAGCGAGCGGGACGACGTCGAACTGCGCAAGGTCGCCACCACGTCGGCGTTGTCCGGCGCCAACGCCAAACGCAAGTTCGGCTTCGCCGAGGCCTCCACCGATGTCGACGAACTGCTCGCGGACGACCAGCTCGACGCGGTTTTCGTGGTCACCCGGCACAGTTCGCACGCCGAGCTGACCCGGCGCGCACTGCTGGCCGGCAAGGCCGTGTTCGTGGAAAAGCCGCTCGCCTTGAGCGAGGAAGAGGTGGGCAAGATCCTCGCCGCGGTCGCGGAATCCGGCAACGACCGGCTGCAGGTGGGCTTCAACCGCCGCTTCGCGCCGCTGCTCAACGAGACGAAACAGCAGTTCGGCAGGCGGATCGGCCCGGCGTCGGTGCGGTACCTGGTCAACGCGGGCAAGCTGGACCAGGGCAGCTGGTACAACCAGGCCGGCTCCGAGGGCACGCGCTTCGCCGGTGAGGGCGGGCATTTCATCGACACGGTCAGCTGGCTGCTCGACGCGGACCCCACGTCGGTCTACGCCTGCGCCACCCCGAACCAGGCCGACCTGCAGGTGGTGCTGCGCTACCCGGACGGTTCGACCGCGACGATCAGCTACGCCACCAGCGGCTCGACCGGGTTCCAGAAGGAAACCCTGGACGCCCTGGCCGACGGCAAAGTGCTCAAGTTCGACGATTTCCTGCGCACGTCCGTGTTCTCGCGCAAGAAGTGGTCCAGCCCGCGGCTGCCGAAGGGCCGCGACAAGGGCCAGGCGGCCGAAGTCGGGGCGTTCATCGAGGCCGTCTGTTCCGGCGGGCCGATGCCGATCCCGCTCGAGTCGCTGGTCTCCACCACCCTGGCCACCCTCGCGGCAGGCACCAGCCTGTCCACCGGTGCGCCGGTGCGAATCGAGGTGCCCTCATGATGAGTCCTGCGTGGTATCTGCGGCGGCTCCGGCGGATGAGCCCGAAGGAGGTCAGCGGCCGCTTCGGTGACGCGGCCCGTAAACGCCGCTGGAGACGTCTTACCGAAGCGCCGAGCGAAGCGGCCTGGCTCGCGCAACGCCGCTTCGCGACGGTTTTCGACGCCGCGACGCTGGCCGCCGTGCCACAGGTCGCCACGGCGAGCGTCGTCGCGGCGGCCGACAAGCTGTTGAACGGGAAGGCCGAGTATTTCGGCGTCATCCGGGATGACCTGGTGAATCCGGACTGGTCGTTCGACCCGAAAACCGGCCGCCACGCGCCAACGGACACGTATTCCTTCGACATCGCCTACCGCAGCGAGGACACCGTCGGCGACATCAAACAGATCTGGGAGCCCTCGCGGCACCAGCACCTCACCGTGCTCGCCGCCGCATACGCGCTGACCCGCGAAGACCGCTACGCGGAACGGATCGCCGACCACCTCAAGTCGTGGTGGGCCGCCAACCCGCCGATGCGCGGGGTGCACTGGGTGAGCGGGATCGAGCTGGGCATCCGGCTGCTGTCGTGGGTGTGGGTGCGGCGGCTGCTGGACGGCTGGGCCGGCGCGCCCGGACTGTTCGAGGACAATCCCGAGGCACTGCACCAGATCTGGCACCACCAGCGCTGGCTCGCCGCGTTCCCCAGCCGGGGTTCCTCGGCGAACAACCACGTGATCGCCGAGAGCGCCGGGCAGCTGGCCGCGGCGTGCGCGTTCCCCTGGTTCCCCGAATCGCGGCTGTGGCGCACGCAAGCCCTGCGCTCACTGGACGAACACTTGCAGCGCAACACTTTCGACTCTGGGCTCAACCAGGAACTGGCCAGTGAATACCACGGTCTGGTACTGGAGCTGGGCTTGGCGGCAGCGCTGGAGGCGGAGGCCGCGGGCACCGCGGTGCCGGAGTCGACCTGGCTGGTGCTGCTCCGGATGACCGACGCGCTGGCGTCCATTGTGGACAACAAGCTGCGCCCGCCGCGGCAGGGGGACGGCGACGACGGGCACGGGCTCATCCTGGACGGCGCGGACGCCGACCGCTGGGCCTCGCTGCTGGCCACCGGCGCCAAGCTGTTCGGACCGCTGGAATGGTGGCCGGCGGTCCCGGCGAAGGACGTCCGCGCGCCGTTGCTCGCGGCGCTGTCACACGGCCCGTTGCCGAGCGCGAAACGCCCCGAGAAGCGGCCGAACCACTTCGCCGACGCCGGTTTGACGATCCTGCGCGACGGCGAAATCTGGTGCCGCTGCGACGGTGGCCCGCACGGGTTCCTGTCCATCGCGGCGCACGCACATGCCGACGCGCTCGCGGTGGAGGTGCGGCACAACGGGGTGGACATCCTCGCCGACCCCGGCACGTTCTGCTATCACGGCGAGCCGGAATGGCGCTCGTACTTCCGCTCCACCTTGGGGCACAACACGATCCAGCTCGACGACAAGGACCAATCGAGCACCGGCGGTCCGTTCATGTGGACTCGGCACGCGCGCAGCCGCGTGCTGACCCAAGGGCCGGAGAGCTGGTCGGCCGAGCACGACGGGTACGCGCCCGCCATCCACCGCCGCTGGGTGCAGCTGGCCGACAAGGAGCTGCAGATCTCCGACGAGATCATCTCGAACCGGCGGCACCGCGGCAGGCTCGCGTTCCACTTCGGTCCCGCGGTGGAGGTCGACCTCGACGGCACCGCGGCGAAGCTCACCTGGCACGGCGGTTCGGCCGTCGTGGAACTCCCGTCGGAGCTGACCTGGACGCTGCACCGCGGCGAGACCGAACCGCCGCTGGGCTGGTACTCCCCCGGCTTCGGCCGCAAGGAGCCGGCCGCCACGCTCGTCGGCACCGGGTTCGCCGGGGTGCTCACCACGATCTTGCGTTTCCACAGCTAGGAGTGCTTCGTGAACCGACCGGCCCGCTGGACACTGACGCTGCTCGCCGTGCTGTCCCCGGCACTGGCGCTGGCCTGCAGCTCACCGTCCACTTCGGACACACCGGCGGGCCCGGGTGCGCCGACGGCGGAAAGTTCGGCCGCGGCGGTGTGCGACAAGGAACCGGCCGGGCCGAACGCCGCGCCCGCCGGAGCGGTGACGGTCGACCCGGCGGTCGCCGGTGACCTGGTGACCAAGACCCGGAACAGCCCGGCTGGCACCACGTTCTGGCTCGCGCCCGGCGTGCACCGGATCGGCGACCAGAAATACGACCAGGTGGAGCCGAAGGACGGAGACGTCTACCTCGGTGCGCCGGGCGCGGTGCTCGACGGCAAGCAACTCAACCAGTACGCCTTCACCGGGCACGCGTCCGACGTCAAGATCCAGCACCTGACCGTGCAGGGCTTCGACGCCCCGCGCGACGAAGGCGTGGTCAACCACGACTCAGGCGACGGCTGGCTGATCGAGCACAACACGTTCCAGCGCAACGGCGGCGCGGCGCTGATGGCGGGCGCGCGGCAGCAGGTGCGCGGGAACTGCCTGCGGGACAACGGCCAGTACGGGATGAACGCCTACAAGGGCGACGGCACGATCACCGGGCTCGTCGTCGAGGGCAACGAGATCACCGGCAACAACACCGACGACTGGGAGACCAAGGAATCCGGCTGCGGCTGCACCGGCGGGATCAAGTTCTGGGCCGTCAACGGCGCCGACGTCCGCGGCAACTGGGTGCACGACAACCGCGGCAACGCGCTGTGGGCGGACACGAACAACAACGACTTCCTCATCGAGGGCAACGTGATCGAGAACAACGACGGTGCCGCGATCGAGTACGAGGCCAGCTACAACGCCACGATCCGCAACAACACCATCCGCCGCAACAACTGGGTCGACGGCCGCAAGTACGCCGACCGCGGCGACAGCTTCCCGGTCGCCACCATCTACATCTCCGAGTCCGGCGGCGAACCGCGGATCCCGGCGCGCACCAAGACGCTCGACATCGAGGGCAACGTGCTGGAGGACAACTGGTCCGGGATCACGTTGTGGGAGAACGCCGACCGGTTCTGCAACAGCCCGGCCAACACCTCCAGCGGCAGCTGCACGCTGCTGGTGCCGGGCGTGGATCAATGCACGCAGCCGGGGATCGAGACGGCGCCGCTGCTGTCGGACTGCCGGTGGAAGACGCAGAACGTCGAGATCCATGACAACCGGTTCACCCTCGATCCGACCGTGCTCGGCTGCTCGGTCAGCTGCGGGCGGATGGGCCTGCTGTCCAACTACGGCACCTATCCGGACTGGTCACCGTACAAGGGTGACGTGATCCAGACGGCCATCACCGAGGACCAGCACAACACGTGGCACGACAACACCTACGTCGGCCCGTGGACCTTCGTCTACGGCGACACCAGCCAGATCCTCGACACGTTCCAATGGCAGGGCTCGCCCTACCTGCAGGACGAGGGCAGCACCTTCGCGCGGGGGAACGGCTGATGGCGACCGTCCAGCTCGAACCGGAAATCCGTGTCACCGAACGGGTTCCGCGCGCGGTCGCGGTGGCGTGGTGCCTGCTGATCCTCAACACGCTGGGCTCCACCGGGGCGCAGACGATCATCCCGATCCCGCGCTCGGTGATCCAGATCGTCACGATGGGATCACTGATCACGGCGTTCTTGCTGGCACTCGTGGTGAATCTCAGGGTGCGCGTCCGGCCGAACGCATACCTGACGCTGTTGACCCTGCTGCTGGTGGTCAGCGTGCTTTCCAGCGCGGATCTGCAGTCCGGGCTGGGCGCGCTGTTCCGCTGCTTCCGGCTGTCGGTGTTCATCTCGACGTTGTGGCTGCTCACGCGGTGGTGGGACGGGCGGATGCACTTCGTCCGCTACCACATCAAGGGCTACGGCATCGTGCTGCTTTCGGTGGCGATCGGGCTGGTGGTGGCGCCCGGCAAGGCGATGCCGGCGATCTACGGCGGCCGGTTGTCCGGCGCGATCTGGCCGCTGACCCCGCCGCAGATCGCGCAGTACGCGGCGGTGGTGTCGGGGCTGGCGCTGCTGTTGTGGCTGGGCAAACGGGCCGATCGGCGCAGCGTGCTGCTCATCGTGATCCCGGCGGTCGCGCTGCTGTTGCTCACCCACACCAGGACGGCCACCCTCGGCCTGATCATCGGCCTGCTCGTGGCGCTGCTCTCGCTGGGCCTGACGAACGCGCGGGCGCGCAAGGTATTCGCCATCGTCGCGCTGGTCGCCGGTTTCTGCGTCATCGCGCTGGGTTCCCTGCTGCAGGCGTGGTTCCTGCGCGGCCAGACGGAGGACAACTTCTCCAGCCTGACCGGCCGGGCGAAGGTGTGGGACGCGCTGCTGAACGCACCGCGCACGGTCTTCGAGCAGCTGTTCGGCGTCGGTCTCGGCGACAAGTCCTATGCCGGGCTGCCGATCGACAACAGCTGGCTCGCGGTGTTCCACGAACAGGGCCTGGTGGGCTGCGCGTTGGTGGCCGCGTTCCTGTTGATACTGGTCAGCGTCGCGATCCTGCGACCGCCGTCGCTGGAACGGGCCTGCGCGATCTTCCTGATCGTCTACTGCATTTCGGCTTCCTACACCGAAGCCGGGCTGGGTGACGCCTCGCCGTACCTGCTGCACCTCGCCGTCGCCGGTTCGCTGCTGGCCCGAAGGGAGACCCGGTGAAGGTCCTCGTTGTGCACAACCGGTACCGGTCAGAGCAGCCCAGCGGCGAGAACAACGTGGTGGACCAGGAAGTCGAGCTGCTCGCCGGCGCCGGGCACGACGTGCGGCTGTTCGAGCGGCGCAGTGACGACATCGCGTCGATGTCCTTGCTGGAGAGGGCAACCGTGCCGCTGCGGGTGCCGTGGAACCCGGCGTCGCGGGTGGCGCTGGCCGAGGTGCTGCGCGCGGACCGGCCCGACGTCGTGCACATCCACAACACTTTCCCGCTGCTGTCGCCCTCGGTGCTCGCCGCCTGCACCGACGCGCGTGTGCCCGCCGTGGCGACGCTGCACAACTACGGCATGGTGTGCCCGCCCGGGACGCTGTACCGCGACGGGCATCTGTGCGGGGAATGCGTCGGCAAGAAACCGGTTCCGGCCGTGCAACACGGGTGTTACCGGGGTTCGCGGGTGGCGACCTTGCCGATGGCGGTGAACGTCGCGGTCAACCGGCGGCGCTGGTGGTCGGGCATCTCGCGGTTCCTGTGCATCTCCGACGCGCAGCGGCAGGTGCTGATCGGTGGCGGGATGCCGGCCGAGCGGATGCTGGTGAAGCACAACTTCGTGGCCGAGCCGGCCGTCCGGCGCACGCTGCCCGGCGAGTACGTCCTGTATCTGGGGCGGCTCACCGAGGAGAAGGGCGTGCGGCTGTTGATGAACGCGTGGGAGCGGCTCGATCTCGGAATGCCGTTGGTACTGGCCGGAACCGGTCCGATGCAGGACGAGGTTTCGCGCTGGGCCGCGGCCCGCTCCGACGTGCGCTACGTGGGGCTGGCGGACAAGGCGCGGTGCCAGGAGTTGATCGCGCGGGCCGCCACGGTGGTGGTGCCGTCCACCTGGCTGGAAGCTTTCGGGCTGGTGGTGGTGGAGGCGATGGCGGCCGAGGTCCCCGCTGTCGCGGCCGCGCACGGCGCGTTCCCGGAGCTGATCGAGGACGGCGTTTCCGGCGTGCTGCACCAACCGGGAGACGTGGCCTCGCTCGCGGAAGCCCTGCGCCAGGTGATCGCCCCAGCCCGGAACCGCGAGATGGGCGAAGCGGCACGATTGCGGTACGAGAAGGGCTTCACGCCGTCGGTCGGCCTGGACAGGCTCGTCGCCGCGTACGAATCGGCGATGGGCTGAAACAGCTCGCGGACACGATCACACCCGACTAGAGATCGTGCCCGCGAACCGTACTGTGCCGTTCGTTACCAACCCGACCACAGTCACGGCTGAAATGGCTTTCTACCAGCACGTCGGCTGTCGACCGTTTCCGCCTGCTTTTGGTCGGGTTGGTAACGCAACGCGTGCGCTGGCTGCGTACGCGTTCCCGTGACGCCGCGCCGGCCGCGTACCCCGCTCCACAACACGCGACCGCCGGACGTCAACGGAGACTGGTGCCGATGCTGATGCCGCCGTCCACGTCCAGCACCACGCCCGTCACATATCGGGCGCCTTCCGAGCACAGGAAAGCCGCAGCCTCCGCGATGTCCGTCGGCTGCCCGACCCGCCGCACCGGTATGCGGGACGCCAGCTTCTCCCGCGCGCCGGCGTCCATCGAGGCGAGCATCGGCGTCTCGATCAGCCCCGGCGCGATGACGTTCGAGGTGATCCCGTGCCGCGCGCCCTCCAGCGCGATCGTGCGGGCCATCCCCACGATGCCCGCCTTCGCCGCCACATAGTTGGCCTGGCCGAAGTTCCCGCGCCAGCACATCGAGGACATCGACAGGATCCGGCCGTATTCCTGGATCTTCATCTGCCGGAACGCCGAGCGGGCGCAGTGGAACGAGCCGCGCAGGCTCACGTCGAGCACCAGGTCCCAGTCGTTGTCGGTCATGGATTCGAGCCTGCTGTCCCGGATCACGCCCGCGTTGTTCACCAGCACGTCGACCCGGCCGAAGTTCGCCACCGTCTCGAACAGCCACTGGTCGACCTCGCTCCCGTCGCTGACGTCCACAGTGGACGCCACCGCGCGCTCGGGCCCGCAGAGCTGCGCGGTCTCCTTGACCGCCACCGAGTTCACGTCACACAGCGCCAGCTGCGCCCCCTCCTCGGCGAACCGCAGCGCCATCGCGCGCCCCAGCCCCTGCCCCGCCCCACTCACCATCACGACACGGCCAACGTAGCGCTGCATCTTCACTCCCCGGCCTCGGCCCGGCGGCGCTGCCGGAGTACGTAACGTTTGATCTTGCCGCTGGGCGTCTTCGGCAGCTCCGGCACGAAATGCACCCGCCGCGGATAGGCGTGCGCCGAGTACTTCGTCTTCACCAGCTGCTGCAGCTCGCGTTCCAGCCCGGCATCGCCGCCTTGCCCGTCGCGCAGCACGACATACGCCTCGAGCACCTCGCCCCGGATCTCGTCCGGCGCCGCGATCACCGCGGCCTCGGTGACCTCCGGGTGGACCACCAGCGCGGACTCCACGTCGAACGGCCCGATCCGGTAGCCCGCCATGATGATGATGTCGTCGTCCCGGGAGACGAACCGGAAGTAGCCCTCGTCGTCGAGGTACCCGGAGTCGCCCGTGAGGTACCAGCGGTCGTCCTCGCTGAACTTCTCCTTGCTCTTCTCCGGTTCACCGACGTAGCCCCGGAACCAGGCGAGCGGACTGGCCGACAGGTCGCAGGCGATCTGCCCGGCCACGCCCGGTTCGGCGGGCTCGTTCGCGCCGTCCCGCAGCACCACTGCTGTCCAGCCCGGCATCGGGCGGCCCATCGAGCCCGTCTTGAGCGGACGGCGCAGGCTGGGCTGGTGGTGGTTGTTGATCAGCATGCCCGTCTCGGTCTGGCCGTAGTGATCGTGCACCGGCACGCCCAGCGCTTCGCGCGCCCAGTCGTTGACCTCCGGCGTGAGCGGTTCACCGGCGGCGGACGCGGCGCGCAACCGCAGCTTCCGAGGCGCCGTGAGCCCGGCCGCGCGCAGCGACCGGTACACCGTCGGCGCGGCGGCGAAGTTCGTAACCTCCAGTTCGGACAGGACATCGAAGGTCAGCTCCGCCGAGAAACCGCCGCGCAGCAACACACTCGGCACACCGGTGCAGAGCGAGCCGAGGATCCCGTAGTACAGCCCGTAGCTCCAGCCCGGGTCGGCGGCGTTCCAGAACGTGTCCTCCGGGCGAACGTCCAGCCCGAACTCCATATAGCAGTGGAAACTCGCCAGCGCTCGCAGCGGGACTTCCAGCCCCTTCGGCTTACCTGTGGTGCCGGAGGTGAAGGTGTGCAGCAGCGGCGCGTCCCCGCCGAGGCGGGCCGCCGGGAAGCCGGTCGACTGCCTGGCCAGTAGTTCGGCGAAGCTTTCGTCGCCGAGTTCGCCGGCTCCGCCGACGACCACGATCCGCCATTCCGCCGGTTCGTCCCGGACGAGCTTGGACCGCTGCTCCGCGTCACACAGCACGACCTTCGCCCGGCTCGCGGCCAACCGCATCTCCACCGCGGGCGGGGCGAAGGCGGTGAACAGCGGCACCTGCACCGCGCCGATCCGCCAGATTCCCAGTAGCGCCACCAGTTGTTCCACGCTCTTGCCCAGCAGCGTGGCCACCCGGTCGCCGGGCCGAACCCCCAGTTCGGCCAGCCCGGCGGCGAACCGTTCCGAGGCCTCGCGCAGGTCCCCGTAGGTCAGGTGCTGGATCGACAGATCCCGGTCGACGACCTGGTAAGCGTGCGCGTCGGCCGGATGGGAGTCACACAGCAGCTCGGCGGCCGCGGCGTCGGGGCTGCCGTAGGTGTCCAGCAGCTCGCCGACACGGGTCAACGGATCTGTACGTGAGTGCTGGTCAACCAGGCTCATCGGCGCATCGCCCCACTCTTGGTCGCGCACGGAGAAAACGGGCACACAAGAAACCGCCACTGATGGCCACGCGGCCATCAGTGAGCGTGTTTCGCCTATAAAAACAGTTGGTTCAATTTAGGCACAGTGCCAGAGTGGTGTCAACGCCTCCTCAGGTCAGCCCATAACCCCCATTCACCGGAATGACCTGCCCGGTCACGTAGCTCGCCTCGTCCCCGGCGAGGAACGAGATGGCGGCGGCGAGCTCGGGCGCCGCACCGAACCTGCCGAACGAGGTGCGGGAGCGGATCTGTTCGCTCAGCCGGTCCGATTCGAGGAACGCCGTACCGAGCCCGGTGTCGAAGAAGCCCGGGGCGACCGCGTTGACGCAGATACCGTCCGCCGCCCAGTCCGCGGCCAGCGCCCTGGCGAGGCCTTCGATGCCCGCTTTCGAGGCCACGTATGCGCTCAGCCCGCGCCGGGGCTGGGCGGCCATGATCGACGAGGTGAGCACCAGCCTCCCGCGCCCCGAGGCAGCGAGATGGTCGTGCGCCGCGTGAGCAGTGAGGAACGCGCCGGTCAGGTTCACGTCGAGCACGCGCCGCCAGGTCTCCGCGTCGAGTTTGTGGGCCTTGTGCGACGGCGGCGCGATGCCCGCGTTCACGACCACGGAATCGACCCCGCCGAAGTGTTCCGCGATCTGCTTGAACCCGGCGTCCACCGCAGCCTCGTCCGAGACATCGCAAGGCACCGCGATCGCTTCGGCCGGCAGGCTCTCCGCCAGTTCGGTGAGCGCTTCGCCGTTGCGGGCCAGCAACCCGAGGCGGGCGTTCTGCTCCGCGAAAACCTGCGCCAGCACCGCGCCCACGCCGCGGCTCGCGCCCGTGACGACAACGACCCGTCCATCCAGCGCCATCGTCACACCCCGGCCTTCGGCAGCGCCCAGCGCATCGCGGCGCCACCCCAGGTCATCCCGCCACCGAAGGCGATCATGAACAGCAGGGCGTCCCGGTTCAGCAAACCCTTGCGAACCGCGTCGTCGAGGGTGATCGGCACCGACGCGGCGCCGGTGTTCCCGTACCGCTCGACCGTCAGGTGCATCACGCCGGGCGGGAGGCCGAGCGTGTCCGCGAGGTCTTCGAGCATGACCCCGTTGGCCTGGTGCGGGACGAGCAGATCCACCTCGGAGAGGTCGACCTCCGCGCACTTGAGCAGTTCGCGCACCAGCTCCGGGAGCACCTGACCGGCCAGCGTGCGCACCTCGCGACCCAGCATCTTGAAGTGGTGCTCGCCCGCATCGAGGGATTCCTTGGTCGCGGGAAGGCGGCTGCCGCCACCGGGGATCCGCACATAGTGCGAGGTTGTGCCGTCCGAACCGAGTGTGCTGCCCAGCAGGCCGTGCCCGTTGCCGGACTGCCCGAGCACGACCGCGCCCGCCCCGTCCCCGAACAGCACGCAGGTTTTCCGGTCGGTGTAGTCGAGGATTCGCGAGTACACGTCGGTGCCGATCACCAGCGCGTTGCGCGGGAACGGGCCGACCGAGAGCATCGCGTGCGTGGACACCAGGGCGTACAGGAATCCCGAGCAGACCGCGTCGATGTCGAAGGCCGCGGCCCGGCTCGCGCCCAGGTTCGCCTGCACCAGGCAGGCCGTCGAGGGCATCGGGTAGTCCGGGGTCGACGTGGCGACGACGATGAGGTCGAGGTCGCTCGCGCTGATCCCGGCCGCCTGGAGCGCCTGCTGCGCCGCCTGCGTCGCGAGATCGGAGGCAGCCTCGTCGGGGTGTGCCACCCGGCGCTCGCGGATGCGGGTCTTGTCCACGATCCACTGTTCGCCGATACCGAGCCGCTGACCGAGTTCCGCACTCGTGAGGACCGTCTCCGGAAGATAAGAACCAGTTCCGAGAATAGCGGTGTTCACAATGAATCTCTTCCTCCTGCCGGCACGAACTCGCCATTTCGAAATTCGCGCTTCCCGGGCCGTTGGCGACAGAATCAAGACTTTCAAAGCGCGCCGGGAGCGGACAGGGGACGTTTTCACCCCGCCACTTTCCGTTACCGCACCAGCGGCCTGGCCGGTACGCCGGCGACGGTGGCCCCGGCCGGCACGTCGCGGGTCACGACCGCACCGGCGCCGATCACCGCATCGTCCCCGACCGAGAGGTCCGGCAGCACGATCGCACCCATCCCGACCAGCACCCGGTGCCCGATCCTGGTGCGGCCGCCGACGATCGCGTGCGGTGAGACGATCACATAGTCACCGAGCACGGCGTCCTGCCCGATCAGGGAGTTGACGTTGAAGACGGGCTGCCTGCCCACGGTCGCTCCCTCCTCGATGTGGACACGCTGGGTGATGACCGCACCGGGCGCCAGTGTCACATCGCTCTCGAAGAAGGCGCTTGAGTGAATGACGGAGACGGTTTCCCGGCCTGCTTCCATGGCGAATTCGTCGAGCGCCTGCCTGCGCGCCGGGTTCGCGACCCCGATGGCGTAGCAGGCGTCCAGCTCCTTCAATGCCTCGTCGGAGCCGAGAACGGGGTAACCCTTGAGCGTGCCGGAACCATTTCCGAGCTGTTTGTCCAGGAATCCCTTGAGTACATAGCCGGACGAGCGTCGTGAATTCAGATCCTCGATCAGCCCGGAAATCTGCCGGGCGAGGTCACCGGCACCGATGATGACGACTTCGGGGCGGTTCTTCGATTCGGAACCCATTGCCCGAATACTAGTGAACGACCGGAAAAGGAATACACAACGCGAATTTCACCGCCGCCGGGAGAAACGAACCGGGGTCGCGGCCCGACTCATCGGGTGTGACCGTCGTATCCGCGCCTCCGGCTCTGCCGCGCGCCTTGCGTCTGCCGACCGGGGTGATCGCCGTGGTCGCGGCGTTGGTGGTGCTCGTGCAGGCCTTCGCGTACGCGGGCGAGAGCAGCGGCGAGTGGGTCGCGCCGGTCGACGGGTTGCAGGGGCCGTTGCGGGATGTCGCGCTGGCCATCGACTTCCTCGGGGAGCCGGTCGGCTCGGTGCTGGTGCTGGTGGTGCTCGTCGGCGGGTGCTGGTGGGCCGGGCGGCGGCGGTCCGCGGTGCTGGTGCTGGCGGCCGCCGGCGTGACGGTGGGCGTGACGACGTTGCTCAAACCGGTGGTGGACCGCACGATTCACGGGGATTACCTGTCGTTCCCCAGCGGGCACACGGCGTTCGCGACCGCGCTGGTGTTCGTGCTCGCCTTGGCCGCGGCCGACCGGTTGCAGCTGGGGCCGGCGGCCGGGACAGCGCTGGTGCTGGGGGTCGCGCTGCTCGCGGGCGCTGTCATGGGATGGACGGAGGTCGCACTGAGCGCGCACTACCCGACAGACACCATCGGCGGCTTCTGCACGGCGTTGGCCGTCGTGCCGCCGACGGCCTGGGCCGTGGACCGGGTGACCAGCAGGCTCTGACGTGCCGAGAAGCCGTGGCCCGCTCCGGCTACGTGACAAAGCGGCAGCCAACCCCTGACGATCCGTGTGAACGCCGAAATAGACCTCGACGGTTTCTCCTCTCAGGCGGACGGGCCGCCCGTGTCGCTGCGCGTGCCCGGTTTCGTCCCGGGTGAGTCGTATGGGCACGACCGGACTGTCTGCGAGTATGGGCCGGACCACGCTCGACCCCGAGCTGGACAACCCGGACTGGCCAGGCCGGAAGGTCTTCATGCGGACCTCGCGGCCGCTGACCGTCCCTGAGGGCAGGGACGTGCACATCTGCCGTACCCCGGCCGAGGTGGTGGACCAGCTCGAGGCGAGCGACCTCCCCGGCGACGCGCATGGTGCTCGGCGGGCCGAGCACCATCCGGGCGTTCTCCGAACTGGGCGTGGTCGGCACCCTGGAGATCCAGGTACTGCCGATCCTGGTCGGCAGCGGTCTGTCGCTCTTCCCCCTCGGCGACGGCCAGTCCCCCTCACTCTGGAGCGGCAGGAGCGCTACCCGGACGGCACAGTGAGCCTCCATCACCCGACCCGCGGCTGACCACGGCCTGGAAAGACCATCGTCAGCACCCCGTCGGGCCGCCGTTGAAAGACGTGCAGGTGTCTTGGGATGTGGCTTGCCAGGCGGCGGGGCTCAGGACGTGGCTGGGATCCCCGCGGACAAACGTCCACGAGCCGCCGTAGGTGTTGTCGTGCCAGTGGTTGTCCTGGGTGACGATGGCGTCCTGGACCCGCGTGCCCTGGTACGGCGACCAGTCGGGGTAGGTCCCGTAGTTGGACAGGATCGCCATCCGGGAGCACAACCCGTTGCCGCACAAGGAAGGGCTCACCTCGAACGTGTTCTCGCTGATCTGCACGTGCTGCGTCTTCCAACGACAGTCCCCGTACAGCGGCTCCGAGGCGATCCCCGGCTGGGCGCAGTCGGCCTTGTGTGGCACCAGCAGCGTGCAGTAGCCGGAGGAGGTGTTGGCCGGGCTGTTGCAGAACCGGTCCGCGTTCTCCCACAAGGTGATCGCCGACCAGTTGTCCTCGAAGTGGTTGCCGTGGATGTCGATCGAGCTCGTCCGCGCCGGTACACGCGGCTCCCCGCCGGACTCCGACACGTACACCGCCGCCACCGGAAAGTCGTCGCCGCGCGCCTTCCCGGCCACGATGTTGTTGCGCCGGATGGTGTTTCCGCTCAGCACCAGGTTGTAGCTGATCTCGTAGAACACCGCCTCGCCATCGTTGTCCTCGATCAGGTTGTTCTCGATCAGGAAGTCGTTGTTGTTCGTGTCCGCCCACAGCCCGGGCCCGTGGTTGCCGTGCACCCAGTTCCCGCGCACGTCCGCCCCGTTCACCGCCCAGAACTTCACGCCACCACTGCAGCCGCAACCGGGTGACTTGTGCTCCCAGTCGTCGGTGTTGTTCCCGGCGATCTCGTTGCCCTCCACCACCAACCCGGCGATGTCGTCCCCGTCGGCGTAGGCGTTCATGCCGTACTGACCGTTGTCCCGCAAGCAGTCGTGCCGCACCTGCTGCCGCGCGCCCGCCATCAGCCCGGCGCCGCCGTTGTGTTCGATCGTGCTGTTCTCGATGACCCAGCCGTCACCCGAGTCGTGGTTGACGACTCCCTGATCCTGCGGCGGCACGAAACCACGGACCGTGAGGTTCCGGATCGACACGTCCCGGGCCTGTCCGGTGAACGCGAACAGGTTCACCCCTCGCCCGTCGAGCAACGCCCCGGGCGCGCCGAGGAACGAATCCCCCTCCTTGGGCGAGATCTGGCTGTACTGATCGGCTCTCAGCACGTGCCTTCCCGGCGACAGCCAGAACGCGGTACCCGGCGGATTCTCCCGTGTCACAGCGGAAAGATCAGTACCGGGCGCGATCGTCACCGCGCCGGAAGGCGCGCTCGGGTAGGTGGCCGGCTGGTGATCGCAAACCGGACCGGGCGCCGCGTAGACAGCCGGAGCGGCCAACACGAGACCGGTCAGCAGGAGCAGCGAACTGAGGAGAACAAAGGATCTTCGGAACACACGATCGAAACTACCGAATCGGATCACGCACCGCAGTCACCCGGAAGCGGGGCGAATTGTTCCACCGCGTGATCTCCATCGACACATGGTCAGTAACTATCGAACCCCTCAGGCGAACTGACGGAACACCGGCTTGACCGCGCGGCCGCCCATCCACGCCGTCGGATCGCCGGCGTCCAAAGCCTTGCGGTACACCACACAAGCCTGACCCACCACGTCGATCGTCCGGTCGATGTCCTCGTCACTCAGCGCGGAACTGACCACAAAGGACGGTCCGATGATCCCGCCGGCGATCAGCTGACGCAGGAAAAGCGTGCGGTACTGCGGCGAAGGATTCCCGTGCTCGTCCAACGTCATGAACACCAGGTTGCTCGCGCGGCCCCGCACCTGCACGTGCTCCTCGACACCCATCCCGGCCGCCGCCGCGCGAACCCCGGCCGCGAGCCGCGAGCCGAGCTCGTGCAGCCGCGCGATGGTGCCCTCCTCGACGTAGGTCTCCATCACCGCCATCGCCGCGGCCAGCGAATGGGATTCCGCGCCGTGCGTGGTGGACAATAGGAAAACCCGCTCACGCGAATCCCGCAGGCCGCCCTGTTCCATGATCTCCCGGCGTCCGGCGAGCGCCGAGACCGCGAAGCCGTTGCCCAGCGCCTTTCCGAACGTCGACAGGTCCGGCTGAACGTCGTACAGACCCTGCGCACCGGCGTCGGCCCAGCGGAAACCCGTGATCATCTCGTCGAACACCAGCAACGCCCCGTACGAGTGCACGAGGTCGCGCAGCTTCGCCAGATAGCCCGGCGCCGGTTCGAACTGCGTCGCCGCCTCCAGGATCACGCACGCGATATCCCCGCCCTGCAACAGTTTCTCGGTCGCTTCGAGGTCGCCGTACGGGAACTTCACAGTCAGCGGCGCCGGTATCCCGGCGGACATCGGCGTGGTGCCGATGAACCAGTCGTCGGTGGAGAAGAACGGGTGGTCACCGCACACCGCCACCTTCGTGCGGCCGGTCGCCGCCCGCGCGAGGCGCACCGCGGCGGTGGTCACATCGGAACCGTTCTTCGCGAACTTCACCATCTCCGCGGTCGGAATCGTGGCCAGGAACCGTTCCGCCGCCTCGATCTCCAGGATCGACGGGCGCACGAAGTTCGAGCCGCGGACCAGCTCACGGCGGACTGCTTCCACCACCCGGGGATGCGCGTGGCCGAGGCTGACCGCGCGCAGCCCCGAGCCGTACTCGATGTACTCGTTGCCGTCCACGTCCCAGACGTGCGCGCCGTTCCCGTGCGAGATGACCGGCGCCATGCCCTCCGGGAACTGGTCGTCCCCCTTGGCGTAGGTGTGCGCGCCGCCCGGGATCAGCGAGTGCAGTCTCTGGTTGGCCCGGCGGGACCGCAACAGCAGTTTGGCGGTGTCCATGACATTACCTCGAAACTCTCTGTGTTTCGGCGAGTGTCGGCGCCTGTTTGTCACGCTCGGAGATCAACGTGACCGGCAGCGGCCACGGGATGGCGAGTTCCGGGTCGTCGTAGGCGATCGTGACGTCCTCGGACGGGTCGTGCGCGCGGTCGATCCGGTACGAGACATCGGCCGGATCGGTCAGTGCCTGGAAGCCGTGCGCGCAGCCGGCCGGAATGTAGAGCGAAACCTGCGTTTGCCCGGAGAGCTCGAAGTACTCCTGGTTACGGTAGGTCGGCGAATCCGGCCGGAGATCGACGACCACGTCGAACACCTCGCCGTAGGAACAGCGGACGAGTTTCGATTCACCCGCACCGGCACGCAGGTGCATCCCGCGCACGACGCCTTTGACGGAACGGGAAATGCTGTCCTGCAGGAAGGAATCCGGGTCCACCCCGGCACCTCGTGCGATGTCGGCGTCGAAGGTGCGGCTGAAGAAGCCGCGCTCGTCGGCGTGCGGTGTGGGCTGGAACAGCAACGCGCCCGCGATCCGTGGCACCGGTGTCACCCGCATGGTCACCGCCTCCCGCCGGGGAAGATCGCGGACAGCGCCGCGAACTGGTCCTTGAGCCGTTGCGTGTTCGCCGCGTTGCGCTCGGCCAGCACCTGCCCCAGCGCCGCGGACCGCTCCTCCAGCTCGGTGAACTGGGCGAACAGTCGGCCCGCGTCGACGTGGCGGGCGGGATGACGGAACTGCGCCAGCCCCATCTCCGCCATCAGCATGTCGTTCTTCTCGGCGTACCCGACCGAAAGGGTCGGGCGGCACATCTTCAAGGCGCACAACACGTTGTGGAACCTGGTCGCCACCACGGTGTCGACCGCGGCCATCTCCTGCATGAGATTGTCCAAAGAGGACAGCGGGGCGGCGGAGACGTGCTCCGCGCCGTACTCGGCGATGATCTCGTCGAGCACCGGGGTGTCCACCTGGTCGCCGTGGAACAGCCGCACCGGGCGGCCACGCTCGACCAGCTTGCCGACGAAGGATTTCATACCGTCCACATAGGACCGATAGATCTCCTCCGCGCGGTCGCGTTCGTCGTTGTCACCGCGGAAGGCCATCACGCCGACCCCGACCACGCCGCCGGACGGCGAACCCACCGGCGTCGGCAGGGCGAACACCAGATCGGGATAGACCTCGTCCGCGCTGGTGTCCACGCCCATCGCCGTCATCGCGTCCCGGGAGATCGTGTCCCGGTAGGAGCGGTAGGAGGCCAGCCGCGCGGCCCACTTCACCAGCGTGCGGGTGGCGCGGTCGCCGATCACGTTCGCGCCGACGCTCACCAGCGCCACCTTGGTGCCCGCCAGCCGGGCCGACGCGCACAGCAGGAACATCGAGTACGGGAAACCCCACGGCCGCAAGGGAAGCGTCGCCTCCAGCACACCCATGCCGGGCACGATCACCACGTCCTGGCGCCGGACCCACGCATACGTGCGGAAGACGTCGATGAGCTTTCCCAGCCCCTTCAACGCGATCGCCCGGACCCCGGAAGCCGTCCGGTACTCGCCGCCGTACCAGTGCAGGGCTTTCGTCGCGATCCCGTACCGGGCGGCCACCAGATCCGGCCCGCCGCACAGCGCGCTCAGCTCGGCGTCCGGGTGCTCGGTGCGCAGGAAGCGAAGCACCGCCTCCAGCGACCCGTCATTGCCGAGGTTGCCCGAGCCCAGCAGCCCGAACAGCCCGATCCGCAGCGTGCTCATCGGACTCTCCCCTCGCGCCCGGGCACCAGGTCGTCGACCGAGAACGGCTCGAACCCGGCCTGCACCTGGTCCTCGAACCGCTCGTCGGAACCCGATCGCGCCCTGCTCGTGGCCCATTCGCCCAGGTAGCGGTAGCACTCCAAGCGGTCGGCAGAGGACAGGGGTACGCGGCGGATCGCACTCACGAACCCCCACACGTACTCGGCGAGCAGCCGCGCCGTGGGGTGCAGATATTTGTTGGCGCGCTTGGGATCCAGGTTCGCGCACCGGGTCCGCTTGGTCGGGTTGGCCCGCTCGGCGCGCCCTGGGTGATCGCGGCGGAAGAACAGCAGCTCGGGCACCTGGTAAAACGCGCCGCGCAAGGCGACCTCGGCGACGAACGTGCGGTCCGCGTGGTGGTAGCTGTCGTGCGGCTTGACCTTGCGCAGCACGTCGGTGCGGATCACGCCGTAGAAGTCGTCCCCGCCCGGCTCGAACAGCAGGCTGCGGAACCGCTCCGGCGCGCGCGGGGAGTCCGTGGCGAGCCGGTAGTCGAAGGGATGGGTCACCATGCCCTCGCCGTCGATGATCGCGTTGTGGGAGTGCGCCAGGACGATGTCCGGCCGCTCGTCCAACGCTTCGACGCAACGCAACAGCAGGTCACGGCCGTACAGGTCGTCGTGCGAGGCCCATTTGAACAGCTCGCCGCGCGCTTCGGCGAACACGTAGTTGTGGTTGCCGGCGGCGCCGATGTTCTTCGCCAGCCGGATGTAGCGGACGCGCGAGTCCTTCGCGACGTAGGTCCGGCAGATCTCCTCCGTGCCGTCCGTGGACGCGTTGTCGGAGATGACCAGCTCGTAGTCCTCGAAGCTCTGGCCGAGCAGTGCGTCCAGCGATTCGGCGAGATACTCCTCCCCGTTGTAGACGGGCAGGCCGAGGCTCAGCCGCGGAACACCGGTCATGACGTCCTCATCTCTTCCTTGCGGGCGTGTTCACGCAGACCTGCGCGCAGCTGGACCCACCAGATGGCGGAGCCGATGATGGTCGCGCCGGCGACCCCCCATGCGGACCCGACCGCACCACCGACCAGTGCGCCGATCAGCCCGCCGGTGACATAGAAAATGGAGGCGATCACCTGCGAACGCAGGCTTCGCCTGGCGAGCCCGAGCGCACGCAGGCCGGACGCGGCGCCGGTGGAGAAGCTGGCGCCCATCACCGAAAGCGTCGCGGGCAGGATCAGCGCGGACGCGCTCGGCCACACCGAGCCGAGCATGTGCACGCCGACCGTCTCGGGCAGCAGGAACAACAGGAACACGCCCCACAGCGCCGCCGCCGCGGCCTGCCCGCCACCCAGCAGCAGGCAGAAGAGTGGCATCCGGTGAGGCGCCCGGCGCAGCACCCGCGCCGCCTCGGCGACGGTCACCAGCGAAAGCCCCATGAGGACCGCTTGGAACGGCCCCATCAGCAGCTCCGCGCCGCGCACCGTACCGACTGCCGCGAGCCCCGCGAGCCCGCCCAGGCCGTACGCACGCAGCTGCGAAGCGCCGCTGTTGCTGACGTTCTCGACGAGGTAACGGAAGCTGAGATCCCGCTGCTCGCGCAGCCAGCCGACGATCGCCGACGGACGGGGCAGCAGGCCGATCTGGAAGCAGCCGTAGATCGCGGCGACCGCGGCGGACAGCCCCCATCCCAGCACGAAACCCAGCACGCTGCCGTTCTTGGCGGCGAAGATCATGGCCGGTGCGAGCGCGACGCCCCACACGATGTCGTTCACGAAGGCCTTGTGTCCTTGCCCCGCCGCGAAGAACCCGAACCGCCAGGCGTCCTGCAGGAGGAGCGCGGGCAGCACGATGCCGAGCCCGATGAACGCGAGCCCCACCTGTCCGCCGATCGCGAACCCGACCAGTACGCACAGCACACCGGTGGCGACGCCGACGGCCAGCGCCGTCCCCGCCGCGCGCGCGGTCGCGATCCGCCACACGTCCGTCGCGACACCGCTGAAGCGCACCATCAGCGGATCGGTGGCGACCCCGCGCGAGATGTTGATGATCACCCCGTAGGTCACCCACGCGAGGCTGAACACCCCGAACGCCGTCGCGCCGAGCGAACGCGCCACGTACAGCCCGACCGCGAAGTTCGTGAGACTGGAGACGGCCTGGTCACCAAGGCCCCAGCTGATCCGGCCCGCCATCGCGCGCAGGGTGTTCGGCCGCACCGCGCGATGCTTGCCTTGGGTGACCTGGGACATTCCCTACTCCTTCAAGAGCGCCGCGTCGTGCAGGGCACGAGCGGCGTCGGCAATGGTGTCGAAGGGAAGTCCGGATCTTTCCGCTATGTCGAGGAGGCTGTGCTCACCGTCGGACAGGTTGAGCACCCACAACATCGCCAGTTGCGCCTGTTTGGCGTCGCTGCGGCCGCCGAGCGCGTCGTACAGCCCGCGCTTGCCCAGTTGCGGCTCGCCGTAAGGGCTGAGATTGACGTACCGGCGGTCGCGGTCGAGCACCGAAAAAGCTTGCTGGCACGCCGAAAGCGTGTCCGCCAGCTTCTCCGGCAGTACGAAGTCCGGGTTGTCGCCGGAGGTGTGGTACTCCGGGTACCGCGCGTACGGCGTGCGCGAGAGCGAGCCGACGCCAAGATTGAACCCGGGCGAGCAGAACTGCCGCTCGTCGTAGCCGTATGGCGAGAACTCGACGATCTCGTGCTCACGCTCGCGCAGCACGTATGCCAGTACCCGGTCGATCTCCGCGTCCCCGCGCCGGCTCTTCTTGTACGTCAGGTGCCCGGCGTCCCCGGCGCAGGCCAGCACCAGCCCGTGCTTGACCTTTTCGATGCGGTCGGCGTTGCGCGCCAGCCAGGTGATCGCGCCGATCGTGCCGGGCATGAACAAGAAGCGGTAGGTGTAGAACGGGTTTTCGAGCGACCGGGCGAGCGCCACCGCCACCGCGATCCCGGCCAGGTTGTCGTTCGCCAGCGAAGGGTGACAGGTGTGGCAGGACACGATCACCTCGTCGGTGACCTGCCCGGGCACCACGTGCTCGGCATAGGTGAGGTGTCCATCGTCCAAAGTGGAATCGATGCGCACCTCGTACTCGCCGTCCGGCATCCCGTCGAGTGTCTCCTGCGTGAGGCAGAAACCCCAGTTCTCGGCGTAGTAGCTGGTGCGGTACGGGATCAGCGACGGCTGTTCGGGCAGCGTGTGCAGGTGCCCGCGCAGCTCCGCCAGGCTCATCGTGGCCGCCACCGGCGTGCTGTAGCCGACCACGTGCAGGTTCGACGCCTGGAAGTCCACCACGCGGCGGCCCTCCGAGGCGATGTACGCGTCGCTGATGTTCCACTCCCGCGGCACGGTCCAGTCGAAGACCTCGGTACCGGTGGGAACCTCGTAGGTGTCCAGTGGCAGGTACTCGGAGACGATCTCCAGCGTGCGCCGCACTCCGTCACCGGTGATGCTGCGGCACAACGGGTACAGCCGGCGCACCAGCTCGTGCATGTTCACCGGAACCGCAACGTCTCGTCGACGGCCGCGCCCGCCATCCGGTCCTGTAGCCACGCGAGCCTGGTGAACCGGCGCTCGAAGTCCTGCGTCGTCAGGCGGTGCCGCTGATACGCTTCGACCAGTTCCACCGCGCCGTCCTTGACCGACCAGTCGCAGTGGAAACCCGGGATCGCCGCGCGGAAGCGGGAGAAGTCCACCCGGTACGAGCGCGGGTCCGCCCCGGCCTCGCCGGTGATCGTCAACCGCGAACCGGGAACGGCCTCGGCGACCTGCTCCGCGATCTCGGCGACGGTCACGTTGTTGGCTTCCGTACCGATGTTGAAAGCCTTGTCGTGCACCGCTTCCCTGGGCGCGACGAGCGCGGCGGCGAACGCGCGGGCGATGTCCTTCGCGTGTACCAGCGGACGCCACGGCGTACCGTCGGAGAGCACCCGCACCTCGCCGGAGAGCACCGCGTGCCCGACCAGGTTGTTCAGCACGATGTCCGCCCGCAGCCGAGGCGAGAACCCGAAGGCCGTGGCGTTGCGCAGGAACACCGGGGTGAAGCCGTTGTCCGCCAGCTCGTGCACGTCGTCCTCCACGCGCACCTTCGACTCGGCGTACGGCGTGACCGGGCGCAGCGGCGCGTCCTCGCCGACCAGTCCGTCGCCGCCCGAGGCGCCGTAGACCGAACAGGTGGATGCGTACAGAAAGCGCTTCACCCCGGCGTCACGGGCCAGGCGCGCGAGCCGGACCGCCGCGCGGTGGTTGATGTCGTAGGTCAGCTCGGGGGCCAGCGCGCCGAGCGGGTCGTTGGAGAGCGCGGCCAGGTGGATCACCGCGTCCACATCGGACACGTGCTGGTGGGTGGCGTCCCGCAGGTCTACGGTGTACCCCGGCGGGTCGGCCGGCATCGGGCCGAGCACGCAGCTCTCGAACAGCCCCGAGTCGAGCCCGACCACCTCGTGGCCCGCCTCCGCCAGCACCGGCGCCATCACGGTACCCAGGTAACCCTGGTGCCCGGTCAGCAGTACGCGCATGATTCACCCCTCTGTTTCCTGCGGGACACCCGCACCCGATCGGTCCTCCCCGCCGCGCTCCTGCGTCGCACTTGCTGCGTGCGGGGCCTCCAACGCGAGAGTCAGCTTGTTGACGTAGAACGCTTCCGCGTAGCGGGACGCGCATTCGATTCCGCGAATCCTTGCCAGCCCCAGGAAAGCCTCGCGGTCGTACCATGGACGATGTCGCTGCGAGGCATAGTGTTGTTGCAGCAGAACGACCTTTTTCTCGGCAATTTCGCCCGACAGTGGCTGGTAAGTGTTCGGGCGGCCCAGATCGCCGTCCCATTTCACGATCTCGTAACCCAGCACGAGGTGGTCACGGAACGCCGTCGGCACCATTTTCGCCAGCCCGCGGTGGTCCTGGTGCGCGTCGTCCACGCGCGGCGCCAGCACCAGCTGCGGGTCGGTGCGCGCCCGCAGCTCCTCCAACGCCGACTTCGCCTCGTCCCAATGCGCCGGCAACCGGCCATCCGGCAGCTTCAACACCGTCACGTCCACGTTCGCACCGGGACAGAACGCGGCCAGCGCGGCGCGTTCCTCTTCCTCGCGCGCACCACCGCCCCCCGAAAGCACCAGTGCGTCGACGCGCAGGCCTGGCCGGCCGGAGCAAAGCGCCAGCAGCGTGCCACCGGCGCCGATCGCGATGTCGTCGCAATGCGCGCCGAGCACCACCACGCGGGCGAGCGGGCCGGCCGGCAGCCGGATCACGCGATTCTCGCGGCGGCGCGCGCGTGCTCCCACAGCGCCCAGGGCCGGGCGCCCCGGGTGTAGCCCTCATCCAGCGCCGCGCGTTCCTTCACCGTGTCAGTCGGCTTCCAGAACCCGCGGTACGGGTACGCGAGCAGCCTGCCGCGCTTCGCGAGCTCGGCACAGCCGTCGGCCACCAGGTCGCCGTTCTCCGGGATATGGTCGAAAACCTCCTGGCGCAGCACGAAATATCCGCCGTTCTCCCACAGCGGCATCTCGCTGACCGCGGTGATCGAGCCGACCATCCCGCCCTCGTCCATCTCCACGCAGTGGAACGAGGACTGCGGCGGTACCACCATCATCGACGCGCCCGCGCCGGAGGCGGTGAACTTCTCGATCATCTGCGACAGCGGGGCGTCGGTGAGCACGTCGGCGTAGTTCGCCAGGAACATCTCGTCCCCGTCGAGGTGGTCACGCACCCGGCGCAGCCGCTCTCCGATCGGCGACTCGATACCGGTCTGGATGAACGAGATCGACCAGTCGGAGATGTCGGTGGACAGCAGTTCCGGTTTGCCGTCCCGGAGCACGAAATCGTTGGACGCGGTTTCCTCGTAGTTGAGGAAGAAATTCTTGATATGGTGGGCGCCGTAGCCAAGGCACAGGATGAACTCGGTGTGCCCGAAGTGCGCGTAGTAGCGCATCACGTGCCAGATCAACGGCCTCGGCCCGACCATCGCCATGGGCTTGGGCACATCGGAGGCGCTACCGCTGCGCATCCGCATTCCGTATCCCCCGCAGAACAGGACGACCTTCACGACTTCACCTCGACGATTTCCAGACGTGGAATGGGAAAGACCAGCCTGCCGCCCCATTCCTCCACATAGGACAGCTGCTCGGTCAGTTCTGCCCGGAGGTTCCAGGGCAGGATCAGGACGTAGTCCGGCCGGTCCGCGGCGATGCGCTCGGGCGCCACGATCGGGATCCGGGTGCCGGGAGTGAACCGGCCGTGCTTGTAAGGGTTGCGGTCCACCGTGTAGGCCAGCAGGTCCGGCCGGATACCACAGTGGTTGAGCAGGGTGTTCCCCTTGCCCGGCGCGCCGTAGCCGACCACGGTCTTGCCCGCTTCGGCGGTGTCGGTGAGGAACCGCAGCAGGTCGAGACGCACCCTGGCGACCTGCGCGGCGAACTCGGTGTAACCGGACAGCTCGTGCAGTCCGGCGGCCTTTTCCTGGGCGAGCACGTCCACCACACGCCGGCTCGGCTCGCCGGCGACGTCGGCGGGACGCGCCCACAACCGGATCGAACCGCCGTGCGTCGGCAGCAGCTCGACGTCCACAAGGGACAGTCCGCCACCCGCCAGCGCCTGGCGCGCCGATTCCACCGTGTAGTACTGGAAATGCTCGTGGTAAATGGTGTCGTACTGGATTTTCTGGATGAGCGTGAGCAGATGCTGCACCTCGATCGAAACCCAGCCGTCGTCGGCGACCAGCGCGCGCAGACCTTCGGTGAATCCGACGATGTCGGGAATGTGCGCGTAGACATTGTTGGCGACGACCAGGTTCGCCGGCCCGTGCTCGGAACGCACGGCGGCGCCCGTTTCCGGGCCGAGGAACGCGGTGAGCGTGGGCACTCCGGCGTCGCGGGCGGCCTGCCCGACGTTCACCGAAGGTTCGATGCCGAGGCACCGGATTTCCCGGTCCACCACATGCTTGAGCAGGTAACCGTCGTTGCTGGCCACCTCGACGACGAAGGAGTCGGCGCCGAGCCCGGCCCGGTCGACGGCGCCGGAGACGAACTCACCGGCGTGCGCGACCCAGGAAGCCGAATACGAAGAGAAATAGGCGTATTCGGTGAACGTTTCTTCCGGGGTGATCAATGGCGGGATCTGGGCGAGCCAGCAGGACGTGCAGACCTTCAGGTGCAACGGGTACGTCATCTCGGGTTCGTCGAGCTGATCCGCGGTGAGGAACCGCTCACAGGGTGGAGTCGCGCCGAGATCGACGACACTTTCCATACTCGTCGAACCACAGAGTCTGCACTTGGTCATCTGAGTCGGCTCCCCTGGCTCGCGAACGCGGCGTACACCCCTGATTCGGGGCCCACGGGAGTCTTGTTACAAAGCCGGGTGAGCGCGACCGGCACCGATCTCGAAATGAGACCTGGCTTGCCGGCTGTCCGGAAACCCTTGTGCCAGGAGGAAAATTTTCACCCGGACAGTACCGCTTCCCGTTACTTCCGGATTTCCAGCGTGCAGCACTTCGGCCCGCCGCCCGCCTTGCGCAGTTCGGCGATGTCGGTCAGCACGGGCTCGTAACCACAAGCGGCCAGCCGCCGCGCGAGCGCGGTCGCCTCCAGGGGCAGCACCACGTTGCGGCCGTCGGAAACGCCGTTCAAGCCGAAGCAGCCGGCGTCGGCGGCGGTGGCGCGCACGGCGTCGGGGAACATCCGAGCCAGAACTCGTTGCGAGCCTTGGGAAAACGCCTCGGGGTAATACGCGATGTGCGCAGGCGATACGTCGGTGGCCTCGCTGAGGACGAACAGCGCGGTGTCGAGGTGGTAGTACCGAGGGTCGACCAAACGCAGTGACAACACAGGCACACCCAGCAATTCCTGTGCCTCGCCGTGCGCCTCGGGGTCGGTGCGGAACCCGGTGCCGGCGAGCAGAATCCGGCCGGTCCACGCGAAGTCGCCCTCGGCCTCGTTGATCCGCGAAGGCATCAGCACGTCGCGGTAGCCGTGCTCGACGAACCAGCGGCGGTAGTGCTCGGCCTCGGGCACCCGCTGCGTCGCGCGAAACCGCGCGCCGAGCACCCGCCCGTCGATCACCGTGCCGGAGTTCGCCGCGAACACCATGTCCGGCAGCCCAGGCTGCGGCTCGATCTCTTCGACCGTGTGCCCCAGTTCGCGATAGATGTCGCGCAGCGCCGTCCACTGTCCCAGCGCGCGCCGCACGTCGACCGGTTTGCTCGGGTCCATCCACGGATTGATCGCGTAGTCGACCGCGAAGTACTTGGGCGGGCACATCAGGTATCTGCGGGTCAGCGGCACCCGAGTGGTCATGATTCCAATGTATGACTCGATTCAGGCACAATCAATCGCTGATTCATGCGCGGACACCTGCTAAACATTGCGTGTGAACACGATAGATCAGCGAATCGTTTCGTGCCTGGTGACGAACGCGCGGGCCAGCTACGCCGAGGTGGGCAAGGTCGTGGGTCTGTCCGCGCCCGCGGTGAAGCGCCGGGTGGACCGCCTCCTGGAAACGGGTGTGCTGCGCGGGTTCACCGCGGTGGTCGATCCCGAGGCGCTGGGCTGGGGCACCGAGGCCTTCGTCGAGGTGCACTGCCGGGGCAACATCTCTCCGGCCCGGATCCGCAGCAGGCTGGAGCCGCTGCCCGAGGTGGTCGCCGCGTACACTGTGACCGGCGCGGCGGACGCCATCGTGCACCTGCGCGCGGGCGACATCCACCAGCTGGAGACGGCGCTGGAACGACTGCGCGGGCTGGAGATCATCGACCGCACGGTCTCCACGGTCGTACTCTCCCGGCTACTGGAGCGCCCGCCCACGCCATGATGGTCGGCATGACCGAACGAATTCTGGCCGAACGTGTCGGCAAAGTCGCCGTCATCACCGTCGACGCTCCCGGCAGGCGCAACTCGCTGACCATCCCGCTGTCCACCGACCTCGCCGCGGCGATCACCGACGCCGAGCACGACACCGGCGTGCACGCGGTGATCGTCACCGGCACCCCGCCCGCGTTCTGCGCCGGCGCGGACCTCAGCGCGCTCGGCGAAGCGCAGGAGGAAGGCCTGCGAAAGGTCTACGGCGGGTTCCTCGCGCTGGCCCGCTGCACGCTCCCGACCATCGCCGCGGTGGGCGGCGCGGCGGTCGGCGCCGGCCTGAACCTGGCGCTGGCGGCCGACGTCCGGCTGGCCGGTCCGCGCGCGAAGTTCATCCCGCGCTTCCTCGAACTCGGCTTGCACCCCGGTGGCGGCATGACGTGGATGTTGCAGCGCGCGGTCGGTGTACAGCGCGCACGCGCGATGACGTTGTTCGGCCAGTCACTGGACGCCGCGGCGGCTGAAGACGCCGGTCTCACCATACGGACGGTCGATGGGAACCACGAAGAGTTACTGCAGGCCGCGCTGGAACTCGCGGCCCCGGCGGCGGACGCACCCCGCGACGTGGTTGTCTCGACCAAGCGCTCCATGCGGCTGACCTTGGCTCTTCCGGAACACGATGCCGCCGTGGAGACCGAGATCGCCCCGCAGCTGGAATCGCTGAACTCGCCGGAGTTCGACGCCCGGCTGCAAGCGATGCAGGCCAGGATCGGGAGCAGAAAGTAACTGTTACGCTGGGTAGCAGGTAAGCCGGATCACAACCCGGGACGGCGGCCCAAAATGCAAAGTAAGGTAGAGGTATCGGCGGAAGTGCGTCCGGGTGTCGACGAAGACACGCCCGGGAGAGAGGGACCCCCTGACCTATGAGCACGAGTGCCAACGGAAACGGCGCGCTGTCGCCCACCCGGCCGACAGAAATCTCGAAGCTGGACCGGGTGGTCATCCGTTTCGCGGGCGACTCCGGTGACGGTATGCAGCTGACCGGTGACAGGTTCACTTCGGAGGCGGCCGCGTTCGGCAACGACCTGGCGACACTGCCGAACTATCCGGCCGAAATCCGCGCGCCACAGGGCACCATCCCGGGTGTGTCGTCGTTCCAGGTGCATTTCGCCGACTACGACATCCTGACCCCTGGCGACCGCCCGGACGTGTTGGTGGCGATGAACCCGGCGGCGCTCAAGGCGAATCTCGCCGATCTGCCGCACCAGGGCACGCTGATCGTGAACACCGACGAGTTCACCAAGCGCAACCTGACCAAGGTCGGCTACGCGGCGAACCCGTTGGAGGACGATTCACTGTCGGCCTTCCAGGTGCACGAGGTCGCGATGTCCACGCTCACCCAGGGTGCGCTCGCGGACACCGGCCTCGGCAAGAAGGACGCCGAGCGTTGTAAGAACATGTTCGCCCTCGGCCTGTTGTCGTGGATGTATCACCGGCCGACCGAAGGCACCGAGCAGTTCCTGCGGGAGAAGTTCGCGAAGAAGCCGGATATCGCGGAGGCGAACATCCTGGCCTTCCGCGCGGGCTGGAACTACGGCGAGACCACCGAGTCGTTCGTGACCACCTTCGAGGTGGCGCCGGCGAAGCTTTCGCCGGGCACGTACCGGCAGATCACCGGTAACACCGCGCTCGCGTACGGAATCGTCGCGGCTTCGCAGCAGTCCGGACTGCA
Organism: Amycolatopsis sp.; assembly: GCF_035546795.1. Classification (GTDB taxonomy): domain Bacteria; phylum Actinomycetota; class Actinomycetes; order Mycobacteriales; family Pseudonocardiaceae; genus Amycolatopsis_E. Next base: position 341,708 of record NZ_DASZWC010000068.1, read on the forward strand.
GGTGCTGCTGGGCACGTACCCGATCACCCCGGCGTCGGACATCCTGCACGAGCTGTCCAAGCACAAGAACTTCGGCATCATCACGTTCCAGGCCGAGGACGAGATCGCCGGCATCGGCGCCGCACTCGGCGCGTCCTACGGTGGCGCGCTCGGCGTCACCTCGACCTCGGGCCCGGGTATCGCGCTGAAGTCGGAGACCATCGGCCTCGGCGTGATGCTGGAACTGCCGCTGATCGTGATCGACGTGCAGCGCGGTGGCCCGTCGACGGGTCTGCCGACCAAGACCGAGCAGGCCGACCTGCTGCAGGCGATGTTCGGCCGCAACAGCGAGTCCCCGGTGCCGATCGTGGCCCCGCAGTCCCCGGCGGACTGTTTCGCCGCCGCGATCGAGGCCACCGAGATCGCGCTGAAGTACCGCACGCCGGTGCTGATCCTCTCCGACGGGGCCAACGCCAACGGTTCCGAGCCGTGGCTGATCCCGGACGTCTCGACGCTGCCGGACCTGTCGGTCACCTTCGCGACCGAACCCAACGCGGCCGACGGTTCCGGGGAGTTCTGGCCCTACGTCCGCGATCCCGAGACCCTGGCCCGTGAATGGGCCGTGCCCGGCACCCCCGGCCTGCAGCACCGCATCGGCGGGCTGGAGAAGGCCGACGGCAAGGGCAACATCTCCTACGAGCCGGACAACCACGACTACATGGTCCGGCTGCGCCAGCGCAAGATCGACAACATCGCCGTGCCGGACCTGACGGTGGACGACCCGTCCGGCGGCAAGGCCCGGGTGCTGGCGCTGGGCTGGGGTTCGTCGTTCGGCCCGATCGGGGCGGCGTGCCGCCGCGTGCGCAAGGACGGAATGCCCATCGCGCAAGCACATCTGCGCAATCTCAACCCGTTCCCGGCCAATCTCGGCGCGGTGCTGGCCTCCTACGACCAGGTCATCGTGCCCGAGATGAACCTGGGCCAGCTGGCACTGCTCCTGCGCGCCAAGTACCTGACCGACGTCCACTCCTACACCAAGGTCGCCGGTCTGCCGTTCAAGGCCGAAGAGCTCCAGCACGTTTTCACCGACATCATCAAGGGGGTCGACGCGGCATGACCGCCATCGACAGTTCCATGGGCACTGCTTTGCCACTGTCTGTCAGCGGGCTGGACCTCGTTCCGACCGCCGACGAACCGCAGAAGGCCAAGGAATACAAGTCGGACCAGGAAGTCCGCTGGTGCCCCGGCTGCGGCGACTACGTCGTGCTCAACACCGTGCAGTCCTTCCTGCCCACGCTCGGGCTCAAGCGCGAGAACATCGTCTTCATCTCCGGCATCGGCTGCTCGTCGCGGTTCCCGTACTACCTCAACACCTACGGGATGCACTCGATCCACGGCCGCGCCCCGGCGATCGCGACCGGGCTGGCGACCACCCGGCCCGACCTGTCGGTGTGGGTCGTCACGGGTGACGGCGACGCGCTGTCCATCGGCGGCAACCACCTGATCCACGCGCTGCGCCGCAACGTCAACCTCAAGATCCTGCTGTTCAACAACCGCATCTACGGACTGACCAAGGGCCAGTACTCCCCCACCTCCGAACTCGGCAAGATCACCAAGTCGACGCCGATGGGGTCGCTGGACCACCCGTTCAACCCGATCTCGGTCGCGCTCGGGGCCGAGGCGACGTTCGTCGCCCGCACCCTGGACTCCGACCGCAAGCACCTGCAGTCGGTGCTGCGCGCGGCGGCCGACCACCCCGGCACCGCCCTGGTCGAGATCTACCAGAACTGCAACATCTTCAACGACGGCGCCTTCGACCTGCTCAAGGACTCCGGCACCCGCGACGACTGGACGATCCGGCTCGAGCACGGCCAGCCGCTGCGGTTCGGCGCCGACGGGTCGAAGGCGGTCGTGCGGGACGAGTTCGGGACGCTGTCGATCGCCGAGGACGTCCCCGAAGGCGACCCGCGCGTGGTGGTGCACGACGCGCACCGCGAGGACGCGACCTACGCCTTCGCGCTGTCCCGGCTGTCGTCGCTGGACGCGCGGTACGCGCCGATGGGCGTGTTCCGGGACGTCCAACGCCCGGTGTACGACGCGCTGATGGCCGGCCAGCTCGAGTCGGCGGCCGCCGCGGCGCAGACGTCCAACCAGGGCAACGACGCCGACGCGCTGCAGAAGCTGCTCAGCGGCAGCGACACCTGGGCCGTCGCCTGAGGGGTGTGCTGCCGCGCGGGGTCGTCCTGACCGGCCTCGCCCTGGTGGTGACCGGGACGTTCCTGCCCTGGCTGCACTCCGGCCGGGCCAGCCGGAACAGCTACGCGGTGGACGGAGCGGTGCGCCGGCTGCTGGACGTCTCCGGCGCCGCCGACACCGCCCTGCGGGCCTGGCCGTTCGTCAGCCTGCTGTGCGCGCTCGCCGCGGCCGCGGTGCTGCTGGGCTGGCACCGGACCGGCGCCGGGCTGGCCGCGCTCGCCGCGCTGCTCGCCGGGGGCGTAGCCGGCTGGGCGCTGGCCGCGCCGGGGCACGGGCTGATCCGTCCGGCGACCCTCGGGCCGGCGGTCACGCTGGCCGGCGCCGCCGTCACGGGCCTGGGCGTACTAGCCTGTGCGTCTCGGTTCGAACGCTTTACTGGGAGGGGTTCTGCATGACGACGCCGTCCGACCCGCACGGGGGCTCCGGGGAGCAGCCGGGCGAGTGGTCCGCCCCGCCGGCGAACCAGCCCCCGTACGGCCAACCCCAGTACGGCCAACCCCAGTACGGCCAACCCCAGTACGGGCCGCCGCAGTACCAGCCGCCCCAGCCGCCGCCGTACGGCCAGCCCTCGTACCAGCCGCCCCAGCCGCCGCCCCAATACGGCCAGCCGCAGTACGGGCAGCCGCAGTACGGGCAACCGCAGTTCGGGCAACCGCAGTTCGGGCCGTCCGAGCCGCTGCCGCTGTCCCCGCCGCCGAGCTCCCGCAGCCGGGGCAAGCTGGTCGCCGCGGCGGCGGCCGCCGTCGTGGTGATCGGCGGCGGCGTGGCCACCTACGCGGCCGTCTCCTCCAGCAGCGACGCCGGCGGCGCGGGTGACCCGAAGTCGGCGGTGAAGTCGTTCGTCGGCGACGTCAACGACTCCGACCTCGTCGGCGTCCTCGACGACCTGCCGCCGGGCGAGCGGACCGCGATCGGCAAGCCGATCCAGAACCTGATCGACCAGCTGAAGCGCAACGACGTGCTGCGCCCGGACACCAACCTGAACAAGGTGAGCGGGGTCGACATCAAGGCGAACGACCTCGTCTTCGGCGACA
>NZ_DASZWC010000069.1:0-46381 GCF_035546795.1 Amycolatopsis sp.
TCGTAGTGTTTCGGTGGTCATGGCGGCGGGGAAACGCCCGGTCCCATTCCGAACCCGGAAGCTAAGCCCGCCAGCGCCGATGGTACTGCAACCGAAGGGTTGTGGGAGAGTAGGACACCGCCGAACTAAAATTGAAAACCCTTGAGGCTCTGGTCGAGGTTCTTCGGAATCTCCCAGGGCCTCAAGGCATTTCTGGGCCGTATCCTGGCGAGGTGAACGCTCCGCGCCTGCTGATCATCCAACCCGACGAATCCGACCCACCCGGCCCACTCGGCGACTGGCTCACCGCGGCCGGCGCCGAGCTGGACCTCCGTCACCCGCCGGCCGACCAGCTCCCCGAAACCCTCGAGGACCACCAGGGCATCATCTGCCTAGGCGGCGGCATGAACGCCGAAGACGACAGCAAACATCCCTTCCTCCCGAAGATCCGGACCCTGCTGGCGACCGCGGCTCAAAGCGGAATGCCGACCCTCGGCATCTGCCTGGGCGCGCAGCTCCTCGCAGTCGCAATCGGCGGCCGAGTCCAGCCAGGAGACGAGGGTCCGGAAGTGGGCCCATTCCTGGTCTCCAAGAAGGACGCCGCCTGGACTGATCCGCTCTTCGCGGAACTGCCGCTCGTCCCCGACGTCATGCACTTCCACGAGGACGTCATAACCAGGCTCCCACCGAACGCCGTTCTCCTCGCATCCGCTCCGAAGTACCAGCACCAGGCATTCCGGACCGGCCGAGCTGCGTACGGCATCCAGTTCCACATCGAAACCACTCCGGACATCGTCCAAGCTTGGGGGCGCGACGCACCGGAATTGGCGGCAACGGCCCGCCCCGGAGTCTTCGACACCGAGCGGCTCACCGAGATCCACGCCGATCTAGCCGAAACCTGGCGCCCCTTTGTCGCCCGATTCGTACAACTGGCCGCCGGCACCCTCGACCCGGCCAACCCCACGCCCCACACCACCCTCCCCCTCGCCTAACCCCCGACCCGGCAGGCAAGCAAGGGATGTTTGCTATCGGCCAGCCGTAGCAAACATCCCTTGCTGTCGGGCATCGGTGGCGTGGGGGTTTACGGTGGAAGCTGATGGCTGAGCAAGCACGGGGGACCGCGTCCCCAGCACGGTACGGCTTCACCGACGACCGGGCCGAGACACAGTTGCGGGCGGCGGGATGGTGGACCAACACCGGACCGGACCCGGCGAGCATCGACGTGCTTTCAGCATTGTCGCGGTCGGCTGACCCGGACCTGGCCCTCCGCGAACTCGAACGAATTCGTGAAGCCGCCCCCGAAGGCTGGACCGCTCTGGCCGATGCGTTGTGCACCGACCCGGCATTGAGGGGGCGTTTGATCGGCGTACTCGGCACCTCGAGCGCGCTTGCCGACTTCCTCGTCGGCTCGCCAGACGAGTGGAAGCGGCTCGCCCGCGACAAGTGCACCGAGACCGACTGTTATGCCGACGAGCTGTTGGGTGCCCTCCGGCCCAAGGCAGGCTCGGACGCCACCCTTACCAACTCGGCCGCAGAACAGGCATTACGAGCCGCCTACCGCGGCTTGCTGCTTGAGATCGCGGCTGCCGACCTGGGACACATCGTCGAGCGTCGACTGGATCGGCCACCCTACGCAGAGGTCACCCGCCAGCTCACTGCGTTGGCGGAAGCGGCGCTCATCGCCGGCCTCGCGGTCGCCCGTACAGAGCACAAGGTGGACGACACCCACGACGCGCGCCTGGCCGTCATCGCGATGGGCAAATGCGGTGGGCGTGAGCTCAATTATGTCAGCGACGTCGACGTGATCTTCGTCGGCGAGGGCGATCTCCAACTTGTCACCCGAGTCGCCAGCACAATGATGCGGGTGGTCGGCAACGCGTGCTTCGAGGTCGACGGGGCGCTCAGGCCTGAGGGCAAAGCCGGGGCGCTGGTGCGCACCCTTGAGGGGCATACCGCCTACTACAAGAAGTGGGCGCGTACGTGGGAATACCAGGCCCTGATGAAGGCGCGTCCGGTCGCCGGAGATGAAGAACTCGGACGCCAGTACATCGAGATGGTGGATTCGATGGTCTGGTCCGCCGCGGAACGCGACAACTTCGTCGCCGATGTGCAACAGATGCGCCGGCGGGTGGAGAAACATGTTCCATCCGAATTGGCCGAGCGTGAGCTCAAGCTCGGGCGTGGTGGTTTGCGCGACGTCGAGTTCGCCGTGCAGTTGCTGCAGCTCGTCCATGGCCGAGTCGACCCCGAACTGCGTTCACCGTCCACTATGGACGCGCTGGACGCGCTCGGTGCCGGTGGTTACGTCGGTCGCGCCGATGCCGCGGAACTCGAAGTGTCATACGAGTTCCTGCGCACGGTGGAACACCGCTTGCAGCTGCGGCGTTTGCGGCGCACGCATCTGTTCCCTGACGCCTCCGAATCGGCCGAACTTCGTGTGCTGGCCAGGGCGATCGGAATCAAGCCGGAGCGTGGACGCGGCGAGGGCGACGTGCTGCTGGCCGAGTTCCGGCGGCATGGTCAGCGCATCCGGCGTTTGCACGAGAAACTCTTCTACCGGCCGCTCTTGCAGTCGGTCGCCAGTGTGCCGACGGAGGCACTGCGGCTCACGACCAAACAGGCAGCGCGTCGGCTCGCGGCACTCGGATACGCGGCCCCGGACGGCGCGCTACAGCACATTCGGGCCCTCACGTCCGGCGTTTCGCGACGAGCGTCGATCCAGCATGCCCTATTACCGGTGATTCTCGATCTTCTCGCCGACACACCCGACCCAGACGGCGGCCTGCTCGCCTACCGAAAAGTCTCCGAAGCACTAGCAGAGACACCTTGGTACCTGCGCGTGCTGCGGGATGAGGGTGCGGTCGTCGAGCGGTTGGCCTTCCTGCTCGGTACGTCGAAGCTGGTGCCCGACCTACTCGTCCGGGCGCCGGAGGTACTGCAGTTACTCGGTGACCCTGCGCGGCTGGCAGGCCGTGACCCGGCGGAGGTCGCGAAATCCCTGCGTGCCACGGTCCGCCGGCAGCCAGGGCTAAATGCTGCGGTCACCGCCGCCCGATCGCTGCGCCGGCATGAGCTGCTTCGCGTTGCGTCCGCGGACTTGCTGGGCTTGATGGACGTGCGCGATGTCTGCGCCGCTCTCTCGAGCGTCTGGGTCGCAGTGCTGCAAGGGGCACTTGCTGCGGTCCTGCGTAAGAAGAATGCGGAGACGGGGGAAGCGCCCGCGAAGATCACGGTGATCGGCATGGGGCGCCTCGGGGGAGCGGAGCTCGGTTACGGGTCTGACGCCGACGTACTCTTCGTCTGCGAAGCCAACGAGGGAATCGAAGACGGCGAGGCGATCCGGTTCGCGTCGTCCGTCGCGGAGTCCGTCAGCCAGGCGCTCGGGCAACCCAGTGCCGACCCGCCCCTACACGTCGATGCCGACCTCCGCCCGGAGGGACGCGGGGGGCCTTTGCTACGGACCTTGGAGTCGTATCGCGCCTACTACGCCCGCTGGAGCGAACTCTGGGAAGCCCAGGCGTTGCTCCGTGCTCGCTACATCGCAGGCGACGACGATCTCGGAGAACGTTTCATCACGATGATCGATGGCATCCGATATCCCGAGGGCGGGCTCGACGCGACCCAAGTACGCGAGGTGCGCCGGATGAAGGCCAGAGTCCAAGCCGAGCGGATCCCCAAGGGCACCGACCCCAACCTGCACACGAAGCTCGGGCGCGGTGGCCTGGCCGACGTCGAATGGACCGTGCAGCTGGAGCAATTACGCCACGCTCACGAGCTCCCCGCGTTGCGGACGACCTCGACGCCGGACGCCCTGGCCGCACTGACCGCGGCCGGGCTGATGGATCCGGCTGACGCCGAGTCGTTGAGCGAGGCATGGTTGCTAGCGACCCGGGTGCGAAACGCGGCGATGCTGGTGCGCGGGAAGGCGGTTGACCAGGTGCCGAGCAGCGGGCGTGACCTGGCGGCGGTCGCGAGGGTGCTCGGCCAAGGTGCGGACGACGATCCAGGTGAATTCCTTGACTTCTACCGCAGGATCACCAGGCGTGCGCACGCCGTGGTGGAGCGCGTGTTCTTCGAGGATTGAATTCAGCCTTGACCGGTGTCACAGACCGATGCTGACAGGTCGTTTTACAGTGAACGGGTGACTGCGCGCGAGCCCTACGGTGTCCAGATCAAGGTGCGGCTGTACGAGCTGGACCCCCTGGGCCATCTCAACCATGCTGTTTACCACTCCTACGGCGAAGTCGCACGGATCGAGCTGATGGAGGCGGCCGCGGGTGAACACGACCGCCTTCGTGACGAGAACGTCGCCCCGGTGCTGCTCGCTTCGCAGATCAGCTACCGGCGTGAGCTGCGGATGGGTGACGTCGTGGACGTGACCTGCGACTACAAGTTCGGCACGGGCAAGAGTTTCGAGGCTGTACAGACCATCACGAAGGTCGACGGAACCCTGTCCGCGGAGATCACCTGCACCCTCGGCCTCATGGACCTGGGGCGGCGCAAACTGGTCGAAAACCCGCGCGGGCGACTCGAGCAGGCCGGATACGACCTCACCCTGCTCTCCACGGCGGAGTAGCCGAGAAAGAAACGCCGACGGCGAGGGCGTTTTCCGCTCCTCGCCGCCGGCGTGCTCGTGTTATCTACCAGCCGAGTTACACGTCGTAGTACAGCGCGAACTCGTACGGGTGCGGCCGCAGCCGCAGCGGGTCGATCTCGGTCTCGCGCTTGAGCGAGACCCAGGTGTCGATCACGTCGGGAGTAAAGACGCCTCCCTCGGTGAGGAAGTCGTGGTCGGCTTCCAGGTTGTCGAGCACACTGCCCAGGTCGGCCGGGACCTGCTTGACGTCCTTGGCCTCCTCCGGGGGAAGCTCGTACAGGTCCTTGTCGATCGGGTCGGCCGGCTCGATCTTGTTCTTGATGCCGTCCAGGCCCGCCATCATCATGGCTGCGAAGGCCAGGTACGGGTTGCCCGACGAGTCCGGGCAACGGAACTCGATGCGCTTGGCCTTCGCGTTGGTGCCCGTGATCGGGATACGCACACAGGCGGACCGGTTACGCTGCGAGTACACCAGGCTGACTGGCGCTTCGTAGCCCGGCACCAGGCGGTGGTAGGAGTTCACCGTCGGGTTGGTGAAGGCCAGCAGGCTCGGCGCGTGGGCCAGAATGCCGCCGATGTAATGGCGGGCGATGTCCGACAAGCCGGCGTAACCGGACTCGTCGTAGAACAGCGGCTGCCCGTCCTTCCACAGCGACTGGTGGCAGTGCATCCCGGAACCGTTGTCACCGAACAGCGGCTTCGGCATGAAGGTTGCGGTCTTGCCCGCGTTCCATGCCGTGTTCTTCACGATGTACTTGAACAACTGCAGGTCGTCGGCAGCGTGCAGCAGCGTGTTGAACTTGTAGTTGATCTCGGCCTGGCCGGCGGTGCCCACCTCGTGGTGTGCGCGCTCGAGGGTGAAGCCGGACGAGATCAGCCTCTGGCTGATCTCGTCACGCAGGTCGGCGAAGTGGTCGACCGGCGGAACGGGGAAGTAGCCGCCCTTGTACTTGGTCTTGTAGCCGCGGTTGCCGCCCTCTTCGTCGCGACCGGTGTTCCACCAGCCCTCGACCGAGTCGATCTCGTGGAAGGAGGCGTTCTCGGAGGAGTCGAAGCGAACCGAGTCGAAGACGTAGAACTCCGCTTCGGGGCCGAAGAACACGGTGTCGGCGACACCAGACTCGGCGATGTACTGCTCCGCCTTGCGCGCGATGTTACGCGGGTCCCGGCTGTAGGCCTCACGCGTGAACGGGTCGTGCACGAAGAAGTTGAGGGAAAGCGTCTTCTCCTTGCGGAACGGGTCGATCCGCGCGGTCTCCGGGTCGGGTAGCAGCAGCATGTCCGACTCGTGGATGGACTGGAAACCACGGACTGAGGAACCGTCGAAGGCGAGACCTTCCGCGAAGGCATCGTTATCGAAGGCCTTGGCGGGGACAGTGAAGTGCTGCATGACGCCCGGCAGGTCACAGAACCTGACATCGACAAACTGCACGTTCTCATCCGTGATGAGACGTTGGATATCGTCTGGAGTAGTGGACACCCTCTGTAACTCCTTCGCCTTTATTGCCGGGGGCAGTACTCTCTTCGGCTAACGCTAAGAGCGCGGTGTTGCCCGACCGTCACCCGTATGTTTCACGGATGTTAACGGGTGATGTGATCTGGGTCAGACGGCCAGGCCAGAGCAGGTTTCCGCCACGGCATACCCTTAAAGGGTGGCGAGATGGACTGGCGAGTGGCTGTCGGGCTCCGCGACAAGCCCGGTGAGCGGTAGCAAAGAGCCCCCGCGCTGGCGAGGTGAGCGGCTGGGCCTGCCGGAGAGCGGGGTCGGTTCGGTCGCCCGGGGTGGCTCCCGTGTGCTCGCTCTGCTGGTCGATCTCGTGCTCGCCTCGCTGGTCACCTCCTTGTTCTTCCGGCCTGATTTCCAGGATCCGGCGGTCATGCAGACGTTCAACCTGTGGTCCATCGTGGTCTGGGCCGTGATCACGGTGATCCCGGTCGCGTTCTTCGGCTTCACGCCCGGGATGGCGGCAACCGGGATTCGGGTAGGCCGGCTCGACGGCGCTTCGATGCCCGGGCTTTGGCGGGCGGTTGTCCGCAGCGCCCTGACTTTCCTGATCATCCCGGCTGCGGTCCGAAACCTTGACGGCCGCAGCTGGCTTGACCGGTTGACCGCGACTGTCGTCATACGGATGCGGTGACACCCGCTCACGCGGGCACTACGGCTGGTGGCGGTCGGCTCGTGGCTCGCCGGAAGGCGCCTTGTAGCGCTTCGACGACGGCGATGGGGTCGTCGCGGAGTTGCGACGGCCGTGTTCGTACGACGAGCACGCCGGTCCTGGCGATCGGTCGTGTGTCAGACGGCGGCGCGAGACCGAATTCGCAAAGCTCGATGTGCCAGGCCACGCGGTGTGCAGTCCAGTACGCCTGAATCGTCACGCCGCGGGCGTCCCGGATGTGCGGCCGCCACTCCGGCTCCGGTAGGCCGCCGACCCGGACGACCCTTTTCGCCCATTTGTCGACGGCGCCGGCGAAACCTTGCTTGAGTTCACGCAGTACGCGGCGGATCAATGCCGAGCCGATGGTGCTGCCGCGTTCGATCTCGCGCTGGATCTCCTGCGGATCGCACAAGCCGCGTCCGACCGCATCCGTGACCATCGCGCGCACGTCGGCCAGCTGGTCCATCCGGCGCGCCGCGTCGAACAGCGCCCTGGCCAGCGGAACGACCGGCAGGCCGTCGATTTCGACCGGTTCCGGCGGGTGGATGGTCCGCTCGACCACTGCGAACCCCCAAGAGCCGACGCCTCTGCGGTGCGGGATCAGAACGTGGACCTGCCTGTTCTTCGGCAGTGCTCGAACTCCATGCACTCTCGCGGCCGCGATCCCGGTGAGCATCGAGTTCGGGCCTGCATGGACCAGCGCGGACCGGTAGAGCTGGTGGCGGCTGAGCGGACCGTTGTTGAGCACGATCACGCCCGGGATCGGACGCTGCCAGCGATTACCTGGTCTACAGCGACTCGAAATGGTCGAATGGGACATTCCGCGCGCGACAAGAACTGCCCTGGGAGCTACATCTCCCGGGAACATCTCGGTCAGCGCCGGGTCGTCCGGCGGGCATCTGAGTGGCACGCCGTCATCATGCAACTACCCACCGACAGTTTTCGGAGGGTCGTCGGTTCAATCGCACCCCACAGAGGAAGCAAGGGATGTTTGCTACGGCCTGTGCGTAGCAAACATCCCTTGCTGTTGAGGTGGGTGGGTTCAGCGGCGGCGGATGGTCCGCTGGACGTTGCGCATCTTGGCGCCCTGCGGCATCGGGCCCTTCGGCATGGCAGCACCCCGGTTGCCGAGTGCGGCGAGCTTGGCTTCGAGCGCGTCGACCTGGACCGGCTTCAGGTTGCGCGGCAGCTTCATCAGGTAAGGCTGCAGGCGGCGCAGCGGGATCTCATCGTCGTCGTTGCCGACGATGACGTCATAGATCGGCGTGTCGCCGACAAGACGGGCCACCCGCTTCTTCTCTTGGGACACTAGATTCTTCACCCGGTGCGGAGCACCCTCGCCGACGAGGATCACGCCCGGCGCGCCGAGTACACGGTGCACGGCGTCGAGCTGCGTCGTTGCAGCGACCGTCTGGGTCACTCGCCAGCGGCCACGCAGGTTGTCCAATGCCCACCCGGCGGCCCCGGGCTGCCCGTCTGCTTTCGAGTACACGGTCTTCTGCACACGCCGACCGAAGATGATCACAGCCGCCAGCACGCCCAGGATGATGCCGAGCGGCAACAGGATCCACTGCGCGTTGAAGAAGAAACCGACGCCGAACACAACGCCGGCGATGATGATGATCGACCCGGCCATCCACGGGATGAGCGCCTTGTCCTCTCGGCGTTGCATCTTGAACGCTTCGAAGATCTGCCCACGCCGGGCCTTGCCCGCCGCGCGCTTTTCCTTCTTCGCCTGCTTGGCAGCTTCTTTGTCCTGCTTTCCCGCCATATGACCCAGGATACGGCCGGGTGGCCTTCGTCGAATCTGTCGGCCCCCTCTGCGAGGATGCGATCGTGGTTGACGCACCCCCGACGACGAATCGGCCCGGCCTGTTGGACGGGCTCGACCCCGAGCAGCGTGCCGCTGCGGCCGCCCCTCGCGGGCCTGTGTGCGTGCTCGCCGGCGCAGGCACGGGGAAGACCAGAACCATCACGCACCGCATCGCTCATCTCATCCGATCCGGACATGTCTCGCCTGGTCAAGTGCTCGCGGTGACCTTCACGGCGCGCGCGGCCGGGGAAATGCGCACACGTTTGCGTGCGCTCGGGGTCGAGGGCGCGCAGGCACTGACTTTTCACGCCGCGGCCCGTCGTCAGCTGAGGTACTTCTGGCCTCGCGTGATCGGCGACCGGATGTGGGACCTGGTCGAGGGGAAGCTCCGGCTGATCGGGCAGGCTTCACACCGGGTGGGGCTCGGCACCGAGGCGGAATTCCTCCGCGATCTGGCGAGCGAGATCGAGTGGGCGAAGGCGTCGCTGATCAGCCCGGACGATTACCCGGCTGCGGCGGTGCGTGCCCAACGTGACACTCCGACCTCGCTGAAGCAGATGGCCGAGGCATACCAGGCGTACGAGAACGCCAAAAACGCTGCGCAGGTGCTCGACTTCGACGACCTGTTGTTGCAGACCACCGCAATCCTGGAAGAGCACGGCGAGGTCGCCCGCGAGTTCCGCGACCGGTACCGCTGTTTCGTCGTCGACGAGTACCAGGACGTCACCCCACTGCAGCAAAGGCTCCTTGATGCCTGGCTCGGGGGGCGGGACGATCTGACGGTTGTCGGGGACGCCAATCAGACCATCTACTCGTTCGGCGGCGCCTCGCCGAGGCCGCTGCTGGAGTTCACTCGCAGGTTCCCCGATGCGACCGTGGTCCGGCTAGAGCGTGACTACCGTTCGACGCCACAGGTGGTCGATCTGGCGAACCGCGTCATTGGCGCGGCCCGCAACCGGCCGGCCGGTTCCCGGTTGCGGCTGATCGGGCAACGCCCCGACGGTGCGGAACCGCGGTTCGGCGAGTTCGACGACGAACCTACCGAGGCGGCGGCGGTCGCGGCCCGCATCCGGTACTTGCTCGACGCCGGTGTGGCGGCCAGTGAGATCGCGGTCCTGTACCGGGTGAACGCCCAGTCCGAGGCATACGAGCAGGCACTCTCGGAGGCGGGTGTCGCATACCTGGTTCGGGGCGGCGAGCGCTTCTTCGACCGCCGCGAGGTGCGGCAGGCGATGGTCGCTCTGCGCACGGCGGCAGCCGATCCGCCGCGCATCGAGCTCGTCACGGCGGTGCGCTCGGTCCTGGCGCGGGTCGGGCTGACCGAGCAACCACCATCCGGCGGTGCTGCCAAGGAACGCTGGGACGCGTTGCTGTCGTTGGTCGAGCTTGCCGAGGAGCTGTCCGCCACCCTCGATGGAGCAGACCTTCCTCGCTACGTTGCCGAGCTGGAGCAGAGGGCTGCAGCGCAGCATCCCCCGACGGTCGAGGGAGTGACTTTGGCTTCGCTGCACGCAGCGAAGGGGCTGGAATGGGATGCGGTGTTCCTCGTCGGCCTGGCGGAGGGCACCCTGCCGATCCTGCATGCGGACGGTGATGACAACGCCATCGAAGAGGAGCGCAGGCTGTTCTACGTCGGCGTCACCCGGGCGCGCGAGCACTTGTGGCTGTCGTGGGCGTTGTCGCGGCACCCGGGCGGCCGACGGAATCGCAGGCGCAGCCGTTTCCTGTACGGACTGCTGCCCGAGAATCATCCGGCTGCCCGGCCCACGCGTGCACCGGCAGCCAAGGCCGGCCCGAAACCGCGCTGCCGGGTGTGCGAGGGACCTTTGCTCGACACGATGGAGATCAAACTCGGCCGCTGTGGGCGGTGTCCGTCCAATTTGGACGAAGGACTGTTCGCCCGGTTGAAAGAATGGCGCACAACAAGGGCCAGGGAACTCAAGGTGCCGCCGTTCGTGGTCTTCACCGACGCGACCTTGCTGGCCATCGCCGAGCAGCAGCCGACGGACCGGGGTGGGCTCGTCTCGATTTCGGGCATCGGCGCCAACAAGGTCGAGCGTTTCGGAGCCGAAGTACTGGCAGTGATCAACACCGAACACGGTTGACCGCGTCGCGGGGGCGATCCGTGCGGCGGAACCGCTGCTCAGGAGCGATCTTCGTCGATTCGGAGAGTCTTGCGAAAAATGAGTTGCCCCGGCGTAGCGAGGGGCAATAGCCTGCAGGGGCCGGGTGAGGACCGCCCGGAAAAGACACCGCCCACCGCCGAGAGGCGAGGAGCGTCGGACAGAGAGGAGGTGCCGGGACGATGAGGATCTTGAACATAATCAGCAACCCTGGCACCACGCTGTCCTGCGCCGCCCCGGCGAGCGCTGCCGTGTACCAGGGCGCCGGTATGCGCCGGATCGACGGCCGAGGGCTGTCTGCCGTGCGCTTTACCCGACTCCACCGAATCGTTGGCTGGACCAACGCGAATGTCGATGAAGTCGCCCCGGTGACCGCTGATGTGCCGACGGCCCAGCAGCCGAAGACGTATGTTCCGCACCCTCCGATAGAGCGAAGCCCCTGACACCCGTTCAGGGAAACAGGCTCACGAAGGCCGCGGAACCGTACATCGGATCCGCGGCCTTCGTGTTTGTGCAGTACCCCTCACAACAGGAAAAATCGTTACTACACAAAGGAGAACGGGAATGTCATCGGCAATCGCCTTCGCGTCAGAGGGGGCGTTACCCGACGAGTTCGCCGGCCCGAACGCAGGGGTCGGAGACCTGCTCGATGTCGTGACCGCACCTGATCTGGACCTGCCTTGCCGGTCCGGGGACGCCGACCTGTGGTTCGCGGAAGCTCCCGCGGACCTGGAGCGGGCCAAGCGCTTCTGCGCGGACTGCCCGATCCGGGAAGCATGCCTTGCTGGTGCGGTCGCCAGGCGGGAGCCGTGGGGCGTCTGGGGTGGCGAGATCTTCGAGCGCGGCGTTGTGGTCGCGAGGAAGCGGCCCAGGGGACGTCCGCGGAAGCACCCGGTCATCGAACGACCCGTTGTGGAACAGCCTCTCGAGCGTCCTGTCTCGGACGAGCGCCGGAGTGCCGCCGCATGAGCACCGCGACTCTCGCCCGCGAAATGCCTACCGCGGTGCACGCGCGACCAAGCGTGACACCCGTGACGACCAAGGAGATCACCGAAATGTTGATGCATGAAGAACTGGCCAGAGCCCGAATACAGGAGCTGCGCGCCGACATGAACGCGCAGCAGGCTCGAAGCCATGCCCGTGCGGCCCGCCGCTGGGAACGAGTGTCCCGGTGGGCCGCACGACGGGCACGTCGCTATCGCGCCTGACCCTCGGGGGAGGCACTGGGGGAGCAAGGGATGTTTGCTGCGGAGTGACTGCAGCAAACATCCCTTGCTCGGGTTGTGGCGGTGGGGTGGTCGTGTTGAATGGGGATGTGACGGGGCATACACACGACCACGTGGACTGGGCGGCGCGGATTTCCGATCTGCGCAGGGCCGACGAGTTGGCTGCGAATGTGTTCGCGGACATCGCCACGAGGTTGACGGCGGGACTGCCGGCCGGCGCGACAGTCGTCGACGTGGGTGCTGGAGCGGGCGGAATGAGCGCAGCCCTTGCCGCGGCTCTGGGGCGCCGTAGCGGGGGAACTTTACTACTGGTTGACGCGGTGCCGGAATTGCTGGCGGTGGCCGCGGAGACGGCGGCGGCCGCTGCCGACGGGGTCAAGATCGAGACTGTGCAGGCGGATCTCGCGGCCTGCGCCCTGAGCGAAATTGTTCCGCCCGCGCATCTGATCTGGGCCGCGTCGGTACTGCACCATCTGCCGGATCAGCAAGGTGGCATTGCTAGCGCGGTTGGGGCGTTGAGGGGTGGTGGCGTTCTCGCGGTCGCGGAGAGCGGTCTGGAGACGCAGACGTTGCCGTGGGACCTGGGGGTCGGGAAGCCTGGGCTGGAACATCGGTTGCTCGCCGTTCGTGAAGAGTGGTTCGGCGAGATGCGGGCGGGCATGGAAGGAACGATTGCTATGCCCTACGGCTGGACGACGGCGTTGAGTCGTGCCGGGTTGACGGATGTCGCGTCCTTCAGTCATGTGCTGGACCATCCCGCGCCTACGACGGACATCGTCCGGGAGTTCGTGATCGAGCGGGTCAGGCACCTGGCGGAAGTCGCCGGGGAAAAGCTCGCCGACGAGGACCGAGAGACCGTGGAACGTTTGCTACGACCGGGGGCGGGGGAGTACCTCGGTGCGCGCGACGATTTGTATGTGCTGGGGACCAAGACTGTCCACTTCGGACGCAAGCCATGACGGACGGCGTTGTCACCTGTACCCGGTGCGGTGTGAACCGAGAAGCTGAGCTTGATCCTGAAGTGGCGCTTTCCTGGGTGTCCGAAAAGGACAACGAGGCGCAGCGCTGGCTCTGCCCACTGTGCGCCCGGGAACACCTCCGTGCCATCGAAGGCAAGCTGCCCGACGAGTATTGGTAGCCGGTCACACGGTTGCCGGCACCATCCCGAGCGCTCGGACGCGCGGACGGCGGCGCTTCGCCGCATTGGCGAACGCGCTCGTAAGCTCCCGCGCGATCGTCTTTACGTTGGCGCGCAACTGATCCGGCGAAGTCTGCACCAGTACGACACCGGCGGCCGACAGCGCCAGATGATTCATCTTCGGCGCGCGGTTTGCCACATCGTCGGCGCCGAACTGCCAGCCCAGCGCAACTTCGTCCCACCAGGCGTCGACAGTGCCGATGGGGCGGCCCTGGCTGTCGCACACCGTCACGTTCCACACCGGCGGCGGCAACGGCACGCAGTCCAGCAGTTCACGAGCCTGCCCCTGCAGGTACGTGTCGCCCATCGAGCCGAGGTTGCGCAGCATCTCGCGCACGGCTGCGGTGCCGCGCTGATTGCCCGCGTCAAGTTCGGCCCGAAGCTCGTCCGCCGTGCAAAGGCCGTAGTAGACCGGCAGCGACAGCAGACGGCGCAGTCGATCCGGATCCATTTCCCGGCGGGCGACATCGATCGTGGCCCGTGCCGGCGGGGCGAACGCGATGTCGTCGTCGACCACCGGCTCCGGGATCCGGGAAGTTCGTTCGAGGCTCACGAAATCCAGCGGCGGGACACGCCTCTGGACAGGCACGAGTACCTGCACCTGCCGAGATGGAACCACCCGGATGTTGTGTGCGCGCAGGGCATCCAGCCCGGTGACCACCGCGCCGGCACCGGCGTAGAACGCCGCCGCGCGCAGCATCTGGCGCCGGTTCGGCTCCCCGTCACCGAGCAGCAGGACGCCAGGAAGCAACCGCCGCCACGGCCCGCCTGGGCGGCACCGGGCGGCGATGGCACGCGGAGTCATTCCGTTGCGGCGCAAGTGGCTGATCGTTGCGACGCCATCAGGGATGGCCGCGCTGAGCGCGGTGAGCTCGACGAAAGTCGTTCGGGGCATGCCTCCAGCGTGACGCCGAGACCGGGATCAGGGAACCCGATCCTGGAAATTGTGGATAACTGCCTGACGCGAGTGGTGCGTTGCTGCGAAAAAGGCGGTTTCTGTGGATAACTCGTAACTCAATCGGCTCAATCGGCGAATCCCGGTTGCCAGCGTTCGACAATCGCGCGCGCCGGAATCTCCGCGCCCAGCTGACACAGAATGCCTGTGGAACCTGCGGTGACACGGTGAATCATCAGGTATTCCGGTGGCAGATTGAGCGAACGGCCGATCCTGAAGTCCTGGCCCCGTGAGTCGCCGACACGCATCGCCTGCCGTTGCATCCACCTCCGCGTGAAATGAAAGGTTTCGGTCGCCAACGGCTCGGTGAATGGTGCCAGATAAGCCAATACGTCTTCCGCGCTAAGGTCGCTGTCCGGACGGACGAACCCCGATTCACGCAGCAGAGCCATCAGTTCCGCGGACCGCCCGTCCAGCGCCAGCCGCGTCATCTGCCCGAGGTTCGGCGGAATGCCGTTCGGCAACTGGGCGACCGCACCGAAGTCGATCACGCCGAGCCTGCCGTCGTCGAGCAGCAGGAAGTTGCCCGGATGCGGGTCGGAATGGAGCAAACCCACCCTGGCCGGCGACGAATAGTGGAACTCGGCCAGCCGCGCGCCGACATCGTTGCGGGTTGCCGTGTCCCCGCCCGCGATGATCTTCGCGAGCGGGATACCGGCCATCCACTCGGTGACGAGCGCCTTGGGCGCGCTGGCGACGACGCGGGGAATGTTTACTCGCGCATCGCCCTCGAAGGCCTTGGCGAAGGCCCGCTGGTTGTCGGCCTCGCCGCGGTAGTCGAGCTCCTCGTCCATCCGAGCCGCCAGCTCGGCGAGCAGCGGCTTGACCTCGGTACCGGGCACGAGCGCCTGGAACAACCTGCTGAACCGCTGGAGCTGGCGCAGGTCGCTGCGCAATGCTTCGTCCGCGCCCGGGTACTGCACCTTGACCGCGACCTCCCGGCCGTCGTGCCACACCGCCCGGTGCACCTGCCCGATGCTGGCGGCGGCGGTCGGTTCGTCCTCGAACTCGCGGAACCGGTCACGCCACGACCGGCCGAACTGCTCGGCGAGCACCCGGTGCATCTGGCGTGCTGCCATCGGCGGAGCCGCGGCCTGCAGCCTCGTCAGCGCATCGCGATACGGCGCGGCCATCTCGTCCGGCACCGCGGCTTCGAACACGCTCAGGGTCTGGCCGAACTTCATGGCGCCGCCCTTGAGCGTGCCCAGCACCTCGAAAAGCTGCTCCGCGGCCTTCGCCGACAGTGCGGCGTTGACCTCCTTTGCGCTCTGCCCGGTCAGCCGCCGGCCCCAGCCGCCGACGGCCCGGCCGGCGATTCCCAGTGGCAGGCTCGCCAGCTTGGCCGTCCTGGCGGCGGTCCGGCGTGGAATTCCCGGGCTGTCCCCGTCGTCACGATCGCGGAAGTCTGTCACCCAATGGATTGTGCCTTGCTGATGATCCTTCGCGCAGCCACCGGGCGAAGTAGGCGCCTAATACGGCCGCGGTTGCGCGCCGCATCCGCAGGCCGGATTCGGCGGCCACGGACGATGCTCGATCGTGCCCTCGAAGGTGTCGACCTCGATCGTCGTGTTCCAGACCGGCGGCGGCTTCTCACCGGGGCTCAGCGTGCGCAGGATCTGGCCGACCGCCAACGCGGCCGTGGCCTGCACGCTGCACAGGTCGGCCTGCTGGCTGCGCCCGGCGAGCTGGCCCGCGACCGTCGGCCAGCGCGAGTCCATCGATTTCCGGTGCAGGTCGGCGCAGCGCATGCAGGTGCTTCGGCCCGGAAAGACCAGCGGGCCGACGATGCCGAGCCCCTCGCGCACACGGACGGGCAGATGCGGCACACCTTCCTGGACGAGCATCCGGACGATTTCCGGGGCGGGCACGATCGAATCGGCCAGCACGACCAGCTCCGGTTGGCGATCCCGGCCGAGGCGACGGTTCTTGATCGACGGGTTGACCCGCTGGATCGCCGAGATCGCGGCCAGCCGCCGCTGCCTGCCGATATCGGTGTCGAGGTAGCCGCTGCCGGTGTCTTGTTCCGTGACATAACCGTCCGCTTCGACCTGCACATGGCCGAGACCGGCGGCAGCGAGCTGGGTGGCGATGGCGATCGTCAGCCGTCCCGTTCCGTAGAGGACGACGGCACTGTGGGCGCGCCTGGTGAAGGCGTCGCGGATCGGGTAGCGGGCGCGCAACGACCACAGGCCCACCTCGCCGGCCACCCGGCCGTGCCCCGCCGGGGCCCAGGCTTCCTCGATCAGGCCGATGCGGGTGAGGCTGGCGAGGATTTCGCGCAGCTTCTCGACGTTTTCGCTGTCGGCGATCTCGAACAGTTCATCGGTGCGGAAAGAGCCGTCCAGCCTGTGCATGACTTTCACCAGATCCGGGGTCAGGCCGGTGGCGACCATGGCGTGCCGGGGGTCCAGGCCGATCTGGACCTCGCCAGGGCGGCGGTCGAAGGTCTCCAGACCGGGCCGGAGCCGGGGACGTCTGGGCAGGTGAGGGTCGCGGACGTTACTGATTTGCTCGTTCATGTTGCATAGCGTGACAGAGGGTCGCTAAGAGCCCGCTAACCAAGAGGCCGAGTTATCCACAGGAAGTATTCGATGTGGATAACTGGGGTGCTCTCGGAGTTGACCCTCCCGAGTTGTCGGTGCCTGGCCTTACCGTGGACGGGTGGCGAATGCACGGGTGCCCTCCTTGAGGGGCCGGGACAGAACCGAGCAGGCGGATGCCCCGCAGCAGAAGGTCGAAGTACGGCGTAGCGCGAGACGCAGGAGCACGGTCTCCGCGTACCGCGACGGCGACACGTTGGTCGTACTCATTCCAGCGGGGATGAGTCGAGCGGAGGAGAAACACTGGGTCGCGGAGATGGAGCGCAAACTCCAGCGCACGGAGTCGAAGCGCGCGTCTCCATCACGGCAGACCGACGCGGCGCTGCTCGCGCGTTGCGCGCAGCTGTCCGCCCGATATCTCGACAGGGCAGCGCTGCCCGTGAGCGTCCGCTGGGTACCGCCGATGCGCACGCGCTGGGCGTCCTGCACCCCGGTGGACAGGACCATTCGCGTCAGCGAGCGGCTCCGGCAGGTACCGGCGTGGGTGCTCGATTACGTGCTGGTGCACGAGCTCGCACATCTCCGGGTCGCCGGGCACAACGCGGAGTTCTGGGAGCTGGTGCAGCGGTATCCCAAGACCGAGCGTGCGATCGGATATCTGGAGGGGCTGTCGGCCGCGGCCGGCTGGGGGATCAGCGAGCTGGACGCCGAAGACTGAGCGAAGCCGGAAACGAAGCAAGGGATGTTCGCTGCGGGGTAGCGGTAGCGAACATCCCTTGCTTCGAGTCCAGGGGCCTGGTCAGTCCTCGGGGGTGCCCGGGTCTTCCTTGGGCTTCTTGTCCTCTTCCTTCTGCTGGGTGCGTTCGAGCTCGGCGATCGGGTCGAGCGCGTCGATGCTCGCCTGCTCGCCGAGCCGCTCGCTGAACTCCAGCGGGTCGTCCAGGTCCTCGGTGTCGGGCATCAGGTCGGGATGCGACCAGAGACCGTCGCGCTTCTCGAGCCCGTGCTTGTCGCCGACGAGCTTCCACAGCGCCGACGCCGCACGCATCCGCCTCGGCCGCAGCTCCAGGCCGACCAGCGTGGCGAACGTCTGCTCCGCCGGACCACCGGTCGCGCGACGGCGCCGCAGCGTTTCCCGCAGCGCGCCGGCGCCCGGCAGCCTGTCGCCGACCGCTTCGGCGACTACGACGTCGACCCAGCCTTCGACCAGCGCCAGCAGCGTTTCCAGCCGGCCGAGCGCGGCCTCCTGCTCGGGAGTCGTCTTCGGTTCCAGCAGCCCGGAGGACATGGCCTCTTCGATACTCGCCGGGTTGCTCGGGTCGACCTGGCCTGCCAGCTGTTCCAGCGCCGAGGTGTCGACCTTGATCCCGTGCGCGAACTCCTCGACGGTCGCGAGCAGCCGCTGCCTCAGCCACGGCACGTGCGCGAACAGCCGCTGATGCGCGGCCTCGCGCGCGGCGAGGAAGACCAGCACCTCGCTGTTGGGCAGCTCCAGGCCTTCGGTGAACTTCTCGATGTTCGCGGGAAGCAGAGCGGAAGTGGCGTCCGGACCCAGCGGAAGCCCCACTTCGGTGGAGGTCAGCACCTCGGCCGCGAGCTGAGCGAGCGCATTGCCGAGTTGCGAGCCGAAGGCCATTCCGCCCATCTGGCCGACCATCGACAGCAACGGCCCGGCCGCCTGCTTTGCCTCCTCGGGCAGGGCCTGCACCCACGCGCCCGAGATCTGCTGGGCCACCGGATCGCACAGCCGCTGCCATGTCGGCAACGTCTTCTGCACCCAGTCCCTTGCCGACCAGGCGACCGTCGTGTTCGCCCCCGCAGGCAGGATCGTGGCCGCGTCGAGCCACAGTTCCGCCAGGTGAGCGGCATCGCGCACGGCGCTGTCGGAATCGCTGTTGGCGGCGAAGCCGATCTTGCCGTCGCTGCTGCCGCTGAGCTTCTGCAGGGCGATCTGCTTCGCGAGGTCGTAGTTGACCGGTCCGGTCGAGCTGCCCGCTTGGCTGAGCATCTGGCCCAGTTGGCTGAGCATCTGGCCGAGCTGGTTGAACGCCTCCGCGCCGGACTGTTCGCCGCCGCCCTCGGGGTCGTTGTCACCACGCTTATCGGGATCGGTAGGTCCGAAGCCGAACGGGAGATTGCTCATAACACCACCGTACGCGGCCAGGCCTGCCCGCACTGCGTCAGCCGGGACGGGTTTCGGCGCACCGGTGAGGCCTGGTGATCCGGTCCTTACGCCGGTAACCGTACGCTGTCTCGGGTGAGCGAGTCCCGCGAGGAAACCACGGCTCGGGGTGCCGGCCCGGCGAGCGCGCCGGACACCCGTAGTGAAGATGACGCGCGCGCGAAGCACGCTCGCCGCAACCCTCCCCCGAACGGCGGCCGGGGGCTGACCAGACGCGGGTGGACGGTGCTGCTCAGCGGTGTGCTGGTGGTCGCGTTCGGACTCACCGGCGCCTTCGTCCAGGTGCCGTACGTAGCAATCGGCCCTGGCCCCACCTACGACACGCTGGGCAACGTCAACGGTGCCCCGGTGATCCAGATCGACGGTCAGCAGACGTACCCCACGTCCGGGGAACTGCGGATGACCACGGTGTCGCTCAACGACCAGATCACCTTGTTCGGCGCGCTCGGGCTGTGGGTGAGCGGCCGGTACGCACTGGCGCCCCGCGAGGAGTACTTCAAGCCCGGGGAGAGCGACGAGCAGGTTCAGCAGGAGAACGTGAAGGAGTTCCAGGACTCCCAGAGCAACGCCGAGGTCGCGGCGCTGCGGCACCTCGGGTACCCGATCAAGGTGCTCGCGCAGGAGGTCGTCGCCGGCAGCCCCGCCGACCACGTGCTCGCCGCGGGGGATCGCCTGCTGAGCGTCAATGGCAAGCAGATCAGCCAGGAAGACGATGTGCGTGCCGCGCTGACCGGCACACATGCCGGTCAGACGGTGCCCATCACGTTCCAGCACGGGACCGACCCGGCGAAGACGGCGACGATGACGCTCGCGGCGAACCCGGACACTTCGCAGACACAGGGCTTCATGGGGTTGCAGCCGATCGATCGGGCGGATGTGCCTTTCGATGTGAAGGTGTCCCTGCAGGATGTCGGCGGGCCTTCGGCGGGGCTGATGTTCGCGCTGGCGATCGTCGATCGGCTCACGCCGGGGGAGATGGTCAACGGCGAGCATGTGGCGGGCACCGGCGAAATCGACGAGAAGGGCAACGTCGGACCGATCGGCGGGATCTCGTTCAAGGTCGTCGGTGCACGCGAGGCCGGGGCGACCGTGTTCCTTACGCCTTCGGCGAACTGCGCCGAGGCGGCCGCTGCCGCGCCGTCCGGGCTGAAACTGGTCAAGGTCGACAACCTCGACTCCGCGCTCACTGCGCTCGACGACATCAAGGCCGGGAAGCCCGCGCCCTCCTGCTGACCCGGAGCCGGAACCGAAGCAAGGGATGTTTGCTACGCATAGGGCGTAGCAAACATCCCTTGCTCGTCTGGTGGGGTTGTGGTCAGGGGATGAGGGTGGCGCGGAGCGCCTCGACGAGGTTCGGGGCCAGGTCCGGGTGTTCGACGATCTCGTCGACCGGTTCCCCGTCATCCGTTGAGTAACCGCGCAGCCGCATCACGCACGCGGCGGGGCCGTCCCTGAGCACCGCCGCTACCAAACGCGCCTCGGTCCGATCCGGGTGGTCGGCGGCGGCCTTTCGCAGCCGGGCGATGTCGTCGCCGGACAGTTCTGCTTCGGCACTCGGCGGGAGAACGATGATCTCCTGCGCGATCGCGCACCCGGCGACAGTCTGCGGCCACGCGATCCGCCCCAGGGTTTCGGCGAGATCCGCTTCCTCGAGCGGTTCCTGGGCGACCGGGGTCAACGCGCTCGCCCCGTCCAGTTGCCCCGCCAGTTCCGGCTGTTCCCGCAGCAGCGCCTCGGTCGAAACCAGCGCGAACAACTGCGGCGGCTGGTCCCATCCGCCGGACGCCACGAACTCCTCGACTTCCCGGGCGATCGCGGCGACGCCGGGCGCCGGGTTCTCATGGGATCCCATCCGGTCATCGTGTCAGGTACCGGCCTCAACCGGGCGATCGGTGTCCGATTTGGGGCGGGTGGGGAACCAGGAGCGCCCTCCGTACAGTTAGGTGACCAGGGGTAGCGTGCGTTCGCAGCACCCTCGGACCGAGTTCGCGACAACAGGAGCGTGTGCAGTGGCCAACCGGCCCCCTGTGAGCCTGCCGAAGCTGTCCCGCCGCAGCCGGATACTGCTCATCATCGCCGCTGTCATCATTCTGGCGCTGCTCCTTGGGGCGAGACTGCTGGACACCTACGTCAACTGGCTGTGGTTCGGCGAGGTGGGCGCGCGCGAAGTGTTCAGCACGGTCGTGCTCACGCGAATAGTGCTGTTCTTCGCGATCGGCATCTTCATCGGCGGCACCCTCGCGTTGTCGCTGTGGATCGCCTACCGCACGCGCCCGGTGTTCGTCCCCGTGTCGGGCGCCGACGACCCCCTGTCCCGCTACCGCTCGGCAGTGGTCGGCCGGATCCGCCTGTTCGGCATCGGTATCCCGCTCATCACCGGCCTGATCGCGGCGGCGACCGGTCAGGGTGACTGGCAGCGGGTGCAGTTGTTCCTGCACGGCACCAGCTTCGGCCAGACCGACCCGGAATTCGGCAACGACATCGGGTTCTACGCCTTCACGCTGCCGTTCTACCAATGGCTGCTCGGCTGGCTGTTCGTCGCGACCACGGTTTCGTTCATCGCGGCGCTCATCGCGCACTACTTGTTCGGCGGTATCCGGCTGGCCGGCCGGGGCGGACAGCTCGCCGGGCCCGCGCGGGTCCAGCTCGCCGTCACCGCGGGCATTTTCGTGCTGCTGAAGGCGGTCGACTATTTCTTCGACCGGTACAACCTGCTTTTCTCCACGCGGAACTCGTTGTTCGACGGCGCCACCTACACCGACCTCAACGCCGTTCTGCCGGCGAAACTGATCCTGCTGTGCATTTCCGCCATTTGCGCCGTCGCGTTCTTCGTGGGTGCTTTCCTGCGGAACATCCAGCTGCCCGCGATCGCCCTCGTGCTCCTGATCCTGTCCGGCGTGCTCGTCGGCGCGGCCTGGCCGGCGATTCTCGAACAGTTCTCGGTCAAGCCGAACGCCAACCAGAAGGAAGCGCTTTCCATCAGCCGGAACATGGCGGCCACAAAGGACGCGTTCGGGCTCAACAACGTGCAGTACGAGGATTATTCGGGCACCGGGCAGGCGAGCGCCGCGCAGATCAGCGCGGACAGCACCACGGTGCCCAACATCCGGCTGCTGGACCCGAACGTGCTGGCGCCCACCTTCACCCAGCGCGTCGGGCGCGAGAACTTCTACGGCTTCCCGGCCAAACTGGACATCGACCGCTACACGGTCGACGGCAAGACGCAGGACTACATCGTCGCCGCGCGTGAGATCAACACCGCGAACCTCACCGGGAACCAGACCAACTGGATCAACAAGCACATGGTCTACACCCACGGCAACGGGTTCGTGGCGGCGCAGGCCAACACGATCGACCGCGCGGTCTCCAGCGCCAACAGCGACGGCGGCTACCCGATCGCGGCGACCAGTGACACCCAGAACCCCACCGGCGCCGGGCTCAACCCGGCGAACCCCTCCCAACCCGGGATCGAAGTCCAGCAACCGCGGATCTACTACGGCGAGCTGACCAACGACTACGCGATCGTCGGTGGCCAGGCCGGTAAGGCGCCTGGCGAATACGACAGCGCCACAGACGGGGACTACCGCTACGACGGCGCCGGCGGCGTCCCGATCGACAACTGGTTCAACCGGCTGGCGTTCGCGGCCAAGTACGGGGAGCGCAACATCCTCTTCTCCGACGCGATCAGCGACGGTTCGAAGATCATGTACAACCGCGACCCGCGGGAACGGGTGCAGAAGGTCGCCCCGTGGCTGACCGTCGACGGCGACCCGTACCCGGCCGTTGTGGACGGCAAGATCCAGTGGATCGTCGACGGCTACACCACGCTGAACAACTACCCGTACTCGCAGTCGACCCAGCTGGGCGAGGCCACCGAGGACTCGCTGAGCGGTGTCGCGCGGCAGGCTAACAACAACATCAACTACATCCGGAACTCGGTGAAGGCCACCGTGGACGCCTTCGACGGCACGGTCACCCTGTACTCGGTGGACGACAAGGACCCGGTCCTCAAGGCCTGGGAAAGCGTTTTCCCTGGCATCGTCAAGCCGAGCTCGGCCATCTCCCCGGACCTGCGGGCGCATTTCCGCTACCCCGAGGACCTGTTCAAGGTGCAGCGTGAACTGCTCGCCCGTTACCACGTGAGCGATCCGCAGGAGTTCTACACCACGAACACCTTCTGGAACGTGCCGCAGGACCCGACCCAGGAGGGCGGCACCAACCTCGACGCGTCCGGCCTGGCGAACCAGCCCGGCTACTACGTGCTCGCCGAGACGCCGGGCCAGACCGGCACGACGTTCCAGTTGACCAGCTCGCTCACCGCACTGCAACGGCAGTACCTGGCGGCCTGGATGTCCGTGTCCTCCGACCCGTCCGACTACGGCACGATCAGAGTGCTCCGACTACCCACGACCGCGGCAGGCAACAGTCAGGTCGACGGTCCGGTACAAGTGCAGAACAAGTTCCAGAGCGATTCGAGATTCGCCCAGGAACGGACGCTGTTCAGCAACCAGAGCGTCACGGTCATCTTCGGCAACCTCATCACCCTGCCGTTGGAGGGCGGGTTCCTCTACGTGGAACCTGTTTACATCCAGCAGCGCAACCAGAACAGTTATCCACAGCTGGCCAGAGTCCTGGTGTCCTACGGCTCGAAGGTGGGCTTCGCGTCCACCCTCGGCGACGCACTGAAACAGGTTTTCGGGGACGGCGCGAACCAGCAGGCGACGTCGCCGACACAACCGAGCACGCCCACGACCAGTACGTCACCACCGGCCTCGACCACCACGACGCCACCGACGACCGTCCCGCCCGCCGGCTCGAACAGCGCCATGGACAAGGCGGTCGCCGACATCCAGGCGGCGCTCAGCCAGCTCCGGGCGGCCCAGCAGAGCGGTGACTTCACCGCCCAGGGGCAGGCGCTGGCCGCGCTCGACACCGCCAGCCGCGAGTTCGAGGCTGCTCAGAGCGCCCCTGCGGCGACCACCACGACCTCCGCCCCGCCCCCAGGAGGCTGATCGCTGGAGTAAAGACACCCCGCTTACACCCCGCCGAAACCAGGGCGTAAAGTAGTAATCGCAACGCGGGGTGGAGCAGTTCGGTAGCTCGCTGGGCTCATAACCCAGAGGTCGCAGGTTCAAATCCTGTCCCCGCTACAGAGGCTGGGAGGCCCTTACCCACGGAGTGCGTGGGTAAGGGCCTCTTTCGCATTTTCTTGGGGGTCGGACCCCCATGCCCCCGGCAGGGAGGGCTTCGCCCCCCTGCACCTCCCGCTCGGTGCCGGGTGGGTGGCGGCGCGATGGTGAGCCGGCCCACGCGGAGCGGTGTGAATCGGAATGTGACTATCGAGTGGCGCTGTCACAAAGAGCTGCGTTGGCGCTCTGTCAGCAGGCCGTGTCGGTCAGTGTCCGTTGTGGACGGTGTCTTCGCCGGGGGCGGATGTGGCGGCTCCGGGGCGGGTGTATAGTCGTAGACGCAACGCGGGGTGGAGCAGTTCGGTAGCTCGCTGGGCTCATAACCCAGAGGTCGCAGGTTCAAATCCTGTCCCCGCTACCAAGCGAAAAGACCCGGCCGGTAACGGCCGGGTCTTTTTTCGTGCGGGTGGCTTACCGCGGGTTGGGCCGGATGGCGCATTCGAATGACCATTGTGGACGGAGCGGCAGGCCACTGTGGACAGAACGGTCGAAAAGTGGGACGGTGGTGGGGTGTCTGAACTGAATGCGACAGCAGCAGCATTGCTTGGTCTGCTCCAGGACGGCCCGGCGACCGGCGGTCAGTTGGTCGCGAGCGCCGAGGAACGTTTCGGTGCCTTCTTCAGCGTCACCCGCAGCCAGGTCTACCGCGAGCTTCCCGCTCTGGCCAAGGAAGGGCTCGTGCGCCTCGGCAAGCAGGGGCCGCGCTCCAGCCAGCAGTACGCGATCACCGCGGCGGGCAAGAAGGCCTTCAAAGCGTGGCTCGGCTCGGACGCCGGACCCGACCACCTCCGCAGCCCCCTCATCCTCCGGCTCGTGCACGCGGGCTCGCTGACGGCGAAGCAGCGTTCTTCGCTGATCGAGTCGGCCCGCGCCGCCTACGGCCAGGAACTGGACGAGGCCAAGGCCGCGGTCAAGGCAGCGGACGACCCGTACGTCAAGGCGGTCGCCGAATTCGGCCAGGCTCACGCCCGCGCGGCGCTGAAGCTGGTCGACGCGATCCCGCAGGGCTGACCGGCGGCGAACGCGAACGGCCGGTTCGCCGTAACCGGTCGCGACCCTTGCCGTAGCCTTGAGGGTTGTGAGTGCTGAGTTCGAAAGTGACCTGAAGGATCTCGCCGGCAAGCTGACGCAGGTCGAGACCGTCATGGACCTCGACGCCCTGCGCGCCCAGGTGGCGGACCTGGAGAAGCAGGCGTCCCAGCCCAACCTCTGGGACGATCCGGAGGCGGCCCAGCAGGTCACGAGCCAGCTCTCCCACAGGCAGAGTGAGCTCCGCCGGGTCACGGAGCTCCGGCAGCGCCTCGACGACCTCGGCGTGCTCTATGAGCTCGCCGAGGCCGAGGGCGATGCCGGCAGCCGTGCCGAAGCCGAGAACGAGTTCACCCAGCTGTCGAAGGACATCGACGCCCTCGAAGTGCGCACGCTGCTGTCCGGCGAGTACGACGACCGCAACGCGGTGGTCACCATCCGCTCCGAGGCGGGCGGGGTCGACGCGGCCGACTGGGCCGAGATGCTCATGCGCATGTATCTCCGCTGGGCCGAGCGACACGGCTACCCGACGGACGTCTACGACATCTCCTACGCAGAAGAGGCCGGGATCAAGTCTGCCACCTTCAAGGTGAGCGCCCCGTACGTCTACGGCACGCTTTCCGTCGAACAAGGCACCCACCGGCTCGTCCGGATTTCGCCATTCGACAACCAGAGCCGCCGCCAGACCTCCTTCGCGCACGTCGAAGTTCTTCCGGAAGTGGAAGAAGTCGACCACGTCGATATCCCCGAAAAGGACATTCGCGTGGACGTGTACCGCTCGTCCGGCCCAGGTGGACAGAGCGTCAACACCACCGACTCCGCGGTGCGCATCACCCACCTGCCTTCCGGCATCGTCGTTTCCTGCCAGAACGAGAAGTCGCAGCTGCAGAACAAGGCCGCCGCGATGAAGGTGCTGCAGGCGAAACTGTTGCAGCGGAAGAAGGAAGAGGAGCGGGCCGAGCTCGACGCGCTGAAGGACGGTGGCTCCAGCTGGGGCAACCAGATGCGCTCGTACGTGCTGCACCCGTACCAGATGGTCAAGGACCTGCGGACCGAGCACGAAGTGGGCAACCCCACTGCTGTGCTCGACGGCGACATCGACGGCTTCCTCGAAGCCGGGATCCGGTGGCGCAAACAAGCCGTCGCGTAACCCCCGGTGATGAAGCAAGGAATGTTTGCTACTGCGTGGGCCTCGGAGCCGTAGCAAACGCACCTTGCTTCCCCGGAACCCGGCGATGCCAACCCTGGCTTAACGGTTGCCATGAGTAGGATGGCCCACCGTGATCCGGCTCGACAATGTCTCAAAGGTCTACAAGACGTCGACGCGCCCTGCGCTTGAGGGCGTGTCCGTTGAGGTGGACAAGGGCGAGTTCGTCTTCCTCATCGGTCCCTCGGGATCGGGGAAGTCGACGTTCCTCCGGCTACTGCTGAGGGAGGAGACGCCCACCAAGGGCCGGGTGCTCGTGTCCAATTTCGACGTCGCCAAGATGGCCCGTCGCAGGATCCCCCGACTGCGGCAGACCATCGGGTGCGTCTTCCAGGACTTCCGGCTGCTCAACAACAAGACGGTCTCCGAGAACGTCGCCTTCGCGCTCGAGGTCATCGGCAAGCCGAAGCACATCATCAAAAAGGTGGTGCCCGAGGTGCTGGAGCTGGTGGGCTTGGAGGGCAAGGCGGACCGTATGCCCAACGAGCTCTCCGGTGGTGAACAGCAGCGTGTGGCCATCGCCCGCGCGTTCGTCAACCGGCCGCTCGTGCTGCTCGCCGACGAGCCGACCGGGAACCTGGACCCGGACACCAGCCAGGACATCATGCTGCTGCTGGAGCGGATCAACCGCACCGGCACCACGGTGCTGATGGCGACCCACGACCACTCCATCGTGGACTCCATGCGGCGCCGGGTCGTCGAGCTGCAGTTCGGCAAGGTGATCCGAGACGACGCCCGGGGCGTTTACGGCGTGGGCCGGTAGTTTCCCGGCTCCGGTTCCCCGCCCGCCCCGCTCCGCCCCCGACCCAAGGACCCTTCCCCGATGCGCGCAAGTTTCGTCTTCAGCGAGGTCTTCACCGGCTTACGCCGGAACGTCACGATGACCATCGCCATGATCATCACCACCGCGGTGTCCCTCGGCATGCTCGGCGGTGGCCTGCTGATCGTGCGGACGATCGACAAGATGCAGGTCGACTACATGGCCGACGTCGAGGTCTCGATCTACATGACCCAGGACGTCAGCGCCAACGACAAGGACTGCTCGCAGGACCCGTGCCGCAGCCTGCGCCAGGACATCCAGAACAACCCGGCCGTCGAGTCGGTGGTGTTCGAGAACCGCGACCAGGCGTACGCCCGGTTCAAGAAGATCTTCCAGGACAACCCGATCCTGGTGCAGTCCGCGCGCCCCGAGGCGCTGCCGGCGTCCCTGCAGATCAAGCTGCACGACCCGAGCCGCAGCGAGATCATCCAGCAGCAGTACGGCACCCACCCCGGGGTGGACCGCGTCGAGGACCAGCAGCAGTTCCTCAACCGCTTCTTCAGCCTGCTCGGTGCGGTCCGGGACGGCACCTTCGTCATCGCGCTCGTGCAGGCCCTGGCCGCCCTGCTGCTGATCTCCAACACGGTGCAGATCTCGGCGTTCACCCGGCGGACGGAGGTGGGCATCATGCGACTCGTGGGCGCCACGCGCTGGTATACCCAGCTGCCGTTCCTGCTGGAGGCGGTGATGACCGGCGTCGTCGGCTCGATACTGGCGATACTCGGACTCATCGCGCTCAAGTTCACGTTCCTGGACAAGATCCTCGGCGTCGCCTCCGGGGTGATCCCGAAACTGGAAGTGCTCGACATCATCGTGGTCTCACCGTGGCTGCTGCTCGCGTCGATCGTCATTTCCGCGACGACCGGCTACGTGACATTGCGCTTGTATGTCCGGCATTGACCCGTACTAACCTGGAACTATGCCCAAGGAACGTGGCCACAAGGTGATCGTGTCGAACCGCCGCGCGCGGCACGACTACTCGATCATGGACACCTACGAGGCCGGTATCGCGCTGATGGGCACCGAGGTGAAGAGCCTGCGCGCCGGGCGTGCCTCGCTGGCGGACGCGTTCGCCACCGTGGACGACGGCGAGGTCTGGCTGCGGAACCTGCACATCCCGGAGTACGAGCACGGCACGTGGACCAATCACGAGGCGCGGCGGCACCGGAAGCTGCTGCTGCACCGCGGTGAGATCGAGAAGCTGATCGGGAAGACGAAGGAGAGCGGGCTTTCCCTGGTGCCGCTGTCCATGTATTTCAAGGACGGCAAGGTCAAGGTCGAACTCGCGCTGGCCAAGGGGAAGAAGGCCTACGACAAGCGGCAGGACCTGGCGAAACGGGACGCCCAGCGGGAGATGACCCGGGCGATGGGCCGCGCTCTGAAGGGCCGCTAGTGGCGGGGCCGGAGGGCGACGAGGACATCGCGTCGTGGGTGCGTGGGCTGGGCCTCGACGGCCTGGTCGACCTGCACCTGCACTTCCTGCCGGACCGGATGATGACCAAGGTCTGGGCCTATTTCGACGCGGTCGAGGAGCGGCTGGGCGCTGCCTGGCCGGTCTGGTACCGCACGTCCGAGGCTGAGCGGCTCGCGACGCTGGGGTCGTTCGGGGTGCTCCGGTTCGCGCCGCTGGCGTACCCGCACAAGCCGGGGATGGCGGAATGGCTCAACGGGTGGCTGGCGGACTTCGCGGAGCGGGTGCCGGCGGCGGTGCGGACGGCGACGTTCTTCCCGGAACCGTCCGCCGGGTCCTATGTGGAGTCCGCGTTGCGGGCCGGCGCCCGTTGTTTCAAGGCGCATGTGCAGGTCGGCGCTTACGACCCGCGCGATGAGCTGCTGACCCCGGCGTGGGGTGCGATCGCGGAGGCCGGGGTGCCGGTCGTCGTGCACGCGGGACACGGGCCGGAGCGGGGGCCGTACACCGGGCTCGACGTTTTCGGTGAGGTGCTCAAGCGGCATCCGCGCCTGACTGCGGTGCTCGCGCACGCGGGGATGCCGGACTACGAGGACGCGCTCGAACTCGTGCACCGATACCCGAGGGTGTATCTCGACACGACGATGGTCGGCGTGCCGTTCACCGAGAAGCTGATGCCTTCGCCGCCGGACTGGGTGAGCCGGATCGCCGATATCGCCGACCGGATCGCGCTCGGCACCGATTTTCCGAACATCCCGTACCCCTACTCCGCGCAGCTGCGAGCGATCGCCGGCTGGGCGGCCGACGATCGACTCGATGAAGCTTTCCTACGGCTTGTCCTGCACGACACCCCGGCGAAGCTGCTCAACCTCTGAGGGCTGAACCCGTTTCGTGGCAAGGAGAACGCTGGCCAGCACGAGGGTGGCCCAGGGGGCGGGCCCGTCGAGCAGTGTGCCGTCCGGCGGAGTGGTGAAACCGCGGGCGGCCAGACCGAGCAGTCCCGTGGAACCCACCAGCGCGGCGGTGACGAGGCGCGTGGTGGATGCGGAGCTGCTCGAGGTGCCGTGCGTTTCGAACCGGTCGAAGACCCGTAGCAGACCGAAGAGGACGAGACCCGTCGCGGCGAGCCGCAGCGGCGCGACGGCCAGCCAGCGCAGCGTGCCCGGTTCCGGTGTGGCGTAACGGAATCCGATCACGCAGATGCCGCTGACGACGACCAGCGCGGGCATGTGCCACAGGTACACGCTCATGAACCGGGCCCCGACCCAGCGTAACGCGGTGCCGGCCGCCGGCCGGTCTGCAAGCGCAGTCAATTGGGGGCGCAGGGCGAGCACGAGACCGATCTGTCCGGCGGCGAGCGAAAGCAGGACGGCGGTCGGCGGGCTCATGTTCGACACTGCGGCGCCCGGCATACCGATCATGCTCGTCGGGTAAGGACCGAACGCGACCATCAACGCAGTCACCGCGAACCCACCGAAGCAAAGCTTCATTGCTGCCGCGCGGCCGAACCCGGCGAGTTTGCCTTCGATGTAGTGGAAACCGAGCTGGTGCACGGCCAGCCAGACGAAGATCGCGTTGGCGTAACCGATCAGGGGAACACCGTCGAAGCGCGCGACGTCGACCGGCACCGCGAGCCCCGCGAGCGTCAGGGGCACTACCAGCCCGAATCGCCGATGCGCGGCGACCATGAGCGGCGTGGCGAGGACCGCTAGCAAATACACCCCGAGGAACCACAGCAGCTGTCCGGCGATCGCCCCCGCCACGTGTAGCGGTTGCTCCGGGACGCCGAAGTCGAGCAACAGAACGGGAACGCCCAGCCAGACAGCGGCGAGTGGAAGGACCGGGAGCATCAGCCTGCCGATCCGTGCGGCCAGCCATGCGCGGGGTGACGGAGCCCGGCGCAACGAGATCAGGTTGGCCGCACCGCCGGCGAAGAAGACGAGCGGCATCACGTTGGACAACCAAGTGAAGATCGCCCAGCCGGGGGTGGCGAGCGCGTTCCCGGTGGTGAGAAAACCGTTGTCGTAGTTGAGGACCGGCATCAGCCAGTGCTGGCCGATGACCGCGAGGATGGCCCCGGCGCGGACGACGTCGAGGAATCGGTCTCGGGGCGGCCGCTCGGCCAGGCTTGTTGGCATGGCTCCAAGCCTGGCCGGGCACGGGCTTCCGGACAGCCCTGCCAGCCGCCGCACCGGCCTTCGGGTTCAGGGGAGCGGGTTGGTGGGGCGTGCCCTACTCAGACCTCGTCGACCTCGGGGGTCGCCAGCCCACAAAGGCGGTATTCCCAGCCGTTTTCAGAGGTGTAGCCGAGCCGGTAGCGGGTCTCGATCTTGGGGCCGTCGTGCAGGTGGACGTGCCGCATGACGCTGCCGCTGACCGGTTCTGCGTCGCCGAGAGCCTGTACTCGTCCGTCCAGGGGGCCGCCGAAGAAGCGGACGCTTACCTCGGTCATATGTCCCTCCGGGAAAAGCTCGCGGTACCGACGTCCGCCCATGGTAGGTGAGCTTTCGGCCGTTTGCCGCCCTCAGATCGGGTGAGAGTTCACCACACGGGACGAAGTGTCACAGGCCTGCGGGTGGCCGCGTCCCGGACGACCGCGAGCAGTCCGTTGTGGAGGTGTTCCAGCTGGTCGGAGCCGATCAGTTTTGCCAAATGGTTCTCGATTTCCTGTGACCGGAACTCCATGCGCCCGATGCACTGCCAACCGCGCTGGGTGAGCGTGATCAGGCGGCTGCGGCGGTCGGTCGGATGCGGTCGTCGCTCTACGTAGCCGCGGTTCGTGAGCTCGTCGACGAGCTGGACCCCGGCCTGCTTGGTGACGCCGAGGTGTTCGGCCAGCTCAACGGCTGTCACGCCGTTCGGCCGGTGCGACAGGTACTGGAAAGCAAAGCCGTGTGCAGGACGTATGTCGGCGAAGCCGTCTTCCGCGAGGCGCTCGTGAAGCTGGTCGATGACGGCGCGGAACGTCAGCGCGAGCAGTCCCGGTAGTTCGCTCATCGACGACT
The DNA here is from genome assembly GCF_035546795.1 of Amycolatopsis sp. Lineage (GTDB taxonomy): Bacteria > Actinomycetota > Actinomycetes > Mycobacteriales > Pseudonocardiaceae > Amycolatopsis_E. The sequence goes on from NZ_DASZWC010000069.1 coordinate 31,431, forward strand.
CCTCTTTTGGTCAAGCTACTTGACTACTTGGTCAACCGTCTTTACCGTATTACTCGTCAAGCTGATTGACTACTTTGGAGGTTGTCATGACACTCGTTTCGCTCGCCGATGCGCCGAAATTCGAGAACTCCGGCCTCGTCTTCCGGCCCCTAGCGGTGCCCAGTCGCGGCTCGACGCAACTGGCCGTGTGGACGCTCGAAGTCCCTTCAGGCGCGGCAACTGAGAGACATACCGTGAGCCACGAAGAGCTCTTCGTGCTCCAGGCCGGCGAAGCCCGCTTCGAGGTCGGAGACGCCGTACACAATCTCAAAGCGGGAGACGCCGTGATCGTCCAGCCCGACACGCCGCTACGCCTGACCAACCCGGGCAACGCGCCCGCACGGCTCACCGTCTGCACCTCGAAAGGCGTTCTCGGGACGCTCAACGGGAAAACCATCGTCCCGCCCTGGGCCCGGTGAGGTGGGTGAGCAAGGGATGTTTGCTACTGCTCTGCGGGTGGGGCTAGCAAACATCCCTTGCTCCCGGGCGTGGGAAGGACGTAGCAAACGTCCCTTGCTCACTCGCCGAGCCAAGGCGTAGTAAACGCACCTTGCTTCCGGCCCCTGCGAGCCGGCGCGGTCAGGCGCGGCCTAGGTAGGTGAGGACGGCGCGGACCCGGCGGTGCTCCTCGGAACTGGCCTCGAGGCCGAGTTTCGCGAAGATGTTGCCGATGTGTTTTTCGACAGCGCCCTGTGAAACCACCAGCGAGTTGCCGATCGCCGTGTTGGACAAGCCCTGCGCCATCAGGCCCAACACCTCGGACTCCCGCGCGGTCAGCGAGTCGAGCGGATTCTTGCGCCCCCGTGCCATCAACTGCCCGATCACCTCCGGGTCGATCGCGGTGCCGCCACGAGCGACCCGCCGCACCGCGTCGAGGAAGTCGGCGACATCGGCGACCCGTTCCTTGAGCAGGTAACCGACCCCGCCTGCCCCACCGGAAAGCAGTTCGACCGCATAGCTTTCCTCGACATACTGCGAAAGAACCAGCACCGGCAGGCCGGGCACCGCCTCGCGTGCCCCTAGCGCCGCGCGGAGCCCTTCGTCGGTGAACGTGGGCGGCATCCGCACATCCACGATCGCCAGATCCGGCCGATGCGTGATCGCGGCTTGCACCAGATCGTCACCGTTGTCCACGGCCGCAACGGTTTCGATGCCTTCGTCGGCCAGCAGCCGCTGCATCCCCGCGCGCAGCAGCACGGCATCTTCCGCGATCACCACGCGCATGTCCGCTCCCCAGGTCGTGAGTTCGTCGAGCGCTATTCACTCACGACCGGGTCACCACTTGCACGGGAGGTCGGCCCTGATGACCGTCGGGCCGCCGGCCGGGCTGACCACGGTGATCACGCCGTCGATCGTCGCGGCGCGGTCCGCGAGCCCGGCGAGGCCACCGCCGGGCCGCAGTTCCGCCCCGCCGTGCCCGTTGTCGGTGATCTCGACGACCACCTTTTCCTCGGTGCGCCACACTTTCACGCCGGCCTCGGTGGCGCCGGAATGCTTGGCGACGTTCGTCAGCGTCTCCCCGACGATGAAGTACGCGGTGGTCTCGACCGCGGCGGGCGGGCGCGGTTCGACGTCCACCCGCACCTCGATCGGGATCGGCGATTTTGCCGCCTGCGCGGACAAAGCGGCGTCCAGGCCGCGATCGCCGAGCACCGCGGGGTAGATCCCGCGGGCCAGATCCCGAAGCTCCGACACAGCGAGTTTCGCGTCCGAGTGGGCTTCGTCGATCAGCGCGCGAACGCCGTCCGGGTCGCCGGTTCCCATTTTGTTCTTCGCGCGGCCGAGACTCATCGCGACAGCGACCAAGCGCTGCTGTGCGCCGTCGTGCAGATCCCGTTCGATGCGGCGACGTTCCGCCTCCGCGGCATCCACGCCGCGGGCACGCGAAGCCTGCAGGTGCTGTGCCTTCACCGCGAGCCGTTCGGCCTTGTTTGGTCCCAGCAAAGCGATCGCGAGCGAACCGTGCATCCATCCGATCCACGGTGCCACCCAGATCGCCATCGGCAACAGGATGATCGACGCGATCCCGATCGCGCCCTCGGCGACCGCGAGCGGGAACGACAGCATCAGGAAGCCGAGGTCCCGCCACGTCGTGGGATCGACCAGCCGATACCGCCAACGCCGTAGTAAAGGTCCCTCGCTCGCCAGCCGGTCGGCGTCGGGGAGGGGGGTGTCCAGCAGCCGCCTGGCGAAGCGGCGTTCCAGGTCGCCGAACCCGCGCACCATGCTGGTGGTGAACATCAGCAACGGGATACCGACCCAGATCACGACGGTGCCGATGCCGACCAGCAGGAAGGTCACGGTCAGCACGAACTCGACCAGCCGCAGCGCGAGCCCGGCGATCAGATAGACGATGGTGCGCACGGCCCGCGGTCGCGGTTGTACGAGTGGCGCCCGCTCCTCGGCCATGTCCGTCATCATGCCACCGAGTGAACCGAAGCCGGCTGCGAACAGTCGGCCTCCGCCAGCCGCTTCGCGCGCGGGCCGGGCCCCAGGATGAACCTGGCGAACCTGGCGTGGGCAACGCCGAGAGCGCGGGTCAGCACGACCGACAGGGCGAGCACGAGCAACCCCAGCGCTGCCCACGGTAACGCCTTGAGTGTCGAATCGACCACGATCCAGCGGATGTCGTCGCCAGGGAAGAAGTACGCGCCGTCGGGCAGGAAGCGGAAGTAGATGGGCAGCGCGGTCAGGCTCAAACCCGCTGACCACATGGTCACCATGATCGAGAACTCCGCGATGCCCAGCGGGAACAGCAGGACCAGGTAAGCGAGATCCCGCCACGTCGCGGGATCCAGCAGTCGCGCCCGCCACCGCCTGCGTTGTCCCCTCGCGGGCAGCGGGCGGTACGGCGACGCCACATAGGTGGCGAGCAGCCGGTGCACCCTGACCCGCTCGGCACGCGCGGCCGCCTTGCTGCCCAGGAAGAGCAAGGCCAGCACCGGCAACCCGGCCCAGATGATCACTGTGCTCAGGCCGGTCGACGCCAGTGTGACGACGAACACGAACGCCGCGATCCCGAGCGGCAGATTCAGCAACAGGTACAGCAGGGAACCCCCGACCGGTGGCCGGGGCCGGGTGTTGTCTCGTTCGAGCACCGCCGACGTCATGATCAGGTCCTTCCTCGGTTGACCTGACCAGCATCACGCCCCGGCACCCGCGCCGACCAGGGGGAACGCGGGCGTTTACGGGGTAGGGACAGCCCTACCGCCGGTGGGAATGAACTCGGTTGCCGCACACGTTATCCTTGGTGGAACCACCAACAAGGGGGTGAACGGTTTCGACTTTGGACGTTGAGTCAAGGGAAGCGTGCCGGTGCAGGCGAGAGACCACCGTAAGCGTCATCGCACTAAAATAAGCGCCAAGACGAATAGTCGCGCTGACTACGCCCTCGCCGCCTGAGCGAGCGCGTGTCTGTCGGCCCGGGGGCGCCTCCGCCCCGGTAGCCGGCATCAGCTAGGAGGCTCACCTACCGGACCCGGCCGCGGGGTCCGGATGGGAAAACCACAGCGGCTGGGCCCGTCACATCGGCTTGTTCGCGTGACCGATGGGGCCGAGTAGAGGCATAGCGAACTGCGCACGGAGAAGTCTTGATGAGGCGCCAGAGGACCCGGGTTCAATTCCCGGCACCTCCACTCGAATGGCCGGCGAGTGCTCGCGGAGAGCGCTCGCCGGTTTCGTGTGTCGAGTGTTTCAGCGGGGGCGGGCCCCCGGCACCCGAATGGTCGGCGAGTGCTCGCCGGTTTCGTGTGTCGGGTTTCCTTTCGGGGTCGGACCCCCAAACCCCCGCCAGGGGGCTCCCCCCCCTGGACCCCCATCACCGTGGATGCGTTGGGTGGCAACAGCGGCGGTTGCGTGGGGTGTGCATTGTGGACGGTTGTGGGTGGGGGGTGGATTGGACCAGTTGTGTGGCTGGGGGGATACGGGCTGGTTGCGGGCTCGTGACGGAGCGGAGTAAGGGTAGACTGGTCGTTGCTGGGCTGCGATGCTGATCTGGCGCGCGGCGGAAAACCGTCGTGCAGCGAAGCCGGAAGAAGGTGCCAGATGGCCCGGGTAAGCCGTGCAAGTAGCTCCGACGAAGCCCTCGAACGAGGTTGGCTAGCCGGAGTGCGCGCGGAGGAAAAGGTCCTCCGGGACGTCCAGGAGGGCAAGGCGGTCATCACCGTCGCGGGGCATTCGAGCAATGCGATCGAATGCGCCGAACTCCTCGAAATGCTCGGTCTGCACGCCGAGCAGGGCAAACAGGCCCAAATCTAACGCGACCGGCCCCCGATTCGCGCCGTCAGCTCACCCGCCGCCTGCCGAACCAGTTCGGCCAGTTCCGGCCAATCCCGCGCACACCCTGCCGTCCCCGGGCAGTGATGGCGCATCGTCACGCTGATGGCGGCCATCGGGCGCGCCCCGTGATCGAAAACCGGATAAGCCACCGACGCGAACCCCTCCGTCACGAAGCCGTCCTCCACGGCCCACCCGCGTCGCCGCTCGGCTGCGAGCACTCGCCGCAGCTCGGCCAACGACCGTGGACCTCGGCTCGTGCGGCGGACGAATGCGGCCGCGTTCGGGAACAACGCGCGCACGTGCGCGGCCGGCAGGTACGCCAGCATCGCCCGCCCCGACGCGGGCAGATGCGCCGGTAAGCGCACGCCCACATCCGTCACCAGGGTCTCGGGCCGTAGTGAACGTTCCTTGATGAGGTAGAGCAACTCGTTGCCATGCAGCACGCCGAGCTGAGCGGTGTGCCCGGCGCGCGCCACCAGTTCACGCAGCACCGGGCCGGCCAGCCGTTCGAGCGGATCGTGGCGCAGATAGGCCGAGCCCAGCTCGAACGCGGCGATCCCGAGACCGTAGCGGCGCTCGTCGGCCAGGTGCACCACGAAACCGGTCGCGGTCAACTCCGCCAGCAGGTGATAGGTCGTCGAGCGTGGCAGACCGAGTTCCCGCGCGATCGTGGCGGCCGAAGTCGGCCCCGCGCGCCGGGAAAGCGCCTGCAGCACCGCCAGGCCACGACGGAGCGCCGGCACGTCACTGCTGTCACCCATATGTCTGGAATACCAGACACAACCGGCCGAACGCCTCCTGCGGCCGGACGTTCGGCGGAGTGCAATGAGCCAATGGTGCGGAGTGTGCGGCTGGACGCGGGGCCGGTGAGCAGGGACCAAGTGGTGGCGGTCGCCCGCGCGGGCGCCGAAGTGGAGCTCGGTGAAGCTGTCCTGAAAAACCTCGCTGCCACGCGACAGCACGTCGATGCGCTTGCCGGTGCGAGCGATCCGACGTACGGGGTGTCCACGGGTTTCGGGGCGTTGGCGGTGCGGCACATTCCGCCCGACCGCCGGATCGCGTTGCAGCGCTCGCTGATCCGGTCCCACGCGGCCGGCGCGGGTTCGGCGGTCGAGCCGGAAGTTGTTCGTGCGCTGATGTTTCTGCGGTTGCGCACGTTGGCCGGCGGCTACACCGGTGTCCGGCCGGAGACAGCGATGGCGCTCGCCGCGTTGCTCAACGCGGGGATCGTGCCCGTCGTGCACGAGTACGGATCGCTGGGCTGCTCCGGTGATCTCGCCCCGCTGGCCGCGGTCGCGCTTGCGTTGATGGGCGAGGGCGAAGTGCTCGACGTTGACGGCCGCAGGCCCGCGTCCGAAGCGTTGCGCGCGGCCGGCCTGAAACCCGTGACGCTGGCCGAAAAGGAAGGTCTCGCGCTCACCAACGGCACCGACGGGATGCTCGGCATGCTCGTGCTGGCGCTCGCCGACCTGCGCCGGCTGCTGGACACGGCGGACCTCACCGGCGCGATGAGCGTTGAAGCTTTACTAGCGACCGACCGGGCATTCGCCGCTGACCTGCAGGGATTGCGGCCGCATCCGGGTCAGGCGGCGTCGGCGCGCCGGATGCTGGCCGCGCTGCGGGGTTCGGAGATCGTCGCCAGTCATCGCGGGCCCGACTGCACTCGTGTGCAGGATGCGTATTCACTACGGTGCGCGCCGCAGGTGCACGGCGCCGCGCGCGACACCGTCAGCCACGGGGAACTCGTCGCAGATCGGGAACTGGCTTCGTCGATCGACAATCCCGTGGTGCTCCCGGATGGTCGTGTCGAATCCAACGGGAACTTCCACGGCGCGCCGATCGCCTATGTGCTGGACTTCCTCGCCATTCCCGCCGCCGACGTCGCGAGCATCGCCGAGCGCAGGACCGATCGGATGCTCGACATCACGCGCTCGCACGGGTTGCCGGCGTTCCTCGCCGACGATCCCGGCGTCGATTCGGGGTACATGATCGCGCAGTACACGCAGGCCGCGGTGGTCAGCGAACTGAAACGGCTGGCCGTGCCGTCGTCGGTCGATTCGATCCCGAGCAGCGCGATGCAGGAGGACCACGTCTCGATGGGCTGGTCGGCCGCACGGAAACTGCGTAAAGCGGTCGACGGACTGACCACAGTGCTCTCGATCGAACTGCTGGCGGCGGCACGGGCACTGGATTTCCGTGCCCCGCTGAAGCCGGCTCCCGTCACCGCCGCGGTACGGGATCTCGTGCGCGAGCGGGTCGGCGGACCTGGCCCCGACCGGCATCTCGCGCCGGAAATCGCCGCGGTGGAAGAACTTGTGCGGTCCGGACGAATTCTCAACGCCCTGGAGGAAGCATGAGCCGAACCGTTCGCGCCGCTCGCGGAGCCACGCTGACCGCGAAAAACTGGCAGACCGAAGCCGCGCTGCGGATGTTGCACAACAACCTCGATCCCGAGGTGGCCGAGCGGCCCGAAGACCTGGTCGTCTATGGCGGCACCGGTAAAGCGGCACGTGACTGGGCCAGTTTCGACGCGATCACCCGGTGTCTCACCGAACTCGAAGGAGACGAGACGCTGCTCGTGCAGTCGGGCAAGCCGGTCGGGGTTTTCCGCACTCACGAGTGGGCGCCGCGGGTGCTGCTCGCCAACTCGAACCTCGTCGGTGACTGGGCGAACTGGCCCGAGTTCCGGAGGCTGGAGCGGCTCGGGTTGACCATGTACGGCCAGATGACGGCGGGGTCGTGGATTTACATTGGCACGCAAGGGATCCTGCAGGGAACCTATGAAACCTTCGCCGCCGTCGCGGCCAAACGGTTCGGTGGGTCGCTCAGGGGCACGTTGACCGTGACGGCCGGGCTCGGCGGGATGGGCGGGGCGCAGCCGCTCGCGGTCACCATGAACGGGGGGACGGCGCTCGTCGTCGAATGCGATCCAGCGCGGGTGCGGCGACGGCTGGAAACCGGGTATCTCGACGAGCTGGCGTCCGATGTGGACGATGCCGTGCGCCGGGTGACGATGGCGAAGAAGGAAGGGCGCGCGGTTTCGGTCGCGGTGCTCGGCAACGCGGCGGATGTGCTGCCCGAGCTGCTGCGGCGCGGGGTGGAGGCCGATGTCGTGACCGACCAGACCTCCGCGCACGATCCGTTGGCGTACTTGCCGATCGGGGTCGAGGTGGCGGACTGGCGTGACTTCGCCGCGGCGAAGCCGGAGGAGTTCACCGAGCGGGCGCGAGAGTCGATGGCACGGCATGTCGACGCGATGCTCGGGTTTCACGACGGCGGCGCGGAAGTGTTCGACTACGGCAACTCCCTGCGTGGCGAAGCGAAACTCGGCGGCTGCGAGCGGGCGTTCGACTATCCCGGGTTCGTGCCCGCCTACATCCGGCCGCTGTTCTGCGAGGGCAAGGGGCCGTTCCGGTGGGTCGCGCTGTCCGGGGATCCGGGGGATATCGCGGCGACCGACCGGGCGATGCTGGAGTTGTTCGGGGACAACGAATCACTCGGCCGGTGGATCAGGCTCGCCGGGGAGCGGGTGGCCTACCAGGGGTTGCCGTCGAGGATCTGCTGGCTGGGTTATGGGGAGCGGCAGCTGGCGGGGTTGCGGTTCAACGAGATGGTCGCGCAGGGTGAGCTGCGGGCGCCGGTGGTGATCGGGCGGGATCACCTCGACGCGGGGAGCGTGGCGTCGCCGTATCGCGAGACCGAGGCGATGGCCGATGGCTCGGACGCGATCGCCGACTGGCCGTTGTTGAACGCGCTGCTGAACACGGCTTCGGGGGCGAGCTGGGTGTCCATCCACCACGGGGGCGGGGTCGGCATCGGGCGGTCCATCCACGCCGGGCAGGTGTGCGTGGCGGATGGGACGCCGCTCGCCGCGCAGAAGATCGAGCGGGTGCTGACCAACGATCCGGGGACGGGCGTGATCCGGCACGTGGACGCCGGCTACGAGCGGGCGGCCGAGGTCGCGGACCAGCGCGGCGTTCGGATCCCGATGCGGGAGCCCGCCGGTGAGCAATGAATGTTTGCTTCGCTCCGGCCGTAGTAAAGCCACCTTGCTCATTGAGAGGGCGGGGCGATGAGTGCGGTGTCGCTGCTCGGGGAGATCACGGAGGTTGGGCGTGACGGCCGGCGGGGTGGGTACTCGCGGCACGTGTTCGATCGGGCCGAGGGGGAGTTGCGGACGTGGTTCGCCGAGCAGGCGCGGCGCCGCGGGCTGGATGTGGAGACCGATCGCAACGGCAACATGTGGGCCTGGTGGGGGACGCCTGATGCGGGGGCGGTGGTCACCGGGAGCCACCTCGACTCCGTGCCGGGCGGTGGCGCCTTCGACGGTCCACTCGGTGTAGTGAGTGCGCTTGACGCGGTGGATTCGTTGCGTACACAGGGCTTTCAGCCACGACGGCCGATCGCGGTGGTGGTGTTCGCGGAGGAGGAAGGTGGTCGCTTCGGCGTTCCCTGCCTTGGTTCGCGGCTGCTCACCGGGCAGTTGGACGCGGACAAGGCGAGGGCGCTGCGTGATCCGGACGGGGTCACGTTCGCCGAGGCGGCGGCTCGCGCGGGCATCGACCACGAGCGCTTCGGGCGCGACGATGAATCGCTCTCGCGAATCGGCACCTTCGTCGAGCTGCACGTGGAACAGGGGCAAGGGATGTTTGCTCTCGATGCCCCGGTCGCGGTCGGCAGTACGGTGCTCGCGCATGGGAGATGGCGATTCACGTTCACCGGCCAGGGCAATCACGCCGGCACCACGCTGATGGCCGATCGGCGTGACCCGATGCTGCCTGCGGCGTCGCTGGTCACGGCGGCCCGCCGGATCGGCTCGAAAATCGAGGGCGCCCGGGCGACGGTCGGGCGGCTGGTCCCGCGCCCGGGCGGCACGAACGTCATTCCCACTGCGGTCGACGTGTGGCTCGATGCTCGGGTGGGGAGCAATGAATGTTTGCTACCGATGGTGGGGGAGATTGCGGGGATTGCGGAGGCTGCGGCAGCTCGGGAGGGGTGCGCCGTACGGATTGCGAAGGAGTCGTACGGCGGCGAAGTCTCCTTCGACGGGAGCCTGCGCGAAGAGCTTGTGTCGCTGTTGGGCGGTGTACCGGTGCTACCGACCGGAGCGGGCCACGACGCTGCAATCCTCTCCACCCACGTGCCCGCCGCGATGCTGTACGTACGCAACCCAACGGGCGTCAGTCACTCCCCGGAGGAGTTCGCCGAGGACGACGACGTCCTGCGAGGCGCGGAAGCTCTCGCCCGGGTACTGGAGCACTTGTCGACATGACGACCTACTGGTGTGAATACGCCTGGCTGCCGGACGGAGTCGCGAGCGGCGTCCGGCTGGACGTCGAGCAAGGGATGTTTGCTTCGGTTCGGGTGGGGGCGGAGCGGGTGGGGGAGGTGTTGAGCGGGTTGGCCTTTCCGGGGTTCGCCAACGGGCATTCGCACGTGTTCCACCGGGCGCTGCGCGGCCGCACCCAGCATGAGCGCGGCACGTTCTGGACCTGGCGCGAGCGGATGTACGAGCTGGCGGAGCGCCTCGACCCGGACTCCTATTACCGGTTGGCACGCGGTGTCTTCGCCGAAATGGTCTTGTCGGGCTGCACCAGCGTCGGCGAATTCCATTATCTGCACCACGGCGCGCGCGGGCGCCCGTACGCGGACCCCAACGCGATGGGGCACGCCCTCGCCGAAGCCGCCGCGGAAGCGGGGATCCGCCTGACGCTTCTCGACACCTGCTACCTCGCGGGCGGCTTCGAGCAACCCCTCGGACCGACGCAGCTTCGCTTCGGCGACCGCGACGCGCACGCCTGGGCGGAACGGGTGAATGCGTTCGCGCCCAAGGAAGCGCGCGTCGGTGCCGCGGTGCATTCGGTGCGCGCGGTGCCGGCCGCGCAGTTGCCGGTCGTCGCCGAATGGCCCGGGCCGCTTCATGTGCATCTGTCCGAACAGCGTGCGGAGAACACCGAATGTTTGGTGCAACACGGCCGCACCCCCACTGCGGTACTCGCCGACGCAGGAATTCTCACCGACCACACCGTCGCTGTGCACGCCACGCATCTCACCCGCAGCGACATCGGAGTTCTCGCCGCGACCGGGACCCGGGTCTGCTTTTGCCCGACCACGGAACGGGATCTCGGCGACGGGATCGGCCCGGCGCGCGCCCTGGCCGACGCGGGGGTCGGACTTGCGCTCGGAAGTGACAGTCACGCCGTGATCGACCCGTTGGAAGAGGCGCGGGCGCTCGAGCTCGACGACCGCCTGGCCGCCGAATCCCGGGGCCGGTTCCCGGTGGCACAGCTGATCCAGGCCGCGACCGAGCACGACGCGATCGGCTGGGGGGACTCCGGGCGGCTTGCGGCGGGAGCGGCCGCGGATCTCGTCGTGGTCGACCTTCGCTCGACGCGAACGGCCGGGATCGAGCCCGGTGGAGCGGTGTTCGCGGCGTCCGCAGGCGACGTGACAGACGTGCTGATCGGCGGACGACGAATAGTGCGGGACCGCTCGCATCAGCTGATCGAGCGGCCGGAATCGTTGCTGGCAAAGGAGATCGAGGTACTGTGGCGATCCTGATCGACGGTATCGGCGAGCTGACCACGAACGATCCCGAACTCGGCAGGATCGCCGATGCCGCGGTCGTCCTCGACGACGAGCACATCGCGTGGGTCGGTCCTTCGGCTGCGGCGCCTGCCGCCGATGAACGGGTGGACGTCGAGGGTAGGGCGGCGCTACCCGGTTGGGTGGACAGTCATACACATCTGGTGTTCGCCGGTGACCGGACCGCGGAATTCGAGGCCCGGATGGCTGGAAAACCTTACACGGCAGGGGGAATCGCGGTCACGGCCGCAGCTACTCAGAACGCCACGGATGCGGAGCTGACGGCGAACCTGCGAAGGCATCTCGCCGAAGCCGTCCGGCAAGGTACAACCTGTGTCGAGACGAAAACGGGGTACGGGCTGACTGTCGCCGACGAGGAGCGGTGCGCGCGAATCGCCGCCGGGCAGGTCGACGACGTGACCTTCCTCGGTGCGCACATCAAACCAGACGAGTCCTATGTGGACATGGTATGCGGTGAGATGCTGGACGCGGTCGTACCTCACGTGCAGTGGATCGACGTCTTCTGTGAGCACGGTGCTTTCGACGCCGACGAATCCGCACGGGTGCTGCGCGCCGGATTCGAACGTGGCCTCGGCTTGCGGGTGCACGGGAATCAGCTCGGACTGGGGCCGGGCGTGCAGATCGCGGTGCGGCACAACGCGGCGAGCGTGGACCACTGCACGCACCTGTCGGAGTCCGATGTGGACGCTCTCGCCGATTCCAACACGGTCGCGACGCTGCTGCCCGCTTGCGACCTTTCCACGCGGCAGCCGCTCGCGCCTGCACGACGCCTGCTCGATGCGCGGGCGGTGGTCGCGTTGGCCACCAATGCGAATCCCGGGAGTTCGTACACAACCTCGATGGCCTTCTGTGTCGCTATCGCCGTGCTGCAAATGGGATTGTCGGTCGAAGAAGCGGTTTGGGCGGCGACGGCCGGTGGTGCACGGGCATTACGGCGCGACGATGTCGGAATTGTCCGAGTCGGCGCGCGTGCCGATTTGCAGGTGCTCGACGCGCCGTCCGTGACGCATCTCGCTTATCGGCCCGGCGTGCCGCTGACCTGGGCAGTATGGCGATGCGGCCGACAACGTGAATTCGCTTGAGCAATCGCGAAAAGGTGGAAACCCTGAATTCACTGGAAATTCAACCGGCGCCCTTCACTCGATCGGTAGCGTGGAATTCGACTCGCGAATTCCTTTGAGAAGGGCTGCACGTGGACCCCTCACTGATCGTCGTCGTGGTGATTATCGCCGCGCTGGCCTTCGATTTCACCAACGGATTCCACGACACCGCCAACGCGATGGCCACCTCCATCGCCACGGGCGCGCTCCGGCCCAAGGTGGCGGTGGCGATCTCGGCAGTGCTCAACCTGGTCGGCGCTTTCCTCTCGATCGAGGTCGCCAAGACGATCTCGGGCGGAATCGTCGACGACGCCAAGGTGACCCCGGTCGTGGTGTTCGCCGGACTGATCGGAGCCATCGTCTGGAATCTGCTGACGTGGCTGCTCGGCCTGCCGTCGAGCTCCTCGCACGCGCTGTTCGGTGGGTTGATCGGCGCCACCTGGATCGCGTCCGGGGCGGACGCGGTGCATTTCTCGGCGGTCGTGGGAAAGATCCTGATCCCGGCGGTCGCGTCGCCGCTGGTCGCCGGGGCCGTCGCGATCGCCGGCACTTTCCTGGTCTACAAGATCACCGCATCCGCGCGCCAAGACGTGGTGTCGAGGTCGTTCAAGACCGCGCAGGCGCTGTCGGCCTCTCTGGTTTCGCTCGCACACGGCACAAATGACGCGCAGAAGACGATGGGCGTGATCACGCTGACGCTGATCTCGTCCGGCTCGCTCGCGGCGGGTTCGTCGCCGCCGGTCTGGGTGATCCTGACCGCGGGCGCGGCCATCGCGGCCGGCACGTACTTCGGCGGCTGGCGGATCATCCAGACGATGGGCAAAAAGATCACCGAAATCCAGACGCCGCAAGGGTTTGCGGCGGAAACTTCGGCGGCGGTGACCATTCTCGCGTCCTCGCATCTCGGGTTCGCGCTCTCGACCACGCATGTGTGCTCGGGCGGGATCATCGGCTCCGGGGTCGGGCGGAAACTCGCCGAGGTGCGCTGGGGCGTCGCCGGGCGGATGGCGCTCGCGTGGCTGGTGACCCTGCCCGCGGCGGCGATCGTCGGCGCGATCGCGTCGGAGGTATCGAGCCAGGGCAGCATCGGCACGATCCTGGTCGGGGCCGCCGGTGTGGTGATCGGCCTGGTGATCTACCTGTGGTCGCGGCGGCACCCGGTGACGTCGGCGAACGTGAACGAGACCGAGCAGCAGCAGCCGGTTCCGGCGACGGTCTGAGGAGGACTGGGTGAACATCGACTGGGCTGCCCTCGGCAGCGTCTTCCTGATCGCGCTTGTCGCGGTGGCCGCGCTGACCAGCCTGTTCGCCGTCGGCGTACGCGGCCTGGCCGCGCGCACGACCGCTCGGGAGGGCGGGGGCAGCGGCGGCGCGGCGCTCAGCGGCGCCGTCGTGTGCTTCGCGGTGTGCGTCGCCGTCGTCGGCTATGGGATCTACCTGATCGTCGCCGGCTGAAGCCGTAGCAAACGCACCTTGCTCCCCCGAGGAGCAAGGTGCGTTTACTACGGCTTGGTCCGCGGTGACAAAGCCGCAGCAAACATCCCTTGCTTCTTTCCGCAGGTCAGAGGGTCAGCCGGCTAGGTCGTCGCGGAGGGCGGTGAGCCGGTGCGGGGGCAACAGCTTCGCCATTTCGTCGATGCGCGCCGGGTCGTCGAGCATCGCGGCGACCTGTGGCAGCGCGTGGTCCGGCACGACGTCGATGCTGGCCTTGATGGTTCGGGCCGGCAGGTGGTCGACGAACCGCGCGATGGTGATCCAGTCCTCCCGGCGCGACAGTTCCCGCGCGACCGCGGCCACGACCGGGCCGGGGATCCCGGCGATGATCCCCGACGCGCGACGCGGATCGAGCTCCGCCGCGACGTCGGCGAGGAAAGCGGGCGACAGACGCTTCGCGATGTCGACCCCGCGGGAGACGTCCACCAGGCCGGCGATGCGAGCCGACAACAACGGCCCGAAAACCCGTTCGGCGATTTTCGCCAGCAGCGGGCTCGGCAGCAGTTTGCTCGCCCCCGCCATCCGTTCCAGCACCCCGAGATGTGCGTCGAACAGCGCGCTCGTCACCTGTTCCCGGAACCGCCGCAGATCGTCCGGCGGCACGTCCCGCAGATAGCCGAATCGTTCGGGCTGTACCCCGAGCACCTTGGCGAGTTTCCGGATTTCCGCATCCTGCGTCATCTACAGCCCCACGGCCTTACGAACCGCGGGCCGGAGCAGCGCCGGCACATACCGCAGGGCGTCGTTGCCCGCCTTCGCCAGCGCTGACGCCTGCCGTCGCCGCGCGTCGTGGAGTGCGTCCGCCAGATCCTGCCACTGCTGCTCCGGCAGTGTCGCGATTCCCTCGGGCAGATTCCCGAGCTGCCCGGCCAAAGTGCGGTCGCTCATCCGCCGATCATCTCATCTCACTACGGTTTTCCGTATGGCTGCGCAGATCGAGACGGCGAAGATCACCCTCTGACTCGACGCCCGCCTCGCCCGGTCCGCAGGCTGTTCCGCTCAGGGCAGGTTGCTGCTGCCCATGATCACCGGCATCGGTGCCCAGGTACGGGAGTCGCCGAGGACATCGCGAAAACCGGCGTCACTCGACGAGGAGACCCGTCTGAGTGAGCAGACTCACTTGCCGGACCATCTTTTCGGTGCCCTCGGCTGCACCGGCCGGCGTGATCGGCTCCGCCGGTTTGCACTGATCCTCGGCGGACGCGACCACCGGCTGGCCAACGTCGTCGCCTACCACCCGACCGTGCCCGCCACCCCGGCCGCGAATCACACCGTCGACGCTGTCGAACACACCGCGCACTTCGCGGCCCCGGTCATGATGCTGTACCCGGGGCAGGACAGCACCGTGCCGCGGGAAAGCTTCGAGCGCTTGCGAAGCCGAGCACGGTTTCAGCGGCCGCACGCGACACGGCAACCCGGTCAACGCCGAGGCCT
>NZ_DASZWC010000070.1:0-2777 GCF_035546795.1 Amycolatopsis sp.
GACGGGCTGGCAGTACCTGTGGCTCGTCCCGCAGGACGTGCGCGGCCTCGCGGCCGCCATCGGCAGGTCGACGATGCTGAAGCGGCTCGACCGGTTCTTCGCCGCGGCGCTTGATCGTCAGGTCGCGCCGGCCGTTCCGGAGACGCAGACACAGGGTTCGTTCTTCGGCGTCTACTACGTCGGCAACCAGTACACCCCGGCGAACGAGACGGACTTGCAGGCGCCGTGGTTGTACGACTGGCTGGGGGAGCCGTGGCGAACCCAGCAGGTCGTGCGCGCCGAGGCGAGTGCGTTCAACGCCTCGCCGTACGGACTGCCGGGCAACGACGACGCCGGCACCATGTCTGCCGCCTACGTCCTGTCGGCGATAGGCCTCTACCAAGCCCAGCCCGGCGTGGACGCGTGGGAGCTGTCGTCTCCGCTGTTCACGTCGGTGTCGATCCGTAACCGGTTCGCGATCGCCGCACCCGGCAGCAGCGCGCTGCGGGAGTACATCCGCTCGGCGCAGCTCAACCGGCGTTCGCTCAACCGGGCGTGGCTGACGTACCGAGAGCTGCATGGACGCCTCATGGAGTCGATGGCGTCGCGTCCCACCAAGTGGGCGACCGAGCCGAGCGCCGCGCCTCCGAGCCTGAGCGATCCTCGCTAGCGCGCTGTCGATCAGGTGTTGTTACGGAACATCACGATGCCGAAGATCACCGCGACCACGGCGGCACCGATCGCAAGCGGCGCCATCGGTTCGCCGCGGTCTTTGCTCCGCCACGCGCCGAAAGCCGGCGCGACACCGATGAAGACCAGACCGATCGAGAACGCGATGACGAAGTAGACGGCCGTGATGATGAACGTGTACACGGCGTACTGGTTCTGGTGGTAGAAGGTGCTGTTACGAGGCTGCTGGGTGCTCATCACCTGTGAGTACGACGAGCCGTACTGCGGCTGCTGAGGGTTCTGCGGGGCGCCGGCTTCAGGGTTTGCCGCCCACTGCTGCTGCGCGGCGTGGTGACCGACCTGTGCCGAGGGGTCGTATCCGGTTGCCGCCGCGCCGTAGCCCTGGGCCGCGCCGTACGCCGGCACCGCCGCAGCCGCCGGGGCTCCAGGGACGGGCTGCGCGGTTGCGGGGGTGGTGCCGTCCGAGGTCGCCGTGGTCCACGCCTGGCCGTTCCACCAGCGGTACGGCGCGGCGCCGCCCGGATCCGGGTACCAACCGGGCGCGGGACTGGTCACGTTGACTCCTGAACGACGAGGCTGGAAAGAACTCTATGCAGCCGACAGCAGCTGCCCGATCGATCCGAGATCGATCGGCGTGGCGTTGCCCGGTGCCGTAATGGTCGGCGCCTGCTGGGTGATGTTGAGCTCGAGCGGCAGGCTGATGTGCTCCTCGGTGTCGAACTGGCCGGCGTCGAGCTCGACCCTCGACAGCGCGGAGTTCTGCACGAAAGCGTCGAGATGAACCGATACGGCCGGAATCTTTGCCGGGTGCAGGGGCGGTAGCGCGGCCCCGCCGGGGATCAAGCCCGACAGCGTCGGTGCGACGGCGGCGTACTCGTCACTGATCAGCTTGCGCAGCTGGAACGTGATGCCGAGATCGTCGGTGCCACCACTCGCGGCGCGGGTGACCGACAGGTCAGCCAGCAGCGTTGAGAGCAGCTTCGCGCGAAGCGCGTTGAACTGGCTGGGCGCTGGCGTGGCGCCGAGCTGGCCGGTGGCCAGGCCCTCGAAGGACTTCAGTGTGGCCGCCGGAAGCGAGATCCACTTGCCGGCTAGCGCGTCGCGGACGAACGCCGGGGCACCGGACGCCATCCTTTCGACCTTGCGGAACGACGGCGCGCCGTTGGCGAGTCCGAGGAAGTAGCGCAGGTCGATGTGGGCATACAGCGCGCCGGCCACCTCCTCGAAGGTGAAGTAGTTCTGGTTGTCGTCACCGAGCGTGAGGGCGAAGGCGCTGCCGCCCGGCGACAGGCCGCCCGTCTCGCCGAGCGTCTTGCCGTCGGCCGCCTGGAACTCGATCCCGATGTGGTCGTTGCCGAGCGCGTCCGCCTGGGCCTTGGTCGGTCCGTCACCGCCGAACCCGGACGCGAGCTGGAGCAGGTCGGCACCCGACACGCCCAGGGAGAAGGTGAGCGCGAGCGAGTGGGCGTGACCCAGTGCGTGCACTGCGCTGGACAGCTCGGAGGCGGGGGAGGCGGAGTGGCTTGCGCCCGCGCCGCCGCTCGAGGTGCCACAGGCCGCGAGCAGCCCGGCGACACTCGCCAACGCGATTGAGGTGCGAACGGTCCGAGCGCGCATCAGCGTCCCCCTTTTGATGGTGGAACCGTACCGAACGGCCGCTGGGCTCAGCCGAACTCGTGCGCGTAGAGCACCGCGGCGAGCCGCTCGGCATGATCGCGAAGCGTCGCGTCCGGCAGCGGCTCGTCGTAGAACATGTCCGCCCAGGCGATCGGGCCACCGGGCGCCGGGTCGTCGAGGTATCGCGGCACCACGTGCGTGTGCAGGTGCGGCACCCAGTTGCCCAGTGTCATCAGGTTGATCTTCATCGGGTTGAAGACCCGGTCGATGGCGCGGGCGACGCGCGCGACGTCGGCCCAGTACGCCGCCGACTGGTCTTTGCTGAGTGCGAACGCCTCTGCGACGTGCTGGCCGTTCCACGCGACGACGCAGTACCCGGGAAGGCGGCTGCGCGGGTCCAGGCGGACCACCGTGGAGGTGAGTGCCGCGCCGGTCACCAGATCGCGGCTGCGCGGGTGGACCAGGCCGGCGCAGATCGGGCAGTCCGCGCC
>NZ_DASZWC010000071.1:0-203201 GCF_035546795.1 Amycolatopsis sp.
CACCTGCTCGACCTGATCAAAATGCCCACCATCTCCCTGCAGATCGTCCCGTTCGACATGGCCGGATACGCCGCGGAAAGCGCTTTCTCACTCCTGCAGTTCGCCGAACCCGAACTCCCCAACATCGCCTACCTCGAACACTCTGGCGGCGCGACCTACCTCGAAAAACCCGACGAACTCGAACTCTACGGACGCGCCTTCGACCGCCTCACCGTCGACGCCGAAACACCCGATCGAAGCAGGCAGCGTGTACGCAAACTGGCCGCGGAACTGTGCGCCGCTCAGGGCAGCAGGCCGTCGCGGCGCATCGCCGTCTCCAGGTCTGACAGGTAAAACCGCGCTATCCGCTCGGCGGCGCGGGCGGCGGAGGCGGAGCGTTCGAGATGCCGCAACAGGTCCTCTTCCTCCGTCTTGGGCAGGTGCCCGAGACCGGCCGCGTCGGTCATCACCAGCGCGTCGGTGGCGTCGACGGTTTCACGAAGCAGCTCCGCGAGCCCGGCGAAGCGGGTCAGCAACTCCTGGACCCGCCCGCGCTGCTCGTGGTATCGCTCCGGCACTTCCGCCACGGCACTCCCTCCGGTTTTCCCGGGGCAGAACATTACTCGAATCGCCGTGACTCCACCGGACACCTCTCAGCTTTCGCGAACAGCGTTCTCCCGCGCGGGCCGCTTGAACCGGGCGAGCACCGCGTCGACAGCCACGAAAACCACGAGACTGGCGCCGAAAACGGGCAGGAACCACGCGAGCACCGTGACCGCGAGCAGGACGACGATCATCGCGGGCCGCGGCAGTTGCCGCCACAGCGGGCGCGGTAGCGAAGCCCACCGGCCCCGGTACGGGTTGTGGATCCACCACATGCGATAGCCCAGCGCGAGCAGCACCAGGGTGCCCGCCGCGAGCACGGTCAGCACGATCTGGTTCGCGAGCCCGAACAGCGAGCCGGTGTGGAACTCCGTGCCCAGCAGGCTGAGCTTGGCCGCCACCGAATAGTCGCCCCAGCCGACCCGTTCGGTCACCTTCGCCGTGTACGGGTCGATCGCGACGGCCTCGCGGTGGACCGGCAGCCCTTCGCCCACCTCGGTCACGGTGAACGGCGCCCCGGGGCCCGCCGGCGGGATCACCGAAAGCTCACCGGTGAGCCCGGCGGTTTCGGCGACCGACAGCGCCTGATCGAGGCCGATCGGCTGGGGCCCCTGCGGTATCGCGACTGGTGCGGCGGCCAGCACGGGCGCGCGGAGGTGGATCGGATCGAACCCCTGATCGGCCCGGCCGCCCGCGAACTGCGACATGGCCAGCCCGGTGACGCTCGCGACGAGCAGGCCCGCCGCGAGCCAGAGCCCGGCCGCCCCATGCAGCGCGCGGAGCCGTTGCCAGCCCTTCTTTCCTTGTGCCGCAGGTAAAAGCACCTCCCGCAGCCGGCGTTTCCGGCGCGTGCGGGCGAGCCACAACGCGAGCCCGCCCAGCACGATCAGCGGCAGCCAGCTGGCGGTCAGCTCGGCGTAGAGCCGCCCGGCCTGGCCGAGGTGCAGGTCGCTGTGCAACTGGCGCAACCAGGTGTTGGCAGGCAGCCGGTTCTCGACCGTGGCCAGTTCACCGTTGATGTAGCCGGTGTACGGGTCGATGAACACCGTCCGGTCCGGTGTGCCGGGCGGCCCGGGTACCGACAGGACCACGCGCGTGGTGCGATCCGGCGCCGGTGCGGTGAGCACGGCCTTCAGGCGTGCCTCGGGATGTGCCCGCAGCGCCGGCTCGATCTGCTCGGCGAGCGGGCGCGGGGTGCCGCCGATGCGGCTGACGTGCAGATCGGAATGATAGAGGCTGTCGTGGATCTGCGGGCTGAACACATAGACGAGCCCGGTCAGGCACAGGATGGCGAGAAAGGGCGCGACCACGATCCCGGCCAGGAAATGCAGCCGCCGGGCGATCAGCTGCACGGCGGTGCTCAGCCGTGGCGCTGCTTTCGGCCGTCTGACGGTTTGCGTTGTGTGCACGGCAACTCCTGGTCAACGCACGTCGATGGGCTGGGTGAGCGTCTGCGTGCCGCCGTCACCGGCCCGCAGGGTCAGCGCGAGTTCCCACGTGCCGTGCTCGGGCACCGTCGCCGAACCCGCCAGGTAGCCCGTTCCCTCGTGGCTCAGCGGCATCGGCACCGACCGGCCTTCGCGGGTGAGCACGGCCGTCACCGCGACGTCGTCCCTGGCGGCGCCGTTGGTGCCGAGCATGGAAACGTCCGCGTCGAGATGCAGAGCCTGGCCCTCGGCCGCGGGGATCAGCACCAGATCGACGCTTCCGGTGTCGAACGCGAGCCTCGTCGGCGCCACCTGGTCCCGGATCGCCGCCGGTGTCGTCGTCTGTCCCGATTGGACGGTCACGAGCAGCACGCCGCCGGCGGCGATCAACGCGGCGAGCACCGACATCCCGGCAGCCTTGACAGCGCGCAGTTTCCGGCCCAGTGAAAAGAAACCGAAGAACACGGCGGCCAGCGCGCACGCCCCGGCGGTGAGCAGCACGACGTGAACCGGCAGGTCCGTCCAGGTGGCGAACAGCGCCGCCACGCAGCCCAGCACCGTGCCGCCCCGCACCCAGCGCTCGGCGGCGGTTTCGGCGGGCGGCATGCTCATCAGCTGCGCCAGACCGAGCGTGCAGGGCGCGAGAACGTACAGCCGCGCGAGCAGCACTCCCCCGCCCTCGGACTCGACCGCGCCCGACAGCAGCCGCGGATCGAAGGCGCCACTCAACGGTGACCAAGCGGCGTACGGCCCGAAGGAAAGCAGCGCGAGACCCGTGCCCGCGAACAGCACCCACCACGCGTACTTGATCAGCCGCCGGACGGCGCTGGATTCCGAGCGAGCGATCACCCTGGCGAAGACCACCGCACCGGCCAGCAGCAGCATGGCGACGATCGCGGCGACCCGCGCGGTGGTGTACACGATGGTCACCGTGAGGTCGTGCGTGGTCTCGATCTGGGGCACGCCAAGGGGTTCGATGGTGGAGAACACGTCGAACGTGAAGCTGCCGCCGAGGGGTTCGAGCCGGTCCGAGGGCAGGGTCCAGGCGACCGCGTAGGTGCCTTCGTGCCGTTCCTTCGGCATGGGTACGGAGATCGTGTCCGCGCGGCCGTCCGGGTGGACCGGCCGCTCGAAGACGACCTGGCTGCCGTCCGGGTCGAGGATGCGGACCGTGGCCAGGCCGGCGGGAACCGGCCGGTCGAACGTCAGCAGCACGTGGTCCGGCGACTTGACGAGTTCCGTGCTGCCGGGCGAAGTCGTCCGGAGCACGGGGTCGCCGGAGGGCGAGGGCATCGCCGCGAGCAGGATGAGCCAGCTCGCCCCGACGAACACCAGCAACGCGATGACCTGCCCGGTCAGGCTCCGGTTCCGAGCCGCCCGCGGACGGTCTTTCACCAGCGTCATCGGCCCTCGACCTCGATTTCGTCCGCGTGCGCGATTTCTTCTGGGTGCTCGATTTCGTCCGGGTGCGCGGTGCCGGCGCGGCGGCGCGCCCGGAAGTAGACGAGGGCGATCACCAGGACGGCGACCGCGAGTGCGACCCACAGCAGGGCGAACGGCGCTCCACTGGCGCTGCTCTTCACCGGCGCGGCGGTCGGCTGTGTCTGGGGCGCGTTGGCGGCTTGTGCCTCCGGGCTCGCCGGCGCGGGCACGCCTCCCGGCGCCACACCGGAACCGAGCGTGAGCACCGGTGCGGTCTGACCGCCCCAGTGCCCGGTGCTGCCGTCCGCGAAGTTCTGCGTCGCCTCGAAGGCGAGCTTGCCGTCGGCGGGCAGCGGGCCCATCGTGACGAGGAACTGTTCGAACTCGCCCGGCCCGACCGGACCGCCTTCGAGCACGAGCGCGTCGGCGACCTGGCTGACCGTCTGCCCGCCGACGGTGACCGGCGGGTTCAGCGGCCGGGGCCGGATGGTGACCGTCCACCCCGGCACCGGATCGACCTTGACGTAGGCGATCGGCGGGTCCGCGGGGAAGGTGAGTTCCAGGCGGGTGGTTTTGGTGTCCGGCCGCTCGTTGGCGAGCCGGAAGGCGACGGTCTGCGTGCCGCCGCCATTGATCTGATCGGGCACGATGGACACCTGTGCGGTGGCGGGCGCCGAAAGTGCCAGCAGGCCGGCGACGGCCGCGCACACCACGAACAGGCTGCGGAGTAAGGCTTTCTGGCGCTGCGCCATGGGGGTCTCCTCGGCACCGTGGCCCGGGGCGGGGGCCAAGCCCGCCCCGGACCACGGATTCTTTTCTATGAGCAGGCGGACGGGGTGATGGGGTTGAGTTGCTGGCAGGTCAGCTGACTCCGCCAGGTCCCCTGGTTCTGCTGGGCCCATCCGTTGTAGACCAACGGAATCGGCAGCACACCCTGGCCGCCGTAGCCGGCCTTGCCAGAGATGGAACCGTCCATCTTGGTCGCGGAGGTCGGGTCCAGGAGAATCTGGCCGGCCACCTTCGCGTCCGAGATGTTGCCATCGTTGTTCGGGTCGATATCGATCACCTGCATGACGTTGGAGAACTTGTTCGACACGTAGGCGTAGTAGCCGCCGCCCTTCTTGGCACCGAAGTTGATGCCGTGGCAGCCACCCGTGCAAGGCAGGTCCTTGACGATCTGGTCGGTCTTCGGGTCGACCACGGTGACCGTCTGCGAAAGCACGTTCGCCGCGAGCAACGCCTTGCCGTCCGGACTGACCGGCAGCTGGATCGTCAGGCCACCGAACGGCGCACCGCTCTTCGGACCGTCCTGCGGGCTGTAGTTCGACCACAGGTCGATCGTCTTGCTGTGCACCTTCTCCCCGTTCGAATTACAGGCGTTCCCCGCCAGCGAGACGCAGGTGAGCGACTCGCCGAGGAAGTCGGCCGTGTAGAACTTCGAGGAGTCCGGGGTCATGCTGGTCGCGATCGGGAACTGGCCGGTGGGCTCGGTCTTGACCGTGCCGGTCGGCATGTCGATCACCGACGCGTTGTTGGTCAGCACGTTCGGGGTGACAACTGTCTTCCCGTCCGCGCTGGTCCAGTGCGCGTGCGGATGCCGCACCTCGCCGGTGGGGCTGACCGAGATCTTCCGCAGCACGTTGGTCGCGCCCGGCGCGAGCTCGACGATCTCGTTGCCGGCGTTGATGCCGATCACGAGCTTGTCACTGCCGGGTTCGGTCATCACGTGCGCCGGGTTGTGCCCGACCTGCGTGGACCTGATGAACTGACCTGTCTGCCGATCGAACACGTCCACCTTGTCGGAGAACCATTCGGTCTGGTACAGGTACTTGTAGTCCTTGTCGGTCCACATGTTGTGCGGGTTGTTCATGTCGATCGACGGCGCACCGATCTTGCGGTCGACGGTCCAGTTGGTGACGTCGATCTTCGTGGCGGAGCCGACCTTGTTCTTGCCTGCCCACTCCTCCATCTCGGTGTCGACCCAGACCTCACCGACACCGGGAGTGGCCGGCAACTGGTTCCCCTTGGACAGCGTCTTCGGGTACGAGAACTTCTTGTCGAAGTACGCGTCCAGGTTCGGGATCAGCACCGGGTTGCCCGCGGCGTCGTACTCCAGGATCGGCACCGGCGGCTGGATCGGGTTGAACGCGTTCTCCGTGTCACCCTTGAACTGCTGCCAGTTGTTCGGGTTCGTGATGTTGAAGAACGTATTGACCAGCCGGTTGACGATGTCGGAGTTGGTCGGCACGACGAGACCACGCGAGTTGACCTGCGAGGCCTTGCCGAAGTCGAGCCCGATCGTCAGCGGATCGTCCACCACGACCGCGCCCAGCATGTACGGGGTCACCATGTCGGTGAACGCGTACAGGCCCGGCTCGGTGAGCTGGATCGAACGCTCGCCGAAGAACGCGCCGGCCGGGTTCTCGTACGGGAAACCCTGCGCACCCTGGGGGGCGATGAGCCCCATGGGGTCACGGATGCCCGAGGACTCGTTCGGGTCGACGATGAAGTTCACCGTCACCGGCGGGCCCTTGATGGCGAACTTCGCCAGATCGTTGAGCGCTCCCTGCAGATCGATCCCGACCGGCAGGGAATTGAGGTTGACCGGCTGGTTCGCCGGCAACGTGGACAGCGCCTGCGCGAACTGGCCGAGCAGCCCCGCCGCCTTGGTGGCCGAGGGCAGCGCCTGCGGGTTCGACGCCCCGATGGACTGGATCGTCGACAGCGTGCTGTCGAGGTTCAGCGCCTTCCACAACTCGGTCCCGAGTGAGCCCAGCAACGGAACCTGGCCCGCCACGTTCTTCACCAGGTTTCCCAGCGCACCACCGAGATCGGAGTTGAGCAGACTGGTCAGCTCACCACCGGTGGTGAGGCCGCCCACGGTGCCCAGCCGCGGCATCTCCGCGACGGCCAGCGACTGGTCGCCGAACAGGTTGAGCCCGGAGTCGAACCACTTGCCGTTCTCGTCCCGCATGTGGAAGGTGATCGGCACCGGCCCGACCCCGACCGGAAATTGCGCCGACGCCGGTGCCGCGGCCACCACGGAGGCGCCGACCGCGGTGGCGACCAGCGCGGCCACCACCCGGAACCTCTTCCGCCTCGGCCCGGCTCCTGGCGGAGCATTTGTGGACATGGGCTTCCTTTCTTCTTGTTCGATCAATTCGCGCGGCGCGCGAAACACCCGGCACCGTTTCCGGTCGCGCTCGAAGAGCGGGTCCGGATGGCGTTACCGGAGAAATGGGGAAATCAGCCGAGCAGGCCGAGTACGGCGCAGAGCACGGGGCCGAGCAGCCCGTCGAGCTGACATCCGGGCGTGGGGACCGGTTCGGGAACGGGCTCCGTCGGCGTGGTGCCCGGCGAGGTCGTCGGCTCCGCCGAGGTGGTCGTCGGGAGGGGGATGCCCGGCTCGGTGAACGGCGGCGCCGGGACGGTCTCAGTGGGCACCGGTGCCGGCGTGGTCGTTGTCAGTGTCGGAGAACTGGTTGGCAGGATCGGGTTTGTGACCTCCTGGCCGGTCGTGGGTGGCGGTGTCACCGGCATCGGCGCCACGGTGACCGCCGGCGGCGCCGGCGCCGATGGTGCGGGTGTGCCGGGCCGGGCCGGTGCCGGGACGGGAGCCGCGATCCCGGCCGACGGCGGCGGCGGCCCCGCCGCGATCTCTCGCACGACGAAGCCCAGCGACCAGACGCAGGAGATCGCGGCCAGCAGCGCTGCCGTATAGGTACCGGCCTTCGTCAGCACAGTTCACAACCCGTCTTTCTCGAGTCGGAAAGCCATCTTCTTGGTTTCTTTTCAGGTTCTCTCGCGCCGATTGTGCGACGCTTTCCCTGTCGGGGCGTCATCGTGGCACGACCGGACAAGAGTTGACCAGTCCTGCCCGTTCGCGGCAGGGAACCGGCAATTCATCTTGGTTCACATTCACGAAACAAATGCATTTCCGCAGTTCGCGCGGACAATTCGGCAACACCACCGGTCCTGGCCGGGGAACCGGCCCGCCGATGGCCGGATAAAGCCTTCCCGGGCAAATAGGTTACTCGGCCGGAAGAGTGACCGGCCGGACCGGAAACCGTTCGTGCGCTGGCACAACGCCTGCGGGCACGATCTTGACTCCGGACGCGTTTGTGATACCTTTGCGAGACGGAATGGCCGCGCCGCAGGTGCAGATACCCTGAAATCACTGGCGCGAATTTCTTGATCGGCCGCCCCGTAATCAGCACTCAACAGATCGGTCACGCACCGGTCACGGCGGTCCGGAGTATTGCCAGGGCATTACCCCGGTAAAGCGGTGCCAAATCAGCCGGTCCACAAAGGACCCCTCGGCTTTCCGCGCCATGCAAGGAGTGCAAGCGCATGCCCTCACGACGCCTGCTGACCGCCGGCCTGACGCTCACGATGCTGTGCCTGACCGCCACTCCGGCCGAAGCGGCCGATCCGGTGCTCGTACCGAGCTGTTCGGCGACCGTGACAGAGCAGCCAGGCCGCCAGGTGGTACTGGACCCGGCCGGCGTCACCGGCCCGATCCGGCAGGCACTGACCAAACTGGACCCGCTCGGGCTGCTGACCGGTCAGTTCGACACCGACTGGGCCGCGGCCGGTCCCATTCCACTGGGCACTGTCCCGGAAGGACAGGCGGAGATCTCCGGAGCCACCATCGCCGACGCCGTCACCGCTCGTTTGGGTGAGATTCCCTTGCTGGGACCGGTTCTCCAGCCGCTGGTGGCTACAGTGCACGGCACACTGGCCTCGTTGTGCGGCATCCTGCTGCGCGGGACGGCGCCCGCCGCCGCGCCGCCGGCGAGCACTCCCGGCTCCGCGCCGCAGCCCGGTTCCCCCACGAGCCCGGGCGCCTCCCCGTCGTCATCGTCATCGAGCGCACGACTCCCCGACAGCACAGCCTCCGGGGCGAGCGGTCCCACCGTCTTCGGCTCGCTCGTGCCGGGCGGCGCGCTGTTCCCGTTGACCGGCAGCGGCGTGCCCGGTAACGGCGCCGCGCTCGACAGGCTGCAACCGGCGGCGCTGGCTTCGGCTCCCCAGCCGGCCGGTTCCGCCGAGGTCCTGCCGACGCGGCACGACGCGCTTTCCACCTCCACACTCACCGCATTGCTCCTGCTCAGCGTGGTCAGCGCGCTGCTGGTGCGCCGGTGGGTGCTCGGCGGCCGCGGGTGAGGAACCCGCTCTCGCCGGCTTGATCCAGTCGCCCGTTAACCCCACGTTACCGAAATCTCTCGGGCGACTGGGGACGGTGACAATTCGTTCATCGCCGCGTATCGAACGCGAACAGGACACTCGACACCATTCGGGGCTTGGACATGACAGCACGTGACGCTCGCAGCCTCTCCGCCGAAGCGCTCGAAACGCTCCGCCGGAGAGCGGTCGCGGCTGTCGAAGCCGGGGTCACCCGCGCCGAGGTCGCACGCCTTTTCGGTGTCTCACGCAAAACCGTCGGCGCCTGGGTTTCCGCTTACCAGCAACAAGGTGACGAGGCCTTCCGGCCGAAACGGCGCGGCAGACGGCCCGGCGAACAGCTGGCACTCTCCCCCGCGCAGCAGGCGTGGACCGTGCGGGCCATTGTGGACGGCACGCCCGATCAGCACGGCCTGCCGCACCGGCTGTGGACCCGGCAGGCGATCGTCGAACTCGTCAACCGCGACCTGGGGGTGCTGATCAGTCCGCCGACCGTTTCGCAGTACCTGGTGCGGTGGGGGCTCATCGAGGAGCCGCGGCTGCTGGAGATGATGCGCGGCCGGGTCACCGCAGTCGTGCCACGGCAACGCAAATCCGGCGGCGACGAGTGGCTGGCCAACGCCGACGTGCTCTGGATGGCCTGGACCCGCCCACGGCGCCCGGCCGATTCGCGCCGCGGGCCGGTGGCGGGCAAGCAGAACCTGATGACCGGCTTCCGGAACTATTTCGGCGATGTGAACGTGCTGCTCGCGATCTCGAACAAGGGCGTGGTGTTCTTCCAGGCGCGCCGCGGGCCGTTCGACACGGCGCAGACGACGGAGTTCCTCGAGCGGCTGATGCGCCAGCTCGGCCGGAACCTCAACGTCATCGTCTGCGCGTGGCCGCTGTCGCATTACGAGATCCTGGACGCCTGGCCGCGGCGGTATCCCGGGCGGGTGTCCGTCCGGTTCACCTTCGGCTGAGAGCAGCTACCTTCCATTCCACCGGGCGCCGGCCTCGCGTTTTCGCGAAAACGGGTGCGTAGTATTTGCCCGTGCTATTCCGCGGCGCGGACCGGGCACGGTATCTTTCGATCAATCTACCCGGAACCCGCGATTCTTCACCGTGAAAAGCCCCGGCCGTGAGAACACGGATACGGGGAGTTGACTTTGCGGCCATCCGCCCGTTTCCGCGCGCCGGTTGACTTTCCCCAGTGACCTGGACAAGTGGGAGAGTCATGACCGTCAACACCCTTGCTCAGACCGAACTCGATCTCGAGGTTCTGCTGGCACACAAGGAAACCCTCGCCGACGGTGTGGTCAGGCTGACGCTGCGCCACCCGGGTGGCGAGCTACTGCCGCCGTGGAGCCCCGGTGCGCATCTGGACCTGGTGCTCGCGCCCGGCCTGGTGCGCCAGTATTCGCTGTGCGGCGACCCCGGTGATCGCGCGAGTCTGCAGGTGGCCGTCCTCCGGGAAAACGATGGACGGGGCGGCTCGGCATTCGTGCACGACCGGTTGCGGGCGGGTGATCGCGTGCGGATCCGCGGTCCCCGCAACCATTTCCCGCTGGTGAATTCCGACCGGTACCTGTTCATCGCGGGCGGGATCGGCATCACCCCGGTCGTCCCGATGATCGCCGCCGCCGAGTCCGCCGGCGCGGACTGGCGGCTGGCCTATGGCGGGCGGGCCCGCTCGTCGATGGCCTTCCACGCGGAACTGGCCGGCAGGTACGGCGACCGGGTCTCGGTGCTGCCGCAGGACGAAACGGGGCTGCTCGACCTGGACGCGCTTCTCGCCACGGTGGACGAGCAGACGGCGGTCTACTGCTGTGGCCCGGAGCGATTGCTCACCGACATGGAAGAACGGTGTGCCGAACTCGCCGTCGACCTGTACGTGGAACGCTTCTCCCCCAAGGAAAGCACGGGCGCCCGCACGAATTTCCAGGTGGAGCTGGCCAGGTCGGGCCGGACGCTGACGGTGCCGGCGGACCGGTCGATCCTCGAGGTCGCGGAGGACGCCGGGATCCCGGTGCTGTCCTCCTGTCAGGAGGGCACCTGCGGCACCTGCGAGACCCCGGTCCTCGACGGCATCCCGGACCACCGCGACTCGGTGCTCACGGCGGAGGAGCAGGCCGCGAACGACACCATGATGATCTGCGTTTCGCGGGCTTGCGGCCGGAGGCTCGTGCTGGACCTGTAGCCGTCCGGCCCGCTCACCCGGCGGACAGGCGGCGGGCGAGCGGGCCGCTTAGGGTGCGGTCATGGCGGGTGACACGGCGGCCGACGCGATCAACCAGGTGACACGCTACCTGGATCTCGCCGGGGTGTTCGCGTGCGCGATCCTCGGCGGCGCGATCGCCCGCAGCGAGCGGCTGGACCTGTTCGGGTTCCTCGTCGTGGGCAGCGTTTCCGGCCTCGGCGGCGGCGTCATCCGCGACACGTTGCTCCAGCACGGCACTCCGGTCGCGCTCACCGACTACGCCTACCTTCCGACAGCTCTGGCCGGCGCGCTCCTTTCGTTCGTCATCTCGATCAGCGAAGGCGCCTGGGACAGGCTGTTCACCGCACTCGACGCGGCGGTCATCGGCTTCTGGGCCGTGACCGGTGCGCAGAAAACCCTGGCCGCCGGCCTTGGCTGGCTCCCGGCGATCCTGCTCGGCACGACCACGGCCGTCGGCGGCGGCGCGTTGCGCGACATCCTGCTGCGCCGGGTCCCGGCCGTGTTCGGCGGCAACGCGCTCTACGGCACCGTCGCGGCCGCCGTCGCCACCACGATGGTCATCTGCACCTACCTCGGCTCCCCCATCACCGGGATCGTGGCCGGCATCGTCGGCGCGCTGTTGTTCCGCGTCGCGGCCGTCAAGTTCGGCTGGAACCTGCCCAACGGACTGGAATGGCAACCGCATTCCCGCCTCACCGCCGCCTGGCGCCACCGCCGGCAACGCCGTAATCCGCCCGGGCGCGAAAGGGACGAACCGTGAAGTCCCGTGGCCTGGCCGGGCTGATGCGAGAATCACCGGGTGGAACCACCGGTGATCGAGGAACAGGCCGAGCCGGCACTGGCCGAACTGCTGCGGCTGTATGAATCCGTGGGATGGACGGCCTACACGAAGGACCCGGATCTGCTGCGGGCAGCCGTTTCCGGTTCGTCCTATGTGGTCACGGCGCGGCGGGACGGCGCGCTGATCGGCCTGGCCCGCGCGATGTCCGACGACGCGACCATCTGCTACCTGCAGGACGTGCTCGTGCATCCGGACGAACAGCGGCACGGCGTCGGGCGGCTGCTGGTGCAGGCGATGCTGGACCGCTACGCCAAGGTGCGGCAGAAGGTGCTGCTCACCGACGACGAGCCCGCCCAGCGCACGTTCTACGAAAGCCTCGGCTACGCCGAGATCCGCGACTTCGGCCCCGGGACGCTCCGCTCGTTCGTCCGGTTCGACTGAACGCCCAGCCGTTCGGCGCCCGCGGCAGCGTCCGGCCCGGCCCCCACCGCCGGGCCGGACGCGTGCCCCGTCCCACTGGTCCGGTGCCGACCAGCTCAGCCCGGCGAACCCGCCGTGCAGACGAACTTCCCGGCATGTGCCGGATCGAGCGCGTTGAACACCAGGTGCCAGACGTTGAGGTCATACGCCTCGCCGACGTGCCCCACCGGATCGAACGGGCAGGTGTCCTGGACGTAGGAGTCGACCACGCCCGGCTCGCGCACGAACGCCGTGTCCGTGGGCGTCACCAGCTCGTCGTAGCGCGAAGTGATCACCGTGTAGTGCACGCCGGGCTGCGCGATCGGCCCGGCCCCCAGGGTTTTCACCGCCGCGCCGCCGGTGATCAGGTCGTCGCACGCGGGACAGCCGAGGGTGTCCAGCGCCTTGCCGACCGCGTCGCGCTCGCCCTGGCCGAGCAGATAGGCGAGCTTCGTCAGGCCGGCGAACGTGGTGCCGTGCGCGGGCGGTGCGATGGCGACAACGTTGCCGATCTTGTCCGCGATCCCCTGGGTTTTGGTGACATACAAGGACTGGAAGCCGCCTTCGGAGTGGCCGACGAGGTCCACCTGGGACGCTCCGGTCGTGGCCAGCACGTCGCCGATGAACTGCTTGATCTCGGCCGCCGAATCGGCGATCGGGCGCAGCCCGCCGACCACGGGGAAGCCGGGATAGGCGCCGTAGGTCCGGCTGAAGGTGCAGTAACCCTGCGCCGCGGCGGCGGACTGCAGGAAGTTGAGGTCCTCGTAGTAGGTCGCGCCCAGCCCGTGCAGGAAGATCACCGGGCGCGGATGGGCCGCGCTGGGCCGGCAGGACGCATCGTTGTCGCCACCGGAGGCCGCCTGCGCCGGCGCGGCGAACACGGCCGCCACGAGCGCGGCGGCCGCGCAAACCAGCACCGAAGTCCGCAATCGCTTCTTCATCGGTACGCTTCCCTCCTCACCGGCCTCGTTGCCGGCGCCTTGACACTCAATACCCACGGGTATTGGATACCTGAAGGTATTGAGTTGGCGCCGCGGAAGTCAAGCCCTGAACAGGAGGTCCGGCCGATGGCCGCGCAGGAGCCCGGAGCCGGCCGGACGCGGCCGACCCGCGCCGAAACCCGGCGTCGTGTGCTCGACGCGGCCTTCACCGTGTTCGGCGAGCACGGCATCGCGGCCAGCAAACTCACCGACGTCGCGGCGGCCGCCGGGCTGACCAAGGGCGCGGTCTACTCGAACTTCGCGTCGAAGGACGAACTGGTGCTGGCGCTGATGGAAGAGCACGCCGCACACCGGCTCGAAGCGAGCCTGGCGAAGTTCACCGAGGCGGGTGACGGAGGCGCGGCACTGGCGAACGTGGCCACCGTGCTCATGTACGAGATGCGCGTGGACGCGGTGTGGCATCGGCTGCTCGCGGAGTTCTTCGCGATGGCGCAGCACAACCCGAAACGCCGGGACGCCCTGCGGCGGCGCCGCCGCGAGGTGCGCGAAGCGGTGGCCCGCGGCATCGAACGGCTCGCCGCCGGGCTGGACCTCGAACTTCCGTTGCCCCCGAACGAATTCGCCGTGATCCTGCTGGCGCTCAGCAACGGCCTCGCCGTCGAGTCCGGGATCGACGAGGAAGCAGTGCCCGACGGCCTGCTCGGCAAGGTCCTGACGTTGATCGCCGGCGACGCCGTCGCGAAAATCCAGTCCGTCGCCGGGAAAGCAGACGATCCTTTGTAGACGGTCAGACGCTGCGCAGCACGGAAACCACGGCACCCAGCACCGTGGCCTCGTCCCCGTCGATCACCTCGCACGCCGGGTTGCGCGGTTCGAGGTAGACGTGCCCGTTGCGGCGGCGGTAGACCTTCACCGTGGCCTCGCCGTCGATCATCGCGGCGACGATCTGCCCGGAATGCGCTTCCTGCTGCTGGCGCACCACCACGATGTCGCCGTCGCAGATCGCCGCGTCGATCATCGAATCCCCGCGCACCCGCAGGCCGAAGACGGTGCCGCGGCCGATCAGGTCGCGCGGCAGGGTCAGCACGTCGTCCGTATGCTCCTCGGCCATGATCGGCGTGCCCGCCGCGATGTCACCGACCACCGGCACCGGCACGGATCCGTCCGAGCTCGGCCCGCCGGCGGGCTCCTGCAGGAAGGCGCGCACATCCATCGGCCGGGTGAGCGTAGCGCCCCGCCGCAGAAAACCCTTGTCCTCCAAGGCTTTCAGATGTTTCGAGACCGAGGACGACGAGCGCAGGCCGACCGCGTCACCGATTTCGCGCGCGCTCGGCGAGTAGCCGTAGCGGACCACCCAGTCCCGGATGGTGCCCAGGATCCGCTGCTGGCGCGGCGGCAGGGTGGTGGTGTCGAAGTGCTCGAACAGGTCGTCGTAGGCGGTCACCCTGGCCATGGTAGAGCCCGCTTTGCCTGGTCAACCGCCCGGGTCGGGTTCCGGCGACGCCACGCTCAGCGGTACGTGTACTCCACAATGGACTCTCCGCGCGCCCCGGCACCGGGCTCGGCGCGATGCAGGATTTCCAGGGCCTCGTCGCGAGTCGACCAGTTCGACGATCTCCTCCGGGGACAACGAGGAAAGCAAGCGCCACAACGGTTTCCCGGCGCGCTTGGCCCGCGGGTCCCACAGCGTGGTGACGACGGCGCCGACGGCCATGTGCATGATGCCCTTTTCCGGCCCGGGCCAGCGCAGCTGCGAATCGTGCACCGGCTCGCGCCAGACCCCGCCCGGATCGGCGAGCAGCTCCCCGGCGTCCCGGCCGACGAGGTGGTCCCCGCAGCGCCTCGACGGCCGACGAGGTGGTCCCCGCAGCGCCTCGACGGCCGCGACCTGGCCGCCGTTCCCGCGCCCGATGGTGAACACGAACCCGTGCCCCGACGGCCGGTCCGCCGTGCCGGTGGACAGGACCACATCGGCGGCGGAATAGTCCGGGTTCGTCGCGTCCGAGCCGTCGAGCGTCCGCGAGGCCGGGAACCGGACGTCGCGGGTCTGCGGCTCGAGGATGCGGGGCACGGGCTCACGCCAGGAATCCGAGGTATGTTCGTCAAGCATCGCACCGGATCGCGATCGACAGCCTGGGATCGGACGCCCACCCGATCAACGATGTGAGGAGTACACGTGAAACTCGCCCGGCTCGGCCCCGCCGGCCAGGAGCGTCCCGTCGTCATCACCGAGGACGGGACGTATGACCTTTCCGGCGTGACCGCGGATATCGACGGCGCCTTTCTCGCCCAGGGCGGTCTCGCCGCCGCGCGCCGGGCGGCCGAAGCCGGTGCACTGCCCGAGCTGCCCGGCGCGGACGGCCTGCGCGTGGGCTCACCCATCGCCCGTCCCGGCGCGATCATCTGCGTGGGCATGAACTACGCCGCGCACGCCGCCGAATCCGGTTCGGCGCCGCCCGAGGTGCCGATCATCTTCCTGAAGACGCCGAACACCCTTGGCGGGCCAGGGGATCCGGTCGCGATCCCGCCGGGCAGCGAGCGCACCGACTGGGAGGTCGAGCTCGGTGTGGTGATCGGCGAGCGCGCGCTGTATCTGGATTCGGCGGAGCAGAGCATGGCGCACGTCGCCGGATTCCTGGTGGGCAACGACGTTTCGGAGCGCCGCTACCAGCTGGAGGAGTCCGGTGGCCAGTGGAGCAAGGGAAAGTGCGCGCCCGGGTTCTGCCCGCTCGGCCCGTGGCTGGTGACCGCCGACGAGGTGGACCACGCGAACCTGCGGCTGCGCAGCTGGGTCAACGGGGAGCCGCGGCAGGACTCCAGCACGAAGGACATGATCTTCGGCGTCGAATACCTGGTGTGGCAGCTGAGCCGGGCCCTCGCGCTCGAACCGGGCGACGTGATCCTCACCGGCACCCCGCAGGGCGTGGCGCTGTCGGGCCGGTTCCCGTATCTGCGCGCGGGGGACGTCGTCGAGCTGGAGATCGAGGGGCTGGGCAGGCAACGGCAGGAATTCGTCGCCACCGAAGGGAAGTGAGGCGATGTCCGTCCAGTGATGCTCGTGCACCCCCTGCCGGACCGCCGCTGATACCGTCAAGGCATGTTCTCCTTCGAGCAGCTGCGCGGTTTCGTCGCGGTCGCCGAGGAACGGCATTTCGGCCGCGCCGCCGAGCGGTTGTCGATCACCCAGCCGCCGCTGAGCAGGCAGATCCAGAAACTCGAGCGGACCATCGGGGCGCAGTTGCTGGTGCGCAGCAGCCGCGGCGTCCAGCTCACCGCCGCGGGCCAGGCGTTCCTCGCCGACGCCCTGCGCCTGCTCATGCTGGCCGAACGCGCGCCCGATCTCGCCCGCCGGATCGGGGCCGGTGAGGCAGGCTCGATCCGCATCGGGTTCACCGGGGCCGCGGCGTTCGGCGTGCTCGGCGAAGCGCTCAACCTGATCAGCGCGAAGCTGCCGGATCTGCGCCTGGAACTGTCCGAGCGGGTCACCAACGACCAGATGGCCGCGCTCACCAACGGCGAACTGGATCTCGGGCTGGCCCGCCCGCCGTTCGACCGCGAATTCTGCTTTTCCCGGCTGCTGCACCGCGAACGGCTCGTGCTGTGCGTGCCGGAGGGACACTGGCTGGCGAACCTCGGGCGCCCCGTCAGCGCCACGGACTTCTCCGCCGAAGCACTGATCATGCCCTCGGCGGACCAGGCCCGGTACTTCTACGACCTCATCGTCGGGCTGCTGCCGATCGTGCACGACAACGTCGCGCACTCGGTCAGCCAGATCCAGACGATGATCTGGCTCGTCGCCGCCCGCCGTGGCATCGCTTTCGTGCCGGAGTCGGCCACCCGGATGCACGTCGAGGGGGTCGCCTGGGTGGAGCTGGCCGAGCTGCCCGAAGCCCCGGTGGAACTGCACCTGGTGTGGCCGAACCCGGCGACCAGCCCGGCACTGTCCACTGTGCTCGAAGCGCTGGCACCGCTGACCGGCCGGTTCGGCTGAGCCGATACCCCCAGGGCATCACCCCATGCTGAAACAGACTTGGACGGGCATGGTTCCGGCGTCCTAGCCTTCTGAGAAGCTCCAACGCAGGAGGACAACGATGCCGGAAACCGAGACGAGTACCGCCCCGGCGAAGACTGTCACGGCCGCCCGGATCCCGGCCCGCTATCTCGTACTCACCCTGATTTTCGTCATCACCGCGGTCAACTACGCCGACCGAAGCAGCCTTTCCCTCACCGGCGGCAGCATCCAGGCCGAGCTCGGCTTCAGCACGGTCCAGCTCGGCTACATCTTCTCCGCCTTCAGCTGGGCCTACGGGGTGACGCAACTGCCGGGCGGAATGCTGCTGGACCGCTTCGGCGCGCGGCGGATGTACGCGCTGAGCCTGGGGTTGTGGACGGTGGTGACCGCGGCGATCAGTCTCGTCGGGCTGATCACCACGCCGGTGGTGATCGCGGTGGCGATCGTGTTCGCGCTCCGGCTACCGCTGGGGGTGTTCGAATCCCCGGCGTTCCCGGCCAATGCCAGGGTGGCCGCCACCTGCTTCCCGACCGCCGAACGCGGCCGGGCGACGGCGGTGTTCAATTCCGCGCAGTACTTCGCGACGGCGCTGTTCGCCCCGATCATGGGCTGGATCACGCACGAATGGGGCTGGCGCTGGGTTTTCGTGCTCCTCGGCGCGCTCGGCCTCGTGCTGACCGTGGTGTGGCTGCGCTGGACGGACGTTCCGCGCCGGCACCGCCGGGTCAGCGAGGACGAGCTGGCGAAGCTCACTTCCGGCGGCGCGCTGGTCGATCCGGACGCGCCCAAGAAGCGGGACGCCGCGGCGCGGGTGCGGCAGCGGGCGCCGCTGGATTCGCGCACCGTAAGGAAAATCTTCGCCACCCGGGCACTGTGGGGCGTCTACGTCTCGCAGTACGCCGTGAACGCGCTGACGTACTTCTTCATCACCTGGTTCCCGGTCTACCTCGTCAAGGGGCGCGGCCTGTCGCTGCTGGAGGTCGGGTTCGTCGCCGCGCTGCCCGCGTCGTGCGGATTCGCCGGCGGGCTCGCGGGCGGCTTCGTCTCCGACGGGATGCTGCGCCGGGGAAGGTCGCTGACGGCCGCGCGCAAAATCCCTTCGGTGCTGGGAATGACGCTCGCGACGAGCATCGCGCTGCGCAGTTTCACCGACTTGAGCGCACTGATCATCGCGATCATGACGCTCGCGTTCTCCGGCAAGGGGCTCGGCTCGCTGGGCTGGGCCATCACCACCGACATCGCGCCACCGCAGGCGACCAGTTTCGTCGGCTCCACCATGAACGGGTTCGGCGACATCGCGGGTATCGTCACGCCGATCGTGATCGGTTATACCGTGCAGGCCACCGGTTCCTTCGACATCGCGCTGTGGTTCGTCGCGGCACACGGCGTGCTCGCCCTGCCCGCGTTCGCCGTGCTGGGCCGCAGCCGGCGCATCGAATTCGACCTCCCGGAAACGGAGAAAACCCCGTGATCACCGACTCGGCCACCCTCGACCGCATCACCGGCGTGCGGTTGTCCTCGGTCACACTGCCGCTGGCCACCCCGATCAGCGACGCGAAAGTCCTTACCGGGCGCCAGAAACCGATGACCGAGGTGGCGATGCTGTTCGCCGAGATCAGCACGGGGTCCGGGCTGGAAGGCGTCGGTTTCAGCTACTCGAAACGGGCCGGCGGGCCGGGCCAGTTCGCGCACGCCCGGGAGATCGCGCCGGTGCTGATCGGCGAGGATCCCAGTGATATCGCCAAAATCTGGGACAAGCTGGTATGGGCCGGCGCTTCGGTGGGCCGCAGCGGCCTTTCGGTGCAGGCGATCGCGGCGTTCGACGTGGCGCTCTGGGATCTCAAGGCGAAGCGGGCCGGGCTGCCCTTGGCGAAACTGCTCGGCGCGCACCGGGATTCGGTGCGCTGCTACAACACCTCCGGGGGTTTCCTGCACTCGCCGATCGAAGAAGTGCTGGAGCGGGCGGGGGAATCCGTCGAAAGCGGCATCGGCGGGATCAAGATCAAGGTCGGCCATCCCGACCACGCCACCGACCTCTCGCGGGTCACCGCGGTGCGGGAGAGGATCGGCGACTCCGTGCCGCTCATGGTCGACGCGAACCAGCAATGGGACAGGGCCACGGCCCGCCGGATGTGCCGCGCTTTCGAACCACTGAACCTGGTGTGGATCGAGGAACCGCTGGACGCCTACGACTTCGCCGGGCACGCGCGGCTGGCGAGCACCTTCGACACCCCGATCGCCACCGGCGAAATGCTCACCAGCGTCGCCGAGCACGCGGAGCTGATCCGGGCCGGCGGCGCGGACATCGTGCAGCCGGACGCGCCGCGCGTCGGCGGGATCACCCAGTTCCTGAAGGTGCTGGCGCTCGCCGAGGGCCACAACCTCCAGCTGGCGCCGCATTTCGCGATGGAGATCCACATCCATCTCGCCGCCGCGTACGCGCGGGAGCCGTGGGTGGAGCATTTCGAATGGCTCGACCCGCTGTTCGACGAACACCTGGAGATCGACGGCGGCCGGATGCACATCTCCTCGCGCCCCGGCCTCGGCGTGACGATCAGCGACCAGGCGCGTGCGTGGACGGTGGCCGAACACGAGGTGCAAGTCGGTAAGTAACATACCATTCGAAATTTCCGTGCACTCAGGATTTTCCTGGTATCCCTGGCATTCCCGGCGCTATGATCATCGGGCTCTGCTGGTGTCGGGGGATGTCAGTGACGAGGTCTCGGTTCATGAAACGCTTCTCCAGTGTCCTCCCCGCACGGGTGCGGCAGAGCGGAAATCGTTATCCGGCAAGGGAGACAGCCGGCCCGCCCGGCTGTTAGTTTCCCTCCGGCCCGTCACACATCTGGGGGACGTGGTTCAGGGCTGTCCCGAACCACGTCAGGACGCTTCGCCGTGCCCGCCTTCCCGTGCCCGCTCGGGGGTTGTGTGACTCCCTGTCCGTTCATCGAGGAGGTTTCAGTGGCGCTTTCTGTCGCCAGCAGAACCGGTCGGCACAGACCGGTGGGGGTGGCCGTCGCGGCGGCGATCGCACTGGGTGTGTCGATCGCCCAGGTCCCGGCCGCGAGCGCGGCTTCGGAGCTCCGCCCGGTCGGCTCCGCCCCTGTCGTACCGCACGACGCCGTGCGGCTCGCGTCGCCGGACGCGAACCAGCAGGTGCAGCTCAGCGTGGAGCTCAGCCCGCGCGACCCGGCCGCGCTGAACGCGTTCGTCACCGCCGTGTCCACCCCGGGATCCCCGCAGTACCACCAATATCTGCCGAAGGGCCAGTTCGCGGCCACATTCGGCCCTGCGCAGAGTTCGATCGACACCGTGACGGCGGCGCTGAAGGCCGAAGGCCTGAACCCGGACCCGGTGAGCGCCGACGGGCTGTCCATCCCCGTGCACACCACCCTCGGTGAAGCCGCGAAGGCGCTGCACGTCAGCTTCGCCGGGTACCGCTTGCACGACGGCCGCACCACGTTCGCCAACACCGCCCCGGCCGAGCTGCCCTCGAACGCGGCGACAGCGGTCACCGGCATCGTCGGGCTGAACGACTTCGTCGACCCCGAACCGCACAACACCGGGGCGGGCAAGAGGCTGGCGGCGCCCGCGAACACGCAGGGCAGCCCCGTCCAGCCCAACGTGACCACCGCGAGCTACTGCTCGGACATCCACAACCTGCTGACCTCCAACGGGGTCACCGACACCGTGGACTACTGGGAGCCGGTGTCGCTCGCGGCGAGTTCGGTGTACAACACTTCGCCGTTGTACAGCCAGTACGGCAACAACGGCGCGGGCGTGAACGTCGGCGTCTTCGAGCTGGAGAACTACTCCACCGCGGACGTCGCGGCGTTCGAAAAGTGCTTCGGCGTCAAGACATCGGTCTCCGCGGTGAAGGTGGACGGCGGCCCGACCCTGCCCGCCGACATGAACACCGGCGTCGGCCTGGAGTCCGCGCTGGACATCGAGGTGCTCGCCGGGCTCGCCCCGGGCATCGGGATCACGGTCTACCAGGGGCCGGACAACGCGAACTCGACCCAGTACCTCGACACCTACCGGCGGATGGTCACCGACGACACGGTGCAGGTGATCTCCACGTCTTGGGGCGTCTGCGAAGCGGACCTGCAGGACTGGGACCCGTCGCTGCGCAGCGCCGAAGCGAACGTGTTCGCGGCGGCCGCGGCACAGGGCCAGACAGTGGTCGCCGCGTCCGGTGACTCCGGTTCGACCGGCTGCTACCACTACGGCTACACCGGTCCGTACGACTCGCAGCTCAACGCCGACGACCCGGCAGCTCAGCCGAACGTGCTCGCTGTCGGCGGCACCCGGATGACGAGCAGCTCGGCGAGCCAGAGCACGTGGAACACCCAGACCGGCGCGAGCGGTGGTGGCGTGTCGAAGTACAGCCAGCTCTCGGGCAGCGCGAACTACCAGAGCACGGTCCAGGGCGCCGGATACAGCGACGCCTGTGGTGCCGCGTCGGGAGCGACGTGCCGGCAGGTACCCGACGTGTCCGCGGTCGCGGATCCGAACACCGGATACCTGATCGCCAACGGCCAGGACGGAGCCAGCCAGTACTGGACCATCATCGGTGGCACCAGCGGCTCGGCTCCGCTGTGGGCGGCGATCCTCGCGCTCACGGACGCCAGCCACTCCTGCGCCGCCAACGGCGCGGTCGGGCTGGTGAACCCGGCGCTGTACCAGCACGCGAGCCTGCTGAAGGACATCACGTCCGGCAGCAACGCGCTGTCGGCCTCCGGCTACACCGGCAGCCTGTACGCGGCAGGCACGGGCTACGACCTGGCGACCGGCCTCGGCACGCCGAACGCCGCGAACCTCGTCGAACCGCTCTGTGCGGCGAAGCCCGCTTCGGTGGGTAGCTCGTTCAGTCCTGTCGCCCCAGGTCGCATTCTCGACACTCGTTCGGCACTCGGCACTTCCGGCACCGCACCGCTGGGTGCCGGTGCGACGCTGAAGCTGCCCGTGACGGGCACGAGCGGTGTGCCGTCCAGTGGTGTCACGGCGGTGGTCCTGAACGTGACCGCCACCGAGCCCACCGACTCGGGATTTTTGACCCTGTACCCGGACGGTCAGCCGCGGCCGGCGTCGTCGAACCTGAACTTCGTGGCAGGACAGACGATCCCGAACCTCGTCACCGTCCCGGTCGGCGCCAACGGCACCGTGGACATCTACAACCGCTTCGGCACCGTCCACGTCATCGCCGACGTCTTCGGCTACTACTCGACCGGCAGCGGAAGCCTGTACCAACCGCTGACGCCGGCTCGCGTCCTCGACACCCGTTCGGCTATCGGCGTGCCGACGAAGACGCCGCTGGGCACCGGGGCGACGATGCAGCTGCCGGTCACCGGCTCCAACGGTGTGCCTTCGACCGGAGTTACGGCGGTGGTGCTGAACGTGACCGCGACGGAGTCCACCGACGGCGGATTCCTCACGCTGTACCCCGACGGACAGACACGGCCGGCGTCGTCGAACCTGAACTTCGTGGCAGGACAGACGATCCCGAACCTCGTCATCGTCCCCGTCGGCGCCAACGGCACCGTGGACATCTACAACCGCTTCGGCACCGTCCACGTCATCGCCGACGTCTTCGGCTACTTCACCAGCAGTGGCACCGGGTACAAGTTCCACACGTCGGCCCCGCAGCGCCTGCTCGACACGCGCAGCGGCCAGGGAGTGTCGTCCAGCAACCCGGTCGGCACCGATTCGGTGCTCCAGCTCCCGCTGACCGACACCAGCGGGTCGGGTAACGCCGGTCCACTCTCCACCGCCGCCGCGCTCGTGCTGAACGTGACGGCGACCGAGTCGACCGACGGCGGGTTCCTGACCGTTTATCCGTCCGGTGTCGCCCGTCCCAGCTCGTCCAATTTGAACTTCGTGCAGGGACAGACGATTCCGAACGCGGTCGTGACCGCGGTCAACGGCAGTGCGATCGACTTCTACAACCGGTTCGGCACGGTCCACGTCATCGCCGACGTGTTCGGTTACTACAGCTCGAACTAGATCGAATAGTCTGCTCGGGTCCCCGGTGCCTCCGGGGGCCCGGGCAGTGTTTTGTGCAGGGGACGGAAATACCGATGAGCTGGTTCGAGGCGGTGCCGGTCGGCCTCGTGAGTGTGGCGTGGTTGCTCGTGCCGGGGTTGCTGGTGACCTACGCGGCCGGGCTGCGCGGGCTCGCGGCCTGGGCGACGGCGCCCATCGTGACAGTGGCCGGAGCCGCGGCGCTGGCCGTGGTGGCACAGAAAATCGGCGTCGCTTGGTCGGTCTGGCTGGTCGCGGTGGTGTTCGTGGTGCTGGCCGTGTTGACCGGCGCGGTGTCTTTTCTGTTGCGGCGCAGGGCACCTGCCCGCGAGGGCGATCCGCGCTCGGTGACTCTCGCCGCGATACTCGGGCTGGTGCCCGCCGGGATACTCGGCGCGCTTACGCTGGCTCGCGGTTTCGGGGAGCCGGACTCACTTTCCCAGACCTACGACGCGGTCTTCCACTACAACGCGGTCGCGTGGATCGTCGACTCGCGTGACGCTTCTTCCCTGACGCTGGGCGCACTCGGCACGCCCGGCATGCCCAACACGTTCTATCCCGGCGCCTGGCACGATCTCGTTTCGCTCGTCGTACTGAGCGGCGGCAGCGCGGTCCCGGTGGCGACGAACCTGTTCGCCGCCGCGGTGGCGCTGCTGATCTGGCCGCTGTCGTGTGTGTTCCTGGCGCGGCAGATCTTCGGCCGCTCCCCAGCCGCGCTCGCCGTCACCGGTGTGGTCGCGATCGGGTTCAGCGCG
Source organism: Amycolatopsis sp. (assembly GCF_035546795.1). Classification (GTDB taxonomy): domain Bacteria; phylum Actinomycetota; class Actinomycetes; order Mycobacteriales; family Pseudonocardiaceae; genus Amycolatopsis_E. The sequence goes on from NZ_DASZWC010000071.1 coordinate 23,785, forward strand.
TATCCGTGGGGCCTGCTCAGTTTCGGCGTGCTGTGGCCGAATCTGCTCGGCATGTCGCTGGCCCCGGCCGCGCTGGCCGTGGTGCTTTCCTTGTGTGGCCTGGCAAAGGACGACATGCTCGGCCGTGGCCGGGCGCTGCTGCTGGTGCCGGTGGTGGTGGTCGCGCTCGCGCTCGGCCACCCGAACGTGTTGTTCAGCATCGTCGTACTGTCGATCTTCCCGGTCGGCACGGCGCTGATCCGGCGCACCCATCGATTGCACGGCGAGCGGCGCACCTGGCGCGGGATCGCCGAAATCGCCGTGGCGGTAGCGGTTTTCCTGCTCGGCTGGTGGTGGGCTGCGACAACCCCGTTGTTCGCCACCGTGCGCACAATGCCGTGGGCGCCCTTCACCACGCCGGGTGACGCGATCGGCGAGGTCTTCCGCAATGCCACCAACGGCTACGACTCTCTGTGGGTGCTGTCGGCGCTGGTGCTCATCGGCGTGGTCCGGTCACTGTGGACGAGCGGAATGCGCTGGCTGGTGGGCGGCCAGGTGCTCTCGGCCGTGCTGTATGTGCTCACGGCAGGGGTGAACACGCCGGCCACGTACAAGTTCACCGGCTATTGGTACAACGACGCGCACCGGCTCGCCGCGATGGTCCCGATCACGGCCGTGCCGCTCGCCGTGGCCGCGATCCTGGTGCTGGCACAGCTGATCCGCCGCGCCCTGCCGAAGCTTCCGCCGGTGCTGATCACTTCCGGGCTCGGCGTGGTACTGCTCGCCGTCACCGGCGGGCTCTACGTGCGCAGCCATGTTTCGGTGCTGGCCGGGCATTACACGGAAGCGGCCGCGAAACCCGGCAGCAGGCTGCTCGACAGCCGGGAACGCGCCTTTTTCGCGCGTATCCAGCAGGAGATCCCGGCCGGTGCGCGGGTGGCGGGCAATCCGTGGAACGGCAGCGTGCTGCTGTGGGCGCTGGAGGACAGGCCGGTGCTCGTGCCACATTTCCCCCTGAACACCACACCGGACCAGAAATACCTTTCGGCGCATCTCGTCGACGCCGCCACCGATCCGGCGGTATGTGGCGCGGCGGACCGCCTCGGCGTGCGGTACCTCGTCGTCACCGACAGCCTGTTCTGGCCGGATTCATCTGCTGTGCACGAATTCCCTGGGCTGGCCGATCCCGGTGGCAGGCCGGGCTTCCGGCTTGTCGACTCCGACGGGCCGCTGAAGCTCTACCGGCTCACGGCCTGTGCGTGATGAGCACGAACTCGTTGTAGGGGAACAGTTTCCCGGCGGCCCGGGGCAGCGGGAAGGAAATCCGCCGCTCCACCACCAGGCCCAGCCGTTCCGCCACGTCGGCCAGCCCGTCGAAATCGGTGTACTGCACGTGCGTGCTGTCGGTGGCGTAGCCGCGTTCCTGCGGGCAGATGAACACCACGCGCGCGCCCGGCGCCAGGTAGTCCAGGTAGCCGGCCAGCACTTCGACCGCCTGGTCCCGGGGCATGTGCTCGATCAGGTGCGCGGCGAGCAGCCCGCCGAACCGGCCGGGGCTCGCGTACTCGCTCTCACCGAATTCCGCGGTGGTGAAAGCCGTCAGCCCGCGCTCGCGGCACACCTCGATCGAATGCTCGTTGTGGTCCACCCCGATTCCGCGCGGCGCCAGGTGCGCCAGATTCCGGCCGAGCCCGCAGCCGACGTCGAGCACTTCGCGTTCGCCGAACAACCGCCGCACATTCCAGCGGTACGGCGCCTGCACGTCGAGAACCCGTTTCCACAACGGCTGTTCGAGCTGCTTGAGCCGATCGGTGTAATCGGCGCCGTCGGTGGATCCGGGAGTGGTCACGGCGGGGACATTACCGTGCCGATCGTCACTGATCCGACTACAGCCACGGCGGAAATCCGCCGCGGTTGGTGTCCGCCTACTTCCGGTCGGATCAGTGCCGGGCCCGAAAGCGTGCCGTGCCAGCGCCTTCGCCGATTCCCGCTCCCGTGCGAGCAGCGTGCCCGGCAGCAGTGTCAGCGCGAACAATCGTGACGACACATGCCTTCGCGCGGCGCGGGCGGCGCGGGTCCAGCCGTGTTCGCGCAGCCGTTCCGCGGTTTCGGCGAAGAAACGCCCGGCCTCGACGAATCTCGAACCGGACTGCGCCGTCGCGGAAGACTCGCTCGCCGCGTGCCGCCGGTATTCGAAGCACACGGTTTCGTCGACCAGCAGGCTCTCGCCGCGGATGACGAGCTCCAGCATCAGCGCCAGATCCTGGATGACACGCAGATCTTCGCGGAAACGCACCTGCTTCAGGCTGCTCGCCGTCCAGCACAGCGAAGGGAAATACAGCCAGTCGCCGCGGACGAGGCTGAGCGCCAGCTGTTCCCCGGACATCAGGAGCTTGCCGCGCACCTTCGGCGCGTACACGCGCCGCTTCGCTTCGTCCACGAGGGTGCGGGTGGGGTGGCCCTCGCCGTCGATCAGCCGCACCCCCGGCTGGATGATGCCGGCCTCCGGCACGGCCTCGTGGGCGGCGAGCACGGTACACACGTAGTTCGACAGCAGCCGGTCGTCACAGCCCATCAGCACCACGAGCTCTTGCTCGATCAGCTCCAGGCAGCGGTTGAAATTCCCGGTGACACCGAGGTTTTCCGGGTTGCGCAGGTAGCGGACCCGGTCGTCGCCGAGGCCGGCGAACCAGTCCGCCACCCCGGGCACGTCGCAGTCGTCCACCACGGTGAGCCGCCAGCGCGGATCGTCCTGCTCCAGCACGCTCGAGACGGCGACGCGCAGCAGCTCTTCGTCGCCGTAGTACGGGATCAGGATGTCAACCGCCGTCATGCCGCTGTTTCCTTTGGTACTCGTCGAATTCCAGTCGCAGGATCGCCAGGTCCTCGGCCAGTTTCCGGGTCTCGTTCTCCACCCGCGACAGCTCCCACGACAGGTGCAGCGCGACGCACACCAGGAAGATGATCGCGACGAAGAACAGCAGGTTCACCGGCAGCACGACGCCGGTCACCCTGGCCAGCGCCGTCAGCAGGCCAGGGAAAATGGTCAGCACGAGCACGACCACGCCGACCACGAGCCACAGCACCGCGTACTTCTCGCTCAGCTGGCGCCGCCGCAGCAGTTCGAGGATGCCGGCCAGCACGAGAAGGCTGCCGAGCACGCCCACCAGATAGGAACTCATCCCGCCCTCCCGTCTTCCGCGGTGACGATGGCCTGCTCCACCGTGACATCCCAGCGGCGGACCAGCGCGAGCAGCAGCGCGAACCCGGCGCGGAACAGGTAGATCCCGGCCTTCCACGGCCGGTGGCTGGGGATGCCGTCGCGGCGGGCCCGCATCCGGGCCGGCACCTGCGCGATGCGGCAGCCGGCGCGCACCGCGATCACCAGGGATTCGATGGTGTCGCCCAGGTATTCCACCGGGTAGTACTGCGCGAACAGGGGCAGCGCGCGCGGGCCGGTGGCCTTGAAGCCGGACGTGGTGTCGGTGAGCCTGGTCCTGGCCAGCCGCGAGATCACCTTGGCCAGCACCACCATCGCCCACCGGCGCGGGCCGCGGACGCGGTACTCGCCCTGGCCGTCGAACCGGGTGCCGATGACCACGTCGGCCTCGTCCAGTTTCGCCAGCAGCAGCGGCACCTCGTACGGATCGTGCTGCCCGTCCGCGTCGACCTGGACCGCGACGTCGTACCCGTGGCGCAGCGCGTACCGGAACCCGGCGCGCATCGCGCCGCCGACCCCGAGGTTGTAGGACAGTTCGAGGACGGCGGCACCGGCCGCGCGGGCGGTTTCGGCTGTGCCGTCGGCAGATCCGTCGTCCACCACGAGCACGTCGAACTCCGGCAGCGCGGCGCGGATCTCCTCGACCGTGCCACCCACGCACCGTTGCTCGTTCCAGGCGGGAACGATGATCAGTACCCGCCCGAAGGGCGGCTCTCTCCCCACCGCCGTAGTCTAGATCACCGCTTTTTCCCGCTTTGGGCGCGCACCAGCGCGACGGTCATGCCGGCGACCACGAGGACCGAGCCGGCGATCTGTGCGGTGACCGCCGCCCAGAGTGGGCTGCCGGGCAGGAAGAGCAGCCCGGTGAGCACGGCCGAGCCCACCGCCCAGGAAACGGTCGCCGCGCGGTGCAGACCCGTCGCCACCAACGCCGGTTGCAGCACCTGCGCGACCATGAGCGCGATCGTGCCCAGCGCGAGCAGCCCGAGCACATTGCCCGGCAGGGCGACGCGCGCGCCGAAGAACACCCGCACCGCCCAGGAACCGAGCGTGAACGACAGGACCACGCCGACGAACCCCGCCGCCGCGACCAGGCTCAGGATCAGGCGTAGCTTGCGCCGGAAATCGGCGAAATCGCCACGGGTGGCCGCCGCGGTGAGGGTCGGCAGCAGCATCGCCTGCACGGGCGCGAAGACGAAGAGCGGGATCCGCACGAGGACGAAAGCCGACGCGAACGCGGCCGCCGTCGCGGTGTCCGCGGTGAGCCGCCCGGAGACCACGACCGGACCGAGGTTGGCGACCAGCTGCGCCAGCAGTGTCGAACCGACCAGCACGTAGATCGCGCGCGTCATCCCGGTGGGCGACGGCTCCCCCACCGGCAGGGCCGCACCGCCCCGCAACACCGGCAGCCCGGCCAGCGCACCGAAGGCCGATCCGGCGGCGAACAACAGTCCGTAGACGGCACCGCCCGGTGCGGCGAACACCGCGACCAGGACACAAGGAAGCAGGCGCCCCAGCCCCTCGGCCGCGAGCGTCGCCGCGTAGCCACCGAAGCGGCGCTGCCCGCCGAGCAGCCCGCGCACCAGATACACGGCGGCGGACGTGGCCGAGCCCAGGATCAGCGCCACCAGCAGCGCCGACCGTCCGCCGAAGGCCGCCGGCACCAGCACCGGCGACGCGGCCAGCAGCAGCACGACGACCACCGCCAGCAGCCCCGCGCCCGCACGCGCGGCCCGGCGCCGGAAGGCAGCCCCGGCGGCGCCCGCGCTGATCGTCCGACTCGTCTCCTGCTCCAGCGCCGAAAACACGCCCGGCCCGATGATGTTGATCAGCAGGTACAGCGAGGCGACCGCCGCGGCGTCTCCGGTCGAAAGCGTGTGGCCGGACAGCGCCAGGAACGCGTACCCGGCAGCACCGACCATCGCGAGCCCGCCGCCCATCAGGACCGGGGGCCCGAACCGCCGCCGCGCGGAGACAGGTGCGCTCACCCGGCAACCGTAGCCCGAGCGGTCCGGCAGGTGTCGCCGACCGCCCACGCTCCACAATGGACAGGCGTAACAAACGTTATACAGCGAGGAACGGCCGCAGCAGCCGGAGCAGTTCGCGCGGCCGGTGCAGCGGGATGACGTGCCCACAGTCCGGGATGACGGCCGATGTGAGTTCCGGGGCGAACGGGCGCAGTTGCCGCGCCAGGGCGTCGCCGACCGGGTGGGCGCCGATCGTCATCGCGGGCACCGTGAGCCCGGTGGCGGCGTCGGCGATCTGGCTCGCGCTGACCGGCATGGCGCGGTAGTGCGAGAAGGCGGCGCGCAGGGATTCGCGGCCGGTGTAGGCGGCGACGAAGGCATCGCGGATTTCCGGCGGCACCCCGGCGCCGAGTGTGCCCGCGGCGAGGAACCAGTCGAGGTACTCGGCCTCGTGTCCGGTCAGGACGGTCTCGGCGAGACCGGGCACCGCGTGAAAGCCGAACCACCACGGCGGGCCGCCCGCGAGGAAGTCCTCCGCGCCGGGCAGCCTGCCCAGCAGGGATTCCATCAGCACGAGCTTGCGGACCCGCTCCGGCCGGCCGAGTGCGAGCAGGAAGGCGGGCGGCACACCGGCGTCGATCGCGACCACGGCGGCGTCCGGTTCGCCGAGCGCGTCGAGGATGCCTTCGGCGTCGGCAGCGAGCGTGGCCGCGTCGTAGCCGGCCTCGGCGCGGGTGGCGGCGCCGAGGCCGCGGAGGTCGGGCGCGATGACCCGGTGATCGGCCGCGAGCGGGCCGATGATCTCGCTCCAGAGCCGCCAGGTGTGCGGGAATCCGTGCAGCAGCAGGACGGCGGGCCCGCTCCCGGCGATGGCGACGTAGGTGTGGATGCCATTGGTCTCGATCCGGCGCATGAGTCTCCCCCTGTGGTTACCATTGGTTACCTGCAAACCGTAGGAAACCGAATGGCCGTCGCCAAGACGGCACTTTCCCCACAGGTGGTGAGCTCCAGGTGACCTCCCGGCGCGGTGTTCTGTTCGACCCGGCGTGCCCGACCCGCCGGCTGCTCGACCGCATCGGCACGAAATGGACCTCGATGGCGGTGAAGGTGCTCGCCGAAGCCGCCCCGGACGAAGTCCGCTTCGCCGAGTTGCGGCGGCGGATTCCCGGGGTCTCACAGAAGATGCTGTCGGTGACCCTGCACAGCCTGATCCGCGACGGCCTGGTCACGCGCCGCGTCGAGCCCACCGTCCCGCCGAGCGTGCACTACCGGCTCACCGACCTCGGCCTCTCCCTCGACGAACCGCTCGCCGCCGTCCGGGCCTGGGCCGAGGAACACATGGCTGAGATCGACGAGGCCAACGAACTGGCCGACGCGGGCTGACGTCAGCCGCCTGCCTCGGCGACGGCCCTGACGTGCTCGTTGCGGAGCCTGATGAGCGCAGGCAGGTACCGGTTGAGCGCGACGACCTCGGCGACAGCGCCCAGCGGGCCGAGCGGAGCCGCGAATTCGACGATGTCGCGCATGACCGTGCCCCCGTGCCCATCGGGCTCGAAGTGATGGGCGTGGCGCCACCGCTTGAACGGACCTTTCACCTGCTCGTCGACGAAGTAGCCGGGCGGGTCGCAGGCGCTGATAAGCGAGGTCAACCGCCAGCGCAGCCCGAAATACCGGGCCTCCCAAGTGACCGTGTCGCCGAGCCGCAGCCGGCCGGAGGTGACCCCGGCGATGGCTCGTTCACCGGAACCGCCCATCGACGCGGTATGCGTCTCGACCTCCAGGGAGACATCGAAGACACGCCGCGGAGCTGCCGCGATGGCCGTGCTGACTTCGAAAAGCGTCACGGCCCGACTCTAAGAGACCTCGCGTACGTCCAACAGGTGTCCCATCCGCAGCTGTTTCGCAGCCAGGTAAGGAATGTTCGCCGCCACCGCGCCGACGGTCAGCGGGAGACGCTCCACAACGGACACTCCACCGGCTTCGAGATCACGCATCTTGGCCGGATTGTTGGTCAGCAAGCGGACCTCCGGCACACCGAGATCCCGCAGGATCGCCGCCGCCGCACCGTATTCGCGGTCGTCGGCGGGCTCGCCGAGCGACAGGTTCGCGTCCACCGTGTCCAGGCCCTCGTCCTGCAGCCCATACGCGGCAAGCTTCTTCACCAGCCCGATCCCGCGCCCCTCGTGCCCGCGCAGATACACCAGCACACCGCCCTCACGACCGATGCGACGTAACGATTCCGCCAGCTGCGGTCCGCAGTCACAACGCCGCGAGCCCAGCGATTCCCCGGTCAGGCATTCCGAATGCACCCGCGCGAGTACCGGTGCGCCGCCGCGGATCAGGGCCACGTGCTCGGCGCCCGTCCGCAGGTCGAGGTAGCCGACCGAGCGGAACCGGCCGTACGCGGTGGGCAGCTCCGCTTCCGCCATCCGCACCACGCGCGGTGAATCCGGCAGCGGATAGCGCGTGCGGTGGCTGATCAGCTCCGCGATGCTCAGCACCGGCAGATCGTGCCTGCGCCCCAGCTCCTCGACCCCCGCACCCCGCAACATCGACCCGTCGTCGGCCACCAGTTCGGCGATCGCGGCGACGGGCCGCAGTCCCGCCAGGCGGCACAGGTCGACGGCCGCTTCGGTGTGCCCCGGCCGTTCGAGCACCCCACCGGGCCGCGCCCGCAACGGCAGGACATGCCCCGGCCGCACGAGTTCCGCGGCGCCTGAACCGGGATCGGCGAGCACCCGCAGCGTGCGCGCGCGATCGGCGGCACTGATGCCGGTCGAGACGCCGGTTCTCGCGTCCACCGTGACGGTGTACGCGGTCCCACGCGGGTCCTGGTTCCGGCTCACCATCGGCGGCAGCGCCAGTTCGGCGGCCCGGACCGGCGTCATCGGGGCGCACAGGAGACCCGACGTGTGCCGGACCGTCCACCCGATCCACTCGCTGGTCACGGCTTCGGCGGCGAGCACAACGTCGCCCTCGTTCTCGCGGTCACGGGCGTCGGTCACGAGCACCGGACGCCCGGCCCGCATCGCCTGCAGCGCGCGGGCAACTCGGTCTTCACTCATGGCAAAAGTATAAGCATGCTTGCACTCTGGCCGGCCGCGATTTATGGTGTCAGCATGCTTACAGTTCGGCCCGATCCCGCCCGGTTCCGGTCGGTGCTCGGTCACTTCCCCACCGGCGTCGTCGCGATCACCGCCTGCGACAGCGCCGGAAAATCCGTCGGGATGGCCGTTTCGTCGTTCACGTCCGTATCGCTCGACCCGCCGCTCGTGGCCTTCCTGCCCGGGAAGTCCTCGTCGACGTTCCCCGCCATCGCCGCGCACGGCACCTTCTGCGTGAACGTCCTGTCCGCCGGCCAGGAACCGGTGTGCCGGGCGTTGTCGGCCTCCGGCGGGGACAAGTTCGCGGACCTGAGCTGGCGGCCCGGCCCGCACGGCGACCCCGTGCTCGACGGCGTCACGGCCTGGATCGGTTGCACGATCGAGAAAATCCACGACGCGGGCGACCATCACCTGGTACTCGGCCGCGTGGACGAACTCGCGGCCGACACCACGGCTTCACCCCTGCTGTTCTTCCGCAGCCACTACGGGCGGCTCGCTTCCTGACCCCGGCAAACCTCAAAGGAGAGGCATGTTACCAATCCGAGCAAAAGCAGGCGGACACAATCGAGCACCGGCCGGTTTTGTGCGCAGCCGATTCCGCCGTGACCGTGGCCGGATTGGTAACGAACGGCGCAGTATGACCGACCCCTCGGCCCGCACCCTCAGACGCACCACCCTCGCCGCCGCCATCGGCAACACCGTGGAGACCTACGACTACGCCGTCTACGGGTTCCTCGCCACCGTGCTCGCCAAGATCTTCTTCCCCGCGGCGAGCCCCGGCACGGCACTGCTTTCTTCGTTCGCCGTGTTCGGCTCCGCCTTCCTCGCCCGGCCGGCGGGCGCGCTCGTCTTCGGCCCGCTCGCCGACCGGCTCGGCCGCCGGCCCGCGCTCGTCGCGTCGCTGCTGCTGATGGCCGGGGTGAGCACGGTCATCGGCCTGCTTCCCGCCACGTCGACCATCGGCATCGCCGCCCCGGTTCTGTTGGTGCTACTACGATTCGCCCAGGGACTGGCCGCCGGTGGCGAGTACACGACAGCATTGATCTACGTGGCCGAGTTCGCCCCGCCGCACCGGCGCGGGGCGTTGTCCAGCCGCGTCCAGGTCGGCAGCCTTGCCGGGCTCCTCATCGGCGCCGTGGTGGTGCTTTCGCTCAACGCCGCGCTCACCGCGCAGCAGATGCTGGCCTGGGGCTGGCGGGTGCCGTTCCTGCTCGCGCTGCCCATCGGCGCCGTCGGGCTGTACCTGCGCAGCAGGCTCGGCGAGACGCCGGAGTTCGAAGCCGCCCGCTCGGCGCCGGCGAAGATTTCCGCGCCCTGGGCCAGAATCCTGTTGATCGCCGGGGTTTCGGTGCTGCACGTGATCGGCTTCTACATGGTCTACACGTATCTGCAGAACTACCTCATCCAGCAGCACCTGTCCACACTGACCGCCACGGCGGTGATCGCGGTCGCGCTGTTCGCGGGGCTTTTCCTGGTGGTCGCGGGCGGGAAGATGACCGACCGCAAAGGCAAGGCACCCGTACTGCTCGGCACGTCGCTGGTCGTGCTCGTGGTGACCTATCCCCTGTTCGCGGCGCTCTCCACCGCACCGCCGTTGTGGCTGGTCATCTGCTGCACGACCGCGCTCTCCGCGGGCCCGGCGTTCTACTCGGGCGCCGCGCCGATCACCTACATCCAGCTCGTGCCGGTGCGGGTCCGGGGCAGCGTCGTCGCCTTGTCGTACAACGTCGTCGTGGCCGTGCTGGGCGGTTCGGCGGTGTTCGTCTGCCAGGCGCTCGTCGAGGCGACGGGCGATCCTCGCTCACCCGCCTACCTGCTCATCGCCGCGGCGGCCGTGAGCACTGTCGCCGCGATCGCACTCGCTCGACGGACCGCAAGTGAACCCGCCCCCGCCCTTCCCCTGGAGGCAGGCCGATGACCACACTGTCCATTTCGGATGCCCGCGCGCTCGCCGAAACCGCGATGACCGGCGCCGGGCACAGCGAAGAGGACGCGGCGATCATCGCCGACCACCTGCTCGACTGCGAGCTCCGCGGCCTGTCCTTCGGCGGCCTCGCTCGCGCACTGTCGATCATCGAACGCGTCCGCGCCGCACCGGCTCGCCCGAGTCCTATTCGGACAGTCGCGGAAACCCCGGTCTCGGCGACGCTCGACGGCGGTGACCAGGTAGGCTACGTCGTCGCCTCGCGGGCGCTGGACCTGGCGATCGCCAAGGCGGGCGAGCACGGGATCGCCGTCGTCGGCGCGCACAACACCTGGTACACCGGGATGTTCTCGTACTATCTGGAAAAAGCGGCCGCGGCCGGGCTCGCCGGGATGATCGCGGGCAGCGGCCCGGCCGCGGTCGCGCCACACGGCGGCACCGAAGGCAGGTTCGGCACCAACCCGATCGCGTTCGGGTTCCCCGCGAGCCCCACCCCGGTGATCTGGGACATCGGAACCTCCTCGGTGATGTACGGCGAAGTCATGCTCAAGGAACGGCTCGGCGAGGAACTGCTGCCGGGCCAGGCATTCGACGCGAGCGGCACGCCGACCGTCGATCCCGCCGCGGCACTCGAAGGCGCGTTCACCGTGTGGGGCGGGCACAAGGGGTCCGGGCTGGCGATGGTCGTGCAGCTGCTGGGCATGCTGGCCGGGGCCGCCGCCGATCCGCCGGGCCTGTCGGACTGCGGATTTTTCGTGCTGCTCATGGATCCCGCCGCGCTCACCGACGCGACGGACTACCGGCAGCGGGTGACACGATTCGCCGACACACTGCGCGCGACGCGCCCAGTCGAAGGTGGTGCCGCTGTGCGGGTGCCCTTCGACCGCTCCGTCGCGCGCCGTGCCGAGACGCTGCGCCGCGGCACGATCGAAGTGGCCGATCCGGTGGTCAAAGCTCTCCTCGCAAGCGGGGAAAGCCGTGTCTGACAACGACGATTTCGCGATCGGGCCGGATCTGCTGTGCGGTGGCTGCGCCGCGGAGGGCGTCTGCAGGCTCGGCGTGAAGATCGCCGACGAGCACGACGGCGCGACGCGCTTCGACGTGGTCTGCCCGCGCCACTGGCAAGGCGGACCGGCTGTGGCGCACGGCGGCTGGACCGCGGCGATGTTCGACGACGTGCTGAACGTCGCCGCGCTGCGCAGCGAGCCCCGGCTGGTGACGAAATCGCTGTCCGTGCAGTACCTGCGGCCGGTCCCCGTCGAACGACCGCTGACCGCGCTGGCGCGCGTCGAACGGCACGAAGGTCGCGAGTGGACGGTCTCCGCCCGGTTGACGCTCGGCCCGCACACATTGGCGACCGCACGCGCGGAGCTGCGCACTCGCCGCCCGGACCACTACGCCCGGGCCGAGCGCCAACTTCCTTTCCCTGTCAACGAAAACTGAGGAGGACAAGATGGTCGACTTCTTCACCGGCCTGCAGCCGCTCGAGCCCGGCGAGACCGATCCGGGGCCGATGCTCGAGCGGATCCGCGAGCTGGACCGCTCCGAGGTGATCGACCGGGTGCTCGTCGGCTACTCGTCGACCTGGCCGCACAACCACGCCACCGTGCCGTTCGCGCTGGCGGCTTCGGAGAAGTTCTCGCCGATCGTCGCGCACCGGCCCGGGGTGATGCCGCCGGTCGCCGCGGCCCGCTATTTCGCCACGCTCGACGTGCTGGCGCGCGGCCGGCTCGCGATCAACGTGGTGGTCGGCGGTTCCGACAAGGATCTCCGCCGCGAGTCCGACAACCTGCCCAAGGCCGAACGCTACCGGCGCGCGGTCGAATACCTCGACGTGGTCCGGCGCACCTGGACCGCGACCGAGCCGTTCGACCACCACGGCGAGTACTACACCGCCGAAGCGGTCAAGATCCTGACCAAACCGGTGCAGGGCGAGGTGCCGATCTTCATGGGCGGCGAGAGCGACGACGCCGTGGATTTCGGTGCCCGGCACGCGGATCTGTACATGCTGTGGGGTGAGCCGTTCGCGGGCACGAAGGAGCGCATCGAGCGGGTACAGGAGGCGGCCGGGCGCTACGGCCGCGAGATGCGGTTCTCGCTGAGCCTGCGCCTGTTCGTCGGCGAAACCGACGACGATGCGTGGGCACAGGCTCGCGCGGTGGAACGCCGGATCGCCGAAGCGGCGGGCACGCCGAAGTTCCTGCGGTCGTCGTCGGCGGACACGTCGGTGGGCCGGGAACGGGCGCTGGCACTCACCGACGAGGAGCTGCACGACGACTGTTTCTGGACCGGGCTGACCAAACTCCTGGGTGGCTTCGCCAACTCCCAGGCGCTCGTCGGCACCGAAGAGCGCATCCTGGACACCCTGGGCCGTTATCGCGAGCTCGGGGTCGGCGCGTTCCTGGTGACCACCGGCGCGGAGGCGGCGTGGGATCCGGCGCTCGAAGGATTCCTGGCACGGGTGAAGAAGGAGCTGGCATGACGCGGGATCTCGCCGACGGCACGGTGAGCGGCCTGATCGCCGACCGCGCGGCCAGGCACCCGGGCAAGACCGCCCTCGTGTCCGGCGAAACCGAGCTGACCTACGGCGAACTCGACACGCTCGCCACCGAGGTCGCCCGCGGTCTCCTCACGGCCGGCGGCACCCAGGGCAGTTCCGTGGGCGTGTTCCTGCCCAACCGGCCCGAATACCTGTACACCGTGCTCGGCGCCGCGCGGGCCGGGCTGGTCGAGGTGCCGGTCAACAGCGCGTACAAGGGCTCGTTCCTCGACCACGCCCTGCGCAGCACCGACGTGCGCATCCTCGTCACCGAGGCTGCGCTGCTGGAACTCGTCGCGGAGCTGCCGGAACTCCCTGACACGCTGCGGACCGTCGTGCTCCTCGACGAACCGCGGCGCGTTCCGGCCGGGGTGCGGGTGCTGACGTGGCGCGAGCTGCTCGCCTCGGGTGACGCGTCCGCGCCGCTGCCGGCCGTCGCGCCGGACGACCCGTTCGCGATCATGCTCACCTCCGGCACCACCGGCCGGAGCAAAGGCGTGGTCTACCCGAACCTGATGCCGCTGGTCGGCGCGCGTGAATGCGCGATGCAGATGGGCACGACCGCGGAGGAGCGGCTCTACACCTGCCTGCCGCTGTTCCATGGCGCCGCGCAGATCAACATCTCGATGCACTGCTTCCACGCGGGCGCCACCTTGGTGCTGGGCCGCCGTTTCAGCGCCAGCCGGTTCTGGGACGAGCTCCGCGCGCACCGGGTCACCCAGTTCAACGCGCTCGGCTCGATCCTGCCGATGCTGCTGGCGCAGCCACCGTCCGAACGCGACCGTGAGCACGAGGCACGGAAGCTGTTCGCCGCACCGGCTCCGCCGCAGATTCTGCACCCGTTCGAGGAACGGTTCGGCGTGCACATCGTGGAGGGCTATGGGCTGACCGAGATCAAGAACGTGCTCTACAACCCACTGCAGAAACGCAAGGTCGGTTCGATGGGGCTGCCCACCGAAACATCGATCCTCGAGGTGCACGACGAGTCCGGCAACCCCGCCGCGCCGGGGCAGGCAGGCGAGATCGTCTACCGGCCGAAGCTCACGAACATCATGTTCTCCGGCTACCACCGCGATCCGGCCGCGACGGTGGCGACGATGCGGGATCTTTGGTGGCACACCGGCGATCTCGGCTACACCGACGAAGACGGCTACTTCTACTTCATCGACCGCAAGAAGGACGCGCTGCGCCGCCGCGGCGAGAACATCTCTTCGCACGAGGTGGAATCGGTGCTGCTGAGCCATCCCGGCGTGGTCGCGGCCGCCGCCGTGGGGACGCCGTCGGAGCTGGGCGAGGACGAAGTGCTCGCCGTGCTGCAGCCCGAACCGGGACAGGAGCTGGATCTGCCCGCGCTGTTCGAGCACTGCGACCGGTCCATGCCGCATTTCATGGTGCCGCGCTACTACCTGGTGGTGGCCGAGCTGCCGGTCACCCCCACCGGCAAGATCCGCAAGAACGCGTTGCGGGAGCTCGGCCGGGACGGGGCGTGGGACGCGCAGGCCGCCGGTCTGAAACCGACCCGCCATGCCTGAGGAGCCGATCGTGCGTATCCGGGAAATCGCGCCACGTTTGACCTTCCAGGACCATCGCGTGCCCACCGAGGTGAAGCTCGAACTGGTGCGGCGGCTCACCGGCGCCGGGGTGCGCTCGTTCGAACTGTCCTCGTTCGTGCGCCCGGACCTGGTGCCGGGCCTCGCCGACGCGGCGGAGGTGTTCGCCGGGGTGCGGCGGATTCCGGGGCTGACGCTGGACTGCTGCGTCGGCAACGTCCGCGGCCTCGCCCGCGCGGCGGATGCCGGCGCGGACAGCGCGTACTTCCTGCTCTCGGCCGACGAACAGTTCGCCCGGGCCAACATCGGCCGGTCCACCGAGGACTCACTGGCGGAGCTGGGCCGGATGGCGGCGTTCGCGGCGGACCGCGAAATCGTGCTGGGCACGTACGTGATCTTCGCGTGGGGCGGGCCGACCGGGCCCGCGCGCGGTGCCGACGAGCTCGAACCGCTGGCCCGGCGGCTGCTCGACCTCGGCGTGGACCACTGGATCCTGGCCGATTCCTCGGGATACGCCGCGCCACCGCAGATCCGCGCACTCGTCGAGGCCGCGCTCGTGCACATTCCCGGCCGGCAGCTCACGGTGCAGATCCATGACGGGCGCGGGATGGGCCTCGCGGCGCTGCCCGCGCTCGTCGAGCTGGGCGTCGGCACGATCGACACCTCGCTCGCCGGCAGCGGTGGTCATCCCGCCATGCCCGGCACCCAGGGCGGTGGCGTCTGCACCGAGGACGCCGTGCAGCTGCTGGAACTGTCCGGGGTGCCGACTGGGATCGACCTGCCCCGTCTCGTCGACGCGGCGAACTGGCTCGCCGGAGAGGCGGGCGCGCCCGCGAAGGGGTTCGTGCGGCACGCGGGGCCGGTCCCCGTCGCGGGCGAGTCCGCCCGGCCGCTGAGCTTCACCTGGTAGGTGTGGCTTGTACGCTGGGCTGGTGGCAGAACCTGACGCGTCCGGCGACGGGACGGTGGAGGAGGCCGGCTACCTGCTCGACGCCGTCACCCGGTTGCAACGGGCGGTGGAGCGGATCGGCAATCTGCGGCTGCGGCCGTGGGAGATGACCATGTCCAGCTACGTGGCGCTGCGCATCCTGGCCAACCGGCCCGATCTCACGCTCGGCCAACTGTCGCGGCGGTGCTACGTGCGGCCGCAGACGATGACCCGCATCGTCGCGCAGCTGGAGAAGCGGGGGTTCGTCGAGCGCAGCCCGCATCCGCACAACAACAGCGCGATCTCGCTCGCCGTCACCGGGTTGGGGCGCCGGGTGCTGCGGGAGATGAGCGACGAGGTGGACAAGGTCACCACTACTGTGACGAGTGCGCTGGGGCCGGGCGAGGTCGCGAAGTTCAACGCCACGCTGCGCGACTGCGCGGTGCGGATCGAGACCGAGGCCACCGAACTGTCCAAAAAGGATTAACCTCGGGCGAGGAAGTCCGCCATCGCTTCGGCAAGCGCGGGGTTCGCCGCGGCGCTCCCGTGATCGCCGGGGATGGTCACGTACGTGGCGTTGGGCAGCGCTTCGGCGAGATCCTTGGCCGAGGCCGCGCGCGTGTCCTGCTCCCCTGCCACGACGAGCGTGGGCACGCGGATCGCCGCGAGGTCCGCGGGGCCGGTGGGCACGAGCGAGTCCAGCACGTGCACCAAAGCGGTGACGTCGGCGCCGCTTTTCTTCAGCCACTGCGCCATCGGGGACTCCGCGCCCACGGTGCCGTCGGCGACGTGCCGGACCAGATCGCCCGCGCCGCCGCCCTCGCCCGCCAGCTGCCGCGTGCCCTGCCCACCGACGATCGCGCGCCGGGGCGTGGCACCCCGCACGAGCATCCGGGCCACGACGCGGCCACCGAGCGAGTAGCCGCCGAGGTCGTAGTCGTCGAGGCCGAGGTGCTCGACCAGCGCGAGCCCGTCGTCGGCGAGCGCGTCAGGCAGGGCATGGCGGTGCACGCTGTCCCCGTGGCCGCGCAGGTCCGGCATGATCACCCGGTGGCCGCGGGTGGCAAGGACTTCGGCGTGCCCGGTGTCGATCCAGGCCATGGTGGCGGTCGAGGTCAAGCCGTGGAAGAGGATCAGTGGACTGCCTGCACCGGTTTCCCGGTAAGCGAGTTTTGCCCCGTCCCTGGCTTCGAATTGCGGCACGGTGCGAACCTACCCGGAAATGGAGTCGCGGGTGGCCGGTGCCGGCGGGCAGGATTGGTGGATGCTTCCGCTGGAACTGCCCGCCACCGCGCCATCGTACCGGAGCGTGGTCCTGCGCCCGTTCGAGCCGCGCGATGTGGGCATGCTGCTGGACTTGTCGACTGATCCCTATGTGCCCAAGATCGGCACCCTGCCCGCGCACACCGACGAAGCGGGCGCGCTCGCTTATCTCGACAGGCAGGCGGACCGGCTGGTCAACGGGGCGGGTTACTCGTTTTGCGTGGCGGACAAGGAAACCGGCGAGGCGCTGGGCACCGCGGGCCTGAACCTGGGCCCGATCGCCGCCGGCCGCGCGTCGGCCGGGTATTCCGTCGCTCCGCGCGCCCGCGGCCGCCGTGTCGCGGCCCAGGCGCTGACCGCACTGACGGGTTTCGCATGGACGGTGCCCGGGTTGCACCGGGTCGAGCTGTACATCGAGCCATGGAACCTGGCGTCGGCTCGCACCGCCGAAATCGCGGGCTACCAACGGGAAGGTCTGCTGCGCCGCCACCAGGAAATCGGCGGTGCGCGGGTGGACATGGTCCTGTACGCGACGCTCAGGCCCGGGCGATGACCGATCCTTACCGCGCGCTCGGGAATGGTTATGCCGATGTGCGCCGCCCGGACCCGCGGATCGCGGCTCAGGTGCAGGCGGCGCTGGGGAATGCGGCGTCGGTGGTCAATGTCGGCGCAGGCACCGGTTCGTACGAGCCGGATGATCGGCGCGTCGTGGCCGTAGAGCCATCCGCCACGATGCTGCTGCAGCGGCCGCCCGGTTCGGCTCCTGCCGTGCAGGCGTTCGCAGAGCACCTGCCGTTCGCGACCGGCCGGTTCGACGTCGCGCTCGCGGTGCTGACCGTCCACCACTGGCGCGATCCGCAGGCCGGACTCGCCGAACTGCGCCGCGTGGCGGGGCGGCAGGTTGTGTTCACCTGGGACTGTGAGGTGATGGCACGATACTGGCTGACCGCCGGGTACCTCCCCGAGATCGCCGAGCGCGAGCGGACCCTGTACACCGTGGATGGGATCGTCGATGCCTTGTCCCGCAACGGCCGGCGCGTCGAGGTCCAGGCGGTCGAGGTCCCGTGGGACTGCTCGGACGGTTTCCTCGCCGCGTACTGGCGACGCCCGGACCGCTACCTCGACGCGGGTGTCCGAGCAGGCATGTCGGGCGTCGCCGCACTGCCGGATTCCGTTGTCCGGCCGGCCATCGCGCGCCTGACGGACGACCTGGCCACCGGCACCTGGCACGAGCGCCACCGTGACCTGCTTGAGTGCGAGACTCTGGATGTCGGGTACCGCCTGGTCGTCGCCACGTAACGCCAAACCGCCGCCCGGCGATGCGGAGCGAGTGCCCCACACGCCCCTCCCTCGCCCCGATCCCGCAACCGCGAACACTCGAAGATCGGGGCGAGGGTGGGGTGCACACAGCGCGCTCTGCGTGCGTCCGTTGCTGTCGCAACGCCAACCGTGCGTACCCCACGCCCAGCCCCGGACTCAGCCCTTCAACAGCGACCGGGCCATCACCACCCGCTGGATCTGGTTCGTCCCTTCATAAATCTGGGTGATCTTCGCGTCCCGCATCATGCGTTCCAGTGGGAAGTCCCGCGTGTACCCGTATCCACCGAGCAACTGCACCGCATCAGTCGTCACGCGCATCGCGACATCCGAGGCGTGACACTTCGCCGCGGCGCCGAAGAACGACAGGTCCGCGTCGT
The DNA here is from genome assembly GCF_035546795.1 of Amycolatopsis sp. Classification (GTDB taxonomy): domain Bacteria; phylum Actinomycetota; class Actinomycetes; order Mycobacteriales; family Pseudonocardiaceae; genus Amycolatopsis_E. Next base: position 41,956 of record NZ_DASZWC010000071.1, read on the forward strand.
TGCGCTCGGACTTTCCGGCGGCGACGTAGACCATCTGCCGCGCGGTCTCGACGGCCATCGCCATATCCGCGAGCATGAACTGGATGCCCTGGAAATCGGCGATGTGCTTGCCGAACTGCTTGCGCTCCCGCACGTAGTCCAGCGCGTGGTCCAGCGCACCCTGCGCGATACCGACGGCCTGCGCGGCGATGGTGATCCGCGTGTGGTCGAGCGTCCGCAGCGCGATCTTCAGCCCCTGCCCCGGCTCGCCGACGATACGGTCGCCGGGGATCCGCACGTTCTCGAACAGCAGCTCACGCGTCGGCGAGCCCTTGATGCCGAGTTTGCGTTCCTTGGCACCGAAGGAGAAACCCTCGTCGGACTTCTCCACCACGAAGGCGCTGACATTCGAACCGCGCTTGCCGTCCGGATCGGTGACGGCGAGCACCGTGTAGTACTCCGAGAAACCGGCGTTGCTGATCCACGACTTCTGTCCATTGAGGACCCAATGGTCCCCGTCCGCCTTGGCCCGGCAGCGCATCGACGCCGTGTCCGATCCCGCGTCCCGTTCGGACAGTGCGTACGAAAAGCCGGCCTCACCGCGGGCGAGCGGCGGCAGGTACTTCGCCTTCACGTCTTCGTTCGCCGCCAGCATCAGTGGCAGGCTGCCGAGCTTGTTCACCGCGGGAATCAAGGAGGAGGAGGCACACACGCGGGCCACTTCCTCGATGACGATGCAGGTCGCGAGCGCGTCGGCACCCGCGCCGCCGTACTGCTCGGGCACGTGCGGGGCGTGGAAGTCCGACGCCACCAGCGCGTCGTAGGCGGCCTTCGGGAACTCCTCGCGCTCATCGACTTCGGCGGCATAGGGGGCGATCCGCTCCCGCGCCACGTCGCGGACGGCTTCCCGGATCGCCTCGTGGTCTTCGGTCGTGGCAAACAGCTCAGCCATCGGAAATCCTTTCAGGAGTAGGTGTAGAAACCGCGTCCGCTCTTGCGGCCCAGCAGGCCGGCGTCGACCATCCGCGCGAGCAACGGCGGCGGCGCGTACAGCGGCTCCTTGAACTCCTCGTACAGCGATTCGGCGACGGCCTTGGTGGTGTCGAGCCCGATCAGGTCCGCCAGCGCGAGCGGACCCTGCGGGTGCGCGGCCCCGCGGACCAGGCCCTCGTCGATGTCGTCCCGCGAGGCGAACCCGGATTCGAGCATCCGCACGGCCGCGAGGATGAACGGGATCAGCAGCGAGTTGACCACGAACCCGGCCCGGTCCTTGCACAGGATCGCGTGCTTGCCCAGCACCTCCTGGGCGAACCCGCGCGCCCGGTCGACGACCTCCGGCCGCGTCAGCAGGCTCGGCACCAGCTCGACCAGCGGCAGCACCGGCACCGGGTTGAAGAAGTGGATGCCCAGCACCTGCCCGGCCCGGCCGGTCACGGTGCCCAGCTTCATGATCGGGATGGACGAGGTGTTGGACGCCAGGATGGCGTCCGGATCGGTCACGATCTTGTCGAGCCTGGCGAACAGATCCGCCTTGACCTGCTCGTTCTCCACGATCGCCTCGATCACGAGGGTGCGGTCGGCGAGCTCGTCCAGGCTGTCGGTGACCCGGATCCGGCGCAGCACCTCGGCGGCGTCCGGGATCCTGCCCTTGCGCTCGGCCCTGCCCAGCGAACCCTCCAGCCGCCGGCGCCCGGCCTCGACCGCCTCGGCGCCCGATTCCACCGCCACGACATCCAGCCCGGCCCGGGCGCAGACCTCGGCGATCCCCGCCCCCATCTGCCCGCACCCGACAATGCCGACGCGTTCCATCACATCCACCTCTCTGGTACTCGATACCATGGAAACGGTACTTAGTACCGACCAGTAGGGGAAGGGCCGCGGGTATGACCGGCGCCACGCCTCTAGGCTGGCCCGGAGTAGGCACGAGGAGCGGGGATGCCAGCGAAACCGGCGAAGGACCGCCTGATCGCGGCCGCGTTCGAGCTGTTCGAGGAACGCGGCTACGACCAGACGACCGTCGACGACATCACCGAGCGGGCGGGTGTCGGGCGCACCACGTTCTTCCGCACGTTCCGGTCCAAAGAGGACGTGATCTTCCCCGACCACGAGGTACTGCTGAGCGCCATCTCCGCCCGGCTCGACGGCTCGACCGAACAGACCGCGCTGGTCGCCGTCACCGAGGCGGCCCGGCTGGTGCTGCGGCGCTACGTGGCCGAGGGCGAGCTGGCGCTGGCGCGCTACCGGCTCACCCGCAGCGTCGCCGCGCTGCGGGACCGGGAGATCGCCGGAACCCAGCAGTACCAACACCTTTTCCGGCGTTTCCTGCATCGCTGGATGGGCGGCGGGCAGGATGCGGCGCTGCGGGCCGAGCTGATGGCGAACGCCGTGGTGACCGCGCACAATCACGTGCTGCGGCGCTGGCTGCGCGGACAGACGCGGGAGCCCGAGGCCGAGTTCGACGCCGCGATGGCCGACACGGTGGGCCTGTTCACCGCCCCGGCGGCGCGTTCCGGCGAGCACTCCGTCGTGGTGTTCCAGACGACGAAGGATCTGGACTCGGTGCTCCCCGGCCTCCGGCGGCTCCTCGGCGAGACACCCTAGCAGCCGGAGTCCACAGTGGACGTACCGTCGCTACCACATCCGCGCGGTTCCGGACCGCACCCGGCCGACCAGCCGAGATCGGTGGCGACCAGGCGCAGCCCCCGTGCCCGGCGGAGGACGCCGATCGGCGGGGCGAAGCGCGCGGAAGACAGTGCGCGCGCCAGCCGGCCGGGCGGGATCACGCGCGCCGCGCCCCGCGCCCCGCGGGCGCCGGATGTCCCGGTGATGGATCATGGCGTCCAGCAAGGCGAACCCGGTGGTGATCCGCGCGGGCGCGAGTGCCGTCGCAGCTTTGCCTGCAGGTCGCCGTGAGCGGCGCCGCCCCGTGCCCGGACGCCGGGCTCGTTGATCCGGTCCACCGGGACGTGCCGGTCATCGGACTCACCTCGCCCGTAAATGGTCCCGCAACGCCCGCGCCACCTGTGCCATCAACGCCTCCGCCTCCGGCTGGATCGCCGCCGGGACACGGGATTCGGTGAGCGCGGCGACGGCGAACGTCTGCCCGTCGGCATGTTCGACGACGCCGACCTCGTGCCGCAGGTTCAGCAGGGTCCCGGTCTTGGAGCACCACTTCGTGGCATCGGAACTGAAATCCGGGCTCAGCCGCTGCCGGATCAGGTTCTCCCCCATCAGTTCCCGCACCCTCGCGGACACCGTTTCGTCGATCTTCGACGGCGTCCACAACGCTTCGAGCAGGTTCACGTACGCCCGCGCGGAACCGGAGCTGGCGCGGCTGATGTCCAGCTGTGGCAACGGATGCCCCTGCCCCGCGGTCGCCGCCCCGATGGCCAGCGAGTGCGCCAGGTGGACGTCGGCGGCGTCGAACCGCTCGGCCGGGGTGTCGGTGAGGTCGCCCAGCGGGTGCCGGACGCTGATGCCCGCGACGCCCCAATCGCGGACCATCCGGCCGACCTGGGCGGGCGGGGTCAGCTCGAACAGGGTGTCGGCCGCGATGCCGTCGCTGATCGACATCATCAGGTACAGCAGGTCGTCGATCGCCAGGCGCGCCGGATGCCGGAAGCGCGCGAGCCCGGTCGGCCCGGACGTGACGGTCCGGCCCGGCGCGACCTCCAGCTGAGTGGCGCCGTCCAGCTCCCCGCTACGGATCCGCTCGAGGGTCGCGGCGGCGAGCGGGATCTTGATCAGTGAGGCGCTCGGGAACTCCAGGTCCGGCTCGATCCCCACCTCGTGCCCGGTGCGCAGGTCGCGGACCAGGAACGCGCCGCGCAGCCCGCCGTCGGCCAATTCCTCCCGCAGGCGCACGAGCAGTGCTTCGGTGTTCACCCGGCCTCCCCGGTGTCCGTCGTCCCCAGACATCGTGCAATACCGGCGCGCAGCCGGGTGCGCAGGTACTGGGCGTCCTCGCCCAGCCCGGCCACGACGTCGAACCCGCGCTCGAGCCGGATCCCGCCCAGCGGCCGCCAGGCGAGCCCGAGCTCACGCGCCTGTTCCGCCGAGCACAGCAGGAAATCGGCCGAGTGGAAGACGCTCGCGGCGGCGGCGGTGAGCGAATCGGCGACCGCGACCTGGGCGGGTTGCAGGCCCACCGAATCGCGGATGCGGATCACCCTGTCCCTGATGTGCGGGACGTCGTCCTCCGGCTGGATCCAGACCCGCCGCCGCGGGCCGCGCGAGCGGCCCGTCCGCAGGGTTTCCAGGTGGATCACGTCCGCCTCGGGCTCGGCTTCGCTCGCCAGCCCGAGCGGGACGGTCCACACCGCTTCCTTGCCGGGGACCGCGGTCAGCGCGGCGCGCACTTCGTGCACGCGGACGAGTTCGGCGCGTTCGCCGGGCGGCGCGGGCCGGAACTCCAGGAAGATGTCGAGCGCGCGGGCTTCGGCGTCCAGTTCGGCGAGGTCACGGGTGGTGCAGGTGTCCGGGACCGCGAGCCGCAGCGGCCGCAGTTTGGCCCGTTTGGCGTCGTGCTCCAGCGCGTCGGCCAGGTGCACGAGACGCTTCGCCGAGGGCAGCATGTCGCGGCCGAACGGGGTCAGCCGGGCGCGCCGGGTGGAGCGGTCGAACAGCCGCTCGCCGAGGTGTTTCTCCAGTGCGGCGATCCGCCTGCTGGCAACCGGCTGGGGGATGCCGGCGACGGCGGCGCCCGCGGTGAAACTGCCCGTCTCACTCACGCTCACGAAGGCCCGGCAGCTCCCGATCAGGTCCATGACCTCATCTTATGCCGCATTGACATCGAACACGTCAGTTCTGTCTTGGACAGCATGAGCGTGCACGCAGACACTGCGAAGGAAGATCGATCGGGAAGGAACGTCCGTTGTCCCCAGCCTCTCGCATCGCGCTCGCCGCGCTGGTGCTCGTCTCCGTCGCCGCCTGTTCCGCGCCGGCGCTTGCCCCGGCACCGGACACGGTCTCCGCGCGTCAGCAGCAGGACTTCGCGCAGCTCGAACAGACCTTCGGCGCTCGGCTCGGTGTCTACGCGGTGGACACCGCCAGCGGCCGCGAGGCCGCCTTCCGGGCGGATGAGCGCTTCAACTACGCCTCGACCTACAAGGCGCTCGCCGCCGGTGCGGTGTTGCAGCGGACCCCCGTCGCCGGCCTGGACGAGAAGCTGACCTACCGCGCGAGTGACCTCGTGACGTACTCCCCGATCACCCGACAGCACGTCGCTGACGGGATGTCCCTGCGCGACGTCATGGACGCCGCGCTGCGCTACAGCGACAACACCGCAGGCAACCTGCTGTTCGGCGAACTCGGCGGCCCGGCGGGGCTCGGCGCGGAGCTGCGGGGCCTCGGCGACACCACCACGCACGCCGACCGGCTCGAAACTTCGCTCAACGAAGCCATTCCCGGCGACATCCGGGACACCAGCACCCCGCGCGCGCTGGCGAGCGACCTGCGCGCGTTCGCCGTCGGCACCGCGCTGCCCGAGGACCGGCGCGCGGTGCTGCTGGATCTGATGCGCGCCAACACGACCGGCGGCGAGCTGATCCGGGCGGGTGTGCCCGCGGGCTGGCAGGTCGCCGACAAGACGGGCAACGCCGATTACGGCACCCGCAACGACATCGCCGTCGTCTGGCCGCCAGGGCGGGCGCCGATCGTGCTCGCGGTGCTGTCCACCCGGCCGGCGGAGGACGCGACCTACGACAACCGGCTCGTCGCACAAGCGGCCACCGAAGCACTGCAGGCCTTCCGATGAGATGCCTCCGGGAGCACGGCTACCGGTTACTGACCCGCGCGCTTGCCTTGCTACTGCTGCCTTTCGCGTGCCTGGCCGCACCGGGCGCGGCACGGCTCGCGGCGTGCCGCTGGGCGCTGGCTGTCCGGTTCCCGCGCGAGAACCTGGCGGGCCTCACCCCCGGCGCGCTGGCCGCGTTCGAGGCCGCGCGGGCGCGGGCGTTGTGGCGGGACGGCGTGGTCATCGGACTCACGTCGGGCCACCGCAGCGCGGCCGAGCAGGCGCGCCTGTTCGCGGCGGAAGCCGGCCGTGGCGGGCAGCCGCGGACATTGCCACCCGCCGAATCCCGCCACGTCACCGGCACCGCGATGGACGTCCGCCCCACCGAAGGCGCGCGGTGGCTGGAACTGCACGGCTCGTCGTACGGCCTGTACCGGCGCTATGACAACGAATGGTGGCATTTCGAGTACTGCCCGATGGGTCCGCCGGAACGGCTGCCCCATCCCGGGGCACGACTGTCCACTGTGGTCACCGCTGCGCCGGGGTGAACTTCTCCCGGCGGATCTGCCGTGGCGCCATCCGGCGCCGTTTGAACGCCTTGACCCCGGCCTCCACCATCGCCGGCGGCCCGCACAGCCAGCCGGACCAGCCGCGCCCGCTGACCACGTCCTCGAGGAACGCCTCGGTCGGAAACCCGGTGCGGTGCGCGGGATCCGGCTCATGGGACAGCACGGGCACGAACCGGAACCCCGGATGCGCGCCGGCCAGCTCGGCGAACCGGTCGAGGTCGTAGAGGTCGGCCGCGCCGCGAACTCCGTGGTACAACAGCACTTCACGATCCGGCCGGCGGGCGAGCGCCGTGCGGGCGATCCCGGTCAACGGCGCCAGCCCCGTGCCACCGCCGATCAGCACCATCGGCCCGTCCTCGTCCTCGGCGCGCAGATGGAAGTCACCGAGCGGGCCCACCGCCCGCACGTGCTCGCCGACGGACAGACTGCCGAAGATCCACCGGTCGGTCGCCACCCCGCCGGGCACGCGCCGCACGTGCAGCTCCAGCACCTTGTCCTCGTCGGCGGTGTTGGCCAGCGAGTACTGCCGCCGCGCGCCGGAACCCGGGACGACGAGCTCCACATACTGCCCGGCTTCGAACGCCAGCGGTTCCGCCAGGCCGAGCAGCACCCGGCGGGTGTCCCTGGCGATGTCGGCGATCTGCAGCACCGTGGCCGTCAGATCGCGCAACGGATGTGTCGCCCGGGCGGGGGCGGAGGCACCGATCTCGACGTCGGCCAGCGGCCGGGCCTGGCACGCCAAGGCCAGTCCCGCCGACCGTTCCTCTTCGGTGAGAGTGTCCAAAGGGGACTGTCCATGATCGACGGAACCGGTGCGCACCTGGAGTTTGCAGCTGCCACAGGTGCCCTGGTTGCACGAGTTGGGCATCCATACCCCGGCCCGCAGGCAGGCCTCCAGCAGGGATTGACCGTCGGCGCAGTCGACCCGGCGGCCGCCGACGGTCACCGCGTACCCCACGTCAGACCTCCCAGGTGACGTGCAGGGCCGTCGGGCCGCGGAAACCCCAGCCCCAGAACTCGACGCCTTCGCGGGTGTCGCGCTCCAGGTTCGGGATGGCCTCCAGCAGCTCCTCCAGCGCGATCCGCATGACGTGGTTGGCGAAGTAGATGCCGGCGCACGCGTGGTTGCCCGCGCCGAAGGCCAGGTGTGGCAACGGCGGCCGGTGCAGGTCGTAGGCCGAGGGCGCCTCGTACCGTCCGGTGTCGTGGTTCGCCGAGCCGTAGGACAACATCACCGGCGTGCCCGCGGGCAGGTCGACGCCGGCCACGGTGACCGCTTTCGTGGAGATCCGCGCGGTGGCCGACCAGATCGGCGAAGTCCAGCGCACGCCCTCGGAAATCGCCCGCGGGATCAGCTGCGCGTCGTCCACCACCTCCTCCAGCTGCTCCGGGCGGGTGAACAGGCCGGCCAGCGTGGAAGCCAGGCCGTGCCCGGGTTCCTGCATGGCGCCGAGCAGGTAGACGTAGATCGTGGGGTAGATGTACTCGCGGTCGCGGGTCTGCCCCGGCGGCATCCCGTCGTGCAGCCAGTGCGAGATCGCGCTGTCGTCCGGCTCGGCGATCCACTTGTCGATCAGCGGATCCACGATCGCGCGGATCTCCGCCTTGGCCTGGTCCCCCTCGGCGAAGCCCGCGGGATTGGCGAACTCCCCGTGCTCGTCGACGGCGGCGTTGGTGAAGGAGCGGTTCAGCTTGGCGAACCAGTCCCGCAGCTGATCCGAGCCGACGTCGTGCAGCCCGAGCAGGTCGCCGAGTGAACGCACGCTGACCGGCTCGCAGTACTGCGCGACAAGTTCGGCCTGGCCGTCGTTCTCGAACCGTGCCAGGTAGCGGCGGGCGATCGGGCGGACCAGTTCGTCGATCCAGCGGTCCACCTCCACCGGCTGCAGCGCGGGCTCGACCATCGACCGCAGGTCGGCGTGCACGTCGCCGTTGACGCCGATGATCGCGGGGTGGCCGAAGGTGCGCCCGCCGGCCGGGGTGATCACGGCTTCGAAGTCCGGGCTGGTGGCGATCTCGCGGCACACGTCGGCGGTCGAAGCGACGTACGAGCCGAGCACCGGCACGTAGGCCAGCGGCGCCTGCTCGCGTAGCCGCTCATAGGTGTCGTAGGGGTTGCGCTCGAGTTCGGTCATGGTGACGCCGTCGAGCCAGGACAGATCGGGCCGTTCGGTGGTGGTCATCGCCGCGTTCCTCCCACATCGTCGTAAGGGACGGCACGGGATGTTAGGAACCACGGGCGGCCGCGGCGACACGCTTCGCGCGAGGACGGCACGGATCGCGCGGCGAGTTCCTGACCTGGTGTTCTGGTACCGTCCAGCCATGCGCGCACGGCGTAGTGCGCCGCCCCGGGATTGGGACCAGGCCTCCCGGAAGGTGGCGGAGGCATACTTCCCGCACGAGCTGGACCCGCTCGGCGGGGGCCGCGATCCGCGCCTGACCCTGCGCACGCTCGACCTCGGGACGGTGCTGATCGGGCACGTCGGCTGGGGTGCCGACGTGCGGGTCGCCTGCGACTACCCGGGCGCGTACGAGATCAACATGCCGCTCACCGGGCACCTGGCCAGCCGCGGCAGGCGCGGGCCGGTCACGTCGGTGCCCGGCCAGGCCACGGTGTTCCGTTCCGACACCCCGTCGGAGATCACGCACTGGGACGCGACCTGCACGGTGCTCGGCGTCAAGTTCGACAGCGCGTGGCTGGACCGCGAGGCCGAGCGCGTGCTGGCGACCGACCGCGTCCTGCTGCGCACGGGGCTCCCCGATCAGCTCGACCTGGCCGTCGGCCAGGCACGGGCGTGGCGGCAGCTCATCGGGAGCCTGGCCGCGCATCTGCGCGATCCCGGGCTGTTCGGCGACTCCGGCCTGGTCCGGGACCAGCTGGCCGGGGCGATCGCGGCTGGTTTCCTGCTGGCCGGCTGCCCCGGCGCGGACGCGGGCCCGCCGCCGCGGCCGCGCGCGATCACGCGTCTGGTCGATCAGCTGCACGACGATCCGGCGCGGGCGTGGACGGCCGGCGAGATGGCCGCCGTGGCGGGCACCAGCGTGCGGCGGTTGCAGGAAGCGTTCCGGCACTGGGTCGGGTGTTCGCCGACGGAGTACCTGCTCGGGATCCGGCTGCGCCGTGCCGACGCCGACCTGGCCGCCGATCCCGCCCGCACGATCAGCGAAGTGGCGGCGTACTGGGGGTTTTCCAGCGCCAGCAGGTTCGCGGCCGCCTACCGCCGCCGCTACGGGGTATCACCGGCACAGGCCCGGCGCTGAGCGTTCACTCCCGACCGGCGAGCCGGGCCGCCAGCCCGGCGCGGGAGCGGATCCCGAGCTTGGCGTAGACGCGGGTCAGGTGGTATTGGACGGTTTTCGCGGACAGGTAGAGCTCGGCCGCGACGTCCCGGTTGGACAGTCCTTTCGCGACAAGTCGAGAGACGGCTTTCTCTTGCGGGGTGAGCTCATCGTGCCCACGGTCACCGCGCGGCAGGTGCACGCCGCCCGCCTTCAGCTCGCGGTCGCACCGGTCGACGAAGGTCACCGCGCCGAGCCCGGCGAAGACCTCCCGCGCGGACGTGATGGCCTCGTCGGCCTCCCGGCGTTTGCCCGCCCGGCGCAGCACCTGGCCGTGCGTGAACTCGATGCGCGCCCGGTCATAGCGCAGCGGCAGCCCTTCGAGAAGTTCCAGCGCCTCGCCGAAACAGGTCTTCGCGCGGCCGAGTTCGCCCCGGGCGCCCTCCAGCCTGCCCCGCGCCGCGGCCAGCCGCGCGCGGGCCGAGGCCCGGCCCCGGTCCGCGGCGAGTTTTTCGTGCGGGACAAGGAAAGTATCGGCCTCGTCGTAATGCCCGGCGATGACCAGGGCGTGTGCGTACATGTCGGCCCACGGCCAGTGCCCGGGTTCATCGATCGCGCCACCGGCCCACGGCTGCGTCAGCGGCCGGAGCGCGCGCAGCACGCCCGGGGCGTCGGCCCGCACCTCGGCCAGCTGCGCCCGCGCCAGGCACAACGGTACGCGCATGATCTCGTAGTCATCCGGTCCGGAATCCGCGCGCTGCAAGGCTTCCGCGGCCAGTTCGGACTCTCCGCGCAGTGCGTGGACGGCCACGGCCGTCCACTGCAGCAGCGGCCCGACGAGCGCGATCCCACTGTGGTCGAGCACCGCCTGCGCTTCGCGGACGGTGTGCACGGCGTCGTCCCAGTCACCGGTCAAGAACCGGGCGCGGGCGAGCCAAGCGCTAGCCCACAAGGAAATCCTGCTCGAACCGCCGAGCATCGTCGTGGGCACCGCGCTCTTGAGATCGGCGCGCGCGTCGTCGATCGCGTCGAGCGTGAGCCCCACCCAGCCGCGCGCCATCACGATCCGCTGGGTCTGGGCGCCGTGGCGCACCCGGTCGGCCAGTTCGGTGTACTCGCGCAACGCTTTCTCGGCCTCGCCGCGCCCGGCAAGACCGAGTCCGCGGATCGCGGCGGCCTCCACCGCGGCGGGCACGCCGGCGCCGGTCAGCGCGATCGCGCGGTCGGCCCACGCCACGAGTTCGGCGGGACGGCAGCGGGACAGGAAATGCAGCACGTAACGCTGGCAGATCAGCGCGGCCACCTCCGGTTCACGCTCGGCGTTCACCAGCGCCCAGGCGCGCGCGAGCCGCGACTCGGCCTCGGCCGGACGGCCGCGCACGATCGCCAGATAGCCGAGAACCGCGTTGCGGAGCGGAGTTTCGCGCAGGCTTTCGACTTCGGGGACCAGCGCTCCGGCGCCCAGCACGTCGCCGGCGCCGATCAGCGCGTCGACCGCGCGGGTCAGCCTGTCTTCCCGCAGCAGCCGGTCTTCGGTGAGCCGGCCCGCGTCGCTCAGCAGCGAAGCGGCCACGGCCCATGCGCCGTCGGCGGCTCGTCTTCCTGCCAGCTCCTCGAGTTCGTCGGCGAGCGCGGCGTCCGGCAACGGCGACGCCGCGACGAGCAGCGTCAGTTTCCGCACCGGGTCGTCGACCAGGTCGGCGGCGCGGCGATGCAGTCCGGCGGCCGTGGCCGGGCCGAGCGCGGCGAGCACGGCGGCACGGGTCATCGGGTCCGCCGGGGCGAGTTCGGTGATGCCGCGCGGGCCGAGCACGACCAAGCCGCTCTCGCAGGCTTCGTCCAGCACAGCAAGCAAATCATCCTGCACACCGGCCAGCAGTGCGGCGTCACGCACGGCGGTGGCCGGGCCGAGTACCGCGACCGCCTCGACGATCCGCCGCGCCTGCGACGAACAAGCCGCGAGCGCTTCGCCGGTCCTCGACGCGACCGCGGCGGGCGCGGGCAGGTCGGGATCGAACCGGGCCCAGGTGTCGCGCGGGACCTCGGCGAGCAGATCGACGACGTGCCGGGCGATCCCGCCGGTGTGCCGGGCGAGCTGCTCCGCCATCGACGCGTGCAGCAGGATTCCCTTCACCGCCGCCAATTCGCCGATCTCGGTGGCGGTGAGCGGCGGGAGCCGAACCTCCGCCGTGGCGGCCTGGCGCAACAGATCCGACGGCGCGGGCGCCGCCGCGACGACCAGCAGCCGGGCTTCCGGATGGTGCCGGACCGCGGAAGCCAGCGCCCGCACCGATTCCGCGTCGGCCCACTGCGCGTCGTCGACCACGGCGAGCGTCGCGCTTTCCCTTGTCAGGGCGGCGATGTCGCGCCCCGGCGCCAGCTGGTCGGCGACGGCGTGTGCCTGCGCGCTCTCCCAAGGCGCGGCGGCCGCGCGCCGGACCGGCCCGTCATGCCGGGCGGCGAACGCTGCCAGCACCGCGCTTCTGCCGACCCCTGGCGGGCCGGTGACGAGCACGAAACCGCCGCGATCCGCCTCCCGCCGCAACACGGCGAGCGCGTCTTCACGGCCGGTCAGGGGCGGGGCGCCATCGCTCACCTCATCACGATAGCTGCGCCTCAACCCAGGTCGCCGCCCGCGACCGGGAGCACCGTGCCGGTGATGTAGGCGGCTTCATCGGAGGCGAGGAACGCGATCGCGGCCGCCTGTTCGTCCAGCGTGCCGTACCGCTTCAGCAGCGAAGACTGCACCGTCTGGTCGATGTGCGCCTGGAACCACGCCTGCTCCTGCTCGGTCTCGGCGGCCGGGGTGCCACGCGAGATCTTCCGCGGCGGGGCCTCCGTGCCACCGGGGGCGGTGGCGACCACGCGGATCCCGGCCTCGGCGTACTCGAAGGCGAGCGACGCGGTGAGGGCGTTGATCCCGCCCTTGGCCGCCGAGTAAGGGATCCGGTGGATGCCCCGGGTCGCCGCGGACGAGACGTTGACGATCACCCCGCGCCCCTGCGCGGCCATCGAAGGCAGCGCGGCATGACAGGCATACAGGGTGGTCAGCAGCGACCGCCGGATCTCGGCCTCGATCTGCGCCGGGGTGAACTCGGTGAACGGTTTGAAGTTGATCGCCCCGCCCACGTTGTTGACCAGCACGTCGATCCGGCCGAACCGGCCGATCGCGGCCTCGGCCACCGCCCGCGCCCCGTCCGGAGTCTCCAGGTCGGCCAGTACCGCCACCGCGCCCGGCAGTTCCGCGGCAACGCCGGTCACCAGGTCCGCCCGGTCGGCGAGCACGACGGTGCCGCCTTCGGCGCTGATCCGGCGCGCGGTGGCCTCGCCGATGCCCTGCGCGGCGCCGGTGACCACCACGACCTTGCCGTCGAAACGACCGGGGCTGACGAACTTCGGGCCAGGCCGGGGGCCCGCCGCCATCGCGCGCCGGGTGGTGATCTTGGACCGGTCCGCGTGCTCGGCGACCAGGCGCCGGGCCGCGGCCCGGTCCCCCGCTTCGAACGCGGTGACGATGTCGAGGTGGTCCTGCGTGCACCGGGGGTGGCACCAGGTGGCGCTCCGCAGGGTCTCTTCCATGTGCCCCTTGACCCCGAGCGCCCGGTAGGCCTGCAGCAGGTGTTCGTTGCCGGTCAGGGTGAACAGGTAGTCGTGGAAGGCCGCGTTCGCCTCGGTGTAGGCGGCGGCGTCGACGAACCTGTCACCGTCCACATAGGGCACGGTGGCTTCGGCGAGCAGCCGGTACCCGGACAGCTGCGGCACCGACAGCCTGCCGATGGTGATCTCCACGGCACCCAGTTCGAGCGCCTGGCGCGCCTCGAACACGGCGTCGGACTCGTGTACCGACGGGTGTTCCTCGCCGATCTCGTAGCCGCGGGGTGTCAACGGTTCGAGGTCGCTTTCGGGCAGCATCCGCTGTCCGGCGATTTTGCGCGCGGCCGCCGCTTCTTCGGCGGGCGGCCGCGCCCTGCCCCCGCGCAGCGGCGAAAGCTCCCGCGGCGGGAACAGTTCCTGCCCGGCGACACCCCGGCTCACGCCGACGGGCCCGGGTTCGGGCAGCACCGGCCCGGGCTCCGCGGGCGCTTCGACCGGAGCGGGCTCGGCAGCGGCGGCCGAGAGGGCGAACTTCTCGTAGTAGAAACCGGTCGGCTCCACCCCGCGTTCGGCGAAATGCGTGCGCACGGCCTCGACCATCGGTGGCGGCCCGCACAGGTACACCGCGACATCACCGCCGTGCAGGTGCTCGTCGCGGATCAGGCTGGTCACGTATCCCTTGTTGGGCGCGGCACTGTCCGGATCGGACACACAGTAGTCCCAGGTCAGGCCCTCGACCTGAGCGGCGAGCTCGTCCAGGGTCGCGGTCTCGACCAGGTCGTCGTCGGTGCTGACGCCGTAGACCAGGTGCGCCGGGCGCGTCGAGCCGGCGGCACGCAGCGCTCGCAGGATGGACAGGATCGGGGCCAGCCCGGTCCCGCCGGCCAGCAGCAGCACCGGGCGATCGGCCTCACGCAGGAAAAAACTGCCGTTGGGGCCGGTGAACGCCAGCTCGTCGCCGGGCCGGGCGCGTTCGGTCAGGTAGTCCGACATGACGCCGCCGGGGGTGAGCTTCACGAGGAACGTCAGCTGCTTGTCGTCCGGGGCGGAGCTGAACGAGTACGACCGGGTCTGCCCGCTGCCGGGCACCGCGATGTTGACGTACTGGCCGGGCAGGAACGCGAGCTTGTCGCGGTCCGGCGTCTCCACGGTCAGCGCCACCGTCGTCGGGGAGAGCCGGTCCAGCGCCGTGAGCGTTGCCGGGTACGTGGCCGCCTGGGTTTTCGCGACCGCCGACGTGCTCGCGATGCGCAGTACGAGATCGGATTTCGGCTTCATACTGCACGGCAGGACGTAACCCTGCTCCGCCTCGGCTTCCGTCAGCGCGTCGTCGAGGTAGCTGCCGCCGTCGAACTCGCCCGACTCGCAGAACGCCTTGCAGGTGCCGCACGCCCCGTCCCGGCAGTCCAGCGGGATGTTGATCCGCTGCCGGTACGACGCGTCCGCCACGGTCTGGTCCGGCGCGCACGTGATGAAGCGGGTGACACCGTCCTCAAAGGACAGCGCGACCTGGTGGGTCATGACGCTCCCCTCAGAAGTGGTAGACGTCCACGACGTGGTGGATGTAGTCGTTCTTGAGCACCACGGTCTTGCGGCGGATCAACGGGGATTCACCGGAGAAGTCGATGGTGTAGAACGACGTGCCGTAGTACGGATCCACGGTCTGGTAACGGAAGTACATGGTGTGCCAGTTGAACCGCACGTCCACCAGATCCCCGCGCCGCTCGATCAGCTCCACGTTGCTGATGTTGTGGCTGGTGCGCGGTTCCGGGATCGAGGTGGCGCTGGAGCGTTCGGTGCGAATGCGGAACACCCGGTCCTCCAGGCCGCCCTTGTTCGGGTAGTAGATCAGGGAGATCTCGGTCTGCGGGTCCTCGGTCAGCAGGTCGTCCACGCCCCACGACGGCATCCAGTAGACGACGTCGTCGGCGTAGCAGTCGAGCCACTGCTCGAACTCGCGGTCGTCGAGATACCGTGCCTCGCGGTAGAGGAACTGCTCGATGTCCTGCTGGGTAACGGTCCGTTCGGTGGTGGTCATTCCCGTGCTCCGATCGCGGCCCGCATGGTCTGCTGCCAGTAGCCGTGCTGGACCGGGTAGAGTCCTTCGTCTTCGTTCTTCTGCCCGGCCGAGACGACGCCCTTCATGCCGAGCGAAAGCGCCACCTCGTCCGGGCCGGTCAGCCAGTGCCGCGCGCCGCGGCTCAGGTCGTTCCACGGGGCGGCGGTGGCCTGGTAGGTGAGCTGGCAGGAGCGGAACTCCTCCAGGTCGTCGGGGGTGGCCATGCCGGAGGCGTTGAAGAAGTCCTCGTACTGCCGGATCCGCCAGGCACGCGCGTCGGCGCTCTCGCCCTTCGGCGCGATGCAGTAGATGGTGACCTCGGTCCGGTCCGGCGCGATCGGCCGGAAATGCCGGATCTGCGTGGAGAACTGGTCCATCAGGTACACGTTGGGGTACAGGCACAGGTTCCGGGACCCGCGCACCATGAACTCGCCCTTGGCATCGCCGAACTCGCGCTTGAGCTCGTCCATCCGGTTCCACAGTGGACGGTCCTGCGGGTTGCCTGCCCAGGTCCACAGGCACAGGTGCCCGTGCGGGAACGACCAGTAGCCGCCGCCGGACTTGCCCCAGCTGCCCGCGTCGAGGGTTTTGGTCTCGTTCTTGGATTCCCCGCTCCCGCGGCGGGCGGTGGTGGCCGCGTAGTTCCAGTGCGTCGCGGTGACGTGGTAGCCGTCGGCGCCGTTCTCGGCCTGCACCTTCCAGTTGCCGTCGTAGGTGTAGCTCGACGCGCCACGCAGCACCTCCAGCCCGTCCGGCGACTGGTCCACCAGCATGTCGATCACCTTGGTGGTGTCGCCGAGGTGCTCGGGCAGCGGCAGCACGTCGGGGTTGAGGCTGCCGAAGAGGAACCCACGGTAGGAGTCGAACCGGGCGACCTTCGTCATGTCGTGCGAGCCGCCGGTGTCGAACGAGTCCGGGTAGCCCGCGCCCTCGGGATCCTTGACCTTGAGCAGCTTGCCGTCGTTGCGGAACGTCCAGCCGTGGAACGGGCAGGTCAGGGTCATCCGGTTGTCGGTCTTGCGGCGGCACACCATCGCCCCGCGGTGCGCACAGGCGTTGATCAGGCAGTGCAGCTCGCCGCCGGAGTCGCGGGTGATCACCACGGGCTGCCGGCCGATGTAGGTGGTGAAGTAGTCCCCGGGCCCGGCCACCTGGCTCTCGTGCGCGAGGTAGATCCAGTTGCCCTCGAAGATGTGCTTCATCTCCAGCTCGAAGATCTCCTCGTCGGTGAAGATCCGGCGGTTCGCCCGGTAGATCCCGGCTTCGCGGTCCTCGACGAGAGCGTCGGCGAGCACGGCCGACAGATGCTCCTGGGTCTCGGTCATTGAGTCCTCCCACCGCCGTAATCGGCTTTGATCGGCGTCGTTCTCCTGACTGTGACGGGGCCCGCCCCGGCGCACACCAGGCAAATGCCCAGTCCTGACCCAGGGTGTTATTGATTGACATCGCCTATCAATGCGACGGAAATTAGTCTTTGTGTTGTCGCAATATCCGTATCTACGGTGAATCAATCGCACCAGAAGGGAGGTCCGGCGATGGAGTTGCGGCATCTGCGGTACTTCGCCGCCGTGGCCGACACCTGCCATTTCGGGCGGGCGGCCCAGCGGTTGCACATGGCTCAGCCGGCGCTGTCCCAGGCGATCCGCCAGCTCGAGGACGAGCTGGGCGCGCCGCTGTTCGTCCGCACCACCCGGCAGGTCGCGCTCACCCCGGCCGGCGAGTTCCTGCGCGGCGAGGTGCAGCGCGTGCTCGGCACGATCGACGACAGCGTGCGCGGCGTGCGCCGGATCGCCGACGGACGCCGCGGCTTGGTGCGCTTCGCGTTCACCGGCACCGCGGCCTTTTCCCACCTCCCGCGGATCGCGCGGGCGCTCAAGCTCGCCCTGCCCGAAGTCGCGGTGGAGGTGCACGCCGACCTGCTCACCCCCGCCCAGTGCGACGGGCTGCGCGCCGGGTCGCTGGACCTGGGCGTGCTGCGCCCGCCCGCTCGCGGCGAGGGCATCGAGCTGCGCACCATCGAGACCGAGCCGCTGATCGTGGCCGTCCCGGCCGATCACCGGCTCGCCGTGGAGCCCGTGGTGTCGGTGGCCGATCTGCGCAGCGAGGACTTCATCGCCTACGCGGGCAAGGACTCCGTCGTGAACGCGGCGGTGTTGCGGGCCTGCCGCGCCGCCGGATTCACCCCGCGCCTGGAGCATCTCGTGCCGGGCACCGCCGTGCTGCTGTCGCTGGTCGCGGGCGGGCTCGGCGTCGCGATGGTGCCCGCCTCGGCGCGGGCGCTGCCGCTGGCCGGCGTGGTGTTCCGCGACCTGGCCGGCGCCGGGAGCGTGGAACTCGCGCTGGCCTGGCGGCGGGAGGAGGAGTCCTCGCTGGTGCGCGCCGTGCTCGACGTCCTCGAAGACGCACTGACCGCCGAACGACACGCCGCCGAGGTGAGCCCGTGAAGATAGCCCGCGTGGAGGCGATCCCCTTCGCCATCCCGTACCGCAAACCGCTGAAGTTCGCCTCCGGCGAGGTCCGCGTCGCCGAGCACGTGCTGGTGCGGGTGCACACCGACGACGGGGTCGTCGGGGTCGCCGAGGCGCCGCCGCGGCCGTTCACCTACGGCGAGACCCAGTCCGGGATCGTCGCGGTGATCGAGCAGATCTTCGCCCCGCAGGTGATCGGGCTGAGCCTGCTCGACCGCGAGGTGATGGCCACCAGGCTCGCCCGCACGGTCGGCAACCCGGCCGCCAAGGCCGCGATCGACATGGCCGTGTGGGACGCGCTGGGCCGCACCCTCGACGTGCAGGTGACCGAGCTGCTCGGCGGCTACACCGACCGGATGCGGGTCTCGCACATGCTCGGCTTCGACGCGCCGGAGGCGATGGTCGCCGAGGCCGAGCGGATGCGCGAGGTGCACGGCATCACCACGTTCAAGGTGAAGGTCGGCCGCCGTCCCGTTTCGCTCGACACCGCGGTGGTGCGGGCGCTGCGCGAAGGGCTCGGCGAGGACGTCGAACTGTACGTGGACGGCAACCGCGGCTGGACGGCGTCGGAGTCGGCGAAGGCGATGCGGGACATGGCCGGTCTCGGGCTGTCCTTCGCCGAGGAACTGTGCCCCGCCGACGACGTGCTCGGCAGGCGGTGGCTGGTGTCGCAGTTGGACGTGCCGTTCATCGCCGACGAATCCGCGGTCACCCCCGCCGACGTGACCCGCGAGGTTCTCGGCGGCTCGGCCACCGCGATCAGCATCAAGACCGCGCGCACCGGCTTCACCCAGTCGCAGCGCACCCACCACCTCGCCGAGGGGCTCGGCCTGGAAGTCGTGATGGGCAACCAGATCGACGGCCAGCTCGGCTCGATCTGCACCGTCGCGTTCGGCGCGTCGTACCGGCTCACGTCCCGTCGCGCCGGCGAGCTGTCGAACTTCCTCGACATGAGCGACGACCTGCTCACCGAACCGCTGGAGATCCGCGGCGGGGAGCTGGCCATCCGGCCGGGCGCGGGGCTCGGGATCGAACTCGATCCCGGCAAGCTCGCCCACTACCGCCAGGACCGCTGAAGCGGCACCAAGGAATCAAGGAGGATCCCATGACCGCCACCCACCACGAAACCGCCACGGCCGCCGGCTCCGGCGCGGGCGCGACCGCCCGGTTCAAGAGCGACAAGACCGCCGGCGCCGGTACCCCGCCCGAGCGGGTCGACCTGCTCGCCCGCGAAGTGCTTTCGGCGGTACACGAGACCATCCGCCGGCACAAGGTCACCTACGACGAGTACAACGCGCTCAAGTCCTGGCTGATCAGCGTCGGCGAGGACGGCGAATGGCCACTGTTCCTGGACGTGTGGGTCGAGCACGTCGTCGAGGACGTCGCGACGGAACACCGCGAGGGCAACAAGGGCACCATCGAAGGCCCGTACTACGTGCCCGGCGCGCCGGCGCAGGGCACGCGGATTCCCATGCGGGACAACGAACCCGGCACGCCGCTGGCCTGGACCGGCCAGGTCCGCAGCACCGACGGCACCCCGCTTGCCGGGGCGAAGGTGGAGCTGTGGCACGCCGACGCCGACGGGCTGTACTCGCAGTTCGCGCCCGGCATCCCGGAGTGGAACCTGCGCGGCACCTTCACCGCGGACGACGAGGGCCGGTTCGAGATCCACACCGTGCGCCCCGCGCCGTACCAGATCCCGACCGACGGCGCCTGCGGCAAGCTGATCGCGGCCGCGGGCTGGCATTCGTGGCGCCCGGCGCACCTGCACGTGAAGGTTTCCGCGCCAGGGCACGAACTGCTCACCGCGCAGCTGTACTTCCCCGGCGACGCGCACAACGACGACGACATCGCCTCGGCGGTCAAGCCCGAGCTGATCCTCGACCCGAGGCCGTCCGGCGACGGCGAGACCATCGACTACGGCTTCGTCCTCGACCCCGAACGGAGCTGAGCGATGCTGTTCCACGTCAGGATGGACGTGCACCTGCCGCCGGATCTCGACGCGGGCGTCCGGCAGGACATCGTGGCCAGGGAGAAGGCGTACAGCCAGCAGTTGCAGCGGGCCGGGAAGTGGCCGCAGCTGTGGCGGATCGTCGGCGAGTACTCGAACATCTCGATCTTCGATGTCGATTCCGGCGACGAGCTGCACCAGCTGCTGTCGTCGCTGCCGTTGTTCCCCTACCTGGACATCAAGGTCACCGCGCTGGCCCGGCATCCCTCCAAAGTGGACTGAAGCCGCGGGCCCGGCCCCGGGGGCCGGGCCCGCTTCGCCCTTCGGGGGACGGGGAAAGGTCAGAGCGGCGCCTCGGCCTCCAGCACCTTCTTGATCTCGGCGAGGTCGCGGCGCGCCTCGTCGCCGACCTCGGGATAGGCCGGGTCGATCCCGATCAGGGTGTGGGCGAGGATCGCGCCGGCGCAGATCCTGGCGAACCACTTGCGGTCGGCGGGAATGACGTACCAGGGCGCCCATGCGGTGCTCGTCGCGGAGAGCATTTCGGAGAACGCCCGCTGGTAGTCGTCCCAGAAGCCGCGTTCGCGGACGTCGGCCGCCGAGAACTTCCAGTTCCGCTCCGGCACGTCGATCCGCTTCAGGAACCGCTTCCGCTGCTCCTCCTTGGACAGGTTCAGGAACATCTTCACGACCTTGAACCCGTTGTCGCTCAGATAGCGTTCCCAGTCGTTGATCTCCCGGTACCGGCGTTCCCACACGCCCTCGCGTCGCGCGCTGGGCGGCAGTTTCTGCCGGTCGAGGTTGTCCGGATGCACGCGCACCACCAGGACCTCCTCGTAGTGCGAACGGTTGAAGATGCCGATCTCGCCCCGGCCGGGCAGGCGTTGGGCGTAGCGCCACAGGTAGTCGTGCGCCAGTTCCTCGGCGGAGGGCACCTTGAAGCTGCTCACCCGGACGCCCTGCGGGTTCAGCCCGCTCATCACGTGCCGGATCGTGCCGTCCTTGCCGCCCGCGTCCAGCGCCTGCAGGCAGACCAGCACGCCATACGTCTCCTGCGCCGCGAGCCGGCGCTGGTACTCCGCGAGCACGCCGATCCCGGTGCGCAGCAACGCCTCGCCGTCTTTCTTGCCGAGGAAATCCGCCTTGTAGCGCGGATCGAAGTCCTCCGCCAGCCGCACCCTGCGCCCCGGCGCCACCCGCAGCGGTTCGATGAACTCCGCGATCTGTGCCGCACGCGCGCCGTCGAAGCGCAGGTCCTCGTCCATCCGCGGTCCACCTCCGTCCGCTGCGGACATCCCCGGCGTATCCCGTCATCATTCCAGCCCCGGCCCCTCCTTGTCGTCACCTGTTACGGGCGGCCGTTTCTTCCGTTCCGGCGCCCGCACCAGCGCGTCCGCCCACGTGGCCCGCGGATCGATGTCCACCAGCAGCGCCTTGGTCAGCAGGGTGGCCGGGATCGCGAGAATCGCCCCGAGCGGGCCGAGCAGCCACGCCCAGAACACCAGCGCCACGAACGTCACCAGCGCCGAGATGCCGACCGCGTCACCGACGAACCGGGGCTGGACCAGCGACTGCAGGACGAAGTTCAGCGCGCCGTAGACGGCCACGACGATCAGCAGTTCCCGCGGGCCACCGATCAACAGCCCGAGCAGCGCGGGCGGGGCCAGGCCGAGCAGGAAGCCGACGTTGGGGATGTAGTTCGTGATGAACGAAAGCAGGCCCCAGGTGAGGGCCAGCGGAATCCCGATGATCGCGAGCGCGATGGTGTCCAGTACCGCCACCGCGAAGCCGAACACCGTCGTCACCACGAGATAGCGCCGGGTTCCCCTGGCGAAGCTGTCCATCGCGTCGCTGACCGCCGGGCGGTCCGCCGCGATGGCGGCGATCCGGTCGGCCGCTCCCCCGGCCTCCAGGCCCAGGAAAAGCAGCAGTGCCAACAGGAACGCGAAATTGGACACCAGGCCCGCGACTGTGCCGAGCACGTCGGCCACCACGGCGGTGAGCTTGCCGAGGTCCAGCGAATGGGCGAGGCTCGCCAGCTGGTCCGGCCCGACCCCCAGCTTGCCGAGCGCCGACGTGAGCGACGCGGCCAGCTCGTCCGCCCGGTCCGCGTACTGCGGTAGCAACCCGGCCAGCCGGGCGATCGAGACGATGATCCCGAGCGCCAGCACGAGCATGATGCCGTAGACGAGCACCAGCAGCACGGCCGCGGTCAGCCAGGCCGGCCAGCCGCGCCGGCGCAGCCACGCCTGCACCGGCGCGACCGCGATCACGATCACCAGCGCGAGGAAGACCGGTCCCAGCAACCACGCCGACGCGCGTACGCCCGCCACGATGATCACCACCGCGGCGGCGCCCAGCAGCACGACCAGCGCCCGTGGTGGTCCGGCGCCGGGCAGGCCCGTCCGGTCGGGCGAACGCTGGGTGGCCCGGTACATCCTCATCGGCCGAAGCTAGCCACGGGCGCACCATGCCGAGATCACCCGACCTGGGCGAGAAGCCCGCGCTCACCCCGCGCAGGCGAAGCCACCGCCGCCCGCGGGCGGCACAGTCACCGCCAACCGCCCGCGCAGAGGGGACAGCGATCATGAACCAGCAAGCACACGGTGGCACCACCACGCTTCGCCCTGCCACGTCCGAGGGCAGCGGCTGGCTGACGTTCGGCGGGGCGATGCTCGTGCTCGTCGGCCTGTTCAACGTCATACTCGGGCTGGTCGGCCTGACCAAGAGCAGCTACTACGTCGTCGGCCCGGAGGGGCTGCTCGTCTTCGACCTGACCGCCTGGTCCTGGATCCACCTGACCGTCGGGGTGCTCACGGCGGCCACCGGGGTGGCCCTGTTCTTCGGCGCCACCTGGGCCAGGGTGATCGGCGCGCTGCTGGCCGGTTTCAACGCGCTCGCGCAACTGGTGTTCCTGTCGGCGAGCCCGTTGTGGTCCACCATCATCATCGCGCTGGACATCCTCGTCATCTGGGCCGTGGTCACCCACGGCGCCCAGACGCGTCCGGAGAGGTGAAGCAAACCCGGGTGACCCGCGCCCGGGAGACGGCCGTACGCCTCGCCGAGCGCACCGGAACCGGGATCGGCCGGGCCGCGGCCCGGTACCCGTGGGTGGCCACCGCCCTGGAGGTGCGCACCCGTGACCGGGACATCTCCGGCAGGCTGCTCGCCGCCGCGCTGGCGTTCCGGATCTTCCTGTGGCTGCTGCCGTGCACGCTGCTCGTGGTGGCGGTGCTGGGTTTCGGCGCGGGTCACGAACGCGAGGTGGCCGGGAAGGCGGGGCTGAGCCCGCTGACGGCGAGCCTGCTGGACCAGGTCGGAAACCAGGCGCACCAGAGCAGGTACGTGCTGGCCGTGCTCGGTGCGGCGTCGCTGTGCCTGGCGGGTTTCGCGCTGGGGCAGACCTTCGACAGCCTCCGGGCTCGCCTCGGCTCCGGGCCGGCGGCCGGCACCCCTCGCGCCATGCTGCTGAGAGCGGTGCGCTACTCGGCCGTCGTGCTGGGCCTCAGCCTCGGCTGCCTGCTCAGCCCGCTGCTGCATACGGCGGCGCACGTGCCGAAACCCGTGGTCTCGTTGTGCACGCTCGCGCTGTTCACCTGGCTGGGCATCCTGCTGTACCGGACCGGCAATTCCTTGCCGTACCGCGAACTCCTGCCCGGCGCGCTGGTGTTCGCGGCCGGGCTGGAGGCGCTGCGGCTGATCGCGGCGTACCTGTTGCCGTCGAAGCTGGGCCGGGCGTCGGAACTGTACGGAACGCTCGGGGTGGCGGCGGCTGTGCTGGTGTGGCTGACGCTCATCGCCCGGTTCGTCGTACTCGGCCAGCTGCTCAACGTCGTGCTGGCCGAACGCGCTCGTCCAGTGCGCGATCCAGGCTGAGCGCCGCCTCGATGAGTGCGAGGTGGGTGAAGGCCTGCGGGAAGTTGCCGACCTGCTCACCCGTCAGCGCGATCTCCTCGGAGTACAGGCCGACGTGGTTGGCGTAGGTGAGCATCTTCGAGAACGTCTGCCACGCCTCGTCCAGCCGGCCCGCCCTGGCGAGGGCTTCGGCGTAGGCGAAGGTGCACAAGGAGAACGTGCCCTCCTCGCCCTGCAGCCCGTCCGGGGAAGCCGCCGGGTCGTAGCGGTAGACCAGGCTGTCGGTGACCAGCTCCTGACGCATCTCGTCCAAAGTGGACAGCCATTGTGGATCGTCGGGCGCGACGAAGCCCGCCTTCGGCATCCGCAACAGCGCCGAGTCGAGCACCTCGGTGTCGTAGTGCTGCACGAACGCGTGCCGCCCGGGATGCCAGCCACGTTCGAGGATCTCCTCGTGGATCCGGTCGCGCTCGCCGGTCCACCGCGCCACCCCGCCGGGCAGCCCGTGCTCGGCCGCCAGCCGGATGCCGCGGTCCAGCGCCACCCAGCACATCAGCCTGCCGTAGGTGAAGGGCCGCCTGCCGCCGCGGGTCTCCCAGATGCCTTCCTCGTCCTGCTGCCAGTTGCGCCCGACCCAGTCCAGCACCTCCGTGATCGCCTGCCAGCCACGCAGCGGTATCCCCATCCCCGCCCGGTCGGCGATGAAGATGCTCTCCAGCGCTTCGCCGTAGATGTCGAGCTGCAGCTGGTCGGCGGCGTCGTTGCCGACGCGCACCGGGCGGGAGCCGTGGTAGCCCGACCAGAGCGGCAGCACCTCCTCCTTCAGCTCCGAGGTGCCGTCGACCCGGTACATGATCTTCAGCGGCCCGGAGGGGCCGCCCGCGCGCTCGCGCACCCGGTCGCCCAGCCAGCCGCCGAAAGCCCTTGCCTCGTCGACGAAACCGAGGCCGAGCAGCGAGCCGACGGAGAACGACGCGTCGCGCACCCAGGTGTAGCGGTAGTCCCAGTTGCGTTCGCCGCCGATCTGTTCGGGCAGGCCCATCGTCGGCGCGGCGACCAGTCCGCCGGTGGGCGCGTAGGTCATCAGTTTGAGGGTGATCGCCGAGCGGCTCACGGCCTCCCGCCACCGGCCCCGGTAGTCGGACCGGGCCAGCCACGACCGCCAGAATCCGACCGTACGATCGAACAGCTCGCCGATCTCGGCGGCCCGCAGCTCGCGCGGCGGCCCGTCCGGGTCGGATTCCAGCACCATGCCCCGCACCTGCCCGGCGGTCAGCTCGACGGTGATCCGCACGTCCCCGTCCGCGACCTCGGCCTCGGCCAGCCGGTCGTCGTCCGGTTCGCGGACCGCGTGCAGCGCGAGCCGGGAACCGTTGGCGGAGAACAACACTCCCTGTCCGGTCGGCTCGGTTTCGTGGGCCTGGCGGCCGTAGTCGAACCGGGGCGCGATGTCGACCTGGAACCGCAGCCTGCCGCGCACGCAGCGCAACATCCGCACGAGCCGGTGGCGGGTGGTGGCCGCGCCGGTGAGCGGGGGCATGAAATCGACCACCTCACCCACCCCGGTCGCGGTGAAGAAGCGGGTGATCAGCACCGCGGAATCGGGGTGGTAGACCTGTTTGGTGTGGTAGCCGAGCGCCGCGGGCCGCACCTGGAACCGCCCGCCGTCCGCTTCGTCCAGCAGCGCCCCGAAAACGCTCGGCGAGTCGAACCGCGGGCAGCAGAACCAGTCGACCGCGCCGTCCGTGCTGATCAGTGCCGCTGTCTGCAGGTCGCCCACGACCCCGTGGTCGGCGATGGTCGTCTCGGTCATCACTGTCCTCCTGGTCCGGTCCGGCAACCGCACTACCGCGAACGACTGTGCGCGTCATCCACCGCGGGTGACTCCTTCGGCCGCGCGCGGCCACGCTGCACCGCGACCAGGATCAGCCGCAGCACCAGCCCCAGCACGAGCAGATCGCCGATCATCTGGAAGGTCACCAGCACCCGCGCGGCCGTGCTCACCGCGACGATGTCGCCGAAACCGACCGTGGCGAACGTGGTGACCACGAAATACAGCGAGTCGGTCCGGGTCAGCGCCAGCGAGAAACTGCCCGGGTTCGTGCTTTCCAGGAAGTAGTAGGCACCGGCGAAAACGAGCAGGAACAAGGGAATCACCAGCGCGAGCGCCTGCACCCCTTGCAGGAGCGGATAAGGCGCGCGCAGGATCGCGCGCACCTCCCACACCACCACGAACACGACCGCGACCAGGCCGCCGATCAGCAGGATCAGCGCACCCCCGGCCGGCGACGGCGCCAAGGGCAGCACGTAGTAGACCGTGACCAGGATCGCCACGGTCAGCACGGCACGCACCGCTGCCCGCGCCACCGGGGCGGCGGTTCCGCCCGTCTCCCCGGCGGCTCCGCTCATCGCGCGAGTGCGCGGGACTTGAGAGTCTGATACTCGCCGTCGTCGATCGTGCCGTCGTCGAGCAGCTTCTTCGCGCGGGCGATCTCGTCCGCGCCACCGTCCTGCGGGCCGGCGGCCGCCACGGCGCGTACCTGATCGTCGAACCGGATGCGCGCGGCTTCCGCCTCGGCCTTGCGCCGTTCGCCCAGATGCCTGCCCTGCGCGATGAGATAGCACAGCACACCGACGAAGGGCAGCACGAGCACCAGTACCGTCCAGCCTGCCTTGCCCCAGCCGGAGATGTCCGTGCGGCGGAACAGATCGCCGAAGATCACGATGAGCAGCCAGAACCAGGTCACCCAGCCGAAGAACACCAGCATCGTCCACATGACATCCAGGAACGGGTATCCCGTGCCGGATTGCGCCAGAACCATGACTTCTCCTTCTCGCGGAAGTGCTTTCAGACGTCGATCCGTGCCGTGCAGCACCAGCGCCCGCCGCCCGGGCGCAGGCAGTGCGCGTTCCCCGGTGACACCCCCTTCGGGACCGGCCCGGCCGGCAGGATCGCGCCGAGGTCGACCACCGCGCACACCAGGCGCAGCCCGTCCGGGGTCGCCCGCACGTCCGCCGACAACGGGATCTCCTGCCGGGAGCGCAGGTTCGTGATCACCGCGCCGAGCACCGCGGCCAGCAGCTCGTCGTCGGTGTCCCCGCGTACCTCGCGGCTGAACGTCGTCGCGGGCGCCCGGAACCGGACGCGGACCAGGCTGTCGGTCAGCGCGGTCACGGCTTCGGCGAGGCAGGACTCCCTCGTCGGCGCCCAGGCCCTGATGTGCAGATCCGCGGCGTGCACCGGCTGGCGGGCCGCGCCTGCCGGTTTCGCGACTTCGAGCGAGCTCACCACCTCAGCGTCGGCGCCGCGCGCACGAACGGCACCACCTCCTGCGGGTGAGTCCGTCACGGGCGCGAACGGGCAGGCTGCGCGGGAAGCCGACGCCAAGGAGTGGCCATGACGGAAAACGCGGCAGGCAACCGGGATACCGCGACGATGGCGGCACAGCTCACCCAGTCCTCCTCGGTGGTGATCGGGTTCGGCGCGGTCACGGCCGCCGCCGGGATCCTGGTGCTGGTCTGGCCGACCGCCACGCTGGGCCTGATCGGCATCGTGTTCGGCGTGTTCGCGTTGCTCAACGGCGTGTTCCAGCTGATGTCCGCGATCGCGACGGGCGAGCCGGCGGCGAGCCGCCGCGTGCTGCTCGCCCTGCTCGGGGTCCTGTCCCTCATCGCCGGGGTGCTCTGCCTGCGGCACCTGGTCCAGACGCTGGCCGTGCTTTCCTTGCTGCTGGCCATTTTCTGGGTGGTCAGCGGGGTGCTGGGGATTGTGCACGCGCTCGCGTCACCGCCGGGCCACGGCCGTGGCTGGGCGTTCGTGGCCGGGCTGCTTTCGCTCGCGGCCGGGATCGTGCTGCTGGCCTACCCGTCGGCCACCCTGCTGGTGCTGGTGTGGCTGCTCGGGATCGAGCTGATCGTGTTCGGGCTCGTCGCCGTCGCGTCCGGGCTCCAGGCCCGGCGGCAGGAACACGCGCCCGCGCACTCGATGCAAGCCGGGCCGCATCCCGCCTGAGCACGCTCAGTCGAGACCACGTTCCCTGGCCACCACCACGGCCTCACGCCGGCTGCTCACCCCGAGCTTGGCGTAGATGGCGCGCACGTGGGTCTTCACCGTGTTCACCGAAACACTGAGCTGGCAGGCGATTTCCTCCAACGGCCGCGGCGAGGTGAGGCGCATCAGCACGGCGCGTTCCCGTCCGGTCAGCGTCGCCCGGCCCGAGTCGTCGCCGAGCCCCGCCACCGCACGCCACACCCGGCCGGCGAAGGCGTCGGAACCGCCGAACCCGCCGAGCTGGTCGACGAGCAGCCGCCGGACCTCCGGTTCGGCGTAGGCGAAGGGCCGCAGCACATCGGCGGGTTTCGCGACGCGAAGCGCCGTGCCGAGTGCGTAGCGGGCGCGGGTCCGGCGATGCCCGGCGAGCGCGAGTGCCGCGTCGGTCAGCCAGGCCTGCACCCCGGTCATCGGTACCAGACCGTGTTGCCGGGTGGTCGGCAGGAAACGGGCGACCGAGTCGAGGTCCCCGTGGGCGAACGCGGTGCGCGCCGCCATCAGGTGGATTTCCGGTGTGCTGCCGAGCCGGTGCGCGGCCCAGTCGGCCACCTCGCGCGCCTGCGGGAACCGGCCGAGTTCCAGTGCGCACTGGTGCTCGGTCAGCGCGGCGGTGGCGACGAGCGCCGGCAGCGTGGACCGGTCGCCGAGCTCACGGCGGGCGGCGTGCAGCTGTTCCAGCCCGATCGTGCGATCGCCGCGGTCGAAACACGCCGCCCCGCCCACGAGCTGTCCGGCGAACCGGACCGCAGGCGAAGCGGATTCCCCTGTGGTGTCCACGGTTCGCAGCGCGCCTGCCGGGTCGAGGTGGACCAGTTTCGCCAGCCCGAGCATCGCCCGGCACACCGGCAGCCACGGCGAATTCTGCCAGCCGCCGCTCGCCGCCAGCGCCAGCGCTTCCTCGCACGCCCGCTCCATCGCGGGGTAGTCCCGGTCGGTCGCGGCGACGAACGCGTGCGCCACCCCGCGGTGCATCAGCAGGTAGTCCAGTTCGTGCCAGCGGCCGAGGTCCTCGGCGATCTGCAGCTCCCGCAACGCCCCCGCCCCGTCTCCGCGCGCCGCGAGCGTGACGGCGCGATCGGTGCAGGCCCACGCCACCTGGCCGCCGGAAGTTCCCACGGCCTCATCCGTGGCGGTGGGAAGTCGTCCTGCGGCACAGGCGTAGGCGGAGACGATGAGGCGCCGGAGTTCGGCGAACGCGTGCTCGGGACGCCCCGGCCCGTCGGCGGCCGCACGCGCGAGCGCCCGTTCGGCAGCGGCGAACTCGCCTTTCTCCAGCCACGCCAACGCCGAGAACAGCACCAGCCACGGATCGACCGCGGCGGCAGCGCCGGCCGCGGCCACCCCGTCGAGCACCAGATCGGGTTCGCCGAACAGCAGCATTTCCACGGCGTTGGACCGCAACAACGACACGATCGCCTGGCTGTCCTCGCTGTGACAGGCGTGCCACAACGCCTGCCGGTTGTGTCCCTCCTCCGCGTAGGTGACGGCGACGATCTTGTGCAGCACGTGCACCAGACCGGGGCTGGCCCGGTTCAGGTCGGCACTGAGGTACGAGCGCAGCAGCGGGTGGATCCGGTACCAGCGGCGATCCGCGCCCAGCGCGGTCACCAGCGAGTTCTCCCGCTCGAGTTCGGCCAGCACGGCACCGGCGTCGGCCTCCCCGGACAGGCTGCCCGCCAGTTCCGGGGTCACGTGCTCGCACACGCTGAGCAGCCGCAGCAGCCGGCGTTTGCGGTCGGGCAGCCGGCCGAGCACCTCGCCCGCGAGGAAATCCGCGATCGTGCGGTCGTCCCTGGCGTAGTTGTCGAGGAACCGGTCGGGATCTTCCGCACCCCGCAACGAACGGGCCGCCAGCCGCAGGCCCGCGACCCAGCCGTCGGTCAGCTCGACCAGCCTGCGCACCTGGCTGCCGGTCAGCTCCACCCCCGCCGCCCGTAACAGCGGCGACACCTCGTCGACGCTGAAGCGCAACTGTTCGCCCCGGAACTCGGCGAGCCTGCCCTCCACCCGTAACCTCGCCAGTGGCAAGGGCGGGTCCGCGCACGCCGCGAGCACGAGCCGGAGGTTGTCCGGCTGGTTGCGCACCAGCCCGGTCAGCACGCCGAGCGCGGCCTCACCCGGCAACGACTGCACGTCGTCGAGCACGAGGTACAGCGGCCCTGGCAGGACGTCGATCGCGTCGATCAGGGCAGCCAGCACGGCGGCGCAGTCACCGGGGCGCGGCGGGCCCAGATCGTGGATCCGGCTCTGCGCGGGCACGATCGCGCATTCGCGCACCGCGGCCAGCAGCACGGTGAGGAACGCCGCCGGGCTCGCCTCGCCGGAATCGAGGGTGACCCACGCCTTGTCCGCGACCCCCGTTGCTTCCACCCAATCCGCCAGCAACAGTGTCTTGCCGTATCCCGCGGGTGCGCACACCAATGTCACGCCGGTCGCGGAAACGGCTTCGCCGAGCCGTTCCCGCAAAACCGGCCGTCGCACGAAATAACCGGGAACGCGCGGTGGCGCAAACTTGGCGCGAGGAATGGACCACCGGCCACGCGCCCGGCCGGTGCCGGACATTTCTGCCATTTCACCGACACTAGGAACGGGATCAGCGGCCATCCAAGGGCCGAAAGACACCTGTCAGTCCGGGAAATCGTCCCGGGGCTCCAGCAGTCCCTGCCGGATCGCGGCGGCCACCGCGTCCCTTCGCCTGCGCACCGACAATTTCGCGTAAATCCCGCGGACATGTGTTTTCACGGTGTTCGGCGAAACGGTGAGATCTTCGGCGATTTCCTCGATGGACCGCAAAGTCGGCAGCAACCGCAGCACGCTGCGTTCCCGTTCGGTCAGCGGGGTGGGAATCGACGGCCGGTTCAGCCTGCGCCTGCGATCGAGCACGCGCGCGGCGAAGCGCTCCCGGCCACCGAGCGTGCCCAGCAACGACGTGAGCGCTTCGACGACGTCCGCCGGGGCAAAGACCAGCGGGAACCACACGTCCGCCTCCTCGCCGGCGGTCAGCGCGCGCGCCAGCCACCGGTGCGCGTGGTCCCGTTCCCCGGTCGCCAGCGCGATCTGCACCCCCAGCAGCATTCCCTCGATCCGCGACCAGGGGACCGCGGTGGGCGCCGCGCCGTCGAGCAGCAGGTCGAGCAAGTGCGCGGCGAGGCTGTGCCTGCCGAGCGCGAACTGCGCCCTGGCCCGCATCAGCGCGAGTTCACCGGGGCACACCCGCACACGCTGGCTCCATCGCAGAACCTCACGGGCGCGCTCTCCGGCACCGAGCAGCACCGCCGCCCGCTGCTCCAGCACCGCGCACAACGCACGGCCGTCGCCGGGCAACCCGGCGCCACCGAGACGCGCCTGGCCCATCCGCCGGAGCCCGGCGTACCAGTCGCCCAGTTCGAACTCCGCCGCGCCGCGCAGCACGCCCGCCATCACCGGCAGCATCGCCTCGACCGGCGGGGGCCGGCGTTCGGCGAACCGGCCGGCGTCCGCAGCCTGCCGCACGGCTTCCGCGGGATCGGCCCGCAGCAGCGCGCTGTAGGCCAGCAGCACGGCGCCCGCGGTGCCTTCGACCGTGCGCCCGGCGTCCTTGGTTCGCGCACCCGCCTCGCGCGCGTATGCGTGCATGGCGAGGTAATCCCCCACATTGCCCGTTATCCGGCCCAGCGCGGTGCGGCAGCGGGTCACGACATGGTGCTGTCCCAACGATTCCGCTTCGGCGAGCGCGGCTTCGAGCGGCGCGCGGTCGGCGGGCGCCATCGTGGCGCACGCGGATTGCACGGCGGCCAGCAGGCCGAGTTCCGTTCGCCGCGCCGACTTCACGTCGATTGCCTCGGCGGCGCGCGCGATTTCGGTTGGCTGGGCACCGATCTCGGCGCGGCGCGCCCGGACGAGCTGCCGCAGGATCTCCACTTCCGGTGCGGAATCGCTCGCCACGACCGATTCCGCTCTGGCCAGGTACAGGCCCGCGGTGCCGGTCTCGGCGAGTTCCAGGTGCAGTGCGGCCAGCACCAAGGTCAGCAACGGATCCTCAGCGAGCACCGGGTCGTCGAGCGCGCCCAGTGCGTGCCGGAGGGCGCGGTGCTGACCGGCGAGGAAGAGGCGGATCGCGTGCCCGGCCAGCAACGAGGCGAGCCGCGTGGAATCGCCTGCCCGCACGGCGTGGCCCAATGCGGCCGCCGGATCCGCGTTGCCGGCGAACCAGTCCGCGGCGGTGGCGTGCAGCGCCGCGAGCCGGTCCGGGTCGCGGCGGCCCAGATCGGCGAGCAGGTAGGCGCGCAGCAACGGCGAAAGCCGGTACTCGCCGGAGCTGGCCGGTGCCAGCACCATGATCCGCTCGCGTAGTTCGTGCAGGGCCGCCGCGGCATCGGGCCGTCCGGACAGCGCCCTCGCCGGGTCCGCGGAAATCACCGGGCACACGCTGATCGCGAACAGGAACTCGCGCAGGTCCTGCTCCAGCGGAGCAAGCACCTCGTCCGCCAGGTACTGCTGCAACGCCCGGTCGTGCCCGGCGAGGAGGCCGTCGAGGCGGTCACCCGTCACGGCGTCGGCGGCCAGCCGCAGCCCGACAGCCCAGCCGTCGGTCTCGGTGACCAGGCGCGTCAACGTTTCCGGCGCCGCATCGGCCCCGGCGAAGGCGAACAACGCGGCCGCCTCGGCTTCGGTGAACCGGAGCTGCTCCGCGCGCACTTCGGCGAGCTGGTCGGCCAGCCGCAGCCGGGCCAGCGAAAGCGGCGGGTCCAGCCGGCCCGACAGGATGAGCCGCAGCCTGGCGGGCCGATGCCGCAGCAACGCCTGAAGTCCGTTCCGCACAACGGGTTCCACGATCTCCTGGATGCCGTCGAGCACGAGCACGACCGGTTCGCGGGCCGCGCCGAACGCCTCGGCCACCAGCGCGAGGAACGCCGGATCGGCGCCCGGCTCGGCCGGTACCTCGACCCCGCTCAGCGGGCCGACCGCCGGATGGTTCTCCAGCGCGTCGAGGATCGCCGACCACAGCCGCCGGTCGTCGTTGTCGTCGGCGTCGAGCGACACCCAGCACACCGCGCCGCGGTGCCGCCGGTGCGCCCATTCCGCCAGTAGCAGGGTTTTCCCCGCCCCGGCCGGGGCGCACACCGAAGTCACGGCCACGTCGCCGGCCTTGTCGAGCGCGGCCAGCAGCCGTGGCCTCGATACCAGGTGTGCCGGCAGGTTCGGCACCGCGATCTTGGTGTTCGGCACCCGCCGGCGCGAGACCCGGTCGGCGGGCTCGGCCATCACCCCTCCCTGGGTTGCCGCCATTGTCTGTGCCGATGGCGCCCGATACCAGGGGACCGGCCGATCTCACCCCCGGAAGACGAGGATCCGGTGGCGCACATCCGACGACCGTGAGCCGGGCGATCCCGGCTGACGAACGGAGCCCGCGATGACCGGATCGGTGGAACACCGCCCTTCGCTCACCTCCGGGGAGCAGGAGGAACTCGCCCGGTTGCGGGCGGAGGTCGCGCGGCTGCGGGCCGGGCGCCCGAGACGGCGGTTCGCGTGGAAGTCGCTGGCGTCGGGGGTGCTACTCGTGCTCGGCTGCCTGCTCGTGCCGGTGTCGCTGATGACGGTTTGGGTGCACAACCAAGTCGCCGACACCGGCCGGTTCGTCGCGACCGCCGCCCCGCTGATCCGCGATCCCGCCGTGCAGGCCGCCGTCACCGACCGGGTCACCGACGCGGTGTTCGCCCAGGTCGACATCCCGGGGCTGGCGACCGGCGCGGTGAACGCGCTGGCCGCGCAGGGTGCACCGCCGATCGTCACCACCACGATGCAGGGCCTCGTCGGCCCGCTGACCTCGAGCGTGCACGGTTTCGTGCACGACCGGGTCGGCGACCTGATGGCGAGCCCGGGAGTCGCGGCACTGTGGGACCAGACGATCCGGGTGGCGCACGAGCAGCTGAACGCCGTGCTCTCGGGGAACAGCCAGGCGGTGGTGATCTCGGGCGGCCAGGTCAGACTGGATCTGGCCCCGTTCATCGCCGCGGCCAGGCAGCAGCTGGTGGCCTCCGGGCTCGCCGTGGCCGCCCGTATCCCGGACCTGCACCCGACGATCGCGATCACCGACGCCACCACGCTCGAGAAGGCCAGGGGCGGGTATTCGCTGCTGGACTCGCTGGCGACGTGGCTGCCGTGGGTCATGCTCGTGCTGCTGGCGCTGGGCGTCTACCTGGCCCGCCACCACCGTCGTGCCCTGCTGGGGGCCGGTCTGGGGATAGCGCTGAGCATGCTCGTCGTCGCGGCCGCGCTGCTGATCACCCGGGGTGCGCTCACCGGCGCGGTGCCGCCGCGCGCGACCATCGCGACCGGCAACTCCTACGACATCCTGGTGCGCTTCCTGCGCGGTGGGCTGCGCACGCTGTTCGCGGTCGGCATCGTGGTCGCGCTCGGCGCTTTCCTCGCCGGGCCGTCGACGACGGCGGTGGGGTTGCGCCGGGGCACGGCGAAGGCGATCGGCCGGCTGCGCGGCCTCGGCGGGAGCGGCGGGCTGCCCATCGGCCCGGTCGGACCGTGGGTGCACGCGCATCTGACCGTCCTGCGCGCCGGCCTGGTCGGGGTGGCGGTGCTGATCTTCGTTTTCCTCGACCGGCCGAGCGGGCTGACCGTGCTGGTCATCGCGCTGGTGCTGCTGTTCTGCCTGGCAGTGGTGCAGCTGCTCGATCAGCCTGCCCGGGAAAAGACCGGCTCAGCCGGATGACGTCGTGCCGGACTGGCACAGCCGCGCGGCATCCCGCAGCGCCGACAGCGTGTCGTTGGCCGCCGTGCGTGCCCCGGCCAGGTCGGCAGGCTGCGCGGTCAAGGCTGTCTGAAGTCGTTGCAGCGCCGCTTTCGCGTCGTCGAGCCGGGCGCTGGTCTGGGGCCCGATCACCGACCGGGCGGTGTCGATCGAGGTGGACAGGTCCGTGGCCGCGGCCCGCACCTGGTCGCCGGTCGCCTGCCCGGACACGAACCGCCCGACCGTGGTGACGAGGTTCTGCCCGCTCGTGACCAGGGCGCCGCATTCCGCGCCGGCCGAGGGACTCGCGGCGGCCGAAGAAGGCGGCGCGGCCGTCGACGGGGAGGTCGTGCTTCCGTTGCCGCCGTCGCCCTGGGAACACCCGGCGGCGAAGGCCGCCGCGGTCGCCAGCGTGACCCCTGCGCACCGCATCCGGACACTGCTCACGAGTCCTCCCCTCGCTGGACATCCCGGCCAGGATCACCCCACACGGGCCGGTTCGCCTCACTTGTTCCGGGTGACGTCGCCGGCAGCCGCGGGCTCCAGTCGTAGATCACCACGGTGCCCAGGATCAGGTCCTGCACCGACCGGCGCGACCGGCTGAGCACCACCCACAGCAGCCCGGCGGGAAACAGCAGGTACGTGATCGCCCGCAGGAACGCCCGGCCCCACCGCAAGCGATTCCCTTTCCGGCTCAGCACCCGCAGCCCGAGCAGTTCGTCGCCGAAGGTGCGCGCGGTCGCGGCCCACGAAACCGCCAGGTACAGCGCCGCCACGGCCAGCCCGGCAGGCACGAGCAGCCCGCTCGGCGGTGCGGGAAACGAGAAGGAGACCGGGTTGAAAACGAACTTCAGCCCGGCCAGCCCGAGGTACAGCCCGCCACAGATCAGCGCCACCACCACGACGTCGACGATCGCGGCCGTCACGCGGCTCACGATCCCCGCGTGCCGTCCCTGGAAGGCCCTGGCCTCGGCGGGCAGCCCGGTGAGCCAGGCCGGTGGCCTGGCGTCCTCACCGGCCATGTCCGGGCGTCGCGCGCCCACCGCCGAACCAGCGGGACACCGCGTCGTCCGCCGCGACCACCCGGATCCGCACGTCCCGCACGCTTTCGGTGGCCACCGACCCGGTGGAGGCGCGGATGATCTCGGGCAGATCGATCTCGGCCAGCACGTCCCGGACGATGCCCGGCAGATCCAGCCGGCCGAGCACGTCGGTCACCAAAGCCGGTGCCACGCGGCGGTACACGCGCTGCGCGAGTTCGGCAGCTTCGCGCCGGCGCCGGAAACCGCGCTCGGCCATGGCGCGCACCGGGGACGGCCAGCCTGGCGGGACGGGCTCGACGAAGGGCCGCGCCAGCCGGACGATCCGCGCACCCGCACCAGCCGCCACGCCGACGAAGATGTCGGCTACGACCGGGCCGGTTTGCCGCTGCGGCAACGAATCCGCGGTCATGACGCCGTCCGCGCGCACAGCGCGGCGTAGTCCCGCTCGTTCTGCTCGGCATAGGCGAGCGCGAACTCGTGGATCGCGTGGTCGAACACGGGGCCGGAGCCGAGGTACGCGGCGATGGCGATGCCGTCGCCCGAGCGCGCGTGGGCCCTGGCCAGCGTCCACCCGCACAAGTCGCCGTACGCGGAGAGCATCGCGGGCGTCATGTTTTCCACCGTCGCCGAGCCCTTCGCGTCGCGCAGCTGCCGGACGTAGAAATCCCTTTCCTCGCCGTCGATCCCGGACACCCGGACCCAGCCGAGGAAGATATCGCTGACCGTCTGCATCAGCCGCTGCCCGACGATGACCCGCTGCCCGTGGTTGGCGAAGCCGCTCGCGCCGGTGAACTGTTCCAGCACCGACGGGCCCGCTTCCTTGGCCTGCAGGAAAAGCGGGTCGTGTTCGTCGTTGCCCAGCAGCAGGAGCATCCAGCAACGGGTGCCGACGCTGCCCACCCCGACGACCATCCGCGCGATGTCGGCCAGCGCGTAGCGGTCCAGCAGCGCGCGGCGTTCCGGCTCCAGCGTCCCGCGGTATGCCCGAAGCACGCCGCCGAGCTGTTCCTTGAGCTCCGCGGGATCGAACCCTTCGACGTCCAGTTCGTCCGCCCGCACCACCCGGGGCGGCTCGGAGGCGATCCGCGGGACACCGCCCTCCCGCGTGGTGAACCTGGACAGCGAGCCGATGTTGTCCCGCGACCACGCCTTGGTCACGGTCCGGTCCAGCCGTTTGCGGCCGGTCGAATCCAGCCGCGGCGTGGCCTGCGCCCGCACCGACTCCAGGTCGGCGTGCGCGTACCAGACGTCCAGCGCCGTGCGCGCGGCGAACTCCCGCATCGCGGTGCGGTATCCGCCGACACCGGCGAGGACCACGTTCGCGCGTTCGGCGGCGGAGAACCCGTTGCCGCGCCCCGCGATCTCCAGGCTCGCCGCGAGCCGTTTCACGTCCCATTCCCAGGGCCCCGGCGCGGTTTCGTCGAAATCGTTGATATCGAAGACGAGCCGGCGTTCCGGGGACGCGAACAGGCCGAAGTTCGCCAGATGCGCGTCACCGCAGCTCTGCACCGTCAGCCCGGTGCGCGGGGTGGTTTCGAGGTCGTGGGCCATCGGCAGCGCCGCGCCCCGGAAGTAGGCGAACGCCGACGCCGACATCCGCTCGTACCGGATCGGGACCAGCTCCGGCACCCGTGCGCGATCCTGGCCCGCGAGCAGTTCCAGCGGCGTCGGCCGGCCTGCCACGCGGTCGAAGCCGGCGTGGCTGGACCTGGGGACCGCCGCCCGGGCGGCCTTTCCGCGCGCCGCCCGCTCCGCGCGGGTTTCGCCCGTGGCGTGCACCTCGGTGAGCACACTCATCTTCGGATCATGCCTCGCGTGCGCCCGGCTCGCCTCCCCTGACCCGGGTGAGCCCGGCTCATCCGGCGCGGGTGACGTGCCGGGCCGGGCCGGACCGCACCGTGGGAACGTGGCCACTGACGCTCGACCTTCGCCCGCCCGCCGGCTGTGCGCGGCGCTGTCCCTCCTCGCCGTACTGGTGGCGCTCGGCATCGGGATCGGCGCGCTGGTCCGGCATCCGGTCCAGCTGGTGATCGCCGTCGTGCTCATCGTTTGCGCGGTGAACGCGGCGTGGTTCGCGCTGGTGCATCACGGCGTGCGCCGGTGGTCCGCCGCCCTCGCCGCGCTCCTGGCACTGGCCGGTCTCGTCGCCTTGCCCGGATTGCACGCGATCGTGGTACTGCTCGTCGTGCTCGGGCTGTGCGTGCTCGCGATGGTGACGGCGCGGATCGCGTTCGGCCACGACCTCGCGCCCGAGCGCACGG
This sequence comes from Amycolatopsis sp., assembly GCF_035546795.1. Taxonomy (GTDB): domain Bacteria; phylum Actinomycetota; class Actinomycetes; order Mycobacteriales; family Pseudonocardiaceae; genus Amycolatopsis_E. Next base: position 79,523 of record NZ_DASZWC010000071.1, read on the forward strand.
GTGTCCGGGTCGGCCGGGCCCGGCGGGGCGTGTTGCTGGTCAACCCGCGCTCGGGTGGGGGTAAGGCGGAACGCTTCGGGCTGCTGCCGCTGGCACGCGAACGCGGCGTCGTGGCGATGGTGCTGCAACCCGGCGACGACCTGCGCGCGCTGGCGGAGGGGGCAGTCGCGGCGGGAGCCGACGTACTCGGGATGGCGGGCGGCGACGGGTCCCAGGCGCTGGTGGCCGACGTCGCACGCCGTCACGGGGTCGCGTTCGTGTGCGTGCCGGCGGGCACCCGCAACCACTTCGCGCTCGACCTCGGGCTGGACCGCGAGGACGTGCCGGCCGCGCTCGACGCGTTCGGTCCCGCGTTCGAACGGCGGGTCGATCTGGCCATGGTCGGCGACCGCGTGTTCGTCAACAACGCTTCGCTCGGGGTGTACGCCGCCGTCGTGCAGTCCCCCGGTTACCGCGACGCGAAGCTCGCCACGGTGGCGCAGCGGCTGCCCGAACTCCTCGGCCCGGACGCCGAGCGCCCCGATCTCCGCTTCACCCGGCCGGAACACGGCCAACAGCCACCCGCCGACATCCTGCTCATCTCGAACGGCGCCTACCGGCTCGATCACGTCAACGGCTTCGGCACGAGAGAACGCCTCGACGCCGGGCGGCTCGGGATCGTGGCGGTGACGGTCGACCGCGCCCGCGATGTGCCGGCGCTGATCTCCGCCGAGCTGGCCGGAAAGCTCTCGGAATTCCACGGCTACCGGGAATGGACGGCGAACGAGTTCGTCGTGGACTCCGCCAGCGCCTCGGTCGAAGTCGGCGTGGACGGCGAAGCGCTACGGCTGCCGCCCCCGCTGCGGTTCTCGATCCTGCCCGGCGCGCTGCGCGTGCGGGTGCCGGTGGACGCGCCGCAGGCGGCACCTGCGGCGCTGGTCCCCCACGGCATCACCGGCGCGATCGGTTCGCTTTTCCTGGTGCTGTCCGGTCGCCCCGCGCACCGGGAGCCCGGCTGAGCCGGGTCAGGCGTGCTGTGGTTCGGTCGTGTCGGCGAACGCCTCGCGCAGTCGCTCTTCCTGCTCGGTGGAGAGGTTGGTCGTGATCAGCGAGGCGCCGGTCTCCTTGAACGGGCCCAGCACCTTGTCCTCGACCGCGTCGCTGGACACCACGAACAACGCCGACGTGCCGGGCACGACCTGCTTCCGGACCTCGCGGACGAAGTCCTCGTCTATCCCCGCGTGCGCCATCGACCCGCTCAGCGCGCCGACCGCGGCACCCACCGCCATCCCCAGCAGCGGCACGAAGAAGATGAGCCCGAAGAGGAATCCCCAGAAACTGCCGCCCAGCGCGCCGGCACCGGTGAGCTTGCCGAGGTCCTTGGTCTTCGGCTTCTTCCGGTCCTGCGGCCAGGTGACGTATGCGGCGTCGTTGACCCGGATCAGCTGCTCCTTCTGCAGCCTGGAAAGCAGGTGCAGCGCGTCCTCCGCGCCACCCGCCGAATCGAACTTCCACACCGTCAACGTGCCCATCTGCTGCCTCCTTCGTCGGCGGGCCGGGATTCACGGCCCGGCAGCGACGCTGGCCCGGGCGGCGGGTGCTGCCATCACCCGCCAATGGTGAGGCCAGGGCGGCCGGACCCGGGGACCGTCCGGGGTATCGGAACCCGAAACCGGGGAGGACGTCATGAGCGCGACACGAACCACGGAGCGTACGACCGGCTGGACCGGCTGGGTCGCGTTCTGCGGGATCATGCTGGTGCTGCTGGGCCTGTTCCACGCGGTCGAGGGCCTGGTCGCGGTCTTCGACAAGGGGTACTACCTGGTCGCCCCGTCCGGGCTGCCGGTGCACCTGAGCTACAACGTGTGGGGCTGGCTGCAGGTCGGCATGGGTGTCGTCGCGGTGCTGGTCGGGATCGGGGTGCTGGCGGGCAACACCATCGCCCAGGTCGCCGGCGCCGTCTTCGCTGCCGCGAGCGCGGTGGTGCACCTGCTGTTCATCGCCGCTTACCCGGTGTGGGCCATCGTGATCATCACCGTCGACGTGCTGATCATCTACGCGCTCTTGGTGCACGGCAAGGAAATCACCGCGAAGGACTAGCGCGCGGAGATCTCACCCTCGACAGGCGAAGCCGCCGCTCGCGGCGCCGGGGTGTGCTGGCCCGCGACCGTCCGGACATCGACGGAAGGGAAAGCCATGACCCAACAAGCACACCCGGGCACCGCGAGCGGCACCGGGCCGATTTCCGCCGGCGCGCCGCGAACCAGGTCCCGCACGATGTGGGTGGGCTGGATCTGGTTCGGCGGCACGATGATGATCATGCTGGGAATGTTCAACGTGATCGAAGGGCTCGTCGCCCTGTTCAACGACAAGTACTACGTCACGAGCCCGTCCGGCCTGCTGGTGTTCGACATCACCGGCTGGGGCTGGGTCCACCTGATCATCGGCGTGCTGGCCGTCGCCGCCGGGTTCGCGCTGTTCACCGGTGCAGCCTGGGCACGCGTCGCCACGGTCGTCCTGGCCGGCATCAATGCCTTGGCGCAGCTGACCTTCCTGTCCGCGTACCCGGTGTGGGCCACGATCATCATCGCGCTCGACGTGCTGGTGATCTGGGCGGTCATCGTGCACGGCAAGGAAGTCGAGTCCGACCGGACCTGGTGAGCCGGGTTCACCCCGCCTCCCGCGTGGCCTTGCCACGCGGGAGGAACGCTGCCACCGCAAGGCCACCGAGTGCGGCGACGGCCAGGGTCGCCATCGCGGCGGCGTAGGCGTGCGTGGTCAGGCCGGAAACCAGGATCGTGCCCGCGATCGCCGTGCCCAGCGAAGAACCGAGGTTGGACACGCTGCGCGAGACACCCGAGATCTCGCCCTGCTGATCCTCCCCGAACGCGGACTGCACGACGTTGACCGACGGGGTCAGCATCAGCCCGATCCCCAGGCCCGTCAGCAGCAGGCCCGGCGCGGAAACCCAGGGATTCTTCGAGATTCCCGAAAGTCCCAGCAGCAGGCCGATACCGGCGGCGGTCAGCGCGAACCCCGTCATGACGAGACTGCGCTGCGCGTGGCGTTTGGCCAGCCGCTCGGCCGAAAAAGACGAAACCAGCAAGCCGGCCGTGGCCGCGCTGAAGATCACGCCGGTCTGTATCGCGTTGTAGCCGCGCACCACCTGCAGGTAGGTCGCCACCACGAACGACGTGCCCATCAGCACCAGCCATTGCAGGTTCTGGGTGACCAGCCCGAGATTGGCCACCCGCCGGCGGAACACCGCCAGCGACACCAGCGGTTGGCCGCCGCCGCGTTCCCTGGCCCGCACCCAGCCGAAAAAACCCGCCAGTACCAGGAATCCGGCGGCGAGCAGGCCCAACATGAGCCAGACATCGTTGTCCGCGGCCAGAATCCCGGTGACCAGCAGGACCAGCCCGATCGCCGAAAGCGCCGCGCCGACGCCGTCGAACGAGCGCCCGCGATCGGCGGGCAGCGGGTCGGTGATCCGGCGGCCGAGCAGCACGATGACCACCACCAGCAGGGCCTGGAACGCGAACGCGGCCCGCCAGCTGATCGCCGCCGTGATGAGCCCGCCGATCAGCGGGCCGGCGGCGGCGCCGATCCCGCCCATCGCCATGATGGCGCCGAAAGCGCGGGCGCGGGACAGGAGATCCTGGAACAGCAACGTGGTCAGGATGTAGACGGGCGGGATCAGCAGCGCCGTCCCGACGCCCTGCATGATCGAATATCCCAGCACGAGCACGACCAGCCCGGGCGCGAAAGCGGCGAGCACCGCGCCGAGCCCATACAGCAAAAGCCCGGCGGTGAAGCATTTCTTCCGTCCGAAGAGGTCGGTCAGCTTGCCGCCGGGGATCATCAGCGCCGCCATCACCAGCAGGAAGAGCGTGATCGCCAGCTGCACCCCCTGCACGGTTGTCTTGAGGTCCACGCTGATGTCGTTGATCATCACATTCATCGTGGAACCCGCGAAACTGCACAGGAACTGCGCCAGCGCCAGCGGCACGAGCACCGCTCTTCGCGCTCCGGCCACGGTTTCGGACATCGGCCTCGCCTCGATCCTTAGCGGGATCCTGCGACGGTACCGGTTTTCACTTGTGGGGAAAGAGGACTAAGTCACCGGCGTGGTCAGGAATCCCTCAGAGCAGCACGAGAAACCCGAGCACCGTCACCCCGGCCAGCAGCCACGCCACGTAATCGCCGACATGTCCGGAATGGACCCGGTGCAGCACCCCGATCGAGCGCTCGGCGGGGCGCAGCCACGAGGGTCGCCACAATGCGATCGCCGCGAGCGCCACCGCCGCCACGACGCTCGCGAAAGCCAGCAGCAGCCCCGTTCCGGTCCAGCCGGCCGGAACGGCCGCCTCCGCATGGCCCGCCGGGACCACCGGGAGCGTGTCGTGCAGGTAGCCGGCGCGATCGGCCTCCTGCGCGCCCGCCCGGCCCGCGACACCACCGGCCAGTGACACCACCATCGACGAGGCGAGCAAGAGCACGACCGCGGTGAGCATGACCACCGGCGTCCGCCGAATCCGTTGTGGCGTCTCGGGTTCTTCGTCGGCCCCGGTGGTCTTTTCGGTGTCCTCCTCCCGCGGCGGGCTGCCGAGTCCGAAGTAGACCCGCAACCCGGCACGCAGCACGCTCGCCCCGGTCACCACCGAAACCAGCACGAACACCACCGGCAGCCACGCCTGCCCGGCCTCCCCTGCCGCGTGCTCGGTGACGTCCTTGCCGAACGCGACCCCGAACGGCGGCAGCCCGCACAACACCAGCGCCGCCAGCGAAAACAGCGCGCCCTCCCAGCGGAATCCCTTGGCACGGCCGAAAAGATCGTCCTCGTCAACGTTCCCGTACCGGTCCATCAGGACACCGACGAGCAGGAACAACGCCCCCTTCGCGCCCGCGTGCGCGGCCGCGGACAACAGGAAACCGGCGGTCGCCGGACCGTCGAGGACGGCGAGGCCACCCAGGAACAGGCCCGTGTGGGCGATCGTGGAGTAGGCCAGCAGCCGTTTGAGATGCCGCTGGGTGAAACACAGCACGGCCCCCAGCACCGCGGTCGCCACGCCCAGTACCAGCAGCACCCGGGTGAGCACGGCCGCGTCCAGCACCCCGCCGAACGCCACCCGGTACACCCGGAGCACACCGTAAGTGCCCAGTTCCACCATGATGCCGGAGAACAGCACGCACACCGGGGTCGGCGCGACCGCGTGCGCGTCGGTGAGCCAGAAATGGAACGGCACCGCCGCGGCCTTCACCAGCAGCCCGGTGCACACGAGCACGAAGGCGCCACCGACCAGGGTGTCGGCGGGGTGCCCGTCCAGCGCGACCCCGACCTGCGCGAGCCCGACCTGCCCGGTGTGCGCGTAGAGCGCTCCGATGCCCATCAGGCTGAAGTACGCGCCGAGGGAGTTCACCACCCCGAAGTTCAGCGCGCCCTGCACCGAATCCGCTTCCTCGACGCGATAACCGGTGAGTGCGTAGGCCACCCCGCTCATCAGCTCGAAGAAGACGAACATCGTGAACAGGTCACCGGTGAGCAGGAAACCGAGAACCCCGGTGAGGAACAACAACATCATGGCGTGGTAGCGAGCATCCACGGCTTCGAAGTAGCGCCAGCTGTACAGCAGCGCGCAGCCGGTCAGGAACGCCGCGAGCAGGCCGAGGCCCGTGTTGAGGGTGTCGGCCACCAGCACCGTGCCCAGTGCCCTGGTGCCGTCGGGATGGTAGCCGCCGAGCCAGGTGACGATCCGTCCACTTCGGACCTGCGTCAGCAGCACGGCCAGCAGCGCGACAACCGCGCAGGTGGCGGCGGTGGCGATCGCGTCGGTCACCGCGCGCGGCAGGCGCGGGCCCGCGCCCAGCAGCAGGCAGGCCACCAGCAGCGGCACCGCGATGACGAGTGCGGTCAACGGATCACCCGCGGAGCTCGCGCAGCCGGTCGGGATCGACCGTGCCGTGCCGGTTCGCGACCTGGATGGTCAGCGCCAGCAGCACAGCGGTGATGGTCGCCGATACCACGATGTCGGTCAGGGTCATCGCCTGCACCAGCGGGTCGACGACGGGCTGCGACTGCCCGGGTGCAACTATCGGCGCCCCGCCGCCGTCCTGGTAGCCGATCGCCAGCAGCAGCACGTAGGTACCCGACTGCGCAACGGAAAGCGACACCACCGTATGCACCAGGTGATCACTGCGCACAATGCCCGCGCAACCGGTCAGCAGCAGCCACACGGCGACGGTGTAACACGCGACGGTGATCACGACGGCTCCTCGCTTTCGCTGCCCTGCGCCAGGAACTGAGCCAGCAGCACCACCAGCCCGGCGGCGACCTCGATGCCGACCAGGATGCTGAGCACCGGCACCGTGCCCGCCGACAGCAGGGAGCCGAACGACCCCAGTGGCAGCACGTTGCGCAGGAACGCCCCGCCCACCACGAGACCGAGCACGCCGACGACGGCGTAGAGCCCGGTGCTCGCCGCCTCGGCGTACTCGCACCAGTCGAGCGGACGCAGTTTCGCCAGCGCGGCCGGGGATCCGGCGATGTAGAGCAGATGCCAGCCGGTGGCCAGCACGACCCCGCCCTGGAAGCCGCCGCCGGGGGTGAGATGGCCGTGCGCCACGATGTCGAGGCCGAGCACGAGGATGACCGGCAGCAGCAGGTATCCGGCGAGTTTCACCGACGGGAGCACCCGGCCGCGGTTCCGGTGGTGGGGCTGTTTTCCGGTGGAGAGCAAGGAAAGGGCGCCGACCACGGCCGCGGCGACGATCGTCTCCTCGCCGAGGGTGTCCAGCGCGCGCAGGTCGAAGTTGACCGACGACACGACGTTCGGGGTCAACCGGCCGATGGCGGCCGGCACCGCGAGGTCGCGGTAGACGTGCACCGCGCTGCCGACGGCGGGCATCCGCAGGAACACCAGCGCCAGCAGCACGGCGACCCCGGCCAGCCCGGCCACGCTCAGCATCGTGCGCTGCCGCAGGGTCATCGGCCCGCCTTGCGGATCGTGAGCAGCACCATCAGCGGCACCACGGCCGAGCCCACCGCCAGTTCCGACAGCGCCACGTCGGGGGCCTGCAACACGACGAACAGCACGGTGAGGCAGAGCCCGTACACCGAGAGTGTGATCGCCTGCCGCTTCGGATCCCGCGTCCACACCACGGCGAATCCGCCGGCCGCGACCAGAGCCAGCGCCAGCAGCAGGACCACCGGCGTCACGACGGCAGCTCCTCGTCCAGCAGGCCCTCGCTGTTCGCCACCAGCCGCGCCGTGGCCGACTGCAGGACCGGCCCGGTCACCGCCAGCAGCACAACGGTCAGCACGATCGCCGCCGTGCCCAGATGCCAGCCGTTGCCGATGGCGAGCCCGGCGCCGATCAGCGGCGCGCCGAACGTCCCCGCCGGAGAAAGCAGATGCAGCCTCGTCAGCAGCGCGCGGGAACGGAGCATCCCCGCCGCGGAAGCCAGTACCACCGCGACTCCCACGTAGACCAGCACGATCATCGCGTCCCCAGCAGCCGGGCGAAGACCAGCGTCCCGGCGACGGCCAGCACGGTGAGCGTGAGCGGCAGGATGATCGCGCTGGAGGGCCCGTAGGCCTGCACGAGCACCAGCAGCACGAGCACAGTGCTGATTCCCGCCAGCTGGAGCCCCGCGAGCCGCCGCAACGCGTCACCCCGCGCCGCCATCCACAACGCCGGGCCGAGCCCGCCCGACATCAGCAGCGCGGCGGCGATGAGCAGCCCTGTCATCGCCGCACCCGGTCGAGCACCGGCGCCGCGCCCTCGGTGAGCCGGTGCACCAGCAGCTCGCCCGCGGGCGCCGCGATCACCATCGTGCCCGGGGTGCAGCCGATCGCCACGGTGGCGACGGCCTGCCGGGCCGCGCCCCTGGCCCGCGGTTCACAGGGCAGGGTAAGGGTTTCCACGTGCCCCGCGGCCGGCTCGCGGAACACCGTGACCAGCGCGGTGACCGACTCCCGCAACGCCGCCCACGGCACCGTCACCAGCCAGCGTGCCCAGCCCGCCCGCGGCCGCCACACGTCGCCCATCGCCAGCCGGGCGGCCCGGGCCGCGACCGCACCTGCCGCCGCGATGCAGGCCGCCGCGACCAGTTCGGGCACGGACGGCGACGACAACGTCAGTATGTACAGCCCCACAAGCGCGATCCACCACGCGCCGGCCTCCGCCACCGTTTTCACGGGCGGCGGGTACCCGCCCCGGCCGGTTTTCAAGCAGGTGTTTTCGCGACGGCGACGCGGGCTACCCGCCGGGCATGAAGGTCCGCCCATGTTGATCCTGACTGTGGACGCGTGCTCCCCCAGCGCACGTCTCGATCTCGTGGCCACCGCGACCAGCCAGGTGAAGGACTCGGAGCGGGTCGCGCAGGCGCTGGACTCGCCGCGGCTGAACGAGCTGCTGGCCCGGCTCCCGGCGCCGGACGCGGTGGCGCACCGGTTCGCCGCCGGCGGGCCCCAACCGGCCATTGTGGACGATCACGTGCGAGCCGAACTGGACGCGGCCGCCGGCCCCGGTCGTGTCCCGATGCCGGAATCGCTGGCGTTACTGGACTTCCTGCGCGAACGGCTGCCGGACGTACCACACGTCGCGTGCCCGGACTCGGCGTATACCCACCGATGGCACGGTCTTTCCCTCGACTGGTCCCTGCGGCGGGCGGCGCACCTGCTGGGCCGCCCGGCCGGCGAGCTCGACCTCGTACTGGCGCACGTCGACGAGGACTGGTCGGTCTGCGCGGCACGCAAGGGCGTCTGCCTCGACAGCGACGGGTCGCCTGCCGATCCGGTGGACACCGAGGACGAGTTCCGCAGCGCGTTGCGTCACCACATCACGAAGGCCGCGGAGAAAACCGGGCGTCTCGACGGCCTGGTCTTCACCGGTGAACTCGGCTGGGGCAGTCCCGGACTCGCCGGCGCGGTCTGTGCCGGGCTGCCGTTTCTGGGGCTGCGTGGTGACCTGGTCACCGATCGCGAAGTCGACGCCATGGTCAGCCCGGAGGGTTCGGCCGTGCCGGTGCTGGCCGTGCGGGAACGGGAGGAGCTGCAGCTGGCCGAAATCGCCCGCCGTGCCGTGGAAGGCGAACCGGAAATCGCCAACCCGGACCGCGTGCGGCTCGACTGAGCGGGCCGGTTCGACTGCCGCCGAAGTGGGTAAATCCAGCCCATGGTGACACGACAAGGACCCCAGGCGATCCCCTCCGACGAGACGCTCGCCGCGGCGGCCCGCAGCCGTGACCGTTCCGCGGCCACGGCGTCGGTCGCGGACACCGCGCGCGTGGCCGTCGAAGTGCTGGCACCGACCCTCGCCGGTGGTGTCATCAAGCGGCGGCCGCGGGCGATGGCGCTGGCGGACCGGCTGCAGCTGGACCGCCCGGCGGTCCGGCTCCTGCAGCGGTTGCGAGCCCGCTACGACGGACGTCCGGTGCGGCTGCGGCTGCCCCGGTCCGTCACGGTGCTGCTCAACCACTCCGACGCGGGCGCGCTGCTGGCCGGCACGCCCAGCCCGTTCACCCCGGCGTCGCTGGAGAAAAGGGCCACGCTGAGCCATTTCCAGCCGCACGGCGTGCTGATCTCCGATTCCGGCACCCGCGCCGCCCGCCGCGAACTGAACGTGAAGGTGCTCGAGCCGGGCCGCGAACTACACGAACTGGCGGCACCGTGGGCGGCACGAATCGCCCAGCGCATCGGCGAACTGGCCACGACGAAGCTCGACTGGGACACGTTCAACACCCGCTGGTGGCAGCTCGTCCGCGAGAACACGCTGGGCGGCGACACGGCCGAGGACCGTGAACTGACCGACCTGCTCGACCGGCTGCGGCTGGACGCCAACTGGGCGTACGTGCATCCGAAGCGCAAGCAGTTGCGGAGCCGGTTCCTCGAACTGGTCGGGCAACAGGTGGCGCTCGACCGGCCGGGCAGCCTGGCCGCCGCACTGAACGCGACCCCCGGCGCGCCCGGCACCGATCCGGCCGGGCAGGTCCCGCACTGGCTGTTCGCTTTCGACGCCGCCGGCATCGTCACGTTCCGCACGCTTGCGCTACTGGCCTCGCATCCCCAGGCCGCGGCCCGGGCGCGCGCCGAGCTCACCGATTTGGAAAATCCGCAACAGCTGCCGTTCCTGCGCGCCTGTGTGCTCGAATCCGTCCGGCTCTGGCCCACCACGCCGGCCTTGCTCCGCGAAAGCGTCGAGGACACCGCGTGGGGCCGGCAGGGCACCACGTTGCTGGTGTTCACCCCGTTCTTCCATCGGGACGGGCAGCGACTGCCCTACGCGGACCGGTTCGAACCGGACATCTGGCTCGATGGCCGCGCCGCGGACGAACCGGCGCTGGTGCCGTTCAGCGCCGGGCCCGGCGCCTGCCCTGGCCGTGATGTGGTGTTGTTCACCGCCTCGACGGTGCTCGCGAACCTGCTGCGGCAGCACCGGTTTTCGTTGCTGGGAAAGGAACTGCGGCCGGGCGCGCTGCCCGCCACGCTCAACCACTTCACGCTGCGCTTCGCGGCGGAGCCTGCCAGCTGATCAGGACACGGCCGTAGAGCAACCGCCGGACGCGCACGCCCGGCAGCACCGCTCGCGCGTGGGCGCGGACCTGCCGGAGCGTGTCGCGCGGCGGCCAGCGAAGGGGCGCGGTGTGCTCCCATTTGCCCCGCACCCGGATCGCGATGCCGATCGCGACCCAGGAAGCGAGCTGCCACAAGGTGTTCCGCGGCGCATACCGCACGAGGGTCACCACGCCCAGCGTGCCGCCCGGAGCGACCGAGGACGCCAGCCGCCGCAGCGCGAGCGCCGTGTCGGGCAGGTGGTGCAGCATCGCGTTCGACACCACCGCGTCGTAGGTTTCCGGCTCCGCCGCCAGGAAATCCTCGTTCACCCAGCGCACCGGCGCGCCGGGGAAGCGGGCGCGAGCACGCTGGAGGACCGGCCCGTCGATATCGACAGCGGTGACCTCAGGGACCCGCTTGGCCAGCCGCACGGCGAGAAAGCCGTCGCCGCAGCCCACGTCCAGCACGCTGCGCGCATCCGCCGGGACACCCGCCGCGAGTAAGCGGTCGTAATGCAGGTTCGCGTTCCACCGGGGCCGGGTCACCCGGCGATTGTGCCAGCGGCAGCGGCTGCCAACTCCGGTAACGCGTACGTCCGCGCGGCTTCGGGCAGATCCCGGCAGAACGCCGTGTCCGGACACACCACGTGCGTCGTGCCCGGCATCCTCTCGCGCAGGAAATCCAGGAGCGACAACGACTTCGGCAGGTGCAACGGCGCCGGCGACACCACCTCGTCCAGGGCCGCGCGCACCCGGTCGGTCAGCACCGTCGGCGCGGTGACCGACGATCCGCCGCGCACCAGGCGATGCGCGACACAATCCACCGGGGAGAGCCGGTGGATCAGCTCCATGAGCCCGTCACGCGCTTCCCCGGTGGCTGTTCGACCTCGGCCGCGTCCAGCACCTCGCCGTCCTCGAGGTACATCATCGCCGCGGCCAGGTAGTCGCACGCGCGCCGATACCGCCGCAAGGTGTCCTCACCGGAAATGACGTCAGCGCCCCAACGCCTTCTGCAGCTGTTTCTTCGTCATCTTCGACCGGCCGGAGATCCCGCGCTGCTTCGCCTCGTTGTACAACTGGTCCCTCGTCGGGCCTCCCGGGCCCTGCCGGTTGCCGGAGCGCTTGCCACCACGGTGCTGCGGCGAAACGTCCTTTGTGGACGTCTTGCTCGCCTGCCGGGATTCCCCGCTCTGCGCACGGTTCTTGTTCACCACGCGGGCGGCGATCTCCTCGGCGCGGCCTTCGCTCGCGCCGCGGTCCTGCTGGCTTTCCTTGACGTGCTGGTACTGACGCTCTCGTTTGCTGTTCCAGGCCTGTTGCGGCATGACGACCTCCGTTCCGCGGATCTTCCCTGACCAGCGGTTACCCGGAGCAGCCGCCGGGCAAACGGAGTTAGGCGAAGGCCAGCGCCTCACGCAGCGTCGGAGCCACGGTGAGTACCTTGTCGAGCCCGGTCACGCCGATCGAACGAAGCACCGACCGTGACGAACTCACGATCCGCAGCGGGATTCCGCGCTCCTGGCAGGCCTCGGCCTCCTGGACGAGCACGACGAGCCCGGCGGAACCGAGGAAATCCACTTCCTCCAGATCGAGTACCACCGGCGCGGGCGGGACGACGGCATGCTGCGCCCGGCGCAGCTGGCCGGCGAGATCCCCCGCCGTGGCCAGGTCCACTTCACCGGCGACGCGCACCAGCACGTGGCCATCGGCCGGCTCCTGGCGGATGCGCAGCATATCGCCGGATTGCCGTACCGAACGGGAAATGTCCGTTGTGTGAGCCATGATGCCCTCCTCTGCGACGACCTCGCGTCGCTCGTGGGCGGCAGGCTGTCTCCTCAACCCGAGTACTACCTCGACGGTAGCCCCTTCCTTGGGATACGCAACCGCCCGTGCCCACCAGGGGAGCGGCGATGACTCACGGTGCCCGGTGCGCGACGAACCTGTCCCGCGACCGCACCGCGGCCGGGCGCCGCCGGTGATACAGCCCCATCACCGCCGCGACCAGCATGGTCACGCCGTGCAGGATGGTGTCGGCCCAGCGCAGCGAGAACACGCCCTCGAGCTCCCGCGGGCCGCCCAGCGCGCCGACCACGATCCCGTACGGCGGGCAGCCCGGCGAGCACGACCATCGGTGCGGCACCGAGGAATTCGGCCGTAGGAGCGTGCCGCGCCGCCACCAGCGCGGCGAGGCCGATCGCCGTGCGCACCAGGTCGGGCAGCGGGCCCGAACTGAACCACAGCACGCTCGCGCCGGTGAAGAAACCGGCGACACCGAGCGCGAGACAGGCCAGGCCGATCGCGAGTGCGTGAGCGGCGCGGGGATGTGTTGTGCTGCCGCGCTTCCGCCCGCATCGTCCCTCCTTGTCCGTTCCCGATCGGATACCCAATCGGGTCAGGAACCGCCTTCGAGGTCGCGGTTGATCAGTACCGACCCCAGCCGGGTCTTGACCGGTTTGCGCCTGCGGATCAGCGAGCACGCGCCGCTGCCCGTCCGCCAGGGCCCGCGTCATCGGCTCCCCGGATCGTCTGGCCGAATACCGCGCGAACCGTGCGGGTATTCCCGGACCGCAGCCAGGGCGAAACCTCATCGGAAGGGAGTGAGCGCTGATGACAGCGCCGAACTACCACCGTCTCCGCCAGGCCATCGCCGGCGCCCGGTTCCCATGCGAGCAGGGTGACCTGCTCCGGCAGGCGGCCGCGGCGGGCGCGGACGACGACACGCTCGGTCACCTGTCCGCGCTGCCGCGCCGCTCCTACGACGATGCGGATGCCGTGGAAACCGCCTGCAAGCAGCTCCACGAGTGAGTCACCACAGGACGGGCACGGTGTCCACGCCGCCGGTCAGCCGATGCGTGCGCACCTCGATGTCGTCCACCCCGACCGCCAGCCGCAGCCCGGGGAAACGGCGGAACAGCGAGGAAAACACGATCCGCAGCTCGGTGCGGGCGAGGTTCGCCCCGATGCACACGTGCGCGCCGTGCCCGAACGCGACGTGCACGTTCGGTTTGCGCGTCGGGTCGAACTCCTCGGGCGCGGTGAAGGCCGATTCGTCCCGGTTCGCGGCGGCGTTGGAGATGATCACCGCTTCGCCCCGCTCGACCAGCACGCCGCCGACCTCGACGTCTTCGTGCGCGTACCGGACCAGGCCGAGCCCGCCCGGCGCCGCCATCCGGAGGATCTCCTCCACCGTGGTCTGCGCCTGGCCCTCCGGGTCGGCCGCGAAGCGGTCTCGCCGAGACGGGTCGCTGAGCAGGAACAACACGCCGTAATCGATCCGCCCGGACGTGGTCTCGTGCCCGGCGAACAGAAGCCCGGCGGCCTGCCGGGACAGTTGCTCGTCGGTGAACGTGGGATCCTCGGCCTGCATGGCCACCATGTCGGAGATGACGTCCGGCTCCGGGTTCTCCCGCTTCCTCGCGGCCAGCGCGGCGGTGTAGGCCATGAACTCCGCCATCGCCTGCTGCGCGTCGTCACCGCCGTCGAGCACCCCGATCCGCTCGGACAGCCGGCGGAAACGGGCCCGGTCGGCGTAGGGCACACCGAGCAGCTCGCAGATCACCAGTACCGGCAAGGGAAACGCGAGCAGTTCGTGCAGGTTCACCGGCTCGCCCGGACGCGCCTCGCGGGCGGCGGCCATGTCGTCGAGGCAGCGGTCGGCCAGCTCCTGGATCCGGCCTGCAAGCCGGCGCATCCGCGGCGCGGAGAACGCGGGCACGAACATCTTGCGCAGCCTCGCGTGTTCCCGCGCTTCGGTTTCGTAGTCGCCGGTGGGCCCGGCCTGCAGCGCCGCGTGCGAGATCTTGGCCGCCTGCTCCGGCGCCGGATGGGAGCGCCCGAACCGCTTGTCCCCGAAGACCTGCCTGGCCTCGGTGAACGTGGTGACCAGCCAGGCGGGATCGCCGGCGGGCGTGGTCACCCTCGTCAGCGGAGCCTCGCGGCGCAGCGCGCGGTAGAGCGGCGCGATATCGAGCGCGTTCGGCCGCTCGAACGGAAGTCTGGGCGCGGGTTCGACGGTGGTCATCAGGGCGCTCCTCAGTTGTCGTGTTCCGGGATGCCGGAACGAATCCCCGCCAGCCACGCGCGCTCGGCATCGAAGCGGCGGCACAGTTCGCCGAGCACCGTGCGGCTCCACGGGTCGGCCTGTCCGGATAGCAGCGCGGCGATGTGCTGCCGTTTGGCGGCCATCGCGCGATCTCTCGCGTCGAGCACGGCCAGCTGTTCCGCCGCCCGCAACCAGCCGAAATTTCCCAGTCTGGCGAGGAATTCCGAATCGTTGCCCGCCAGTTCCTCGGGCAGGTCGGCGAGCAGATCGTGCAGCATTTCCCGGCCGACGTCGGTGATGCGGTACACGTGCCGGGGCGGTTTGCCCTCCTGTTCCTCCGCGCTGCGGGTCACCGCCCCGGCGTCGACGAACTTGCGCAGCGACGGGTACAGCGAGTTGTTGGACAGCGTGTGCCCGGTTGAGGCTTCGACCTCCCGCCGCAGTTCGTAGCCGTGCAACGGGCCGCGGGCCAGTTTGGCCAGCAGCAGGACCTCGATCCACACCTAGGTCACGGTAACCTAGGTATGCGTGACCGCACAACGTCTCAGCGTGATATCCGGCCGGAAATCCACGAAGGTCCACTATGGACACACGGGGGCGGGACTGTCCGGCCGCCGGGGACGGGGCGATACTGAGCCGATGACCAAGAGCGGCGAAGAGCGGATAGCGGTGCGGCAGGCGCTGGTGGTGCGGCTGACCGGCGACGCCGTATCCGCCACGCTGCGGGAGGCGGCCGGAACCGGACCATCTCCTTCGCTGGTCGTGCTGGACCTGCGGGAACTGGAGCCTCTCGCCACCGAGGACGCGCTGTTGGTGCGTGAATTCGCGCGCACGCGCTCCGCGGAGGGCATTCGCTGCCATCTGGTGGCAAACGGCGCACCGGCGCGGGCGCTCGCGCTGCCCCTCTTCGCCGATGTCGACCACGCACTGGCCGGTGAATCCGGAACCGATGGCGCCCCATCGCAGGTGGAGCAGTTCGAATCCCTGACCCGCACCCTGCTCGGGGCGCCGAGCGTCGCAGCCGCGCTGGAGCGGATCGTGAACGCGGCCACCGTCGTCGTGCCCGGCGCGGACCTGGTCAGCATCACCCTGCGCACCGGGGCCGGCGAGTTCCGCACCCCGGTCGAAACCGACGAACTGGCCGCGGAGCTGGACCAGGTGCAGTACCGGTCGGGCCGGGGCCCGTGCCTCGACGCCGCGCGGCCGGAGGGGCCGGGCTACGTCGTCAGCGACGACCTCGGCATCGAACAGCGCTGGCCGGAGCTGGCCTCGGCGGCCTACAGCCACGGCTACGGCTCGATCATCGCCACCGAACTCGTGCAGGCCAAAGGCACCGAACAGCCCTCCGGCGCGCTGAACATCTACTCCCACAAGACCCGCGGCCTGACCGACACCGACCGGCACGCGGCCCTGCTGCTGGCCACCCATGCTTCGCTGGCGCTGGCGCACGCGAACACCACCGAATTCGCGGAGCTGAAGCAGGCCCAGCTGCGCCAGGCGATCGACAGCCGGGACATCATCGGGCAGGCCAAGGGCATCCTGATGAACCGGCAGGGAATCAGCGCCGACGTCGCGTTCGACCTGCTGCGCCGCACCTCCCAGGACCTCAACGTCAAGCTGGTCGAACTGGCCCGCACGCTCACCACCAGGCACGGAGACCTCGATCGCGATTGACGCGGGGGCTGGCGTGCCCGCGTAGGGTGGGTGTGGCAGAGGTCGCGGCAGTCGACGGCACCGGTGGGCGCCTTGGTCGCCGCACGGTTGAAACGGGCGGATCCGGGGAAATACCGAAGAAAGCTCACCAGTCCCACCGGTTAGGAGCGTCTCCCTTGAAACCCGACCAGAACTTCGCGCCGCCTTCGGACATGCGGCGCTACATCGAGTCCGTAGCGACCGCGCTCGGGGTGGAGCCTGCCGCGTCCCTGACCGAATACGGCAACCCGTCACACGCCTACATCGCGCTGGCCGACACCTCGAACCGGTACCCCGGCCGGTTGCTGATGCTGCTCTGGAACAGCGAGACCGGCTGGTCCCTGGCCCTGGAGCCGGAACGCTCGGAGGCGCATCGCATCCTGGCGTCCTGGCCCGGCGTGGTGAGCCCCGCTCCCGCCCGCGTGGCCGAACTCGTGCAGCGCACGCTGGCCGGCCCCGCGGCGCCCGGCGCGGTCCCCTCGCCGAGTGCCGCGGCCGCCTCGCGGCGCTAGCGGTTCGGGCGGCCTCGCGAGTCCGAAGTGGACCGGCCGCGTTTCGTGGGATCTGGCGCTTATTCAGGTGCTTTCCCGGGTACCCGGTGGGCATGAGCGACAAGGGAGACCGGTTCCTCATCATCGGCAGCGGACCCTCCGCTGTTTCAGCGGCACGCGCATACCGGGACGCCGGCGGTGTGGGCGAAGTCCGCATCCTGACCGCGGATGGGGAACTGCCGTACGCCCGGCCGCCGTTGTCCAAGGAGTTCCTGCGCGGCGAAGCCGGGGACGACGACTTGCCGCTGGAGGACTCGTCGTTCTACCGAGAGCGGGAAATCCAGGTATCGCTCGCCGACCCGGTCACCGAATGGGACCTCGCGGCGCGAACGGTGCGAACCGCGTCGGGCGAAACCGTCGGCTACGCCCGTTGCCTGTATGCCACCGGCGCGGAACCCCAGCGGCCACCTATCCCGGGCGCGGACCATCCGGACGTATGCACGCTGCGCTCGGCGCGTAGCGCGCGGGAGCTTCGCACCGCGGCGGAAGGGGCGCGTAGCGCCGTCGTCGTCGGCGCCGGGTTTATCGGGTGTGAGGCCGCGGTTTCGCTGAGCAGGCTTGGCGTCCAGGTCACCACGTGCTGTCCGGAACCGGTACCGCAGCACGGCAGGCTGGGCGCCGAGGCCGGAGTGGAAATCCTGCACTGGCTCAAGTCCGAGGGGGTCAGCGTGCTCACCGGGACCAAGCTGCTCAGCGTCGAAGCGGGCTACCGGGTCCGCACCGATTTCGTCCCGTTGATGGACACCGATCTCGTCCTGCTCGCCACCGGCGTCAAGCCTCGCGTGGAGCTCGCCGAGAAGGCCGGACTGACCACGGCACAAGGCCGTGTCGCCGCCGACGAACAGATGCGGACCAGTGCCGAAGGTGTGTACGCCGCCGGCGATGTCGCGCTCGCATACAACGTGGCGGCGGGCCGCCCACTCCTCGTCGAGCACTGGGGCGAAGCCGAGACCATGGGCGAGATCGCGGGCGCGAATGCGGCCGGTGCACAACGTACCTGGCACAACGCGCCCGGCTTCTGGACCGTGATCGGCGACCGGGTGCTGAAGTACGCCGCGTGGGGCGACGGGTTCACCGAGGCCAGGCTGACCCGTCACGACGATCCGCCGGACGCCTTCACGGTGTGGTACGGACGCGATGGCGTCACCGTCGGCGTGCTCACCCACGAAGCCGACGATGACTACGAAACCGGCGCCGAGCTCGTGGCGCGCGCCGCTCCCCTGCCCTGAAACACTCCACAAAGGACACTTCCGCAGATGACCGATGTGCTCGACGCAGCACCGATCGCGACCTCCCTGCGCCGGTTGGCCGGGGACGGCACGCTCGAGCTGCCGCTACCCGGAGGCGGCCACACCTGGGACCGCTGGACAGCGCTGCGCGGGCTCGGCGCCCGCGACCTGGCGCTGGCGAGGCTCGCCGAAGGGCACACCGATGCGCTCGCCATCCTCGCCGAGGCCGGCAGGCAGCCGGTGCCGGACGCGCTTTACGGTGTCTGGGCGGCGAAATCCGGGGGCACCGGGGCAGCACTCGAACAGGGCACGCTGTCCGGCACGGTACGGTTCTGCTCCGGCGCGCACCTGCTGGACCGCGCTCTCGTGGCCGCCGGCGACCTGCTCATCGAGGTGGACCTGAGCCGCGACGGGATCGAACGGGACGGCGAGAGCTGGCAGGCGATCGGCATGGCCGCCTCCGACAGCGCGGACGTGATCTTCCACGATCTGCTCGCCGGGCCCGCGGACGTGATCGGCGCGCCCGGCTGGTATGTCTCGCGGCCGGGTTTCGCCCACGGCGGCGGTGGAGTCGCAGCCGTGTGGCTCGGCGGTTGTGACGGGATCGTCGACGACGTGGTCACGTATCTGCGCGCACGCCGGGCCGACGAACACCAGCTCGCACATCTGGGCGCCATGCACACCGCGATTCGTGCGGCGGAAGCCCTGCTCCGGCGGACGGCCCAGGCGATCGACGAGGGCACCGACCCGGATCCGCCGCGCAGCGCGGAAATCTGCCGTGCCGCTGTCGAGGCCTGCGCTACCGGAGTGCTGGATCGCGCGCCCAAGGTCACCGGTCCGACGCCGTTGTGCCGCGACAGGTCGTTCGCCCAGCGAATGGCGGACCTGCTCGTCTACGTGCGGCAGCAGCACGCCGAGCGGGATCTCGCCGGGCTGGGCCGCAGAGTGCTCGAAGACGGGGTGACTCGATGAGCCGCCAGCTGCGTCCGTTGGACCTGCGCGGCGTGGGCCGCGTCACGATCGTCGCCGCGCATCCCGATGACGAAACGCTCGGCGCCGCCGGGCTCGTCCAGCGGCTGCATGCCGATGGCGTGAAGGTTTCACTGGTCATCGCCACAGATGGCGAAGCCGCGTTTCCCCGCTCGGACGGGCCGGAACGGAAGCGGCTGGCAGCCCGGCGCCGGGAAGAGCTCGCCGATGCCCTGCTCACGCTGGGCGCCGGAGACGTGGAGCCGGTGTGGCTGGGCCTGCCGGATTCGGGCCTGCACGAGTGCCCTGAGCGGCTGACCGCGGAACTCGCCGACCTGCTTCGGGACAGTGACCTGTGCCTGGCGCCCTGGCCCGGCGACCCGCATCCCGATCACCGCGAGGCGGGGCTGGCGACGCTGAGCGCGGCACCGGAGGGCGCCGGGTGCTGGTCCTATCCGATCTGGATGTGGCACCGGTTCGAGCTCGATGACCCCGGAATCCCATGGGAGCGGGCGTTTTCGTTACGGCTGACCGGCGCGGAGCGCTTGGCGAAGGCCGCGGCGATCGAAGCGTTCGTCTCGCAGACCAGCGCGGGCCCGCACGGTGAGGACCCGATCCTGCCGACGGACGTACTCGCCCATTTCGACCGCCCGGACGAGATCTTCTTCCGCGAACCGCCGCGGCGGTCTGCCTCGGCACAACGATTCGCCGAATTGTACCGGGATTCGGACGACCCGTGGCAGACCGGGAAACGCTGGTACGAAAGGCGGAAACGCGCTGTCGCACTGGCCGCACTGCCGCGGGAACGCTACGGCACCATCGTGGAACCGGCTTGTGGCAACGGAAACCTGACCCGTGAGCTGGCCGGGCGGGCTGATCGGCTGGTGGCTTTCGATCCCGTCCCGGCAGCCGTGCAGGCGGCCCGCCGCGCGACGGCCGGACTGTCCAATGTGGAGGTCTGCGTTGGCTCGCTCCCCGGTGGCCTTGCCGGGTCGAGTGCGGATCTCCTGGTGCACAGCGAAATCCTGTATTACCTCAGCGATGAAGATCTCGCGGAGACCCTGGCGCTGTCGGCGGCGGCACTGGGTTCCGGCGGGCATCTGCTGGCGATGCACTGGAAGCCCTGGGCTCCGGAGGCGCCGCGGGACGGCTGGGACGCGCACCGGCGGCTGCTCGCCCATCCGGATTTCGACCCTCTCGTCGCTCACGACGACGAAGAGTTCGTGTTGCATGTGCTGAAGCGGCGATGATCGAGGCGGTCGGGGTGGTCATTCCCGCCCGTGATGAGGAAACCACTGTCGGCGCCTGTCTCGACGCCGTCGGCGCGGCGCTGCAGTCGCTGCCCGGGCGGCTGGAGCGTGCTGTGTGTGTGGTCGCCGATCGTTGTTCGGACCGCACGGCGGAGACGGCGGCGGCGGCTTTGGGTGGCGGGCGTTGGGGTTCGGTGTACCGGAGCGAACATGATCTGTCCCTCGGCGAGGTGCGGGCTCTGGGTGTGCGGCAGTGCCTTTCCCGGCTCGGCACGGATCCTTCGGTGACGTTGTTGCTCAGCACGGATGCCGACAGCCTGGTGGATCCCGGCTGGGCGCCGGCACATGTGGCGAGGGCGAACGAGGGGTACCACGCCATCGCGGGTTCGGCCGAGCTGATCGACCCCGCCGGGCTGGGTCCGCTGGCGCGCTGCCGGTATGAAGCGGTGCTGGACGATGCCGCCGGCCCGGAGGGGCACGGCAACGTTTATGGCGCGAATCTCGGCGTCCGGGCCGATGCGTATGCCACTGTCGGCGGTTTCGCGGCTTTGTCCAGCAGCGAGGACCACGACCTGTGGAACCGCTTGGGCCGCGCCGGTTTCCGCCGTTGCTACGACGAGACGGCCCGGGTGCTGACCAGTGCCCGGCTTCGCGGCCGGGCTCCCGCCGGGTTGGCCGCGCTGTTGCGCCGGTTGTCCGTGGCCTGAGTTTCGAGGCCCGGACGCGACTGTCCCGCCAGCAGCCCCGCGATGGAACGAGCACCCCGACCCTGACACTGAAATGACTCCTCCCTCCCCCGCTGCGCTCCGGTCTGCGATCAAGCAGCAGCAAAGGCCGTACCTCGATCAATGAACTACGCCTGCACGTCGGGCTTGAGCTCCTCCTCACACCATTGCCGGAAACTGGTGGGCGTGGTGGCCTCCACCGTGCGCGGCTCGGCATTGTCGAGGCCGTTGTTCTTGGCCACCGTCATGTCGATCATGCCCTGGGCCATCGCCTCGGAGACCCCGCCGCCGAGCAGTGAGGCACGGAACCCCTCCAGCGGAACCTCCTGATACCGCACCGGTTTGCCGAGCACCTCGGACAGAATCCGGGCCATGTCGTCGAAGGACAGATCCTCGGGCCCCAGCACCGGCACACTGCCGACACCGCTCCACGAGCGATCGATCAGCAGCCTCGCGCCGGCGGCCGCGATGTCCCGCCTCGCGCACGTCGGGGCCTTCAGATCCGCGGGCGTCGGCCCGTAGAACACTCCCTCGTCCCGGATCGAGGCGGCCTGCCGCAGAAGGTTGTCCATGAAGGACGGCATCGTGAGCGCGCGATAGCTCACGCCGGTGGCCGCGAACATGTCGTCCATCTCCAGCGAGGCCGAGATGTTGCCCGCCTGGCCGGGGAAACCGCGGCCCAGCGCCGACACGCCGACGACATGGCTTACCCCCTGGCCGGCGAGCACCGCACAGGCCGGGCGGCAGAACTCCTGATAGACGGCTTCTAGACTCGCGGCATGCGGATTCGACGGTGGCAGCCAGAACACGGCGTCCGCACCGGCGAACGCCTTCTCCACCACGGCGGCCTCGCCGTGCGAACCCCGCACGACCTCGACCCGGTCGGCCACCTCCGGGGCAAGGCGCGCGGGCTCGCGGGCAATGACACGCACGGCCTCGCCGTGTTCGAGAAGGTGCGGTATCAGCTGACGCCCGATACTGCTCGTGGGCGCGGTGACGACGATCAAGGCAAGCTCCAAGGACGGTCGAAGGAAGTAAACTCGACTGTACCGTTTACTTCCGAGGAAGGCAAGACCGATGGCGATACGCGGTGCCGCCCTGCGCGAGCACATCCTGCTGACGGCGAAGGACGTCTTCCTGGAGATGGGTTTCGAGCGGGCGTCGATGGACGTGATCGCGATCCGGGCCGCCACGTCCAAGCGGTCGCTCTACGCGCATTTCGCCAGCAAGGAGAAGCTGTTCCGCGACGTGGTCGAACTGGTGCGGGAGCTCTACCTCGGCAGGCTCGGCACGCCCGGCGACTACGCCGAGGACATCGCGGAGGCCGTCGTCCTGTTCTGCGGCCGCTTCCTGCAGCTCATCCTCTGGGAGCCCGCGCTACGGACGTGCCGGCTCGGCATCGGGCAGGCCGAACGGCTCCCGGACGCGTCGGCGGGCTTCTACGACGCGATCTTCCACACGACGCACGAACGGCTCGAGGATTTCCTGACCGAGCACTGCCGGCTCACCCGGGCGGAGAGCACCGAGATCACGAACCAGCTGATCGGCCGCACGGTGTATCCCCGCGTGTTCCGGGCCCTGCTCGGCGTCGAGCCACCGCTGCCCGGGCAACCGGACGAAGCCACCATCGCGAAGGACATCGACCTGGCTCCGATCCGGGAAGCCGTTGCCGCACTGGTGCCGACGGACTGATCGTCCGTACACAGTGGACCGAAAGGCGTCAGCCGACGTTGCCCTCGCGGGCGTCGCGCCACAGGTCGACCGCCGCCCCTTCGGCGGTCAGCTCGTCGATCTCGGCCAGCTCCTCCTTGGCGAATTCGAGGTTCTTCAGCGCGGCCACGTTCTGCTCCAGCTGCTCCGTGCGGGACGCGCCGATGACCAGCGAAGTGACCCGCTCGTCGCGCAACGCCCAGGCGAGCGCCAGCTGCGCCAGAGTCTGCCCACGCCGCCCGGCGAGCTCGTTCAGCGCGCGCAACCGGCGCAGCATCTCCTCGGACAGC
The DNA here is from genome assembly GCF_035546795.1 of Amycolatopsis sp. Classification (GTDB taxonomy): domain Bacteria; phylum Actinomycetota; class Actinomycetes; order Mycobacteriales; family Pseudonocardiaceae; genus Amycolatopsis_E. The sequence continues at coordinate 102,514 of NZ_DASZWC010000071.1, forward strand.
CAGCCGGTGTCGAAGGTTTTCCCTTGCGCCGCACGGGAATCCGCGGGCACCCCGTCGAGGTAGCGGCCGGTGAGCAGGCCCTGGGCCAGCGCGGTGAACCCGATGACGCCGATGCCTTCGCTTTCGGCCGCGTCCAGCAGGCCGTCGGTCTCGATCCAGCGGTTGAGCATCGAGTACGAAGGCTGGTGGATCAGCAGCGGCGTGCCCAGCTCGCGCAGGATCGCGGAGGCCTCGCGGGTGGTGTGGGCGTCGTAGGAGGAAATGCCCACGTACAGGGCTTTGCCCTGGCGGACCGCGGTGTCCAGCGCGGTCATCGTCTCCTCCAGCGGCGTGCTGGGGTCGGGCCGGTGGGAGTAGAAGATGTCCACGTAGTCCAGGCCCATCCGGCGCAGCGACTGGTCGAGCGAGGCCAGCACGTACTTGCGGGAACCGCCGCCCTGCCCGTACGGGCCCGGCCACATGTCCCAGCCCGCCTTGGTGGAGATCACCAGCTCGTCGCGGTACGGCGCCAGGTCCTCGCGCATGATGCGGCCGAAGTTGATCTCCGCGGAACCGTAGGGCGGGCCGTAGTTGTTCGCCAGGTCGTGGTGGGTGATGCCGAGGTCGAACGCGCGCCGGGTGATCGCCCGCTGCGCCTCGAACGGCTTGTCGTCCCCGAAGTTGTGCCAGTAACCCAGCGACAGCACGGGCAGGTCGAGGCCGGATCGCCCGGTGCGGCGGTAGCTCATCGTGCCGTGGTAACGCTGCTCGTCCGCGAGATAGGTCATGGCCCCCACTCTGCTGTGCGGCGACGGCGGTGTCCAACACTTCTCGGCGATCGCGGTGAGCAGCGGGACCGATCAATCACCGGTCCGGAATGGACACCGGCGACAGCCCGGCCCTCGTCTCGGTCGAGGCCAGCACACCGGGCGCGATCCTGATGGCGCGCGGCTGAGGTCGGCCACACGGAACAGGTTGCCGTCCGGGTCGGCGAGCACGACGAACGAGCCCGAGCGGGCGCGCGACCTCGGCCTGCTGTCCGGCGGCGGTGTCCACGAACAGGTCGAGGTGCAGCCGCGGGCGCGGCTCGGCGGGCGAGTCGCTGTGCATCAGCACGAGCGCCTGGCCCGGGCCGTCCGCGTGGTCCAGGTTCCGCCACGTCTCGCTCGTCCACTCGTCGCCGTCCAGAACGTCACCGCGCGCGGCAGGTCGGTCACGCCGAGCACCGGAAAACCGAGTCTGAGCATGGTTCGCACACTAACCGCGCCGCACCCGCAGCGTCACGATCTCGAACGGCCGCAGCTCCAGCTCGACCGGCTCGTCCTGCCACGACCGCGTGGCATCGGTTTCCCGCTCCAGCAGGTCGGTGGTCCTCGCCCGCGCGACGGGCTCGGAGAACTCGATGCGGGTGCGAGCCCGGCCGCCGCGCGCCTCGTACAGCCGCACGACCAGGTCACCCGAGCGGTCCTCGGCGAGCTTCACCGCCTCCACCACGACGGCGGGCGACGACACCGTGACGAGCGGCGCCACCGGGCCACCGCCGCGCACGGTGCGCACCGGCAGGTTCAGCCGGTAGCCGGTGTCGATGGCTTCGAGCACGGTCGGCGCGGGCCGCAGGGCGGTGCGCAGCACGTGTTCGCCCTGGTCCGCCTGCGGGTCGGGGAAGCGCGGCGCGCGCAGCAGCGACTGCCGCACCAGGGTCACGGTGGAGCCGTCCTCGGCCCAGTGACGCGTGATGTCGTGGCCGTACGTCGAGTCGTTGGCCACGGCCACGCCGAAGCCCGGCGCACCGGCCTGTCCGGGCAGACCGTGTCGAACATCGTGCGCAGGCTGGTCGACGCCGGGCTGATCGAACCGGCGGGCCGCGCGGAGGCCGACACCGGCGCCCGCCGGACGATGTTCCGGGTGGTGCCGCAGGGGCAGTATTCGGTGGGGCTGCACATAGACCCCGCACGCATGACGCTGGTGTTGCTGAACCTGGCCGGTGAGGTGGAGGACAGGACGTCCATCGCCACCCCGAGCACCGACGGCCCGCAGGACGTGCTCGACGCGATCGTCGGCGCGGTCACCGATCTGGTCGCGCGGCGCCGGATCCCGCTGCTGCGCATTTCCGGGCTCGGCGTGTCCACGCCCGGCCCGATACTGGCGGATTCCGTTGTGGGGCCACCGAATCTGCGCGGCTGGGGGGTCGTGCGGCTGCGGGACGAACTGGAGAAACGACTCGGCCTGCCGGTCGTGCTGGAGAAGGACACCATCGCGGCGGCGACCGGCGAGCTCTGGGCCGGTGGCGGCACGCTGTCGAACTTCGCCTTCATCTACCTGGGCACCGGCATCGGCGCGGGCATCGTGCTGGGCGGCGAGGTGATGCGCGGAGCGAGTGACAACCTCGGTGAGATCGGCCATCTGAGCGGCGATCCCGACGGTACCGAGTGCTACTGCGGCGGGCGCGGGTGTATCGCGATCACCTGTGCCCCGGTGCATCTGGTGTCGGCCGCGATCGACGCCGGTCTGCTGCCGCAGGCGGACCTGGCCGACCACCTGGCCGTGGAGACGGCGCTCGGCCGGTTGTGCGCGCTGGCGGACGGGGGTGACGAGCGGGCGACGGCCATCGTCGAGAAGTCGGCACGCGCCATCGCGAGGGCCGGCGGCAACCTCGCGAACGTGCTGGACCTCGACACCATCGTGCTGGGCGGGCCGAACTGGTCCGCGCTGTCGGCGATCTACCTGCGCGTGGCGCCACCGATCACCGCGTCCCTGCTGACCGTGCGCGATGTGCACACGGTCGATGTCCGCGGCACAACCCTCGGCGAGGACGGTGGTGCCATCGGCGCCGCGTCACTCGTGATGTCCACGATGGCCTCGGCGCGGAGCGAGCATCTGCTGGTTTCGCCGCGCCGGGGGCATTGAGGCTGTCGCGTCGCAGGGCGTCCCAGCACCTGCGACCACCCCAACCGCCACCCGGGTGTGACCGACCAGCGATCGTGATCGCCGCATACTTGAGGCGTGGAACTTCGTCAGCTGCGGTACTTCGTGACGGTCGCGGAGGAGCTGCACTTCGGCCGCGCCGCGCAACGGCTGCACATCGTGCAGGCCGCGGTCAGCCAGCAGATCCGCCGGCTGGAGCGCGAGCTCGGCGTGGAGCTGTTCGACCGCTCGCCGCGCACGGTGCGACTCACCACCGCCGGCCGGCTTTTCCTGCCCGAAGCGCGCGCGGTGCTGGCCGCCGAAGGCCGCGCGAGGGCCAAGATCGCGAGCCTGGCCCGCTCCACCGTGCTGCGGCTGGGCACGAGCAACGGCCTCGGCGAGCGGCTGGACCAGGTTCTGGACAACCTGACGGCAACCGTGCCGGGGCTGAGTGTCGAACTGGTTTCCGCCGCCACCCAAGCGCGGCTGGACCAGGTCCGTGAACACACGCTCGACGCCACGTTCGTGCGCGGAGTGACCGAAAGCCCGGGCTTGCGGCTGATCCCGTTGTGGCAGGACAGACTCGCCATCGCGCTGCCGGCCGGGCATCCGCTCGCCTCGGCGGAAACGATCGGCCTCGCCGAACTGTCCGGGATGCCGCTGCGGCTGGCCGACCGCGCCCGCAACGCTCCGCTGCACGAGCTGATGGTCGCGGCCTGTCGCGCGGCCGGATTCGACGCGGTGTTCGGCCCGCCGTCGACGACGATGCAGGACACCCTCGCCATGGTCGGCAACAGCACCGGCACATGGACGGTGCTCTACGCCACCCAGGCGCGCCGCCTGGTGACCCCGCGGGTGGCCGTGCGCCCCGCCAAGGAACAGCTCACGATGCCCACGCTGCTCGCCGTCTCCGCGACGAACCCGCCGTGGTGCCTGCCGGAACTGCTGCGCGCCTGCGATCACGATTCCTGATCGCAGCGGACACGAATCGCTCCTTGGTCACCGCGCGTTTCCGGAGTGCACTGGATCCTGCCTGCCAGACAAGGAGATCCGATGCACGCGATCACGATCCACGAACCCGCCACCTTGGCCTGGACGGAGGTGGACGACCCGCGCCCGGCCGAGGGCGAGGTGCTCATCCGCGTCACGGCCGCCGCGGTGAACAGGGCGGATGTGCTGCAACGCCAAGGGGTTTACCCGGCACCACCATGGGCGAACCAGCTGCCCGGCCTCGAATGCTCCGGCACGATCGCCGAACTCGGCGAAGGGGTCGAGGGCTGGCAGGTCGGCGACCAGGTGTGCGCGTTGCTTTCCGGCGGCGGCTACGCGGAACTGGTGGCAGTACCCGCCGCGCAGCTGTTGCCCGTGCCGGAGGGCGTCGGCCTGGTGGCGGCCGCCGCGCTGCCCGAGGTCGCGTGCACGGTGTGGGCGACACTCGCCGAGAGCGCACGCCTGCGCGAAGGCGAAGTTCTGCTCGTGCACGGCGGTTCCGGCGGGATCGGCACGCACGCCATCCAGGTCGGCAAGGCGCTCGGCGCGACCGTGGCCGTCACGGCCGGCTCGGCGGAACGGCTGGAGCAGTGCCGGCGCCTCGGCGCGGATGTCACGGTCAACTACCGCGAGCAGGATTTCGTGGCCGGGCTGAAGGAACTCGGCGGGGCGGACGTGATACTGGACAACATGGGAGCGTCCTATCTGGACCGGAACCTCGACGCGCTGAACACGGCAGGCAGACTGGTGATCATCGGCTTCCAGGGCGGGCTCACCGGCGAGCTGAACATCGGCAAGCTGATCGGGAAACGGGGCAGCATCAGCACTTTCGCGCTACGACCGCAGCCGGCGGCCGGGAAGGGGCGCATCGTCGCCGCTGTCCGCGAACACGTGTGGCCGCTCGTGGAAAGCGGCGCGGTGCGGCCGGTGGTCGGCCGCACCGTCCCGCTCGACCAGGCCGCGGAAGCCCATCGCGCGATGGAAGAAGGCTCCGTGTTCGGCAAGATCCTGTTGCGGAGTCAGTACCACTTCGACGCGCGGTGAAGCCCTTCGGACGATTCCACTCAGCCGCCGTACGGCCGGGTGATGATCTCCAGCCGGTGCCCGTTGGGATCGCACCAGTAGACCCCGCGACCGCCGTCGTGGTGGTTGATCCGGCCTGGTTCCCGGCCGAACGGGTCCGCCCAGTACTCCAGCCCCCGCCCGGTGACGCGCTCGAAGATCCGGTCGAACTCCGCCTCCCCGACGAGGAACGCGTAGTGCTGGGTGTGCACCGGGCCATCGACGTGCGCGACGTCGAGCGAGACGTCGTTTTCCATGCGCAGCACCAGGAACGGCCCGTACTCGACGGGTTCGGCCAAGCCGAGCACGTCCGCGAAGAAGGCCGCTGTCGCCTCGCGGTCGGCGGCTTCGACGATGGTGTGGTTGAGCTGTACCGACATGATGTGCCCCTCTCAGCTAACGCCCCCTCCATCGTCCTCCCGCGCGGCGACGACGTCCAAGCATCGGCGGCGTCGGTTCAGCGCCCCGCGGCGGTGACCGGCTCGGCCTCCTGCCTGCTCGGCCTGTCGTCCCGCACCCCGAGCAGCACCGCCGCGCCGAGCAGCGGGCCGACGGCGAGGAGCGCGAACGCGGCGTAGAACGAGCCGGTCGCGTGGAACACCGGGCCGACCGCGGCGGGCACCAGGACACTGCCGAGCTGCCACACCGCGTTCACCGCGCCTGCCGCAGAACCCGCGAGCCGGTCACCGGCAAGCCGGGGGATCATCGCCGCCGTGAGCGGGCTGTAGGCGTACGCCGCGATACCGAGAACCGGTGCCACGGCAAGGAAGGCGCCATAGCTGTGCAGTGCGCCGAACACCAGCAGCGCGGCGGTGAACAGCACCAGGATCGCGATGATCGGCAGCCGCATGCCCAGCCCGATCCGGTCGGTGATCCAGCCGATCAGCGGTTTCACCACGACCGCGGACGCGGAGAAGATCACCACCACGATCCCGGCGTCGACCGCGGAGATGTGGCTGCCCTTGATCATCAGCGTGTTGGACCACGTGACGAACCCGTAGGTGCCCCACAGGCCGCCAAAGCCCGCGATACCGAGCAGCAGCAGATCCTTGTTGCGCGCCAACGGCCGCACGTCCGGCAGCGCCCGCTTCGCACCACTCGCCTGCACATCGCCGTTGCGGATGAAGATCGCGCAAAGCACCGCCAGCACCATCGTGACGATGCCGAACGTGTGGTACGCGGTGCCCCAGCCCGCCTTTTCGATCAACGTGGGCACCACCGCGTTCGCGATCACCGTGCCCAGCGAGGTGGCGGTCATGAAGATCCCGCTCGCCATCCCGATCTCGTGCGGCGGATGCCAGGTGGTGATGAGCTTCATCCCGGCCGCGAACTCCACCCCGGCGAACAGCCCGACCAGGCCCTGCACCACCAGGCCGAGCGGAATCGACGTGGTGGAGCCGAAAACCGTCATCAGCGCGCCGGCCGCCAGCAGGCTCGTGCCGAGCACCACCCGGCTGCCGAGCCAGTCGGTCAGCAGGCCGCCGCCGGCGTTGGAGATGACGTAGCCGATGTAGTAGCAGGTCGCGAACACGCCGAGCGCGGCGAGCGGGACATGCCAGGAGTCGCTGACCGCCGAGGAGGCCGGTCCCCAGGTGGACCGGTCGGTCGAGGTCATGGTGAAGCTCGCCCAGCACAGGGTCAGCACGACCCAGCGGTAGCGGGAACTCATCGTTGAGGCTCCAATCGGGAACAAGGGTCAGACGATCGCGTCCTGGCGCCGGAGCTCGGCCCGGATCGCCGCCACGTCATGGTTTTCGTGCTCCGCGTGGCGGGCCGCCGCGACACCGGCGGCGTGCCCGGTGGCGAAGGCGGTGCCCATCACCCGCACCGAGGCGTAAGCCCGCGGATCGGCGCTGGTCAGCCTGCCGGCGCCCCACGCGTTGTCGGTGTCGGCCGAGGTGATGGCCCCGTAGGGCACGTCGTACCAGCCCTTGCCCGCCAGTTCGGTGTAGCGGGTGATGCCGGGCCCGGCGTGGTCCTCGATCGGCCAGCCGCAGCGCGCGATCGAGGTGTCCGGCCGCTTGCGGGCTTCGAGCACGTCGGCCGCGGTGATCGTTTCCCGGCCGACGAGGTGCCGGCTCTCGCGGATCCCCAGCTGCGGGCCGGTCTCGATCAGATAGGCCGCGGACCAGCCGGGCAGATGTTTGCGCAGCGCGTCGAGGTATTGCCACGCCTGGCGCCGCGCGCTCGCCTCGTCCCGGCTGAACGCCTTCGCGTCCAGCACGTCGGCCTGCTCGTCCACCAGCAACGCGATGACTTCGCGGGTCAGCGGCAGGTGCACGGCGATGCCGTAGTCGCGGGCGAGCCTGACGCCGGAGCTCTCCGCGTACGCGGCGACGGCCGTGCGCAGCCCGTCGCGGGACAGGTCGGCATCTTCGGCGACACCGCCGAAGCGGCACACGAGAGTGCTCGTCTGGCGCTGGTCCACCGGCTCGACGCGCACGCCCGCCCCGGCAGCCGCAAGGAGAGCCCCGTCGCCACTGGCGTCGACGAACGCGTCGGCGCGGATGTGCTCACGGCCGCCGCGGTGGTGCAGCTCGACCTCGGTGATCCGGCCCGCTTCGCGTCGCGCGCCGATGAGCGTGCTGTGCAGCCGGACCTCCACGCCCGCCGCCTCGGTGACCCGGTCCGCGGCCAGCTTCGTCGCTTCGGTGTCGAGCAGGACGATGCGGTTGCCCGTCCAGTTCATCGTCTTCTCCTCGTACGCGCCCAGATCACGCAGCCGCCGCAGCATCTCCTCCCCCACCCCGGCGACGACCCGCTCCCCCTGCTGGTCGAAGAACCCGCAGAACGTCAGCACCGAACTGATCGTCGCGGCGCCACCGAGAAACGGGTACTGCTCGACCTGCAGCACGCGGGCACCGGACCAGGCCGCGCCCACGGCCGCCCCGATCCCGCCCGCGCCGCCACCGATCACCACGACGTCGTACTTCTCGCCCATGAACCTCCCTTTCCGTCCGGGCCAGTAGACGACGGGCACGGGCACCGGCGCCAATATCAATCCGGCAGCCGGGGCATAACCTGAAGGTATGGAGCTGCGGCAACTACGGTACTTCGTAGCCATTTTCGAGCATCGTTCGATCTCGCGCGCGGCCGAGCACCTGCGCATCTCGCAGCCCGCGCTGACCCGCCAGCTGCACCAGCTGGAACGCGAACTGACCACGACGTTGTTCGAACGAGTGACCACCGGGGTGCTGCCGACGCCGGGCGCGCTCGCCCTGCACGAACACGCCACCACCGTGCTGCGGCTGGCCGACGCGAGCCGCGATGTGGTCCGCTCCACCCGCCCTGCCAAGGAGATCGTCCGGACCGGACTGCCGCCCGGCACGTCCGCGGCCTGGCTCGACGGGCGGCAGCGGGCGTTGATGGAGCGGGTGCCCACCGCGGCGATCGCGTTCACCGACGCCAGCAGCACCGACCAGCTGCGGATGGTCCGGCAGGGCCATCTCGATCTCGCGCTCGTGCACCAGCGCCCGCCGGAGCAGCTGACCGGGCGGCTGCTCTACGAACAGCCTTTCGGGCTGGCCATGCGCCCGGGGCATCGGCTGGCAGGGCGCGAACGGTTCGGGGTGGCCGACCTCGACCGGCTCCGGGTGCTGGCGCACAGCCGCGACCAGGTGACCACCGAGGGCGAGCAGATCAGCGCCGCCGCCAGGGCGCAGGGCCTGCATCCGGACTGGGTTTTCGCCTGGTTCACCGAAAACGCGCACGCGTGCGCCGTGGCTAGCGAGGCCGACGCCGTGCTGCTCACCGAGCCCAGCGCGCGACGGTTGTTGCCGGACTGGCAGTGGGCGCCGCTGACCGACCCCGGGTTCGCCCTGCCCACCTGGCTGGCGCGCCAGGCACAGGTGCGCGCCGTCGTCGCGCAGGTGGCCGAAGTGCTTGCGGCGGCGCCTCAGCGGGTCAGGGATTCCACATGAACGAGGATCGCGTCAAGCGCAGTCTCCAGCGGTTTCACCTTGCGCCGCAACTGGGTCAGCAGCAGGCCACCCTGCAACGCGGCCAGCACGGCCAGCGCCAGGTCGTCGGGGTCGCCGCGGAGTTCACCGCGCGCGTGCACCCCGCGTAACCCGGACTCGATCGCGACGGCGAGGCGCGCCCCGGGATCGGTCTCCGCGACCTCACTGCCGAGCGAGCCGATCGGGCAGCCGCCCCGGCACTGCGGGCGCCGGTGGTACTCCACCATCGCGTCCCGCCGGCGGCGCAGCCCGGCGAGGGAATGGACAGGAAGTACGGCGCGCGGATGTTGGCCGCCACCACGGTGTCGAACGTCGCCACGTCCTGGGTGACCGTCGGTGCACCGGGAACAGGGCGACGTTGTTGACCAGGATGTCCACCGGGCCCGCCTCGCCGGCGAGCCGGCGCAGTTCGCCGAGATCGGTGAGGTCCGCGGCGACGAACCTGGCCGACCCGCCCGCCGTGGTAATCGCCTTGCCGTGGCCGCGCCGCGTTCGGCGGTGCGACCGGTGATGATCATCCGGGCGCCCGCCGACGCCATGAGTTCGGCGGTTTCGCTCGGCCGGAGTGGATTACCTGACCCACTTTGCCGAGGAAGAAAATGGGCTGATGTACGAACGGGGAGTCACCGAAGCCACAGCGGAGGAGGTGCGCCTCGCCGCCCGCCGCGCTCGTGCCGGCCATGCTGGGGCGGGGCTCGGGCAGCATCGTGAACGTCAGCACGATGGCCGCCGGCGTCTGCATGCCCGGGCTTTCGGTCTACGCCGCGACGAAAGCCGCGCTCGAATCGCTGACCCGCACGTGGGCGGCCGAGTTCAGCCCGTCCGGCGTGCGCGTCAACACCATGTCGCCCGGACCCACCGGCACCGAGATGTCCAGCACCGCCATGGACGAGGAGACGATCGCGCAGATCGCGGCTCCACCCTGCTCGGCAGGCCGGCCGAGCCACGGGAAATCGCCGAAGTCATCGCCTTTCTCGCCTCCGGCAGCGCCGGCTTCCTGACCGGTGCCACGGTGGCCGCGGACGCGGGCCGCACCGCGGCCTGGCGGTTCACCACGGGCACGGCCGGTTCCGGCGACCGGCCGTGCCCCGTCTTTGCGCACGGCAAATGTCCACAAAGGATGATCCGCGGGAATCGGCCGCACCAGCAAAGTTTTGCTCTATGCTCCGGATGTCCCTGTCACGAGGTTTCCGGAGGCAGCCAGGGTGCGGACAGCGGAACCGCTCGAACTGGAACACGCGGCCTGGCAGGCCGCGGCCGCCGGGCGGGCCGCCGAGTTCTACGCCGGGGTGATGGCCTCGAACGCCCGGGTTTTCCTTGTTGACAAGCAGTTCACCCGGGCAGCCGCGCTCGCGGACTGGGCGCCCGGCCTGACCTACCGGCGGTTCCGGCTCTCCGGCGAGACCGTGCTCCCGGTGACCGGCTCGCTGACCTACGTCACCTACCAGGCCATCGTGCAAGGCGGCCGGGTGCACTGCTCCACCCTGTATGTCCGCCACGGCGGGCGCTGGCTGCTGACGCTGCACCAGCGGCGGCCGTTGCCGGCGACGGAAGAACCGCCGGCCTGAGTTACCGCGGAAGATTTCTTACGCATCTTCGCGGGCGGTGTGCCGGGAGGTCCTGCACTGGCCGGGGTCCGCCGGACGGTGCGGGAGCTGCTGCCAGGCAGGACACCGGAGCCGGCGGAGGTCCGGGCCGCCGACACAGCAGTGGAGGACGCCACGCTGATCGCCCGAGCCAACGACACGGCAGTGCAGGACGCCACGCTGATGGCCCGGCTCCGCACCCCGCCGGTCGCGGTGCCCGACCACGGCGAACTGGCCGGCGTGATCACGTCCTCCCGGCTGCTGGAACAGGCACTGCGCTGAGCCGGGGCCGGCGATGAGCCCCGCCATCGCCGTCGCGTACGCGCTCATCGCCGGCGAGAAGATCCCCAAGATGGTGGCCCCGCCGACCGGCGCGGCGGTGGTTCTCGCCATCGGTGCGGTCAGCTCGGATGAGGCCTTCTGCGCCGGCTTCGGCCTTCCTGGACAACCTCGCGCCACTGGTGATCATCGATATAGCCGTGCTGGCAGTGCTGCTGCCGTGGCTCTTCCGCGGTGTGTTCACCCATGATCCCGAACGCGCCGCGGAGATCGTGGCCCTCAACGAGCGGGAGGCGATCCGTGACCGCGCCCCGCTGATCGAATCCGGCGTGGTGCCGGCGGTGGTGTTCCCCGCGTTCGCCGGGCATTCCGTGTTCCACCTGGAGCCTTCGATCGTCGCGCTGATCGGCGCCGGGATACCGGTGCTGGTCTCGGGCACCCGATCTCGCGACCGTGCTGGTGGCCGTCCCGTATCTGAGGCTGCGGTATTTCGTGGTCGGCTAGAGCCAGAGCGGGTCGCCGTGTTCGACGCTGGGCTCGCCCCCGGCTTCGCTGAACGCGGTCAACGCGCGGACCAGACCGGTCCGGGTGCCCTCCGGCATCCGGCTGACGATCCGGGTGATCTCGCGCCGCCTGCGCTGGGTGACCTCGCGGACCACGGCCGCACCGCTTCCGGTCAGCGACACGACCAATTCCCGCCGCGACGCCGGATTCGCCTCCCTGCTGACCAGCCCAGCCGCGACCAGCCGGTCCACCATCCTGGTGGCCGTGGACGGGTTCACCGCCAGTGCGTCCGCCACCGCCGTCAGCTTCACCGGGCCGCGGCTGGACAGCACGACGAGCAGCCGGAACTGCGGGATGGTGATGGACTCGTCGACGGCCGCGATCGACTTCGCGGACACCGCGACGAGCAGCCGGGACGCGGTGAGCACGGCGTCGGTGACGGCATCGACGTCACTGGCGGCCGGCGCGCCGGGGGTACGACGGGAGGGCATGGCACTGTTCTACCTCACACTCCATACATATGCTCTGGACAAGTGTTGCATACTGCAAACATGACGGTGCGGACGGGCGGGAACGGGCGGAAACCGGGTGCGCGGCTGGAAGTCCCGGCGCAGCAGCCCGCCGGCGTGTGGCTGCGGGAGAGCTCGAGCGGGCTGGCGGTGCTGGCTGTCACGATCGGCGCGGGGGCCGGTCTCGGCGCGGTGGCGTTCCGCTGGCTGATCACGACGTTCACCCACCTGTTCTCCGGGCACGCCGACTACTCCGCGGCCGGCGGCGAGGCACATCCGTGGTTTCCCGCCCTGGGGCCGTGGTTCCTCTTGATCGCACCCGTGCTCGCGGGTCTCGTCTACGGCCCGCTGGTGTACCGCTTCGCCCCCGAGGCGCGCGGGCACGGCGTACCCGAAGTCATGTACGCGGTGGCCGAGAAGGGCGGGCGCATCCCGGCACAGGTCACCGTCGTCAAAGCACTCGCCTCGGCGCTGACCATCGGCTCCGGCGGGTCGGTCGGCAGGGAAGGGCCGATCGTCCAGATCGGATCGGCGCTCGGGTCCACCTTCGGCCGCTGGTTCCGGCTGCCCGAAAGCAGGCTGCGGGTACTGGTCGCCTGTGGCGCCGCGGGCGGGATCGCGGCCACGTTCAACGCCCCGATGGCCGGCCCGTTCTTCGCGATGGAACTGATCCTGCGCGATTTCGCGGTGGAATCGTTCGGCGCCGTGGTGCTCTCCAGCGTCACCGCCGGCGTGGTCGGCCGCGCCGTCTTCGGAAACGTGGCCTTCCTGGATCTGCCGCCGTTCACACTGCGAAACCCGGTGGAGTACCTGCTGTTCGTCGTGCTCGGCGTCGTCGTCGGCGCCTGCGGGGTGCTGTTCACCAAGGTGCTGTACCGGATCGAGGACGCCTGCGACTGGATCTGGCGCGGACCGGAATGGCTGCGGCCCGCCGTCGGCGGGCTCGTCCTCGGCGGACTGCTGCTCGCGCTGCCCGAAATGTATGGCGTGGGCTATCCCGTGCTGCAGAACGCCGTGGAAGGCAAGTACGTCTTCGGGTTCCTCCTGCTCCTGCTGGTGGGCAAGATCGTCGCCACGAGTCTCACCATCGGCATCGGTGGCTCCGGCGGGGTGTTCGCACCGTCCCTGTTCATCGGCGCCATGGGCGGCACCGCCTTCGGCATCGCCGTGCACGCCTGGCTGCCCGGAATGACGGCTTCCCCCGGCGTCTACGGGCTGATCGGGATGGGCGCGGCCTTCGCCGGCGCCGCCCGCGCGCCGATCACCGCCGTGATCATCCTGTTCGAACTCACCGGGCAGTACACCATCATCCTGCCGCTGATGACCGCGATCGTCGTCGCGACCCTGACCAGCAAGACTTTGCTGCGCGAGGACACCATCTACACACTCAAACTGCGGCGGCGCGGGGTCGACATCGACAAGAGGCCCGAGGCACGGCGCCTGGCCGGGACCACCGTCGCACAGGTGCTCGAGCCACTGCCGGACGCCCTGCGCGAGGACACCGGGCTCCGTCCCGCCGCTCGCGCGCTGGCCCTGTCCGGGCACGGCATCCTGCCGGTCGTCAGCGCGGACGGGCGATACCACGGCTGCGTGACCGCACGGGCCGTCGCGGAGGCGCTGACCGACGACCGCGCCGAAACCGTGGGATCCCTGGCCGAACTGCCGCCGGTGGTGACCGGGGAATCACCACTGACCGACGCGCTCGACGCCCTCACCCAGGCCGCCGGCACCGGACTTCCCGTACAGGACAAGGAAACCGGCACGCTGAGCGGCTGGATCACCCACCAGGCCATCCTGACCGCCCTGCGCCCGGCCGGCTGACCGGGCCGCGATCGCGCAGGGCCGTTACGGTGTCTGCAACTCGTTCCACCGAGAAGGAGCCGGCCGCATGACGAACTGGGACATCGACACCGCCGCGGACGTGCTGCTGGCCGCCGAAGCGCGACGGCGGGACCGCGGGCCGCTGACCGGGGAATGGCCGGAGCTCGACCTGGAAACCGCCTACCGGGTGCAGAAACGGCTCATCGAGAAGAAGGTCGAGGCCGGTGAGCACGTGGTGGGCGTCAAGCTCGGCCTGACCTCGCGCGCCAAGCAGGAGCGGATGGGCATCGACTCGCCGCTGACCGCGGTGCTGACCGACGGCTACGTGCTCGCCGCCGGCGAGCCCATCCCGCTGAGCAAGCTGATCCACCCGCGGGTGGAGCCGGAGATCGTGTTCGTCATGGGAAAACGCTTGGCAGGGCCCGGAATCACGGCCGCGACGGCGCTGGCCGCGGTGCAGAGCGTGCACGCCGGGCTGGAGATCATCGACTCCCGCTACCTCGATTTCAAGTTCACCCTGCCCGACGTGGTCGCCGACAACGCCTCGTCGGCACGGTTCGTGGTGGGCGGGAAAGCGCTTTCCCCGGAGAACCTGGATCTGGCGCTGGAGGCGTGCGCGCTGTCGGTGAATGGAATCGTGGTCGACACGGCGACCGGCGCCGCGGTGCAGGGGCACCCGGCCGAGGCGCTGGCGCGGGCCGCGAACGCGCTGGCGGCCCGGGGCGAGGCGATCGAGGCCGGGCAGATCGTGCTGACCGGCGGGCTGACGGACGCGGTGTTCGCGCACGCCGGGGACCAGATCTCGGCGGAGTTCACGCATCTCGGGTCGGTGTTCGTCACCGCGGCCTGAGGGTTGGGTCGCGTCGGGGTGGCAACGGACGCGCGTGGCCGTGCTGTGTGCCCACGCCCGCCCCGTTCGCGCAGTGTTCAACGGTCGTCGCGCCGACCGTCCAGGGCGCTGAGGATCGGTTCGGTGGCCGGGTGGCGGCGCATTTCACGTTGCCGGGACGATGACGCGGACGGATTCCTTCAGCGCTGCAAGGGAATCCATTGGGCTTCGCGGTGACGCGGCCGCCGGGCTGGGCCGCCCCGCTGCCCCGCCGCTGCCCGAACGACGATCACCGGTAAGGATCGGTGACCTCACACAGCAACTCCAGCGTCTCCCGCAGCTGAGCCATTTTCCGCTTCCCCACGTGCCGCTCCCACTCCGCCTCGATGCGCTCGATCTCGGCGCTGCCGACGGGCACCGCCGCGCGGGCCTTGCCCGTCAGGCACACGAGCCGTGCACGGCCATCCGTCGGGTCCGGCACGCGCTCCACCAGACCCGCCTTTTCCAGCTGGTCGACCAGGAATCCCGCAGTCTGCTTGGTGACCTGCGCGGCCTCGGCGAGCTCGGTCAGCCTGCTGCCGCGTGCCCCGACCCGCTGCAGTATCCGCGCCTGCGCGACGGTGATGTCGAAACCCGCGGCGGCGATGGCGTCCAGCACCCGGGTTTCCAGATACCGGTACGGAATGAAGAGCAGCAGTCCGATGTTCACCCGCACTCCTTGACGATAGTCAGAGAGACTGATTAAAGTAGTCAGAGCATCGTACCAAATCCGGGTGAGGTCTCCATGGATCCCAAGGAAAAATGGGCAGCGATCGACGCGGAACGTACTCGCACGGCCGCTCTGCTCGAGCAGTTGTCCGAACAGGAATGGGCCGGGCCGTCACTCTGCGCGGGCTGGACGGTGCGTGACGTGGCCGCACACCTCACCTCGGTCGAGCGCCTGTCCACGCCGGCACTGGTGAAGGCCATGATCAAAGCGCGGGGCAGTTTCAACCGCATGGTGTACACCACGGCGAAGACCCTCGCGGCGGCCGGCACACCGGAAGAGCTGACCGCGCTCCTGCGGAAGTCGGCAGGCTCCCGCAAGCTCGCCCCCAGCCAGAGCCTCGACAACGCGCTGATGGATGTCCACGTGCACGCGCAGGACATCGCGATCGCGCTGGGCCGGCCCCACCCGATGCCCGTCGCGGCGGCGGTGGCGTCCGCGGAACACTTGTGGGACCTCGGTTTCCCGTTCCACGCCCGCCGCACCTGGTCCGGTCACCGGCTCATCGCGACCGACGCGGAATGGAGCGCGGGCGCCGGCACCGAGATCACCGGACCCATCGAGGCGCTGGTGATGCTGCTGGCCGGCCGCACCGCCACGATCCCCCGCCTGACCGGGATCAATCGTTAGCCCCAGTGCGGCAGCGCGCCCCGGAAACGCGGCCAGGCCGGCCACCCGAAGGTGACCGGCCTGGTCGAGCGGCGAAAATCAGACCAGATCGTACCGGTCCAGCATCATGACCTTGTCCCACGCGGCCACGAAGTCGCGCACGAACTTCTCCTTGGCGTCGTCGGCGGCGTAGACCTCCGCGACGGCACGCAGTTCGGAGTTCGAGCCGAACACGAGGTCGGCGCGGGTACCGGTCCACTTGACCTCGCCGGTGGCGCGGTCACGGCCCTCGAAGGTCTCCGCGTCGTCCGACGTGGACTTCCACTCGATGCCCATGTCGAGCAGGTTCGAGAAGAAGTCGTTGGTCAGCTTGCCCGGCGTCTCGGTCAGCACACCCGCCTTGGACTGCTGGTAGTTCGCGCCCAGCACCCGCAGGCCGCCCACGAGCACGGTCATCTCCGGCGCGCTCAGGTTGAGCAGGTTCGCGCGGTCGACCAGCAGGTACTCGCTGGGCAGCCGGTGCGCCTTGCCACGGTAGTTACGGAATCCGTCGACGGTCGGCTCCAGCGGAGCGAACGAGTCGGCGTCGGTCTGCTCCTCCGTCGCGTCGGTGCGGCCCGGGGTGAACGGCACCTTGATGTCGACGCCCGCGTCCTTGGCGGCCTTCTCGACACCCGCGACACCGCCGAGCACGATCAGGTCGGCCAGCGAGATCTTCTTGCCCCCGGTCTGGGCGCTGTTGAAGGACTCCTGGACACCTTCCAGCGTGCGCAGTACCTGCGCGAGCTGGTCGGGCTCGTTGACCTCCCAGCCGCGCTGCGGCTCCAGCCGGATCCGCGCGCCGTTGGCGCCGCCCCGCTTGTCGCCGATGCGGAACGTCGAGGCCGACGCCCACGCGGTGGAGACGAGCTGGGCCACGGTCAGGCCCGAGTCGAGCAGCTTGGCCTTCAGGTCGGCCACGTCGGCGTCGTCGACCAGCTCGTGGTCGACGGCGGGCACCGGGTCCTGCCAGATCAGCGTCTCCTGCGGCACCAGCGGGCCAAGGTAGCGCTGGATCGGGCCCATGTCGCGGTGGGTCAGCTTGTACCAGGCGCGGGCGAACGCGTCGGCGAACTGGTCCGGGTTCTCGTAGAACCGCCGCGAAATCGGCTCGTACACCGGGTCCACGCGGAGCGCGAGGTCGGTGGTCAGCATGGTCGGCTTGCGGGGCGGGTCACCGGCCTCGGGGCCGGGGATGATCGCCTCGGCGTCCTTGGCCACCCACTGGTTGGCACCGGCCGGGCTCTTCGTCAGCTCCCATTCGTACTCGAACAGGTTCTTGAAGAAACCGTTGCTCCATTGGGTCGGCGTGGCCGTCCAGGTGACCTCGAGGCCACTGGTGATCGCGTCGCGGCCCTTGCCGCTGCCGAAGCTGTTCTTCCAGCCGAGGCCCTGCTGCTCGATCGGGGCGCCCTCGGGCTCCGCACCGACGAACTCGTCGGCGTCGGCCGCGCCGTGGGTCTTGCCGAAGGTGTGCCCGCCCGCGATCAGCGCGACGGTCTCCTCGTCGTTCATCGCCATCCTGGCGAAGGTCTCGCGGATGTCGCGGGCCGCGGCGAGCGGGTCCGGGACGCCGTTGGGGCCTTCCGGGTTGACGTAGATGAGGCCCATCTGCACGGCCGCGAGCGGCTCCTCCAGCTCGCGGTCACCGGAGTAGCGCTCGTCGCCGAGCCAGGTGCGCTCGGGACCCCAGTACACGTCCTGGTCGGGCTCGTAGACGTCCGCGCGGCCGCCGGCGAAGCCGAAGGTCTTGAAGCCCATGGTCTCCAGCGCGCGGTTGCCGGCGAAGATCATCAGGTCGGCCCACGAGATCTTGCGGCCGTACTTCTTCTTGACCGGCCACAGCAGGCGGCGGGCCTTGTCCAGGTTCCCGTTGTCCGGCCAGCTGTTCAGCGGCGCGAACCGCTGCATACCCGCGCCCGCACCCCCGCGGCCGTCGTCCACGCGGTAGGTGCCG
This sequence comes from Amycolatopsis sp., assembly GCF_035546795.1. Classification (GTDB taxonomy): domain Bacteria; phylum Actinomycetota; class Actinomycetes; order Mycobacteriales; family Pseudonocardiaceae; genus Amycolatopsis_E. The sequence goes on from NZ_DASZWC010000071.1 coordinate 120,307, forward strand.
GCGCTGTGCCACGCCATGCGGATCATCAGGCCGCCGTAGTGCCCGAAGTCGGCAGGCCACCAGTCCTGCGACGTCGTCAGCACCTCGTCGACGTCCCTGGCGAGGGCGTCGAGGTCCAGGCTCTGGAATTCCTTGGCGTAGTCGAAGTCCTCGTCCATGGGGTTGGCCACGGTCGAGTGCTTCCGGAGGATCGACAGGTTGAGCTGGTTCGGCCACCAGTCACGGTTGCTGCCACCCTCGGTCGGGTGCGCGATGCGCCCCGTGTGGACCGGGCACCCGCCCGCGCTCTCCACATTGAGTTCGCCTACTTCGGCGTTCGGGCTGTCAGACACGGGAGTCCTTCCGGGAATCGGATTTGCTGGCGGTGGAGCATTCGGGGCACAGGCCCCAGTAGATGACCTCGGCCTCGTCGATGACGAAGCCGTGGTCGTCGGACGCGGTCAGGCAGGGCGCGGGGCCGACCGCACAGTCCACGTCCGCGATCGCGCCGCACGACCGGCACACGACGTGATGGTGGTTGTCCCCGACCCGTGCTTCGTATCGCGCCACGGAACCCGTTGGCTCGATACGACGCACCAGTCCTGCCGCGGTCAGCGCGCTCAGGACGTCGTAGACGGCCTGATGGGACACCTCACCGAGGTCAGCACGCACCACACCGATAATCGACGCGGTGTCGGCGTGCGGGTGCTCGTGCACCGCGGACAGCACGGCGAGCCGGGGCCGGGTCACGCGCAGCGCGGCCCTGCGCAGCATGCGCTCGTAGTCCGTAGTCGTAGGCACACCGCGAGTCTGCACCACTTTCTGGAATGAATCAAGAATGAGTTTCCGGCGCGTCGCCGGTCCCGGCTCCGGGGCCGCCACCGGATCCGGAATCCGCCCAGGTCCGCGCCCGCGAGTGCCCTCGAGTTCACACCATGTTCGCCGGCCGGGTCCACCCGGTCCGGTGAACGGTCCGGGACTCCGAGAGCCGCCGGCGGCGTGCTCAGCCCTGGAAAGCCATTACGTGATCGACGGCCCATTCCGCGAAGGTGAGCCCGGGACGGCCGAGGATCCGTTCGACCTCCCCGGTCACCAAGCGCTCCTGCCCATAGGATTCCGCCTGCATGGCAAGGAATCCCGCGGCCATCCGGGCGGGCATCCCCGCCCTGGCCATCGCGGCCTCGACCGCGTCCGCGCCGACCTCCTCGAACCGGAGCGCCCGCCCCGTCGCCGCGCCGATCGCGGCCACCATCTCCTGCTGGGTCAGCGATCGCGGCCCGGTGAGCACGGGGCTCGTGCCCAGCAGTTCGCCGGAGCACAACGCACGCACGCCGACCTCGGCCAGGTCCTCCTCGTGGATCGGCGCCCACGACGCCGCCGCGTACGCCCCGCGCACGACGTCTCCGCGGCGCAACTGCCCGGCCCACATCCCGATGCTGTTGGCCATGTAGGTGCCGGGGCGAAGGCTCACCCACTCCAGCCCGGACGCCCTCGCCGCCGCCTCGACCTCCTTGTTGTACTCACCGGTCAGCCGCGAGGGCTGGCGCGACAGCTCGAAGTCCACGTTGAGCGCCGAAATGGCCACCACCCGCCGCACACCGCTTTTCCTGACCAGCGCCAGCAGTTCGTCCGCATGCGTTCCGATGGCGCGCGGGTTCAGGAACACGGCGTCCGCGCCTTCGAGGGCTTGCGCCAGAGTGTCCGGCCAGGACGGATCGCCGGCCGCCAGCTCCACTTCCCTTGGCAGCCCGGCGTTTTCCGGATCCCGGGTGACCGCCCGTACCGGGATTCCCGCTTCGCACAGCCGTTCCACCAGCGGCCGGCCCACCAGGCCGGTGGCGCCTGTCACCAGGATCATCGCCCGCTCCAGCGCGCCGTCCGGACATAACGGGGGCGCCACGCCAGCCGGAACAGGATCCGGGCAGGCGCGGGGAGCCCGGCCAGCACGCGCCTGCGCAGTTCCGGCCCCGCGCCGTCGAGCAGCCATGGCAGGAATTCCGCGCCGCCGCGCAACCCTTGCCGCCGGCGGATGGCATCGAGGAACCCGGCCCAGCCCGGCACGCCGAGACGCAACTCGACCAGCGGCAGCGCCTCGTCCTCCTCGTGTTCCATGTGTGCTCCCAGCGCATCGGAAAGCGCTTGGGCGCGGTCGGCGAGACCGGCCCGGTCGTCCGCCGCGATCGCCTTGTCCACACTGGACAGCAAGGGATCCAGCTGTGCGTGTTCCGCTTCCATCGCGTCCAGAATCGCGGCCTCGTACGGGCCGTGCACCTTGTCGCGCAAGGGCGGCCACAACGCGGTGTCCTCCACCGTGTGGTGGATGTGCAGCTGGTTCTTGAACGTCGCCCAGCCCGCCCGCACCGCCGCGTCGGCCGCACGGCCCGCACTGGCAACAGAAACGAGCGCGGCGAGGTCACGCCGGAAGGCGTCATGGGCCGCGTACATCATCGTGAAGTCCACCCGGCCCTTCGCCGGGCGTTCCTTGTCCTTGGTGGTCATGAGAACTCCGTTCGATTCAACGCGCCTGATCGGGTACGGGCGATGTTCATAGACTCAAAGTACATGAGTACCGTATCTTATGGAAACAATACTTTCTCGAATCAGGAAGGTGCGCCATGACAACAGCCTCGCCCGGCGCGCGGCGGAGACGGCGGCTGCGGATCGCCGTCAAGGAGTCCCTGCGCGCGCTGGCCATCCAGCTTTCCTTGCTGAACCGCCAGGTCAGCGGCCATCTCGACCTGAAAGACGCCGACCTCGCCTGCCTGGACGCGGTCAACCGGCGGGCTTCGTGCAGCCCGGCCGTGCTCGCCCGCGCGACCGGACTGCACCCGGCCACCACGACGGGCGTGCTCGACCGGCTGGAACGCGGTGGCTGGGTGGCGCGCGAACGGGACCCTGAGGACCGGCGGGGTGTCGTCGTGCGGGCGCTGCGCGACCGGAATGTCGAGCTGTACCGCCTTTACGGCGGGATGAACTCGGCGATGGACGAGGTCTGCGCCGGCTACGACGAGGAACAGCTGGCCCTGATCGAGGACTTCCTCCTCCGCGCGCTGGCGGCGGGCCGCCAGGAGACCGAGGCCCTCAGCCGCGACGCGGACACACGTCGATCGAGTCCGTGACGTGGATGGCCTGGCCGCAGTCGTACAGCTCGTCGACGCGAGTGCTCACCACGGGTGCCATGCCGGGCAGATCGAACCAGGAGCGGTCGATCAGCAGGTAGTCCTCCGCACTGTCCAAACAGGACAGATTGTCGGCGTAACTGGCGAAATCCCGGACATAGTGCAGTGCCGCGGAACGCTGTAACCACACCGGCGACGGGTAACGGCACTCCGTGGGATAGCCCAGCAGGTAGCTCACATCGCCGAATGCGAGGTACTGCATCGTGAGGTCCGGGCCGAGCCGGGCACGCAACTGGCCGAACCGGCCGCGCATGTCCGCAGTCGCCTGATAGCGCGAAAGGTTCGTGTCGCCCGCGTGCCCCACAGTCACGCTGTAGCTCGCGGCCGGCAGGTTCGCGGCGCCGAACGCGACCACCGCCGCGACGACGGCCGGCGGCGTCGCGGCCCGGAAGCCAGGTAGGAACGCGAAACCCGAGCCCAGCACGGCGGCGAGCACACATCCGGTCAGCAGCAAGGGAAAATGCGTCGCGCGCCAGTCCACCGAACGCGTCAGCGCGAACATCGACAGCACGCCCCCGGCCAGCGCCGGGACCAGCACCGCCGCGGGGGCCTTCGCGAGCGCCGCCGCGCCCAAGCCCGCGGCGAGCACCGGCAATGCCGCCCACTGATACAGGTAATACTCCCCCTGCGCGAGCACCGGTACCGCTGTCAGCACCACGGCCACGACCACCGCGCACACGACCACGATCGGCCGCGCCACCGAACGCGCGACCGCCGCGGTCGCCGCCGGGATCACCAGCACGACGGGCGAGACCACGAGCAGATTTCCCGCAGATTCGGCAAATCCCGGCCAGTCCAGCCGACCCGGCGGCGTGTTCACGGGCGTGTTCGGGGCCAGCGCCGCCATGTCCCCCATCCACTGCCACTCCAGCGGCAGGAACAGCCAGGTGAGCACCAGCCACACCGCCACCAGCCCGGCCGACCAGCCGGCCACCAGGTACGCGCGGCGGCGGTCCAGCAGCCACACCACGCCGCCCGCGATCACCGCGTACGGGGCTGTGGTCAGCTTCGTGGCCACACACAGCAACACCAGCAACGCGGCGAGAATCGTGCCTACCCAGGCGCGGCGCGGTAACAGCGCGGCCCCGGCCGCCGCCACCGCGAACAACGCGCCCGCCCAGTCGGGCTCCAGGAAAGTCCAGTTCGGGGCCAGCGCGAACGCGCACCAGATCCCGGCCGCCACCAGCACCGGCAGCCGGCCGGGGCGGTAGCGGCGCAACCCCGCCCACAACAGCACGCACGCCGCCGTCACCAGCAGAAGTGCCTCGCCGCGGATGATCACCTCGGCGGCCGCGCCCGACCGCGCGCCCGGGGTCAATACCGAAGGCCCCAGATCCAGCAACCACGTCACCGCCCGGAACGCCAGCGGCCGGTGCTGGAAGTCGCCGTAGAGCGAGCCCGGGCCCGCCCGCAGGCCGCCGAACCCATACCGGACGTCGAAATTCAGGCCCAGCCACGCCGAGCACCCCAGCCCCGCCAGCGCCAACGGCACCAGCGGCAACCACCGTCTTCGGCGCACGACGGCCGCGCCGGTTTCGTTGATAAGCACAAGCAAGTATGTCACGGTGCCGGGACCAGATCCCGGATCACGCCCGATGTCCGATACTGCCCACATGGCATACGACCAGGAAATCGCCGGCAGGCTCCGCGCGTTGCTCTCCGGCGAGAAGGGCATCACCGAACGGGCCATGTTCGGCGGCCTGGCCTTTCTCGTCGACGGCAACATGGCAGTCACGGTCAGCGGGCAGGGTGGCCTGCTGGTGCGGGTGAACCCCGAGGACGTCGAAGCCCTGCTACGGGAAGACAGCGTCGAGCCGGCGGTGATGCGCGGACGCGAGATGCGCGGCTGGCTCCGGGTGGCGCCCGAGAGCCTGCACACGCCCGGCCACCTCGAACACTGGGCCGGGCGCGCGCTCACCTACGCCCGTTCCCTGCCCGCGAAGGGATAGCCCAGGCGCCTCCCCCGGCCGGCAGGTGGTGTAGCGGTTCGGAGCACTGACCGTCGAGCTGTTCGCCGGAATTGCGGTCCGCGACTTGGCACGCCGGCCACGCGAGGCACACCCTTTTCGTCGACGCCTTCGACGCCAGGCCGGGCGGGACATCGGAACGTGGGCTGGCACCGGCGAAGCGCGAGACCTAGGAGAACGGGCTGCGGAAAACGACGTACGCCGATCCTGATGGGAACGAGACCGGGTTCGGTGGGAATGCGGGATGACACCCGGCTCCCCTTCCCAGCGCCTGCCCCTCCGGCGAGGTGTGGGCGCCGCGGTGGTGCCGGGCGCGAGGAGTCAGCCCGCGCCCGGCACCGAGATCACGCGCGGCGCAAACCCGCCTCGACCGCTGCGATGATGCGCGGGCGCAGCTCCTCCGGCGCGATGATCGCGTCGACGGCGCCGACCTCGACGGCGCGCTGGATACTGTGCACGCCATCGAACTCGGCCGCTACCTCGCCCAGTTTTTCCGCCCGCACCGAGGATCGCGCCTCGTCCAGCTGGGCGGACAGCGCCGCCCGCTCCGCTCCCTCAGCCGCGCCGAGGCGCGCCGTCAGGTCGGCGACCCGTGAGTCCTTCGCCGTGCGCGCGTTGACTTCGGCGGCGAAGACCACCGCGGCCGCGGGCGCGCCACCGATCACCGACGCGAACGAACCGTCGACGGCGAGCACCGTCATGTTCGGGTTGAGCGTCTTGGAGAACACCACGAAAGCACCGCCGTGGTACCGCGAGATCACGCAGAACACGATCGGGCCCTGGAAGTTCACGATCGCCCTGCCGATCTCGGCGCCGTACTCCAGCTGCAGTTTCCGCATCGACTCCGGCGAACCGTCGAACCCGGACAGGTTCGCCAGCACCACCAGCGGCCGGTTCCCGCTCGCCGCGTTGATCGCGCGCGCGGCCTTCTTCGACGAGCGCGGGAACAGAGTGCCCGCGGTGTAGGTGTCCGGGCCGTCGGTGGGCGGGAAACCGCGCCGTGGCACGGAAAGCGACTCGATGCCCAGCAGGCACACCGGGTAACCGCCGAGGTGCACGTCCTGCACGACCGCCGTTTCCGCGTCGGCCATCCCCGCCCAGCGTTCCAGGATCGCGTGGTCCTGGTCGGCCAGCGCCCGCATCACCGTCCGGATGTCGAACGGCTTCTTGCGGTCCGGGTTGGTCTCGCGGGAGAAGATCTGGCCGACCGTGGTGAAGTCCGTGCCCACCACCGCGTGCGGGTAGCCCGAGACGTCACGGTCGACCGGGTCGCTGGTGGCGGCCCGGCGCGGCCCGGGCTCTCCCGGCGCGATGTAGGTGTGGTCGTAGTGGGACATCAGCACGTTGCGGGCCGCGCCGAGGTCCGGCGCCCAGTACTGCGCCTGCCCGTTCGGGCCCATCACGCGGTCGTAGCCGCCGATGCCGAAGTTGTCCTCCGCCGAGACACCACCGGAGAAGTCCAGCGACTGCTTACCGGTCAGCACCATCGCCGAATCCGGGGTCATCACGAGGATTCCCTTGGTGTGCATGAGCATCGTGGCTTCGGCGTTCCAGTACGGCTGCGCGCCGACGTTGATGCCCGCGACGACGATGTTGATCTCGCCGCCGCCCTGGGTGAACTCGACGATGCGCTTGAGCGCGGCGGCGATCCAGTCCATGTTCTCCACGCCGGAGTCCATGGCGATCTTCGCGCCCGCCGACAGCGCGAACCATTCGACCGGCACGGCCATCCGCTCGGCGAGATCCAGCGCCGCGATGATCCGCGCGCATTCCGGCTCGGCCAGCGCGCCCAGCGCCCGCGTCGGGTCGCCGAGCAGCGCGACCCGCGTGACGCCCTCGGGGTAACGCTCGGTCGGCGTGGTCACCACACCGGCCACAATGGACGCTTTGTTGAGCCCCTTCGGCCTGTCGACCGGCACCAGTGCGCCCTTGTCGTCCAGGTCGTACTCGGTGAAGCCGCCACCGTCGCCGGCGAGCATCCCGGTCAGCTCGTACGGGTAGACGGTGGCGCGGCGGCGGGCCCGCAGCACCTTCTGGCCGTAGTCGTCCAGCGGCTGGATCAGCTCCGTCGGCGGGTCGGTGAGATCGACCCGCACCCCGGCACCCACGTCGTAGGAGATCCGCACCGCGAGGTCACGCAGCTCCCCGGTCTCCCGGTCGCGCTGGCGGCCAAGGAACGTGACCTCCTCCAGGCCCGCGCCCGCCGTGGTCGGCACGACGCGCTGGGCCACGGCGTTGAGGTCCTCGACCGTCAGCTCGCTCGGCGGCCAGACGTAGATGAAGACCCGGTTGGCGTCCAGGCGTTTCTTCGCCGGGCGCTGCGCCTGGAACTTGCGGATCGCGTCGAGGCACGCGTCGAGCGCGCCTTCGACCGCGGGCAGCGCGACCACGCGGCCCTCGGAGTCCCGCAGCGGAGTCAGGTCACGGACCTGCGCCATCGCGACCAGCCGCTCGTCGGCCGGGTTTTCCGGGGCCACGCAACGGAAGAGGTAAACGTCCTCGTCCGCGGAAGGCAGCCGGGTGCGGTCGAACTCCGCCAGCCGCTCCAGGTTCAGCCGCCGCGCGATCATCGGGTGCAGGCCACGGATCAGCCGGTCCTCGCCGAACCCGTTTTCCGTGCGCAGGAACGTGAAATGGTGGTGCATCGACGCGCCGCTGCGGCCGGCGACGGTGGTCGTCACCCGCTTCACCTGCGGCGGCAATGGAACCGACGCGAGCACGTCACCGAGCCGCGTGGCCATCGCCCCGGCGTCCTCGGGCTGGTCCTGCCAGGTCAGGTAGAGATCGGCCGAGACCTCGGGCCCCGTCGCGGCTTCGGCGACCGCGCGCACCGCGTCCGGCAGCTCGCTGAAATCGGCGGCCGTCGCGGCGAGCTGGAACCGCTCGCCGTCGATCTCGAACCCGGCGGTGAAGAACGTGCGCCCGCCGATCGTCGAACAGCGCTCGTCCGCGGACCCGCGGTTGGCATAGTACCGGCGCGACAGCACTTCCAGCAGCGGGCCGAGGTCGACCCCGGGGCGCCCGATGCGCTGGCCGACGAGCCGCACCAGCGGCTCGGGGCTGGCGACCATCGCGGCGATCCGCTCGGCGCGATCCGCCGCGTCCGGATGCGCGTCGAGATAACGCAGGTGGCCGCGCACCCTCGTGTAGACCTCGGCGCGGTTGCGCCGCAGCATCGGCTGCGCGAACCAGCGGAACACCACGCTGCGGGCGAGGTCGGACACGACCGGGAAGCGCAGCTGGGTGGCCAGGATCAGGTGCTCCAGCGCGTGCCCGGCGACCTCACGCAGCCCGTTGGCCGGCGGCGGTTCGGCCAGCCAGCGCTGCAGCAGCGTGGTCGCGACCGTCACGTCGGCCGAAGCCCGTTGCTGCGCAAGGAAAATCCGGAAGACCGCGTCCTCCAGCTCAGGGGTGCGGTCGAGGCTGTCGATCCCGTAGTGCGCAAGGACTTTCGCGAGCCGGTTCTGGAACGTCTCCGACAGCCCGGCGCGCTCGACGTCGAGGCTCTGCAGGTACGTGTGGAAGAACTCGCGCGGGCTGTGCACCCGGGTGTCGGCCTTGGTCTCCTCGCCCGCCGGCCGGTTGCGGGTGAGCTCCGACAGGTCCGCGAAGACCCGCAGCAGCCCGACCTCCTCCTCGATCGGACGGCGCGGCAGCGCGGCGCGCGCGGCGAGGTAGTTCCTGAGCGTGCGGCCTTCCTCGGCCGGGTCGACGTCGAAGCCGAGCAACATGCTGCGCAGGTCTTCGAGGCCGCGCGCGGCACGATCCGCGGGCGAGACGTCTTCGCGCTCCGGCGGCAGTTCGAGGTCCACGCCCTCGTCCTGGCTCGCGGCCTCGGCGGCCGCGTCGCCCACCGGCTCCAGGCGCAGCAGCGGCGCGCCGGTGCCGACCTGGCTGCCGACCGAGACGGCGCTTTCCTTGAGCCGGGCGCGGAACGGGGCGCGCAGCACGGTCTCCATCTTCATGCTTTCCAGCACCAGCACCGGCGCCCCGGCCTCCACCTCGTCGCCGACCGACAGCGGGGTGGCGACCACCAGCGCGGGCGCGGGCGAGCGCACGACGCCGCCCTCGTCGCGGCTGACGCGGTGGGTGACGCCGTCGACCTCGACGAGGTGGATCGGGCCGTGGGTGTCGGACACCAGCCGGTGCCGCTGCCCGTTCACCAGGATCTGGCCGGTGTGCTCGTCGTAGCGCTCGATGTCGACGTCCACCGGGTGCACGTGCTCGCCGCTGGCGACGCCGACGCGGAAGCGCGACCGCCCGATACGGGCGACGGTGACACGGTAACCCGTGCCCCGCAGCTTCAGCTCGATCGCGCGGCCGACCTCGTGCTGGACCTGGGGGCGGCCGCCGTGCGCGGTGGAGAGCAGGCGCTGGCGCTCGACCTCCTCCTCGTCCTCGTACGCCTCGATCGCGGCCGCCGCTAGCGCGACGCCGGACTGCTTGGTGGAGACCAGCCTGCCCTCGGCGCGCACGCGGTCGATCCAGCCGGTGTCCGCGGCGCCGCTGATCACCTCGGGCTGGTCGAGCAGGTCGAGGATGAAGCTCTTGTTGGTGGTGCCGCCCTCGATGATCACGGTGGTCTGCCGCATCGCGCGGCGCAGCCGGGCCAGTGCCTCGTCGCGGGTGCGGCCGTAGGCGATGATCTTGGCGATCATCGAGTCGAAGTCGGCGGGGATGGTGTCGCCCTCGCTGACCCCGGTGTCCACCCGGATGCCCGGGCCCGCGGGCAGGTCCAGCAGCTCGATGTGGCCGGGCGCGGGGGCGAAATCACGATCCGGGTCTTCGGCGTTGAGCCGCGCTTCGACAGCGTGCCCGAGCTCGGCCGGGGGCTCACCTTCGAGCTTGCCGCCCGATGCCACGTGCAGCTGCGCCTTGACCAGGTCCAGGTCGGTGGTGGCCTCGGTGATCGGGTGCTCCACCTGCAGCCGCGTGTTGACCTCGAGGAACGCGAACAGCTTCTCGCCAGGGTGGTAGAGGAATTCGACGGTGCAGGCGCCGCGGTAGTCCACCGCGACGGCGAGCCGCTCGGCCGACGCCTTCAGCTCGCGGACCTGCTCGGGCGCCAGTACCGGGGAAGCGGATTCTTCGATGACCTTCTGGTTGCGGCGCTGCACCGAGCAGTCACGGACACCCAGCGCCCAAGCGGTGCCCTGCCCGTCGGCGATGACCTGCACCTCGACGTGCCGCGCGCCGGTGACCAGGCGTTCCAGGAAGACGACGCCGCTGCCGAAGGCACGCTCGGCCTCCAGGCTGGTGCGCTCGTAGGCGTCGGCCAGCTCCTCGTCGGAGCGCACGACGCGGATGCCGCGCCCGCCACCACCGGCGGTCGCCTTGAGCATCAGCGGATAGCCGATCTCGGCGGCCTTGCGCTTCGCCTCGTCCAGCCCGGTGACCGGACCGCGGCTCCACGGCGCGACCGGCACGCCGACCTCTTCGGCGATCAGCTTCGCGCCGATCTTGTCCCCGAGCCGGCGCATCGCGTCCGGGCCCGGGCCGACGAAGGTGATGCCGAGCTTCTCGCACAGCTCGGCGAACGCCGGGTCCTCGGCCACGAAACCCCAGCCGACCCATGCGGCGTCCGCCTTCGTGTCCAGCAGCGCGCGCTCGAGCACGCCCAGGTCCAGGTAGGGACGCGCGGACGCGGGCCCGAGGCAGTAGCTCGAATCCGCCTCACGCACGAACGTGGCACCGGCGTCGGCGTCGGTGTAGAGGGCGACGGTCTCGATCCGCGCGCCGCCTTCCGCGTTCAGCTCTCCGACGGCGTGGATCAGCCGCATGGCGGCCTCTCCCCGGTTGACTATCGCGACCCGATGAAACACTGACCGATCCTCACAAAAATCCGACGGCACGAAAGCGGCGACTCCCCCGCAGCCCGGGCGGCGCCCGCCCGGCTCCAGCCTGTCGGATACCGGCGGGTAACGCTTCGTTGGGCACGCCACGTCCTGAGGCCGTCTGTTTGTGGGGTTCCGCCAAAAACCGGGACTGATCGTGACGGGGGACACGTGCGGGCCAGGCATTCGGCGGATGACGTATGTCCGGTGGCTACAGATGCCGGGCGCAGCGCGCTTCGACGGTCCGCACCAGCCGCCGCACGCGCCGGGGCCGGCTGCCTCGGCGGATCCGGAAGAAAGCCAGCGCGGACAACTCGATCGCCGCACCGGATTCCCGCAGGTAGAGCACGGGCACGCTGGTCAGCTCCGGGAGGGCCGCGGCCTCGGCACACTCGATGGAGATTCGGGCCACGTCGTCCCAGAGGTACTTCGCACGACCGGGCTCGCGAACAGTCACCCCTTCGTCATCGACCACGACGCCGCGGCGGGTACTCAGCGCGGCGGCGAGGCCCAAAAGGACACCGGCCGACCCGAGGATCCACGAAACGGGACTGTGATCGGTGATCGCTCTCCGCGCGCAGAGGCCCGCGAAGGCCACCGCGCAAATCAGCGGAAGCCACCGGACCGACGAAAAGACACCCACCGAGAACCTACCCAGACGCCAGGGATCGATCCGGCAAGTTTCCCCGACCGGACCACCCGGACGCAATCCGCCGTCGGCAGCAACCACACGTAACGCCCAGGTCCCGTCGTCGATCCTGGGTGAGTGCGAAGACTCCTTGTGGTGCTCGCTGCCCGCGTGCTCACCGGGGACTCGATTTCGGCGGCCGCCCGGACGAGATGGGTGACGAAGGCCGGGGATCTTGTTCTGTTCACGAGCCCGATGCCGGCGCTCTACCGCGGCACCATCGGCGCCGCCGTCGTTGACCAGATCGACGAGACGCCCGGCTGCCACGACGCGGACGAAAGGTCGACCTGCCGCCGATCGCGGGCGTCGAGCGGCAAACCGCATCGGTCATGCCCCCGACCGGATCGTTCGTCACCAGACATCCTGATGTCCCAACGGATTCCGTCCATCGCACCGGCACAGGAAGCCGTCGTCGCCCCGCGTGAGTCGCACATCGATCCAGGCGCCGTTTCCGAGGTGTACGCCGACGAGACGGCGTTCGCCGAGCGTCGGCACAGCGCGGCGATGGCTGCGGCAAACGGCCCGCACCGGCTCAGCGGAAGGCGGACTGGCCGGTGAGCGCCTGGCCGATCACCAGCTGGTGCACCTCGGAGGTGCCCTCGTAGGTGAGCACCGATTCGAGGTTGTTGGCGTGCCGCAGCACCGGGTATTCGAGGCTGATCCCGTTGGCGCCCAGCAGGGTCCGGCATTCCCGCGCGATGGCCAGCGCCTCGCGGACGTTGTTCAGCTTGCCGAGGCTGACCTGCTCGGGCCGGATCCTGCCCTCGTCCTTGAGCCGGCCGAGGTGCAGCGCCAGCAACATCCCTTTGCCCAGCTCGAGCGTCATGTCGGCGAGCTTGAGCTGGGTGGCCTGGTACGCCGCCAGCGGTTTGCCGAAAATGTCACGCTGTTGCGTGTACGCGATCGCTGTCTCCAGGCAGTCCCGCGCCGCGCCCAGCGCGCCGAACACGATGCCGTAGCGGGCTTCGTTCAGGCAGGACAACGGCCCGGACAGGCCACGGGCCCCGGGCAGCATCGCCGAAGCGGGCAGGCGCACGTTGTCGAGCACCAGTTCACTGGTGACCGACGCGCGCAGCGACAGCTTCCGCTTGATCTCCGGGGCCGAGAACCCGGGCGTGGTGGTGGGCACGACGAAGCCGCGGATCTTGTCGTCGGTCTGGGCCCAGACGACGGCGACGTCGGCGACGGATCCGTTGGTGATCCACATCTTCGTGCCGTTGAGCACCCAGTCTTCGCCGTCGCGCCGGGCGCTGGTGCGCATGTCACCCGGGTTCGAGCCGAAGTCCGGTTCGGTGAGGCCGAAACAGCCGATGGCCTCACCGGCGGCCATCCGGGGCAGCCACTCCTGCTTCTGCTCTTCGGAGCCCCAGCGCCAGATGGCGAACATGGCCAGCGAGCCCTGCACGGAGACCAGGCTGCGCAGGCCGGAATCGGCCGCTTCCAGCTCCAGGCACGCCAGGCCGTAGGCGGTGGCGCTGGTGCCGGCGCAACCGTAACCCTCCAGGTGCATGCCGAGCACGCCGATCTTGCCCAGCTCGCGCGCGAGCTCCCTGGCCGGGATCGACGCCGTCTCGAACCACTCGGCCAGGTGCGGGCGGATGCGGTCGGCCGTGAACTCGCGCACCGTGTCCCGGATGACCTTCTCGTCCTCGCCGATCAGGTCCTCGGTGCCGAACAGGCCCAGCGGGGTGTCCATGGGTCTTCCTCTCCTACAGAAATGCGCTGATGCCGGTCTCGGCCCGGCCGATGAGCAGCTTCTGGATCTGGCTTGTGCCTTCGTACAACGTCATCACCCGCGCGTCGCGCATGTACTTCTGCACCGGATACTCGTCGATGTAACCGTAACCGCCGAAAATCTGGATCGCATTGTTCGCGGCGCGCACCGCGGCCTCGCTGGCGTAGTACTTGGCCTTCGACGCCGCGACACCGAACGGTTCGCCCTTCTCGATCAGGCTCGCCGCCCGGTACACCAGCAGCCTGGCCGCGTCGAGTTCGACCGAGATGTCCGCGATCATGTCCTGGATCAGCTGGAACGACGCGAGCGGACGGCCGAACTGCCGCCGTTGCGTCGCGTAGTCGCGCACGGTTTCCAGGCAGCCGAGGATGATTCCGGCACACCCGGCACCGACCGAAACGCGGCCCTTGTCGAGCGAGTGCATCGCGATCGAGAAGCCCTGGCCCTCTTCGCCGAGCCGCGCGGAGGCCGGCACGCGGACGTCGGTCAGGTAGATCTCGCCGGTGGCCTGCCCGCGCAGTCCGAGCTTGCCCTTGATCTCGCGGGTCTCGAAACCCGGCGTGCCCGTCGGCACCAGGAACGCCGACACACCCTTGGGCCCCGGCTCGCCGGTCCTGGCGAACACCAGGCACACATCGGCCCAGGTGGCGTTGGTGATGAACATCTTCTGTCCATTGAGGACATAGTCCTCGCCATGGCGCACGGCGCGGGTCTTGAGGTTGCCCGCGTCCGATCCGGTGTCCGGCTCGGTGAGGCCGAAACAGCCCAGCACCTCGCCGGTGGCGATGCCCGGCAGCCACTGCTTCTTCTGTTCCTCGGTGCCGTGCGACAGGATCACCTTGCCCACCAGCCCCATCGACACCGACACGATGCCCCGCACGGCCGAGTCGGCGCGGCCGAGCTCCTCCATGCCGATGCAGTAGGTGATGTAGTCGCCGCCGAGCCCGCCGTATTCCACAGGAATGGTGAGGCCGAAGAAGCCCATTTCGCCGAGTTTGGGGATGACCGCGGTGTCCACGGACTCGGCACGGTCCCAGGCGGCGCGGTGCGCGACGACTTCGTTGTCCAGGAAGTCGCGGGCGTACTCGCGGAACTTCTGCTGGTCGTCGGTGAAGGTCAGGTCCATGGTTGGCAATCCGATCGAAAGTAGGCGGATACGGGCCGCGGCCGATCCGCTCGCAGACACCTGTTTCCGAGCAAGGTCATCCCTGCCCACCGATCTCGGCCCGCAGCTGGAACTTCTGGATCTTGCCGCTGGCGGTGCGTGGCAGTTCGGCGAGCACTTCCAGCCGTTCCGGCCAGTACTGCTTCGCGACACCCTTCTCCGCCAGGAAAGCCCGCAGCTTCTCGAAGGTCAGCTCGGACGCGCCCGGTTTGAGCACCACGCACGCGCACGCGCGTTCCTGCAACCGTGGATCGGGGATCGCGACCACCGCCACGGCGTCGATGTCGGGATGTTCGTAGAGCACGTTCTCCACGTAGGCGACGGGGATGTTCTCGCCGCCGCGGATGATGACGTCCTTGGTGCGCCCCGCGATCCGCAGGTACCCGTCGGCGTCGATGGTGGCGATGTCGCCGGTGTCGAACCACTCGCCGGTGAAGCTCTCCCGGGTCAGGTCGAGCCGTTCGGCGTAGCCGACGAACAGGAACGGCCCGGCGACCTGCAGCCTGCCTTCGGTGTCCGGCGGCAGCTCCGCCCCGTCCGCGTCGACGACGCGGATTCGCATACCGGGCCAGGGAAAACCGTCGGTGTCGATGAGTTTCTCGTCGGGGTCGCCGGGGATGCCGAGCGTCACGAGCGCGTCCTCGCTCTGGCCCCAGCCACCGAGCACCACCAGACCGGGCAGCTTCCGCCGCGCCTGACGTACCAGCGCGCGCGGGATCGGCGCGCCCATGCAGCAGAACCGTTGCAGGGACGACAGGTCGTGCTCGGCGAGGTTCGGCGCGGACAGCAGGTCGTGCAGGAACGGCGTGGCCGCCGAGGTGTAGGTGATGCCGTGCTCGGCGACCAGCTCGACGAACCTTCGCGCGTCCCACACGTCCTGCAGCACGCAGGTGGCCCCGTTCTGCACGGAAAGCCTTGCACCATAAAGGAACCCGGTGAGGTGCGCCAGCGTCGAGGCCATGTGGAAAACGCTGTCCGCGGTGATGCCCAGCCGCTGCGGCAACGGGTTGTTGGCCGCGATGGCGGTGTTGTGCGTGTGCATCACGCCCTTGGGCTCGCCGGTGGTACCCGAGGTGAAGATCAGCAGCGTGACGTCGTTCGGGTCGGGCCGCAACGCGTCCAGCTCACTTACGTCGCGCCGCTCTTCCCACGGCGTGGCGGCGAACTCGTCCCAGCTGGAGCCGACCGCGAGCACGTGTGCCAGGTCCGGCCATTGTGGACGGACGCGCTCGACCATCGCCGGGTAGTCGAACCCGCGGAACTCACGCGGCACGACGAGAACCTTCGATTTCGCCAGCCTCACCATGAAACCGACCTCGCGCTCCCGGTAGATCGGGATCAGCGGGTTGCTGACGGCGCCGATCCGGCTGGCCGCGTAGTGCACCACGACCCATTCGATCCAGTTGGGCAGCTGGAACGACACCACGTCGCCGGGCCGCACGCCCAGTTCCAGGAAGCCGAGCGCGCAGCGGTCGACCTCGTGTTTCAGCTGGGCGTAGGTGACGCTGCGCCGCGAGTCGGTGAACGCGGTCTTGTCCGGGGTCGCGGCCGCCACCTCGTCGAGGTGGTCGGTGATGGTGCGGCCCACCCAGTACCCGGCTCGGGTGTGGGCTTCGATCTGCTCGTCGCTGAGGATCGTCGCGAAGGACATGGATGGTCTCCGGGTCAGCTCATGGTGAGGCCGCCGCTGACGCTGACGGTCTGGCCGGTGACATAGTCGGCCTCGTCCGAGGCGAGGAAGGCGACCACGTTGGCGAGGTCGCTCGGCTGCGCGAGCCGACGGAACGGGATCGCCTTGGTCAGCGCCTCCCGCAGTTTCGGGTTGTCGCCACCGATCGACGCGAACAGCGCCGTGTCGGCGGGGCCGGGGCAGACGGCGTTCACGTTGACCTGGCTGCGTGCCAGCTCGCGTGCGACCGACTTGGTGAAGGCGATGACCCCGCCCTTGGCCGCCGAGTACACGGCCTCGCCGGACGAGCCGACCCGGCCCGCGTCGGAGGCGATGTTGACCACCGAGCCGTGGCCCTGCGCGGCCAGGATCGGCAGCACCGCCTTGCAGGTGTTGAGCACGCCGTAGAGGTTGATCTGCACGACGCGGTCCCAGTCGGCGGGGTCGGAGTCCACGAACGGGCCCGCCTTGTCCCAGCCGGCGTTGTTGACCAGCGCGTCGATCCGGCCGAACCGGCCGTGCACCTGCTCGATCATCGCGTTGACGGAGTCGAGGGAGGTCACGTCGGTGCGGATGCCGACGCCACCGATGGCGGCCGCGGTCTCCTTCGCGGTCGTTTCGTTGATGTCGGTGACCATCACGGTCGCGCCCTCGGCGGCGAGCTTCTCCGCGATACCGCGGCCGATGCCCTGCCCTGCGCCGGTGACGATGGTGATCTTGTCCTGCAGTTTGCCCATGGATCTTCCCTTCACGGTGCGTAGGTGCGGCCCAGCAGGTTCCGCGAGATGACGAGCTTCGAGACCTGCGCCGTGCCGTCGCCGATCTCCAGGCCGATGACGTCACGCAGCCGCTGCGCGATCGGGCTCTCCGAGGAATAGGCGAGGTGGCCGAACGTGAGCAGGCATTGGTGGATGGCCTCGGCGGCGAGCTTCGGCGCCCAGAACTTGGCCATCGCGGCCTCGGTGCTGTGCTCGATACCGTTGTCCTTGCGCCACAAGGCTTCGTAGCAGACGTGCCGCGCACCGCGCAGGTAGGTGGCGTACTCGGCGAGCGGGAAGGCCACGCCCTGGAACTTGCCGATCGGGCTGCCGAATGCCTGCCGGTCGCGGGCCCACTGCAGCGCTTCGGCGAGCGAAACCTGTGCCGCGCCAAGGCAGGCGAGCCCGATGATGGCGCGGGAGTAGTCGAACCCCTGCATCACCGACACGAACCCAGCGCCCTCGGCGCCGACGAGCGCTTCCCTTGGCACGGGCAGACCGTCGAAATGAAGGGACGCGCGGCCGATGGCCCGGCTGCCGAGATCGTCGAACGCCGCGCGCGACACGTAACGTTCGTCGAGCTCGACCCAGAAAGCGCTTACCCCACGGGCCCCGGGCCCGCCGGTGCGCGCGAGCACCAGCGCGGAATGTGCCGACATACCCAGAGTGATCGAGGTTTTCTCCCCCGTGAGCCGCCAGCCGTCACCGTCGGGCTCGGCCCGCATTTCCAGCTTCGCGGCGTCGGTGCCGTGCTCGGGTTCAGTGATGCAGAACGCGGGCACGACCTCGCCGGACGCGATCGGCGGCAGCCAGGCCGCCTGCTGCTGCCCGGTCGCGTTGCGGGTGAGGATGTCGCTGACCAGCGCGCTGACGATGATGAGGTACGCCGCGTTGAAGTCGCCGTGCGCGACCTCCTCGGCCGCCATCCCGGCGATGACCGAGCTGGCCTCCTGGCCACCGTGGCGTTCGGGGATGCGCAACCCCAGCAGCCCCATGCCGGCCAGGTCCGCGACCAGCTCCGGGCGCAGCTTGGCCGCCTTGTCGTCGGATTGGTAGTGCGGCGCAAGAACTTTCGTGGTGAACCGCCGCAGTTCGTCGCGGTAGGCGCGCTCTTCTTCGGACAGGGTGAAATCCATGATCAGTGCCAGTTCACGCGGGAGTTGAAGTCGGGCTTGCGTTTCTCGGCGAACGCCGCCGCGCCTTCCAGGCCCTCGGGCGACGCGGTGAACAGGTCCAGCGCGGACATGGCCAGATTGGACAGTCCGGCCTGATGGTCGGTGTCGGCGTTGAAGGACTGCTTGCAGAACCGGATCGCGGTCGGGCTCTTCTCGGCGACCTCGCCGGCCCAGGCCTTCGCGGTCTTGAGCAGTTCACCCGGCGGTACGACGACGTTGACCAGCCCCATCCGCTCGGCCTCGGCCGCGTCGTACTGCCGGCACCAGAACCAGATCTCGCGCGCCTTCTTCTCCCCCACGACGCGCGCGAGGTACGCGGTGCCGAAACCGGCGTCGAACGAGCCCACCTTCGGCCCCGCCTGACCGAACCGCGCCGTCTCGCTGGCGATCGTCACGTCGCAGAGCACGTGCAGCACGTGCCCGCCGCCGACGGCGATCCCGTTGACCGCGGCGATCACCGGCTTGGGAATGTCGCGGATGAGCTTGTGCAGGTAGCCGATCTCGAACATGCCGCTCTCGGTCGGCCCGTAGTCGCCGGTCTCGGCACGCTGCTTCACGTCGCCGCCGGTGCAGAACGCCTTCTCACCCGCGCCGGTGAGGATCACGGCCTGCACCTGCTGGTCGGCCCAGGCGGCACGGAAGGCCTTGATCAGTTCCTCGACCGTCTTGCCGCGGAAGGCGTTGTAGCGCTCCGGCCGGTTGATCGTGATGACCGCCGCCGGGCCCTCGACCTCGTGGCGGATGTCCTCGTACTGCTGCGTGCCCACGGTCGTCTCCTTCGTCGAACGGGTTGCCGACTACGGTGACAAAATTTGACTCTCAAGTCAATAGCTGTCCCGAGAGTCAAAAAGGTACGCTGGGGTCCGGTACGCGACGAGAGGAACGGCATTGGTTGCCGAACAGGCGGTGCAGACGTCCACCCGGGTTCAGCGCAAACGCGGCAAGCGGATCCAGGAAATCCTCACCACGGCCGCCGAACTGTTCGGCGAGCGCGGGTTCGACGCGGTGAGCCTGGAGGACGTGGCCGAACGCCTCGACGTCACCAAGGGTTCGCTGTACTACTACTTTTCGAGCAAGGACGAGCTGGCCACCGCGGCGATCGAGACGCTGGGCCGCGACTGGACGGCGCGCCTGGAAGCGCTGCTGGCCGATCTGCCCGGCAGCACGACGGAGCGGTTGCGCGCGCTGATCCACGAGCACGTGACCATCGCGGTGCGGGACTATCCCGCCGCCCTGCGCCTGTTCCTGGTGCCGCACGAGTGGCCGAAGGCACAGTACGAGCGCGTCAAGGCGCTGCGTCAGCAGCACGACAGGCTGTTCCGCACCCTCGTCGAGGAGGGCGCGGCGTCCGGCGAGTTCACCGTGACCAGTGTCGCCACGGTGCTGCAGTGCATGCACGCCGCGATGAGCCAGGCGCCGCTGTGGTGCGCCGGCCTCGGCGAGCGCGCCCGGCGGCGGTCGGTGGACGAGCTCGCCGACACGCTGATGATGCTGGTCGGCGTCCGATGACTTTCCGCCCCGGCGCGGGTCTGCATCGGTATGACGCAGATTTTGCAGACCCCGGGGGCGGAGATCGCGTATGACGTGCACGGCCCGTTGCCCACCGCGGACGGGCGCCCGCCGCTGCTGATGATCGGCCAGCCCATGGAGGCGGCCGGTTTCGCCACACTGGCTTCGTACTTCCCCGACCGCACGGTGGCACCTACGACCCGCGCGGGCTCGGCCGGAGCGTGCGCAAGGACGGCCGGACCGACCACGTGCCCGCCGTGCAGGCCGGCGACGTGCACGCGCTGATCGAGGCGCTCGGCGCCGGCCCGGTCGACTTGTTCGGCAGCAGCGGCGGCGCCGTCACCGCGCTCGCGCTCGTCGCCGCGTACCCGGACGACGTGCGCACCCTGGTGGCGCACGAACCGCCGGTCATCCCCGTCGTCACCGACGCCGCGGCGGCCGCGCGCGCCCGCGCCGGATGCCGGGATGCCTACGAGGCCAAGGGATCCGGTGCCGGGATGGCCGCGTTCATCGCGATGACGTCGTGGCCGGGCGAGTTCACGGACGAGTACTTCGCCCGGCCGCGGCCCGATCCCGTGCAGTTCGGCCTGCCCACCGAGGACGACGGTTCGCGCGACGACCCGCTGCTGTCCGAACTTTCCTGGGCGGTCAGCGACTACGAGCCCGACATCGACGCACTGAAAACCGCGCCGACCCGTGTCGTGATCGCCGTGGGCGAGGAGTCCGAAGGCCTTTTCACCGGCCGCACGTCGGTCGCCCTCGCCGGGCTGCTCGGGCGGCAAGCGACCGTTTTCCCCAGCCACCACGGCGGTTTCCTCGGCGGCGAGCACGGTTATGCCGGACAGCCGGAGGCCTTCTCCCGCAAGCTGCGCGAGGTGCTCGACGAGGACTGATGGTCAGAAGAACGCGTTGGGGTTGAGCGGTTTTTCCGGGATTTCCTGGACCACGTCCCAGTGCTCGGCGATGCGCCCGTCGCGGACGCGGAACACGTCCACCGTGGCCAGCCCGCCTCCCCGCCCGGTGTCGATGCGTGTGTGCACGGCCACGTGATCGGCGTCGGCGAGGACCCGTTTGACGGCGACTTTGCTGGTGCGCAGCCAGTCACTGGCACGCAGGTACTCGCCGAAGGCGGCGCGCCCGGCGCCGCGGACTCCGGGATTGTGGGAGACGAAGTCTTCGTGCAGCAGGTCCAGGAAGGCGTCGAGGTCACCGGCGGAGAACCGGGCGACCGCGGCCAGCACCAGATCTCGGCTCGTGGTTGTCATACTGGGATGACGGATCGCGGTGGGTCCGGCGTCACGCGTGTGACGCCCAGGCGATCCGGATCGTCCCAGAGGACATCATGAACGAGTTCGAACGACACCGGGCGTCGCTGCTCGCGCTCGCCCGCCGGATCCTCGGCCACCATGCCGACGCCGAGGATGTCCTGCAGGACGCCTGGCTGCGCTGGCACCAGGCGGACACCAGCACGGTCGAGAACCCCAAGGCGTATCTGCACCGGCTGGTCACCCACCAGGCCATCGACCAGCTCCGCCGGACCCGGGCACGCCGCGAGGACGACATCTCCGTGCCCGGCGCCACGGTGACGGGCGACGCGGAAGCAACCGAGGTGGTGTCGACGGCGCTGCACGTGCTGCTGGAAACCCTCGACCCGGTGGAGCGAACGGTTTTCCTGCTGCACGAGGTGTTCGCCTTCTCGCACGCCGAGATCGCCCCGGTCGTCGGCCGCACCGAGCGGGCCGTCCGGCAGCTGGCGTACCGGGCCCGGCAGCGGATCCGCGCCGGCCGGCCGCGCCACCGGCCGACCGCGGCCGAACACCGCCAGACCACCGAACGTTTCCTGCTCGCCACCAGCACCGGCGACCTGACCGCCTACGCGAGGCCCTGCGCCGACCAGGCGACGACAGGCCGAGACATCAGGCCAGGAACAGCAGTACGGCGCAGACGATGATCGTCACGGCGGTCGCGAAGTGGATGCCGAACGCGACCGCCTTCGTGCCCCCGTTGCGCAGCACGATCACGGTGTCGCCCAGCGGCAGGAGCGCGACCACGATCATGAACCAGGCCTCGGCCTGGGTGCCGGCGAACGCGAGCAACGCCAGGCCGACCAGGCCGTAAGTGCCGTCCCGCAGACCCTTGATCAACAGGTACGCACGGTCGCCGTTCTCCTTCGCCGGCACGCCGTACCCACTGGCCGCCGCCCGCGGCACGGCGAGGAAACGCGCGCCGATGAACAGGATCAGCAGGTTCAGCAGAATGGCGAGGACGTAGGCAACGGTGGTGATCATATGCACTCCTTCTAGCGTCGCTAGGAACAGGAGCAACTGTAACAGATCACCGAAAGAGTATCTAGCGTCGCTAGACTGATGGCATGTCGATCCAGGAGCGCCGGGAGCGCGAACTCGGGAGACGGGAGCGGCTGATCGTCGCCGCTGCCAGGGAACTGGCCGAAACCGACGGCTGGGACGCAGTGACGACACGCAGGCTGGCCGAGCAGGTCGAGTACAGCCAGCCGGTGCTCTACCGCCACTTCAAGGACAAAAACGCCATCGTGGCCGCGGTCGCGTTGGACGGCTTCGCCGAGCTGGCCGCACAACTGCACGCGGCCCGTTGCGCCGCCTGCCCCCGCCAGGCGCTCGGGGCGACGAGCGCCGCCTACACGAAGTTCGCCGACGACCATCCCGCCTTGTACGACGCCATGTTCAGCCGGGCGGTCGGGCTACCGTTCGCGCCCGACGAGGCACCGGCCGCCCTGCGCGCGGGCTTCGCCGAACTGGTGGAGACCGTCCGGCCGCACGCGGCCGACGACGAGCCAGGCCTGCTGGCCGAAACCTTCTGGGCCGCGCTGCACGGGCTCGTCGTGCTCACCCGGGCCGGCCGGCTCCCCCGCCACGCGCACGGGAGCCGGCTCGAAATCCTCCTCGCGCACTTCCGGCGCGAATGAGCTAGACGACGTTGATCTTCCCGGGAGTCTCGCTCCGGTTGTCCCACGGGAAATGCATCAGGTCGTCCTTGCCGGTCTCGGGGTTGTGCACCGTCTGCGGGGACATCGCGTTGATCCCGAGTTTATGGGTCATGTAGCTGCAGCTGACGCACGGCGGCGTCTCCACCGGGTCCGGGTTCTTCTTGCTGGACGGCTGATGCGCCACCGTCGCGCCCCCGACCTGTTCGAAGTGGTTCCGCGCGTCCTGCACGCTCCACGTGCCGTTCGGATCGACCTTGTGCAGGTAGTCGGAAATGGCCCCGACCTCCGCGCACTGGCCGTGCCCCTTGCCCGCCGGGCCGACGCCGGTCTCGTGCACGTTGCCCTGGTCGTCGCGTGTGGCGAGTTCGTCGAGCAGGTTCTGCACGAGCGGGTGACGGTTGGGGGTGCCGCCCTTCATGCTGCTGTGTGCGGTGGTCGTGTCGCCGGTCTGCAGGGAGCTGGCCATCCCGGGCCGGGTCTTGTTGGAGAAGCCCGCGCCGATGTCCTGGCCCTGCTGGTGGGACACCTTGGTCATGTTCGGGGTGTCGTTCTCGTCGAGCCCGGTCTTGAGCGGATGTGTCCCGGTCTGCGGGTCGCCCGCCAGATGATGGGTGCCGTCGCCGGTCTTCGCCGGGTTCGTCGCCGTATTGACCTTCGGGGGCTTGTACGTGCTGCCGCCGTCGTGCTTCTTCGCGGAGTCGTCGAAGCGGACGGCCTTGCCCTCCTCGATGGTCTCCAGCTTCGACGGGACCTTGGTGTCCGAGTGCAGCTTCTTGATCGAGGCGACGTGGTCCTGCTCGGTCTTGTCCATCGCGTCCGCGCCCTTGTGCAGGTTCTTCCCGGACTGGCCGGTGACCCGCGAGCTTTCCCCGAGGAACTTCTTGAACACCCCACCGGCCTTGTCGGTGAACTTGCCGATCAGGGAGCCGAGGCCGCTCTTGTCCTTGCGCGTGTTGCTCGACACCTTGGTGTGCAAGGTTTCCAGCCGGGAGCTGTGCCCGCTGAGCCGATCGGAAAAGGTGTTCAGATCGGACCCGGTCTTGCGCAGATCCGGCGTGTTCAGGTGAAAACCCTTGCCGGGCATGAACTTTCCTCTCAGCTGCCGCTGTGCGCCGTGGCCATCCCCGGCACGGACGCCTTGCTTTCTTCGATGCCGTCGGCGAACCCGCCGCCCGCGCTGTCGGCGACCTTGCCGAGGTCCACGCCGCTGCCGCTGCCGACAGCGTCGCCGAGCAGCTGGCCTGCCAGCTCCTCACCCGCGCTGCCCAGCGCGTCGAAAACCGGGCCTTCCACCGCGTTGAGCAGCGCCTGCTCCACCTGGTCGACGATGGTCTTCTCGATGCCCTTCATGATTGCCCTGGTCGCGGCGGTCTCGATGGGGATAGCCGCTTCGGACGCGCCGAACGTGAACGGCGCGGCGGCCTGGTCGGCGATGATCTCCGCGGCGAGGATGGCCAGCTGCGCGATCGCGGCCGCCTTGAGCCCGACGACCAGGCCCGCCGCGACGTCCAGCGCGTCGGCGAGCAGGCCCATCCCCTTCGCGAACTGCGGCAGGTGCCCGTCGGCGAGCTTCTTCCACAGCTCGCCGAACAGCTCCAGCCCGTCGGCGGTGTTCGCGCCCAGCATCTTGGCGACCGACTGCTGCGCTTCGTCCGCGTGGCCGTTGAGCTCCTCGGCGATCTGGCGGAACTCGGACGCCGCTTCGCGAAGCTGGTCCTCGTCGATGTCCGGCCAGTCGACGCCGACCAGATCCAGCACCCAGGCCAGCGCGTCGGGCAACATCATGCTCATCGGTTGCTCACTTTCCCCAGTGCGGCGATCACCACGGTGCCGCCTCGTCCTCGGCCTCGTCCGGGATCGGCACCAGCACGTCGTCCGGCTCGTCCGGCTCATCCTGCTGCCGCGCGGCGCCCGGATCTTCCGCGGTGCGCGGCACCTCGGGCACGGTCGTGCGCAGCTCGGCGAGTTCCGGGTTGTGCTCCAGCATCGCCTTGCGGATCTGCTCGTTCTGCTCCCGCAACGGCGCCAGCGCCTCGCTCATCCGCGCCCGCGCCTGCGCCGCGGCCGACTGCGCGGTGGCCACGACCGTCGCGGCGAGCTTGTTCGCGTTTCCCCGCGACAGAGCCAGTTCCGTCAGTTTCAGGTCGGTGATCACCCCCGTCGCGTCCACTTCGACGGTCACCTGTCCGTCGCCGGAGGTGGCGGCGCCGCGCACCGACATCGCCTCCTGCTGCACCGCCAGCGCACGGTCCGAATCGAGCATCCACGGTTCCTACGGGGTCGTCCGGGCGTGCGGCTGCCCGCCCCAGGACAGCCGCACGGAGAATTGGCCGCCAATATAGTCACCTCGCGATCATGCGAACGGCGGGCAGCGTGAATCCGTGGCAAAAGCAAAGATCCGTAAGGGATGTTCTGGACTAATCGGCGATCCCTTGTGCGCCAAGGAATCTCCGGGAGGTTCAGACCTTCCGCAGGTCAGGCGGCCGTCGAGTCCACCTTGGACGGCGGGCGCGATCGGCCGTCTTCGCCCGATCGCGCGAGGGAAATGCCGATACGGTGTGCGCGAGAGGGAGGGCACACCGAAATGCCAGATGAGTCGCTGCTGTCCGGCGGGCCGGACGAGATCAAGCGGAAGCTGCGCGCCATGGCCGAGGCGGCCAAGGCGAAGTCCGAGCGGTTCGGCGCCGTGCGGCGGCAGGTCGAATCCTCGGTGATCGACGAGGAGTCGCCGGACGGGGTCGTCAAGGTGAGCGTGCGGGCCAGCGGCGCGCTCGCGGGCCTGCAGCTGTCCGACCGCGCCCGCGAGCTGTCCCCGCCGCAGCTCGCGTCGCTGGTCATGGCCACGGTCGGCCGCGCGCAGGGGCGGATCGCCGGGCGGGTGCGGCAGATCGCGCGGGACAACGGTGTCGGCGAGGACCCGGCCAC
The DNA here is from genome assembly GCF_035546795.1 of Amycolatopsis sp. Lineage (GTDB taxonomy): Bacteria > Actinomycetota > Actinomycetes > Mycobacteriales > Pseudonocardiaceae > Amycolatopsis_E. The sequence goes on from NZ_DASZWC010000071.1 coordinate 145,855, forward strand.
GTCGACGATGGTCGCCCGGTTCGCCGAAGAGTTCCCCGAGCCCGATCCGGCCGAGAACCCGGCCGGTCCGGGGGAAATGCGGCTGGGCAAGCTCGAGGACGAGCCCGCGCCGCCACCACCGCCGCCGTCCCGGCAGGCCCCGCCGGACGAGGACGACGGGTACTGGGACAAGCAGTCGTTCCTGCGCGGCACCTGAAGGGGAGCAGATGAGCCAGGGTTTCGAGGTCGACACCGGCCGGCTGCGCCAGCACGCCGCCGATCTGAACGGGGTCCAGAGCCAGTCCGCCGAGGCGGTGGACGCCGGGCATCAGGTCACGCCCGGCGGCTGGGACAACGCGTACGGCGTGATCTGTCAGTCCTTCCCGCAGCTGCTCCGGCCGACGGCCGAGCGCGGGATCGACGCGCTGCAGCAGGTCACCGACGGCCTGGCGAACCACGTCACGCAGCTGAACTCGGCAGCCGACGCGTACGACGAGCTGGATCGGCAGATCGCCGACAACCTGCGCGAGATCCTGCGCGACCTGGACCGGGCGATCGGAGGCAGGATCTTCGATGGCCACTGAGAACCCGCTGGTCGATCCCTCGTCCCAGTTCGACCCGGACGACTACGGCCCGGACGCGAAGAAGATCGCCCAGGGCGACCTGAGCACGCTGAACCCGGTCACCTCCGGCGGCGACTGGTGGGCGGGTTCGGGACTGTGGGACGACTGCAACCAGCTCGCCCAGTCGATCAAGGACCGGGACCTGGTCGGCGTCTTCTTCGGCACGGTGGCCGTCGAACTCGACGCGATCGGCGTGCTGATGGATCCGATCGGCACGGCGCTGTCCGGGCTCGCCGGCTGGATGATCGAGCACCTCAAGCCGCTGCGGCTGGCGCTCGACGAGCTGGCCGGGAATCCGGACACCATCAAGGGTGTCGCCAAGACGTGGACCAACATCTCGGACCGGATGAAGCAGGTCGCGCAGGCGCAGCACGACGCGGTCCAGCAGGGCACGGCGCACTGGCAGGGTCCGGCGCCCGACGCGTACCGGCAGGCCGCCGGGAAGCTCTACGACGCGGCCGGCGCGACGAGCAGCCTGTCCGAGGGGATGAGCTCGCTGATCCAGGCGATGGGCGAATGCGTGGCGACGGTGCGCAGCCTGGTCCGCGATCTGATCGCCACCCTCGTCGCCGAGCTGGTGCAGGACGCGCTGGAGGAGGCCGCGTCGGTCGGGTTCGCCACGCCGCTGGTCATCGAGGAGGCGACGGGCGCGATCAGCCGCTGCACCGGCCGGACGGTCTCGACGATCGAGAAGCTGGTGGACGTGATCGGCGAGGTGCTCGACATCGCGACCAAGATCAACACCCTGCTGCAGACCATTGTGAAGGTGGTCCAGGACCTGCCCAAGGCGACGCAGGCGGCGGGCTGATCCTTGCTCACACTCGTCGTCGTGCTCGCGATCGTGCTGCCGCTCGCCGTGCTGGGCGGGGTGCTTTTCGTGCCGGTGCGCAGAATCTGGCGGCAGGACGCGGCCACCAAGCCGTGGCGGGGGCTGGGCACGTGGTGGCCGGCGCAGCCCGAGCAGGGGGCGCTGGAGTGGATCCGCGCGACGTATCCCGCCGGGGCGTCGCGGGCGCTCGGCATCGGCCACGGCGACAGGATCACCGCCACCGTGTACGGGCAGCATCGCGGCTACCGGGTGTCGGCGCACGAGTGGGAATGGCGGGAGCTGGGGGCGAACCGGCCGAGGACGGTCCAGCGCACCGTGCTCGCGATAGAACTGCCGATTTCCGTGCCAGGGCTGGAAATCCAGCGCTGCGGCGGGGGTTCGGACCTGGTGCTGGGGATGCCGGAGTTCGACTCCGCGTTCCGGGTGCTGGCCGCGGACCCCGGCTTCGCGCGCGCGGTGCTGACCCCGCCGGTGACGCGGTGGCTGCTCACCGACCCGCGAGCGGAGTACTACCCGGTCCGGTTCCTGGGCGCGATGGTCAGCACCGCCGAACGCGGCAGCCTGCGCACGGAGTCGCTCGGCCCGCCCGCCGACTTCCTGATCGAACTGCTCAGCCGCGTGCCGGCGCAGGTGTGGCATCGCCGGGTCTGAGCGCCGTCCCACGGCCCGCGCGGGAATCCCTGCTACGAAACGGGAACGTGCTCGACCGCGAGGTGTGACCCGAGGAATATTCCGGCGCGGGCCAGCGCCGCCGCGCCTTCGTCGAGCAGGGCCGCGAAGCCCTGGAACACGTGCGGGACGCCGGCGGTCACCTCGAGGGTCACGTCGACGTCGGCGGCCGCGGGCCTGGCAGCGAGCCGGGTCGCGTCGTCGAGCAGGATCTCGTGTGAGCCGGCCTGGACGAGCAGCGGCGGCAGGCCGGTGAGGTCCGCGAACACCGGGCTGACCGCCGGATCGGCCGGGTCGCGACCGGCCACGTAGTCCGCCGCTCGACGCCGGAGGCCCGCCGGGGTCAGCGACGGGTCGACCCCCGCCTTGGTCGTCATACTCTCGCCACTCCCTGTGAGGTCGGCCCACGGCGAAAACACCACCGCGGCGGCCGGGCGCGCGAGGTTCGCCTTCACCGGCGCCACCACTGTCGCGATGGCCAGCCCACCTCCGGCGGACTCACCGGCGATCGCGATGCTCTCCGGCGCGACTCCCGCGTCCAGCAACCCGCGGTAGGCGGCGACGGCATCTTCCAGCGCGGCGGGATACGGATTTTCCGGGGCCAGCCGGTAATCGACCGAGATGACGGTGCCGCCGCTGTGCCGCGCCAGGCCCGACGCGAGCCCTGCCGACGAGGCTGCCGTGCCCAGGGCATAACCGCCGCCGTGGAAGTACAGGATCGTGCCCACCGGCGACCGGCCCGCCACCCCGACCCGGACGGCCGGCACTCCGCCGAGCTCTTCGGTGGTGGTCACGACGTCCGCTGCCAGCGGTTCCGCCGTCATCAGCTCCTCGAAAACCGGCCGCTGCCCGGCAACGTCACCCCCGATGTCCAGCGGCCCGGTCCGCAACATCTCCTCGACGACGGCGCGCTGCTGAGCACTCACGAAGACTCCTCCTGGACGGCTGACACCCATCTTGTGGACGCATCGTCCATATGTCAGCCGGCTCCCGGCGAAAGCGCTTTCCGGTACCCGCCGCGATACCCGGGCCGGCCGCCGCCCCGGTACGATCCCCGCCGATGGTCACGAACGCGCCCCGCCTCGTCACGTCCCCAGCCTGGGTGGGGCAGAAGGTGCTGCTGCGCGACGTCCGCCCCGCCGACCAGCGCACTCTGATCGGGTTCGATCGCGCCGACGACCGCACCGAAGACAGGCGGGTCGGCGGCTACCGCCACTGGGCGACGCACCGCGCCGACGCGGCCGACGACTTCCACTTCGTGATCGAGACGCTGCACAGCCGGACGGTCGTCGGCTCGATCTGGATCCAGGCGGACGCCGCCCGGGGCCGGTTCAGCTACGGCATCGGCATCGGAGCGCAGCACCGCCGCTGCGGGTACGCCGCCGACGCCGTCGCCGCGCTGCTCGCGTACATGTTCGAGCAGCGCGGCTACCGCAAGTGCGAGGTCAGCATCTACGGCGGCAACTTCGCGTCGCTGGCCCTGCACGGGGAACTCGGCTTCGCCGAAGAGGGCAGGCCCCGCGACACCGAACTGCTGCGCGGCGAGATCAAGTACCCGGTGCTGATGGGCATCACCGCCGAGCGGTTCGCCGCACGCCACCCGGTGCTGGCCGCCCGCCCCTGGCGCGGCCGCCACTGGCGGATGCCCCGGCGTGGACGGCACTGGCGTCCGTCCTAAAAGGACGGCAGCATCGGCACCTACACCGGCGGGGTTTCCGAGTAGCGCACCGGGTTGCCCGCCACCACCACAGTCCCGCCGCACACCAGGCTGCCCACCACCACCACAGTCCCGCCGCACACCAGGCTGCCCGGCACCGCCACGGTCGTGCCGTGCGGCCGGGGCAGTCGCACGATCGGCGTGCACGTTGCCGGCGAACAGACCCGGCCGGAAGTCCTCCACCCGGAGGTTGTCGTGCGTGGATTTTCGAAAATCGAAAATCGGGCTAGGATCGAGCCCACCCGAGGTCAAGGAGTAACCGACGATGCCCGCTGCCACCGATCCGCTGGACTACCTCGCCATCGCCAGCGTCCTGTCCGACGAAGAGCGCGACATCCGCGACACCGTGCGCGCGTTCGTGCGGGACCGGGTGGTGCCCGAGGCCGGCGACTGGTTCGAGCAGGGCCGGATCCCCCGCGAACTGGTCGGCGAGCTGGGCAAGCTGGGCGTGCTCGGCATGCATCTCCACGGCTACGGCTGCGCGGGCACCAGCGCGACCGCGTACGGGCTGGCGTGCCTGGAGCTGGAGGCGGGTGACAGCGGAATCCGCAGCCTGGTGTCGGTGCAGGGCTCGCTGGCGATGTTCGCGATCCACCTCTGGGGTTCGGAGGAGCAGAAGCAGGAATGGCTGCCGCGCCTGGCGGCCGGCGAGGCCGTCGGCTGCTTCGGCCTGACCGAACCGGACTCGGGCTCCGACCCGGGTTCGATGCGGACCTACGCCCGGCGCGACGGCGAGGACTGGCTCCTGCGCGGCCAGAAGATGTGGATCACCAACGGTTCCTGGGCCGACGTCGCGGTGGTGTGGGCCCGCACCGACGAGGGTGTGCGCGGTTTCCTGGTTCCCCGGGGCACCAAGGGTTTCAGCACGCGGGACATCCACCGCAAGATGTCGCTGCGCGCGTCGGTCACCTCCGAGCTGATCCTGGACGAGGTCCGGCTGCCCGCCTCCGCGATGCTGCCGGGCGCGACGTCGCTGCGTGGCCCGCTGTCGTGTCTGAACGAGGCGCGCTACGGCATCGTGTGGGGTGCCGCCGGGGCGGCGCGCGCCTGCCTCGAAGCCGCGCTCGACTACGGCACCACGCGCGTCCAGTTCGGCAAGCCCATCGCGTCTTTCCAGATCCAGCAACAGAAACTCGCGATGATGGCGCTGGAGGTCAACCGCGCCACGGTGCTGGCGCTGCACCTTGGCCGGCTCAAGGACGCCGGGCGGCTGCGGCCGGACCAGGTGAGCATGGGCAAGCTGGGCAACGTGAACGCGGCGCTCGACGTGGCCCGCAACGCGCGCCAGGTGCTCGGCGCGAACGGGATCACGCTGGAGTACCCGGTCATGCGGCATCTGACCAACCTCGAAACCGTCGTCACCTACGAGGGCACGGCGGACGTGCACGCGCTGGTCATCGGCGGCGCGCTGACCGGGATCGACGCGTTCCGGTGAGCGTGGCACGGCTAGAGTCGGCGCGATGACCACGAGGCCCGGCACCACGACGCAGCACGCACTCGACGAGCTGCGGCTGTCCATCGTCGCGGGCGACTACCGGCCCGGCCAGCGCGTGCTGCAGGAGGAGATCGCCGAGCGGCTCGGCACAAGTCTCGCGCCCGTGCGCGAGGCGTTGCGGGCGCTGGAACAGGAAGGGCAGGTCGTCTACCGGCCGCGCCGCGGGTACTTCATCACCGAGCTGCGTGTCGAGGACCTCCAGGAGATCTACGCCTTACGCGCTCTGCTGGAGGAGCGAGCCGTCCGGACGACACTGCCCACCCTGGACGACGACGCCGTCGAACGCATCGCGCTCGCCGCCCGCGACTGCGCGGAAGCCGCGCAGCGCGGCGATGTCGCGGCCGAGCTGGAGGCGAACCGCCGCTTCCACTTCGGCATGTTGGAGGCCCCGGAGCAGATCCACACCATGCGGCTGATCCAGCTGCTGTGGGATTCCACCGAGGCGTACCGGGCGATGTACTACAACTCCCCCGAGGAACGCGCGACGACCGTCGCGGCGCACGACGACATCCTCGACGCCGTGCGCCGCAAGGCGATCGACGAAGTCGTCGCCGCGCTCGACGAGCACCGCACGCGCGCGCTCGACGTCCTCACCGGGATCCTGTCCGCGGACTGAAAGTCCACTGTGGACCGAACGGGTCAGCCGCCGATCCGCAGGACCAGCTTCCCGCGCGCGTGCCGGGACTGGCTGAGTTCCGCGGCGGTGCGCCATTCCTCCAGCGGGAACGTCCGCGCCACCGGTACCGAGAACTGCCCCTTCGTCGCCAGTCGCGCGTATTCGCCGAGGACGTAATTGTGCGGCGCGGCGTCGGCTTCGCTGTCAGGGCCTTGAAAACGCACGCCCAGTTCGACTGCCGCGGCGAAGTCACTGACTGTCAATACGTGATCCGGCGCTTTGACGGTACGCACAAGGCTCGGCAAGGCGTTGCTGACCGGCGCCGCGTCGAGGGCGAGATCGACCGGGCCGCCCGCGATCGTGCGCACCCGCTCGACCATGCCGTCGCCGTAACCGGTGACTTCGGCACCGGCGGCGCGCAGGGCGTCGGCGTACGTCTCGCCCGCGGTAGCGATCACCCGCGCCCCTTGCCGGATCGCGATCTGCACCGCGGCGTACCCGACGGTGCTTCCGGCGCCGTGCACGAGCACGGTCACGCGGTCACGGACGCCGAGCGCCACCAAGCTCCGGTGGGCGGTCTCGACCGCCATCGGCAACGCCGCGGCGGCGACGGCACCAAGGCCCGGCGGGCGCGGGAACCAGTCGTCGAGCAGAGCCTGCTCGGACGCGCCGGCGGCCGGGCCCTGGAACGGCGCGGGTCCGAATACCGCGGCACCGATCTCGACGCCGGTGACGCCATCGCCGACCGCGTCGACGGTGCCGGACACTTCGAGCCCGATCCCGCGCGGCAGGTCGCCGGCGAACAGGCCGCCACAAAGCGCCCAGTCTGCCGGGTTCAGCCCGCATGCCTGGACCGTGACGCGAACCTGACCCGGCCCGGGCGCAGGCGGTTCGATGTCCTCGATCCGCAGAACGTCGAGCGGTGCACCGTACTCGTGGAACCGAAGAGCGCGCATGAAGTCTCCCATGAGGTGATGACAGCATCTGCTGTCATAAGTCCACGATAGCAGAGTGATGACAGCATCTGCTGTCGCTATCCTGGGCGCATGGCACGGTGGGAGGGCAACGCACGCGGCAGGCTCGAACGGGCGGCGCTGGACCTGTTCACCGAGCAGGGCTACGACCGCACGACGGTCGCGCAGATCGCGCAGCGGGCGAACCTCACCGAGCGGTCGTTCTACCGGTGGTTCGCCGACAAACGCGAGGTGCTGTTCGGCGGCGGCGAGGAACTGGAACAGCTGATCGTCTCCCGGATCGACGCCGCTCCCCCGGAGCTGGACCCGCTGCCCACGCTGCTGGCCGCGTTCACAGCCGTGCCGGAGGTGGTGCGGCCGCGCGAGTTCCTGCTGGAACGGTCGGCGGTCATCGCGGCCAATCCACCATTACAGGAACGTGAGCTGATCAAGCTGGCGTCGCTGTCCGGGGCCATCACCGCCGCACTGGTCCGCCGCGGCTGCGAACCACAGCTGGCCCGCCTCGCCACCGACGTCGGCTCGGCCGTGCTCCGGTTGACCGCCGCCCGGTGCCTGGCCGACGAACGAGCCGATTTCGCCGAGGTGCTCCAGGCGAGCGCGGCGGATCTGCACGCCATCACCGCGTCCCGATGAACTCCGCGAGCCGGTCGAGCGCCGTCTCCAGCATCGGGGTGGCCACGGCGTAGCTGAGCCGGACATGGCCCGGCGCCCCGAAACCGGTGCCGGGCACGAGCCCGACCCCGGTCCCGGCGAGCAGCCGCGCGCAGAATTCGTCCGAAGTGGACTGTCGCTCGCCCAGTACCGCCGAGATGTCCGGGAACAGGTAGAACGCGCCCGTCGGCAGTTCGCAGCGCACGCCGCTGATCGCCGAAAGACGTTGGTGCGCGACGTCGCGCCGCGCGCGGTAGGAGCCGATCGCTGCCCACGGCACGTCGTTCATCGCGCCGATGGCGGCGTACTGGGCCACGACGGAGACGTTCGAGGTGGACTGCCCCTGCACCCGCCGGATGAGCCCGGCGATCCCGGCCGGCGCGGCGGTGTAGCCCACCCGCCAGCCGGTCATCGCACAGCTTTTGGACACCCCGTTGACGACGATCGTGCGGTCCTGCAGCTCCGGCCCGAGCGCGGCGATACTCGGCACCGCGCCCTCGCCGTAGTGGAAGTACTCGTAGATCAGATCCTCGACCACGAACAGGTCGTGCCGCAGCACCACCTCGGCGAGCGCTTCCAGTTCGGCCAGGGTGTAGGTGGCCCCGGTCGGGTTGCCGGGGCTGTTGAGCACGACCGCCTTCGTCCGCGGGGTGACCGCGGCGGACAGCTGTGCCGCGGTCAGCTTGAGCCCTTCCCCGGCCGGCACGACGACCGGTGCGGCGCCGGTCAGCCGCACCTGCTCGGGATAGGTGACCCAGTACGGCGCGGGAATCACCACCTCGTCGCCTTCCTCGCACAAGGCCAGGAAAGCGTTGCAGAGAGCGTGTTTCGCGCCGTTGGCCACCACGATGTCGCCGGGCTCGTAGTGCAGGCCGTTGTCCTCGGCGAGCTTGCGCCGGACGCGTTCCCGCAGTTCGAGCACACCGGCGACGTCGGTGTAGCGGTTGCGCCCTTCGCCGATGGCCTTCAGCGCGTACTCCCGAGCCAGCTCGGGCATCGGGAAGTCCGGCTCGCCGACGGAGAGGTTGAGCACCTCCTCCCCCGCTTCCTTGCGGGCGCTCAGCTGGGCGTTCAGCGAGAGGGTCGGCGAGGGGCGCAGTGCGGTCGCGCGGCTCGACAGCGGTTTCACGTCAGTGGCCTGCCCTTGGTCTCGGGGGTGAGCAAAGTGGTGATCAGCCCGATCGCGACCAGCACGACGAGGTACGCGGAGAACAGCCAGTCCAGCTGATGCGTGTGCAACCACGTCAGCACGTACGGCGCGGTGCCGCCGAAGATCGCGACCATCACCGAATACGGGACGCCGACGCCGGAAGCGCGTACCTCGGTGGGGAACAGTTCCGCGAAGTAGGCGGGCATGATGCCGACGAACGCGCCGAGGAAGAACAGCGCGACCCCCATCAGCACGCCCAGCCGCACCGCCGAACCGTTGAGCAACGCCATCAGCGGGAACGACAGCGCCAGGAACGAGATCCCGTAGGCGATGAAGACCGGCTTGCGGCCGAACCGGTCGGACAGCTTGCCCCACAACGGCAACGTGATCATGAAGAACACGTTCGCCGCCACGGTGGCCCACAGCCCGGCGGTGGCGTCCACGCCCTTGGCGTCGATGGCGAACCCGGAAATACCGACGGCCCAGATGTAGTAGACCACCGTGACACCCGCGGTGAGCCCGAGGATCCGGGCGAGGCTCTTCTTGTTGCGCGCCAAGGCACGCAACAGTTCACGCGTGCTGCGGGTACTCGCCCCTTCGGTGTAGGCCTCGGTTTCCTTCAGTGAGCGCCGCAGATAGAGACCCACGAGCCCGAGCGCGCCGCCGATCAGGAACGGGACCCGCCACGCCCAGTCCCGCAACGCCTGCTCGCCGAACAGGCTGGACCCGGCCGCGCCGATCAGCGACGCGAGCACGATCCCGGCGGTGACCGAGATGTACAGGCTCGTCGACCACAGGCCCCGGCGCGCGGTCGGGGCGATCTCGGCGACATAGGTGTACGACGCGGCGATCTCCCCGCCGTGCGCCAGGCCCTGCAACAGCCGCGCCAGCAACAGGATCACCGCCGCGCCGACGCCGACCGTGGAGTGCGTCGGCGCGATGCCGATGATGATGCTGCCCGCGGCCATGGTGACCATCGAGGTGGTGAGCGAAAACCGGCGGCCACGGCGGTCGGCGAGCCAGCCGAAGAAGAACCCGCCCAAGGGGCGCATCAGGAAACCGACCGCGAACACGGCCAAAGTGGACAGTAGCGCGCTGGTGGCGTTGCCACCGACGAAGAACTGCTTGGCGAAGAAGGGGGCGAAGATCGCGTAGACGCTCCAGTCGTACCACTCGAGCGTGTTGCCGATACCCGCCCCGAACAACGTCCGGAACTTACCGGGTGCCTTGCCGGTCGCCGCCTGCGCCGGCACGGAGATGGGAGCCGTCATGGGTCCTCCAGGAAAGGCTCAGGCGGTGGCGGCGGCTTGGCCCGCCACCCGCCCGAACACCATGCCCCGCAACACGGACGTGCCGCCGGGATACTTGTCGTGGTAGATGCCGGTGCACTCACCGGCCGCGTATAGGCCGGGAATCGCCGCGCCGTCCTCGTCGACGACCCGGGCGCCCGCGTCGGTTTCCAGGCCACCGAAGGTGAACACGATCGCGCAAGCCACCGGGTACGCCAGCAGCGGCGCCTCGTCGACGGTCAGCGCCCAGTTGCTCTTGGGCGGTTCGATCCCCTCGGTGCCCTTGCCGTCGGGGCGGCGCCAGTCGAACTCACCGTCCGCAACGGACTTGTTGTAGGCGCCGACCGTCTCGGCGAGCCGGTCGGCGGGCAGCTCCAGCGCCGCCGCCAGTTCCTCGATGGTGTCTGCCGAGACCGGTTTCCGGCCCGTCAGCAGGCCGCGCTCGCGATCGGCGACCCGCTCGAACTTGCGGTCGGTGATGAAGTAGGCAACGCCGCCCGGCTGCGCCCACACCGCCCGCGCGGTGCTCTCGTAGGTCTCGTCGACCGTGCCGCGGCCTTCGTCGATGAACCTTTCCCCGTGCTTGTTGACGAGGATCCCGTACGGGAAGACCATCACCAGCGCCTCGGGATTCTCCGCGCGCGGGTCGACGGGCTCGGCGTGGAAGCTGTCCCACTGCCCGCCCCGCCGCGCGCCGATCTCCAGCGCCATCCGGATGCCCTCGCCCTTGTTGAACGTGACCCCGGGCGCGATCGGGATGAGGTTCGTGACGTCGCCCGGCAGCGCCTCGCCGAGCGCCGCCTGGTCGCCTTCGAACCCGCCGGAAGCGATGATCACCGCACGGGCGCGCAGCACCTGCTCGCCCTCGGGGCCGCTGACCTCGACCCCGGTCACCCGCCCGTCTTCGGTCATCAGGCGCTGTGCCGTGCAGTGGTAGCGGAACTCCACGCCGAGCTTCTCCGCCACCGGGCGCAGCGCCGAAAGCAGCGCCTCGCCACCGCCGTGGGGCTGGAGCCGGGGCCGGTTGCTGTTGATGAAGTAGGTGGGCAGGCGCCGGAACCGCGCCCCGTGGCCCTGGATCCACTCCATGGTCTCGGGCAGGCGCTCGACCAGCTCCTCGAAATACCAGGCCGGGGTGCGGCCGCCGGAGAATCCGACCACTTCGTCCACAAAGGACTCTCCGGGTTCGTAGACGTCGTCCAGCCGGAAGTAGGCCGAGGTCCACCTGGTGTTGCCGCCCGCTTCCAGCGGACCCGCACGATCCACCAGTACCACGGGCGCGCCCTGTTCGGCCGCCGAAACGGCGGCCGAGAGGCCCGCGATGCCCGCGCCGATCACCACGACCGGGTTCGGCGACGATGCCGATTCAGACATGTGCTGCTCCTCAGGCGCGCGGGTTGAACGGGTCCTTGACGCCCTGGCCGGTGTCGACCCAGACGCTTTTCTCCTCGGTGTACTCACGCAGGGCGTCGGCGCCGTTCTCCCGGCCGAGGCCGCTTTGCTTGTAGCCGCCGAACGGGGTGGCGTAGGAGGTCTTGCGGTAGTTGTTGATCCACACCGTGCCGGCGCGCAGCCGCTCCGCGACCCGGTGCGCCCGCTGCACGTTGCCGGTCCACACGCCGGCGGCGAGCCCGAACTGGGTGTCGTTGGCGATGCGCACGGCCTCGTCCTCGTCGTGGAACCGGATCACCGAGGCGATCGGCCCGAAGACCTCTTCCTGCGCGATACGCATGTCGTTCGTGACATCGGCGAACACGGTGGGCCGGACGAACAGCCCGTCCGGGAACCCGTCGACCGGCGCCGCGGCGCCGCCCGCCACCAGCCGCGCCCCGTCGGCCTTGGCGACGTCGATGTAGGACAGCACCTTCTCGTACTGCGGGCGGCACGCGACGGTGCCCATCTCGCTGGCGGGGTTCTGCGGGTCGCCGACCTTGATCGCCTCGGCGCGGCGCCCGAGCTCGGCCACGACCTCGTCGTAGATGGTGTCCTGCACCAGGATCCGGGAGCCGGCCATACAGGTCTGCCCGCTGGCGCCGAAAATGCCGGCGACGAGGCCGTTGACGGCGCTGGTCAGATCCGCGTCGTCGAAGACGACGTTCGGGGATTTCCCGCCCAGCTCAAGGGAAACCCGCTTGAGCGTGCGGCCGGCCTGCGCGGCGATGGCCTGCCCGGTGGCGGTCGAGCCGGTGAACGCGATCTTGTCCACCCCGGGGTGGCCGGTCAGCGCGGTGCCCGACGGGCTGCCCAGCCCGGTGACGACGTTGAACACGCCCGGCGGGAGGCCGGCCTCGGCGGCGAGCTCGGCGAACCTGATCGCCGACACCGGGGTGACCTCGGATGGCTTCGCGATCACCGTGTTGCCCGCGGCCAGCGCCGGGCCGAGCTTCCACACCAGCAGCAGCAGCGGCGAGTTCCACGGGGTGATCGCGGCGACCACGCCGAGCGGTTCGCGTACGGTGTAGTTCAGCATCTGCTTGACGTGCAAGGGATTCGTGCTGCCGCCGGGCATCTGCGCGAGCCCGGCGTAGTAGTTGAAGTACTCGGGCATGAGCTTGGCCTGCCCGACCATCTCGCGGATCAGCTTGCCGTTCTCGTTGACCTGCAGCTGGGCGATTTCCTCGGCGTTGTCGGCGATCGCCTGACCGAACCGGATCAGGAACTTCGCCCGGTCGGCGGCGCGGTAGCCCGGCCAGTCACCTTCCTCGAACGCGCGGCGGGCGCTTTCCACGGCGGTGTCGACGTCCTTCGCCGACGCGTTCGGCACCTGGGCCCAGACCGCGCCGGTCGCGGGGTTCATGACGTCGAGGTACTCGCCCTCGATCGGGGCGAGCTGCTGGTTACCGATGAAGAGGCCGTAGCGGGTGACACCCTCGGCGGAGGTGTCGGGCAGCGACTGGGACATTGATGCGCCTTTCGAGTCGTCGGTGACGCCACCGAGGCTAAGCGATTGTCCCACAATCGGTCAACTACAACGCTGTGACCTGCTGTTATATGACTATTAGATCGTTTTTCGTCAATCTTGGTTTGACCTACAATGGGGCAATCACTAGGCTGGTTCCGTGAAGGCGATTGCTGCCGCCGCGACGGTCCGGACGCAGGCGGCCGAGGCCATCCGGGCCGAGATCATCAACGGCGCGCTCAAACCCGGCCAGCGGCTCGTCGAGCGCGAACTGTGCGAGCAGCTGGACGTTTCGCGCAACACGATCCGCGAGGCCTGCCGCCAGCTCGAGGCGGAGGGCTTCCTGGTCATCCCGCCGCACAAGGGCCCCACCGTCGCGCGGCTGAGCGACGATGAGGCCCGTGCGATCTACGAGGTGCGCGAAGCGCTGGAATGCTTCGCCGTCCGGTTGTTCGTCGAGCGGGCCACCGACGAGATGGTGGCCCGCCTGCGGGACGCGCACGCGAAGCTCAAGGCAGCACACGAATCCGGCCGCGTCGCCCGGATGCTCAGCACCAAGAACAAGTTCTACGACGTGCTGTATTCGGGCGCGGGCAACGAAATCCTGCACGCGCAGGCGAGCCTGCTGCACGGGCGGCTGGCCCAGCTGCGCGCGCGGTCGCTCCGGCACCAGGGCAGGCCGCAGTCCAGTATCGCCGAGATCGACGAGGTGGTCGCCCGCATCGCGGAGCGGGACGCCGACGGCGCGAGTGCGCTCTGGCGTGACCACATCCGCAATGCGGCGGCGACGGCCCTCAGTTCCTGACCACTGGGCCCTGCGGCGCCTGGAAGCCGCCGATCTTCTCTTCGAGCAGTTCGGCCAGCCGCAGCGGGGTGCGGTCCTCGAACATCGGGCCGAGGAGCTGCACTCCCACCGGCAGGCCCTCCGGCGAGCGGCCCGCCGGAATCGCCGTGGCGGGCAGGCCGGGCATGGTGGCCAGGCCGGCCCAGACGAGCTGGTCGAAGTACGGGTACCGGACGCCGTCGATGTCGATCCGGCGTTCCATCCCCTCCGGATTGTGGTCATGCGGGAACGCGGGAGTCGGCGTGACCGGCGCGACCACGGCATCGAACTCGGCGAACAGCTGCCGCCAGCCGTGGCGGTGGAGTTCGCGGCGGCTGTCCGCCGCGAGCCAGTCGCGGTGGCTGAGCAGAATACTGCGCAGCCGCACCGCGCCGAGGCTCCCGTCGTCCGCGCTCAGTCCGGCGGCGTCGGTGCACACTTGCTCGTAAGCTTCGGCAGGAAGGCCCGCAGAGGCGCCGGAAAACAGCAACTGCGTGTAGAGCGTTCCGGCTTCGGCCAGGTCGGGCAGCAACGGACTGTGCCGTTCGACGCGGGCGCCCTCCTCGACGAGCGCGCCGGCCACCCGGTTCACGCCCGCCCGCACGGCGGCCCCGGTCGGAATGAGCGGATGCTCTTCCAGGATCAGGACCCGGAAATCGCGGAGCCGCTCGTGGCGCGCGGGCGGGAGCCGCAATCGATACGCCACGCCGCGCGTCAACGGATCCGGCCCGGCCATGACGTCGAGCAGGAGCGTGAGGTCACGGGCGGTGCGCGCCATCGGACCGACGACGGCGAGGTCGAGATCGACCGGCAGGGCCGGCGCGGCGGGCGAGACCATCCCGCGGTTCGCCGCCAGCCCGAGTGTCGGCTTGTGCGCGTAGACCCCGCAGAAATGCGCGGGGGTGCGCAACGACCCGGCGATGTCGGAACCGAGGGACAGCGCACCGAACCCGGCCGCCAGCGCCGCCGCCGAACCGCCGGAGGAGCCGCCCGGGGTGCGGTCGTGATCCCACGGATTGCCGGTGGTGCCGTAGATCTCGTTGAAGGTCTGGATGTCTTGCAAGCCCGGGGGCACATTGGTCTTGCCGAGCACCACCGCACCGGCGGCCTTCAGCCGCGACACCTGTACCGCGTCCTCGGCCGGCACATGGTTGCGGTACTGCGGCAGCCCCCACGTCGTCGGCAGCCCGGCGATGTCGTAGGACTCCTTGACTGTCACCGGAATCCCAAGCAGCGGCTGATCCTCGCCGCGGGCACGCGCCCGATCGGCACGGAGCGCGGCTGCCCGCGCCCGGTCGAAGTCCGGTACGCAGATCGCGTTGATCGCCTTGTCGTCCCGCTCGATCCGGGCGATCGCTTCTTCGGTCAGCTCCGCCGAGGTCACCGCGCGGGCACGCAACGCTGCCACGAGTTCTTCGGCCGACCGCGGATTCCATTCCATGGATCCGAAGCTACCGGCGTGGCGCACAGGCCACGAAATACCAATACGCGCAAGGAAAAAAGGTGTCCTCGGAACACTTCCAACAGTTCAGCCTTCGCTGTACTGTCGTACCCGTGCTGAAGTGTGAGACGCGCGGCGACGCCCTGGCCCGGCTCGGGCGGGCGCTCGCCGACCCGACCCGCTGCCGGATTCTCGTCGCGCTGCTGGACGGCACCCGCTACCCCAGCGCGCTGGCCGACGAGCTGGGCCTGTCACGGTCCACAGTGTCCAATCACCTGGCCTGCCTGCGCGGCTGCGGGCTGGTCGTCGCGACCTACCAGGGCCGGCAGGTGCATTACGCGCTCGCCGACCCGCACCTGGCCAAGGCGCTCGACGAGCTGGCCAAGGTCGTGCTCGCGGTCGATACCGCTGAGCCCTGTCTCGACGAGGTGGCCCGGTGACCAGCCGCGAATCGCGGCTTTCCCGGCGGGTGCGCCTGCTCGTCGCGGCGACGATCACCTACAACGTCGTGGAAGCCGTCGTCGCGATCACGGCCGGTTCTTCCGCCTCGTCCACCGCGCTGATCGGGTTCGGGCTGGACTCGGTGATCGAGGTCGCCTCGGCCGCCGCGGTCGCGTGGCAGTTCTCCGGCAGCGAGCCGGAAGCGCGGGAACGCACGGCGCTGAAAATCATCGCGGTGTCGTTCTTCGCGCTGGCGGTTTACGTCGCGGTGGAAGCGATCTGGTCACTCGCCGGTGGTACGCCCGCCGGCCACTCGACCGCCGGCATCGTGCTGGCCGCGGTTTCCCTGCTCGTCATGCCGGTCTTGTCCTACGCCCAGCGCCGTGCGGGCCGGCAGCTCGGCTCCGCCAGCGCCGTGGCTGACTCGAAGCAGACGCTACTGTGCACCTATCTGTCCGGGGTGCTGCTCGTGGGCTTGCTGCTCAACAGTTTGTTCGGCTGGTACTGGGCCGATCCGCTCGTCGCGCTCGTGATCGCGGCCGTGGCCGTGCGGGAAGGCCGCGAAGCCTGGCGTGGCGACGAGTGTTGCTGACGTGGCCGCCTGCCTGTGCCGTTCACTACCGCCGGATCAGTAATCTGTGCAGGTGGGACAGACAGCCAGCGGCAGCGCCCGGTCGCGCACCATCCGGCAGCAGCGGATCGCCGACTACGTGATCGGCAAGGGCTCCGCGTCCGCGGCGGAGCTGGCCGAGCTGACCGGGGTCAGTGTGATGACGGTGCACCGTGACGTGGACGAGCTCGCCCGCCGCGGGCTGCTGCGCAAGTTCCGCGGCGGGGTGTCCGCGCTCCCGTCGACCGTGTTCGAGAGCAACGCCGAATACCGCCTCAACGCGCACGTCGAGGCCAAGGCGGCGATCGCGCGACAGGCGCTGACCCACGTCGAACCGGGCATGTCCATCCTGCTCGACGACTCGAGCAGCGCGCTGGAACTGGCCAAACTGCTGCCCGCGGCCACCCCGCTCACCGTGGCGACGAACTACCCGCGCACGATCGAAGCGCTGAAGAACGTCGACGACCTGCGGCTGATCTGCATCGGCGGAGACTACTCCCCCACGCACGATTCCTACCTCGGCATGCCCTGCCTGGAAGCCGTCGAGCGGCTGACCGTGGACGCGACTTTCGTGTCCACGTCGGCGATGAACGCGGAGATGACCTTCCACCAGGAGCCGGACATCGTGATGGTCAAGCGCGCGATGCTGGCCAGCGCGGGCAAGCGGGTGCTGCTGATGGATTCGAGCAAGATGCCGCGCACCGCGTTGCACCGGCTGGCCCCGGTGACCGACTACCACCAGCTGGTCATCGATTCGGGCGCGCCGGAGAAGCTCGTCGAGGAGCTGCGGAACCGGACGGCCGTGGACGTCGTGAAGCTCTGAGCCTCAGCGGGCCCACTCCGGCACCCACACCTGCCCGCCCGCCGTCGCCTGGTACCGGGCCCGCAGATAGTCCACGAAGTTCGCGAGCACGGGATGCCGGTTGTCCGCCCGCCAGATCACCGACAGCGGGTAGACCGGGGCCGGGTCGACGACCGGGATCCGGCGGAGGTCGTAGCTTTCCGGCCAGATGTACCGCGAGCCTTCGCAGGCGAAGGTGGCGAGCCGGGTCGAGTCGGCGAGTTCGGCGAAGAGCATTTCGACGCCGAAGCTCGGCCCGATGGTGTCGATGGTGAGACCGAAAGCGTTCGCCAGGTCCTCGTAGTAGCCGATCGGCTCGGCGTCGGTCATGCCGGGCATCCAGATCGGGTGCTCGGCGAGTTCGGCCAGTGTCACCGTTTTGGCGTTCGCCAGCGGATGTCCTGGGCCGACGAGGATCTCGTGCCGGTCGTCGATGACGCGCGCGGCCCGGAGCCCGCCCGGGACTTCGCCGGCGGAGGCTCGCAGCGAGCGGAAGGTCGCGTCGAGGACACCGGCGCTGATCTCGTCCATCGCCGACGGGGCGTCGACGTTGGCGAGGGTGACGACATCGAGTTCGATGCCCGGGTATTGCCGGTAGAAGGCGTAAAGCAGGTTCGACGGCGCGATCCGGCGGCCGAGGACGTCGACCCGCAGGGCGCGGCGTCCGGGCGTCACGGCGGCCGTGGCGCGTTCGGCCGCGCGGAGAAGTTCGCGTGCGTGGGGCAGCAGCGCCTGCCCGTCGACGGTGAGCCGGGCGCCCCGTGCGGCCCGGGCGAAAAGCCGCACGCCCAGCTCCCGTTCCAGGGCGGCCACCCGCTTCGACGCGGCCTGTTGGGTGATCGCCAGGTCGTCGGCCGCGGCCTGGAACTGACCGGTCTCGGCAACCGCGACGAAGGTACGAACCGCATCGAGATCCACCGGGAAAAGGTACGCCCACAACGGAAAGTTGTGACACGCCGTCGGATCCGTTGTTGGTGCCGGGGCCGGACGGCCCGCTTCGATCTCCCTGACGACAACGGGTTGTCCACGAAGGGAGAACAGCACATGTGGCGGAGAGCGCGCCTCGGCCGGTCGTTCGGGTGGTTGTGGGCCGCTTACGCGGTCAGCGCCTACGGGACCGGGCTCGGCTTCGGCGCCTTCTCGGTCATCGCCATCGAGGTCCTGCGCGCCGGCTCGGTGGAGGTGGCCGCGCTGTCGTCGGCCGGGCTCGCGATCGGGGCGCTGCTGGCCGTCCCGCTCGGGCCGTGGATGGAGTTCCGCGCCAAGCGGCCGGTCATGATCGCGATGGACCTGGTCCGCTTCGCGGCCTTGGCCTCCGTGCCGTTCGCCTACTGCCTGAGGGTGTTGTCCTTCACGCAGCTACTGGTGGTTTCCGTCGTCGCCGCGGCGGCGAAGATCGCGTTCGCCGCCGCCAGTGGCACTTACCTCAAAACCCTCGTCCCCGCCGACGGGCTGCTGGTGGCCTCCAGCCGGTTCGAGTCCACCACCTGGTCGGCCACGGTCGTCGGGCCACCGCTGGGCGGCGCCGCCATCGGGCTGCTGGGGCCGGTCGTCACCGTCATCGCCGACGCGCTGAGCTACCTCCTCTCGGCGCTCGGCATCACCGCGATCAGGGAACCCGAGCAGGCGCCGGACCCGAGCAAGACCCAGCGCCGATGGAGCGACGTCGCCGAGGGCTGGCGCTACATCCTCGGCCACCAGACGTTGCGCCGATTGTTCTTCAACACGGTCCTGGTCAACGCGCTGCTCATGGCCGGGGAGCCGTTGCTGTCGGTGCTGATGCTCTCCCGCCTGGGGTTCCCGGTCTGGCAGTACGGGCTGGCGTTCGCCGTGCCGTGTCTCGGCGGGCTGATCGGTTCGCGGCTCGCCCGCCGCGTCGCCGCCCGCTACGGCGAACGAAAAGTGCTGCGCGTCTTCGGCGTGCTCCGCGCGTGCTGGCCGATCGGGCTCGCGTTCATCCAGCCGGGCCTGCCCGGGCTCCTGATCGTGATGGGCACCGAGCTGGGGCTGATCCTCTGCATCAGCCTCTTCAATCCCGTTCTCGCCACGCACCGGCTCACCAGCACCGACCCCGCCCGCCAGGCGAGGGTGCTCACCGCCTGGTCGGTCACCAGCAGCGCCACCATCGCCGTGGTCACGGTGCTGTGGGGCCTGCTCGCCGAACTCACCGGCCCGCGCGCGGCTCTCGCGCTCGCCGGGCTGCTGCTCCTGGCCACGCCGTTCCTGCTGCGGGAGTGTCTTGAAAGTGGTTTGCGTGGCGGCGCAAGGAGCGGAACCTGAGGCGGCCCGGCGTCTCGCGCAGGTCGTCGTTGCTGACGAGTGCGGTGCCGACGCCGGAGGCGAGATGCTTGGGCGCGGCGGTCACCAGCTCGCGGTGACGAACACCGCACGGAGGACGCCGTCCACAATGGAGAGTCAGGGGTTTCCGGCCGGGCCCGGTCCCACTTTCTCTCTACCAACCGAGCGTTTGACAGTCCCGCCGGCGGTGGCGAACCTCCTTACCGGCGTGGAAACCCGGGAGGAGCGGACGCTGTGCGCGAGATCCTGGTGGTGGGCGGCACCGGCCCCACCGGCCTTCCGCTGATCGAGGGCCTGCTCGCGCGGGCGCGGCTGTGTCCAGCGTGTGCCGAGGGCGCGTCAGCGAGTGAACGCGGCTACCGGGACTTGGCGGCCGGGCGCTTGGCGGGCTTCGCGGCCGCGGGATCGGCGGCGAGGCTGTGCAGGGTCATTCCGGCGAAATGCTCGCCGATCTGGGTGGGGGTGAACTCCCCATCGGGCCGGAACCAGCGGTGGACCCAGTTGACCGAGCCCAGGATCGACAGCGAAGCCAGCTTCGGGTCGATCTCGTCGCGGATCAGCCCTTCGGCCTTGCCCTTGCGGCACCGTGACCGGTGTGCTCGTGCAACCCGGCGCACCCGTCTCGGCAGGCGCGCCGCTGCTCACCCTCCGCTGACGATCGGGACGTCCGGCCCGCCGCCGTCGACCAGAATGCGTTGCGCGGTCAGGTAGTCGGCGTCGGCGGAGGCCAGAAAGGCGACGACCCCGGCGACATCCCCGGGGCGCGCCACCCGGCCGAACGGGTACGAGGCGTCGAGTTCGGCTATCGCCCCGCCAACGGACGCGGCCACCAGCCGCTCCCCCATCTCGGTGGCGACCAGCCCGGGCGCGACCACGTTCACCCGCACGCCGTGCGCCCGCTCCTCGTGGGCCAGCGTGCGCGCGGCGGCTTCCATCGCCGCCTTCGCCATCGTGTAGGCCGCCCCGCCACTCGGTGCGGCGTCCACAATGGCACTCGAGATCACGATCACGTCGGCGCGCCCGGCGGCTCGCATCCCGGGCAGGGCCGCCCGGATCAGCGCCAGCGGGCCCAGTGTGTGCACCCGCAACAACCGCAGGTACTCCTCGGGCACGGTGTCCGCGACCGCTGTGCCACGGCTTGCCGTGCCCGCATTGCTGACGAGCAGGTCGATCGGGCCGAGATCGGCGTGCACCCGCTCGACCAGCTCAGCGGTCGCGGCGGGATCGTCGACCGACGCGGCGTACGCGCGCGCTGTTCCGCCCTCCGCCTCGATCGCCTTCACGACCTCGTCAGCCGCGGCGGCGTCCCGCCGGTAGTTGACCGCGACCGCGGCCCCTTCGGCCGCCAACCGCTTCGCCACCGCGCGGCCGACACCCCGCGAACCGCCGGTGACCAGCGCTATCCGGCCCGCCAGCCTCGCCCCGGTCACGGCCGGGCCGCCGCGTCGAGCCGGACCACATCACCGTTGAGTAGCTCGTTCTCCATGAAACTCCTTACCAGACGGGCGAACCTCAGCCCGACGCGGAGTGTGTCACACCCCGGTGAGGTTGACGTCCAGCATGTCCACCGGCGATACCCGCGTTGTCGGTCGCGGACCACGCCGGCGATCGCGCCGAGCGATCCGTCGAGCAGCTCCAGCACGGTGCCGTCCGGGTCGCTGAGGTAGACCACCCGCACCGGCCCGAAAAACCCGGGCTTCCCCCAGAGCCGCGTCCCGCCGGCCGCTTCGGCACGGGCGAGCGCGGCGTCGACATCCGCGACGCGGATACCGAGGTGCGGCAGACGGGCGGCGGGATCCGGTGGCACACACCATTCCGGCACCCCTGGCCCGAACTCGAACAGCTCGACGCCGTTGCCGTCCGGAAAAGCGAGCAGCGCGACGCGCACCGCGGCGTCCGTGGTCATGGAAACCGCAGCCGCCTTGGCGCCGAGCGTGAATGGTGCGGTGAGCGGCTTTGCGCCCAACGCGCGGTAGAACTCGGTGGCCCGATCCAGGTCCGCCACGCCAATGCCGGAGTGATGCAGCCCTGCCGGGCGACGGAGTTGGCGGCGGAGGTCGTGGGTGTCGTACCAGGTGGTGACCTTCGCGATCACGCCGTCACGCAGGTCGAACACATCGAGCGCGCTGAAGGCGACCGGACGGCCGTCACGCAGCCGGCCGGTGAAGTCGATCTCCGTGGTGACCGCCGCCGCGGACTCGATCCACCGTGTCACCCGGTCTTCGTGCGCGGCGTAATTCGCCAGCAGAGCCGGGAAATACGCCAGCGCCGCCGGCCCCCCGACAACGGAGTGCCGCTCGGAATTGAGGGCCTCGAAGTACTTCTCGGCCACCGCCCTGGGGGTCACGACCCCACCAGTTTCTTCAGCTCCTTCATCGACTCGAAGAACCATTTCGCCAGCGATGGGTCGCCGAAGGCGGTGATGTCCACCATTGAGCAAGGACGCGCGTTCGTCAAACGATTGGTAGGTTAGCTCACGTCCTGTCCACTGTGGACTTTCGGTGGACGCGCTGCCGTTCCCGCCAGCCGCAGGGATCTTCGGCGTGCCAACGGCGCGTGCGCGATCTCGTGGTGTCGTAGAAAAGCAGGTCACACTCCGGGCGGGCACAACGGCGCAACCGCGCGGGCTCGAGCCCGGCGAGCTCCTCGACGACGCGCCGGGCCAGCGCCGCGGCCGGCGAAGCGTCCGTCCAGATCAGCTGCCGCCGCATCACGCCGTCAGTCACCACGAGCTCGACGCGCGCAGTGCTGCCCGCGGCGAGCGCGTTGAGCGCCCGGTGATCCACGTCCTCGTCGGCGAGGATCGCTTCCGCGGCAAGGTTTGCGGCCCGGTGGAGCCGACGGAGCTCGGCCAGCTCCGCCGTGTCGACGGGCCGGCCGAGCTGGGCCGAGGCCGTGCCGGAGTCCGGCAGGACCGGCTCGCTGAACGCGACGGCCATCCCGGCGGGCCGCCGCGGCCGGCCAAGGTTGGCCAGCAGCAGCAGCGCCGCCGGCTCAGCTCCCGGCACGGATCGCGACCGTGCGCCGCCGCGGCTCGGCGACCAGATTGTTCGCGGTGACGGCGTTCGGATGCGTGGCGTATCGCCGGCGCGACTCGTCGGCGTGCTCCCGGCTCTCCCACTGGCTGACCACGAGCAGGTGCCCGGGATCGTCCGCGTCGACCAGCAACTCGTGACTCAGGTAGCCCTCGAAACCCGGCATGTCGCGCCAGATCGCCTCGGTCACCGCGCGCCCTTCCTCGGCCCGCGCGGCGGGGAACCGGGACTCCCAGATCGAGTAGATCGCCATACTTCCTCCCGTGTCACGGTCTAACTTGAAGATAGACCGTGAGATGGGTCGTGCGCAACGTCGGGCAGGTACCCGAGCACACAAGCCACCGGCGGATCCAGATCGAGCATTTCGGTCCGGAGCCGCCCGAACCCGGCTTCGGTCAGCATCCCCGACAGTTCGGCGGCGGCCTCCGCCGAAGTCGCCGCGGTGGCGCCGGGACAGCGGGGCTGCGACACCAGCGCGATGCGCCCGCCAGGCCGCAACAACCCGGCGATTTCGCGGAGGCGGGCGATCCGGTCCGGCCACATGCCAACCGTGTTGACCGCGAGCGCGGCGTCGAACGGCCCGTCACCGATGGACAACCCGGCGACAGGCGCGTGGATCAGGCGCACCCGTCCGGCCCGGATGGCGGCGCGGTTGCGGCGGGCGGCCTGGCGGATCATCACCGCCGAATGGTCGACACCGACCACTGTCCCCCGGGTGGCCAGCGCGGCGATGGCCACGCCGGGCCCGCAGCCGAGCTCGAGCACGCGCTCGGTCGGCTGAATGTCAAGAAGCCTTGCCGCCCAACGGTTTCGCGCCACGTTCGACGAACGCCGGCCCATCACCCACCCGGCGACGTGCCCCACCGCTCCGGTCGGCCGGTGGAACTGGGCCACGCCCCCGTGCCGTCCCCAAAACCGCATGATGCGACCGCCGGCCCGCTGTTTGATGTCCATGGGGCGAGCCAAGCACTTCGAGTAGACTTGAAGTCAATGTCCGCCACCGAACGCGCCCCGGCGTTGCTCTCGATCGGTCAGCTGGCCGACCGCACCGGCGTCCCGGCCACCACGCTGCGGTACTACGACGAGCTCGGCCTGGTCCGGCCGGCGAGCCGCGCCGCGGGGCGGCGACGTTATGCGGCGTCGGCGGTCCGAGACGTCGGGTTGATCCTCTGCTTCCGCGAGATCGGCTTTTCGCTGGCCGAGCTCGCGCGTTTCGTCGCGGGCGAGCGGGACGGCCGCCAGGAGATGATCGATCGCAAACTGGCCGAGCTCGCCGAGCAGCAGCACCGCATCGAGGTGGCCCGCACCGCACTCGAACACGGGAAGAAATGCCCGGCGAGCGAGCCGATGCGCTGCTCCCGGTTCTGGTCGATCGTGGAAGGACGGTTACGCGGATTGTCCTTGGAAGAAAGCCACTCGCGAGCGCACTGACAAGCTCATACCCGCCACCGGTCCACAGCCCCGGCGACGTAATCCTCGAACCGCCGGGGCGGGCGGCCGAGCGCGCGAGTCACGTCGTCGCTGGGCGTCGTGGCCTGGCCGTCGCGGATGGCCACGAACAAGCCGGTCAGCAGTCGCGCGACCGCGGGCGGCACGCCGCACGAGATTTGCCGCTCCACGAAGGCATCCGCATCGACGTCGATATACCGGACGGCCCGCCCGGTCGCCTTGCCGATCAACGCAACCGCCTCCGCGAGGCCGATCGCGCGCGGGCCGGTCAGGTGGTAGGTCCGGCCGCTGTGCCCGTCCCCGGTCAGCGCTGTCGCGGCGACTTCGGCGATGTCCTCCGCGTCCACGAACGGCGTGCGTCCCTGGCCCGTCGGCAAGGCGAGCGTCCCGGCGAGAATCCCCGGCAGCCAAGGGCCTTCGCTGAAGTTCTGCGCGAACCAGTCCGGCCGCAGGATCGTCCACTCCGCGCCGCAACCGCGCACGGCTTGTTCGGCGGCGTGCAGCGGATGGCCCGGATCGTCGGCGAGCGGAGCCGACAACAGCACGAACCGCCGCACCCCGGCGGCGACGGCTTCGGCCACCAGGTGCGGGATGCGTTCCCGGTTTTCCATACTGGCCTGGAGATTCGGTTCGACGAGGTAGGCCGCGGTGACACCGTCGAACGCCGGACGCCACGTCGCCGGCTCGTCGAGATCGAGCCTGAGGTCGCCCGCGGAGCGGGTGGCCGTGCGGGCGGGCACGCCGTCGGTCTGCAGCCGCTGAGCGATACGGCGGCCGACCTTGCCGGTACCGCCGAGAATCAGAATGTTCTGCACAACGCCCAGACAACCCCGTTCCACACAGACGATCCATGGGAAAACGTCGAAGATCGCTTTGTGATCGTCTAACGTAGTTTCCGTGGACGTGCTGAGCGATCTGCTGCACCGGGCACACGCCGGCAACACCGTTGCCCGGCAGCTGATCCGGCGGCCGCCGTGGTCGCTGACCTTCGCCGATCCCCCGCCGCTCACGATCCTGGCCACGCTCGGCGGGCAGGCTGCCGTCCGGCTCGGCGGCGAGACGACCCGGCTCGACGCGGGCGACATCGCGCTCGTCACCGCCGGGCCGCATACGATCGCCGATGCGCCGGACACCCCGCCGCAGGTCGTCATCCGTGGGACGCGCAAAGAACTCGCGCCCGGCGCAACGCCGCATCCGAACCTCGCGCCCCGCACTTACGGCGACGGCCTGCCAGGCGCGACAACGCTGCTCCGCGGCGGCTGCGAGCTCCACGGCTGCGCCGGCGAGCGCGTGCTGGAGATGCTGGCGCCGGTCGCCGTGGTGCCCGCGGGCCCCCGCACCAAACCCGCGCTGGACCTGCTCGCCACCGAGATCGCCCGTGACGAACCCGGGCAGGACGCCGTGCTGCACCGGCTGCTGGATTTCCTGCTGGTGTCGGCATTACGGGCGTGGTGCGCCCGCCCCGGCGCGAAGGTCCCCGCGTGGTACCGGGCACTGTCGGACCCCGCGATCGGCGAGACTTTGCGTCTGCTGCACGAAGATCCGGCCCGCCGCTGGACGGTGGCGGAGCTGGCGGTCGAGGCCGGGATGTCACGGGCCACGTACGCGGCGCGCTTTACCGATCTGGTCGGCCGTCCGCCACTGGCCTACCTCACCGACTGGCGGATGAGCCTGGCGGCGGATCTGCTGCGCGACACCGACGACGCCGTCGCGGCCGTGGCCCGGCAGGTCGGCTACGCGGACGCCTTCGCGTTCAGCGTAGCGTTCAAACGCGCCCGCGGGGTGAGTCCGTCACATTGGCGACGCGACGTCTCGTGACGCGGAATCGCGGACGGTCAGGGACGAGGGCATGAGAAACGTGAGCACGAGGACGCAGCGAGCGGTGGCGCGGTTCAACTCCGGCGTCATGGCGCTGCGCTCGTCCCGTCTGGCCGGGCGCTTCGTCCGGAAGCACCTCATCGTGGTCACCTACACGGGGCGGCGCTCGGGGCGGACGTTCCAAATCCCGGTCGGCTATCGGCGCCGCGGTGACACCGTGACGATCGGGGTGCGCATGCCGGACGTGAAGTCGTGGTGGCGCAACTTCACCGGCGACGGCGGCCCGCTCACGCTCGACCTGGACGGCGCGCCGAGCGAGGGCCACGCCGTCGCCCGCCGGGATGCGCGCGGCGTCACCGTGACGGTGCGGCTCACGGCCTGACCCATCGCGGAGACGGCGCCGGGCCGTGGCTAGTCCGCCGGGCCGCGCAGGGTGAGAACCACGCGCAGCACGTGCTCGACGGCGGAACCGAACATCGCCCCGCGCAGTTCGCCACGGGCGGCCAGGTTGCGGGACGCGAACTGCAGCATCCGCTCGGGCCCGGCCCGGCGGACGACGAGCGCGGCGATCTCTTCCATGTCGAGTTCCGGGTTGTCCATCCGCGTCAGCGCGAACTCGATGAGGAGCTCTTCGTCGGTCATGCCACCCCCTCGCGCACCAGCATAAGCGACGGGACCCAGGGCGACCGGCGCGTCAGCGGAGCTTGAGCAGCAGTTCGGCGAGCTCGCCGGGCATGGTGACCATGCAGTCGTGGCCGGTCGGCAGTTCCCACACCCGTGCCGGTTCGCCGTTGGGCTGGATCGCGGGAACCGGCCGACGCGCCATGCCTTCGGGTTTGCCGACGGTGCAGTGGATGTGGGTCCGCGGGATCGCGCGCGCGGCGGGGTTGTCCAGCCGGACCGGTTCTTGCAGGCAGCGCACCGGCTGGTCGGACAACATCGTCCGCACCCAGGCGATATCGGCGGGGTCGGTGATCCCGAACAGGCCACCGGGCGGCGGCAGCCGGGGCAACGGCGGAACCCGCCAGCCGCTGTCGGACTTCAGGGCGAGCTCGATCAGGCCGCGGCTGACGGGCATGACGTCGGCCGCGGTTTCGCCGTGCTCGGGGACCATCGCGTCGAGGTAGACCAGGTCCGAGATCCGGTCCGGGATGTCGTTGGCCACCGAGGAGATGACCAGCCCGGCGTAGCTGTGCCCGACGAGCACCACGTCGGCGAGGTCTTCCGCCTTGATCAGCCCGACGATGTCGTCGACGTGCGTGTTCAGCCCGACCTCGGGGCCCGCCAGGTGCACCTTGTCGCCGTAGCCGGTCAGCGTCGGCGCGAGCACCCGGTGCCCGGCCGAGGCCAGCAACGGAACGACCCGGTCCCAGCACTCGCCGCTGTGCCAGGCACCGTGTACCAGCAGAAATGTTGACATGTTTCGCGCTCCATCGACGTACGGCAGGATTGTCTGGCATCATGAAAGAAAGCGGGACACCGTCCCGTTTGACCATATGGGACACTGTCCCGGTTAGCAAGGACGAGGATGCGGTGAACGACGGCGACCGGAAAACGGCCCGGCCTCGACGGGCGGACGCGCGGCGCAACCAGGAGGCCCTGCTCGACGCGGCGGCCAGTGTGTTCGTCGCGTCCGGGGTGGAAGCGCCGATCCGGGACATCGCGGCCAAGGCCGGCGTCGGCACGGCCACGATCTACCGCCACTTCCCCACCCGGGCGGATCTCATCGTCGCGGTGTACCGGCACCAGGTCGAAGCCCTCGCCGAGGCCGGGCCCGCCTTGCTGGCCGCCGCCGCGACCCCGCACGCCGCATTGGCCCAGTGGATCGACCTCTTCGTCGACTTCCTGGTCACCAAGCTCGGCCTCGCCGCCGTACTCCAGTCCGACGACCCCTGCTTCGACCCGCTGCACTCCTATTTCCTCGAACGGCTCGAGCCCGTCTGTGCCCGATTGCTCGGCGCCGCAACGGATTCCGGCGAAATCCAGCCCGGCCAGGACGCGTTCGAACTCATGCGCGGCGTCGGCGGCCTGTGCGCGGGCGCGGGTGACAACCCCCGCTACGACGCCCGCCACCTGGTGCGGCTGCTGGTCGCCGGGCTGCGGGTCTGAGGACTGCCGAAGGAGTCGTCAGGCCTCGAACGCGACCGCGGCCTCCGGGCTGTTCACCAGGAACGTCAGCGACTCCTCGAAGTACAGTTCGACGCTCGTGCTGTCGTGCGAGGTGTAGCCGATCGACGTGTCCTGGCCCAAGTGCAGCTCGAAATCGCCGCCGCGGGTGGACAGCAGGATCCCGGACGGCATCGCCGGCGCCCAGATGATGCGGCCGCCCTCGCCGAGGACGCGTTCGACGTGCTGGCGGATCGGGTAGCCGCGCTCGGTGGTCTCGTCGAGGGCGGTGTAGGCGTCGGCCGGGAGCAGCAGCGCGTAGTCACCGCCGACGCCTGCCAGCCGCAGCAGGCTCAGCGCCTGCGCGACGACCGTGGGGTAGGCCGTGGCGTGGTCCGGCCGCCCGACCGTTTGTGGCGCCGCCGCCCGGATTCCGGCGATACCGGCCGCGGCGAGTCCGTCGGCGATAATGCGGTCTTCGGTGAACGCGAGCTTCTTCGCCGCGTCCTTCACCGGCTGCCAGTCCGCGTCCTTCGCGCCGCGCGCCACGTCGTCGACGGCCTGCCTGCTCACGGTGAACGGCACCCGCAGCTCCACCACCGTGGCCGCTTCCCGCTGCCGCACGCGAACTCCCTGCTCGGGCGTGTCGAGCTCGTGCCCGTGCCCGGTGCTCACCGCCGCCAGCCCGGGGCCATCCGGACCGGCGAGGTCGACCACCCGGCGCCCGGCCAGATGCGCGGTGAAGGTGCGCCGCGCTTCCGCTTCGAGGTCTTCCCAGGCCTCGGTGGAGATCGGCGCGAGTTCGCGATGCAGGTTGTTCACAGTGTGCTCCGTTCCTTGAGGCTGCCGACGCGCAGCGAGGAGTCGGCCGTCGGAGGCGGTGGCGGATCGTCCAGGAAGTCCTGGCTGGGCACGAAGAACAGGCAGCCGGTGACCGCCGTGGAGAAGTCCAGGATGCGGTCCGTGGTGCCCGCCGGGCGGCCGACGAACATGTTCTCCAGCATCTGCTCGATGACCGAAGGCGCCGCCGCGTAGCCGATGAAGTAGGTGCCACGCTCCCCTGTGGACAGTCGCGCGAACGGCATGTTGTCGCGCACGATCTGCCGCTCCTCGCCGTTTTCGTCCTCGATGGTGGTGAGGGCGACGTGCGAGTTCGCCGGTTTGGTCTCGTCGGGGAACTCGATGTCGGACAGCTTCGTGCGCCCGACGACCCGCTCCTGCTCCTCCACGGCGAGCGCGTTCCAGGCTGCCATGTCGTGCAGGTACTTCTGCACGACGACGTAGCTGCCGCCCTCGAACTCCGGGTCCTCGTCCCCGACGAACACGGCCGCGGACGCCGCCCTGCCGGTCGGGTTCTCGGTGCCGTCGACGAAACCGAGCAGGTCACGCTGGTCGAAGTAACGGAAACCGTGCACCTCGTCGACGACCGTGGCCGCGCCGGCCAGCCGTGCCAGGAGCTGGTCCGCCAGCTCGAAACACAGATCCATGGTGGCCGCGCGGATGTGGAACAGCAGGTCACCCGGCGTGGCCACCGCGCGGTGCACCGGGCCCTCGATCTCGCGGAACGGATGCAGGCTCGCCGGGCGCGGCCCGGCGAACAGCCGCTCGTAGGCCGACGCGCCGATCCCCGCCACGCAGCCGAGCCCGCCGTCCGGGGCGCGGAACCCGACCGATCGGGTCAGCCCGCCGACATCGGCGAGCAGCTCACGCGCGATGTCCTCGCCGCCGTCGTCGATGGTGACCACCAGGAAGATCGCCGCGGCCGTCAGCCGCGTCAGCACGGGTTGCGGTTCGGCGTCAGGCACCATCAGCGTCCACTCCGGATAGTGGCGAACGGCCCGCGTTGGCCGATCGCGAAGTGCAGGGGCCCAGCATAGACATGCGGCAGCGGCAGATCACCGACGCGCTCGTCGCGAGAGCCGGTGCTACCACGGCACAACGCCGTTGTCGTTGAAGAAGCCACCGGTCGGACCGTCGTCGGGCAGCGTGGCGAGATCGACGATGACGCGAGCACCTTCGGCGACCGTGCGGGTGCCCCGGTGCCCGGTCATATCCGTCGCGGTGTAACCAGGAGTGACCGAATTGATCTTGATCCGGGACAGCGCGGTGTTCTTGCCGAACGCCTTCGCGTACTGGACCGTGAGCATGTTCAGCGCCGCCTTCGAGGACGAGTAGGCCATCCGCAGGCCGGCATCGCCACCGAAATCGGTGCCACCGCTGGTCAACGACAGCGACGCGGTGGTGCTCGAGACGTTCACGATGCGCGCCGCCGGGGATTCGCGCAGCAGGGGCAGCATGGTCTGGATCATCGTGACCACGCCGAAGACGTTGACCTCGTAGTTCTGCCGCATCTGGGCGGCTGTGGTGTGCTCGGCGAGCGCGTCGACGACCGTTCCCGCGTTGTTGACCAGCACATCCAGCCGTCCGTACTCGGTGCCCAGCCACCGGGCGACCTCCTCGACGCCGCCGGCATCGGTCACGTCGAGCCCTACCGGAATCGCGCCGAGCTCGCGGGCGGCGGCCTTGCCACGTTCAAGATCGCGGCTGCCGAGGACAACCGTGGCCCCGCGCGCGGCGAGCCGGCGCGCGGTTTCCTTTCCCAGCCCCTTGTTCCCACCCGTCACCAACGCCACCGGGTAATCGCGCACAGCCGGACACCGCCCCTTCACGCAGTTGATGTTACAAGCTGTATCATAAAATCCCGTGGCAGAGGGTAAGCGCGCGCAGGGCGTCCAGCGCACCAGGCACAAAATCCTCGCGGCCGCCCGGCAGCACCTGATCGCGGTCGGCTATCGCAACCTCAGCCTCGAGCAGGTCGCCGCCGACGCCGACGTGACCAGGGTGACCATTTACCGGCAGTTCGGCAGCAAACTGGGGCTGCTCGACGCGGTCGCCGAAGACCTTGCCCAGCGCGCCGGGCTCGTGCCCGCCATACAGGCGGCGGCCGCACTCGACGACCCGGTCACGGCGTTCAAAGCGATGGTCGCCGAGCTGTGCCGCTTCTGGAGCACGGATCCCGACCTGCTCCGGCGCCTGGTCAGTCTCGCCGCGGTGGACCCGGAAGCCCATCAGGTCGTCAGCTACCGCGAGCAGTGGCGCTTCGACCAGGTCGCGCTGTTCGTCGCCCGGCTCGCCGAAGCCGGCTGCCTGCGCGCGCCGTCCGACGCGGTCACCGCGGCCGTCGTCGTTGGCGCGACCACCAGCTTCGCCACCTGCGACGACATCGCCACCCGGCTGGACCGGGGCCACGACCAGCTCGACGACCTGTTACTCGCACTGCTCCACGGAGTCGTCCGGCTCGACGACGTCAGGCCTCGGTGACCTTGCCGCCGGCGACTTCCAGGCGCCGGGTGACCTGCACCGCGTCGAGCATGCGGCGGTCGTGGGTCACCAGCAGCAGCGTGCCGGGGTAACTGTCCAAAGCGGACTCGAGCTGTTCGATCGCGGGCAGGTCGAGGTGGTTGGTCGGCTCGTCGAGCACCAGCAGGTTGACGCCCCTGGCCTGCAGCAACGCCAGCGCGGCACGCGTCCGTTCGCCAGGGGAAAGGGTCGCGGCCGGGCGCAGGACGTGCGCCGCCCTGAGGCCGAACTTCGCCAGCAGCGTCCGGATGTCCGCGTCGGCGAGTGCCGGGACCGCACGCGCGAATGCCTCCGCCAGCGGCAGATCGCCGAGGAACAGCCGCCGCGCCTGGTCGACCTCGCCGACCACCACCCCGGGCCCCAATGCGGCGGCGCCGGAGCCGAGCGGTACCCGGCCGAGCATCGCCGCCAGCAGCGTCGATTTCCCGGCGCCGTTCCGGCCGGTGATCGCGACCCTGTCCGCCCAGTCGATCTGCAGGTCAACCGGGCCGAGCGTGAACTCCCCGCGCCGCACGAGCGCGCCCCGCAGCGTCGCCACGACCGCACCGGCGCGGGGCGCCGCCGCGATTTCCATGCGGAGTTCCCACTCCTTGCGGGGTTCCTCGACGACCTCCAGCCGGTCGATCATCC
This sequence comes from Amycolatopsis sp., assembly GCF_035546795.1. GTDB lineage: Bacteria > Actinomycetota > Actinomycetes > Mycobacteriales > Pseudonocardiaceae > Amycolatopsis_E. Next base: position 177,598 of record NZ_DASZWC010000071.1, read on the forward strand.
GGTCGGTCTGGCGGGCCTTCGAAGCCTGCTTTTCCGTTGCCTCGGTACGGAATTTGCGGCCGACCTTGTCGTTGTCGGGTGCCTTGCGGCGGGCGTTCTTGACGCCCTTCTCCATCCAGGCGCGCTGCGTGCGCGCCCGCGCCTCCAGGCCCGCGCGGGTCTTCGCGTACTCCTCGTAGTCGTCGCGGGCGTGCCGCCTGGCCACCGCGCGCTCCTCCAGGTACGACTCGTATCCGCCGCCGTACAAGCGGATCTGCTGCTGCGGCAGGTCCAGCTCCAGCACGGCGTCGACGGTGCGGGCGAGGAACTCGCGGTCGTGGCTGACCAGCACCGTCGCCGCCCGCAGCCCGGTGACGAACCGCTCCAGCCGGGCGAGACCGTCCAGGTCGAGGTCGTTGGTGGGCTCGTCGAGCAGGAACACGTCGTAGCGGCTGAGCAGCAACGACGCCAGTCCTGCGCGCGCGGCCTGCCCGCCGGACAGCGACGTCATCGGCTGGTCGAGATCGACGGCCAGCCCCAGCTCGGCGGCGATCTCGCCGGCCCGCTCGTCGAGGTCCGCGCCGCCAAGCGCGAGCCACCGGTCGAAGGCGATGGCGTAGCGATCGTCCGCGCCCGGGGCGTTGTTGGTCAGCTCCTCGGTGACCACGTCGAGTTCGGCCTGCGCTGCCGCCACTCCGGTGCGGCGGGCCAGGAACGCGCGCACGGACTCGCCCGGGCGGCGTTCCGGCTCCTGCGGGAGGTGCCCGATGGTCGCCGTCGGCGAGTTGAGCCGGACTTCGCCTTCCTCCGGCTTGTCGAGCCCCGCGAGGATGCGCAGCAGCGTGGACTTCCCGGCGCCGTTCACGCCGACCAGCCCCACCACTTCGCCCGGCGCGACGACCATGTCGAGCCCCGAGAAGAGCGTCCGATCGCCATGCCCGGCCGCGAGGCCCTTCGCGGTGAGAGTCACGCTCATGAGGAAAACTAGCTCCGTCTTCGGGCCTGCGGTTCGTGCTCCAACAGTACCTTCGGCGCTCGCGTAACGCCTTGGGGTGCGGTCACCTCAGTGTGCACCTTCTCAAGTGTGGCGGCCGGCAGCGCTGGGTGAGGCCGCGGTCGGCGCCTCGGCCTTCTCCGGCTGCCGGGTCGTGGCGGCGGTCTCGACGCTGTGGCCGGAAGCGATCGACGCGGCGGCCATGCCCACCGACGAAGTCCCGCCGCGGATCAGCAACCGCCCGCCCGGCGCGATGTCCAGTGCGGCCAAAGATCCTTGTGCGGTCACGTACGTCTCGGGCAGCGCGGCTCGGCATGACCGCCACCCACATCAGGCTCCAGCCCGCGCGGACCTCCGGACCACCGGCCCCCACACAAACCGCCGCGCGCATCGCCGTAACGCGGCTTGACCGGCTACCGGTAGGATGCCAGTTCATGCCCGATAGCCGCCAACCTGAGTCGTCCCGGCTCTGGCCGTCCGGCGGGGTCCATTCGTGGTCGCCGGGCGGGGCGAGCTCGATGCATTCCCATCACCGCGGGCATCTGGTGTACGCCGCGCGCGGCGTGCTGTCCGTGCACACCGAACGCGGCACTTCGATCGTGCCCGCCAATCGCGTCGGCTGGACGCCCGCCGGCTTCGCGCACTACCACCGCGCGCACAGCCGGACCGACATGCGGATCGTCTTCCTGCCACCGTCCCTCGCCCGGCTCGCACCGGATCGTCCCGCTGTGTTCACGGTTTCCGGCCTCGCCCGCGAAATCCTGCTCACCCTCACCGGCCCGCGCGAACACGACCGCGCCGCGCGCGGCCGCCTCCACCGCGTCCTTGTCGACGAACTCCGCGAAGCGCACGAACGGCCGTTGCACCTGCCCGAGCCACAGGACGACCGCCTGCAAGCCGTCGCGCGGTTGCTGGACGACCGGCCGTCGGACAACAGCTCGCTCGCCGAACTCGGGCAGGTGATCGGAGCGAGCGCCCGCACGCTCAGCCGCCTGTTCCACAACGAGCTCGGCATGACCTTCTACCAATGGCGCACGCAGCTGCGCATCTACCACGCGCTCGTGCTGCTCGCCGACGGCCACGACACGACCCGCGTCGCCCACTCCTGCGGGTGGGCGAACCCGAGCGGCTTCATCGCGGCCTTCACCGAACTCGTCGGCACCACGCCCGGCCGCTACCGGGCCGCCGGGCAGCGCGATCAGCGCGGATAGAACTGCTTGCTGAACGACGGCGTGTGCGAGGTGTCGATCACCGGGATGGCCGGGTAGTACTTCTCGTCGGCCGAGTAGCACAGCCGTTGCCACAGCGTGTCCATCCGCGCCTCCAGCTGCTTCGCGGCGTTCCGGTGTGCTTCGACGATCTGCTCCAGCGCCGTGCCGAAGCTTTTCATGATGTCCTTCGGCAGATCCCCGTGCAGGAAGACCCGCGCCTTCGACGTCGCGAAAGCCTGGTCGTTGAGCGAAGTCACGGCCTTGGCGAACACCTTCCCGGCGATAGTGGCGCCGGCGATCCCGATCTCCCCGAAGCCGAGCGAGGCGAGCATCAGGCAGAGCATGCCGAGGTCGCCGGCGCTCACGCCGTCGTCGATGGACTTGATCTTGTCGTAGGCGCCGCGGGCCAGTTCCAGCAGATCCTTCTTGAACGCCACCCGCACCGCGAACGCGTCTTCCAGCGCGGCGGCGGCTTGCTGGACGTAGCCGTTCGGGCCGGCGTATTCGTTGAGGCGCCCGGAAATTCCTGTCATGTAAGCGCTGTAGTGCTCGGCGCCGGAACCGCTCCAGTGCGCGTTCAGGTTCTGGCCGATCGTGGACATCGTCGCGATCAGGTCCGCCAGATGCCCGATGCGGGCCCGGTCGAGGTCGGACCACGGCGTCCCGGTCTGGTGCGGCAGCTGCGCCGGGTCGCCGTCGAGCGCGTGGGCACGCCATTTGTCCAGTGGCGCCAACGCTTCCCCGACCATCTGCTGATAGTCCGGCATCCGGTGCAACGGATCGGCGACCGAGTCCGGGGTCTCGTCGTGGATCGCCCGCGCGAGCGCGGCGTAGGCCTGTTCGAAGGTGTTCGCGTCCAGCGCCGCGTCGTGTGCCGGGAAGTTCACGACATCCCCTGCCCCGCAACGTGGTTGTCGATGCGCTCGTAGTTGTCGGCGATCGTGCTCAGCCGCGACGCGGCGGTGCCGACCGATTCCGACAGCGCGATGCCGACGTGCGCGAGCGCGTCCAGCAGCCCGTTGTACTTCTGCCCCAGCGCCACCGCTTCCGGGATCATCGTGCCGAACGCGGCCGAGGACCCGTCGACGGCACCGTCGATGGTGCCGGTGGTCTTTTCCAGGGTGAACATCACCTGGGCCTCGCCGCGCAGCTCGTCGCAGACGCCAGGGAGGTCCTTGCGCGCGATCTGCCGCAGCGCGTCGATGTCCGCGCTGTACCCGCCGCTCATCTCCGCTCCTCCCGGTCGGTCACCAGCGGATCTCCGTGCTGTCGAAGGCTTTGCGGAGCACCCGGAACCGCGCGAAGTACTCGTCGTCGGCGGTCACGACCTCGAACTCCTCGCGCGGTGGCGGGGCGGACTCGGCCCGGATCTCGGCCTCCGCCTCGGCCAGCAGCGGCCACACGGTCTCGCGGGCCCTCGGAGTGCACAGCGTGAGGGCCAGTGGGTGCTCGCATCGCCCGCCGGCCACCTCCTCCCACGTGAGTTTTCCCTCCAGCACGGCGTCGGCGATCCGGGTCAGCCGCCGCGGCGCGCCCGCCCGCCCCGCCGCCCGGCGCAACGCTTCCGCCGAGAACGGTCGATCCATCGGGACACCCCTGTCCGGGCGGGGCCATCATGAACACCGAACCAGCCACGCGAACCGTGCGGCAAGGCGTTGCACGGAATTGCACAGCGGAGGAGCCGGATGTCCGAGGGTGCGCTACCCGATCCCGCCGGCGCGCGGAACGCCGGGGAGTTCGTGGACTGCTTGGCCGCGTTGCGGTTGTGGGCGGGCCTGCCTTCGTTGCGCACGCTGCACCGGCTCGGCGGCACCGTGGTGGCCACGGACGGCGCGCGGACGGCCGCGTTGCCGCCGACGACGGTTTCGTGGGTGCTCCGTGGAAAGGGCCTGCCGAAGCTGCCCCGGCTCGCGTTCGTGGACGCCTTTGTCACCGCATGTCTCACCGCGGGGGAACGACCGCGCGACCTCGAACGCGAACTCGCGGTGTGGCGGAAAGCGTGGCGCGCGCTCGCGGGCGAAGCGGATGGCGCGCCCGCAGCCCTACACCAGTTGCCCGCCGATATCCCGGAATTCACCGGCAGGCAAGCAGAACTCGCGCGCATCGCGGCGTGGGCGGCGGAGCCGTCGGCGGCGCCCACCATCGTGACGATCGCGGGCATGGCGGGGGTGGGCAAGACGCGACTGGCCGTGCACGCGTCGCACCGGCTGGCCCGCGACTTTCCCGATGCGCAGCTGTGGGCCGATCTCCGGGGTTTCCGTCCACAGCAAGCGGCCGCGGAGCCCGGCGCGGTGCTCGCCACGTTCCTGCGGCTGCTCGGTGTGCCGCCGCATCACGTGCCCGACGACGCTGAGGCACGCGCCGCGCTCTATCGCGATCGACTCCGCGACAAGCGAGCGCTCGTCGTACTCGACGACGCGGCGAGCGCGGCGCAGATCCGCCCGCTCCTGCCGGGCGCGCCCGGCTGTCTCGTGCTGATCACCACCCGGCGCAGCCTGACCGAACTCGACGGCACGCATCCGTTGCGCCTGGACCCGTTCACCGTGGGCGAGGCCGTCGATCTGCTCGCGTGGCACACCGGACGGGAACCGGCCGACGCGGAACCCGAAGCCGCCCAACGGCTCGCGACGCTGTGCGGGCACCTGCCGCTGGCCGTTGCGATGACCGGCCGCTACCTGCGCAACCGGCCCGGCTCGCGCCCCGGCGAACTCGCGGCGCGCCTCGACGGGCTTTCCGGTTCCCCCGCGGCCGAGTCCGTGCGGACGCTGTTCGACCTGTCCCGCCAGGCGCTGCCGGTCGGCCATCAGCGCGTTTTCGGTCTGCTGGCGGCACATCCCGGCCAGACGTTCGGCGCCGACTCGGTCGCGGCGCTGGCGGGGATCTCCGAGCGCGAGGCGCAATCGGTGCTGGACGGTCTGCACGACGAGCACCTGCTCACGCTCGCGGACGGCCGTTACGGGATGCACGACCTGATCAGGCAGTACCTCGTCGAATCCCCGGACGGCGACTGCGACGAGGCGTTCGAGCGGGTGGCGCGGCACTATCTGCACCGTGCGCGGCACGCGACACTGCTGATCCATCCGACGGAGACCCGGCGCGTGCCCCGGCTTCCCGACAGCCCGCCGTGGAGCACCGCCGCCGAAGCCGCGGCGTGGGCGGAGGCCGAATACGAGAATGTCGTCGCCACCGTGCAGCTGGCGGCGCGTTCGGCGAATCCCGGACTGGCCACCGGGCTCGTCGCCGCGCTCTACCGGCCGCTGGCCAACCGCGGGCATTCCACCGACCGGATCGCGTTGAACCAGCTCGGCGCCGAACTCGCGCGACGGCTCGGCGACCGGCGCGGCGAAGCGCAGTTTCTCGAAGACCTCGGGGCGTTGAGCGCGCAGGTGGGTAAGGACGGCGCGCTGGAGCACAGCCGTCGCGCGCTGGAAATCTGGCAGGAGCTGGGCGACCCGGCCGGCGAGCAGGCCTGCCTGGCGGACCTCGGCAATGCCTACCGGCAGCAGGGTGACTTCGTCCGCGCGGCCGAATGCCTGGAGCGGGGGCTGGCCCTGAGCGTCGAGACCGGGGACCGGCGAGGGGAGGCGTCGCTGCTCAACGTGCTCGGGCTGACGTGCCAGCGGACAGGAGACCAGACCGCGGCGATCCGCCACCTGGCGCGCAGCGCGCAGCTGTACCGCGAGCTCGGCAACCGGCTCGGCGAGGCGATCGCTCTGGCCAACGGGGGCTGGGCCCGGCAACGCGCCGGCCGCCCGCGGGAGGCGATCGAGTGCCACCGGGCGAGTCTGGCCGTCTTCCACGAGCTGGCCGACCGGTACAACGAGGCGGAACAGCACTGGGGAATCGCCGAGGCGTCGCACGCACTCGGCGAGTCCGCGACCGCCCGGACTCATTGGCACGAGGCGATTTCCATCCTCCGTGAGATCCAGGCCCTCCACGACGAGGGGGCCAGGGTGCTGCTCGCCAAGGAGGTTCCGGAGACGCCCCAGCTGATCCGGCTCAACACGTGACTTCACCGGCGCGGGCAACCGGACCCGCCGGTGGTTCCGTTTCTTTCGGCGAGGGCCAAAGGAACGGAGGTGGGAGTCCGGGACGACGAGTTCGCCGGTCGTGGCGCCGGGAGCGCTCGTCCGACACGGTGCCGGACCAGGCCGCCCCGGCGGTGAACAGCGACATGTCGATCGACCTGCGGCGTGCGCTGGCGGCGTTGCCGGTGCGGCAGCGGGCCACCCTGGTGCTGCGCCACTGGGAGGACCTGCCGGTCCACGAGGTCGCCGCGCTCCTGCGCGGCAGCGAGGGCACCGCCGCGCAAAGCCGCACCGGCGTGAGCACCACGCCCGCCGCCCTCAACGCGGGTACTCCCTGGGGCCGGTGCTGTCGTGATCCTGCGCGGCGTACACCAGACCGCGCGCCTGCAATAGCCTTTCAGCGCAGGCTGCGTTCGATGCTGTCGACGAGCTGGAACGGCGGCTCGCCGATGGCGGCGATTTCCTTGGCGGGCACCTGCTCGTCGTTGACGACAAAGGGATTGCTGGCGTCCGCGATCAGCGGCTGGCCATCGGCGGCCTGTGTGAGGTACAGCGCGGTGGTGTCGACGAGCCGCGCGATCGTCGTGCAGCTCAGCTCCGGGTTGGTGCTCGCGAACCGCGCGCCGGTGCCCAGGTAGAGCGCGTCGCCCTCGGCGTCCAGTTCGCGCCAGCCTTCATCCGCCCCTTCGACGCGGCGGGGGTCGCCACCGGCGTCTCCGAGCGCGGCGAGGGCCGAGCTGATCACTTCGGGCATCTCCAGCGCGAACTCGGCGGGCTGGCGGGTCTCGTAGATCGCGAACCGGGTCTCGCCCGTGGCCGGGGGCAGCAGGAACAGGTGCAGCAGCGCCGTGGCCGGGGCGCTCTGGCCGGCCCGCAGCAGCTGAAGGAGCACCATCCCGCGCAAACGCGCCGCCGTGGTGTCGTCGAATGCGGTCAACTGCGCGGTCAGTGTCTTCATGTCACCTGTCTCGGGATGCGGGGCGGGGTCCGTGCGCAGGATCGTATCCGTACCGCCACAACCGCTCACCGAACGTGCTGTTGTTTCCCGACGCCGAGCGCGACAGCGGTCAACAGGGCGGTGAGTTGTTCCCGGAACCGGAGGGCGTCGTGCGCCCATCGCGGCTCTTCTTCGTAGAGGCGACGCAGTGTGGCAGTCGGCCGCGACAGCTGGAAGAGGTAGGCCGAACAGCTCATCGCGGACGTCAGCAGCACCTGCGCCCCCTGGCTGTCGAGACCGGCGCCGACCAGGGCCTCGGTCATCGCGTCGTAGGCCTCGGTGGCCGCGAGCTTGTACGCGCGCGCCCGCTCCAGCCGCACGGCGCCTTCGAGGCTGAGCACGACGTGGGTCAGCAAATCGCAGAACAGCGGTAGTTCTTCGAGCGAAGCGCTGACGATGTCGGCGATCCGCGCGGCGTCCGGGTCGCGAGCGTCCCCGAGCCCGTCGATGAGATGGTCCCGCCAGTCGGCCCATCCTTGTTCGGCGAGTTCGAGCAACAGTTCCTCGCGCGACTCGAAATACCGCCGCACGGCCGACGGATGCAGCCCGACCCGGGCGGTCACGGCGGCGAGGGTGACCTCGCGTACTCCCTCTTCCATTGCCAGCTCGCGGGCGGCGTCCAGCAACGCGGCGGTACGCAGCTGTTTGTCCTGCGGGGACCGGGCCCGCTTCCTCGGCTGGCTCACCGGCCCACGATAACGCACGCACGTTGACTTAACTTGGGTGCCGGACTACGGTCGAGTTAACGCACTTGGATTGCGTTAACCAAGGAGAGGGAGCGCCATGCATTCGGTGTTTTTCGTGACCGGTTCGTCCCGGGGCCTGGGCCGCCAGATCGTCGAGCGCGCGCTCGCCGCCGGTCACCGCGTGGTGGCGACGGCCCGTGATCCGCGCAGCCTCGGCGACCTTGCCGCGCGATACCGGGAAAGCCTGCACATCGAGCAGCTCGACGTGACCGACGCGGCCGCCGCCGAGCGCGCCGTCGCCAACGGGTTCGCCGCGTTCGGACGGCTCGATGTCGTGGTGAACAACGCCGGCCAGGGCGACCGGGTGTCCTTTGAGGACACTTCGCTCGACGTCTTCCGCCGCCAGATCGAGACGAACTTCCTCGGAACGGTGTACGTCACGAAGGCCGCGGTTCCCTTCCTGCGGGCGCAGGGCGGCGGCCGGATCATCCAGATCTCCTCGGTGGGCGGGCGCATCGGCAGCCCGGGCATGACCGCGTACCAGTCGGCGAAATGGGCGGTCGGCGGGTTCAGCGAGGCGCTGGCGGCGGAGGTCGCGCCGCTGGGCATCAAGATCACCGTCCTCGAGCCCGGCGGGATGCGCACGGACTGGGCGGGCTCGTCGATGAACACCCCACCGATCAGCGAGCCCTACGAGGCGACGGTCGGTGCGTCCGCCCGCGCGATGGCGGGGTTCAAGGAAGCCGCCGCCGGTGACCCGCGCAAGGTCGCCGAGCTCGTGCTGACCGTGGCCGGACTCGACGAACCCCCGCTACGCCTGCTCGCCGGCAGCGACGCCTACGAGTACGGCCGCGAAGCATGGGCTCACCGGCTCGAAACGGACGCGAAATGGGCGCACCTCAGCCGTTCCACCGACCACGACGACGCCGGTGACGCGTGGCAGGAACAGCGCGGCAAGAGCCTGCCCGACGTCCGCGCCTGACCGGCGATCCGGGAGCGGCGGGCGAAGCCGCGAGTGGTGGTCGGGCCCCATTGTCGACCTCGCCGATGAGCAACGCCGCCGGGCACTGCTCATGCGGCAAGGCGCGGCACGACCGCGATCGCCGGTTCCTGCCAAGGGGTCGATCGACGGCGCGATCTCGAAAGCCCGGCACTGCGCGGCCGCACGCTCTCCCCGTACGAGGCCACCGCGTTTCGCATTGCCGAGAACAGAAGTCACTTGGTGCGGGCCGGCTTCGGCCCGCGGGTTCCGCTGGACCTCGCCGCGCGTGTCACCCGCGCTCGGCGATGCCACCACCTTCAGCCTCATGGTCGCGCTCGCCGAACGCGCACGCGAGGAGCAGCGCCGGTTCGCCGCCGTCGTCGAACTGGACGACGCGCTCGGCGACGCCACCCGCGTCTTGCTTCCCGAGGCGGTGCTCGTGCCGGCCGCGGACCATCGACGGGAAAGGTCGGCCGCTGAGCTGCCGGCCGGGCACAATGGCGCGATGGGAGTGGAATACGACCACACCGCCGAGTTCCGCGGCGCGAGCTTCACCGACTCCGACCTCAACGGCGTGACCATCCGCGCCTGCGACCTGCGCCGGCTCAAGATCACCGATTCCTGGTTCGGCGGCGCCTCCGTCTCCGGCGAGATCGGGCCGTTCGTCGTCAACGACGTCGATGTCACCGAGTTCGTGACAGCCGAACTCGACCGGCGGCACCCCGAACGCGTCCACGTGCGGAAGATGCGCACGGCGCAGGACTTTCGCGCGACCTGGGCCCTGCTCGAACGAGCCTGGTCGGACACGGTGGCCAGGGCCGGACGGCTACCCGAGCCGGCGCGACAGGAAAGGGTCGACGACGAATGGTCGTTCGCGGAGACGTTGCGCCATCTCATGTTCGCCACCGACGCCTGGGCGGCGCGCACGATTCTGGGGCCGCAGCGGCCTTTCCACCGGCTCGGCGTCACCCACACCTCCTACCCGCCCGCCGACGCGGCGGCCATCGGCATCGACCTCGGTGCACAGCCGTCGTTCGCGGAAGTCCTCGAAGCGCGCGCCGATCGCATGGCGCTGGTGCGCGGCATCGTGGACAACCTCACCGACGCCGAGCTCGAACGGCCGTGCTCGAACCCGCCCGCGCCCGGCTATCCCGAGGAAGAACGTTCGGTCGGCAGCTGCCTGCGCGTGGTGATGGAGGAGGAGTGCGAACACCACCGCTACGCGACCCGCGACCTGGCGACACTCGAAGCGCGTCAGCCCTGATCGCGGGCGGCGGGCGGCAGCAGCGCCTCGTCCGCCGCGGGCCACGCGAACGGGTCCGGGCCGAGTGCGGCCAGCTCGGCGACCTGCTCCGCGCACCACGGCGAAACCGGACTTCCGCCGCCGGTCACTTCGGCGACCAGCTCGTCCCAGCCCGCCCACTCGTAACCGTCCACTTCGGACGGATCCGGATGCGGTTCGGTGTCGGCGAAGGCGCGGAAGACCGGGCACATCTCGTTCTCGACGATCCCGTTCCCCATCACCGCGCGGTAGCGGAAGCCCGGCAGCACCAGGGTCAGCCCGGCGGGGTCGACGCCCAGCTCCTGGCGAACCCGGCGCCGTACCGCGGCATGAAGCTCCTCCCCCGGCGCGGGATGGCCGCAGCAGCTGTTGGTGCGCACGCCGGGCCAGGTCTTCTTCGTCCGCGCGCGGGTGGTCAGCAGGAGGTTGGCGTCACGATCGAAGAGGTAACACGAGAAAGCCAGGTGCAGCGGGGTGTCCTCGTGGTGCACCTCCGCCTTGTCCAGCACGCCGTTGACCTGCCCCTGCTCGGTCAGCAGTACGACCTGTTCCATGCCGCTACGCTATTTGCCGGAACCGGCCCGCGAAATCCGCCATCCGATGGGAATCGGCAACCCGTTCGGTATATACAGTGGACATTGCCCGGCAGCTAGTCCTCGATCGTGTCGAGCTGCCGCCGCACCCGGCGAGCCTTGTCATCCGCCCCGCGTTTCCGGTACAGCTCAAATGCTTCACGCCAGGCCGTGCGGGCTTTCCGGAGCTGTCCCAGCGCGGCGTACTGGTGGCCCAGGTTGTCCAGCACATCGGGGACGCGGTAGCCGGTGTGTTCCAGGGTGCGATACAGCCCGAGCACGCGCCGGTAGTGGCCGACGGCCTGTTTGTGGCGGCCGGTGTGATCGTCGATCGCGGCGAGTCCGTTGAGGATTTCCGCCTCCTCGTGGGGCAGTTCGTGCCCGCGGGCCAGCGCCAGGCCCGCCAGTGCATGCGTGCGGGCACTGTCGTACTCGCCGATCCGGTCGGCGTACCGGGCCGCGTTCCGGAGCGCGGCGGTTTCCTGGAGCGGATTGTCGCGGGTGCGCCACATCTCCAGCGCGCGGACGGCATGTTCGTAGGCCTGCCGGTCCGCCCCGTTTTGTCCACAGTGGACATGGAACAGCCAGTGCGTGTGCACCGCCTCGTCGAAAAGCTGGTGGCTTTCGGCCAGTTCCAGCGCGTTCCGCAGGTGCCCGGTCAGCTCGTCGAGGTTCTTCAGCCGCGAGTAGGCCTGGCCGAGCCGCCAGTGGGCCTCGATCCGGCCCGTGACCGGTTCGGGCAGGTGGGCGGCGGCGTCCAGCGCGGCCAGCCACATCACGACGCGGTCGCCATGGCGCACCCGCGTCGTGTTGAACGTGTCCAGGGTCTCGGCCAGCTCCCACACCAGCCGGTACCACCCGTGCACACCAGCGATCCGTTGCGCGGCCAGCAGATTGGCGTGCTCGGTGCGTAGCCAGGTCACCGCCTCCAGGAAACCGGGCCGCGGGCCACGCTCGGGGCGGGGCTGCCCACGGCCGTTCATGGTCCGCCGGGCGTCGCGGGCCGCGCTGAGGTAGAAGTCCACCACCCGCCGCAGCGCCGCCGACCGTACGTCCTCCGGGAGGTCACGCTCGGCGGTGGTGACGGCGTACGCGCGGATGAGGTCGTGCATGAAATAGCGGCCCTCGGAATCGCGGTCCAGCAAGGACGCCTCTTCCAGCCCGCGCAGCATCCGTTCGGCCTGCGCGGGCGGCGCTCCGATCAGACTCGCGGCCGCGGGCAGGCTCAGGCCGGGCCCCGGCGCGAGGGCGAGCAGCCCGAACGCCTCCCGCTGTCCGGCGGTCAGCGCACGATAGGAACCCGCCAGCACGGCGGGCAGGCTGGCGACCGGATCGCTGTCGTCGGCCAGCGCCTCGACGACGCCGAGCTCACGCAGCTCGACGGCCAGCGTCGCGAGCCGCAAGGCAGGCGCGGCCTGCGCGCGGGCGGCGAGGATGCCCAGCGCCAGCGGGCCACCCCGGCACCACCCGAGCAGTTCGGCGACCGCCTCCGGCTCCGCTTCGACCCGCGCCGCGCCCAGGCGGCGAACGAGTAGTGCATACGCGTCTTCGGGTGCGAGTACGTCCAAACGCAACGGACGCGCGCCGTAGCGGGTGATCAACCCGGTCTGCCGGGCGCGGCTGGTCACCAGCACCGTGCACCGATCCCCGCCGGGCAGCAGCGGGACGATCTGGTCGAGGGTCGCGGCGTTGTCCAGCACGATCAGCATCCGCCGCCCCGCGACCAGGCTGCGGTAGAGCGCTGCCTGCGCGTCGAGGTCCTTCGGGATGTCCTTCGCGGCGACGCCCAGCGCGTCCAGGAACCCCCGCATCGCCACCTCCGGCGGCAGCGGCGCACCGGCCGGGCTGAACCCGTGCAAATCCACGAACAGCTGGCCGTCGGGGAACCTGTCCACCTGCGTGTTGGCCCAGCGCAGCGCGAGCCAGGTCTTGCCGATGCCGCCCGCACCGGCGATCGCCGAAATGACCACCGTCTCCCCGGCCGACTGATCCAGCGTCGCGGAAAGCTCCGCCAGCTCGGCGGTGCGGCCGACGAACACGCCTGGGGCGGCGGGCAGCTGCCGGGGCACCGGGCGCTCCGACGGGGCGGCGTGGTGGTGATAGTGGACGCCGCCGGTGATCGTGTGCGCCTGCACCACGTCGCCCGAGACAGGCGCGGCCACGATGTTCCACACGTGCTCGCCCGGCTCGTCCTCGTCCACCACTGCCTTCCTCCCTCCTCGGCGGCGGCTGCCGATCCGGACATCGGGGTCTTCCGCCCCTTGACTGCACCACCCGGGAAGCAGAGTGTTCTGCACAACGTACAAAACGGAAACAGGAAGGCCACGATGGGCACCACACAGCTCGCCGACCTCAGAGGCCCGCCCGACGAGACCGGCCGGGCGGCGAGAATGAAGGCGGTCGTACAGGACTGCTACGGCGCCGCTCCCGAGGACGTCTTACGGATCGCACAAGTCGAAAAACCCGCCGTGGGGGACGGCGAAGTCCTGGTGCGGGTGCACGCGGCCAGCGTGGATCGCGGCACCTGGCACATCATGTCCGGCCTGCCCTATCCGATCCGGCTCGCCGGCTTCGGGTTGCGCAGCCCGAAATCCGCCAACCCTGGCCGAAATCTGGCCGGTACGGTCGAGGCGGCCGGCTCCGGGGTCACCGGCTTCGCCCCGGGCGACGAGGTGTTCGGGATGGCGGCCGGCACCTTCGCGCAGTACGCGGTCGCCCGAACCGGCAAGCTCGCCGCGAAACCGCCGAGTCTTTCCTTCGAACAAGCCGCCGCCGTCCCGGTCTCGGGAGTGACGGCCCTGCAGGCCGTCCGCGACCACGGCCGCGTCCAGGCCGGTGAGAAAGTACTCGTCGTCGGCGCCTCGGGCGGTGTCGGTTCATTCGCTCTGCAGATCGCGAAGGCGTCCGGCGCGCAGGTCACCGCCGTCTGCAGCGCCCGCAAGGTGGACATGGTCCGGGCGCTGGGCGCCGACCACGTCATCGACTACACGCGGGGCGACTTCGCCGAGGGCGGGCGGCGCTACGACGTCATCCTCGACATCGGCGGCAACGCACGACTTTCCCGCCTCCGGCGCGCGCTGAGCGCACGGGGGCGGCTGATCATCGTCGGCGGGGAGACCGACGGACGGTTGCTCGGCGGCAGCGACCGGCAGATCCGGGCCAAGCTGCTCTCCCTCTTCGTCCGCCAACGGCTGGGCACCTTCGTCGCGAAGGAGAACGCCGCCGACCTGATCGCACTCGGCGAACTGGCCGACGACGGAAAACTCACTCCCGCGATCGACCGCACCTATCAGCTGACGGAGGTCGCCGCGGCGATCCGCCACCTACTCGACGGGACGGCCAGGGGAAAGCTCGTCGTCTCCGTCCACACACCAGCCACCGGGGGTACACCATGACCGATTCCCTTGCCACCTATCCGGTCCACGTCGGCGCGGCGCTCGAACCGTCGGCCTCCCGCGGCCTCTGGCTGGTCAAATGGCTGCTGCTGATCCCGCACATCGTGGTGCTGTTCTTCCTGTGGGTGGCGTTCAGCATCGTCAGCGTGATCGCGTTCTTCGCGATCCTGATCACCGCGCGCTATCCGCGGCCGTTGTTCGAGTTCAACGTCGGCGTGCTCCGCTGGACCTGGCGGGTCAACTACTACGGCTACGCCACGCTCGGCACCGACCGCTACCCGCCCTTCACCCTCGCCGAGGTCGCGGGCTACCCGGCACATCTCGACGTGCCTTACCCCGAGCGGCTGTCCCGGGGCCTGGTGCTGGTCAAGTGGTGGCTGCTGGTCCTGCCGCATTTCGTCGTGCTGTCGATCCTCGTCGGTGGCGGGCTGTGGGCAGGCTCCCGCGTGACCTCCGACGGCTGGAACGCCGGCGCCGGCGGTGGCGGGCTGCTCGCGTTGCTCGTGCTGATCGCCGCCATCGTGTTGCTGTTCACCGGCCGGTATCCCAAGGAGCTGTACGACTTCGTGCTCGGCATCAACCGGTGGGCGCTGCGGGTGGCCGCCTACACGGGGCTGATGACCGACCGCTACCCGCCGTTCCGGCTCGACCAGGGCGGCGCCGACCCGGACACCGCGGACGAGTCCATAGTGGACTGATCAGATCGCTAGATTCCCTTGCCCTGGAAGATTTCGTTCACCGGCGGGGCGCTGAGCGGCACGGGCTGGTTCCATCCGGTGAAGTCGAGCTGGTTGTCTCCGGCCGGGTCCTTGACGCGCATCAGGTAGTGCGGCTCGCTCGCCGCGACGCAGGCGATGCCGTCACTGTCGGAGAACACCTGCACCGGCGTCCCGTCGAGCACGTCGAACCCCTTGCCGGCGAAGGAAGCCGAGTCCAGTGACTGAAGGATCCCGCTGCCGATGAACGTGTCGTAGTTCAGCGACTGATCGAAGTCGTCCGACAACGCCTTGCCGAGCCGAGTCGTCGACGGCACCCATTTGCCCGCGACCTTGCCCGCCACGCTCGCGACGCGCAGTACCGGTATCGCGATGCCGTCCAGCTCGACCATGCCGCCGGAGCTGTCCATGTTCAGCTGCAGATCCATCCGCGCCTTCGTGCCACCGTCGCTCACCACCGTGCCCCGGAGGTGGACCGAGGAAGCTTGCAGAGCCGCGGAGCGCACGCTCGACGCGACCTGGTCCGGTGGCAGGGCCGCCGGGCCGGGGGCGAGTGTGGCGGGACTTCGTTGCGGCAGTGGGCGACGCCCGGGTCGAAGACGCCGAACAGCCGGTACAGACCAGGCCGATCGCAGTACCGGCCGCGGCAGTGCACGCGACAATGCGCTTCATCTCGTGGTGGGTCCATCCGTGAAGCCCCGGGATCATTTCCCGGGGCGCGGACGGATATCGCCGGATCCGTTGGCAGGGTTACGGTTCCGGGCGAAGATCACGAAGCGCTCGATGCCGGGTCAGCCGAGAACGATGTCGCCAGCCCGCGTGGGAACGGCGTCCAGTTCGGCGAGCATCTCCTTGTCGAGGTCGAGAGCGCCGGCCGCGATGTTCTCCTCGAGGTGCCGCCGGTTCGACGTGCCGGGGATGAGCAGCACGTTCGGCGCGTGGTGGAGCAGCCAGGCGAGGCCGATCTGTGACGGGGTGACGCCGAGGGATTTCGCGGCGGCCACGACGGCGGGCTCCTCGGTCACCTTCGGCAGGCCCGGGAAAGCGCCGCCGAGTGGGAAAAACGGCATCCAGGCCACGCCCTCGGCCAGGCAGAGTCCGAGCAGCTTCTCGTCGTCACGGGCGACGAGGCTGTAGGCGTTCTGCACGCACGCGATGCCCGCCGGGAGGGCGCGGCGCAGGGTGTCCACCGACACCGCGCTGAGCCCGATCGCGCCGATCTTGCCCTCGTCGCGCAGCGCGGTCATGACCGCGAGCTGGTCGTCCAGCGGGACCACCTGATCGCCCTCGGCCCGCAACCCGGGGCCGGTGTCCGTGCGGCGCAGGTTCACCACCGGGATCTGCTCCAGCCCGAGGCTCGCGAGGTTGTTCTCGACGCTCGCCCGCAGTTGCTCCGGGCGCTGCGCGAGGCGGAGCGGCCCGGGCCCGTCCGGATCCGGGTCGGCGCCGACCTTGCTGACGATCACCACGTCGTCCTCGCCGCGGATCGCCGCCCGGATGACGCTGTTGACGAAACCGTTGCCGTAGAACTGAGCCGTGTCGAGGTGGTCGACACCCAGCTCGACCACGCGGCGCAGGATGGCGACCGCGTCGGCGCGGTCGTTCCTCTCCAGCTGCATCGCCCCGTAGCCGATACGGGACACGGTGCGGCCGGCGAGCGTGCCCCGGCCCCCGGCGCGCGGGGCTCCGGACGCCGTGGTCTCGGAAGATTTTCCGGTGGCGGTCATGAAAATCCCGTCCTTGTGCGACAATCGAGGTAAGCGGAAGGGCCTCCGCTTGTTCGACTGTAGCACTACCGGAGGTGCCTCCGTTTTGACTTCACCCGGACCAGCGAGCCGTCCCGCGCGCGCCGACGCCCGACGCAACCGCGAGAAGCTGCTTGCCGCCGCCAGGACTGCCTTCGCGAAAGCCGGCGACACCGTCGCGCTCGAAACCATCGCCCGCGCGGCCGGTGTCGGCGTCGGCACGCTCTACCGCCACTTCCCCACCCGCGAAGCGCTCGTCGAAGCCGTGTACGCGGCCGAGCTCGACGACGTCACCACGGGCGCGCCCGACTTGCTCGCCGAGTTCCCGCCCGAAACCGCACTGCGCGTATGGATGGACCGGTACGCGGCGTTCGTCGAGACCAAGCGCGGGATGATCGACACCCTTCGCGCCGGCTGGGCTTCCGGAAAGATGGCGACCCCGACCACGCGGGAGCGCGTGACGGCCGTGATCGCGGCGATCCTTGGCGAAGGCGCGAAAACGGGCTCGCTGCGCGCGGACGTCGAACCCGAGGACGTCACCACGATGCTGCTCGGCGTTTTCCTGTCCACGGCGGCCAGCGACACCCCGGATCAGACCGGCAGGCTCCTGGATCTCCTCATCGACGCGCTACGCACGCACGAGTCCAGCTCCTCGGGCTGACCGGCTGGGTTCAGCGCACCTTCTCGGGGATGGCGTCGAGGGTGTGCAGCACCTGCACCGCCAGCGCGTGGCATTCCTGATCGGAAAGTGTCGACTTTCCTTTCAGGACTGCCTCCACCAGCTCGATGCGGTGTTCGTACTGGGAAACGTAAACGGCCATCAGGGAACTCCCTTGGTTTGCGCTGAATGGGGGGGCGCCGGGGTCCCGGGCGATGCCAGATAGCGATGTATCCCCCAGTCTAGCCGGATTACCTGGCGCGGCGGCGGTTCCCGGCGCGTGTTCCGGCGGAGAAGGCCGCGGCGCCGGACCGGCCGCCGCGTACGGACCGGCCCTCGGCCTTGGGCTCGGACTTGGCCGGCACGCGCTGCTTCGGGTTCTGCTTGGTGGCCTTGCCGGCACCTCGCCGGGGCGGGCGGGAAACCACGGGCGGTTTTGCCGGCGGCGGAACGAAAGTGCGTTCGCCGGGCGCCAGTTCGGTCAGCAGCGGATGCCCGGCGCCGAGCTTCGTGGTGGTCGGCGTGATGCCGGCCTTGCGGGTCAGGTCACGGACGTCGCGGACCTGCTCGTCGGTCATCAGCGTGACCACCGTGCCCGCCGCGCCCGCCCTGGCCGTGCGGCCCGAACGGTGCAGGTACGCCTTGTGCTCGACGGGCGGGTCGGCGTGCACGACCAGGGTGACGTCGTCGACGTGGATGCCGCGGGCCGCGATGTCGGTGGCCACCAGCACCGTGGCGGCGCCGGAGGAGAACGCGCCGAGGTTACGCGTACGCGCGACCTGGCCGAGGTTGCCGTGCAGCTCGACGGCGGGCACCCCGGACGAAACAAGCTGGCGGGTAAGGGATTTCGCGCGGTGCTTGGTGCGGGTGAACACCAGTGTGCGGCCCGGCGCCGACGCCAGCTCCACGAGCACCGGGAGCCGTTCGGCGGACTGGACGTGCAGCACGTGGTGCGCCATCGCCGCCACCGGGGACCGCGCCGAGTCGACGCTGTGCGTGACCGGGTCCCGCATGAACCGCCGCACCAGCACGTCGACCCCGGCATCCAGGGTCGCCGAGAACAGCAGCCGCTGCCCGTCCGGCGGGGTCTTCTCCAGCAGCCGCCGCACGACCGGCAGGAATCCGAGATCGGCCATGTGGTCGGCCTCGTCGAGCACGGTGATCTCGACCGCGTCCAGCCGCACGTGGCCCGTTTCGAGGTGGTCGGCGAGCCGGCCGGGGCAGGCCACCACGATGTCCACGCCCGAGCGCAGCCGCGAGATCTGCGGGCCGGCGCTGACGCCGCCGAAGATCGTGATCGTGCGCAGCGAAAGCGCTTGCGCCAGCGGGGCGATGGTCGCCTCGATCTGGCTCGCCAGCTCTCGCGTCGGCGCGAGGATCAGCGCACGCGGGCGCCCGGGCTTGCGCTTGACCGGCTTCGCGGCGAGGCGGGCCAGCACCGGCAGCACGAACGCGTAGGTCTTGCCCGATCCGGTGCGGCCGCGGCCGAGCACGTCCCGACCGGCCAGCGAGGACGGCAGCGTCGCCGCCTGGATCGGGAACGGGGTGTCGATGCCCTGTGCGGACAGGGCATCGATGAGGGCGGGCGGAACGTCGAGCTCCGCGAAGGAAGGGCGGCTGACCGCCATAGATCGTCTCCAAGATCGAAGGTCGTCCTGCCCGGCGCAGATCCGAGGTGGACCGCGGCGCGTGGTAGTCGACACCAGACGCGGCCCGAGGCAGAACTGAGCGGGCCGCGTCCGCAACTCTACCCGAACGGCCCGGCCGGCGTCCGGCCGCTGGGGTGCGGATACTCCGCCGCGCGATGCTGGAAGGCCAGAATGTCCGGGTTCCGGATGACGCCGTCGCGGATTTCGATGGCCCGTTTCAGGGTCTGGTCGCCCTCCCAGCCCGCCGGCCCGCCCAGGACCGGCCGGAGGTAGGGCAGCAGCGCCTCGCTGATCTCCCAGGTCGCGGAGTTCCACAGGTAGGACGGGCTGTGGTCGACGGCGTAGTAGGTGATCCCGTCGCCGACGACGAAGGCCGGTTGCGTGAACGAGGTGGGCCGCGCCCAGCTGAAACCCATCCCCGCGTCGCAGGAGACGTCGATGATGAGGCTGCCGGGGGCGAAGGCCGGCAGGTCCTCCTCGATGACGAAGGTCAGGGGCGCCGCGGTGTCCTGCAGCACGCAGTTGACGACGATGTCGTGCTCGGCGAGGAATCCCGCCAGCGGCACCCGGCCCGCGGCCGTGAGCGCGTGGCTGCGCCGGGGGTCGCCCGGGTTGTTCACGTCATGGTCGAAGTGCACCATCCGGGCGGAGTGGATCGGCGAGCCCACCGCGGTGACCCCGCGCTGGGTGAGGATCTCGACGTCGTGCACCCCGTGCGCGTTCAGTGCCGTCACCGCTCCGCGCGCGGTCGCGCCGAACCCGATCACCACGGCGCGCAGGCGACGGCCGTAGTCGCCGGTCATCCCGGCGAGCGCGAGGGCGTGCAGCACGGAGGAGTACCCGGCCAGCTCGTTGTTCTTGTGGAAGACGTGCAGATTGAACGAACCCGACGCGCTCCAGTGGTTCATCGCCTCGAAGGCGATCAGCGTAAGCCGGTTGTCGATCGCGATCTGGGTCAGTTTGTGGTCCTGCACGCAATGCGGCCAGCCCCAGAGGGTCTGTCCCGGCCGCAGCTCCGCCAGATCCGCCGCGAGCGGTTTGGCCAGCAGGATCACGCCGCAGTCCGCGATCAGCTCCTCGCGGGATCTCACTCCCGCGACCGACCGCGCGAGCTGTTCGTCGGAGACGCCGAACCGCGCGCCATAGCCCCGTTCGAGGTAGATCCGTTCCCGGAGATCGTTGTCCACAAGGGGAAAATGCGCCGGATGGACCGGGAGCCGGAACTCGTTTTCCTTACCGGACCGGGCCAGAATTCCGAGCGTGAGCTGATTCAAGTGTGCCTTCCGTCCCCGGGCGAAATGCCCTGGGCGCATTCGACACTACGCTCAGGCGGCCGGTCCTGTCCGTACCCGCCCTCGATTCGAAGACCGGCTCGCGGAGCAGCGTTGGCCGCGTGGCCGCACGTCATGGCGCACGCGCACGGCGAAGGCGCGAAAGCCGCCGTGCGCAACGGAGTCCGCTCGATCGAACACGGCCATCACCTCGGGCGACGAGACCCTCGCGATGATGGCCGAATGCGGCACCTGGCTGGTGCCGACGCGCAGCGCGGGGGCCGGGCTGCGCCCCGCGATCGAAGCCGGTGTCCGCTACCCCGACCACATCGTCGAGAAGATCAAGCAACGCACCGACGGCAGCGCGCGGCGCGCCGTCGAGGCCGGTGTCCGCATCGCGATGGCACCGACGCGCCGCGGCTCCCGGCAAGCGCGCGGACCTCGTCATCGTCGACGGGGATCCGCTGGAGGTGCGGGGATCTCGGGAGGCGGATCCGCGCGGTCTGCCAGGACGGCCAGGCCGTGCACATCGCCGCCCGGCGCGGCTCGGCCTCAGCCGCCGTGCCGCCCTTGCTCCAGACGCAGCTCGTCGTCGATCGCACCGGGGGCACCGCCGAACTCGTCCGCCACCTCGCCGGGAATCTCGTTCTCCACCCGCTCCGCGTCCGCCTGCTGGGCATCGGCCGTGCGGAGCAGGCGGTGTCCCGTTGCGAGGCAACCGATGCCGAGCACGACCGCGACCGCGCCGACGACGAACGGGACGTGGATGTTCCAGGCGTCCACCATTTTGCCCGCCACGAACGGCGCGAGCCCGCCGCCGATGAAGCGCACGAAACCGTAGGCTGCCGACGCGACGGGACGTTCCACCGGCGCGACGAGCATGACGGCCTGCGTGGTCAGGGTGTTGTTGATCCCGACGACGATCCCGGAGGCCACCACGCAGACGATCAACGTCACCCGGCTGCCGGTGAACAGGCCGATCAACAGCAGCAGCACCGCGAAAAACCCGAGCGCCCCGTACAGCGAAGGCGCGGTGCCGAACCTGGCCTGCAGCCTCGGCGCACCGACCACGGCGAAGAACGCGACCAGCAGCCCCCAGCCGAAGAACACGAAACCGAGCTGGATCGCGCTCAGCTCCATGGGGTAGGGCGCATAACCGAGCATCGTGAAGAAGCCCCAGTTGTACAGCAACGCGGTCACGCTCATCGTCAGCAGACTCCGGTGGCGCAGCGCGAGCAACGGCGCGGCAAGTGAAATCGGCTTCGCCGGCTTCGGCGTCTTCGGCAGCAGTGTGACCGTCGCCAGCAGGGCGACCGCCATCAGCGCGGCGACCCCGAAAAACGGGCCGCGCCAGCTGACTTCGCCGAGCAGGCCGCCCACCAGCGGACCAGCCGCGATCCCCAGCCCGAGCGCCGCCTCGTACAGCACGATCGCGCCAGCGAACCCCCCGGTCGCGGAAGCGACGATGACCGCCAGCGACGTCGCGATGAACAGCGCGTTGCCAAGGCCCCAGCCGGCGCGGAAGCCGACGATCCCGCCGATGGAGCCGGAAAACCCGGCCAGCGCGGCGAAAACGACGATCAGCACCAGCCCGGCGATCAGTGTCCACTTCGGACCGACCCGGCTGGACACCCAGCCGGTGACCAGCATCGCCACCGCGGTCACCACGAGATAACTGGTGAACAGCAGGCTCACCTGGCTCGGCGTCGCATGCAGCTGCTGGGACAGCGCGGGCAGGATCGGATCGACGAGACCGATGCCCATGAAGCTGACCACGCAGGCGAAGGCGACGGCCAGCACCGCCTTGGGTTGCCGGAAAATCCCGGCACCGCCACCTGAGCTCATCGGGACACCTCCGATCCGGATCGGGACCGTCGCAGCGCTTCGGTCAGGTGAGTGAGCGCCGGCAGCGCCCCGGCGAGGTCGCGCAGTTCGTCGCCGGACAGTTCGGCGAGCAACGGCGTGAGGGATCCGGTGCGATCGGCGCGGCGCCGGCGCACCAGCCGTGTTCCTTCCGGCGTCGCGGTGATCAGCACGGCGCGCCCGTCACTCGGGTCCGGCTCCCGCCTGATGAGCCCCTGTGCGCGCAGTTGCGCGGCGAGAGTCGTCATCGACTGCTGCGTGACACCCACCGCCGCCGCCAGGTCGACCACCCGCGCGGGCCCTTCCCGGCCCAGTGTGTTCAGCACCGCCGCGGCCGTCGGACTCAGGTCCGCACGCCGCGCCCGCGCCCACGGGACGAACGCGGTCACCAGGTCGTCGAGTGCGACGGCGAGCCGCTCGAGGTCCTCGCCCATGAATTTATTTGTACAGCCTAACTGTGTAAATGACAACCGTCGGGACCGGCGATCCCCGGTACCGGCTCACTCCTCGAGCTGGGCCAGAAACCGGTTCCGCCCGGCCTGCGCCCGGTAGGACGCGGGGTCGCGGACGCAGTCCGGGCACCAGTGCCCGGCGGTCAGGACCAGCCGCGGGCTGCCGTCGAATTCGTGCCCGAACGCGCAGCGCCACCGCAGGGGCGTGGCGACCTCGCCAGGCGGCACGTCCTCGGTCAGCAGTGCGCCACCACGGAAGGCGGCCGCCTGCCGATAGTCCACTTCGGACCAGTCGGCCGGATCCTTCGACTCGTCGTAGCCGTGGTCGAGCAGCCGGGGGTTGCGGTCGGGCGCGGGCACTTCGAAGGTGGACCAGTCGCCGATGGCTTCCCATTCCGCGCGGGAGCCGAAGTAGGCGGCGATCTTGTCCTCGTCGTTGTCACGGATGAACCGCATCGTGCCACGGGGGCGGCGGCTCAACGGCTTGAGCACCAGGTGTTTCACCACCCAGGCCGGCACCTTTCCAGCCTGCCGCAAGGAAACCGGGGCGTTCGCGACCGCGCGCGCGAGCGCCGCCTCAAAAGTGTCCTCGCGGAACGGGACCAGCTTTTCGAGCAGATCGGAATCGGTGTACCACTGGCCGTGGAAATTGCGGGTGGCGAACCAGTTGCGGTCGTACCAGCGGCGCACGTCGCGCACCCCGACCGCGCCGGCGAAGCTCGCCAGCAGGTCCCAGTTCGTCAGCCGCCAGCTCTCGCCGCCGCCGATGTTGTAGACCCCGCCCCAGAATTCCGCCGGCACGCCGGGTTCGCAGATGTTCACCAGCAGCCGGGCCGCGTCCTCGACCGACACCCATTCCATCACCCCGGCGAACGGGGTGTGCGTCATGATCGGATCGCGGATCTCCAGCACACCGGGGTGGAAAATGCCGGTCTGGCGCAGCCAAGCCCATTTCGGCAGTCCGGAATCCACCAGCGCACGCTCGGCGACGATCTTGCTCTGGCCGTACTCGTCGAACCGGGACACCCGCAGCGGATCGCCCACCCGCCCCCAGTGGTGCGGCGGGTTACGGTCCCCGGTCTCGGCGACCGAGCCGATCATCACGACCCCGGTCGCGGCGGGATCGGGCTGCGCGCGGACGGCGCGGATGATGTTGCGGGCGCTGCCGACGTTGACCCGGTGGGTGAGCTCCGGGTGGTCGTCGGCGAACGGGGACACGACCGCACCGACGTGCAGCACGAAATCCGCGCCCCGGACGCACCGCTGGACGTCCGCGTAATCGGTCAGATCGCCGTAGGCCACCTCGAGATTGCCCATGCCGGAGAACTCGGCCATCGCGGCCCGGTCCCCCGGCGTCGGCAGCACCAGCGCGACCACGTCGAACCGGTCCTCGCGGCGGGCGAACTCCCGCAGCACGACCCGGCCCCAGTTCCCGGAAGCGCCGGTCAGGAACACCCGGCGACGGCCAGTCTCGGTCATCCAGTCTCCTCGCTGATCGACATCCCATTGTGACCACGAACGGTCCGGGACCGACAGCGAGCCGTGCCGCTGGGCGGCACGCGTCCTAACCGGTGGCGCGCAGCGGCGCACCGACTTCGTGCAGATGCTCCAGCACCTGCCGGTAGGACCGCAGCAAACTGGTCTGGCTGTAGGAAATACCGTGTTCGGCGCAGAACCGCCGGACGATCGGCTGGGCGTGCCGCAGGTGCGGGCGGGGCATGTTCGGGAACAGGTGGTGCTCGATCTGGTAGTTGAGCCCGCCGAGGGCGAGGTCGGTGAAGAAGCCGCCGCGCACGTCGCGTGAGGTCAGCACCTGGCGGCGCAGGAAGTCCAGCCGCGCTCCGCGCTCGATGATCGGCATCCCCTTGTGGTTCGGGGCGAAGGTGCAGCTCATGTACAGGCCCCACACCGCCTGGTTCACGCCGAGGAACGCGATCGCCTTGGCCGGCGACATGACCAGGAGCAGCAGCGTGAGGAACAGCGCCGCGTGCAGCATCAGCGTCAGGGCCTCGACCCGCCGGCTGCCGCCCCGCGAACTGCGGTTCCGGC
Source organism: Amycolatopsis sp. (assembly GCF_035546795.1). GTDB lineage: Bacteria > Actinomycetota > Actinomycetes > Mycobacteriales > Pseudonocardiaceae > Amycolatopsis_E. Next base: position 202,127 of record NZ_DASZWC010000071.1, read on the forward strand.
CGGTGCTCACCGCGACGACGCTGTCGACGTGCAGGCTGATGCCTTCGAGCAGGGTGAGGGGGAAGAACAGCCAGGCCTGCCGGCGGACCACGAAGCGGCTCACCGCGTTGTTGCGCTTGGCCGCCTGCGCCGTGGTGAAGGCGAGCACCCCGTCCCCGATGTCCGGGTCGCGGTCCTCGTGGTTGGGGTTGGCGTGGTGCCGGCTGTGCGTGTCCACCCACCAGCCGTAGCTGAGGCCGATGAGCACGTTGCCGAGCGTGCGGCCGAGGGCGTCGTTGTGCCGCCGGTTGGCGAAGATCGCCTGGTGCCCGGCGTCGTGGCCCAGGAACGCCACCTGGGCGAAGGCGAACGCGAGCAGGACGGCCGGAACGAGCTGGAACCACGAGTTCCCGAGCAGCACGACCCCGGCGACGACCGCGGCGAGGAACCCCAGCGTCAGCGCCGTCCGCAGGCCGTAGCGCGCGAGCCGGCGGTCGAGCAGGCCGGCGGCGCGCACCGCCCGGACCAGTTCGCTGAAGTCGCTGCGGACGCGCGGGGCCGCGGCCGGTCCGGCGCGCTCCTGATCGACGGCCTGGGCCACGGTGCCTTGTGCCATGTCCTCGGTCCTTCCCGGTGGCGGTGTTCACGCGCACCCTGCGCGTGCATCGCGGTCATGCGGAAAGGCGGAACTCCGGGACGGCTACCCCGGGCAACGACAGACGCACTTCAACAAGTCCTGCGTCGCGAGTCGTGCCGATGAAGGAGGTGCTGACAACCAGCTCCGACCATACAGTCACCCGGCGCGATCGCCGGTGTCGCTCGCACCGGCGCCGAGCCGTTCTCACAGGGTCCGGCAGCGCAGCTATCGCGCCGGTCAGCCGGCGGGCGGCTCGGGATCGGCCTCCAGGCAGATCGGGATGCCCGGCGTCACGAGGATCGACCACGGCCGGCCGTCCCGGTCGTTGAAGGTGATCCACCCGCCCCGGCTGGCGTGCGCGCCGATCGTCTCGGTCACCTGCCGCGTGGTGGTCGGGTCGAGGTCGAACGTCATCGTGGTTCCGTAGTGCAGTCGTGCCATTGAGCGCTCCGGTTCGTC
>NZ_DASZWC010000072.1:0-110937 GCF_035546795.1 Amycolatopsis sp.
TCGTGCTGCCCGACGGCAGCATCGTCACACTCGGCTCGGACACCGGCGAGCAGCTCGGGCCGGATCTGCGCGGCGTGTTCCTCGGCTCGGAGGGCACGCTCGGCATCGCGTGCGAGATCACCGTGAAACTGTTGCGCACTCCGGAAACCGTGCGCACCCTGCTGGCCGATTTCCCTTCGGTCCGCGCCGCGGGCGAGGTGGTGAGCAACCTCGTGGCGGCCGGGGTGATCCCGGCGGCGGTCGAGATGATGGACGCGCTGGCGATCGAGGCCGCCGAAAAGGCCGTGCACGCCGGGTACACGCTCACCACCGCCGCCGCGCTGGTCGTCGAGCTCGACGGCCCGGCGGCGGAATGCGACACGCAGTTCGAGCGGGTCAAGGAAATCTGCGAGAGGCACGGCTGCACCCGGTTGCACATCGCGAAGGACGCGGCCGAGCGCGCGATGATCTGGAAGGGCCGCAAGGCCGCGTTCGCCGCGGTCGGCTGGATCAGCCCGGACTACATCGTGCAGGACGGCGTGGTGCCGCGAACCCGGCTCGCCGAGGTGCTGGACCGCATCGGGCGGATGGGCGAGGACGCCGGGCTGCGGGTCGCGAACGTCTTCCATGCCGGGGACGGGAACCTGCATCCACTGGTGCTCTACAACGAGGACGCGGGCGAGCTGGAGCGCGCCGAGCGGTTGTCGAAGAACATCACCGAACTGTGCGTGGAACTCGGCGGATCGCTCTCGGGCGAGCACGGCATCGGCACCGACAAGGCGTGTTCGATGCCGCGCATGTTCGGCGAGACCGACCTGGCCGTGATGGACCGGGTGCGCGGCGCGTTCGACCCGGACCGGTTGTGCAATCCCGGGAAACTGCTGCCCACCCCGCGGTTGTGCGGGGAACGGCCGGGCCCCTACCGGCCGCATCCACTGGAGGAGGCCGGGGTGATCGAGCGGCTGTGACCACACAACAGAGCACGCGGCCTGCCGACCTCCGCGAGGCCGCCGAGGCGCTGGCGGACACCGCGGGCCCGGTCGCGATCCGTGGCGCGGGTACTGCTGACGGCTGGGCGGATCCGGTCGCACCGGCGCCGACCACAGTGGACACTTCACGGCTTTCCGGTGTGCTGCACTACAACCCGGGCGACATGACGGTCGAGGTGCGCGCCGGTACTCCCCAGTCCGAACTGCAGGAAGAACTGCGTGCCAACAGGCAGCGGGTCTCCTTCGACGCCGCGAGGGTGCGCCGCGGCGCGACGATCGGCGGGCTCGTGGCGACCGCGGACTCGGGGCCGCTCGCACTGGCGCACGGTTCGCTGCGCGATCTGGTGATCGGCGCGACTCTCGTACTGGCCGACGGGACGGTCGCGCGCACGGGCGGGCACGTGATCAAGAACGTCGCCGGGTACGACCTCGCGAAGCTGATGCACGGCAGCTACGGCAGCCTCGCGCTGCTGGCGGAAGTGGTGCTGCGCCTGCATCCCATCCCGGCGGGCACAGCGACGGTGCGCGTTCCGTGCACCCTGGCCGAAGCCGCCGCGCACACTGTCGAGCTGATGCGCCTGCCGCTGGAGCCGGTCGCGGTGGAATGGTGTGGCGAGCTGTTGATCCGGTTGGAAGGCAGCGAGCACGGCGTGGCAGCCAGGGCCGGCAAGGTGATCGAACTGCTCGGTGGCGAGATCACCGGCGAAGAGGCGTGGGAAAGACATGCCCGGCTCGCCGACCCCGGGCAAAGTGTGGTGCTGCGGATCGGCTGCCGTCCCAGCAAGCTGCCCGCGCTGCTGGCCGGGATCGATTGCCACACCGTCACCGCCGGGCTCGCCACCGGGATCGCGACCGTCACCGTCTCCCCGCAGGATGTGGACGCCGCACACGCGGCGGTCGCCGAAGCGGGCGGCACGTCGGTGCTGCGACGGCATCCGGCCGGGCTGACGGCATGGGGTCAGCGCCCGTCCGCGGCCGGAGTTCTGCTTGCCCTGAAACAGGAACTGGATCCCGAGAACCGACTGTCGCCGGGCCGGTTCGCCGGCTGGGAGGAGCGCCGATGACCGGTTTCGACCCCGTCCACCCGCCCGCCCGCGAGCTGCTCGACGACTGTGTCCACTGTGGATTCTGCCTGCCCACCTGCCCGACTTACCAGCTGTGGGGCGAGGAGATGGACTCGCCACGCGGCCGGATCTACCTGATGGACCTGGCCGAACGCGGGGAGATCGGCCTCGAAGGGCCGTTCACCGAGCATCTCGACGCCTGCCTCGGCTGCATGGCCTGCGTGACGGCCTGCCCGTCGGGCGTGCGCTACGACCAGTTGCTGGAGGCGGCACGCCCGCAGATCGAGCGCAACGTGCCGCGGGGGCGGGCCGACCGGTTGTTCCGGAATGCGATCTTCAGCCTGTTCCCGTACCGGCGGCGGCTCCGCGCGGCGGCGGTTTTCGGTGTGGCATACCGGAAATCCGGCCTTCCGAAGCTGCTCGAACGCCTGTTGCCGGCAAGGCTCGCTGCCGCGCAAGCACTCCTGCCGCCCGTGCGGCTGCGTGACGCGTTCGCCCCGCTCCCCCGTGTCGTCCCGGCCGCGGGCACGAAACGGCGGCGGGTGGCGATGTTGTCCGGCTGCGTCCAGGACGTCTTCTTCCACCAGGCCAACCTCGCGACCCTGCGTGTGCTCGTCGCCGAGGGCTCCGAAGTACTGGTGCCCCGTGACCAAGGTTGTTGCGGCGCACTGGGTTTACACGCGGGACGCGCGGAACACGCGACAGCACGGGCGAAACGCATCATCGAGACCTTCGGTGAACTCGACGTGGACGCCATCGTGGTGAACGTCGCGGGCTGCGGCTCGTCGATGAAGGAGTACGCGCACCTGCTGGCCGACGATCCCGAGTATGCCGAGCGGGCGAGCAGGTTCAGCGCGAAGGTCAAGGACATCACCGAGTTCCTGGCCGGGCTGGAGCCGGTCGCGCGGCGGCACCCGGTCAACGCCAAGGCCGCCTACCACGACGCCTGCCACCTCGGGCACGCGCAGGGCATCCGGCAGGAGCCACGAAACCTGCTCCGCACCATTCCCGGGCTGGACCTCGTCGACCTGCCCGACGCCGAGATCTGCTGCGGCTCGGCGGGGATCTACAACCTCGTGCAGCCGGAACCGGCGGCCGAACTCGGCCGCCGGAAGGCGGAGAACATCCGCTCGGTCGCGCCCGACCTGCTGGTCACCGCCAACCCCGGCTGCCTGCTGCAGATCGCACGGCAGCTGGACGGGGAACTACCGATGATGCACCCCGTCCAGCTGCTCGACGCCGCGATCCGCGGCACGGACTTCAGGACACCGCCACCTCGGGAACCGCGCGCGGCCCGGCGGTTTCGCGGACCGACCGCAGGATCGTCACGAGGGTGATCACCGCGGCCAGCATGATGTAGAACGCGGGTGAGAGCTTGTATCCGGTCGCCGAAACGAGCCACGTCGCGAGGTACGGCGCGGTACCGCCGAACAGGGACACCGCGAGGTTGTACGGGATCGCGATCGCGCCGGAGCGGATCCGCGGCGGGAACAGCTCGGCCATCGTGGCGCTGATCGCCCCGTCGTAGGCGGCGATCAGCAACCCCAGGATGACCATCCCGACCACGGCCAGCACGGTGCTGCCCAGGGACATCAGCAGCAACGCCGGCCAGGTGAACACCACGAACCCGGCGGTGCCCGCGATCAGCAGCGGCTTTCGCCCGATCCGGTCGGACAGCGCGCCCGCCGCCGGTACCGCGGCCGCCACCACGGCGAGACACACGGTGGCCGCGATGAACGACTGCACCTTGGTGAAATGCAGCGTGGTCTGCAGGTAGCTGGGCATGAAGGTCTGCAGTGTCCAGTGCGCCACGCCCTTGATCACCACCAGCCCGGCCAGCACCAGCATCGCCTTGCGCCCGCTGCGGAAACTCTCGCGCATCGGCGCCTCGGTGACCTCCCCCGCGCTTTCCAGCTGCCGGAATTCCGGGGTGTCGTCGAGCTTCAGCCGCAGGTACAGCCCGCTGAGCCCGAGCGGCAGCGCGAGCAGGAACGGCAGCCGCCAGCCCCACGAGGTCATCGTGGCATCGCCCATCGTCGCGGTCAGCAGCAGCGCCAGGCCCGAGCCGAAGACGAACGCCGCGAAGCCGAAGGTGTCGGCGAAGCTGGAGAAGAAGCCGCGCCGGTTCCTCGGTGCGTACTCGTACAACAGGGTGACAGCGCTGGAAGTCTCGCCGCCGGCGCCGAAACCCTGTACCAGCCGCGCGACCACGAGCAACAGCGGTGCAAGCGCGCCGACGGCCGCGTGTGTCGGGAGCACCCCGATCGCGAAGGTGGACAGCGACGTGGTGAGCACGACGATCGCCAGCACGCGCTGCCTGCCGATCCGGTCGGCCAGCGGGCCGAAGAAGAATCCGCCCAGCGGGCGGATCACGAACCCGGCCGCGAAGATGGCGAAGGTGGACAGCAGGGCGGCTGTCGGGTCGCCCGAGGCGAAGAAGTTCGCCGCGATGACCGTGGACAGGGTGCCGTAGATGCCCATGTCGAACCACTCGACGAAGTGCCCGGCCCCGGCCGCGAACAGCACGCGGCCGCGGGGCGGGGCCTGTGCCGGCTCGGTTATTCCGGGCATGGCGACTTGTTCTGACATGACGACCTCATTGTCATTCAGGGAAATACGGGGAAACGGCTCAGCGGGCGCGGCGGGCCAGCGCGGCTTCTTCGATCATGCGCTCGATGGGGTGTTCGACGGTGAACCCGAGCAGTTTGCGGGCCCGCTCGTTGGAAGTGGTGTAGTGCACGGCGGGCCCGGGCAGCGTGACGTCCACATAGGACAGTCCACTGTGCCGCGCCAGTTCCGGGACCAGCCGGTCGAAGTCCACCGAGTCGTCGGCGCCGAGACCGATGACCTCGCCGTCCAGCCCGGGCAGTTCGGCCGCGGCGAGCACGCCGGTGGCGAGGTCTCGGGTGTCCAGGATGCCCATCCGGAACACGGTGCCGTCCTCGCCGCGCGAGAGCACGAGCTTGGTCGTGCCGTCGTCGTGCGGTTCGAGCGCCGCGAGGGCGGCGGTGTTGCCGAAACCGCGCTGCTGCTCGATCTTCTGCCGCAGGAAGAACCGGGGCCCGGAGAAGAAGCTGCGCTCGTCGAGCAGTTCGGCCGCGTCCTGGAAGTGCGAGAACCGCAACACGACGGCTTCCAGCCCGCGGGTCCGGCGGTAGAAGTCCACCGTGTCCTCGGCGAGCTTCTTGGTCAGCCCGTAGGCGCTCGTCGGCGAACGCGGATGGGCCTCGTCGAGCGGCTGGTACACCGGGCGGCCTTCGGGGTAGACCTCGCCGGTGCTGGCGAGCACCAGCCTGGCCCCGGCGAGCGCCGCGGCCTCGGCGACGTTCGCGCTGCCGAGCACGTTCGTCTCGAACAGCCCGGCGTCGTCCTCGCGCCGCCACGACATCCTGGCCGCGAGGTGGATGACCACGTCGCTGCCCGCGCAGGCGGCGATCAGGCCGTCCCGGTCGGACAGCGGCAGGTTCGCGGGCGGGACCTGGTCGAGGCCGACCGTGTCGTGCCCTCGCTCGTCCAGCCGCGCCAGCAGGGTCCGGCCCAGCCGCCCGGCCGCGCCGGTGACGACGATCCTCATTTCGCCTCCTGTACGGGGGTGTGCACGGGGCCGAGGTAGCCGAGCCCGATGCTGACGGTGTCCGCGGCCTCGACGATCATCCGGCCCAGTTCCTCCTCGCGCTCGTGCAGCGCGATCGCGGAAAGGGCGCCGGAGACCGAAATCGCCGCCACGACCTCACCCGTCTGGTCGCGGACGGGCGCCGCCACGCACGCCCGGCCCAGCGCCAGCTCCTCGACCTCCTTGGCGTAGCCGCGTCCGGCGGACTCGGCGAGGTCGGTTTCGAGTGCTTCGAGAGTCGTGATGGTGTGCGAAGTGAAGCCGTGCAGGGGTTCCGGGCCCAACAGCTCCGCTCGCTGCGGGCCGGTCAGCCCCAGCAGGAGGCATTTGCCCATCCCGGTGGCATGCAGCGGATTCCGTTGTCCCATCAGGGAAAACGACTTCTGCGCCAGCTGCCCTTCGACGTTGAGGAGGTAGAACAACTCCGCGCCGCGGCGCACCGACACGTTCGCACCGAGGCCCAGCTCCCAGGCCAGGCGCTGGGCGACCGGCCGGGACTGGCGGTAGATCGGGTCGTTGTTCAACGCGATCCCGGCCATGGTCAGCACCGCGGGGCCGAGTTCGTAGAGCTGGCTGACCGGATCCCGGCGCACCAGGTCCACCGATTCCAGCGTGGCCAGCAGCCGCGAGGTCGTGGAGATGCCGAGCCCGACCTGGGCCGCGACGTCGGAGACGCGCAGGGCGGGCCGGCCGAGGGTGAACGCGTTGAGCACGGCGGACGCCCGCTCGACGCTCTGATTGCCACCGGTTTCGGAAACCATGGCACGAAGTATGCGCACTCTTTGCACAATGCGCAAGCGCCGTGCAAAGATTGGCGTCATGCACATCGCAGACGTCACCACCTACGTGTTGAAGCTGTCCGGGCAGCAGGCCTACCTCGGCAAGCTGGACGACGGCCGCGAACTGGGCGAGGACAGCGGCTACGTGGTCCGTGAGCCCTGGCGCAGCCTCTACTCGGGCCGCTTCGAGACGATGCTGGTGCGCATCACCGCCGACGACGGCACCGTCGGCTGGGGCGAGGCCCTGGCACCGGTCGGCCCGGAGGTGCCGGCCGCGATCATCGACCGGATGCTGGGCCCGTGGCTCACCGGCCGCGAGCTGACCGGCGTCCGTCCACTGTGGAACGGCCTGCGCGATCTCATGCGCGAGCGCGGTCATCTGGTCGGCCACCAGGCCGACGCGCTGGCCGCCGCGGACATCGCGCTGTGGGATCTCTACGGCAAACTGACCGGCCTGCCGATCGCGCGGCTGCTCGGCGGCGCGGTCCGCGAGCACGTGCCCGCCTACATCTCCGGGCTGGCGCGGCCGACCGATCCCGAACGTGCGGAACTCGCCGCGGACTGGGCGCGCAAGGGCGCGACGATGGTGAAACTCGCCGCCGGCAAGGGCATCGCGTCCGATCTCGCGACCTTCGACGCGGTCGCGGCGGCCGCCCCGTCGATGAAGATCGCCGTGGACGCGCACTGGGCCTACCGCATCGGCGAGGCCGTCGAGCTAGGCCAGGAGCTCGACCGCCGTGGCGCCCTGTTCTTCGAGGCGCCACTGGTGCCCGAGGACATCGCGGGCCACGCCGAACTGGCCGCCCGGGTGACCACACCGGTCGCGGTCGGCGAAGCGATGCGCAACCGCTACGAGTTCGCCGAATGGCTGGGCCGCCGGGCGCTGCGGCTCGCGCAGCCCGACGTGGCGCGCACCGGGATCACCGAGGCACTGTCCATTGTGGAGGTGTCCGCGGCGTACCACGTGCCGGTCGCCTGCCATCACTCCGTCGGGCTCGGCATCTCGCTGGCCGCCGGGATCCACGTGTCCGCGGCGAGCACCGACACCCCGTTCTTCGAATACCAGCCCGACACCGTGCCGGTGGCGCAACGCATCCTGCGCACCCCGCTGGCCGCCGGGCCGACCGGATTCGACCTGCCCAGCGGGCCGGGACTCGGCGTCGACGTCGACGCCGGCCTGGTCGCCAACCTCGCGAAGGAGAACTGAGACAGTGCCCCCCACCGGTCTGATCCCGATCCTGGCCACCCCGTTCACCTCCGACGGCGCGGTCGACGTGGCGTCGCTGCGCTCGCTGACCGAGTTCCAGCTCTCCTGCGGGGTGGACGGCGTCGCGGTGTTCGGCATGGCGAGCGAGGGTTTCGCGCTGACCGCCGCCGAACGCGAGGTGATCCTGCGCGAGGTGCGCGCGGTCGCCGGTTCGCTGCCGGTCGTCGCCGGGGTGAACGGCACCAGCACCGTGACCGCGCTCGAACAGGCCAGGGCGGCCGCCGACGGCGGGGCCGACCAGGTGATGGTGCTGCCGCCGTTCCTCGCCAAACCCTCCCCGGCGCAGGTGGTGGAGTTCTTCACCGAGGTGGCCGCCGGGGCCGGGACCCAGGTGATGATCCAGGACGCGCCGGGCGTCACCGGCGTGCCGGTCGACGTCGCCGCGGTCGCCTCGCTGGCCGGGGTCGAGGGCATCACCTCGATCAAGGTGGAGGCGCCGCCGACGCCGGTGAAGGTGGCCGCGGTGCGCGAACACCTCACGGTGCTGGGCGGGCAGAACGCGCAGGCGCTGATCGAGGAGTACGACAACGGCGCGGTGGGCACAATGCCCGCATGCGAGTTCTCCGATCTGCTGCGGCCGGTCCTCGACGACCTGGCCGCCGGGCGCCGGGCCGAGGCGCGGGCGGCGTCCACGCGGCTGCTGCCGTTGATCCACCTCGGCGTGCGGCCCGGCCAGGCGTGGGCGGTGCACAAGGAAGTGCTGCTGCGCCGGGGAATCATCGCGTCGGCGAAGGTGCGGCTGCCCGCGCGTCCGCTGGAGCCGGTCACCGAGAAGGCTCTCAGCGAAATCCTGGACGAGCTGAGCCTGCCGGCCTGGCGCGGAGGCCCGCGGTGAGCCGTGGGGTGCTGATCATCGGCGGCGGTTCGGCGATCGGGATCGCCATCGCCGAAGCCTTCGCCGGTGACCGGGTCGTCGGCGTGGGCCTCGATCCGCTCGACCATCCCGCGTTCGCCGAGTACCTGACGGTGGACGCCGCCACGCCCGAAGGCGCCGACGAGGCCGTCCGCCGGGCGGGTCCGCTCGACGTGCTGGTCCTCGCCGCGGCCGCACAACCGGTCGCGGCGGCGGCCGAGGCCACCGACGAGCAGTGGCGGTCGGCGATCGCGAACACCCTCGACGCCGCGTTCTACCCGGCCCGCGCCGCCTTGCGGGTGCTGCCGCGCGGCGGGGCGATCGTGGCGGTCACGTCGGTCAACGGATTCCTTGCCGCGCCGGGACTTCCGGGGTACGCGGCGGCGAAGTCCGGAGTGGACGGTCTGGTGCGCCAGCTCGCGCTGGAGTACGGGCCGAAGGGCATCCGGGTCAACGCGGTCGCCCCCGGGATGATCGGCTCCGCCGACCTGCCCAAGGTCGCCGAAGGCTATCCCCTCGGGCGGACCGGACGGCCCGGGGAGGTCGCCGACGCGGTGGCTTTCCTCGCCTCGCCGAAAGCCTCGTTCGTGACCGGGGTGGTGCTGCCGGTGGACGGCGGGCTGTCCATCTCCTCCCCCGCCGCGTTCCTGCGTCCGGACCTGCGCGCGCGGTTCCTGCCGGAGGAGGCCCGATGACGCCGGAAGTGCTGTGCGTCGGCGAAACGATGGTGCTGGTGACGCCCGTGGCCAGCGAACCGCTGGCCGAGGCCGGGCTGTTCCGGCTCGAAGTCGGCGGCGCCGAATCCACCGTCGCGCTGTATCTCGCCGAACGCGGGCACCACGCCGCCTGGGCCAGCCGGGTCGGCGACGATCCGCTCGGCGGCCGGATCCTCGACAAGATCCGCGCACACGGCGTGGACACCAGCTGGGTGCGGGTCGACGAGGCCGCACCCACCGGCGTGTACTTCAAGGACCCGGCGCCCGAAGGCACCCGGGTGCACTACTACCGCGCGGGTTCGGCCGCGTCGCGGCTCTCCCCCGACGACCTGGCGGCCCTGCCGATGGACGCGGGGCTGCTGCACCTGACCGGGATCACGCCGGCGCTGTCGGAGTCCTGCCGGGCGCTGGTCGAGGCGGCGCTGGAGCGGCCGGGCCCGGTCTCGTTCGACGTGAACTACCGGCCGGGACTGTGGCCGGCCGGCGTGGCCGCGCCCGTGCTGGCGGAGCTGGCGCGGCGGGCGGACATCGTGCTCGTCGGCCAGGACGAGGCGGAAACCCTGTGGGGCGCAAGCACTCCCGAGCTGGTGCGGGAGATCCTGTCCGGCCCGCGACGGCTCGTTGTCAAGGACGGCGCGGTCGGGGCGACGGAGTTCGACGGCGCGAAGGTGACGTTCGTGCCCGCGCCCGTGGTGGACGTCGTCGAACCGGTGGGCGCCGGTGACGCCTTCGCCGCGGGCTACCTCTCCGGCGTCCTCCGAGGCCGGGAGCCTGCCGAGAGCCTCGCGCTGGGGCATGCGCTGGCCGGCCGGGCGCTTGGCTCCACCAGCGATTTCGTGCCGATGGCGGTAGATTCTGCTTCTCCTGTCGATCCGGCCGCGGGCCGTTCGTATAGGGGGTGAACCGACACTCCCGAGGAGGACCCGATGACCAAGTACCTGCTGACCGTCGTCCAGCCCGCGAACGCCGAGCGGCCCTCGCCCGAAGCCCTGGAAAAGATCATGGCCGACGTCGAGGCCTGGCGACAGGAGCTCGCCGACGCCGGTTCGTGGGTGTTCTCCGGCGGGCTGCACGGCCCGGAGACCGCCACCGTGCTCCGCCCGAAGGACGGTGAAGTGCTCGTCACCGACGGCCCGTTCACCGAGGGCAAGGAGTACGTCGGCGGCCTGAGCATCATCGACGTGCCGGATCTGGACGCCGCGCTGGAATGGGCGCGCAAGGGCAGCCTGGCCACCACGCTGCCGATCGAGGTCCGGCCGTTCGTATGAGCGAGGTCGCCCGCGTGTTCCGCGAAGAACACGGCCGCGCGGTCGCCGTGCTCACCCGCGTCTTCGGCGATCTCGACCTCGCCGAGGACGCGGTGCAGGAAGCTTTCGCCGAGGCTGTGCGGCGCTGGCCCGTCGACGGGACACCGCCCAGCCCGGCGGGCTGGATCATCACCACCGCCCGCAACCGCACCATCGACCGCCTGCGCCGCGAGGCCGTCCGCGACGGCCGCGAGGCGGAATCGGCGCTGCTGCGCGTCCAGGACGAACCGCCGGAGGAGGGTGCCGTGCGTGACGACCGGCTCCGCCTCATCTTCACCTGCTGTCATCCCGCGCTGGCCACGCCGTCCCAGGTGGCGCTGACCCTGCGCCTGCTCGGCGGGCTCACCACCGCCGAGATCGCGCGGGCGTTCCTCGTCCCGGAAACCACGATGGCGCAACGGATCGTGCGCGCCAAGGCCAAGATCCGGGCCGCCCGCATCCCGTACCGCGTCCCGGCCGAAGCGGACCTGCCCGCACGGCTCGATGCCGTGCTCGCCGTGGTGTACCTGATCTTCACCGAGGGCCACACCGCCAGCGCCGGGGACGAGCTGATCCGCGAAGACCTGTGCCACGAGGCGATCCGGCTGGGCCGGTTGCTCGCCGAGCTGATGCCGGACGAGCCGGAGGTGCTGGGCCTGCTCGCGCTGATGCTGCTGGTGGAATCCCGCCGCGCCGCCCGCACCGGGCCGGCCGGTGAACTCGTGCGACTGTCCGATCAGGACAGAACACGCTGGGACGCCGGGCTCGTGGCCGAGGGACAGGCACTGGTCCGCCGGTGCCTGCGCCGCGACCGGCCGGGACAGTACCAGATCCAGGCCGCGATCAACGCCGTGCACAGCGACAACGGGGACTGGCGCCAGATCCTGGCGCTGTACGACCAGCTCTGGCAGTGCACGCCGACGCCGGTGGTGGCGCTCAACCGCGCCGTCGCGGTGGCCGAAGTGGACGGACCGGCCGCCGGGCTCGCCCTGGTGGACAGGCTGGACCTGCGGGGCTACCACCTGTTCCACGCCATCCGGGCCGATCTCCTGCGCCGTCTCGGGCGTCGCGACGAGGCGGCACTGGCCTACGACGAGGCGATCGCCCGCGCCACGAACACCGCCGAACGGGAGTTCCTCACCCGCTCCCGTCAGGAGCTGTGACCGCGCGGCACCACCGAGTACACCTCGAGATCACGCGGCGCGCCCTTCGCCCGGAACCTCCGCCGCCGCACCACATACCGGTCCGAGTCCACTGTGGACAGCGCGGGCCCGGACACCAGGATCTCCCCGCCGGACGCGGCATCCGCCACCCGCGCCGCGACATTGACGTCCACCCCGAGGTAATCCCGGCCGACCCGTTTCGGCCTGCCTGCGTGCATCCCCGTCCGCAGCTGCGGACGGTAGCCGTCGAGGGTGATCGCGCTGACCGCCGTGCACGCCTCGTACGCGGCGCTGATCGCCTCGGGGGTGTCGGCGAAGACAGCCATCATCCCGTCGCCGAGGAATTTCACCACGGTGCCGCCGTGCCGCTGGACCGCGGCCCGGCTCACGTCGCCGACCTCGCGCAGCAGCCGCAGCACGTGGTCGTCCCCGGCATGCAGCGCCCAGCTGGAGAATCCGACCAGGTCGGTGAACAGGATGGTCACCTCGGCCCCGTTCGCGGCCACCGCGCGGGAGCGGCTCAGCGACTGCCACACCTGCACCGCGGCCAGGCCCAGTTCCCTGGTGGCACTGGGCTGGTCGGTGCCGGCCTCGGCGATCAGCCGCGCGACCCGGTCCGACGCGCGGGCGCCGCCCATGAGCTGCTCCGATCCCGGGGCCAGCCGCCGCACCGTGCGCGCGGTACGGACCATCGCGCCATTGCGGTCGGCGTCGCGCAGAAACCGCCGCAGCCGCGGTCGTTCCTCGTTCACGAACCAAACCCTACTGGCGAGTCGCCTTGGCGCGCGTCGCCACCAGCTGCAGCGCAACGGCCAGCACCAGCAGCCACACCAGCCCCGCCACGCCCGGATCGAGCAACACCGCGAGCGCCGGGATCAGCAGGGCAGGGGCGAGCGGGCGGAGCCCCCACAACCAGCCGTTCCCGGCGATCGCCGCCCCAGCACCGACCAGCCCGATCGCGGCCACCGCGGCGCACACCAGCCACCGCGTCGACGTTTCCGGGTGCGCGTGCGGAACGCTCTCGACCAGTTCACCCATCCCGCTCGCCAGCGCCGCCAGCACGCCCGCGACCACACAGTGCAGGAACAGCATGACGCGCGGCGGAGCGGATTCGCCCAGCATCGGGACACCGCCGTAGCCACGCCGCAGCATCAGCGCCCACAGCCCGGCCAGCAGCACCAGCGAACCGATCACCGTCCCGTACCCGGTGCGGTTCCACACTTCGAGGTCGCTCATCGCCTGGGTCACCATGAGCACGCCCTCGCCGAGCACGATGATCATGAACAACCCGAGCCGCTCGCCGAAATGAGCCTCGTCCAGCCGCGCGATCGAGATGGCGTGCGGTCCGGGGCGACGCCCGGCGGCGCGGGCCTGCCGTTCGGCGATGCTCCGGGTCATCCGCTCCCGGTCGAAGGTGAAGCTGACGAACAAGTCGATGCCGAGACCGATGGCCCGCAGGTCGTACCGCCACGGGCCGTCGATCCACAGCGAGACGATCCACGGCACCACGCCCGCGCCCAGCTGCGCGACCGGCCAGTCGACCACGATGGCCGACCGGCCGCGCCACGCCCGGTCCGAGAGCACGCGGACCCCGACGTAGGCGATCGCGAACACCTTCGCGCGGTCACTGTCGATCTCCCCCACCGCCGCGGCCATCACCGCCAGGCCGAGCATCGCGGTGAGCACCGGCAACGCCCGCGCGGCGCCCGCCGCGATGTTGCCGTACCCGGTGAAGCACATCCACGTGGTCCAGAAAGCCAGGAAACACAACACATACAGCCCCGCACCGCGCCAGCCGCCGCTGCCGTGCAGCAGAATGGGACAACTGCGACACCCCGGCGACGGCCACGAGGGTCGAAGAACCACTCCAGCCACGACGCGTGCCGCTCGCCCTGTTCCGCCACGCAGCGAAGTATGCCGGTCAGGCCTTCGCTGACTCCGCTTCCACTTCGGTGCGCGCGTCGGCCGCGACCCGGCGTGGCATCAGCACCAGCGCGATCAGGGAGACCACCGCGCAGCCGACGATGTACCAGCTGATGCCGGTACTGGAGCCGGTGCCCTGCAGGATCGCGGCGGCGATCAGCGGCGCGGGCCCGCCGGCGATCACCGACGCGAGCTGGTACCCCAGCCCGGCGCCGGAATAGCGGACGCCCGCGCCGAAGTTCTCCGCGATCAGCGCGGCCTGCGGGCCGTACTGCAGGTCGTGCACGATCAGCGACACGACGATCGCCAGCAGCACCAGCCCGGACGAGCGGGTGTCCAGCAACCCGAAGTAGGGGAACGCGAACGCGCCGGTGGCGATGATGCCGAGACCGTAGACCAGCCGACGGCCGAACCGGTCGGACAGGTGCCCGAACACCGGCACGCTGATCAGCCCGACCGCCGCGGCGATGAGCGTGTCGTTGAGCAGTTCGGCGCGCGGCAGCTTGAGCTCCTTCGTGCCGTAGGTCAGCACGAAGGTGATGAACAGGTAGAACGGCGCCTGTTCGGCGAGCCGCACGAACGCCGAGGTGAGGATTTCCCTGGGGTGCTTGCGGATCGCGGTCCACACCGGATGACGCTCCACCGCCCGGGCGCGCTTGATCTCGCCGAACTCCGGGCTTTCGGTGACCTTCAACCGCACCCACAACCCGATGCCGATCAGCACGAGGCTGAGCAGGAACGGCACCCGCCAGCCCCAGCTCTCGAACCCATCGCCGCTGATCGACTCGCACGCGCTCACCGCCGCGGTGGACAGCAGCAGCCCCAGTGGAACCCCGAGCTGCGGCAGGCTGGCCAGGAATCCCCGGTGCTTGGCGCTGCCCCATTCCATCGACATCAGCACCGAGCCGCCCCACTCGCCGCCGACGCCGATCCCCTGCACCACGCGCAGCAGCGTGAGCAACAACGGCGCGGCCGGGCCGAGCAGCGCGTAGCCCGGCAGGACGCCGATCAGCACCGTGGCGGAACCCATCAGCAGCAACGTGGTCACCAGGGTGGCCTTGCGGCCGACCCGGTCGCCGTAATGCCCGAAGATCGCCGCGCCCACCGGCCGCGCGGCGAAGCCGACGAACAGCGTGCCGAACGATTCGAGCACCCCGACCGCGGCCGAGCTGCCCGGGAAGAACAGCTTCGGGAACACCAGCGCGGCGATCGTGCCGTAGAGGAAGAAGTCGTACCACTCGATGGTCGTCCCGATGGTGCTGGCGACGACCGCGCGGCGGCGCTGGGTGCGGGCGGAACCGTCGGCTCGCGGCATGGTGGCCTCCATTGGCTCATCCACTCATCCACTGGGTCAGTGATCCACGACACTGCTAGGCTGACGGTGAACTTGTCAAGGGGGTGGGCGATGTCCGATTCGCTGCGCCCGGTCACCCGGCCGCGGCTGTACGAGCAGGTGATGGCCCAGCTGCGCGAGTACGCCGACAGTGCCGGGCTCAGGACCGGCGACCGGCTGCCGTCCGAGCGTGACCTGGCCGAGCGGCTGCGGATCAGCCGCGCCTCGCTGAAGCAGGCGATCGTCGTGCTCGAAGTACAGGGCCTGGTCGAGATCCGGCACGGCGGCGGGATGTATCTGCGCACGGACAGCCTGCACCCCGAGCCCGTCGCGCGGCTCGTCGAGCGCCGCCGCCGGCTGCCCGACGTGCTCGACGCGCGCGAGGCGATGGAGACGAAGCTGGCCGAACTGGCCGCGGAACGCCGCAGCGAAGCCGATCTCGCCGAGATCGACGCGTCGCTCGACGAGATGCGCGCGCAGGTCGAGCACGGCGAGTTCGGCGAGGACGGGGATCGCCGGTTCCACGCCGCCGTGACAGCGGCCGCGCACAGCGAACTGCTCGGTGACTTCATGCACAAGATCGCCGACCAGATCGCGGAAACCCGGCACGAGTCACTCAGCCAGCCCGACCGCCCGCGCCAGTCGCTCGCGCAGCATCAGGCGATCGCCGACGCGATCCGGGAGCGAGACGTCGGCGCGGCGGTGGCCGCGATGCGCGCGCACCTGGCGTCCGTGCGGCGGGTCCGGCTGCTGGACTGGAACCCCGACGAATCTGTGGCGCAGTAGACAGCCGCGCCGGGAAACCTTTCCACACCCCGGGTGTTGACCATGATGAACACCGGAAATCCGGGGTCCATGAGCCGCCCAGGCACCAGCTGCGCGTCCTGCCCGACTCGTTCGCGAATTGGTGGAAGCCGCCGTTCGTGGCGGCATGGAGGTGTTTCCCGATGGCTTTGAACACACGTTTCGGCGTCGACGTACTCGGTGTGGTGGCCGGCGGTTTCCTCGCCGTCACCGCGGTCGCCCTGCCGGTGCACGCGGCGGGCTGGGTCGGTTTCGGGGTGTTCACCGGGCTCGCGCTCGTCGGCGCGCTCGGCGCGGTACTCGCCACCCGGCTTTCGGCCCGGATCGGGCATGGGGTGCTGGGCCTGGTCGGGCTGTGGTCGCTGATCGCGGCACTGGTGTTCACCAGCCCGGCGCTCCTGTTCGCCGACGCGCTGGCCGTGGTGCTGGTGGCGCTGGCGGACCTGACCGTGCACGAGCTGAGCACCGAGCGGGTCGTGCACCAGCTCGAGGTGCGGACCACCGAGCCGGTCGCCTGAGCTCTCCTCGCCCCTGGCAAAAGCCTCGCGGGACTTCCTCCCGCGGGGCTTTTGCCGTGTCATGGAGCCATGATCCGTCTCGATCCGGCCCCGGACAGCACCGTCGACGTGTTCAGCCGCGAAACCCCCGCCGCGCTGACGGTCGACCCTGGCGCGACGATCGTCGTGAGTTCACTGGACGCGCACGGGTTTCTGCGGCGGCAGCGGGAACCCGGCGAGCAACCGCCCCGGATGTTCGCCGAGGGGCGCGGGCACTGCCTCACCGGCCCGGTCGGGATCCGTGGCGCCGGGCCGGGCGACGTGCTCGCCGTGCGGTTCCGGTCGCTGGTCCCCGGCGAATGGGGGTGGACGGTCGCGGCGGCCCGTGACACCTGGCTCAACCGGCGGCTCGGCGTCGCCGACGGGCCACCCACCTGGCTGTTGTGGGAACTCGGCGCAGGGCAGGCGACCAGCAACCTCGGGCACACCGTGCGGACCGCGCCGTTCCTCGGGGTGGTGGGCATGCCGCCCACCGAAACCGGTGCCCACGCCACGATCCCGCCGCGCGCCGCGGGCGGCGGCAACCTCGACTGCCGGGAACTGGTCGCGGGGTCCACTTTGTACCTTCCGGTGACGGTGCCCGGCGCGTGGCTTTCCCTCGGCGACGGGCACGCGGCCCAAGGCGACGGCGAGGTCGCCGGCACTGCCATCGAATGCCCGATGACCACCGAAGTGACCCTCGACGTGCAGAAGACCGCCGCGATCCCTGGCATCCACGCCGAAACCCCGGCCGGGCGCGTCACCTTCGGTTTCAGCCCAGAGCTGAACGAGGCCACCGCGGACGCGCTCGGCGCGATGGTCTCGTGGCTGCAGATCCTGTACGACCTCGACCGCCGCGCCGCCCTCGCGCTGGCCAGTCCCGTCGTGCATCTGCGGGTCACCCAGGTCGCCAACGGAACGTGGGGCGTGCACGCGCTGCTCCCCCACGACGCGATCGGGTCCGGAGGTTAACGCTGACGAAAGGGGGCGGAATGCTAGAAGTGGGGTGGAAAGAAGGAGGGGGCCGTGCGCGCGCTGCGGTTCGGGGTGCTGTTCGCCGTTCTCGTGCTGGTCGCGGGCGGCGTGGTGTGGTTCGTGCTGAGCACCAGGAAACCGTCGCAGCCGGCGTGTGTCGCGACCACCGCGGACGGCGCCTCGTCCTATCGGCTCACCCCGGCGCAGGCGCAGAACGCGGGCACGATCGCCGGGGTCGGGCTGCGGCTCGGGATGCCCAGCCACGCCGTCACCGTCGCGCTGGCCACCGCGCTGCAGGAATCCAAGCTCTACAACCTGACCGGCGGCGACCGTGATTCCGCGGGACTGTTCCAGCAGCGGCCGAGCCAGGGCTGGGGCACGCTGGAGGACGTGACCGATCCGGTGTACGCCGCCGGCGCCTTCTACAACCGGTTGCGGCAGCAGAAGAACTGGGCGCAGCTGACCGTCACCGAGGCGGCGCAGCAGGTCCAGCGCTCCGGCGCGCCCGACGCGTATGCCCAGTGGGAGCCCGAGGCGCGGGTGGTCGCCGGCGCGCTGACCGGTGAGACGTCGGCCACCTTCACCTGCCAGCACCTCACCGTCGCCCCGGCCACCGCCAACATCGTCGACGTCGCCAACGACGAACTGGGCACCGCCGTGCTCAGCGGCCGGCACGACGCCGCACGCGGGTGGGCGCTGTCGTCGTGGCTGGTCGCGAACGCCGTCCGATTCGGACTCGACAAGGTCACCTTCGACGGCCGTACCTGGACCGCGGCCGATGGGAACTGGTCGCAGCCCGGCACTGCCGACGGGATGCTGTCGCTACACCAGGTGCCCGCGGCCTCGTGACCTCGGTCAGCCGGCGATACCGTCCAGAATGGACAGTTCCTCGGCCGGCAGTACCAGGCCCGCGGCCGCGACGTTGTCCCGCAGGTGCTCGACCGAGGAGGTGCCGGGGATGAGCAGGATGTTCGGCGAGCGCTGCAGCAGCCACGCCAGCGCGACGGCCATCGGCGTGCTGCCCAGCCGCGAGGCGACCCCGTTCAGCTCCTCGGACTGCAGCGGGGAGAACCCGCCGAGCGGGAAGTACGGGACGTACGCGATCCCTTGCTCGGCAAGGGAATCGACGAGCTTGTCGTCCGCGCGGTGCGCCACGTTGTAGAAGTTCTGCACGCACACGACGGGCGCGATCCGCTGCGCTTCGGCGACCTGCTCGGCGTTGACCGTGCTCAGCCCGAGATGCTTGATCAGGCCCTGCTCACGCAGTTCGGCGAGCACGCCGAACTCCTCGGCGATCGAGCCGGGCTCCGGGTCCTGGAACCCGCCGACGCGCAGGTTCACCACGTCGATCGCGTCCACCCCGAGGCGCTCGATGTTGTCGCGCACCGCCTGGCGGAGCTGGCCGGGCGCCAGTGCAGTGGGCCAGTTGCCCTCCTCGTCGCGCAGCGCCCCGACTTTGGTGACGATGTGCAAGTCCGCCGGGTACGGGTGCAGCGCCTCCTTGATGATCTCGTTGGTGACGTGCGGGCCGTAGAAGTCGGCCGTGTCGATGTGGTTGATGCCCAGCTTCACGGCCTCACGCAACACGGCGACGGCGGCCGCGCGATCGGCCGGCGGGCCGAAGACGTGCGGGCCTGCCAGCTGCATGGCGCCATATCCCATCCGGGTGACCGTGAGGCCCTCGGCCATGGTGAAGGTGCCGCCGGGAAGTGTGCCTGTCATCGAGCTCCCTTTCCTCGTTGCCTGACTCCACGATGCGCGTCGGGGTGGGCACCCGCCAGGCTCCGTCGATCCTGGGACTCGCGGGAACAGGCAGCAACCTCAGCGCGCCAGCGCGTCCAGCACTGCCGCCGCGAACTCCGGCCGGCAGATCAGCAGATCCGGCAGGTACGGATCCGCCTGGTTGTAGCGCAACGGGGAGCCGTCGAGGCGGGAGACGTGCAGGCCGGCGGACGCGGCCACGGCGACGGGGGCGCAGGAGTCCCATTCGTACTGACCGCCGGAGTGTGCGTAGACATCCACCTCGCCACGGACGACGGCCATGGCCTTGGCGCCCGCCGAACCCATGGGCACCAGCATCGCATCCAGGCGCTCGACGAGGCGGGCGACGGCCGCCGGAGGACGGGTGCGCGACACCGCGAGCCGGATCGGGCCGGGGGCCCGGGGCGGGACCACGGGTGGCTCACCGGTGTGCA
This sequence comes from Amycolatopsis sp., assembly GCF_035546795.1. GTDB lineage: Bacteria > Actinomycetota > Actinomycetes > Mycobacteriales > Pseudonocardiaceae > Amycolatopsis_E. The sequence continues at coordinate 19,476 of NZ_DASZWC010000072.1, forward strand.
GGACGAGCCCGGCCGCCGGAAGGGCCACCGCGCCCACGGCAGGCACCCCGTCGACGGCGAGCGCGACATGCACGGCCCAGTCTTCGCGTGGTGGTTCGCCGTACTCGCGGGTGCCGTCGAGCGGGTCGACGATCCACACGCGCTCGCGCTGCAGCCGGACACCGTCGTCCGCGCTCTCTTCCGACAGCACCGCGTCGCCGGGGCGCTCCTCGGCCAGCCGCCGGAGCAACAGGTCGTCGGACTGCCTGTCCCCCGCCGCGCCGCCCTGTGCCCGGATCTTCAGCAACAGTTCGCCGGCCTCGGCCGCGAGCCGCGCGGCCACCGCGTGATCGTCCACGCGGACACTTTGCCACGGATGTCAGACTGACGGTCGTGGCTGAACTGGTCGAAACCGAACTGCACGGGCACATCCTGCTGATCCGGATGTGCCGCGAGAACAAGCGCAACGCCGTGAACCGGCAGCTCGCCGACGAGCTGGATGCCGAGTTCAACCGGCTCGAGGACGATCCGGAGCTGTGGGCCGGGGTGCTCACCGGCACCCGCAAGGTGTTCTCCGCGGGCAGCGACCTCACCGCGATCGGCGACTACGTGACCGAGCGCGGCGGCGAGTACGGGCTGATCCGCAGGCGCCGGACGAAACCGCTGATCGCGGCGATCGAGGGGATGGCGCTGGGCGGTGGCCTGGAGCTGGCGCTGGCCTGCGACCTGGTGGTCGCCGCCGAGGACGCGCGGCTCGGCCTGCCCGAGGTGGCGCGCGGGGTCATACCGACGTGCGCCGGGCTGTTCCGCGGACCGCGCGCCCTGCCGGTGAACCTGGCCCGCGAGCTGGTGCTGACCGGCCGCCCCATCAGCGTGGAACGCGCCTACCAAGCCGGTTTCGTGAACGTGAAGACCGAACCGGGCGGCGCCGCCGGCGGAGCGCTCGAACTGGCGGAACGGATCTGCGAGAACGCGCCGTCCGCGGTGCGCGCGAGCCTGACCGCGATGGACGAGTGGCTCGGCTCCGGGGACGAGCTCGGCTGGCAGGTCACCGAACAGGCCCTCGCCACGGTCGCCGCGTCGGAGGACCACCGCGAGGGGGTGCAGGCGTTCCTCGATAAGCGCCCGCCCCGCTGGAGCGGCCGCTGAGCACGGGCGGACCGGTCCGCTGCGCGGGCACGTTCGCGTTGTCCAGCAAGGAAAGGCGGGCCAGCGCGGCACCCAGCAACGCTGTTCCGGCGAGGACCGCCGCCGCGAGCGCGGAGTCGCGGGTGAAGACCAGGTCGCCGCCGCGGCCGAGGACGAAGCCGTCGTGCAGGGCCCAGGAAACCAGCGCGGTGCCCAGCACGGCGAGGGGCGTGCTCAGTACCGCGGCCGCGGCGACGACGAGGACCAGCGCCGCCACCGACCACCCGGGCTGCCGCGTCGCTCCCGCCGCGACGGCACCGATCGTGACGGCGATGGCGGCGGCGAACCCTAGCGGAAAACCGAACCCGGTCGGCAATGGCTTGTCGCGCATGCCCCCATTCCAGCGCCGCCACGGGCGCGCGGCCGCGTTCTTGTCGCCGGCCGTGCGCGCCAGCGCCGCCTTTTGACGCGTTGTTGACGCGGGCCTCGCGCTACAGCCAGTCCTTGCGCCGGAAGAGCGCGTACAGCGACGCCGAGATGATCACGATCGCCACGGTCGAGACCCAGAATCCCCAGTTCTGGTCGAATCCGGGATACGGGACGTTCTGCCCGTAGAACCCGGTGACCGCCGTGGGCACCGCGATGATGGCGGCCCAGCTGGTCACCTTCTTCATGATCGTGTTGAGCCGGTTGCTCTGGATGGTCAGCTGGGTCTCGCGGATGGTCGTGACGAGGTCCCGCAGCGATTCGGTCCACTCCGAGGCACGCAGCACGTGGTCGTAGACGTCCTGGTAGTACGGCCGCATCTCCTCGCTGGCCAGCCGCAGGCTCGGCCGCATCAGCGCGTTGACGACCTCCCGCATCGGCAGCACCACCCGGCGCAGCCGCACCAGGCTCTTGCGCAGCGCCAACGACCGGCGCTGCATGTCCTTGTGGTTCACGCGGTCGGCGAAGACCATGTCCTCCAGTTCCTCGATCTGCTCGTCCAGCGACTGCACCGCCTCGAAATAGCCGTCGACGATGTAGTCGAGCAGGCCGTGCAGGAGGAACCCGACCCCGCCCTTGGCCAGTTCGGCCGCGGAGTCCCAGCGCGCGACCACCTCCTCGATCGCGAAGTCGTCCGATTTCCGCACCGTGACGAGCGCCTTGGGGGTGATGAACACGGCCAGTTCCGAATCGGTCAGCACCGCGGTCCGCTCGTCCAGGCGCACCGCGTAGGCGGTGAGGAAGGAATGAGTGTCATAGCGGTCGAGCTTCGGGCGCTGATGCTCGTGCACCGCGTCCTCGACGGCCAGCCGGTGCAGCCCGAGCTCCTCGCTGATCGCGGCGAGGTCTTCCTCGTCGGGGGCGCACATGTCGAGCCAGACGGCGGTATCCGTTTCGGGCAGATAGTCGGAGATATCGGCAACGGGGAAGTTCTCGGCAGCGAGAACGCCGTCACGGTAGAGCCGGGTGCGGGACATGCCTGTGAAGGCTAGTGCGCGCGGACCCCGGTCGGCATCCGGGCGGATTGTCCACTTCGGACCGGTCAGCCACCGGCCGCGGCCAGCACCTCCAGTGCACGTGCCTCCGCGAGTTCGTGGCCGGCGCGGTGGTGCAGTTCCGCCGCCGCCCGCGCGTGCTCGGCCGCTGACCCCGCCTCGCCACCGGCCAGCTCACAGGCGGCGAGTTCGGTCAGCGCCTGCCCTTCACGCCAGACCCGCCGCGACGCGCGCTCGAACAGCAAAGCCTTCTGCACCAAGGATTTCGCCCTCGCCACGTCACCTGTCAGCCGGGAGCAGCGGGCCAGCCCCAGCAACGCCCCGCCCTGGTGCCGGACGAGTCCCGCCTGCTTCGCCAGCTCGGCCGCCTGCAGGTGGGCCGCGGCACATTCGTCGTACCGCGCCAGCCCCAGGTAGGCGTCGCCGAGGTTGTTCAGCAGCGAGCAACGCACCGCGCGGTCGCCGATGTGCTCCGCCACCGGCAGCGCGGTCCGGCACGCGGTGAGACCGTCGTCGAACCTGCCCGCTTCGTTGTGTACGGCCGCGAGTGTGTTGAAGATCCGTGGCCAGCCGATGATCCTGCCCTCCCGCCGGACGAGTTCCGAGGCCGACGCGAGATAGCCGATGGCCACGTCGAGGCGCCCGGCCTCCAGGGAAAGCTGCGCGAGGCTGATCGTGCTGATGTTCTCCCCCGCCGGCGAGCCGGTCTCCCGGTGGATCTGCCGCGCCTTGGCGAAATGCGCCTCCGCCTGCGCCAGCCCGCCGAGCCACAGGTGCGCGATGCCCAGGTCGTTGAGCTGGTGGCCTTCCAGCGAAGACAACCCGTGGCCGCGGCTGATTTCCCAGCCGCGGGTGGCGTTTTCGATCGCCTCGTCGATCCGGCCCAGTTCCCCGAGTACGGAGCCGAGGACCGCGAGCGCGCTGGACTCCCCGGCAGGCCAGCACGCCTCGGCGCTCAACGCCGCCGCGGACCTGCCGTGCCCGATCGCCTCCTCGTAGCGGGACAACCGCTGGCAGGCCCGCGCCATGTCCAGCCGCAGCGCCGCACCGGCTCTCGGTTCCGGGCCGACCGTGGCCAGGCCGGCCTGCGCCACCGTGTAGGCGTCGAGGGTGTGCGTGCGGAGTTGCAGGTAGCCCGCGACGGCGTTGCCCAGCCGCCACACGAGATCGGCCGGACCGTTCTCCACCACGGCCACCACGTTCGCGCGCTCGCTGTCCAGCCAGGCCAATGCTTCCCGCCTGTCGCCGAACTCCGCGCCCGGCTCGGCGGGCAGGCGGACCCCGTGCGGGTCCACGATCCGCATCGCCGCCTCCGTCCGGCCCAGGTACCACCCCGTCAGGCGCCGGATCGCCGCGGCCATCGACAGCTCATCGGCCTTCTCGCGCGCGAACTGCGCCAGCAGGTCGTGGAAACCGAACCGGTCCCCCTCGTGCCGTTCGACCACGTGCGCGGACACCAGTTCGGCCAGCTCCCGGCGAACCGGTACACCGGCCAGCGCGGCCACCGCGGGGGTGCTGAAATCCGCGCCCGGGACGAGACCGAGCAGCCCGAACAACCGGCGCGCCGGCGGGGAAAGGGCTTGGCAGGAAAGGTCGAACGCGGCCCGCATCCTGCCTTCGGCGTCCCCGGCGATCTCCAGTCCACTCAGGACATTCCCCGCCCGGAGCTCCGCCACCTGGTCCACAATGGACGCTTCCGGCCGGTTGTCCAGTATCGCCGCAGCGATCCGCAACGCGAGCGGCAGCCCGCCGCACAGGCTCGCCAGTTCGGCCACCGCCGCCGGTTCCCGGCGGGCGCGGTCACCGAGCAGGAACTCGAGCAGCCGCACGGCATCCCCGCGCGCGAGGATGTCCAGGCTCACCCGCCGGGCACCGTCGCGCGCGGTCAGCCCGTTCAGCTGCTCCCGGCTGGTGACCAGCGTGCAGCAGGACGGCGCCCCGGCCAGCAGCGGGCGCACCTGTTCGACCGAGCGGGCGTTGTCGAGCAGAATCAGCAGGCGCCGCCCGGAAACCCTCGACCGGAACTCGGCGGCGGCCTCGTCGTCGTCGACCGGGATCTCCGTGCCCGGCATACCGAGCGAGCGCAGCAACTGGCCCAGTGCCTCGCGGGCGGACAGCGGGCGCGCCCGGGAATACCCGCGCAGGCTCACATACAACTGCCCGTCGGGGAATTCCTCGGCCACCTGGTGGGCCCACCGCACGGCCAGCGCGGTCTTGCCGACCCCGGCCATCCCGACGACCGCCGCGACCATCGGCAGCCCGTCGGCCTTCGCCTCGCGCAGCAGCTTGTCCAGGCTCCGCAACGCGTCTTCGCGACCAGTGAACCCCGTGGGCTCGGCGGGCAGCTGCGCGAGCACGGCCGGCGCGACGGGCTCCACCGGAATCTGCTGGTGAAGGATCTTCAGGTAGGTCCGCTGCAACGGGGCGGACGGGTCGACGCCGAGTTCGCCGGCCAGCCTGGCGCGCAGGGCTTCGTAGGTGTTGAGTGCCTCCACCTGGTAGCCCGCGGCGGCCAGCGCCTCGATGAGCACGCCGTGCGAGTCCTCGTCCAGCGGCCTGTCCCGGACCACCGGCCGGAGCAGCCGCACCGCCTTTTCGGGCTCCCCGTTGACGAGGTGCGTGCGGCCGAGTTCGTTCTGCGCGCGGCGATGCAGGTGGTCCAGCTCGGCCACCGCCGCCTCGTCGACCGCTTCGTCCGGCAGATCCGCCAGCGGCCTGCCCCGCCACATCGCCAGCGCGCGTTCGAGGACCGCCGCCCTGGCGGAAGGACCTGTGGCCGCGGCCTCGGCCACGAGCGCCGAAAAGCGGGCGTAGTCGGTTTCGCCGGTGGTGAGCACCAGCCGGTAACCCGTCGGGGTCCGGTCCACCCGGACGGCGTTCCCGGCCGTTTCCTCCAGCCACCGGCGCAGCCGGTACACCGCGACGGTGAGCGCGCTGCGGCTGGACGCGCGGGAGGAGTCGCCCCAAAGCCGCGCGAAGAGCGCTTCCGCGCTCAGTTCCCGTCCCGGTGCGACGGCGAGCACCCCCAGCATCGTCCGCATCGCCTGGGCCGACGGCGCGACGAACACCGTGCCGGCCATGAGCCCCACCGGGCCCAGCACGGCGACGTCCGCCACGGGCGTTTCACGTTCCAGCTCGATCATCGTGCCTCCCCCCGCCGGAGAACAGGTATGCACGGTATCGAGTAATCCCGGCGGGGAAATGTTCCTTGCCGGGAAAGCCTTTCAACCCAGTTCGAAAGGCGATCGCCCGCAGGGCGCGTCGAGCAGGGCGTAGCCGAGCGCGGTCAGCTGGTGCCGCACGCTGGTGCCGGTCCTGGCGGTGTGCGCGAGCCCGGCGGCGCGCAGCAGGCCGACGTGATGGCTGGCCGAGGCCAGTGACATGTCGATGGACTCGGCGAGCTCGGTGGTCGAGCACGGCCGTTCCAGTGCCAGCAGGATGCTCGCCCTGGTACGGCCCAGCACGTTCGCCAGCGCCGAAACGTCCCGTTCGGGCAGCATTGTCGCGCCCTCGGCCGCCGCCGGATACACCAGGACCGGCGGCAGTTCCGGGTCGATGAAACTGACCGGGCTGCCGGCACAGAAGAACGAAGGGATCAGGACCAGCCCGCGTCCGCGCAGATCCACCGACTGCTCACACGGGTACTCGGCCTCCAGCACCGGCCAGTCCCACCGGATGCGCGGCGAAATCCCGGACAACAGCCCGTCCACCCCGAACTCCGCGGCGTGTCTCGTGCGGGCGGCACGATCGGCCATCACGTGCCGTCGCACCACCGGCCAGTGCGGTTCGATCGCCGCGCGGAAGTACTCGCGGATCGCCAGCTCCAGCAGGGATCGCGCTTCCCGGTCCGCCGAAGCGAGCGCCTTGGTCCACCCCGGGACCGACGCCCGCCGGCGCATCGCGGCGGCGAGGTCGGCGTGCAGCGTGGCCCTCGGCAGCGACCGGATCGCCGCCAGCCCGGATTCCAGGCCGTCGCGCGCTTCCGGCGGGTTCAGGAAATCCGGGAAATCCCCTTTGGGCGGAACGAGAACGGACAACAGTTCGCGCGCGCGGCGGGCCAGCCCGCCGGCGGTCGCGCGCCACGCTGCGGCCTGCCACGCGTGATGCGCGGCCGAGCGGGGCCGCGCGTCGGCGAACTGGGGCAGGCTCAACACCACTTCCCACAACGGATCCGGCTCGCGCACGAGCCGGACGCGTCCCAGGTCCTGGGTGTCGAACCGTATCCGCAGCACGCGCTTCCCCTCCACTCCGGACTCATCGCCTGCTTTTGGCCAGCAACCGGTAGCCGGCCACGATCCGGTAGATCCCGTACACCACGGGCCCCCACGCGACGAAGTACACACCGCCGCGGGCCGCGTCGGAATAGGTGACGGCGGTGATCAGGATGCCGGCGACGAGCCATACGGCACCGAATCCGATGCCGCGCCGTCCCTTCGTCTCCCGGATTCGCCGCTGATCGTCGCTCACCACCTGATACGGCGGCGGCTGCTGGTAGTGCGCCGGCTCCTGGTACGGGGCCGGTCCGGAACTCTCGGGCTCAGTCATGGTTTTTCCCTCAGCCGACCGGTTTTCCGTACTGGCGCAGGAACGCGATGACCTGGTCGATGAACCGGTCGCGCCCGCTGGTCAGCAGGAGTGGAATGGTGTAGGACTCCCCGCCCGCCAGGTTGACGCGGTAGCCGAGGATTTTTCCCTCCTGCCCTTGCTCGCGTTTGTTGTAGACCGCCGACAGCCCACTGATCTCGGTCCAGGAGACGGCGAACAGCCCGGTGCGGCGTTTGCGCACCAGCCCGCCGGAGTACAGGTAATGCGCACGGGAACCGACGATCAGGCCGCGCACCGCTTGCGCGATCCCGTAGACACACCCGAAAAAGAGCGCCAGCCCGACCCAGTGCACCGCACGCAACGGCGAGAACTCGTCCATGGTCGAGACCCACCAGATCACCAGTGCCGCCCCCGCCCCGCACACGATCGCGATCGCCAGGCCTTTCACCAGCGCCATCGTCATCGGCACCTCGTGCCGCACATCCAGGTACTGCCCGAGGCCCCGGTGCGCCGCGAACGTGCCGACCTCGCCCGGCGCGGCCACCGGCTGCGCATTCGTCATCGCTTTCCTCCGATCCGCTCGGTGCTCCCGGAGCACTTTCGCGGCAGGCGATTACAAGCGGCCTACATTGGCCGCTTCCGGCCACCGGGTAATCGCGGGGTAACCGGGTCCGGCGAGAATCACCCGGCGCGGATGCGTGCGGTTGCACCATCCACTGTGGACAAACCGGGTTCACTCGCCGGCGTCGCTGGGGGTCGCCGGCGGGTGCCCGGGGCGCCGGCTCAGCGCAGGACCGGCTCACGTGTCACCGGTTTTCCGAGCAGTCCCGGCAGGCCCGCGGCGGCCTCGTGCCGGGCCGGTTCCGCAAGCGCCGCAAGCCACATCGCGTGTTCCCGCACCAGATCGTGGAAGCCGAACCGCCCGCCGGGCCGGGCCACCAGCAGGTGCGCGGCGCGCAGCCTGTCCAGTTCCCGCCGCGCGTCGCAGGCCGGGAGACCGAGGAAGCCGGCGGCGGCTTCGACCGTGAAATCGGTGGCGGGCAAGGCACTCAGCGACCGGAACGTCCACCTCGTCCGTTCCGGCAGCAACCGGTAGGAGTGGTCGAAGACCGCGCGCACGCTGCTGCGCGGGTCACCCTCCACCGTCAGTTCCGCGAGCCTGTCCCCGGTTTGCAACCGCGCCGCGTATTCCGCGACCGGCCGCCCGGTCAGGTGCGCGACCGTGATGCGCAGCGCCAGCGGCAGGCCCGCACATGCGCGCGCGAGAGTTCGCACTGCGGCAGGCTCCGCGTCGCGGCCCAGCGCCGCCGTCAGGAGTTCGGCTGACTCGAGCTCGCCCAGCACGTCCAGGCTCAGCTGCGCCGCACCGTCCGCCGAAAGCAGTGCGTCCCGGCCCGTCACCACGGCGCGGCAGCCCGGCGCTCCCGGCAGCAGAGGGCGGATCTGCGCGGCGTCGGCCGCGTTGTCCAGCACCACGAGCACCCGCCGGCGGGCGATCGTCGACCGGTAGAGCGCGGCCGACGCGTCGAGCCCGGCCGGGATCTCCTCGCGGGGCACGCCGAGCGCGCGCAGGAACCGAGCCAGCACGTCGACCGGGCGCGCCGCGGGCTCCGAGGCATAGCCGCGAAGGTCCACATACAACTGCCCGTCGGGGAACCTGCTCGCCGCGCGATGTGCCCAGTGCACCGCGAGGCTCGTCTTCCCGACCCCGCCCATGCCGACGATCACCGCCGCCCGGTGGGTCCGCAGGATCGCGGTGAGGACGCCGGACTCGACCTTGCGGCCGGTGAACCCGACGACGTCGGGCGGCAGCTGAGCCGGTTTCCGCACCGGATCGCGGGCCGGGCGGGCGAGCGCACGCCGCAGTTCTGGTCCCGGGTCGATCCCGAATTCCTCGCACAGGCGCCGCCGGATGCCTTCGTACGCGATGTGTGCCTCGGCCTGCCGCCCGGCGGCCGTCAGCGCCTCGATCCAGGCCGCGTGCACGGGCTCATCGAGCGGATGCCCGGCAGCCAGCGACGCCAGCTCCCCGGCGGCGCGCCCGGCGTCTCCCGATGCGAGCAGCGCTCGTCCATGGGAGAGCCGGGCCGCGCGGTACTCCATTGCGATCCGCTCGGCCACCGCGGGATCCACTCGCTCCGGCGGCACGTCCGCCAATGCCGGGCCGCGCCACAACGCGAGTGCCTCCGCGAGCGCGTTCGCTCGTTCCCGGGCGGGCAGTTCCGGCGTCGCCGCAACGAGTTCGCGGAACCGGAACAGGTCGACCGCGCCGGGCTCCAGCCGGTAGCCGCTCGCCGTGCGCGCGACACCGACGGCCTCGCCGACCGCCGAAGCCAGCCAGCGGCGGAGCCGGTGCATCGCGACCGAGATCGTCGAATCCGAAACCGGGGCGCCCCAGCCGGTCTCGGCGAGCCGGTCCACACTCATGCCCTGTTCGCCGGCGCCGGCCAGCAGCGCCAGCAGTACCCGGGCCTGCGCCTGCGCGGGCCGGTGCTCCGTACCGCCGTGCCGGATCCTCACCGGGCCCAGTAGCAGGACCTCTGTCCGGTTACTCCCTGTTTGCCCCACCGTCAGCCTTTCTGTGACTTCGGGGGCGGGTCCCCTCCCCTATTGACGACGGCGCAGCGGAAACCGTTGCCGTTCGAGGAAGGACAACGTGTTTCGCGTGCTACTCCAGGTAACCACACGTGTCAACCATAGTGAACGACGATCGATCATCATTCACACCAGTCAATCGGCGAGACCGCGGGCAATCGCCAGCGCGGCGGCGCGGACGACCTGCTCGTAACCCTGGGGAGCGCCCGAGCCGGCGGGCACCACCACCGAAACCGCGGCGACCACCCGGTCGGCCTGATCACGGACCGGAACGGCCACCGAGGACACCGCCGCGGGCCGCTGCCGGGCGAACAAGGCGATCCCGGACCTGCGCACTTCGGCCAGCCTGCGCCGCAATCCGGCCGTGTCGCCGAGCCGCGCGAACACTTCGTCGCGCACCTCCGGCCCGGCCGCGGCGAGCAGGACGAGCCCCACTCCCGTGTCGTGCAACGGCATCCGGCCACCGACCCGGTAGTCGATCTCCACCGCGTCGCGCGCCGACAACCGTTCGACGAGCAGCGCCTCCGCGCCGTCGCGCACCGCCAGCAGGACGTGTTGGCGGGTCACCTCGTGCAGGTCTTCCAGGTACGGCAGGGCGACTTCGCGCAGGCCGTGGCTGCGCGGTGCGAGGGAGGCGATCTCGAACAACCGCGGCCCGATCACGAACCGGCCCTGTTCGTCGCGTTCGAGCGCGCCCCACGCCTGCAGGCGCGCGGCAAGCCGCGACGCGGTGCTGCGCGGCAGGCCGGCGCGGCGGCTCAGGTCGACGAGCCCGAGCGCCCGATGTTCGGCACTGAACGCCGCGAGCAGCGACAATGCGCGATCCACCACCGGATCGCCTTGTTCCGGCCGCTTCCCTCGCCGGGGCACCGCGGGCTCCATCAGCCGAGTGTGGCAGGTCCGCTCAATGGAACGACTGCTGACTCGCGGGGCCCGGCTGCCCATGCTGAGGCGTCGTGAACGCCGAACTCGACCGCCTGCTGGCCCGGGTCCTCGCCAAGATCGACACCGACGACCCCCGGCTGGCGGAGATCATCCGCGCCGCGGTGACCCATCTGCACGCGTTCGTCCGCGAGGTCTCCCCGACCGAGGCGGAATGGCTGCGCGGACTCGACTTCCTGGTCCGGACCGGCCAGAAGTGCAGTGCCACCCGCAACGAGTTCATCCTGCTTTCCGACATGCTCGGGCTCACGTCGGCGGTGGACGAGGTGGCCCATCCCGGCCCGCCGGAGGCCACGCCCTCGTCGGTCGAAGGCCCGTTCCACTCCCCCGCGCCACCCCGCCCGCTCGGCGCCATGATCGCCGAGGGCCCGGAACTCGGGCGCGCGGAACCGACGTTCGTGCACGGCCGAGTCACCGACTGCACGGGGAAACCGGTGCCCGGGGCGACCGTGGACGTCTGGCAGGCCGACGACGCCGGCTACTACGACACCCAGGACGACGAGCAGCCGCCGGGCAATCTGCGCGCGTTGTTCACCGTCGGTGACGACGGGCGGTACTGGTTCTCCAGCGTGCTGCCGAGCAGCTACCCGGTGCCCACCGACGGCCCGGTCGGCGAGCTGCTGACCGCGCTGGGCAGGCACCCGATGCGCCCGGCGCACATCCACTACCACGTCGAGGCCACCGGGTTCCGCCCCCTGACCACGCACGTTTTCGTGGCGGGGGACGAATATCTCGGCTCGGACGCCGCCTTCGCGGTCAAGGACGCGCTCGTGGTCGAGCCCCGGAGGACCCGGGACGGGGTGCTGGACTTCGAGTTCGACATCCGGCTCGTACCGGCATGATCCGCACGCCGGTGCTCATCGTGGGGGCCGGGCCGAGCGGTCTCGCCGTCGCGATCGAACTGGGCAGGGCCGGGATCGACTGCGTCCTCGTCGAACCCCGCGCCACCGTCACCGCCGGCAGGCCGCGCGCCAAGACCACGAGCGCGCGCACGATGGAGTTGTTGCGGCGCTGGGGTTTGGCCGACCGTGTGCGGGCCGCCGCGCCGCTGCCGGTGTCCTACTCGCAGGACGTCGTGTTCTGCTCGCGGGTGACCGGGCACGAGATCACCCGGTTCCGCAACGCCTTCGGGATGTTCGACGAGCGCCGGGACGAGTTCGCGGAATGCGGGCAGCAGATCCCGCAGCCCGTCGTGGAATCCGTGCTGCGCGAGGCAGTAGCCGAGCTGCCGTCGGTCACTTTCCTTACCGGACAACGGCTTCTCGCGGCGAAGGACGGGCCGGACGGGGTTCGCGCCGAACTCATCGACGAGGTCGTGGAGGCGCGGTATCTGGTCGGCTGCGACGGCGCGGGCGGTGTCACCCGCGATGCCATCGGCGCGAGATACCTTGGCGGCAGCGGGGAGCGGCCGAATCTCAACATCACGTTCACCTCGCGCGGGCTGACCGAAGACCTGCTGTGCGCGCGGGCGGTGCACTACTGGGTGCTGGGCGCGGACGTCGGCGGCATCGTCGGGCCGATGGACCTGCACGGCACGTGGTGGGCCATCGCGCAGGGCGTGCGCGAGGGCGATCCGGTGGCTCTGGTGCGCGCCCTCGTCGGCGCGGACATCGACGTCGAGGTGCAGGCCACCGATCCGTGGTCGGCCCGGATGATGCTCGCCGACACCTACCGCGGCGAGCGGACCTTCCTGGTCGGCGACGCGGCGCACCTGAACCCGCCGTGGGGCGGGCACGGCTACAACACCGCCATCGGCGATGCCGTGAACCTGGCCTGGAAACTCGTCGCGGTCCTGCGCGGGTGGGGCGGCCCGGCGCTGCTGGACAGCTACGAACCGGAGCGGCGCCCGGTCGCGCGGCTGACGATCGACGCCGCCTCGGCGCAGGAGTCGCGGCTGGCCCGCGCCTATGCCCACGCCGGGCTCGACACCGATCCCACGCTGCGCGCAGAGGCCGCGAAAGCCTTGCAGGCCAAGCGAGGCGAGTTCCACAGCCTGGGCCTCGTGCTCGGCTACCACTACGCGGACTCGCCGGCCGTGACCGACGACGGGACGCTCGTACCCGAGCATGATTCCCTGCACTACCACGGATCCGGGCGTCCCGGGACGCGGCTGCCACACCGGTGGCTACCCGACGGCTCGTCGCTGTACGACCACCTCGGCCCCGGGTTCACCTTGCTGTGCAACGAGAACGCCGATCCTGCGCCGATGGCTCGCGAGGCTGCCCGGCTCGGCGTGCCGCTCGCCGTGCCCGCTACCGGGGGCGACACCGTGCTCGTGCGCCCTGACCAGCACATCGCCTGGCGCGGCACGGTCCCGGATCCGGCCGCCTTACGGCGTGCGGCCGGCCATCTCGCGTAGAGTCGGCCGTCATGCGCATCCTGATCTCCGCAGACATGGAAGGGGCCACCGGCGTCACGTGGACCGACGACGTCGTGCCCGGAACAGAGCAGTGGCAGCGCTTCCGCCGGCTGTTCACCGGCGATGTGAACGCGGTGATCAGCGGCCTGTATGCAGGCGGCGCGAGTGACGTGCTGGTCAACGAGGCGCACTCTTCGCAGCGCAACCTGCTGCTGGAGGATCTCGACGACCGCGCCAGAATGCTCACCGGCAGGCACAAGCCGCTGTCCATGATGCAGGGCGTCGAGTCCGGTGTGGACGGTGTCGTGTTCCTGGGCTACCACGCCGGCGCGGGGGCCGACGGGGTGCTCGCGCACACGTACCTGGAGAACCAGATCACCGGCGTGTGGCTGGACGGCGTGCACGCCAGCGAGGGGAGGCTGAACGCCGCGCTGGCCGCCGAATACGGCGTGCCGGTGCTGCTGGTCACCGGGGACGACAAGACCTGCGACGACGCGCGCGGCTACGCCCCGGGCGCGAAAACGGTGGCGGTGAAGGAATGCGTGAGCCGCTACGCGGCGATCTGCACCCCGCCGTCGCGGACCGCGATGGCGATCGTGAGGGCCGCCGAGGCGGCGATGACCTTGGCCGGGCGCGGCGAGCCCGCGCCCGGCCCGCACCGGATCGAGGTGGAGTTCGACGCCACGCACCTCGCCCAAGCCGCCGCCGTGGTGCCAACGGTCGAGCAGACCGACGTCCGACGTGTCGGGTTCGACGCGCAGGACATGACCGAGGCGATGAAGGCCTTCAAGATCGTCACCGCCATCGCGGCCGGTGCGGTACAAGGGAAATATGGCTGACGTAATCGATCTGTGCGCTGCGCTGCTGCGCTTCGACACCAGCAACCGCGGCGGCGGCGACTCCGAGGGCGAGCGCGAGGCGGCGGAGTTCGTGGCGGGCGTGCTCTCCGACGCGGGCATCGAGCCGGAGATCCTGGAGTCCGCGCCCCGCCGCGCCAACGTGCTCGCGCGCGTGCCGGGCACGGACCCGTCGCTGCCCGCGCTGCTGGTGCAGGGCCATCTGGACGTGGTGCCCGCCGACGCCGCCGACTGGTCGGTGCCCCCGTTCGCCGCGGAGATCCGGGAAGAGTGCCTGTGGGGCCGCGGCGCGGTGGACATGAAGGACTTCTGCGCGATGGTGCTGTCGCTGGTGTCCGAAGGGCTGCGGCCCCGACGCGACCTCGTGCTGGCGTTCGTCGCCGACGAGGAGGACAAGGGCGACTACGGCGCGCACTGGCTGGCCGCGCACCACCGGGACCGGTTCGACGGCTGCGCCGCAGCGATCAGTGAGTCCGGTGGCTACACCTATCACGTGCCCGCCGCCGACGGCCGCACCGTGCGGCTGTATCCGGTGGGCACGGCCGAACGCGGGACGGCGCACATGCGGCTGACCGCGCGCGGGCGCGCGGGCCACGGCTCCCGCCGCAACGACGAGAACGCGGTGGTCCGGCTCGTCGGCGCGCTGCAGCGGATCGCCGCGCACCGCTGGCCGGTGCACCTGACCCCGACCGTCGAGGCTTTCCTTGTGCGCACGGGAGAAGCGCTCGGCATTGAGGTCGACCTGTCCGATGTGAGCGGTACGCTGGCCCGGCTCGGCCCGGCCGCGTCGCTGGCCGAGAACACGGTCCGCAACTCGGCCACCCCGACGATGCTCGACGCCGGGTACAAGGTGAACGTGATCCCGAGCGTCGCGCGGGCGCAGGTCGACACCCGGGTGCTGCCCGGCACGGAGGACGACCTGCTCGCCACCTTCGACGAACTGCTCGGCCCGGACGTGCGGCGCGAGTTCGTCGCACACCAGCCGGCCGTGCAGGCGCCGGTGGATTCGCCGTGGTTCACCGCGATGGGCGACGCGCTGCGCGCGGAGGACCCGGAGGCAGTGGTGGTGCCGTACTGCATGGGCGGCGGCACCGACGCGAAGGCGTTCAGCCCGCTCGGCATCGACTGCTACGGCTTCGCCCCGCTGTGGCTGCCGGCCGGTTTCCCGTACCGCGCGCTCGCTCACGGGGTGGACGAACGGGTCCCGCTCGAAGGGTTGCGGTTCGGTGCGCGGGTGCTGCGGAACTTCCTGACGAGCTGCTAGGAGCGCCCCGGAAGGGTTTCCAGCGACCGGGATCGGCGCTCGACGAGCCCGGCGTAGGTGCCGTCGCGTTCGGCCCACCGATGCTGGTGCACGCCCTTGACCAGGATCTCGTCCGGTGTCGGGTTTTCGGAGATGAGTTCGACGACCTCGTCGAGGAAGCCCTCCAGCGGCAGCGCGGCGGGATTGACCTTTTCCTGGCCTGCTGTCGCGACGGCGGGCGGAACGAGCTCGGTGACCTCGACGCCCGTCCCGGCCAGCTGCGCCCGCAGCGATTCGGTGTAGGCGTGCACTCCCGCTTTCGACGCGCCGTAGGTCGGCATGAGCGGGAACGGGAGGAAGGCGATCCCGGACGTGACCGTGACGATGGTGCCGCCACCGCGCTCGATCAGGTGCGGGGTGAAGGCGTCGATCACCCGGATGGTCCCGAGCAGGTTGGTCGCGACGGTCGTTTCCGCCTGGGCGATGTGGGCGGGGTCGCGCAGGTCTTCCACGAGCATGACGCCCGACATCGTGACCACCACGTCGAGGCCGGGGTGGTGCGCCAGAACCTCGTCGCGGGCAAGGAGAACCGAACCGGGATCGGTAACGTCGATCTTGACGGTCTCGAGATCATCGATCCTGCCGGTGCCGCGCCCTCCGACGACGACCGTGCTGCCCGCGTCGGCGAACCGCCGTGCCAGCCCGAGGCCGATGCCGGAGGTGCCGCCGGCGATCAGGACGGTGCGTCCGCTGATGTCCATGTCCGTACTGCTTTCTTCCGGTGACGGGTACACCGGCGATGATCAGCTCGAACGGCCGCGGCCGGGAGGTCCCTGTCCATCCTGGGAGTGCGAGGACCCCTCTACTCCGGGATCCGCTCGGCCAGCGCCGCCCGGGTGCCCGCCGCGCTGCGCCTGGATCTTCGCCCGGCCCCGGAAGCGCTCGCCGCACCGCGGATAGTCCAGCACCGCGCCCACCGCGTAGATCGCCTGCTCGGTGCCGGTGTCCCCGAGTTCCGAGGCCCGCCAGTGCTCGGCTATCCGCGCGCGGCTCTTGGCGTCACGAGTCATCGGGTCAGCCTGGCCAGCGGGCAGCGGGAAAGCCGGTTGTCCGGTTTCGGTCAGGTTTTCCGGCGAATCTTGACGCGGACCGTGAAGAACCTGTGAAGTTCGAGCCATGGTCCGAACCAAAGGTGTGCCGGTGCTGCTCTCCGCCGTCCTGCTCACCGCCGGGCTGGTGAGCGCCCCAGTCTCGGCCGCGCCAGCCGTCCCGGGTTTCGCCTCCTCCTTCGAAACCACCGACCCGCAACCCACCTGGGTCGACACGGTCGAGACCGGGCCGGACGGGCAGCCGCTCGCCTCGGGAGTCAACGGTGCCAACGGTTCGGCCATCCCCGGCGACATCCGCGGCAAGCTCACCGACGTGACCGCCAGCGACGAGAACACCGGCGCCGGCGAGATCGCGATCAACCTGACCGACGCCAAACCCGAGACGAAATGGCTGGCCCATCAGCCCACCGGCTGGGTCCAGTACGCGCTCGCCGAGCCGACCGAGGTCACGCACTACGCGCTCACCTCCGCCAACGACGCACCGGAGCGCGACCCGAAGGACTGGAAACTCGAAGGCTCCGCCGACGGGCAGACCTGGACCACGCTCGACGAGCAGACCGGCCAGAGCTTCACGGATCGCTTCCAGGACAAGGAGTTCCAGCTCGCGCGGCCCGCGACCTACGCGCACTACCGGCTGGAGATCACCGCCGACAATGGCGGCCCCCTGTTGCAACTCGCGGAACTGTTGCTGGCCAACGACGAACCCGCGCCGCCCCCGTCGCCCAACATGCGGACGTACCCCGACAACGGACCCGTCGGCGGCTACACGAACAAGCCACGGGCGGGTTACACGGGCCTGCGCGCGCTGCACTACGGCGGCACCCAGACCGCGCAGGGCCACGGCTACTCGTACAACAAGATCTTCGACGTGCACGTGCCCGTCACCGCGAACACCGAGCTGTCCTACAAGATCTTCCCCGAGCTGGTGAACAACGATCTGAGCTACCCGAGCACCGACGTGTCGCTCGATCTTGCGTTCACCGACGGCACCTACCTGTCGGAACTCGGCGCCACCGACCAGTACGGCTTCGCGCTTTCGCCGCAGGGCCAGGGCACCGGAAAAGCCTTGTACAGCAACCAGTGGAACCTCATCCACGCCGACCTCGGCAAGGTCGCGCGCGGCAAGACGATCGCCCGGATCCTGCTCGACTACGACAACCCCGCCGGCCCGGCGATCTTCAACGGCTGGGTGGACGACGTCCAGCTCGGCGCCGCGACGACCAGCCACGTGTCGCACCTGTCCGACCAGGTGCTGACCACGCGCGGCACCAACGCCAACGGCACCTTCTCGCGCGGCAACAACTTCCCCGCCACCGCGCTGCCGCACGGGTTCAACTTCTGGACCCCGGTCACCGACGCGGGCTCCGACAGCTGGCTCTACCGCTACCAGGAAGCCAACAACGCGCAGAACCTGCCGGCGCTGCAGGCCTTCGGGCTCAGCCACGAACCGAGCCCGTGGATGGGCGACCGGCAGACCTTCCAGATCATGCCCTCGGCGGCCGCCGGGGTGCCCGACGCGGACCGCACCGCGCGGGCGCTGCCCTTCCAGCACCAGAACGAGACCGCCAAGCCCTACTACTACGGCGTGAAGTTCGAGAACGGCGTCACCGGTGAGCTCACCCCGGCCGACCATGCCGCGATGATGCGCTTTTCCTTCCCCGGCAACGATTCGAGTCTCATTTTCGACAACGTGAGCAACGCGGGCGGGCTCACGCTCGACCCGGCGACGAATTCCCTGACCGGCTACTCCGATGTCAAGAGCGGCCTGTCCGCGGGCGCCGGGCGGCTGTACGTGTACGCGACCTTCGACCAGCCCGTCACCGCTGGTTCGATGCTGCCCGGCGAAGGCCGGGACAACGTGCGCGGCTATCTCAAGTTCGGCGCGAAGACCGTGACCATGCGGATCGCGACCTCGCTGATCAGCGTGGACCAGGCGAAACAGAACCTGGCACAGGAGATCGCCCCGCGCGCGAGCTTCGAGTCGGTGCGCAGGCCGCCTGGGACCGGCAACTCGGCGTGATCGAGGTCGACGGCGCGAGCCAGGACCAGCTGACCACCCTGTACTCCAACCTTTACCGGCTGTTCCTCTACCCGAACTCCGGTTTCGAGAACACCGGCACCACGCAGCGCCCGCACTACGCCTACGCCAGCCCGTTCACCCAGCAGGTCGTGGACGGCCGGCTGTATGTCAACAACGGGTTCTGGGACACCTACCGCACCACCTGGCCCGCCTACGACCTGCTCTCCCCGGACATGGCCGGGAAGATGATCGACGGGTTCGTGCAGCAATACCGCGACGGCGGCTGGATCGCGCGCTGGTCCTCCCCCGGCTACGCCGACCTGATGACCGGCACCAGCTCCGACGTCGCCTTCGCCGACGCGTACCTCAAGGGCGTGCGCAACTTCGACGTCCAGTCGGCCTACGACGCCGCGGTCAAGAACGCCACCGTCGCACCACCGAACTCCGGCGTCGGCCGCAAGGGCCTGGACACCTCGATCTTCCTCGGCTACACCCCCACCACCACCGGCGAGGGAATGTCGTGGGCGATGGAGGGCTATGTCAACGACTTCGGCATCGCGAACCTGTCGAAAAAGCTCGCGGACGAGGCGAACCCTGGCGACCCGCGGAAACAGGAGTACCTGGACAACTACACGTACTTCCTGAGCCGGGCGCAGAACTACGTGAAGATGTTCGACCCGGGGGTCGGGTTCTTCCAGGGCCGCAACCCCGACGGCAGCTTCCGGCTGCCCGCGAGCCGGTACGACCCGCGCGTCTGGGGCGGGGACTACACCGAGACCGACGGCTGGAACATGGCCTTCACCGTGCCGCAGGACGGGCAGGGCCTGGCCGATCTCTACGGCGGCAAGCAGGGGCTGGCGAACAAGCTCGACCAGTTCTTCGCCACCCCGGAGACGGCGGGCTTCCCCGGCTCCTACGGCGGCGCGATCCACGAGATGCGCGAGGCGCGGGACGTGCGGATGGGCCAGTACGGCCAGTCCAACCAGCCCTCGCACCACATCCTCTACATGTACGACTACGCCGGGCAGCCGTCGAAGACGCAGGCGAAGGTCCGGGAAGCGCTTTCCCGGCTTTACGTGGGCAGCGAGCTCGGCCAGGGTTACCCCGGCGACGAGGACAACGGCGAGATGTCCGCCTGGTACGTCTTCAGCGCACTGGGCTTCTACCCGCTGCAGATGGGCAGCCCGGACTATGCCGTGGGCTCGCCGCTGTTCACGAAGGCCACTATCCACCTGGGCGGCCGGGACCTGGTGATCAACGCGCCGAAGAACAACGCGAAGAACGTGTACGTGCAGGGCCTACGGGTCAACGGCAAGCCGTGGTCGTCCACGTCGCTGCCGCACGACCTGCTCGCCCGCGGCGGCACGCTGGACTTCGACCTGGGGCCGAACCCGTCCCGCTGGGGCACCGGCCCGGACGACGCACCCGCCTCGATCACCCAGGGCGACACGCCGCCGAGCCCGCTCACCGACGTGACCGGTCCGGGCAAAGGCACCGGCTCGGACGCCGCGCTGTTCGACAACACCTCGGCCACCGAGGCGCCGGCTTCCACCATCAGCTACGACCTGAACGCCCCCGCGAACGCGACGTACTACACGCTCACGTCGGCGAAGGAGGTCGCCGATCCCCCGGGCTGGACGCTGGAGGGCTCCCCCGACGGCGAGCACTGGACGACGCTGGACACGCGGCGGAACCAGACGTTCCCCTGGCGTTCACAGACCCGGCCGTTCCGGATCGCCCATCCCGGGAACTACAGCCATTACCGGCTCACCCTCAGCGGGCAGGCCACCCTCGCGGAGGTCGAGCTGCTCGCGCGCTGAACAGGAGGAAAGCCGGCCGGCCGGTTACGGTAGGGCACGTGATCACCGACCGGTTCCGCTCGTCCTTCGAAGAGGGTGATCCGGTCCCCCGGACCGGCACCCCCGGCGGCGGGCCGGAACGGTCACCCGCGGCGAAACGTGGCGCGGGTTTCACCGGACCGCGGGCGCTGCGGTTCACCGGCCGGGACGGCGGCACGCTGTTCGAAGTGGACCTGGAAACGGCCGAGTACGACGAGTTGTCCTATGTGGTCTTCCCGGATCGCGACGCCGAGTACACGAGCACACGCACCTTCCTCGACGTCGAGTTCGCCGACGGCGGCACGCTCACCGAGCCGCTGGACGGGAAAGCGCTCTATCCCGACCAGTGGAACCTCGTCCGGCGGCCGCTGCCACCAGGACGGCGGATCCGCGCGATCACCCTCACCGCGCACGGCACCGGCTGGATCGACGACGTGCGCATCGCGAACCGGCCGCCCCGCGGCGCGGACCCCGTCGACTGGGTGCGCACGACCCGGGGTACGCATTCCAGCTCGGAGTTCTCCCGCGGCAACACCTTTCCGGCGGTCGCCGTGCCGCACGGGTTCAACTTCTGGACCCCGGTCACCGACAGCCATTCGACCACGTGGCTGTACGAATACCACCGGCGCAACAACGCGGCGAACCGGCCGGTGCTGGCCGGGTTCGCGCTCAGCCACCAGCCCAGTCCGTGGATGGGCGACCGGCACACCTTCCACGTCATCCCCGGCGGGCCGCTCGCGTTCGGGCACGAGAACGAAGCCGGCCACCCGCACCACTACGGCGTGGCCTTCGACAACGGGACCACCGTCAACCTCGCGCCCACCGACCACGCGGCGATGTTCCACTTCGCGTTCTCCGGCGAAGCCACGGTGCGCTTCCACTGCGCCAAGGGCAGCGTCCGCGTCAGTCCGAAAGGGACTGTCACCGGGCACACGCGCGTGCGCAGCCGCCTGTCCGCGGGCGCGCGGCGGATGTTCGTCTACGGCACTTTCGACCAGCCAGGCCACCGCGCGGGCAGGACACTGACGTTCGACACCCCCACCGTCCGGCTGCGGATCGCCACCTCGCTGATCAGCCTCGCACAGGCCCGGCGCAACCTGGAGCGCGAGATCCCGGCCGGCACGTCGTTCGAGCGAGTCCGCGACGAGGCACGGAAAGCCTGGCAGGAACTGCTCGGCCGGATCGAACTGGACGGCGCCACCGAGGACCAGCGCACCACCTTCTACTCCGGGCTGTACCGGCTGTTCCTGTACCCGAACTCCGGGCACGAGGAAACGCCGAAGGGCCGCCGCCACGCCAGCCCGGTGCGCCGCCGCTGGTGGCCGAGCACCCGCCGCCGCTCCGGCGCGAAGATCGTCGACGGCCCGATGTCGGTGAACAACGGGTTCTGGGACACCTACCGCACCTGCTGGCCCGCCTACGCGCTGCTCGCCCCGCGCCGCTGCGGTGAGCTGATCGAGGGCTTCGTGCAGCAGTTCCGCGAAGGCGGGTGGATCTCCCGCTGGTCCTCCCCCGGCTACGCGAACCTGATGACCGGCACCAGTTCCGACGTCGCCTTCGCCGACGCGTACCTGAAGGGCGTGCGCGGTTTCGACGTCGAGGCCGCGTATCAGGCCGCGCTGCGCAACGCCACCGTCCCGCCCGCGCACAAGGCCGTCGGGCGCAAGGGCCTGCGGGAGTCGATCTTCCTCGGCTACACCCCCTCGACCACGCCGGAAGGCATGTCGTGGGCACTGGAGGCGTGCGTCAACGACTTCGGCATCGCCAACCTCGCCGGGGCGCTGGGCAAGACCGACGACGCCCGCTACTTCCACCAGCGCGCGCTGCACTACGTGCACCACTTCGACGAGCGCACCGGGTTCTTCCAGGGCCGCCACCGTGACGGCCGGTGGCGGTGGTCGCCCGCGGAGTACGACCCCACGGTCTGGGGCTTCGACTACACCGAGACCGACGGCTGGAACATGGCCTTCACGGTCCCGCACGACGGCACCGGGCTGGCGAACCTGCTCGGCGGCCGTGCCGCGCTGGAGTCCAAACTGGACACGTTCTTCGCCACCCCGGAAACGGGGCGGCGGCCTGGTTCCTACGGCGGGATCATCCACGAGATGACCGAGGCGGCCGATCTGCGGCTGGGCCAGTACGGGCATTCCAACCAGCCCTCGCACCACATCCCGTTCATGTACCACTACGCGGGCGCCCCGGCGAAGGCGCAGAAGGTGGTGCGCGAGGTGCTGGACCGCTGTTACCTCGGCAGCGAAATCGGCCAGGGCTATCCCGGCGACGAGGACAACGGCGAGATGTCCGCGTGGTACGTCTTCGCGTCGCTGGGCCTGTACCCGCTGGCGGTCGGCAGCCCGGTCTACGTGCTTGGTGCGCCCCTGTTCAGCGGGGCGAAGATCGCGCTGGAGAACGGCGGCACCGTGCGGATCACCGCGTCCGGCAGCGGACCGTATGTGGCGGGGCTGCGGGTCAACGGCGAGCCCAGCACGAGGTTGTGGATCACCCACGACGAACTGGCCACGGGCGCCCGGCTCGACTTCACGTTGTCCGAAACACCCGCCCAATGGGGCGAGGTGCCGCCGTCGCTGACCACCGGCAGTGCACGCCCCAGCCCGCTCACCGACCTCACCGAACCCGGCCGCGGCGTGCTCTTCGACGACACCAGCCGCACCCAGCTCACCTACACCGGCCAGGCCGCCACCATCGAGTACACAGTGGACGGTCCGGTGCGGCCGGTGGAGATCTACACCCTCACCTGTGGCACCCGGGGTGCCCCGGCCGCGTGGACCCTGGAAGGCTCTGACGACGCCACGACCTGGCAGGTGCTCGACGAGCGCGCGGACGAGACCTTCTCGTGGCGGCGGCAGACCCGCCCGTTCGCACTCGCCGAGCCTGCCGCCCGGCGGCACTGGCGGCTGCGGGTCCGGCGCACGGACGGAAGGAGACTTTCCTTGGCGCAGTGGGAACTGCTGGCGCGGGAGCGGTGATGGACAGGCTCACGACGACGTGGGACCGGATCCGCGACCGGCTGGTGGCGGCCGACCCGGGGCTGATCCGGCTGCGGCTGGCCGGGCTCGCCGTCGGCGGCATCGCCATCTCGATCGCCGTGCTGGCAGCGGTGGGGCGCCCGATCCCGACGATCATGGTCGCCGGGATCGCGGCCATGCAGGCGGCGTTCAACGTCAACGACCGCACCCCGCGCGCCCAGGGGGTCACCCTGGTGCTGGCGTTCTGCTCGGGTGCGCTCGCCATGACCGTCGCCGCGTTCGGCGCCACCGTCCCGCCGCTGGACAGCATCCTGTTCGTGGCGCTGATCTTCTTCGTGGTGTACGGGCAGCGCTTCGCGCCCCGCGGCAACGCCCTGGGCGCGCTGGCGTTCTTCATGTTCTTCTTCGCGATGTTCCTGCAGCTCAAGCCGGCGCAGCTGCCCACCTTCATCGAATCACTGGCGCTCGGGCTCGCGGCCAACGCGCTGATGCGGTTCGTCGTCCTGCGCCGCAGGCCCGAACGCGAGCTGGTCCGGATCCGCCGGGCCTTCCGGGCGCGGCTGGCCGCTGTCGCCCGCAGCGCGGCGGCGTACCTGGCCAGTGCGGGCTCGGACCGCCGTCGTGCTCAGCTGCTGCGCGCGGACTCCCGTCTCCATGAAGCGGTGCTGATGATCGAGGACGCCATCGAGGACGTGCTCGAACCGCCGTCGTCGGAACTGTTGCGGCGCCGGGCGATCGAGGTCGAACTGGCCGCGCAGTGGCTCTCCCTCACCGCGCGGCGCACCAACACCGAGAAGCTGCCCGAGGAAACCCGCGACGAGCTGGTCGGCAGCCTGCTGCGGTTCGAGTCGCTGATCGAGAACGACCCGCGCGCGCTGCCGGTGATCAACGACACCGAAGAGTTCAGCCGGATGCTGGTGGCCGGCAGCCGCCTCGACAAGCAGTCCCCCGGCGACGATCTGCGCCGCGCCATCGCCGAACTCGCGCTCGCGGACGTGAACGCGCAGCGGATCGCGGAACACGACTACTCCGCCGAGACGGAACTGCCCGAACCCGCGGAACCGGAACACAAGAAGGTCTTCGCCTTCGACAACCGCACCCGCAGCGCGATCCAGGCCACCATCGCCGGCGGACTCGCGGTGCTCGGCGGCGAACTCGTCTCGCACCAGCGGTGGTACTGGGCGGTGCTGACGGTGTTCGTGGTCTTCCTGAACACCAATACCGCGGGCGCCACGTTCGTCAAGGGCTTCCGGCGCGTCACCGGCACCATGGTCGGGATCTTCGGCGGGATGCTGCTGGCACTGCTGGTCACCGGCGACACCACCGCCACGCTGGTCCTGTTGCTGCTGTGCGTGTTCTGCCTCGTCTACACCGCGCGGGTTTCGCAGGTGGTGATGTCGTTCTTCATCACCTGCATGCTCGGCCTGCTCTACAGCCTGCTCGGCACCTTCACCTTCGAGGTGCTGTGGCTGCGCGTGGCCGAGACAGCGGTGGGCGCGACCGCGGGCATCCTCGCCGCCGTCGCGGTGCTGCCCGTGCGCACCCGCACCGTGCTGCGCTCGGACCTGGCGGCAGTGCTCGACGACGTGACCGAGTTCCTGGAGCAGGCGGAGGTGCTGCTGTCCGGGCGGGAGAACGTCAGCGTGATCGAACTCTCGCGGGAGCTGGACCGCTCGGTGGAGAAGGCGCGCGCCACGATCGAACCGCTCACGCACCCGATCAGCCTGTCCAGCCGCCGCGACTACGGCTCCTACGTGCTCACCGCGCTGGACCGGATCTCCTTCCGCGCCAGGCATGTCGCCGCACGCGCCGAGCCCGGCTTGTTCGCCGGGGACGAGCGGCTGGAGTCGCTCACCGACCGCGTCATCCACAACGTGGAGGTGCTGCGGGAGGCGATCACCGACGGCGGGACGCAGCACAAACTGGACCGCGACACTGAGACTCCGCTCACCCGCGACTCCGACGACGCCCGGCAACGCTCCGTGCTGACCAGCCTGGGCCGTCTTGACGAGGGGATTATCGCACTGGGCCGGGTGTTCGAGGTGCCGACCACCGAATCGGTTCAGTCGAACGTGAGGCGACGCACCGAGTCGTCGCAGGCAGCGGCCGATAGAGTCACGAACATCAGCGAAAAACCCGTCCGCAGGAGTACGCAATGACCCAAGCCCCCGTCAACGTCACCGTCACCGGCGCCGCCGGCCAGATCGGCTACGCGCTGCTGTTCCGCATCGCGTCCGGTCAGCTGCTCGGCGCGGACACCCCGGTGAAGCTGCGGTTGCTGGAGATCCCGCAGGCGGTCAAGGCGGCCGAGGGCACCGCGATGGAACTCGAAGACGGGGCTTTCCCGCTGCTGGCCGGCACCGACATCTTCGACGACCCGAAGCAGGCGTTCGCCGGGGCGAACGTCGCGCTGCTGGTCGGCGCCCGCCCGCGCACCAAGGGCATGGAGCGCGGTGACCTGCTCGAGGCCAACGGCGGCATCTTCAAGCCGCAGGGCGAGGCCATCAACGCCGGTGCCGCCGAGGACATCAAGGTGCTCGTGGTCGGCAACCCGGCCAACACCAACGCGCTGATCGCCCAGTCCAACGCGCCCGACGTGCCGGCCGAGCGCTTCACCGCGATGACCCGCCTCGACCACAACCGCGCCGCCGCGCAGCTGGCCAAGAAGCTCGGCGTGTCCGTCGGCGACATCAAGAAGCTGACCATCTGGGGCAACCACTCCGCGACCCAGTACCCGGACCTGTTCCACGCCGAGGTCGCCGGCAAGAACGCGGCCGAGGCCGTCAACGACCAGAAGTGGCTCGAGGACGAGTTCATCCCGACGGTCGCCAAGCGTGGTGCCGCGATCATCGAGGCCCGGGGCGCGTCGTCGGCCGCCTCCGCCGCTTCGGCCGCGATCGACCACGTCCACACCTGGGTCAACGGCACCGCCGCGGGCGACTGGACCTCGATGGCCATCCCGTCGGACGGTTCCTACGGTGTGCCCGAGGGCATCATCTCGTCCTTCCCGGTCACCACCAAGGACGGCAAGTACGAGATCGTGCAGGGCCTGGAGATCGACGAGTTCTCCCGCGGCAAGATCGACGCCTCCGTGGCCGAACTGGTCGAGGAGCGCGACGCCGTGCGCAAGCTCGGCCTGGTCTGAGTTTTCCCGGCGAAGGCCCGGTTCCCCCTTGGGGGCCGGGCCTTCTGCTTGCTCACACCACAAACCGCCGCCCGGCAACGGAATCGGGGTGGCCCCACGCGCGAGGATGACGTGGTTGCGCTGGGTTCTTCGCTTTTTCCGGCAACCCCGAAACCGCCGCCCGGCAACGAAACCGACGCGGCCCACGCCCAAGCCCACCCCCGCCCCGATCCCAAGCCGCCCTCGCGGTCACGGGTTCGGGTCAAGGCATCTTTCCCGCCTTGACGCGGGCCCGTGACCGCGCACACTCGAAGATCGGGGCGGGGTGGGCCCGCTCAGCGCGCTACGCGCGCCCGTCGCGCCGCAACCCGCACCACCGGAGGCCGACGTGGTTGCATTGGGGCCCTTCGCTTTTCAGTGTCTTACGAGCGGAGGGGGTCGCGTCAAGGGCGCCTTCGGCGTCGCTTCGCGATGGGCAAGCCCACCCTTGACCCGGCCCCGACCGCACGCAAAGCGGGCTTGGGACGAAGGGCCGGGGAGGTCCAAGGGCCTTGCCTGCGGCCCAAGACCTAAGCGCCGGTCAGGCCCCGTCGTGCCAGCAGGGGTGCGATTTCCGGGTCCCTGCCACGGAAATCCCGGAACGCCACCATCGAGTCCAGGCTTCCCCCACGGCTCAGCAGCGTGGCCCGGAAGTGATCACCGTTCTCCCGCTTCAACCCGCCGTTCTCCTTGAACCACTCCACGGTGTCGGCATCGAGTACCTCGCTCCAGATGTACGAGTAGTACCCGGCCGAATAGCCGCCGCTGAACACGTGCGCGAAGTAGGTGCTGCGGTACCGGGGCGGCACGACCGCGAGCGCGACACCGGCCTTTTCCAGTGCGGCCGTTTCGAAGGCGATCGCATCGGAAAGGTCGTCGTCCGGGCTGATCGTGTGCCAGGCCTGGTCCAGCAGCGACGCCGCCAGGTACTCCGTCGTCGCGTAGCCCTGCCCGTACTGCGCGGACTCCTGCAGCCTGTCCACGAGCCGCTGTGGCAAGGGCTCCCCGGTCCGGTGGTGCTTGGCGTAGTTGGCCAGCACCTCCGGCCACAGCATCCACATCTCGTTGACCTGCGACGGGTACTCGACGAAGTCACGCGGCACGCTGGTGCCGGAGAAGGACGGGAACCGCACGTCCGACAGCAGGGCGTGCAGCGCGTGCCCGAACTCGTGAAAAGCGGTGACCACCTCGTCGAAGGTGAGCAGGGTCGGCTCGCCGTCGGGCGGGCGCGAGATGTTGAGGTTGTTCACCACCACCGTCTTGTCGCCCAGCAGCCGGGACTGGTCGACGAAGGTGTTCATCCACGCGCCACCGCGCTTGGAATCGCGCGTGTAGTAGTCGCCAAGGAACAGCCCGCGCGGAGTGCCGTCCGCATCGGCGACCTCGAACACCCGCACCTCGGGGTGATACGCGGGCAGGTCGTGCCGCTCGGTGAAGGTGAGCCCGTAAAGCTTGCTCGCCGCGAAGAAGACGCCGTCCCGCAGCACGTGATCGAGCTCGAAATACGGGCGCAGGGTGGCTTCGTCGATGTCGTACCGCGCCTTGCGGACGCGCTCGCCGTAGAACGCCCAGTCCCACGCTTCGAGCTTCTCGCCGGGCAGGTCCTCGTCCAGAAACCGTTGCAGCTCTTCGGCATCGCGCTTCGCGTTGGCCACCGCGGCCGGGGCGAGGCGCTCCAGCAAGCCGATCGCGGCGTCCGCGGTGTGCGCCGTCTGGTCGGAGATCACGTACCCGGCGTGGTGCGGGTAACCCAGCAGCCGCGCGCGCTCCGCACGCAGCGCGGCGATCCTGGTCAGCACGCCCTTGTTGTCGTTCTCGTTGCCACGATTGCCGCGCGACGCCGAGGCCCGGAACAGCCGCTCGCGAAGCGCCCTGTTCTCCAGCGACGCCAGCAGCGGCTGCGAAGTCGGCAGGCTCAAGCTGAGCAGGTACCCGCCCTCGACGCCCCGTGACGCGGCGGCTTCCCGCGCGGACGCGATCGTCTCCGCCGAAAGCCCGGCCAGTTCGGCTTCGTCGTCCACCACGACCGCGAGATCGTTGGTGTCCCGCAGCAGGTTCTCCTGGAACGTGGTGCTCAGCGTCGACAGTTCCTCGTTGAGTGCACGCAACCGCTGCTGGTCGTGGGCGGGCAGCCCTGCGCCGGCGCGCTGGAAGTCGGTGTGCGTGCGCTCCAGCAGCCACGCCGATTCCTCGTCCAGGCCCAGTGAATCCCGCCGCTCGTAGAGTTCGCGGACCCGCGCGGAGAGCCGCGGGTCGAGGTGGATGGCGTCGTGGTGCGCCGCCAGTTTCGGGGCGATCTCGGCCTGCAGCCGCTGCAGCTCGGGATTGGTGTCCGACGAAGTCAGGTTGAAGAACACCGACGACACCCGGTTGAGCAGCCTGCCGGAGCGCTCCAGCGCGACGAGCGTGTTGTCGAACGACGCCGGTGCGGGGTCGTTCGCGATCCGCTCGATCTCCGCCCGGTGCCCGGCGAGGCCGGCTTCGAAGGCGGGCGCGAAGTCCTCGTCCGCGATCCGGTCGAACGGCGGCAGCCCGTAGGGCAGTTCGCTCGCGGCCGCGAAGGGGTTGTCCGGACTCAGCGATTCGCTCACAGGCTGCCCTTTCGTCCCGTAGAACCCCCGACCTCGGCATCGGAGGACACTTTCTTCCTACCGCGCTTCGGCCTGGCAGGCACCACCCCGGCGAAATCCGAGCTGTGATCGTTGACCCGCAACACGAACGGCCGGGTCTCGGTGTAGCGGACCACCGACACCGCCGCCGGGTCCACCACGATCCGCTGGAACGAATCCAGGTGCTGGCCGAGCGCGTCGGCCAGGATCGACTTGAGCACGTCCCCGTGGCTGCACAGCAGCCACACCGCGTGCTCGCCGTGCTCGGCGGTGATCCGCGCGTCGTGCTCGCGCACCGCCGTCACCGCCCTGGCCTGCATCGCCGCGAGCCCTTCCCCGCCGGGGAACACCGCCGCGGACGGGTGCGCCTGCACCACTCGCCACAGCGGTTCCTTCACCAGCGTCTTGAGTTCGCGCCCGGTCCACTCGCCATAGTCCACTTCGGACAGCCGCGGTTCGACCGTGCGGGCCAGCCCGCGCTCGTCCAGCAGCGGCGCGACGGTCTGCTTGCAGCGCAGCAACGGCGAGACGACCGCCTCGGCCAGTGGCACCCCGCTCAATCGGTCGATCAGCGCTTTCGCCTGCAGCCTGCCGGTTTCGTCCAGCCCCACCTTGGGGGTGCGCCCGGCCAGCACGCCGGAACCGTTGGCCGTGGACCGGCCGTGTCTGAGCAGGATGACTGTGGCCACGGCCGCCACAATACGTGGTCGCTCACATCGCGGGACCGGCGTTCGGTTCGAGCACCCCGGTGTAGACGAGCGCGAACAGCGCCACCCCGAGCAGCACCCGGTAGATCACGAACGGCACGTAACTCCTGGTCTTGATGAACTTCATCAGCCACGCGATCACCAGGTAGCCCACGCCGAAGGCGACCAGGGTGGCCAGGATCGTCGGCCCCCACTGCGGGCTTTCCGCGCCGCCGATGTCGGTGAGCTTGTACAGCCCCGAACCGAACACCGCGGGCACGGCCAGCAGGAACGCGTACTCGGTCGCCTCCGAACGCGTGTACCCCAGCAGCAGCCCGGCGCTGACCGTGCCGCCGGAACGCGAGACCCCCGGCACGATCGCCAGCGCCTGCGCCAGCCCGTAGGCCAGGCCGTGCGGCACCGTCAGGTGGTCCAGATCCCGGTACTGGCGCCCGACCCGGTCGGCGACGAGCAGGATCATGCCGAACACGATGAGCATGGTCGCGGTGACCCGCAGATCACGGAAGGCGTGGTCGATCGCGTCCTGGAAGAACAGCCCCAGCACGACGATCGGGATCGACCCGACGATGATCAGCCAGCCGAGCCGGGCGTCGGGATGCCCGCGCCAGTCCCGTTTGTACAGCGAGAAGAACCAGGCGACCAGTATCCGGCCGATCTTCGGCGCGAAGTACAGGATCACCGCCAGTTCGGTGCCGATCTGGGTGACGGCGGTGAACGCCGCGCCGGGATCCGCCCAGCCCGCCAGCGCGGCGGTGATCCGCAGGTGCGCGCTGGAGGAGATCGGCAGGAACTCGGTCAGGCCCTGCACCAGGCCCAGCACGATGGCTTCGAGCCAGCCCATGGTCACCCTGCCTTTGCCGCATTGTGTCTGATTTGCACGATGCCGAAGGGTATCGGCCGGTCGCGCCGCGCCGACCGGCCGCCTTGGTCAAGCTCCCGATCACCGAACGTTATTCTCATGATTCATGGAGAAGCGACAGCTCGGCCGATCGGGACTTCGCGTCTCCAGGATGGCGCTGGGCACCATGAGCTGGGGCGGCGAGACCGACGCGGAGGAGGCGGCGAGCCAGCTCGTCGCCTTCGTCGACGCGGGGGGCACCCTGGTCGACACCGCGGACATCTACGCCGAGGGCGAGGGCGAGCGGATCCTGGGGTCGCTGCTGGGCGATCTGGTGCCGCGGGACGACATCGTGCTCGCCACGAAAGCGGTCGCACGCCGCACCGACGGCCCCTTCGGCGGCGGGGCGTCGCGCGGCGCTTTGCTGAGCGCGCTCGACGGCTCGCTGCGCCGCCTCGGTGTGGATCACATCGACCTGTGGCAGCTGCACGCATGGGACGAGAACGTGCCGCTGGCGGAGACGCTGTCGGCGCTGGAGTTCGCCGTCGCCACCGGGAAAGCGCGCTACGTGGGCGTGTCGAACTACGCGGGCTGGCAGCTGGCCACCGCCGCGTGCGGGACTTCGCTGGTTTCCACCCAGGTCGAATACTCGCTCGTCGAACGAGGGGTCGAGCGCGAGGTGGTGCCGGCGGCCGTGCACCACGGGATCGGGCTGCTGCCGTGGGCGCCGCTGGGCCGGGGTGTGCTGACCGGCAAGTACCGCACCGGCACCCCGGCCGACTCGCGCGGCGCGTCGGCCTCCTACGCCGGGTATGTCGAGCAGCACCGCACGGAACGTGCCGCGCGCATCGTCGAGGCGGTGTCCACGGCGGCGGACGGGCTGGGCACGTCGCCGCTGGCGGTCGCCCTGGCCTGGGTACGGGACCGGCCGGGCGTGGTGGCGCCGGTGGTCGGGGCGCGCGACACCGGCCAGCTCACCGGTTCTCTCGCGGCGGAGGAGATCACCCTGCCGCGTGCCATCAAGGCCGCGCTCGACGACGTGAGCGCGATCCAGTTCGGTTACCCGGAGCGGTGGCCCAAGTGACAAGCAGGTGACACAGACGTGACGTGGCGGGCATTGTGGAGGATGCTGAGGTCGAGTGTCGGGAGTCCCGGAGGTCGCGTGCGGAGGTCCGCCGTGGTGGTTGCGCTACCGCTGACGTGTGCGCTGCTCGCCTCGGGCTGCTCCAGCGACGCCGGCCAGGGTGACGACGCGCTCCAGATCGTGGCGAACCCGGTGGCCGCGACGGCCCCCGCCTCTCCCCAGCCCTCGGCGTCCCCGGCCGGCACGGTGCTCGGCGCCCCCGCCGTGAGCGCCGTGGCCACCGACGCGAGCACCCGAACGCTGGCCGTGGCCGTGGACGGCGCGGTCCTGCTGTACCGGCTGGACGACCTCGCCGCGGCACCGACGCGGGTCCCGGTGAGCGGCGGGGTCGAGCGGCTCAGCGCGGCGAACGGGCAGGCGCTGGCGAGCATCCCGACCCGCGGCACCGTCGCCCGCATCGCGCTGCCGGGCGGTCAGGTGAGCGAGCTGGCGGTGGCCGGGCAGCCGGCGGACGCGGTCGCCTCGGGCGATCAGACGCTCGTCGCGGTGCGGGACCGCAAGGCCGTGGAGGTCTACCAGAACGGCACGGTCGCCAAGACCATCTCCGGCAGCCTGTACAGCGCCGACGAGATCGTGCGGGCCGGTGACCAGACGGTGGTGCTGGACAGGCTGCGCACGGCCGTGTTCTCCGTCGACCCCGCCGGCGGCTCGATCGGCGAGGGCCTGCGCGCGGGCCAGGGAGCGACCAACGCGGTGGCGGACTCCTTCGGCCGGGTCCTGGTCACCGACACCCGCGCGGGGGCGCTCCTGGCGTTCTCCACGGGTCCCTTGCTACTGCGGCAGATGTACCCGGTGCCGGGCGGCGCCTACGCGATCGCCTACGACAGCGGGCGGAACCTCGCGTGGGTCACGCTGACCGAACGCAACGAGGTGGTGGGCTTCGACGTGAAGGGCGGCGAGCCGGTCGAGAAGTACCGCTTCGCCACCGTGCGCCAGCCGAACTCGGTGAGCGTCGACGAGAAGACCTCCAGGGTCGTCGTCGGCTCCGCAACGGGAGAAGGGATCCAGGTGATCCAGCCATGAAACAGCAGGAGGCGGTGGTCGACGAAGACTGGGAGTACCGCCGGCTGCAGCTACCACCGGGCGTGTCCCGGCGTGCGGCCGCGACCCAGTTGTCCATCCACGCCGAGTTCGCCGGCTGGGAGCTCTCGACCGTCCGCCTGTACTCCGACGGCACCCGGCGCGTATGGCTCCGCCGCAAACGCCGCCCCGCCGACGTCGGGTACCTGGCCTCGTAAAGCCGCCCGCGGCACCCACCCGTAGGCACGGGCGGGCGTCGTGCCCCGCCTGGCTGTTCCGGAAGAAGCGGTCCAGCACGCGGGTCCCGAACTTGAGCGCGTCCACCGGCACGCCGGCGGGCAGCGCGACGGCACCACACGCCGGGGCCACAAAGCGCGGCCACGCGCGTCCGTTGCTGCGGCGACGGGCCCCCGCCCAAGCAAGCCCGAATCCCCTAGCTGTTCCGGAAGAACCGGTCCAGCACGCGGGTCCCGAACTTGAGCGCGTCCACCGGCACGCGCTCGTCGACCCCGTGGAACAGCGCCGAGAAATCCAGTTCCGCGGGCAGTTGCAACGGCGCGAAGCCGAAGTTGCGGATGCCCAGCGACTGGAAGGACTTCGCGTCGGTGCCGCCGGAGAGCATGTACGGCAGGGTCTTCGCGCCCGGGTCCTCGGCGATCACGGCGGCGGTCATGGCGTCCACGAGCGCGCCGTCGAAGGTGGTCTCCACCGGCGGGAGCTCCATCCACTCCTTCTCGATGTCCGGCCCGAGCAGCTCGTCCAGCTCGCGGTCGAAGGCCTCCAGCCTGCCGGGCAGGATGCGGCAGTCCACGGCCGCCTCGGCGACGGACGGGATGACGTTGGACTTGTAGCCCGCGGTCAGCATCGTCGGGTTCGCGGTGTCGCGCAGGGTCGCCCCGATCATCCGGGAGATGTTGCCCAGCTTGGCGACCGCGCCGTCGATGTCGTTCTCGGGGAAGTCCCAGCCGGTGATCTCGGTGACCCCGGCGAGGAACTCGCGCACCGAATCGGTGAGCACGAGCGGGAACCGGTGGTTGCCCAGTTTCGCCACGGCTTCGGACAGTTTCGTGACCGCGTTGTCGCGGTGGATCATCGAGCCGTGCCCCGCGGTGCCGCGCACGCGCAGCTTCATCCAGCGGATGCCCTTCTCGGCCGTCTCGATGAGGTACGTGCGCACATTGTCCTTGAAGGTCACGGAAAATCCGCCGACCTCGCTGATCGCCTCGGTGACGCCCTCGAAGAGATCCGGGCGATGCTCCACGAGCCACTGCGCGCCGAACTTCCCGCCCGCCTCCTCGTCGGCGAGGAAGGCGAAGACGAGGTCACGCGGCGGGACGATGCCCTCGCGCTTGTAGTGCCGCGCCAGCGCCAGCGTCATGCCGACCATGTCCTTCATGTCGACCGCGCCCCGGCCCCACACGTAGCCGTCCTGGATGGCGCCGGAGAACGGGTGCACCGACCATTCCGACGGGTCGGCGGGCACCACGTCGAGGTGCCCGTGCACCAGCAGCGCGCCCCGGGACGGGTCGGCGCCGGGGAGCCGGGTGATCACGTTGTGCCGGTTCTTGCCGCCGGACTCCACGTACTCGATCTCGTACCCGGCTTCGGTGAGCTTCTCCGCGACGTACTCCGCCGCCGCCCGCTCGCCCACCAGCGTCTCGGGATCGCCGGTGTTGGTGGTGTCGATGCGCAGCAGTTCGCTGGTCAGGGTGACGGCCTCGGCGGCCGCGGTCTCGATCTCGCTCACCCCGCATTCCTATCACCTCAGCCGGTGAACAGCCGCGTGATCCCATAGGCCAGCGCGGCCACCGCGGCGGCGGCCGGGAACGTCAGCACCCAGCCCAGCACGATGTCCCTGGCCACGCCCCAGCGCACGGCCGACAGGCGCCGCGTCGCGCCGACGCCCATCACCGCCGACGTGATCACGTGCGTGGTGGACACCGGCGCCTTGAAGGCGAAAGCGGTGAGATACAGCACCGAAGAGCCGACCGCTTCGGCGACGAACCCGTGCGGCGGGTCGAGCGGGAACACGCGGCGCCCCAGTGTCCGCATGATCCGCAGCCCGCCGGAATACGTGCCGAGGCCGAGCGAAACCGCGCACAGCAACGTGACCCACAGCGGGACGGTGTACAGCTGCTGATGCCCGCTGGCGACCAGCGCCAGCACGATGATCCCCATGCCCTTCTGCGCGTCCTGCAGCCCGTGCCCGAGCGCGAGGCTGCCGGCGGACACGATCTGCAGCCGCCGGAACGCATGCCCGACGCGGTGCTGGTTGCGGTTGCGGAACAGCCACAGCACGGCCACCATCGCCAGATATCCCAGCACCAGCCCGACAAGCGGCGACAGCACCATCGGGATGAGCACCTTCTCGATCACCCCGCCCCAGTGCACCGATCCCGCCGAGGCCAGCGCCGCCCCGACGAGCCCGCCGACCAGCGCGTGCGACGAGGACGAGGGCAGCCCGAAGTACCAGGTGATCAGGTTCCACGCGATGGCGCCGATGAGCGCGGCGAAGACCACACTCAGCGCGGCCGAACCCGACGGCGGTTCGATCAGTCCTTTCGCGACGGTCACCGCGACCCCGGTGCTCAGCAGCGCGCCGAGCAGGTTCATCACCCCGGCCAGGATCAGCGCCGCCCGCAGCGAGAGCGCGCGGGTGGACACGGCGCTGGCGATCGCGTTCGACGCGTCGTGGAAACCGTTGGTGTAGTCGAAGAAGACGGTCAGCAGGATGACCACCACCAGCGCGACCGTACCGGCCATCAGGATTCCTTGACCGCGATGGTCTGGACCACATCCGCGACATGTTCGAACGAGTCCGCGGCCGACTCCAGCCGGTCGATGACCTCCTTCGTCTTGAGCACCGTCAGCGGATCCGCGCCGCCGCCGTTGAACAGGTGCGCCAGCAGCCGCCGGTACACCCCGTCGGCGTCGTCCTCGATGGTGTTGACCTCCTTCCAGAACGGCGCCAGCTCGGTGACCTTGCGCAGGCCCGGCATCGCCTCCGCGGTCAGCTCCGCGGCCCGGCCCAGCAGTTCGACGAGTTTTTCCACGCCCGGCGGGAAATCCTCGATCCGGTACAGCACGGCCAGGTCGGCCGCTTCGTCCATGTCGTCGAGCACGTCGTCGATCCGGGCGGCGAGGAACTGGATGTCCTGGCGGTCGAACGGGGTGATGAAGGAGGTGTTGAGCGCCAGCATGATCTCGTGCGTCACGTCGTCGCCCTGGTGCTCGATCTCACGCATCCGCGCGGAGATCGCAGCCCGCTCCCCCGGCGGCGCGGCGACGAGCTCGCTGAGCAGCCGGGCGCCCGTGACGAGGTTGGCCGCGGCCTGGGTGAGCAGTTCGAAGAACCGGTTGTCCCGGGGCGTCAGGCGCACGGAGGTCCCTTCGTCGACAGCCTTCCGACGCCACCCTACTGTGCCATCAGTTGCCGGTCCGACGGCAGCCACGGCGGAAACGGTTGCCTATAAGCAGATCGGCTGCGGACGACATCCGCCTGCTTTCGGTCGGACCGGCAACTTGGGTCCAGTCCACTTCAGAGCGGGGCTCTCACCTCGCCCGGCCACCCGGTTCCGGGCCGTCCTTTCACGACTCCAGGCGGGGCTTTCCGCTGCGCTCGATCCACTGGCGCGCCATCCGCGGCACCCGCCAGTCCAGCCGCGTCCCGGCGCTGCGCTCAAGTTTCGCCAGCACCTGACGGGCGGCCGCGAACGCCGCCTCCTGTTCGGCCGGGGTCGCGCCGCCTTGGGCGAGTTCGAGCAGTTTGATGCCCTGGGCGATCAGCGTCCGTTCCTCGGCCGTGAACCGCGACGCGCGCAGCTTTTCGGCGGCTTCCTTGGCCGCGTCCCAGGCCTTGGCGGCGTTGTCCGTGGCGGTGATGAACTGCTTCGCCATGGCCTCGGGCGGGAACTCCTCGGTGTCCAGCGCCATCGCCTCGTGGAAGGCGTCGATGAAGCGGCCCGTCGAGGGCACGGCCGGGTCCGCGAGGGCCGGCAGCCGCAGCACCCGAAGCGGATCGGACTCGTATTCGCCGTACTCCCCCGCGACCCGGCCGTAGCGGGTGCGCGCTTCGTCCC
The DNA here is from genome assembly GCF_035546795.1 of Amycolatopsis sp. Taxonomy (GTDB): domain Bacteria; phylum Actinomycetota; class Actinomycetes; order Mycobacteriales; family Pseudonocardiaceae; genus Amycolatopsis_E. Next base: position 56,119 of record NZ_DASZWC010000072.1, read on the forward strand.
AGCGCGCACGCAAGGATTTCCCGGGCGGCACCTTCCGCGTGGCCGGCGGGACGCGCCGGTGCCCGGGTTGCGCGTGTGCCCGCCAGCGCCGGCGGACCACCGTGCGCGAGTACATGGACGTGATGACCCAGATCAGCACGATGAACGGCCACAGCAGTGGCCCGAGATCCGCAAGCGGCGGCATGTGCGCCTCCTCAAACACCGGTCTGTCCCTCCATCATGCGCCCGCCGGAGTGTGTGAGGTGTTGCCGATTCCGCCGCCGGGCAAGGAAAAACGATCAACACCGGTGGGACGAGCCGGACAACCGGTGGGAAATGCACCGGGTCCAACGGCCCTACCGGCGGCCTGTGGCGAAGGCCATCGTGACGCGGGGGTTGCCGCGCGCGAGGAGGCAAGATGGATCTGTCCGGCCTCGAGGCGCTCGGCCGTACGGAGTGCCTGCGGCTGCTGGCCGGGGTGGACGTGGGCCGCGTGGTGTTCACCATCCGGGGGCTGCCCGCGGTGCAGCCGGTGCGGTTCGCGCTGTGGCAGGAGTCGGTGTGGTTTCTGGTGCACGCGGGCAGTGACCTGTTCGGCCCCGCGCAGGACGGCGTGGTCGCGTTCGAGACCGACCACGTCGACGCCGACCTGAGCGCCGGCTGGTGGGTGACGGTGCTCGGGCGGGCGGGGACGGTGCCCGGCCGTGACCTCCCACCGCGTCTGCCCGGGTTATCCTGGCAGCTGCCCTTGCCCGTGGACGTACGGTGTGTCCGGATTCCGGTCGAGGTGGTGTCCGGCCGCAGAGTGGCAACCTGACCGCACGGAGTCTCTGTGATCGAAACCAGCGCCCGCGCGCTGCTGGACGCCGTGATGGGCCTCGCGGCGGAGCTCGAGCTGCCCGGTGTGCTGCGCCGCGTCGTGGAGTCCGCGTGCACGCTCACCGGCGCCGGGCACGGGGTGTTCGCGGTGCTGGGCGCCGAACAGGGTTTCGACGAGGTGGTCCAGCATGGCGGCGCGGCCGAGTACCGCACCATCGCCGACCTGCCGGACGGGCCGGGCACGCTGAGCCTCCCGGTCGACGTGGACGGCAAGGTCTACGGCCGGCTGTGCCTGAGCGGCAAACCGGGCGGCGCGTTCGGCGAGCGCGACCAGGAATCCGTCGCCACGCTCACCACCGCCGCCGGGATCGCGATCGGCAACGCCACCCGGTACGAGCAGGCGCTGCAGCGGGAACGCTGGCGCGCGGCGTCCCAGCAGGTCACCGCCGCGTTGCTGACCGGCGAGGACAGCGGCACCACCCTGCACACGATCGCCGAACGGGCCAGGGCGGTGGCCAACGCCTCGGGCGCGGCGGTCGCGATGCCGAGCGAGCAGGATCCCTCGATCCTGGTGTTCGAAGTGGTGGCCTCCCCCGAGCCGCAGTACCAGCGCCTGGTCGGCGCGACGGTGCCGGTCGAGGGCACCGCCAGCGGGGTCGCGTTCGCGTCCGGGCAGCCGGTGGTGGTGCGCGAGTACGGCCGGTATGTACTGCGCCAGCAGGAAGAGACGATCCGGCAGATGCCGGTGAACGTGGACGCGCTCGACTCCGCGGTCGCGGTGCCGATGATCGTCGGCGCGCAGACGCTCGGGGTCCTGCTGGTCACGAAGTTCCGGGACAAGGTGCCGTTCAGCGACACCGAGGTGGAGCTGGTGCAGGACTTCGCCGGGCACGCCGCGCTGGCCGTGGAGTTCGCCCGCGCCGAGGCCGACCGGCGGCGGCTGGCGGTATTCGAAGACCGCGATCGCATCGCCCGCGACCTGCACGACCTGGTGATCCAGCGGCTGTTCGCGGTCGGGCTCGGGCTGGAGAGCCTGCGGAAGCTGACGCAGCCGGAGGTCGCGGAGCAGGTGGCCGGGTTCGTGCGCGAACTCGACCGCACGATCCGCGACGTGCGCAACAGCATCTTCTCCCTGCAGGAGCCGGCGGAGGCGCACGCCGGGGTGCGCTCGGATCTGCTGCGGATGGCCCAGGACAGCAGCGGCATGCTCGGTTTCGAACCGCGGATCAGCTTCGACGGCCCGCTCGACGCGGCGATCACCGGCCCGGCGCGCTCGGATCTGCTGGCCACCATCCGTGAGGCGCTCTCGAACGTCGCCCGGCACGCCGGCGCGCACGCGGTGTCGGTGGAGGTGGTGGTCGATTCGGCCGGGCAGCGGCTCACGGCGCGCGTGACCGACGACGGCCGTGGCCCGGCTCCGAACACCGAGCGGCTGAGCGGGTTGACGAACCTGCAGCGGCGCGCGGCGCGGTGGAACGGGACACTGTCGGTGGGGCCCGGCGAAAACGGCGGGACGGAACTGGAGTGGACGGCCGTACTACCGCGGCGGCAGGAGGGGGCGCGATGACGATCTCGGTGTTCCTGCTCGACGACCACGAAGTGGTGCGGACGGGACTGAAAACGCTGCTGGAGGCGGAGCACGACCTGCGCGTCACGGGTGAAGCCGCGACGGCGGCCGAGGCGATGGCGCGGATCCCGGCGGTGCGCCCGGACGTGGCGATCCTCGACGTCCGGCTGCCCGACGGCGAGGGCGTCACGGTGTGCCGGGAGATCCGGGATCTGCTGGATCCGCCGCCGGGATGCCTGATGCTGACGTCCTACTCCGACGACGAGGCGTTGTTCGGCGCGGTGCTGGCGGGGGCGGCGGGCTACCTGCTCAAGCAGGTGTCGGGCTCGAACCTGGTGGAGGCGGTGCGCACCATCGCCGCGGGTGGCTCGCTGCTGGATCCGGGCCTGACCGCCGCGGTGCGGATGCGGATGCGCGGCGAAGAGCCGGATCCGAGGTACGACCAGCTCAGTCCGCAGGAACGCCGCGTGCTTGAGCTGATCGCGGCCGGGCTGACCAACCGGCAGATCGCTGAGCGACTGTTCCTCGCGGAGAAGACGATCAAGAACTACGTGTCGTCGCTGCTGCACAAGCTCGGCTTCGAACGCCGCACCGAGGCGGCCGTGTATCTGGCCAAGCGCAAGCAACGCTAGGCGCGAGACCGGTACTCGCTCGGCGGGGCGCCGAGCAGCCGCTGGAACATCGTGGTGAACGCGGCCGGGCTGCCATAGCCCAGCGACGCGGCCACCCCGGCCACCGGCCGACCGGTCGCGAGCAGCGCCACGGCGTGCAGCACACAGGCCCGTTGCCGCCACCGGGTGAAGCTCATCCCGGTCTCCGCCCGGAAAAGCCGGTACAGGGTGCGTTCGCTCACATGCAGGGCCGCCGCCCACCGTGCGGGCGGCTCGTGGATCCGTGGATCGTCCACAAAGGACTGGCACAGAGCGCGCAGGCGTTCGTCGCGCGGCAGTGGCAGGTCGAGCGGCAGCGGAGCGAGGCGGCTGATTTCGTGCAGGATCAGGCTCATCAGCGTCGCGTCGCGCCCGCGGCGGGGATGGCGCCCGGGTAGTTCGACCGCCTCGGCGATCAGCTCCCGCAGTAACGGGGAGACGTCCACGACCTGGCAATAGCGCGGGAACCAGCGCACCGCCGCCGGTTCCAGGTACAGGCTGCGCGTGCTGACGTCGATCATGGTGACCTGGTGCGCGGTCCCGGCCGGGATCAGGACCGCGCGGTGCGGCGGCACGGTCCAGGTGCCCTCCGCGGTCTCCACCCGCAGCGGGCCGGTCGCGCCGTAGAGGAACTGCGCGCGGCGATGCCGGTGCCAGTGCAGCAACGTGCCCGGCGGGTAGTCGGTGCTGATCGCGAGCACGTCGCGGTCGAGCCCGCCCACCTCGTCGATCGGCACATTGCGCACCGCACCACGATAGCTGTCCGATCCGCGAAAGAACCTGGCGAACTTTCGATTGCCCGCCGCGTCAGCGGAGACCTAACGTCGGCGCAGTGCTCACCACGATCCTGATCCTGCTCGCGTTCGGCTTTCTCAGCGGCGTCACCACTGTCCTGTTCGGATTCGGCGGCGGCTTCGTCACCGTCCCGGTGGTGGCACTCGTGGACTCCATGCACGTCGCGGTGGCCACCTCCGCGGCGGTGATGGTCGTGAACTCCGCCGGTGCGACGGTCGCGCAGTGGCGGGCGGGACGGTTACGAGCGGGGTATTTGTGGCCACTGGCCGGGTTCATCGCGCTGGGCGCCGTGCTCGGTTCGTTCGCGGCCACGTTCACCGGCGATGCCCTGCTGCGCGCCTTGTTCATCGCCTACCTCGCGGTGACCATTGTGGACAGTCTGCTGCGACGGGGTTTCCTCGCGCGCCAGGACGCGTCGCCGCGGCCGCTGAGCAGGGCGACGCGGATCGGCGGCGGCACGGCCATCGGTGCCGTGGCGGGTTTCCTCGGTGTCGGCGGTAGCGTGATGACCGTGCCCTTGTTGCGCCGCAAGGGTTTGCCGATGGCCGATGCCGCCGCGACGGCGAACCCGCTGACGGTCCCGGTGGCGGCGGTGGCGACTGTGATCTACGCCTTCGCTGGTAACAGCACCGGCGGTGGGCAGGTCGGTTCCGTCGATCTCGTCGCGGGCGCCGCGCTGCTCTGCGGCTCGCTGCCGACGATCGCGCTGCTGCGCCGGGTGGTGAACCGGATCCCCGACCGGGCCCACGCGATCGCGTACGTCGGGCTGCTCGCCGTCGCGCTGATGGCCGTCGTGCTGGAATGATGACGTTCGTGATCCGCACCGCGCACACCGCCGAACTCAGCGCCGACGTGCTGGGCGCGGCGCGTGCGCTGCTGTACGAGGTCTTCGACGACATGGCCGAGGACGACTGGGAGCACTGCCTTGGCGGGATGCACGCGCTGGCCTGGGACGGCCCGGAGCTGGTCGGACATGCCGCGCTCGTGCAGAGACGCCTGCTGCACAAGGGAAAAGCCCTGCGAGCCGGGTACGTCGAGGGCGTCGCGGTCACCCGTGAACGCCACGGCCACGGGGCGGCGATGATGGCCGAGCTGGAACGGTTCGTGCGCGGCGCCTACGACGTGGGCGCGCTGGGCGCCACCGACGAGGCCGTGCCGTTCTACCGCTCTCGCGGCTGGCTCCCGTGGCGCGGCCCCCTGTCGGCGCTCACCCCGTCCGGGCTCCGCCCGACGCCGGACGAGGAAGGCGCGGTGTACGTCTTCCCGGCCGCGCGCCCGCTTGACCTCGACGCCGCCCTCACCTGCGACTGGCGCGACGGCGACGTCTGGTAACCCGCCGGCTGTCACGAACCGGCGGGGCGCGCCGTCCTGGAAACATGACTACGACACTGGCCTATTTCGCCAAGCACCCCACGGTCCTGCTGACCACGTTCAAACGCGACGGGACACCGGTGGGCACCCCGGTGACCATCGCCGTCGAAGGCGACCACGCCTACTTCCACACCTACGACAAGGCATGGAAGGTCAAGCGGATGCGCAACAACCCCGAGGTGGAGATCGCGCCGTCCACCCTCACGGGCCGGACGACGGGCCCGGCCATGCGCGCGACCGTACGGCGGATCGACGGCGAGGAAGCCGAGCACGCCCGGCGCCTCATCGCGCGGGAACACCGGTTCCTGCACGGTTTCCTGGTGCCGCTCGCCCACCGCATGAAGCGCTACCAGACGCTGCACTACGAGCTACGGCCCCGGCCCTGACACGAGGTGGGCCTACGGCTGGCACGGGGGCGCGGATGGTTACTACTGTGGCGGTGACGCCCGAGATGGAGGATGAGCCGTGCGAGAGGCCCTGTGAGCGGCGCGCTGGACGAACCACCCAGCGCACACAGACATCTTCCGCCGACAGTCCACTCCGCCGGTGACGCCAGGGCCTTCGTGGCCGAGACCTTGCGCTCCTGGCCGGTACCGGCCGAGCTCGCCGAGGACATCGTGCTGGCGGCGTCGGAACTGGTCACCAACGCCGTCGAGCACGGGCACGGCGAGGTCGAGATCGCGTTGCGGCTTACCGGCGGCGTGGTCCGGCTTTCGGTCCGTGACGAGGCGGACGCCGAGCCGGTCCGCCGGCACCCGGACGAGCACTCGCCGCGGGGCCGCGGTCTCGCGCTGATCGAGGCGATCAGCGCGGCCTGGGGGCATCACCGCGCCGGTTCCGGGAAATGGGTGTGGGCCGAGTTCCGGTTCGGCTGAGCCGCCGCCGGTCAAGCCGGTAGTTCCGCCTCCTTCGCCGCCCAGCGGCACAGCAGCAGGCACACGTCGTCGTCGTGGTCCGCGGCATCGAGCATCTCGGCCAGGATCCGGTCCCCCGCTTCGTCGGTGGCCAGCCCGCACACCGTCTCGAACACCTCCGCCAGCCGGTCCATCCCGGTGTCGATGGGCCTGCTGCGCCGCTCCACCAGGCCGTCGGTGTAGAGCAGCGCCGTGTCGCCGGGACGCAGCGCGGTCTCGTACTCGTGGATGACGAAATCGAACGGCACCCCCATCAGCGGCGCGTTCGGCTGATCCAGCGCGCGCACGGCGCCGTCCTCGCCCGCGACGAACACCGGCAGGTGCCCGGCGTTGGCCCAGCGGATCCGGCCCGTCTCCAGCCACAGCTCCAGCACCACGGCCGTGGCCAGCAACGGACTGTGCCAGCCGCGCAGAAGTGCGTGCGTCAGCCGCAAAGTCTCGGCGGGGCCATGGCCTTCGGTGGCGTAGGCGCGCAGGGCGTTCTGGAGCTTCCCCATGATCACCGCGGCGTCGAGGCCGTGCCCGGTGACGTCCCCGACGGTGAGCACGACGCTCCCGTCGGGGCGGGTGAAGGCGTCGAACCAGTCCCCGCCGACGTTGACCCCACGCGCCGCCGGCAGGTAGCGCGCGCACAGTTCGAGGTCGCCCGGAGTGTCCAAAGTGGGCAGCATCGCACGCTGAAGTCGTTCCGCCAGCTCACGTTCACGCTCGTACTCGCCGGCGTTCCGCAGCCCGACGGCGGCCCGCGCGGCGACCGCGGCCACGAACGCCACGTCGTCTTCGCCGAACTCCTGCCCGTCGCGGCGGACGTCGAGCACGCCCAGCAGGATGGGCCCGACGGTCAGCGGGACGAGCGCGCGGCCGGGCGCGGTGACCGGTTCGCGCGTGGCCAGTACCCGTTGCACCGGCGCGTCCGGTTTGCCGCCGGGACGCGGTTGGCGGTGCACGCGCCTGTCGTCGCCGAGCAGCCACACGTCGGCCGAGGTCGCGACGCCCTCGCGGATCACCAGTCCCACCAACGCTTCCGCGACCTCGTGCCCGCGCAGCGAGGCCGACACGGAACGGCTCACGTCGTCAAGGAACGCCGAGCGCTGCCGCTGGCGTTCGACTTCGGCGTGCAGCGCGAGCAGGCCGGCGTTGGTCTGTTCCAGCTCGGTGCGGTGCATCTCCAGCTCGCGCTGCTGGCGTTCGACCGTCCGGCGCAGCTCACGCACGACGTCCTCGTGCCGGGTGTCGGTCATCGCCGCGCGCCCCCGGCGGCCACCACCACGCAGGCGTCGTCGCGGCCGCGGCCGCGCTGCCCGAGTATCCAGGCAGCGACGATGGCCGGGTCGTGCCGGAACAGACCCGGCCAGTCGTCGGCGTTCCAGCGATCGGACACCCCGTCAGTGTGCAGGACCAGCCGGCCGGATGGGGACCACGATTCGGCGGAATCCCTCGGGTTGCCGGCGTTGGCCGCCCCCACGATGCCCGGCCGCGAGAGCAACCGCCGCACCTTCTCCGGCGGGCTCGGGTAGTGGCGGACCGCGATGTTCCCGATGCCGCAGAAGCGCAGCCGCCCGTCGGCCGTGGCCAGCTGGGCCACGGCCACGGTCGCGCCGCGGGTGCGGGCCAGTGCTGACTGCATCACGCCGAGAATACGTGCCGGGTGCAGCTGCGCGCTCGCCGCCACGACGTCGACGGCGGCCTGGCTGGCGGCCGCGGCGGCGTCGCCGTGACCGAGCCCGTCGCTGAGCATCACCGTCACCAGCCCGTCCTTCTCGACCGCGGTCCACATGTCCCCGCACGAAGTCTCGCCCGGCGCGGTCAGCCGGGCGGCCCCCAGCGACAAGCCGGGCAACGCGGGTTCGCCGGTGTGCCAGCGGGCCAGCACCGACGTGCCCCGGCCGAGCAGCGTGTAGACGTCGAAGAAGTCGGCCGCGCGGCGGGCGCCACCGAGCCCGCCACCCATGGTGCCGACCGTGGAATAGCCGTCGCGCAGGCTTTCCTCCAGGCGCTCGATACCCGGCCCGCGGTCGGTGGCCAGCACGTCGAGCGCACCCGGGATGTGCAGCACCGACATCACCCCCCGGCCGGCGTGCTTGATCAGGTTCGTGGCCAGCTCCGTCGCCGCCAGCGCGACCCGGTGCACCTGCGCGGCCGGGAGCCCGGCCCGCTGGGCCGCCGCCGCGGCGAGCCGTCGGGCCCGGCTGACGTGGCTGTCGTCCGACACCACCAGGTCGGTCCGTGTCATGTCTTCCTGCGGGTGGAAATGGCGAGTTTGATCACGGTGCCCTGTCCCGGCGCCGACTCGATGTGGAACCGGTCGGCCAGCCTGCGCGCCCCGCCCAGCCCGAGGCCGAGCCCGGAGCCGGTGGTATAGCCGTCGGTCAGCGCGCGCTCGATGTCGGGAATGCCGGGCCCGGAGTCGATGAAGGTGAGCCACACCGTGCCGGTCTGCGCGGTTTCCTCGACCTCGATCTCGGCCTTCCCGCCGCCGCCGTAGACGAGCGCGTTGCGGGCCAGCTCGCTGGCCGCGGTGACCAGTTTCGTCTGCTGCACCAGGCTGAACCCGGCGGCGAGCGCGGCCTCCCTGGTGGCCTGGCGCACCAGCACGATGTCGGTCTCGGTCTGGATCACCACAGTCGTGGCAGACCCTTCCCGGCTCACGGACGTGCCGCCCGCACCACTCCGCCACCGCGGCCGAGCAGAGCCAGGGCGTCCTCGACCGACAGGGCCGTGCGCAGGCCCGGCAGCATCAGGCCGAGCTCGACGAGCGTGATCGCGACCGCCGGCCGCATACCGACGACGACCGTCCGCGCCGCCAGCAGCGACGTGGCCGCCGCGATGTCGTGCAAAGTGCGGGCCAGGAACGAATCCACCACGTCGAGCACCGAGATGTCGATCAGCACCCCGCGGGCGCGCTGCGCCACGACCTGCTCCGTGATGTGCTGCTGCAGTTCGGCGACCGAATCGTCGACGAGCTCGTCCTGGATGGTGACCAGCAGGACCCCGTCGACGTTGACGACCGGCACCCGGTTCATCCGGCGGCGTCCTGTCCGATCGTCAGCCCGAGACTGCCCAGCGCGTACTGGAACGCGTCCGAGAGCCGGGCCCTGGTCACCACGTCGCCGAGGTCGATGCCCAGCTGCACCATGGTGTGCGCGATCTGCGGGCGGATGCCGCTGATCACGCATTCGGCGCCCATCAGCCGCGCGGCCAGCGCCGTGCGCAGCAGATGCTGGGCCACCATCGTGTCGACCGTCGGTACCCCGGTGATGTCGAGGATGGCGACCTTCGCCTGCTGGTCGAGGATCGCCTCCAGGAGGCTTTCGGTGGCGACTTGGCTGCGCATGGTGTCGAGGGTGCCGATCAGCGGGATGGCGAGGATGCCCTCCCACAGGTTGATCACCGGGGTGGACAGCTCGGCGAGCTGCTCGCGCTGGCTGGCGATGGTGTCCCGGCCCGCGGAGAGCGCGGCGTCGAGCAGGATCAGGCCGAGGGTGTCCACCGCGCTGCTGAGCACCGCGGCGCCGTGGGACTCCGCGCCCTGCCCGGACTGTTCCTCGTGCCACAGCCACAGCAGCGGTTTCTTCAGCGCGCTCATCTGGCGCGCGGTCTGCGAGACCAGGTTCGTGTTGTGTTCCTGTTGCACGGCAAGGGCTTGCAGGAGCGTGCGGATGTCGGCGAAGCCCGCCGCCTCCGGATTGTCGCCCTCTCCGGCCGAAACCGCGCGGCGCAGCCCGGCGAGCACCTCACCGCCGTCGAGCACCGCCTGTTCGTGGTCGCTGCCCTGGAAGAACTGCGCGCCCGACCACTCACCCACGATCGTTTCGCCGTGCCGGTCGAGAAACTGGCTGACAATGGAGTTGATCTCCGCGTCCGTAGGTGTCGTCATCGCTCCCAAGCTCCATCGCCGCGAACGCGGTAACGTCCGCGCAAGGTTGTCCTGCTTTTGCGGCAAAGCTAAAACACCCGGCACCGGAGAACAAACCGGGGCCATGGACAAGAAGGAAGGACCGCTGTGAGAAGGCAAGAGGAGCTCGGCGCCGGTGGCAGCGCCGTCGGCGTGGAAAGCGCCGGGGACACCGGACGGATCAAGCTGCTCGGCGAGATCGACCATTCCGCCGTACGGCAGCTGGACCAGGCCGTGCACGAACTGCTCGACGGCGGCGCCACGAAACTGGTGTTCGACTTCGCGGATCTGTCGTTCTTCGATTCGGCGTGCATCAGCGCGCTGGTCCGCGCCCACTCGCAGGCGGGCGAGCGTGGCGGTGAGATCGAACTCGTCAACGTCAACCCGTACGCGCGCCGGATCCTGGATCTGACCGGCCTGAGCGACGTGTTCGCCCTCAGCGATTGAGTCGATCCGACTCAACTTTGGGAACAAACGGCGGCTCAACTTCGTCTTAAGAGGTGTGCGGCCCGATGGGCGGGCCGAAGTCTTCAGGAGGTGAGCGACATGGCGCAGTCCGCCATGCGTTCGGCAGGCACCTTGAGCCGCTGGGACCCGTTCCGTGACCTCGACCGCTGGTTCGAGGACTTCGCCGGCCGGGCCGAGCAGGCGCCCCAGGCGTGGGCGCCGCGTGCCGACGTTTCGGAGACCGAGCAGGAGTACGTGCTCGACGTCGAGCTGCCCGGGGTCGTCCGGGACGACGTCGCGGTCGAGGTGACCGGAAACCGGCTGGCCGTCACCGGCGAGCTGAAGGAGAAAGAGCGCGAAGGCCGCTTCCACCGCCGTGCCCGTCGCACCGGCAAGTTCTCTTACCGGCTCACGCTTCCGCGTGATGTCGACGGCGACAAGGTCGAGGCCGTACTCGAAGAGGGCGTGCTCACCGTCCGGGTGCCGAAGGTCGACGCGGCCAGGCCGCGCCGTATCGAGATCACCGGCAAGTAAGCGCTTTCCGCCCGTCGAAGCCAGGCCCGGGGCGCGGCGTCCCCCTCCAGCCCCGGGCCTTCCGGCGCCCCGGCCCCGCTCCCCCGAGGGGCCGGGGCGTGTTGGCCGATTCGTTGGCAGGGGGCCGGTTCACGGCTTTTCGCGCCGTCGTCCGCGCGCGTGTATTCCGTTGCCGGACCTCCCCGGTGATACTGGACCGGTGGCAGACACCCTGAGCGAACTCGCCGCGGACACCGTACTGGCCGGGCGGGTCCAGACCGTACGCATCGCCGGCGAGGGGTTCTCGGTCAGCGCGGGCCGCGAAGACGTGTCCGGCTGCGGAGTGATCAGCCTGCCGTTGCGGGTGAACGGCCGCCGGCTCGGGATGCTCAAGGCGTTCTACGAACCCGGCCGGCCACCGCCGGAGTCCACAGTGGACTTCCTGGAGCGCCGGGCGGACGAGGCCGCCGTCGCGGCGCTTCGGCACGAGGGCGAGCTCGCGGAGCGCGCCCTGCTCGCACGGCGGCTGAACGATTCCCTGCTGCACCACATCCTTTCCCTGCGCAAGCACGCGAGAGCGCTAAAACTACGCCGGGGCAACGACGCCCATGTCCAGCGCGCGGCCGAGGAGATGCTGACACTGTCCACGGCCACCTTGACCGAACTTCGCGGGCTCGTCGCGCGACTGCATCCGCCGGAGCTGGCGGGCGGGTTCGCCGAAGCGGTGCGGGCGCACGCGGCGTCGGTCGAGGCGTCGACGCGACTGCGGGTGGCGGTCGAGTGTCACGGCGAGCCCCCGGTGGAGCTGCACGAGGACGCGTACCGCATCGTCCGGGACGCGCTGGGGGACGTCATCCGCAACGAGAGTGCGACGAAGGTGACGATCCGCTTGCACCGCAACGAAATCGAAGTACAGGACGACGGCGCCGGGCTCCGCCTCGGTGCCCGCACGACCGGCTTCGGCCTCACCTCGGCGCGGGCGTACGCGGCCCGCTGGGACGGGACGGTGCTGCTGACCGACGCCGGGCCCGGTTGCCGCCTCCAGGTCCGGTTCGACGGTTTCTGAAAGCGCTTTCGAGCGGCGTCCACTCGCGATTCCGGGTAGACAGGGAAGCATGGACGACGTACGGGAACTGCTCAGTCGGACGCGGGACGAGTTGGCCGGGACAGCCCAGGCCATCAGCGGCCACCGGTTCCTGGCTCTGCTGCGCGACCATGCCGTGCCCGAGGCGAGGCTGCGCGCGCTGGCCGCCGAGCAGTACCTCATCGTGAGCAGCGACCGGCGCAGTTTCGCGCAGCTCGCCGCCCGGTTCCCCACCGGGCCCGCGAGTGACTTCTTCCTGAACCTGGCCGGAGGCGAGGGCGCGGCGCTCGGCGCGCTGCGGGGCTACGCCTTCTGGCTCGGCCTCGCCGAGGACGAAATCCGTTCGTACGAACCACTTCCCGGCGCACAGGCGTATCCGGCGTATGTATCCTGGCTGGCCCTCAACGGTTCGCCCGCCGACGTCGCGCTCGCGTTCACCGCGAACCTCGCCGCCTGGGGCGCGAACTGCGGGCAGGTCGCCTCATCGCTGCGCACGGTCTACGGTGCCGACGACGCCGCGGTGGCCTTCTTCGAGTTCTTCGCCGAGCCTCCGGCCGGTTTCGAGGAGCGCGCGCTGGTGGTCATCGACGAGGCCCTGTCCGGGGGCGCGTCGCCGGTATTGGCGCGACGGGCCACGCGACTGTTGCAGGCCTACGAGCTTTCGTTCTGGGACGCGCTGGCGGAGGGACTGTAGTGGCGCTCAGCGAGCAGCTGCGGTCGGCGGCCGACGAGATCTGGCGCGCGCAGCACGCCCACCCGTTCGTCCGCGGCCTCGGCGACGGGACGCTGCCGCCGTCCCGGTTCCGGTTCTGGATCCGGCAGGACTACGTGTTCCTCGTCGAGTACGCCCGGCTGCTGGCGCTGGCCGCCGCGCGCGCTCCCGATCTGGACACCATGACCCGGTTCGCCGAGCTGCTGAACGAAACTTTGCACGAGGAGATGTCGCTGCACCGTTCGTACTCCGCGGAACTGGGGATCGACGCTGCCGACCTGGCCCGCGAGGAGCCTGCCCCCACCACCCGTGGCTACGCGGATTTCCTGCTGCGGACGGCCGCGATCGGTGATTTCGCCGACCTGCTGGTGGGTCTGCTGCCCTGTATGTGGGGGTTCAACGAAATCGGCCTGCGGCTGGCCGCGGACGGTGCGCACGAACGCTACGGGCGCTGGGTGGAGATGTATTCGTCGCCCGAGTTCACCGCGCTGGTCGGCTGGCTGCGTGAGTTGACCGATCGGTATACCCCGACCGCGGGGCTGGAGCGGGTGTTCCTGGCCAGCAGCCGGTACGAGCTCGCGTTCTGGGAGATGGCGTGGCGCGAGGAAGGCTGGCCCGCCATCCACCGTGCCGTTCGTTACTGACCCGACGGCAGCCACCGCGGGAAATGGGTTCCTACGAGCAGATCGGCTGCAGGCCGTGCCCGCCCGACTGGTAACGCGCCCGGCTCACTCCGCGGCGCGGGTGACAGCCACGGGGCAGTCCGCGTTGCGTAGCAATGCTTTGCTGGTCGATCCGAGACCGATCGGGCCGCTCGTCCGCGAGCCCACCACCACCAGCCGCGCGTCCGGTGCCGACCGCAGGATCGCGCGCGCCGGGCGATCGTCGGCCAGTTCCCCGCGCACGGTGACATCCGGGTACTTCGCCTGCCACGGCGCCAGATACTCGTCGAGATCCACGCGGCCCGCCGAGGCTCGCACCGCCACGAGCGGGGCCTCCTGCGACGCCGCCTCCTCGAACGCGAAGCCGACAGCCGCGTCACCGCACGCCGAGCCGTCCACGCCGACGACCACCGGGCCGTCCGCGAGCGGCGTTTCCCCGCGCACCACCACAACCGGGCAGTGCGCGTGCGTCGCCAGCGCGAGCGCCACCGAACCCAGCAGCAGCCCGGTCATCCCGCCGAGCCCGCGCGAGCCGATCACGATCGTCTCCGCTTCACCGGACGCGAGCACCAGCTGCTCGCTCGGCAACCCGCGGCGCAGGCCGGTGCGCACCGGCGTGCCGGTCAGCCGCCGCGCCTCGATCCCGGCTTCGCCAAGCCATTCCCGTCCCTGTTCCACGGCGACGCCGGGACCGGCGGGGCAGGCATGCACGATGGTCAGCGGCAGCTCACGGCGCCGGGCGGCGCGGGCGGCCCAGCGCGCCGCGTCCAGGGCGGGCCACGAACCGTCGACCCCGGCCACGACGAAACGGTGCACGGCTCACCCCTCCCCTGGCCGGGCCAGCGCCGCCACCGGAGTGGCGGGGGTGGCGGTGACCGGATAGCCGAAACGCAGAATCAGCTGAGGATATCCGCTCAGCCGCAGCCGTTCCACCAGCCCGGCACGAACCTCGGGCAGCCGCAGCGGCTGGGTCAGCACCGACCCGGCCAGCCCGTCGGTGATCGCGGCCAGCCAGCCGCGCTGCAGCGCCATGCCCGCCCTCAGGTGGTCGGCGCGGGTGTCGCCTTCGGTGACCAGCACGGCCATGGTCTCGGCCCGCAGCCGTTCGGTGAGCGTGATCCGGTCGGGCACCGTGGTGCGGCCGGTGACCAGTCCCGTCCACGGTGGCGTGGAGACCTCCTCGAAACGCTCCGGGAACCGGCCGGTCCACGCCACCAGTTCACGCTGGTAGGCCCGGTCCTCGCGCAGCGTTTTCGCCGCCGTGCCGAACAGATCCGCGAGCGTGGTGAACTCCGCCAGGCCGTGCACCACCCGGAGGCCGGCCCCGGGTGCGCCGGCCGCGTCGACGAGGGAACGGAGCGCCCCGGCCGGCACGGGATGCAGGCTGAACGGAGCGCGGTAGCTGCGGCGCCGGAAGATCGCGGAGTACCGCTCGACCTCGCGGGCGGTCGCGTCCCGGCGGCCGTCGGTCCGCACGCGCGCCACCAGGCCGGGTCGCGCCGGTTCGGGGAACAACGCGGACGCGGGACGGTACCCCAGGGCCTGCACGGCGAGTTCGAGGTTGGCCAATGCCGCGCCACACGAGATCATCCGGTCCCGTCCGGTGGGGTCGTGTAGCGGCGGCCCCGCGTCGGGCCGCTCGACGAGGTCCACCACGCCGTCGCCGGGCTCCAGCGCCCAGGGCCTGCTGTGGTGCACCGACGGGGCGCGGGCCGCCGCGCCGGCCAGCACCCCGGTTTCAGTGGCGGACCAGCTCGTCATCGTGCCGCCCCCTCGGCCAAGGACCGGTACCGGGTAACGGTTTCCGGCCGTCGCCGCGGGGTCGGCGGCGCGGCGTACCCGTAGCCGATGCGCAGCACCACCTGCGGGTACGCGCGATCGCCGAGCAGGCGCCGCAGCGAAACCCGGCTGTACGGGATCTCCACCGGCTGCGACAGGAACGACGCGCTGACCCCGGCCGTCGTGCCGGTCAGCAGCACCCGCTGCATCGCCTGGCCGGTGCGCAGCTGGGCCAGCGCGGTGTCGGTGAAGGACCCGAGCACGGCCACCAGCGGATCGCGCTCGTACGGCCGCTCCGGCCTGTCGTCGGAGTCCGGATATCGGCGCAGTGTCAGCAAAGTTCCCGGTTCCGGGCGCGGCCCGCCCACCCCGGCCGGCACCCCGTCGTCACGGTCGCCGTCCCCACAGGTCCACCGGCTCAGCTCGGCCTGGAACTCCGGGTCCTCCCGCTGCAGGTACTCGGCGTGGCGCAGCAGCGCGGCCAGCTGGTCGAGATCCGCGGGCCGTTCCAGCAGCGCGAGTTCGGCGCCTTCCACGGCGGCGGCGTGCATCAGCGCGTGCCGCACCCACCGCGGCACCGGGCGTTCGGTGAAGGGGCGCCGGTTGCTGCGCCGGAACAGCACCGCCCGCGCCAGTGCCCGGTCCTCCGGCGTCGGCCGGCAGGACGAGCGCAGCATGATCGTGGCCAGCAGATCCGGCCGGGCACGCTGGGGCAGCAGCCGTACGGCCGAGGCGCGACCGGCCGCGCGCAGCGCCAGCTGGATGTTCAGAATCGCCGCGCCACAAGACAATCGCGCCTCCCTGGCATCGCCGTCGGCGACCGGGAGCACGCGCGCCGGGTCCAGCAGCACGTCGATCCGGTCGCGGCCAAGCTCGAAACGCCAGGGCTGGGTGTTGTGCGGGGACGGGGCCCGGACGGCCGCCTCCAGCGCGAGCGCGACCGGATCCGGGGGCTGTGGGTGGGTTACGGTCATCGCGGACTCCCAATGCGGGCCGGGTTCGCTTCGCACCTTCCCGCGACCGCGCCCGGGCCGGGCAGAGGACGGTGTCCCGGGTTGACGGGTCTTTGTGCTCTTGGCCGATGGGCTGTCCGTCCTGGTTTTCCGGCCGGGTCGGTGCCAAGCTGGCTGCATGCCTGCAGAAGGGAGCGGCCAGCCCTCGTTACGCGGAACCCTTTCCCAGCTACGCCTTCGTGAGCTGCTCGGCGAAGTACAGGACCGGGTGGAGCAGCTGGTCAGCGCGCGCGACCAGATGGACCTCCTGCTGGAGGCGATGCTCGCGGTCGCGGCGGGCCTGGAGCTGGACGCCACCCTGCGCCGGATCGTGCACGCGGCGATCGACCTGGTGGACTGCCGGTACGGGGCGCTGGGCGTGCTCAACGCCGACGGCGAGGGCCTCGCCGAGTTCGTCTACGAGGGCATCGACGAGGAGACCCGCCGCGAGATCGGCAGCCTGCCGGAGGGCCACGGCTTGCTCGGGCTGTTCATCGAGCAGCCGAAACCGTTGCGGCTCAACGATCTGGCCCAGCATCCGGCGTCCTCGGGCTTCCCGGCGCACCATCCGCCGATGAAAAGCTTCCTCGGCGTGCCGATCCTGGTGCGGGAGAAGGTCTTCGGGAATCTCTACCTCACCGAGAAGGCGGGTGGTCAGCCGTTCACCGAAGACGACCAAGTGGTGGTGCAGGCGCTGGCCGCCGCGGCGGGCATCGCGGTGGAAAACGCGCGGCTGTACGAGGAAACACGGCTGCGGCAGCAGTGGCAGGAGGCCACCAGCGAGATCCGCGCGGAGCTGCTCGGCGCGGCCGACCCGCGTGACGTGCTGCACCTGATAGCCGACCGCGCGCTGGCGCTGACCGGTGCCGACTACGCCTTCCTGGCCCAGCCGGACGACCCCGAACTGCCTGCCGCCGACGTGAGCACTCTGGTGATCACGATGTGCGCGGGGCCCGAGGCGGGAAAACTGACCGGGCGGGAGATCCCGGTCGAGGGTTCCAGCTGCGGGACGGCGTTCCGTGACGCCGTCCCGCGCCAGGCGCCGAGCCTGCTCTACGACCTTTCGAAGGGGCTGGAGGACAGCCTCGGCCCGGTGCTCCTGCTGCCGCTGCGCGCGTCGGCCGAGTCCGTGTCCGGTGTGCTGGTGGCCGTACGCACGGCGGGCGCGGACCAGTTCGATCCGGCGCAGCTGACGTTCGCCGCCTCCTTCGCCGATCAGGCCGCGCTGGCCCTGCAGCTGGCCGACGACCAGCGCCGGCTCTACGAGCTGGAGGTGCTGGCCGACCGCGACCGGATCGCGCGCGACCTGCACGACCACGTCATCCAGCGGCTGTTCGCGCACGGTCTTTCGCTGCAGAGCACCCGGCTGCGCAGCCGTTCCCCGGACATCCAGGCCCGGCTGGCGGACATGATCGACGACGTGCAGAGCATCATCGCCGAGATCCGGACCGCGATCTTCGACCTGCACGGCGGCCTGGAGGGCACCACCCAGCTGCGCAAGCGGCTGCACGAGATCATCGCCGAGGTCACCGGAGACTCCGCGCTGCAGACCACGGTCCGGATGTCCGGGCCGCTCGGCGTGGTCTCGCCCGAGCTGGGCGAGCACGCCGACGCGGTGCTGCGGGAGGCACTGTCGAACGCGGTGCGCCACTCCGGCGCCCGCACCGTGACGATCACCGTCTCGGTCCGCGACGACCTGGTGATCGACGTGCTCGACGACGGCACGGGCCTGCCACCGACGGTCGCGCGCAGCGGGCTGCACAATCTCGCCGAGCGCGCACGCGAAGCAGACGGCAGCTTCATCGTGGAATCCCCGGAGGGCGGCGGAACCCGGCTCGTCTGGCGGGTGCCGGTTTCCTGAGCCGCTCAGCCGGACGCCGCGCCGCGGGCGCTGTTTTCGTCCACGATGCTGTAGCCGGTGACGAGTTCGGGATGGATGCGCACGACATAGTCTTCGCCGCTCTGCCCCGCCGTCCACGGCCGGAGCAGCTCTTCGTAGCGGGCCAGCGCCGCGCCGCCCCGGAGCCGCCGCGCCATCCCGGTGACGACCACACTCCAGCTGATCCCGCCCGACGGCGAGATCAGGTCGGCCTCGTAGGCGACCACGGTGTCCAGCACGGAGGACAGCCCCGCGCCGGCGTTCCCGCGGACGATCACCTGGCCGTCGTCGAGGAGGTGGCTGACCGGGCGGATGGCGGGCAACGCCTGATGGGTGAACACGATCCGGCCCACGCCCACGCTGCCGAGCAGGTCCAGTGCCTCGGCGCGGGTGAGCTCCTGGAACCTGTGCGCGGTCATGACCTATTCCGGGTGGCCACTGCGCTAGACGACACGCACGTCATCATGTCCGGGCTCCGGCGCGCCCGAAAGGGCACAAAGTCACCGGAGAGATGACGGATTCACCCCGGGCGCGCACGCGACGCGCGCCGGGCGGACCGTCCGCAAAGGACTTGTTCCGATAGGGAATCCCTTTGCCGTCAAGCAATCCACAGTGGACGTTCAGCCGCCGGCACGGACGACCGCCACCGGGGCGCTGCCGTGGTGCAGCAGCGCCCGCACGGTGTCGCCGAGGCCGGAAGCCGTTCCGGCACCGACGACGACCAGTTGCGCCCCGGCGGCCTCGGTGAGCAGACCGTGAGCCGGGGTCGCGCACGGTACCCGATGCCGGATCTCGGCGTCCGGATACTTCTCGTGCCAGCCGGACATCCGCGCGGCCAGCGCGGCGCCCGCGTCGGCGGCGGCGCCGTCGTAGTCCACGTCGAAGGGCGGCACAGACCAGCTCTCCCCCACGGCCGGGTCCGCCCACGCGTGCACGGCCACCAACGGGACATCGCGCAGGAGTGCCTCCCCTACGGCGAATTCCACCACCGCGGCCAGGGCCTTGCCTGCGCCGACTCCGGCCACGACGGGCCCGCCGTCCGGTGGCGGCTCACCCGGTTTACGGCCGCGCACCACCACCACGGGGCCCGTGGCACGAGCCGCCACGGCGACGGCGACCGGCCCCGCGCCCAGCACCGTCAACCCGGCCGTTCCGCTTTCGCGGAGCAGGATCGCAGGCACGTCCCCGGCCACACACAGCCGGTGCAGTTCGATGCCCGGGGCCAGGTCACGTGCGGCCCATTCGGCCGCGCGGAGCCATCCATTGCCCCGTTCGGCGTCACCCGGGCCGGGGCCGCGGACGTGACAGAGGCGCAGCGGGACGTGCCTGCGAGCGGCTTCGCGGGCGGCCCAGCGCGCCGCGTGCAGGGCTTCCGGTGAACCGTCCACCCCGGTGAGAATCGAGTGCCGCGGGACGATGCCGGTCATCGGCACAGTCTGCGCGCGCGGGCGAAGACCCGGGCAGGGTCACGCGTCCCCACGGCCGGGGTCCTTGTGCCCTACCCCTTCGCCGGTAGGTGCGGGCCACCCGGAGGCCTAATCTGGGAAGCGAGCCCGAGCCGGAGGTGAGCACGTTGATCACAGTGTTCCTTGTCGACGACCACGAGGTCGTCCGGCGAGGGGTGGCCGACCTGCTGGAGGCCGATCCCGAGCTCACGGTCGTCGGCGAAGCGCCGACGGCGGCGCAGGCGCTGGCCCGCATTCCCGCGCTCAAGCCGGACCTGGCGCTGCTGGACGTCCGGCTGCCCGACGGCAACGGCATCGAACTCTGCCGGGACCTGCGCTCGCGGCTGCCCGAGCTGAACGTGCTGATGCTGACGTCGTATACCGACGAGGAGGCGATGCTCAACGCGATCCTCGCCGGCGCCGGCGGTTACGTGATCAAGGACATCCAGGGTTTCCAGCTGATCTCCGCGGTGCGCGAGGTCGGCTCCGGCCGCTCCCTGCTGGACAACCGGGCGGCGGCGACGCTGATGGCGAAGCTGCGCTCGGACGCCGCCGAGACGGGCCCGCTGGCCGGGTTGTCCGAGCGGGAACGCACCCTGCTCGACCTGATCGGCGAGGGCCTGACGAACCGGCAGATCTCGGAGCGGATGTTCCTCGCGGAGAAGACCGTGAAGAACTACGTTTCACGTTTGCTCACCAAGCTCGGCCTGGAGCGGCGCACCCAGGCCGCCGTGCTGGCCACCAAGATGCGGGAGCACCGCGGACGCCCCTGAACGTCCACAGTGGACGCCGGTCGCCCGGCGTCCGGGTGACCACTGTGGACCTGTGCTGGTGGAATTCGGCCCCTGGGAAAGGGCCCTTCGACTCTCCCGCCCCTGGTCGTCGTCGGGGAAGGTGGACCAAGGCACGACAGAGGAGTGAAATGGCATCAGCGGCAAAGTGGACGATGGACGTCGCGCTGGAAGAAAGTGGCGGCATCACCAGGGCACAGGTCCGCCTCGCCGCGGGCGAGGGCAGCTTCACCGGGATCGGGCTGGTCCGTGGCGGGCCACGCGGGGTGCACCTGCCCGAGATCGCGGCGGAACTGGCGATCGCGCGGGCGTTTTCCGATCTCACCGAGGAACTGCTGGAGGCGGTCGCCTCCGATATCGAGTCCCACTCGCACCGGCCGTTCGCCACGATGACTCCGCGCTGACCGCTACCCTGGCGCGATGTCCGCGCTGACCCGTCAGGAAATTTCGGCCGCCGTCACCCCGCTGGGCTGGCGGTACGTACTGGGCGAGGTATGTGCCCGCGTGCCGGTGCGCTCGCTGGGCCACGCCGCCGAGGTGGCCGCGGCGCTCTCGGTCGGTGCCGGGGAGTCGCTGCGCCTCGAACTGCGCCACGACGTGGTGGCCGTGTCGCTCTCGCCGGTGACACCGGCGGAACTGGCGCTCGCGGGCCGGCTGGCCGCACGCGTGGAAGAGCTGGGCCTGCGGCTCGGCCCCGCGCAGGTGCAGGTCCTGGAAATCGCGATCGACGCAGTGGACATCCCGCGGATCCGGCCGTTCTGGAAGGCCGTGCTCGGCTACGTCGCGGAACCCGGCGACGAAGGGCCGGCAGGGGCGCTGATGGACCCGCTCAGGCGGAGCCCGGCGGTGTGGTTCCAGCAGATGTCGCAGCCACGCACCCAGCGGAACCGCATCCACCTCGACGTATCGGTGGCACACGACGCGGCGCAGGCGCGCATCGACGCGGCTCTCGCCGCCGGCGGCACCCTGCGCTCGGCCGAGGCGGCACCCGCGTTCTGGGTGCTGGCCGACCCGGAGGGCAACGAGGCCTGCGTGACGACCTGGCAGGGCCGGGACTGACTCAGCCGCCGCGGGGCCGGCCCGCGACCTGCGGCAGGGCTTCGGTGAACCGCACCGGCACGGGTTCGGGATCGCGCAGGCGCCGGGTATGCCGTGGCAGCCAGCGCAGGTCGCGTTCGAACCGGGTGCGCGCGTCGGCCAGCTCGTGCTTGCCGCGCACCCGGCGTCCGTTGCGCATCACCGGTTCCAGCACCGGGCGGTGCCCCGCCGGAGCCGCCTCGTCACGCCGCGCCACTGTGTCCTGCTCACCCGAAACCGTGCGGTAGACCTGCTTGGCCCACGGCACGATCCGGCCGCCCCGCGCGGGCGCGCCCGCGTATTCGACGAGTTCGTAGGCACAGTCGAGGAACGGCACATCCGAGGAGAGCACGCCTCTGGTGCCGATGCCGTAGGAATCGATCGGCGCGCCGGAGCCACTCAGCCTGGCCAGTTCGTACTCGTCGAGCCCCGCCGCCATGATCCGCGCGTGCGTCAGCCCGGCCAGGTCGAGCAGGTCGCGCACCTGCCGGGACACCGAGAGCATGTCCCCCGTCTCCAGCCGCAGCCCGACCCGTTCCTCGGCCAGCCCCAGCGTCCGCACCACCTCGATGAGCGTGCGCACACCGTCGCGGGCGTCGAACGCGTCCACCAGGAAACCCAGCGCGTCCGGGAAGTCCTCGGCGAAGGCCTGGAACGCCGGAAGTTCCGCACCGAACGCGTGCACGAACGACGGGTCCATCGTGCCCACCGGGCGCAAGCCGAACTCGCGCGCCGCGGACAGGTGCGTCGTGCCGGCGAACCCGGCCAGCGCGGCCGATCGCGCGACCGCGCAGGCAGTCACCGGGTTGTGCACACGCTGTGCGGCAAGGTCGATCAGGTCTGCGCCACCGGCGGCGATCCGGCAACGAGCCGCGCCCGTGGCGGTCGCGGAGGAGAAGGTCATCAGGTTCAGCATCGCCGTGCCGACCAGTTTCGCGACCGGCAGCGAAGCCGTGACCTCCAGCAGCGGCTCGCCGGGGAACATCAGCCGTCCCTCGGGCGCGGCCCACACCTCGCCGTCGAACCGCAGCGGCGCGAGCGCCGCCAGGTCGGCGGCGGTGAGCCCGACTTCGGCACGCAGATAAGCCAGCTCCTCTTCGCCGAACGCGAACTTTTCCAGGAACGAAAGGCAGTCGGACAGTCCGGCGCACACCACGAACCCCCGGTCCGGGGGCAGCTCGCGGGCGAACAGGCTGAACGTCGCCCGGCCGGTCATGTCCCGGCGCAGGTAACTGGCAGCCATCCGGATCTCGCCCAGACCACCATGCGGGGAGGTCATGACCTCATCATGAATGACTTTCGGCTCTGCCGCCCAGAGCCGGTCGTCCCCGGCCTGGAGGACCTTGGCCCCTTCACCGCGGTGCCTACCGGGTCCGCGGGCTCCTGGATGGCCCCGGTGTTGTCGAACCGAAGTTTGCGGCGGGTGAGCGGTCGCGCAGTTCGATGGTGTAGCGCCCGGCGGCGGTACCTGCCGGTTCAGCACCCTCGCGTGCGCGCGGGCGGCACGTCGATCAAGACCACCCTCGATGTGTACGGCCACCTGTTCGAGCGGAGTCGCGCGCAGCGCGTCCGTTGAGGTGGTGGGCGACGGCAGGGGCCGCCCTAGGGACTTTGTGCTGTGCCCTCCGGTTACCTCCAGCCCTGCCCGCGCGCGCCCGCGCGCGGCAGGCTGAGCTGCATGGTGCTGGGCAATCGGACGGCGGCAGGCCGGGAACTGGCGGAACGCGTCCGCGGGTACGCGGACCCGCTGGTGCTCGGGCTGCCCCGCGGCGGGGTGGTCGTCGCGGCCGCCATCGCCGACCGGCTCGACGCCCCACTGGACGTGGTCCTGGTCCGCAAGGTCGGCGCCCCCGACGCACCCGAGCTGGCGCTGGGTGCGGTGGGTGAGGACGGCGTGGTTGTCGGAAATCCCGCCGTGCTGCGGCATTTCCGGCCCAGCGCAAGGATTTTCGAAGCCGCCGCCGAAGAAGAACGGTCCGCGCTCGCGCGGCGGGCGCAGCGGTACCGGTCCGCCCGCCGCATCCAGCCCGTCGCGGGCCGCACCGTGATCCTCGTCGACGACGGGATCGCCACCGGGGCGACCGCCCGGGCCGCCGCCGAGGTGCTGCGCGCCCGCGACGCCGGGTCGATCGTGCTCGCGGTGCCGGTCGCTCCCCCGCAGGCACTGGCGACGCTGGCCTCGGTCGTCGACGACATCGTCTGTCTCGCGGTGCCGCGCCGGCTGCGCTCGGTCAGCCAGTGGTACGCCGACTTCGCCGAGGTCAGCGATGAGGACGTCGTGGCGCTGCTGGGCAAGTACGCCGGGGTGCCGGCATGACGGGCAAGCGGATCGGCAAACCGGAGGTGGTCCGGCTGGCCGCCAACCTCGGGGACTACGACCGGGTGTGCGCGGACTTCAGCTGGGAGGCCGAGGGCCTCGCGCTGTCGGGACTGCCGCACGGGCGTGGGCTCAACATCGCGCACGAAGCGGCGGACCGCTACGCGGCCGGGCCCCGGCGCGATCACGCGGCGCTGCGCTGGACCGGCCACGACGGGCGGCCCGCGGAACTGTCCTACTGCGCGCTCGCCGCGCAAAGCAACCGGTTCGCCAACCTGGTGCGCTCGTTGGAAATCCCCGGCGGGGAACGGATTTTCACCCTGCTCGGTCCCGGGCCGGACCTGGCCGTCGCCGCGCTGGGCACGCTCAAATCGGGCTGCGTCCTGGCCCCGCTCTCCGGCTCCGCCGGACGCGACCCGGTACGGCAGTGGATGCGGAACGGTCAGGCCGGCGTGCTGGTGACCACCCCTGAGCTGTACCGGCGGACGGTCGAAGGCAGCCGCGACGACATCCCGTCGCTGCGCCAGGTCCTGATCACCGGCGCCGTGGCGATGCCGGGCACCCACGCACTCGTCCCCGCGCTCGCGGCCTGCCCGGCGACGTTCGACATCCCGCCGACGGCGCCCGACGACCCCGCCCTGCTGCTGCTCACCAGCGGCACCACGGGCGCGCCCAAGGGCGTGCTGCACGCGCACGGCAGCGTGCTCACCCACTACGTCTCCGCGCGGTACGCGCTGGACCTGCACCGCGACGACGTCTACTGGTGCACCGCCGATCCCGGCTGGTCCCTCGGCATCGTGCACGGCCTCATCGCCCCGCTGAGCCACGGCATCACCTCCGTCTGCGAGGACACCGCGAGCCCCTCCGACGTGCTGGCCGGACACGGGGTGACCGTCTGGTTCACCGACCCGCGTTGCCTGGACGCGCTGCGCGAGAGCGGCACTGCGCCCGAGCTGCCCCGGCTGCGGTTCCTGGCGGGCACCGGCGAGCCGCTGAGCCCGGAAACCGTGCTGTGGAGCCATGATTCGCTCGGCCTGCCGGTGCACAACGCCTGGGCGCAGACCGAGACCGGCGCGACGCTGATCGCCGACTTCGCCGCCGAGGAGATCCGCCCCGGCGCGCTCGGCCGCCCGTTGCCCGGGATCGAGACGTGCCTGCTGGACCCCGACGGGGACGGCGAGATCAGCGAACCCGAGCAGGAGGGCGAACTCGCCGTGCGGGCGGGCTGGCCGTCGATGTTCAGCGGCTACTGGCGGGCGCCCGACCGCTACGACCGGTCCTTTTCGGACGGTTGGTACCGCACCGGCGATCTCGCGCGCCGCGACGAGGACGGCTACTACTGGTGCACCGGCCGCGTCGCCGACGTGCTCACCGTCGGTGGCAGGCTCGTCGGGCCGGTCGACATCGAGGGCGCGCTGACGGCACATCCGGCGGTCGCCGAGGCAGGCGTGATCGGCCTGCCCGGCTCCGGCGGAGACGACCGGATCAAGGCGTTCGTGGCGCTGCGCGAAGGCCACCTCGCCACCGCCGGACTCGCCGCCGAGATGCTGGCGTTCGCCCGGCACATGCTCGGTGACGGCGCGCCGGCCGAACTGGAGTTCAGCCCGGGCCTGCCGCGAACCCGCAGCGGCAAACTGGTGCGCCGCCTGCTCAAAGCCAGGGAACTCGGTCTGCCGGAAGGCGATCTGTCCACAGTGGAAGGTATGTGATGAACGACCGGAGCACACGTGCGAAAAAGCGTGCCGAACTGTTGCGCCAGATGATCCGGATCCGCCGGTTCTCCGAGCGTTCGCTGGAGCTCGGCGGCACCGTCCGGCTCGGCGAAGAGGCGCTCGCCGCCGGGACCCTGCACGCCGTCGGCGCCGAGGATTCGGTGGTCTCGCTCTCGGCCGAACCCGCGCACGGCCTGGCCCGCGGGGTGCCGATGGACGCGATGCTCACCGGTGCGCAGATCGCGGACGTGGCCCACCGGTTCTACGGCGGGCGCACCGCCCCTGGCGCCGGACTGCCCTTCGCCTCCGGTCTCGCCCTGTCCACCACGCTGCAACGCCGTCCGCTGGTCACCGTGTGCCTCTTCGCCGACGGCGGGGTGCGCGACGGAGAGTTCCACGAGACGCTGAGCCTCGCCGCGCACTGGCGGCTGCCGATGCTTTTCTGTTGCGAGAACGACCTTTCCGCCCCGGAAGGGGGCCGGCCGGA
This sequence comes from Amycolatopsis sp., assembly GCF_035546795.1. Classification (GTDB taxonomy): domain Bacteria; phylum Actinomycetota; class Actinomycetes; order Mycobacteriales; family Pseudonocardiaceae; genus Amycolatopsis_E. The sequence goes on from NZ_DASZWC010000072.1 coordinate 82,006, forward strand.
CACCGAGCTGGCGATGCACGCCGCGTCGTACGGGATGCCGGCCTGGGCGGTGGACGGGATGGACGTGCTGGCCGTCGCCGACGCGGCCGAGCGCGGCGTGGAGGCGATCCGGTCCGGCGCGGGCCCGCACTTCCTGGAGCTCTACACCTACCGGTTCCGCGGGCTGGCCGAAGTGGCGCGCTGGCGCGAGTTCGACCCAATTCCCCTGCTGGTCAACACGATGTGCGCGCAGGACGAGATCGGGCTCGAGGAGGCCGTCGCGCTGGAGTCCGAAGTGGACACCGAGATCCGGGCGCTGGGACGCGGGTGAGGAAGACGACGTACCGGCGGGCCGTGCGCGAAGCGATCCGCGAGGCGCTGCTGCTCGACGAGCGGGTGTTCCTGATGGGCGAGGACGTCGGTTCCTCCTCGGGGCTGCTCGGCGAGTTCGGCCCGGACCGGATCCGCGACACTCCCCCGTCGGCGTCGTCGTTCGTGGCCGCCGGCATCGGCTCGGCGGTCGGCGGGATGCGGCCGGTCGTGGAGATCTCCGCCGCCGACGCCGGGCTGCCCGCGCTCGACCAGATCCTCACCAACGCCGCCACGCTGCGGCAGATGTCCGGCGGCCAGCTGACGGTGCCGCTGGTGATCCGGATGGTCAGCGGCCGCAACTGGCTCGCGCACGACATCGGCAGCTGGTACGCGCACATCCCGGGACTGCGCGTGGTCTCGCCCGCCACGCTGGAGGACGCGCGCGGGATGCTGTGGACGGCGCTGGCCGACCCGGATCCGGTGCTGCTGGTGGAACACGCCTCGCTGCAGGACGTGCCGGGGGAACTGGCCGAAGACGCCGGTTCGGTGGACATAGAGCGCGCCATCGTGCGGCGCGGCGGGCGGGACGTCACGCTCGTCGGGTACGGCGGGACGCTGCCGGTGACGCTGGCCGCCGCGGACGAACTCGCGGACCGCGGGGTGAGGGCCGAGGTCGTGGATCTTCGGTGCCTGCTGCCGCTGGACGAACACACGATCCTGGAGTCGGTGCGGCGCACCCGCCGGCTCGTGGTGGCCGACGAGGGCCGCCGCGGCGGCGGGCTGTCCGCGGAGATCGCGGCCGGGGTCGCCGAAAAGGCCTTCTACCACCTCGAAGCGCCGATCGAGCGGGTGTACGCCCAGAGCGACGACACCCGGACGCGGCTGCCCACGCCGGACGAGGTGGTCGCCGCGGCGCTGCGTGCGCTGGGCTGAATCACTGCTCCGTCAAGCCCGAACCGCGCACCAGCACCACCGGACACGTCGCCTGACGGATCAACGCCCGGCTCGTCGCCCCCAGCGTCCCCGCGCGCAACGCCCGGCCACCGAGCACCAGCAACCGCGCGCGCCCGCTGTGCTCCATCAACCGGGCGACCGGGCTTCCGTCCACCAGCAACGGCGTCACCGGCACCGAGGGGTACTTCTGCCGCCAGTCCCGCAGTTCGCTCGTCAGGTCCTGCTCCGGCGGCTGCCCGCTTTCGCTGGCACGTAAGGCGATCACGCCCGTCGTGTGCAGGTCCGCCTCGTCGAAGGCGAACGCCAGCGCCGCATCCGCCGCACCGTTGACCCCGGCCAGCACGCGGCCGTGCCCGCTGAGCCGACCGCGGACCACGACGACGGGACACCGGCTGTTCGCGGCGACGTGCAGCGCGGTCGAACCGAGCGTCACCTGCGTGCCGGGGCCCAGACCCCGCCAGCCGACCACGAGCATCGCCGCGCGCGCCGATTCCGCGACCAGGTTCCGCCGCGCGTCACCGATGCGCAGCACGCATTCCCGGTCCACGGTCGTGCCCGTCAGTTCGGCGGCCTCGCGCAGCCAGTCCCGCCCCAGTGCGAGCACCGAGCAGGCGTGCACGATCCGCAGGGGCAGCCCCCGGCGCCGTGCCTCTCGCGTTGCCCAGCGGACCGCGTCCAGCGCGACCCCGGAGCCATCGACGCCGACGACGATCGGATCCCCAGCGGAAATCGGGCTCATGCGGTCCTCGATCGCCGCTCGGACAACGGGATCACGGTGCGCGGTGCGGCCGCGCCCGCCTCTTCGACCTCGGCGGCCAGCGCCGCCGCGAACCGACCGGGATCGGGCAGCGACCGCCGGGCGGCGGCACAGCCGAAAACCACCTGACCGGCGTAGCGGAACACCGACACCGTCACGCCCTGCCTGCCGCGCGGGGTCCACGCGGTGATCCCCGCGACCGGTACTCCGCCGAGCGTCATCGGCGCGGCGGGCCCGCTCACGTCGGTCAGCACACCGACGTCGCGGCCCGCGATGCAGCGCGCCAGTCCGCCCGGGATTCGCACCGCACGCCGCCGGACCTCGGCCAGCCGCTCCCGGAAGCTCTTGCGCGCCAACGGAATTCCGGGTAACACAACGGTTTCCCCGGCGCCGGGCAGCAACCAGGACAGTTCGCCCGCGCCGTGGCAGCGCGCCAGCGCGCCCGTGACCAGCGCCGTGTGCACGTCCGCCAGCGGGGCGCCGGTCGCACGGCTGATCGCCGCGATCTTCTTGGCCGGCACCGGCGCGCTCCAGGCGACAGCCTCCGGCCCGGTCGCGGTTTGCGCCCGGGGCCAGCGCACCAGCCGGGCCATTCCGGGCACGCTCTCCCAGTTGTTGGTGGCCAGTGCGTCGGCGACCTTCAGCGGCGCCGTGGGCAGGGCCGACGCCGCGAGGTCGAGCGCTCCCTCAGCGGCGCCAAGGGCCGCGGCCACCCCGCAGGCCGGTAGGGCGGCAAGCATCCGGCCCGCCGGCCGCAGCTCCCGCATCGTCCGCCGCAACAGGCCGCGCAGCTCGCCGAGGGCGTGGCGGGCCGCGGTTCCCGCCGGTGCGGCGAAAACGGGATCGTTCTGCACCGGGATGCCTGCTCCGGCCGGGCGCAGCAGGTCGTACAGCTCGCCCGGTTCCTGGGAACGCAGGACGAACGCGCTTCCGGTGCCGTATCCGCGCACCAGCTGGGAGGCCCGCCCCGGCGCCGCGGCAAGCTCTCGCAGCGCCGCTTCGCCGCCAGGGGCGGGCAGGTCCTCGACCTCGAAACCGGCCAGTGCGGCCGGGAAGTCTTCACGTAGTGTCTCAGGATCGACAGCGGTCTCGGTCCACAGCACGCAGGTGACGGCGCGCTGGTCCAGGGGCGGCATGGCGCGGTCCTTCCTGTCCCGGGGTGCCTCCAGCTTTCAGGTGGAGGCACCCCGGGTTGAAGGGCCGTTGGTCACCGGTTTCCCCTGCCGGGGCCTCAGTCCTCCGGGCGCACGACGAGCACCGGGCAGGCGGCGTGGTTGAGCAGCGCCTGACTGGTGGAACCGAGCAGCAGCCCGGTGAACCCGCCGCGCCCCCGGCTGCCGACGACTATCAGCTGCGCCAACGCGGAATGCTCCAGCAGCTGGCGGCGCGGCCGGTCCCTGACCACGACCCGCTCCACCCGCACGTCCGGGTACTTCTCCTGCCAGCCGGCGAGGCTTTCGGCGAGCACGCGCTGTTCCTCGTCGGCCTCGGGCGCCAGCTCCGGGTAGTCGGTGGGCAGCCCGCTCAGGTAGTCCACGTCGCTCCACGCGTGCACCGCCACCAGCGGCACCTCACGCCAGGACGCCTCGTCGAACGCGACGGCCAGCGCGCGCTCACTCGTCCGGCTGCCGTCGACGCCCACGACCACCGGACCGTCTTCCGGCACCGGGCCGTCCGGCCGGCCGCGGATCACCGCCACCGGGCAGACCGCGCGCGCCGCCACGGCGACGGCCGTCGAACCGATCAGCATCCCGGCGAACCCGCCACGGCCGGAGGCACCGAGCACGATGGTGTGTGCCCGCTGGGAAAGCTCGAGCAGCGCCTGGATCGGGACGTCCGAAGACCGCTCCTGCGTGACAGTCAGCCCCGGGTGCACGCCGAGCGCGATCTCCGACGCCTCGGCGAGTTCACGTCTGGCGTACTGCTCGAGCTCGTCGAACACGCTCTGCGGTGCGGGCAGCGTGATCGCCATCGGTTCCCTGGCGAAGACCAGGTGTAGCGGCAGGTTCCGCCGCCCCGCCTCCGCGGCCGCCCAGCGCACCGCCGTCCGCGCCTGCGCCGAACCGTCCACCCCGGCCACGATCGCCCCGGTCGCGTCTGTCATCGCTCCTCCTTGTCGTCCCGGCTGTCCCCGCCTGCGACAGTACGACGGTCCCGATCACCTCGCAGCAGCCGAGCGGCCCACCGGTTGAGGACTTCCTACCCTCACGCGAACGGCCCAACCCTCGACACACTTCGCGGCATGACCCCACTGCGGCCGCTCACGCGTAGCGAGTGCCTGGATCTGATGAAGACGGCCCCGGTGGGCAGGCTCGTGTTCTCCGAGGGCGCACTGCCCGCCATCCGGCCGGTCAACTTCGTGCTGCACCAAGGCGACGTCGTGCTGCGGGCGGCGCGCTCCGGCGCGATCGGGAAGCTCTCCGACGAGGTCGTCGCGTTCGAGGTGGACGAGATCGACCCGGACACGCGGACCGGCTGGAGTGTGGTCGCGGTCGGCAAGATCGAGCCGGTCACCGACGTCGGCGAGATCGTCGCGATGGCCGGTCCGGCGCACCGGCCGTGGGCACCCGGCGAGCGGGACAGGTTCCTGCGGATCCGGGTGGAGATCGTCAACGGGCGGCGGTTGTCGCTCGGCGGCCCCGATGGCGGATGACCGTCCATTCAGGATGGACGGGAAGCGCTCTCTTCCTTCCCGTCGGCGGTTCTCCTGGCGCCGAAGGCCGGAATCAGGTGTCCTGGGACTCCGGCTGCTCGCCGACGGCCTGGACACCGCCGAGGTGCACTGCCCCGAGCGGACGCACGCGGTCGCCTTCGAGCCGCGAAAGCCCTCCCTAGTGGACTAGACCACTTCCGTCAAGTGGTCCCCGACGTTGGTCGGGAATCGGCGCGGATTCGTTGACGGTCCCGCACTCGCCTGCCTAGCTTCGGAATCTCCCCCGCAACCACCCGAGGAGGAGATCCGTTGTGGTGTCCCGCCGTGGTTTCCTAGGACTCACCGCCGCCGCACTGGCCCTGCCCGCCATCCCCGCCGCCGCGGCGACGCCGGCCGCCTTCACCCTGAACCTGGCGAACAACACCGGTTCCGGCACCGTTTTCGCCTACGTCACCGGCACCGCCCCGGACGGGCGGCTGATCCTGCTCGACTCCGGTGGCGCGCCCTACTACCCCGCCTCCCCCGCCACGGACCTCACGCCGCTGCCGGTGGACTGCGCGATCGCGGTCGGCTCCGGCAGGCAGGTGAGCGTGCCGAAAATGGCCGGCGCGCGGATTTACCTGGTGACGGACGCGAAACTGGACTTCTTCCTCAACCGCGGCCCGGCACTGGTGCACCCCAGCTTCCTCAACTCCGGCGACCCGAACTTCGCGAAGAACTGGTCCTTCGCCGAGTTCACCTTCAACGACGCGCAGCTGTTCGCCAACATCAGTTACGTCGATTTCGTCGGCCTGCCACTGGGCCTCGGGCTCACGACGTCCTCATCGGGAACACAGTCGGTGCCCGGCCTGCCCTCCGGTTCGGTCGACGCCGTCAGCAGCGGCCTCGGCGCCCAGGGCGGCAACTGGGCCCAACTGGTCCAGACCGGTTCGGACGGGCGCCCGCTGCGCGTGCTCAGCGCACAGCACAAGGCCGATCAGTTCGCGGGCTACCTCGACGGCTACATCGACCAGGTGTGGCAGAAGTACTCCTCGGCCACACTGACCGTGGATTCGCAGAACCCCGCGGTCGGCACGTTCACCGGCAAGGTCAGCGGCGACGTGCTGACGTTCGACAACGGGGAGAGCTTCGGCAAGCCCGTCACCGCGGATGTGTGGAGCTGCGACAGCGGCCCGTTCGCGATCCCGCAGGGCGCGAGCGACGCGCGCAAGGCGATCGTTCCCCGGCTGGCCGCGGCGCTGAACCGGACCACCTTGCTGGACAACACGAACCAGCCCACCGGCGAGGACCCGGCGCGGTTCTACCAGAACGCGGAGACGAACCACTACGCCCGCATCGTGCACGGCAAGCTCCCCGACAATCGCGGCTACGCCTTCCCGTACGACGACGTGACCCCGGGCCAGGACTTCAGCGGTTCCGTGTTCGCCGGTGACCCGCTGACCCTGACGGTCACCGTTTCCGCGACCCACTGAGTTCCCGCACAGCCATCCCGAAGCGCCCGCCGTGGTCCGGACCACGGCCGGCGCGCCGGCTCACAGCACCATCACGCCCGCCGGAAAAAAGTGCCGCGCCGGCCATTCCCGCCGCTTCGCGTTTACGATCGCGAATTTCCCCGATTTTTCCCATCACCCCGTCTCCACACGCTGACCCTCCGTGCACGAAAGCCCGTTTTTTGTTGCCTGGACACGAAAAACCGGCCGGATCCGCTCATCCGGCCGCGCGCAACGCATGGTTGGAAAATTGTCCCCCATGGATGTCAAGGGACACATTCGGATGAACAGGAACATGAAGTTGACTCACAGTTGCCGGAATGATTAATCTGCCTGGGCGCTGGCGGAGCTCTCCGGGCTTTCCACGCCGTATGCCGGCTGGGTGCGGGGACCCGGGCCACGTCCACAACTAGTGCGGGAAGGCCCCCAGGAGCCTTGAAGAAGATATTCGGAACGCGTGCCGGCCGGGCTTCCATCCGGACCAAGGTGCTCGCGATCGCCGTCGTGCCCAGCGTCGCCCTGCTCGTGGCCGGCGTCGCGCTGGCCGGCTACCTGGTCTACCAGGCCGTCGAGTCACGCACGTTCATCACGAAGGTGCACGACTCCGCCCCGATCGCGACCCAGTACTTCGCTTCGGTGCGCGCCGAGCGACAGCTGACCCTGGCCGACCTCGCCACCCACGGGACGGTGCACCCGCAACTACTCCAGGTGCGCGGCAAGACCGACTCGACGGCCGCCGCGCAGGCGAAGAACCTGGCCGGGCTCTACGACCAGGCGCCGGACCGGGTCAAGGCGAGTATCGACCGCACCGCGGAGAACATCGCACAGCTGCCCTCGTTCCGCGCCAAAGTGGACGCCGGCACGGCGACGACGATGGACGCCTACAACTTCTACGACAACCTCATCGACGAGTACACCGAAGGACTCAACGGTGTGGCCGAGGGCGCGCCCGACGCCGAGGCCGCCTACCTCCGGGTGACCGCGATGCCGCTGTTCTCCGGTGCGGACGCGATGGCGCGCGGCGACGCGCTCGCCGCCGCCGGGTTCGCCCGCGGCGGGCTGACCGCCGAGGAGTTCAACGCCTACGTGTCCGCCGTCGGCGCCTACCACGCCGCTTTCGACGGCCAGGTCCGGGAAATGATCCCGTCGGTGCGTGAGCAGTACGAGGCGCTCAAGGCCGGCCCGGCGTGGGCCACCCTGACCACCGTCGAGAACTCGGTGCTCAACGGCGACCGCGACACGCTGCCGGTGGCGCAGCAGCAATGGCGCGACGCGGCGACCCAGGTCGCCGGCCAGCTGATGAACCTCTACATCGAGCAGAGCACCAACGCCACCAACGTCGAGATCGACACCGGTAACCAGCGCCTGGTCACCTCGATCGTGGCAGGCGCGGCCGCGCTGCTCATCGCGATCGCGGTGTCGATCTTCGCGTGGCGGATGTCCTCGCGGCTGATCCACCGGCTGCGCAGGCTGCGCGAGGAGACCCTGGAGATCGCTGACGCCCAGCTGCCCGACCTGGTCGGCCGCGTCCGCAACGGCGAAGCGGTCGACCTCGTCGCCGAGATGTCCTTCCTCGACCACGGCGAGGACGAGATCGGCCAGGTGGCCGACGCGTTCAACAAGGCGCAGCAGACCGCCGTCGCGGCCGCGGTGGAGGAGGCCAAGACCCGCGAGGGCACCAGCAAGGTCTTCCTCAACATCGCGCACCGCAGCCAGGTGCTGGTGCACCGGCAGCTCAAGGCACTCGACGAGGCCGAGCGCAAGCAGGAGGACCCCGACCAGCTGGACCTGCTGTTCAAGCTGGACCACCTGTCCACCCGTGCCCGCCGCAACGCGGAGAACCTGATCATCCTCGGCGGCGAGCGGCCGGGCAGGCAGTGGCGCAACCCGGTCGCGCTGGCCGACCTGATCCGCGGCGCGACCGCCGAGACCGAGGACTACGCCAGGGTCAACACCGGCCGGCTGCCCGGGGTCGCGGTCGCCGGCCCGGTGGTCGCCGACCTGATCCACCTGCTCGCCGAGCTGATCGACAACGCCACCTCGTTCTCCCCGCCGGCGTCCAGGGTGGAGATCTGGGGTGACGTCGTCGGCCGTGGCGTGGTGATCGAGATCGAGGACCAGGGCGTCGGCATCGAGCCCGGCCAGGCCGACGAGCTCAACGCGATGCTGGCCGACCCGCCGGACTTCGGCGTGATGGCGCTGTCGGCCGAGCCCCGGCTGGGCCTGTTCGTTGTCGCCCGCCTCGCCGCGCGGCACGGAATCACGGTGACGCTGCGGCAGTCCGCCTACGGCGGCACCCGGGCGATCGTGCTCGTCCGCTCCGAGCTGCTCACCCCGTTGCCGCCGCCCGAGGAAGCGGAAGTGCCCGCCTCCGCGGTGCCCGCCCAGCAGAACGGCGACGAGCACAGCGGAAACCACCGCGCTCCCGGGCAGCACCGGCAAAACGCACCCGGGCGGCCCGCCGAACCCGGCGCGCTGCCGAGCCTGCCGGTGCGCCGGCCACAGCCGGTACCGTCGATGGAGGAGACCGCACGGCACAACGGTGTGCTCGCCGAACCAGGCACCAGGGTCGACCTGTTCTCCCCGCCTGCCAGGCCGGCGCGGCAGCAGTCGCCCGCCCGCCCGCACCAGGAGACCCGGTCGCCGCAGCCGGGAGGACCGATGTCACCGGACCGGCCGGCGCTGCCGCGCCGCCGTCGCCAGCAGAGCATGGCTCCCCAGCTGCGCACGAGCGAAACCCCGCTCGTGGCTGAGGCAGTGGCCCCGTCGGCGGATCCCGACCAGGCACGCAGCAGGCTTTCCGCGTTCCAGGCCGGAACCCGGCGCGCCCGCGACAAGGACCCAGCCGCCACCGACTTTTTTGGGGAGCACAAATGACCAATCCCGGGGTCAACGAGCTGGACTGGCTGCTCGACGATCTGCTGCAGCAGGTGGCCGGCGCCGACCGCGCGGTGGTGCTGTCCGCCGACGGGCTGCTGGTCGGGCGCTCCACGAATCTGTCCGAAGAGGACGGTGAGCACCTGTCGGCGGTGGCTTCGGCGTTCCAGAGCCTGGCCAAGGGCACGGGCAGGCACTTCGGCGGCGGCCAGGTGCGGCAGACGGTGGTGGAGATGGACCACGCGTTCCTGTTCGTCACCGCCGCCGGGTACGGCGCCTGCCTCGCGCTGCTCACCAGTGAAGAGGCGGACATGGGCCTGGTCGCCTACGCGATGAACATGATGGTCAAGCGGGTCGGCGCCGTACTGTCCGCCGCGCCGCGGGTCGAGCACGCCGGTGGGCTGGCATGAGCGACGCTTGCGAGCGAATCATCGACATCATGCCCGCCGACGACACTGCCGCGGCTCGCCGCGTCCTTGAAAGCAGGGCGGCATGAGCGACGCTTGCGAACGAACCATCGACACCATGCCCGCCGACGACACTGCCGCGGCTTGCCGCGTCCTTGAAGGTGGGGCGGCATGAACCCGGCCGGCGCGGCACCGTGACCATGCAGCAGGACGAGGCGTGGTTCGACGACGCCGCGGGGCCGCTGTACCGGCCCTACACGGTCACCGGCGGCCGGACCAAGACGGACACGCACATCGGTCTCGATCTGCTCACGCTCGTGGTCGCTTTGACCTCGGCGCGGGACGCCGTGGGCCTGCCCAACGAATACGCCCGCATCGTGCGGCTGTGCCAGCAGCCGCTGTCGGTCGCGGAGGTCGCCGCGTACCTGGAGCTGCCGCTGCCCGTGGTGAAGGTGCTCCTCGGTGACCTCATCGAACGGAACCACGTGATCTTCCGGACTTCGGCACCGGTGACGGCGGCGCCGGACGAGCGCATCCTCCAGGCGGTGCTCGATGGCATTCGCAGACTCTGACAGAGGGAACGAGTTGGACTATCCCGTTCGCGGCAACCCGGCCCAGCCGGCCACGGCCTACCGCCGCAACCTCAGCGCGATGTCCCTGAAGCTGCTGATCGCCGGCGGGTTCGGGGTCGGGAAGACCACGATGGTCGGTTCGGTGAGCGAGGTGCCGCCGCTGCACACCGAGGAGGCGCTCACCGCCGCGTCGTCCGGGGTGGACGACCTCACCGGGGTCGAGCGCAAGACCACCACCACGGTGGCGCTGGACTTCGGCCGGATCACCATCAACCCCGAGCTGATCCTGTACCTGTTCGGCACCCCGGGACAGGACCGGTTCTGGTTCATGTGGGACGAGCTCGCCGTCGGCGCGCTCGGCGCGGTGGTGCTCGCCGACACCCGGCGCCTGGAGAGCTGCTTTCCCGCGCTGGACTTCTTCGAGCGCCGCGGGTTGCCGTTCGTGGTCGGCGTCAACTGCTTCGACGACGCATACCGGTACGGCACCGAAGAGGTCCGGGACGCCCTCGAACTGGATCCGGACACCCCGGTCCTGCTGTGCGACGCGCGCGACAAGGAGTCGACGAAGCAGGTGCTGGTCACCCTGATCCAGCAGGTGATGGCCGGCCGGCGGCTGGCGGCGGGCCACGCCTGAGTCAGCGGGCCCGGCCCAGCACCCGGGGCCCGACCACGGAAACCCTTGCGCCAGGCGGGAAAACGAACTCCCGCGACTCCACCTCGGCGAACTCCGCGCGGATCGTGGCCAGCGTGTCGCGGTTCGGATGGCAGCCGCCCATCAGGCGCGGCCACAGCAGGTCCGCCACGTCGTGATAACGGCCGCGCACCGCGCCACGTCCGCGGACGTGCTCGTAGAACCGCAGCTCGCCGCCGGACCGCAGCACGCGCCGGAACTCGCGCAGCGCCGCCACCGGGTCCGGCACCGAGCACAGCACCCCGGACACCACCACCGCGTCCACCGATCCGTCCCCGGCGGGGAGGCTGTCCGCGACACCGTCCACCACGCGGACCGGCACGCTCGACTGTGCCGCCCCGGCCTTCCCGCGCAGGGTCGGTTCCGGTTCGACGGCGATCAGCTCGGTGACCTCCGGCGGATAGTGGGCGAAGTTCAGCCCGGTGCCGGCGCCGACTTCCAGTACCCGGCCGGTGAGCCCGGCCAGCATCTCCCTCCGCAACGCCGCGTTGCCGCGCGCCTCGTTGCGGGCTCCGCAGCGGCTGAAGTACCACGCGAACAGCGGGTTTTCGACCAGGGCCACGCCGCGGCTCCCTTCGTCTGGCAGGCTGTTCCGGTGACGTTAGCCCTGCTGGACTCCGCGAGCCTGTACTTCCGCTCGTTCTACGCGCTGCCCGACTCGATGACCGCGCCGGACGGCACGCCGGTGAACGCGGTGCGCGGCTTCGCCGACACCGTCGCCCGGATCATCACCGACCGCAGGCCGACGAGGCTCGTCGCTTGCCTCGACGCCGACTGGCGGCCGCAGTTCCGGGTCGATCTGCTGCCCAGCTACAAGGCGCACCGGGTCGCCGACGCCGAGGCCAACGCCGAGGAGGTGCCCGACACGCTCACCCCCCAGGTGCCGATCATCCTGGAGCTGCTGGAAGCGGTCGGCCTCGCCACCGCCGAGGCGAAGGGCTACGAGGCAGACGATGTGATCGGCGCGCTCACCGCCCGCGAGCGGACCGACGCGGTCGAGGTGATCACCGGCGATCGTGACCTGTTCCAGCTGGTGCGCCCCGGTCCGGCGCCGGCCTCGGTGATCTACGTCGGCAAGGGCTGGGCCAAGGCCGAGGTCCTCGGCCCGGCCGAGATCGCCGAGCGCTACGGCGTGCCGAAGGACAACGCGGGCCCCGCGTACGCCGACATGGCCGCCCTGCGCGGCGACCCGTCCGACGGCCTGCCGGGCGTGGCCGGGATCGGCGACAAGACGGCGGCGAAGCTGATCACGCAGTTCGGCTCACTCGACGCGCTCATCGAAGCCGCGCATTCGGGTAGCCGGGACCTGCCGCTGAAGATGCGGCTGAAACTCACCGCTGCCCAGGATTATCTCGCCGTCGCCCCGAAAGTCGTGCGTGTGGCCACCGACGCCCCGGTCGAGATGTCCGGCCCGGACGCCGTGCCGAATGCCCCCGCCGACCCGGACCGCGTCGCGGAACTCGCCGAGCGCTGGAACCTGGGCAACTCCGTGCAGCGCTTGCTGAAGGCGCTGGACCGATAGCCGGGAACCGGAAACCGCCGCCCGGCAACGAAACCCGCGCGGCTCCCACCACCCGACCGTCACCCGGCAACGCAGGCAGCCGGACTCCCCACCACCCGGCGACGCCACCGGCGAGCCTCCCCACGCCAAACCGCCGCCCGGCAACGCAAGCCGGCCGGGCTCCCCACGCCCAGCCCCTCCCCCGCCCCGATCCCAAGCCGCCCTCGCGGTCACGGGTTCGGGTCAAGGCATCTTTCCCGCCTTGAAGCGGGCCCGGGACCGCGCACACTCAAAGATCGGGGCGGGGGTGGGGCCACACAGCGCGCTCTGCGCGCGTCCGTTGCTGTCGCAGCGCGCCCAGCAAGGAAAAAGACCAAAGAACTCCTCGCCGGAGGGGCTGGCGCCAGGATGAACACGGGCCCTTAGCCCGGCCGCCGGACCCAGCGCGGCTGGGAGAGAGCTGGGGTTCATCCCGTCGCCTCCTTCCAGGAGTATCACTTTGCCCCGGACGTGCGGGAGGTGCGGGCCCGGGTCAAAGTGATTTCGGGGTCGCAGGCGACGGGATGAACCCCAACTCGCCGGGCGGCTGCGCCCCTCACCCTCCGGAAGCCACCGCGGCATGCTTCGTCGTCACCGCGCGCCGCAGCGCCGCAGGCACCGGCTCGATCGCCGAGCCCAGTTCCTGCAGCCGCGCGCGGTACTGGCGCCGGTCCCGCGCGCCGGCCACCACCCGCAGCTGCCCGGCACCGGCCAGCGCCGCGAGCGCGGCGACCGGGCCCTCGACGCGTTCGGCCGACTGTCCGCCCCGGATCGCCCGGCCGACCTGCTCTGCCACCTGGCGTGCCGCGCGGGTGTCCCGCACCGTCACCCGCGTGTGCGGGAGCAGGCCCAGCACGCGGACACGCTCGGTCCGGATCACGCGCGCCTCGGCGAGCTGGTCCCGGACCGCGGGCACGATCCCCCGCTCGTTCCTGCTCACCCACCGCCGCCAGGATCGGGGCGGCGCCTGGGAAATCTCTTCGAACACCGCGCGCAGCACCGGGTCGGCGGGCGCGGGCCCGGCGACGGCGGCTTTGCCCGCGTCGTCCTTCAACTGTCCATTGAGGACCAGATCGGCGAGTGCGGCGGCACGCAGCAACAGGCCGAGTTCCCCGCGTGCGGTGAGTTTTCCGCGCCGCGGATCGAAAGCCAGCAGGTACATCGTGGCCGGCAGTGTTTCAGGCTGTTTCATCCTCGTCCTCCTCCGACTTGCGGGGCCTGCCCTGCGGCCGCATCCGGCCGACGCCGCGAGGCAGCCGCCCGGCGTCGGAAAGCGCCTTGCGCAACAGGAATTCGATCTGCGCGTTGGTGCTGCGCAGCTCGTCGCCCGCCCAGCGGGCCAACGCGTCGTGCACGGCCGGATCCAGCCGCAGCAGGATCTTCTTCCGCTCGGCCACTACGAGTACAGTGTCCCGGCGTTGACGACCGGCTGCGTGTCGCGGTCCCCGACCAGCACGACCATCAGGTTGCTGACCATCGAAGCCTTGCGCTCCTCGTCCAGGTCCACCACGTCGTGCTCGGCGAGCCGGGCCAGCGCCATCTCCACCATGCCCACCGCGCCCTCGACGATCCTGCTGCGGGCGGCGACGATCGCGCCCGCCTGCTGCCGCCGCAGCATCGCCTGCGCGATCTCCGGAGCGTAGGCCAGGTGCGTGATCCGCGATTCGATCACCTGCACGCCGGCCGACGCGACCCGGGCGCCGATCTCCGTGCTGAGCTTCTCGGTGATCTCGTCCGCGTTGTCCCGCAAGGAAAGCGTGCCCTCGTTGTGGGTGTCGTAGGGGTAGGCGTTGGCGATGTGCCGGACGGCGGTTTCGGTCTGGATGGCCACGAACTCCACGAAGTCGTCCACTTCGAACAGTGCCTGCGCGGTGTCCCGCACCTGCCACACCACGACGGCGGCCATTTCGATCGGGTTGCCGTCGGCGTCGTTCACCTTGGCCACATCGGTTTCGTGGTTGCGGATCCGGGTGGAAACGCGGCGGCGCGCGCTGAACGGGTTCACCCACTGCAGCCCGTCGGTGCGCAGGGTGCCGATGTAGCGGCCCAGCAGCTGCACCACCCTGGCCTCCCCCGGCGCGACCGGGGTGAGCCCGCGGAACGTCACCGCGCCGAGGACTACCACGACGATACCGATGGCCACCCCGGCGCCGCCCGCCGTGACGATCAGCGCCACGCCACCGGCGATCAGCACCAGCGCGACGAGCAGCATCAGCAGCCCGGGTAGCGCGCGCACCGATCGTTCCCTCGTGCGCGGGGCCGGCATTTCCACGGCTGTCTCGGTCATCGTTCTCCCCTTCGGCCCGGCGGGCTTGCCATCCGCCGTAAACCGTAGCATAGTGATATCACATTTTCCACGAACCGAAGGGGGCGCCGGCGTGAGCGATCGGCGGCTGGAGATCGATGGGGTCTCCAAGCGATACGGCGACACAATCGCCTTGCGGGACATGACTTTCGACGTGCGGGCCGGCGAGCTGTTCGGCTTCGTCGGCAGCAACGGGGCCGGCAAGACCACGACCATGCGGATCGTGCTGGGGGTGCTGGCGGGGGACGCGGGCCACGTCCGGTGGGACGGTGAGCCCATCACCCTGCAGACCCGGCGGCACATCGGCTACATGCCCGAGGAACGCGGCCTGTACCCGAAGATGAAGGTGGCCGAGCAGCTGATCTACCTGGCCCGGCTGCACGGGATGTCGGCAGGCGAAGCCAAGCGCTCGGTGGACGAGTGGACCGAGCGGCTCGGCGTGGCCGGCCGTCGTGACGACGAGGTGCAGAAGCTCAGCCTGGGCAACCAGCAGCGCGTGCAGCTCGCGGCCGCGCTGGTGCACGACCCGCGGATCCTGGTGCTCGACGAGCCGTTCTCCGGGCTGGACCCGGTCGCGGTCGACGTGATGAGCCAGGTGCTGCGGGAGAAGGCGGCCACCGGGGTGCCGGTGGTGTTCTCCAGCCACCAGCTGGATCTGGTCGAGCGGCTGTGCGACCGGGTCGGCATCGTCCGAAGTGGACAGATGGTCGCCCGCGGCACGGTGGACGAGCTGCGGGCGGGCGGCTCGGTCCGCCTGATCGTGGACGCGCCGGACGCCCCGCGCGACTGGGCGGGTGCTTTACCCGGCGTGACAGTGCTTTCGCACGAGGGCAGCCGCACCGAACTGGAACTCGGCGACGGCGCCGACGACCAGGCGGTGCTCAAGACCGCGCTGGCCACCGGGCCGGTGCACGAGTTCGCCCGGCGGCGGCCCTCGCTGACCGAGCTGTTCCGCAACGTCGTGGTGCAAGGGGAGGCACGATGAAAACCGGCATGGGCCCGATGGCGGCGATCCGGCTGGTGGCCGGGCGCGAGATCACCACGAAGCTGCGCTCGAAGGCGTACATCATCAGCACGGCGGTGCTGATCCTGGTGATCATCGCCTTCACCGTGATCATGAAGCTGATCGCGGGCAGCGGAGGTTCCGATGTGACCATCGGCTACACCGCGGCCAGCTCCTCACTCGCCGCCCCGGTGCAGCGCGGCTTCGAGGCGGTGGGCAAGACGGTCGAAACCAGGCAGGTGACCGACGAGGCGGCCGGCCGCGCCCAGGTCGAGGACGGCTCGCTCGACGGTGTGCTCGTCGGGGACGGCACCAAGGTCGACATCGTGGTCAAGAAGGACGTCGACGCCTCCTCGCGCAGCGCGCTGAACCTGGTCGCCGGCCAGCTGGCGCTCAACCAGCAGATCACCGCGCTGCACGGCGATCCCGCACAGGTCGCGGCCGCGGTCAGCCGCGCCGGGATCACGGTGCAGCAGCTGGAAAAACCGCACGAATACAACAGCCAGCAGCTGATCCTCGGGATCATCGCCGGGGTACTCATCTACCTGTCCCTGATGCTCAACGGCCAGACCGTGGCCCAGGGCGTGGTCGAGGAGAAGACCAGCCGGGTGGTCGAACTGCTGCTGGCCACGATCCGGCCGTGGCAGCTGATGGCGGGCAAGGTGCTGGGCATCGGCGCGGTCGGGCTGCTGCAGATGATCGCGATCGGGGTCGTGGGCATCATCTCCGGCCTGGCGACCGGGGTGCTGACCATCTCGGCCTCGGCCGCGGCGGGCACCGTCGTCTGGCTCATCGTCTGGTACCTGCTGGGTTTCCTGATGTACTCGATCGTGTTCGCCGGCCTCGGCGCGCTCGTCTCGCGGCAGGAGGACGTCGGCGGTGCGGTCACCCCGGCGCTGATGTTCGTGGTCGCCGGGTACGTCGTCGGCATCTCCGTGCTGCCGTCCGACCCGGGCAGCCACTTCGTCGAGGTGCTCTCGGTGATCCCGGTGTTCGCGCCGACGCTGATGCCGATGCGGCTGGCGATGGGCGGGGTGCCGGTCTGGGAGGCCGGGCTGTCCGTGCTGCTCGTGGTGCTGCTCATCCCGGGGCTGATCTGGCTGTCCGGCCGGATCTACCGCAACGCGGTGCTGCGCACTGGCGCCAAGGTGAAGCTGCGCGACGCGCTGGCCGCCGCCTGAGGCGTCAGAAACCCGTGCCACACCAAGGAATCGCGGGGGTGAAGAGGGCGTCGGCGCGGCCGGCGCCCTCTTCACTGCGCACCTCGATCCGGTTCAGTTCCGCGAGCGCGCCCGGCCGCTGGTCGCCGAGGTACAACATCGCCAGCACGTCCACGCCGAGGCGGAGATCCGCGGGCGCGTCCGTCCTTTCGACACCGTCCTGACCGACCGAGTACCGGCCGGAGTTCTCCGGCAGCACGGGATCGGCGACCTCCAGCACCACCGGCGCGCCCGGCCCGTACGTGCGGGCGGCGAGCGCCGCGGGCACGTCGATCAGGCGCAGCCACAACGAATCGTCGACCGCCACGGTCGCGCAGGCGCGCGGGTCGGCGAGCATCGCGTCCACCGGTTCGTCCAGCGGCCGGTCCGGCGCCTGGATCTCGGCCACCAGGTCGACCGAGTGCACGAAGCGCCACAGCTGCGCCCACGCCTGCGTGTTCGCGGCGTGCAGATCCCAGACGCGCAGGGCCGCGCCCGCCTCCGGGTCGAGGAAGCTCTCCCTGTTCTCGCTCTGGTACACGGCGAATCCGTCGTCACCGTCCGGCCCGGTGTGCACGGCGATCGTGCTGTCCCGCAGCTTCGGCTTTTTCCAGGCCCACCACTGCGGCGTGCGGGCGATCATCCCCGGCCGGTGCAGCCCGATCCGCCGGTACAGCTCCGGCAGCACCGTTTCGGCGTCCTCCGGCCGCACCAGCCGCACCCGGCCACCGCCCGGCGCATCGTCGCGGAACCGGGCCCGGCCGCGGTGGATGCGCAGGGTCTTCGCGCGGTTGGCGATGCCATAGCCGAACCGGCCGTAGATCACGGTTTCGCTCGCGTGCAGCGCGGCCAGCACGTCGCCCCGGCGCGCGCAGTCCCGCAGCTGCTCCCCCATCAACGCGGTCAGCACGCCGCGGCGCGTGTGGTCGGCCCGCACGCCGACCCCGTCCACCGCGGCCGTGGCCGGCGCCCTGCCCCCGGGAACGGCGAGCTCGGTGGCGGCCGATCCGGCGAGGCCGATCACTTCACCGTCGGCGAAGGCACCGAACCGCCGCTCGGCCGGGAACCCCGCGGCACGCTCGGCCCAGATTTCCGCGCTCAGCAACGGGAAATGCAACGCCTTGCCGAGCATGAAGAAGGCTTCGCGCCGGTCGGCTTCGGCCAGCGGCCGGACCTCGAACTCACTCACGGCACCTCCTTGCCGGACGCGGCGAGCCGCGGCTGCGTTATCACGTCGGCCGGCGTGGCCTTGGATGATTCGCGCGCGAGCTCGCTCATACCGGACGATCCTGCCCCCACCGCTGACGCCGGGCCACCGGTTATCTGGGCTGCGAGACCTGGTACGTGCCGTCCTGGCTCCGCACGGTGAGCGTGACCGTCTTGGGCGCGCCGTCGACCTGGAGCGCGCAGTCGAACGACACCCCGGTCTGGACCACCTGGCCGGACGGGCACCGCACGTCCGAGACACCGGCGAGGCCGTAGGACTGCACGAGCACCTGCCGCACCCCGTCCTGCAGGGCCTTGGCGTCGAAGATCCGGGGCGCCGGTGTCGCGCTCGACGACGTCGCCGACGAACCGCGCGAAGTGGCACCGATCGTGCTCGGCGTGACCCGGTCGCCGTCCCCGCCGCCACATCCCGCGAGCAGCAGGGCACCGGCCGTCACCACCACGATCCGGGCGCGCGAGTACACCGCGGTACCCCCCGAGAGAATCAGTCCAGTTTGGTCAGAAGTGTGTACCACACCAACCTGAGACGGGCGTGGCGAACAGCCGATCCGCCCGCCGCGGCACTTCGGGACCGGCCGCGCTGATCCGGCCGACCCCGGCCAGCGCGGACGGCCGCCAGGTGCCGAAGTACAGCATCGCCAGCGTGCCGGCGTCCAGCGACAGCTCGGCGGGTTCCTCGGTGCGCTCGGCTCCCTCGGCCGAGATGCGGTACCGGCCGGAATTGCGCTCCAGCATCCGGTCCGACACTTCGACGACAACCGGCTCGCCCTCGTATTCCCGCGCCGCCAGCGCCTGCTCGACGTCGACCAGCCGCAGCCACAGGTCATCGCCGCCGCCGGTGATGGTGCACGCCCGCGAGTCGGCGAACAGCAGCGGTGTCGGCTCGTCCGGCGCCCGGCCGCCGACGGCGATCTCGTCCACCAGGTCCACCGTGAGCAGATAGCGCCACAATCCGGCGAAGGCGTCGCTGTTCGCGTACTGCAGCTCGAGGACGTCCAAAGTGGACGGTTGATCCCAGGACGGGCGTTCCACCTTGTAGACGGCGAAACCGTCCGGGCCCTCCGGTCCGGTGTGGACGATCGCGTGCACCGGAGCCTCGGCCCGCCGCAGATGCCATTCGAAAGCGGCCCACCAGTACGGCGGCCGCGTCATCATGCCCGCCCGGTGCGGCAGTTCCTCGTACAGCCCGGCGAGCCGGTCCAGCCCCGGGTCCAGCGGCAGGAGGTCGATCCGCCCGCCCGCCGAGACCCCGGGCCGCAGCCGGGCCCGGCGCCGGTCGATCTTGCTGCTCTGGAACACCGTCGAGACGCCGTAGCCGAACCGGCCGTAGATACTCGCTTCACTCGCGTAAAGCGCCGCGAACACCACCCCGCGGTCGGTGAAGTCGCTCAGCTGGGTGCGCATCAGCTCGCTCAGCACGCCCCGGCGGGTGCGGTCGGGGCGCACCCCGACCCCGGTGACGCCCGCCAGCGGCCGCCTTTTCCCGCCCGGGACGGTCAGCTCCGCATCGAACGAGCGCGCGGTCCCGATCAGTTCGCTGTCGAACACGCCCAGCGTGCGGCCGGGCTGGTGCCACCGCCGCGCGTACGGCAGATCCTCGTCACTGACGGGCTTCACGTGCAGGGTGGACCGGAAAAGCGCGCTGGCCGCCGGGATTTCGTCGGGCCGCAACGCCCGCACGGTGTAGTCGCTCACGGCTCCGATCGTGGCCGAAGCGGACGGATCGGGCCAGTCGTTTACTGGCCGGGCCTGCCGACCTGGTACTTGCCGTCGCTGTCGAGCACCGTCACGGTGATCTGCTGCTGCTGACCGTCGATCGTGGCGGTGCAGGTGAACGTGGTGCCCGCCTTGACCTCCTGGTCGGCCGGGCAGGACACCGCGCTGGGGGTCTTGCCGTACTGCGAGAGCATGGACTTGACCCCGTCCTGCACCGCGCTCTGCGAGAGCACCTGCTTGACGAAGAACCCGGGCTTCCAGAAGCCGGTGACCCCGAGCGCGGCGACGATCACCACCAGCACCGCGATGATGATCCACAGCAGCTTGCCGCTCTTCTTCTTTTCCTGGCCCGGCGCGCCGAACCCGGCCTGCCGCCCGTAGTCGTACTGCCCCGGCTGCTGACCGTAGTAGGGCTGCTGGGCCGGCGGGTACTGGCCGCCGTACTGCTGCTGCGACGGGTCGTACTGCGGCTGGCCGTACTGGGGCTGCTGGCCGTATGGCGGCTGCTGACCGTACTGCGGCTGGCCGTACGGGGGTTGCTGACCGTACTGCGGCTGCTGGCCGTAGCCCGGCTGGGGCTGCTGCGGATAGCCCTGCGCTGGGAAACCGCCGGACTGCGGAGTGGGAGTGGGCCCCTGGGGGGTCTGTCCCCACTGCTGGGGGTCGTTGCCGCCGTAGGGCGTGCTCATCGCGAAAACTCCAATCCGGGGGCGGTCCGCTGTGCGCGATCCAACCACACCAAGCTGTGCGCCGGAAACCGCTACTCGGCTCCGGCGGCGACCACGCCGCGCCGCAGCGCCTTGACGGCTTTCGCCGCCGCGGCGCCCAGCTGGTTGTCGCGGCCGAGCACGGTGCGGATCTGGTCGAGCAGGTCGATCACCTGCCGGGACCAGCGCACGAAATCGCCGGCCGAGAGCTCCTGGCCGTTGGCCTCCGCGGTGGTCAGCACCTGCTCCAGCGACTCCCCGCGCGCCCACCGGTACACCGGCCAGGCGAACCCCGCGTCGGGCTCCCGCGTGCGCTCCAGGCGGTACCGGCGCTCGTCGTCGGCCAGGTCCGTCCACAGCCGCACCGTGTCCTGCCACGCCCGCGGCACCGCGCCCGAAGGCAGTCGCGGCTCCCCTGCCGAATCCCGCCGCGCCTCGAACACCAGTGTCGAAACCACCGCCGCGAGTTCGGCCGGGCTGAGCCCCTCCCACACCCCGTGCCGGATGCATTCGGCGGCCAGCAGATCCGACTCGCTGTAGAGCCGGGCGAGGATCGCGCCATGCTCGGTCACCCGGTTCTCACCCTTGCCGAGATAGCCGCGTTCGTCGAGCAGGTCGCGGATCCGGTCGAAGGCGCGGGCCAGTGAATGCGTCGTGGCCGCGACTTTCCGTTGCAGCTGCTCGGTTTCCGCGCTCAGCCGCTGGTACCGCTCGACCCAGCGCAGGTTCGCCTCGCGCTCGGCGAGCCCGTGACAGGGATGCGCCCGCAACTGCTGGCGCAGCGAGATCAGCTCCGGGTCGTCGTTCGCGCCCGTGCGCCGCTTTTGCCTGCCCGGCAAGGAGATTCCCGCGTTGCGCAGGGTGGAGGCGATGTCGCGGCGGGTCCTGGGCGAGCGCAGCTCCACGTGCTTGGGCAGCTTGATGTGCCCGAGCGGCTCCACCGGCGCCGGGAAGTCCGCCAGCGACAGCGGTCCGGACCAGCGGTCCTCGGTCACCACCACCGGGCGGGGTTCCCGGACCGGGTCCAGCCCCGGGTCGACGACCACCGCGAGCCCGGCCCGACGCCCGGACGGCACGGCGATCACATCGCCCTTGCGCAGCTTTTCCAGCGAGTCCGCGGTACTCGCGCGCCGCGCGGAGCTGTTCTGCTTGGCGAGGGTCTTTTCCCGGTCGGAGATCTTCTGGCGCAGTTCGACGTAATCGAGCATCTCCTCGAAGTCGGCCGTGATGGCCTCGGAGTACCCGCGCAGCGCTTCCCTGTTCTTCTCGATCCGGCGGGACAGGCCCACCACCGAACGGTCGGCCTGGAACTGCGCGAAGGACTGCTCCAGCAGGTCCCGCGCCTGCTCCGGGCCCAGCTGCGCGACCAGGTTGATCGCCATGTTGTAGCCCGGCCGGAACGACGAGCGCAGCGGATAAGTCCGGGTGGAGGCCAGCCCCGCGACCTGCTTGGGGTCCACCCCGGGCTGCCAGACGACGACGGCGTGGCCCTCGACGTCGATCCCGCGCCGCCCCGCCCGGCCGGTCAGCTGCGTGTACTCCCCCGGCGTCAGGTCTACGTGCGCTTCGCCGTTGTACTTGACCAGCCGCTCCAGCACGACGGTGCGGGCGGGCATGTTGATGCCCAGCGCCAGCGTCTCCGTGGCGAACACGATCTTCACCAGGCCACGGACGAACAGCTCCTCCACCGTCTCCTTGAAGGCGGGCAGCAACCCGGCGTGGTGGGCGGCGATGCCGCTCTCCAGCGCCTCGCGCCACTCCCAGTACCCGAGCACCGCCAGGTCACCCTCGGGCAGGTCACGGGTGTGCTCGGCGATGACGCGCCGCACCTCCGCGCTCTCCTCGGGCGTGTTGAGCCGCAGGCCCGCGCGGGTGCACTGGGACACCGCCGCGTCGCAGCCGGCACGGGAGAAGATGAAGTCGATCGCCGGCAGCAGGCCCGCCGCGTCCAGCCGGGTGGTGACGTCCACCCGTGACGGCGGCCGGAACCGGGGCCCGCGAAACTGCTGCTTGCCCCGGCCTCGTGGCCCGCGCGCGCCCGCCGGAGCGTGCAGCCTGCCGACCTCCTCGACGCGGCGCAGCAGGCCGGGGTTCATCCGCAGCTCACCGTCGTCGGCGAACAGGTCCAGCAGCCGGTTGCCCACCATCATGTGCTGCCACAGCGGGACCGGGCGATGCTCGTCGACCACCACCGTGGTGTCCCCGCGCACCTCCACCAGCCACTCGCCGAACTCCTCGGCGTTGCTGACGGTGGCCGAGAGGCCCACCACCCGCACGTACTCGGGCAGGTGGAGAATGACCTCCTCCCACACCGCGCCGCGGAACCGGTCGGCGAGGTAGTGGATCTCGTCCATCACCACGTAGCCGAGGTCGGTGAGCGCCGAGGAACCCGCGTAGAGCATGTTGCGCAGCACCTCGGTGGTCATCACGACCACCTGCGCGCTGCCGTTGATCGCGGTGTCACCGGTGAGCAGCCCCACGGCCTCGGGACCGTAGCGGTCGGCAAGGTCGTTGAACTTCTGGTTCGACAACGCCTTGATCGGCGTGGTGTAGAAGCATTTCCGGCCTTCGGCGAGCGCGAGGTGGACGGCGAACTCGCCGACCACGGTCTTGCCCGCACCGGTCGGCGCGCACACCAGCACGCCGTGCCCTTCCTCGAGCGCCGCACAGCCGCGCACCTGGAAGTCGTCGAACTCGAAGGCAGCTTCGGCCGCGAAACGGCTCAGCTGAGGATGTTTCCCACGGCGCTTGGCGGCCTGATAGGCCTCGGCCGGGGACGGAGAAGGGCTAGCGGCCACTCCGTCAGGGTGTCATACCCGCGCCTGACCTCGCATGCGGTGGGGTGGCGAGATCACGCGCGTCCGGCACGCATCAGGCCGACAGCGGAAACCCGGGGCCGCGCTTCCCTGTCCGCCCCCGTCGTGCGGCGCGCCGGCCAAGGCCCGCGCGGCCCGAGACGGATCAGCCGGAATGCCGAGCGCACGGGCGAAGCCGTTGCCGCAACCGCCCGGGACCACGCCCAGCTCCGCGCCGGTTTCGGCGCAGAACCCGATGGCGTGGTGGACCGAACCGTCTCCGCCGGGCACGACCAGCAGGCCCACATCCGAGGGCCGCACGTGCGGCGGCCACCGCGTCCGCGAGATGCACCGCCGTGCCGCGGCCGGCGTCCGGGTGCACGGACAGCGCCGCCCGCACGTCAGGTGATGTCGTCGGTGCTGGCCTTACCCGCCGGCGTGCCCGGCTCGGGCTCGGTTTCCGGGGCGCTCGGGGTGTAGTCGAACGGGGCGGCCTCGTTGTCGTCGAGCTCGTCCCAGCCCTCGTCCGCGCGCTCCCGCTCCTTGCGTTTGTCGTGCACCCGCGCGATCTGGACCGAGATCTCGAACAGCACCGTCAGCGCCCCGGCGAGGCCGAGCATCGAGAACGGGTCCGAGCCCGGCGTGGCGAAGGCGGCGAACACGAAGAGCAGGAAGATGATCCCCCGCCGCCACTTCTTGAGCTGCGGGTACTTGAGCACGCCGACGAAGTTCAGCATCACCACGAGCAGTGGCAGCTCGAAGCTGACCCCGAAGATGACCAGCAGCGACAGTACGAACGAGATGTACTTGTCGGCGGTCAGCGCGGTGGTGAAGAAGTCACCGCCGAAGCTCATCAGCATCTTGAACGCGTGCGGCACGATCAGGTAGGCCAGCACGGCGCCGGCGGCGAACAGCACGCTCGCGAAGCCCACGAAGGTCAGCGCGTACTTGCGTTCCTTCGAGTACAGGCCCGGCGCGATGAACGCCCAGATCTGGTAGAGCCACAACGGCGAGGTGAGCACCGCGCCCGCCGCGACGCCCACCTTCAGCTGGATCATGATGCCTTCGAACGGCGCGCTCTGCAGCAGGCGGCAGGTGCCGTCGGGGCCGATCGTGCCGGGCAGCAGCCGGTCCGCGGGAATCCCGCAGTACGGCGCGTTCATCAGATGACCGAGGGACTCGACCGGGCCCAGTCTGGTCTGGAACCAGATGAACCCGAAGATGCCCCCGGCGACGACCGCGAGCACCGCGTAACCGAGCCGCCTGCGGAACTCGTAGATGTGCTCGATCAGCGTCATCGTGCCGTCGGGGTTCAGCCGGCGGCTGCGCTTGCGCCGCCGGGACCGGCGGCCGTTGGGGGCGGGCTCCGCCACGAGAGGAATCCGTCCTGGCTCAGCTGGCGTGCTTCTGCTGCTCTTGCTGCTTCTTGAGCTCGTCGAGCTGACGCTGCAACTCGGCGACCTGCGCCTGGTCGGCGGCAGGCTGCGGGGTGGCCGCGGGCGCGGAGAGCTGCTTCTTCTCGGGCTCCTCGGCGGCGTCCTCGTCGTGCAGGGACTTGGTCTCGGCCTTGAAGATCTTCATGGACTTGCCCACCGAGCGCGCAGCGTCGGGAAGCCGCTTGGCACCGAAGAGCAGCACGACGATCAGCACCAGGATGATCAAGTGCCACGGCTGCAACCCGTTCAGCATGAGTGGCTCCTATCTGTTCGTTGCCCAATCCTACTGGTTTTCCGGGGTGTGACGTCGCTGCGCCAGCGCGTACCGCACTCCGGCCGCGCGCGCCCTGACCAAGCCTGCACGATCGTTGTAGTCCGTCAACACCATGCTCATGGTCGAACGGAAACGGCGCAAGAGGCGAAACAGCCGGAAGAGCAGCGCCGCGAGGATCAGCAGACCGGCGGCGGCGAGCACGATGCTCGGCAGGTACGACACGCGGTAACCCTACTGGCCCAAGGTTGACGGAAGGTGACCAGCCCGGGCCAGCGCGTCGGCGGCGCGGCGGCGAACCGCTTCGGCCAGTTCGGGCGGATTGTCCACCCTCGCGTCGCCGCCGAGACTGAGCACCAGGCGCGCCATCCACCACTCGTCGCCGTAGCGCATCCGCACCCGCAGCCTGCCGCCGGGCAGCTCGGCCAGCTCCTCGCACGGGTAGTACTCGGCGACCCAGCGCGCGTCCGGCTCCAGCACCAGCTCGGCCACCGGCTGACCGGGCCGGGCGGAGAACACGCCGTCGGTGATGTCGGTGGGCCGGGCGGTGGGCGGCGGCGCGGCGCGCTCGTCGAGCACCCGCACGTCGTCGATGCGGTCCAGCCGGAACAGCCGCACCCCTTCGGCCCGGCGGCACCAGGCCTCCAGGTAGCCGACCGCCTGCACGATCAGCAGCCGCATCGGGTCGACCGTGCGCTCGGTGATCTCGTCCCGCGACGCGGTGTAGTAGCGGATGCGCAGCGCGCGCCCGGCCCGCAGCGCCTGCTGGACGATGCCGCGGGTGTTCGCGGTGGCCTTGCCTTCGCGCACGCCGAGGCCGACCACGACGCCGGACGGCTGGGCCTGCCCGGCCGCCGACTCGATCTTCGCGAGCGCCCGGCGCACGGCGTCGGTGTCCAGCAGCCCCGGCGTCTCGGCCAGCGCGCGCAGCGCCACCAGCAGCGCCGTCGCCTCGCCACCGGTGAGCCGCAGCGGGCGGTTCATCCCCGCGTCGAACGTCACCGTGACCGTCTCGCCCTCGAAGGACAGGTCGATCAGGTCGCCGGGCCCGTAGCCGGGCAGCCCGCACATCCACAGCAGTTCGAGATCGCGGCGCAACTGCTTGGGGGTGACGTCGAAATCCCTTGCCGCGTCGTCGATCCTGATGCCCGGCCGGGCCAGCAGGTACGGCACGAGCGCGAGCAGCCGGGGCATCCGTTCGCTCACGGCCTGCCTCCCTGCGCCGCGACGGCGTGCAGGCGCTCGCGCACAGCCTTCGCCAGCACCTCCGGCTCCAGCACGAGGACGTCCGGGCCGTGCCCGGCGATCCAGTCCGCCGCGCTTTCCGGGTAATACAGTTCCAGCTCGGCCAGGTCGCCCTCGACACCGTCCACGGTGAGCCGGCCTGTCAGCCGTGCGCGCCGGCGCACCCCGGCCGCGCGGCGGTCGGCGATCCACAGCCGCGCCGTCGCCACCGGGGCCGGGTCGGACCCGCCGCTGCCCGCGACGAACTCAAGCAGGTTCACGTTCTCCGGCGGCTGTACCTCGCCGGTTTTCCCGACCGGCCGGACCTCGCCGACGACGCGGGAAAGCCGGAAACACCGTGGCGCCCCCCTGTCCCGGTCGTGCCCGACGACGTACCAGCGGGCGCGCCAGGACACCACACCCCATGGTTCCAGCGTGCGGGTGAGCCGCTCCGGGGAACTCGAACGCCGGTAGTCGAAGCGAACCGCCTGCCTGTTCTGCACCGCCGCGAGCAGCGGCGAGAACGCCGGCTCGGTGCGCACCCGGGACTCGACTACGGGCGGCGCCGTATGGTCGACGTCCACCCCCGCGGCCCGCAGTTTCACCAGTGCCCCCTGGGCCTGCCCGGTCAGCTCCGGGGAATCCCACAGGCGCACGGCCAAACCGACCGCGGCCGCTTCGTCCGGCGCCAGCTCGATCTCGCCCAGCTCGTAGTCACGGCGCGCGATCCGGTATCCGTCGGTGGAGTCGAACACCGAATTCCGCCCGATCTCCAACGGGATGCCCAGCTCGCGCAGCTCCGTCTTGTCCCGCTCGAACATGCGGGAGAACGCGTCGTCGCTTGCCGCGTCGGCATATCCGGGCACGATGCCGCGGATCCGGTCGGCACTGAGGTACTGCCTGGTGGACAGCAGGGCCAGCACCAGGTTCACCAGGCGTTCGGCGCGGGCGGTGGACACGGGACCACATTAGCTCGCACCCGCAAGCCCCGATCGGAGGTCCCGCATTACACGCCGTGCCGTACCGATTGTTTACCGATCCTCCCGTCAGTCATGGCAGGCACATTCGAACCCATGACCGATCGAGTGCTACTCATTACCGGTGCCTCCCACGGAGGGGCACCGTGACCGCCCGTCGTGCGAACGCCGGGCAGATGGCGCCGGTGTCGTTTCTCCGGCAATGGCGGGAAATGGCGACAACCATTGCGGCGCAAGGGAAAGCGCGCGGCCCACCTCGGGCGGGTGGGTGCGCTGTGCGGTCATCCCATCGCCTGCTCCCAGGATTTCGAGGTCGCAGGCGACGGGATGACCGCACAGTTTCGTGCTGTTGGCCCCGCTACAACGAGCTGATCAGCCGGTCCACTCGTTCGTCCACCGCGCGGAACGGGTCCTTGCACAGCACGGTGCGCTGCGCCTGGTCGTTGAGCTTGAGGTGCACCCAGTCGACGGTGAAGTCACGGCCCGCGGCCTGCGCGGCGGCGATGAAGTCCCCGCGCAGCTTCGCCCTGGTGGTGGCGGGAGGGGTGTCCTTGGCGGCCTCGATCTCGCCGTCGTCGGTGACCCGGTCGACCAGCGCCTTGCGCTGCAGCAGGTCGAACAGGCCGCGCCCACGCCGGATGTCGTGGTAGGCGAGGTCCAGCTGGGCGATCCGCGGGCTGGAGAGGTCCAGCCGGTGCTTCGACCGGTACCGCTCCACCAGCCGGTGCTTGATCGCCCAGTCGATCTCGCGGTCGATCCTGGTGAGGTCCTGCTGCTCGACCGCGGACAGCGTGCGGCCCCAGAGCTCCATCACCCGGTCGGTGAGCGGGTCGGATCCGCGCCGCGCCACGTGCTCGACCGCCCGGGTGTAGTACTCCTGCTGGATGTCCAGCGCGGAGGCCTCCCGGCCGCCCGCCAGCCGCACCCCGCGCCGCCCGGTGAGGTCGTGGCTGATCTCGCGGATCGCGCGGATCGGGTTGTCCAGGGTGAAGTCGCGGAACGCGACACCCTCCTCGACCATCTCCAGCACCAGGTTGGCGGTGCCGACCTTGAGCAGGGTGGTCACCTCGGACATGTTCGAGTCGCCGACGATCACGTGCAGCCGCCGGTAGCGCTCCGCATCGGCGTGCGGCTCGTCGCGGGTGTTGATGATCGGGCGGGACCGGGTGGTCGCCGAGGACACGCCCTCCCAGATGTGCTCGGCCCGCTGCGACAGGCAGTACACCGCGCCGCGGGGGGTCTGCAGCACCTTGCCCGCACCGCAGAGCAGCTGGCGGGTCACCAGGAACGGCAGCAGCACGTCGGCGATTCGTGAAAATTCGCCAGCACGAGCCACCAGATAGTTCTCGTGGCAGCCGTAGGAGTTGCCTGCCGAGTCGGTGTTGTTCTTGAACAGGAAGATGTCCCCGCCGATGCCCTCGTCGGCCAGCCGGCGCTCCGCGTCGACCAGCAGGTCCTCGAGGATGCGCTCGCCCGCCTTGTCGTGCGTGACCAGCTGGATGAGGTCGTCGCATTCGGCCGTGGCGTACTCCGGGTGCGAGCCGACGTCCAGGTACAGCCGAGAGCCGTTGCGCAGGAACACGTTCGACGAACGGCCCCAGGACACCACCCGACGGAACAGGTAGCGGGCGACCTCGTCCGGGGAGAGCCGGCGCTGGCCGTGGAAGGTGCACGTGACCCCGAACTCGGTCTCGATGCCGAAGATCCTCCGCTGCATACTCTCCACCCTAGGCTTCCGAAGCCGTCGTGCGGCCAGTCCGTACGGACTCACTTAGGCTGCATCGGTGCTGGAATGGTTGCCCCGCGTGGTGCACGAGGTCAATCGCGTCGACCGTGAGCT